>NZ_JACHLM010000003.1 GCF_014207965.1 Brevundimonas bullata
GCCCGTTCGCGGCGGAGGCGGTGTGTACCGCCTCAAGTTTTCCGTGTCAAGCAGTTCTTTTTAAAGAACTTTTTCAACACTTCCGAAGCCCGAAGGCCCCAGCGGAGGCAGCTCTCTAAGGAAAGCCGATCTCCAAGTCAACCAGGCTTTTCAGCCTTTCTGCAAACCCGAAAACCGAAGCTTTCAAATCCGCCCCGCCCAGTCCGTTTCCGAACCCTGCGGCCCGCCCGTTTCCGAGCGAGCGGCGGATATACGGACCTCCCCTCGAGTCCACAAGCCCTGAATGACAGTTTCACGAACTATCTCAGAGAACCGGAGTCTTTATCTGGCTCAGGCTGATTTTCCAGCCCTACCCTGCCGCTATATAGGTGCGCAGGCTTTCGGCTTCCCGAGTAGCTTCGGCGATCTGGCATTTGACCACATCGCCGATGGAGACGACGCCTGCCAACCGCTTGTCTAGCAGCACAGGCAGGTGCCGGACGCGGCGATCCGTCATTCGGCCCATCAGGACAGCGACCGTTTCAGTGGGCTCGGCATAAATCACTTCGGCAGTCATATAGTGGGCCACTGCAAGGGAGAGCGCGGCCACGCCATCACGAGCGATGGCCTGAACAATGTCCCGCTCCGAGAGAACCCCGACAACATCGTCTCCCCGGCAGACAATCAGGGCCCCGACCCGCTTGCGGTCCAGTTCGGCACAGGCCTCAATCAATGACGCATCAGGCGACAGGGTGAAGACCGCCTGTCCCTTGCCCTTGAGTATCTCGGCGACCAGCATGGCGGCTCCTTCCCTTCTATATAGAGAGACGACCGCGGACCGGCCGCTACTCGGACAGGATCGCTCAGACGCCCCCGTGACGCAAATCCGCTCTCGGGCCGAACCAGCGCCCCAGCGGACCGACCGCCAACATACCCACCAGGAAACCGAAGGCGTGAGCCTCCCAGGCAATGCTGGCCCCGCCCCCGCCTGGGGCCAGGCCGATCAGGCCAACCGCCAGATTGACCAGCATCCAGACCGCCGCCTGCTTCAGAACGGCGGGATGGAACAGCGGTAGTACACGGCCATGTCCCCACATGAGACGGGTCGCGGCGCCGATCAGGCCGAACACCGCTCCGGACGCGCCGACCAGATTGCTGGTGCTCCCGGGATGGCACAGGCCATAGCCGAACGCGGCGACGACGCCGCTCACGATATAGAGGGCGATGAAGGCCAGCGGCCCCATGCCGCGAGAGAGAAGACGCGCCACCGGCGTGCCGAATGCGAGCGCGCCGACGGCGTTCATGATCACATGCGCCCAACCGCCATGTAGCAGCATGGAGGTGAGCAGGCCCGTCCAGCGCCCCTCCCACAGGTCATTTGCCCGAAACGCCATCGACATGCCCTGATCCGGCAGCCTCTCCTGCAACCAGTAGAGCACGGGCATGGAGGCTGCGATCAGCACCGGCAAGAAGGGGGCGTTGAATATACGCTCGCGCTGAGGGGCAGCTGGATCGTCGACAGGACTTTGCATAACCCCTTGATGGGCAAAGACCGGTGCAATCTCAAGCCGATATTAAGACCCGCGTTCCTAACTGGCACGCGGGTTGCTTGGCGACCTTCATCGCCCTGCGGAGTCCCCTATGCCGTTTCAAAAACTGATCCTGACCGCCGCCGCCCTGGCCCTGCCTGTTCTGGCGGCCGACGCCGCCTCGGCGCAGTCGACCGGCTCGGCGGGCGCCGCCCAGTTCCAGGCGGGCTATGGCTCCTCGCGCTACACCACCGCCCAGAACTCCAGCGGATCGACCCGCGACGCCAACGGCAATCGTCTGATCGTCAACGGCATCATGCAGACCGGGGCCAGCGCCTACTCCAATTCCACCGGCGGTGCTTCAAACGGCTACGTCGGCGCCGGATCGTCCAACAACGGGACAGCCATCGGCGGCGCGATCGCCACCGGCAACAGCCTGAACGTCGTGGTTCAAGGCAACCGGAACACGGTGATCGTCAACTCCACCCAGAACAACACCGGCAACATCACCGCCGGAACCGCCCTGAACGGGACCCTGAACTTCTAATGACAGCATTTCGCTTCCCTCGTCCGCTGCGAGGCGCCGCCGTCGCGGCCGCCGTCGCCAGCGTCCTGGCCGGGTGCGCCAGCACGAGCGCCGGTCCCTCGGGCCAGTACGCCTCGCCGATCGGCAATGCGCCGGTGACGTCCAACCCCACGCCCTACTCGACCGCGCTCTACTGCCTGGCCGACTATGCACGCCGCTATAACCTGCCGTCGCCGCGCATGGCCGTCGGTCGGATCAGCGACTATACGGGCTCCATCTCCTCCGATGGCGGACGCCAGATCACCCAAGGCGCCTCCCTGATGGCTAACACCGCCCTGGCCAAGGCCGGCGCGCGGATCGTCGAACGCTACGACACCTCGGTGTCCGAGCTGGAGTTGCGCTACGCCAACAACAAGCTGATCGGCGACGACCAGGAGAACGGCGGGCCCCAGGACGCCGCCTACCGCCGCATTCTGGCCGGCCAGGTGCCCGGCTCGGACTTCTATGTTGTCGGCGGCATCACCGAGGTGAACTACAACATCCGCTCGGGCGGCATCGACATCGCCGGCGGCGAGGTCCAGCAAAACGGCGGCTCGGGTATGCTGACCGGCAAGGTCTTCGTCATGAACGTGGCGATCGACCTGCGCCTGGTCCAGACCACCACGCTCGAAGTCGTCGACGTCGTCTCATATCAGAAGCAGATCGTCGGACGCGAGATCTCGGCGGGCGTGTTCGACTTCCTGAACGGCAACGTCTTCGACATCTCGGCCGGCACCAGCGGGCTCGAGCCGGTGCAACTGGCCGTCCGCGCTCTGGTGGAGCGCGCCACGGTCGAGTTCATGGCCAATCTCTATGGCGCGCCGGGCCCCGAGGTCTGCCTCAGCCCCGCCAATGATCCCCTGGGCGACTCTCCGGTCGGCCCTACCGGCGGCTACTATCCCGCCTATGCAAATACGGACACGAACAATGGTCAGACTCGCGCGGATCCGTCTCGCTGGCACGATCGCCGCGACGGCGATGTGCGCCGCGGCCGCTACTGAGGTCGCGGCCCAGGACCGCAGCCAGGTCCTGAACGAACAGCTCCAGCTCGGCGACGTCTTCGGCGGGCAAACGTTGAACGTCGTCGACGTCAGCGGCCAGGTGACTGTGACCACCGACGCGCGCGGCAACCAGTTGGTCGGCGCTTCCAACGGGCGCAGCACTGACATTGACTCATCTCAGGACATGCGCGGCGACGTTTCGGCGTCGACCACGCTCACCCTGGATGGCGACACCAATGGACCGGTGACCAGCGCCACCGAGGCCCGCGGCAACTCACTGACGGGCGCGATCTACTATGGCCAGATGACGGTCGATGCGACCCAGGCGCTCAGCGGCGACGTCACCGCCACGACCAACCTGACAGGGACAGACGCTCGTCTCGTCGGCGGCGGACAGATTTCGGCAGGAGCCTTCGGCAACACCGTTGCCCTGGTCGGTGGCGGCTCCGGCGATCGCCGCGCCGCCCTGACCGGACGCATCGACCAGACGGTCACCGGCGACGTCCGCGCGAGTAATCTGGCGTCGCCGCGTTTCGTCCGGGAGCCGGCCGAGTTTGTCAGCCAGGCCGTCGCCAATACGGTGCAGGGCACGACCGGCCCCAACGCGAGTCAGGAGCTGGATGTCCGACAACGCTCATCGGGCGCTCTGGTCGAGGCCAGGACCGGCGTCTGGGCCGGCAACGGCTGGAACCTGGCGGCGCGCGCCCATGCCGGCGGCAACCAGGCGAACTTCTACAACCAGGGCGGCTCCCTAGTCCCGACGACAGATCAGGCGAATAGCGCCCAAATCCGCAGCGACAGCGAACTCAGCAGCTATGACTTCGGCAAGGCGACGTCTTCCGCCACCGCTGTCGCCAACGACGTGACCATCGCCAACAACGACATCTATGTCGACATCGACAACACCCAGCTGAACACAGGCGGCGTCGAGGCGACCGCCTCCTTCACCGGACAAAAGGGCTATGACGCCTATGTCGGCGCCCAGGCGGCCGGCAATGCGATCACGGGCTACGGCGCTGCGCCAATCGTCCGCAACGTCCAGAGCAACAGCGGCGACGTCAGCGCCACCGCCACGACGACGATCAATGGCTCTGGCCGCCACGTCATCGCCGGCGCCAACGCCGTCGGCAACGCGGCGACCTTCTATGTCACCGGCACGGGCGGAAATTAACATTCGGTAACTTGAGGTAGTCAAGCCTCTTTGTCACTCTGAACGAACGTGCTTACGCCAATGCACGCGACCATCGACGTGCAGGGCAGCAGTCAGTCCCGGGGGCCGCCTGATCGCACGAGGTCCGGAGTCTGACTGAATGCGATCGCCTCGCCATCTGTTGCTGCTTGCCGCCTCGAGCCTCGCCCTTATGGGCGGGGCCGCCCTGCCCGCTGTCGCCCTGGCGCCGCCGCCGGCAGCCGCTGCTCAGGACGCCCAGCCGTCCCAACCTTGGGCCCAAGCCGCCAGCGACATTCCAGCCGATACCGCTGTCCGTTTCGGCACCCTGCCCAACGGCATGCGCTACGCCATCATGAAGAACGCCACGCCGCCCGGGCAGGCGTCGCTGCGCCTTCGGATCGCGGCCGGCTCGCTGATGGAGAACGAGGATCAGCTGGGTCTGGCCCACTTCATGGAGCACATGGCCTTCAACGGTACGACCAACGTGCCCGAGAACGATCTGCTGCGTATCCTTGAGCGTCTGGGTCTGGCCTTCGGCGCCGACACCAATGCTTTCACCAGCTTCGACCAGACCGCCTATACGCTGGAGCTGCCGCGCACCAACGACGAGACCGTCGACACTTCGCTGCGGATCATGCGCGAGCAGGTCTCCGAAGCCCTGATGAAGGCCGAGGCCATCGACGAAGAGCGCGGCGTGATCGAGGGCGAAGAGCGCCTGCGCAACACCCCAGGGCTGCGGTCCACAAAGGCCCAGCTCGCTCTGCTGGCGCCGGGCCAGCGTCTGTCCAACCGCCTGCCGATCGGCGACCTGAGCATCATTCGCTCGGCTCCCCGCGAGCGCTTCGTGGAGTTCTATAACGCCTATTATCGGCCGGAACGTGCGACCATGATCGCGGTCGGCGACTTTGACGTCGATCAGATGGAAGCCAAGATCAAGGCGACCTTCTCTGACTGGAAGCCCAAGGCCGCCGACGGCCCGAATCCCGATCTGGGAAGCGTCGCCCCACGTTCGGCCGAGACCCGCATCCTGATCGAACCGGGCGTTCAGTCCTCGATCCAGCTGAACTGGATACGCAATCCCGACCTGGACCCCGACACCTTCTCCGAGCGGCGAGACAAGTTCGTCCAGAGTCTGGGCCTGGCGGTGCTGAACCGCCGGCTGGGCGAGATCGCCCGCGCCGACAATCCGCCCTTCCTCAACGCCAGCGCCGGTCAGGGCAGCCTGTTCGACTCGCTCGACCTGGGCACCGTCTCAGCCAACTTCAATCCGGGCGGCCTGAAGCGCGCACTGGATACCATGGAGCAGGAACAGCGCCGCCTGGTGCAGTTCGGCGTGACGCAGGCCGAGTTGGACCGCGAGATCGCTAATACGCGCACCGCGCTTGAAAACGCCGTCCAGGCGGCGGCGACGCGCAGCACGCCGGCCCTGGCCAACGCCCTGCTGTCGGCGGCCAACGACGACACGGTCTTCTCCTCGCCAGCCACCAACCTGGCCCAGTTCGAAGCTGTGGTGAAAGACCTTAAAGCCGAGCAGGTCAGCACGGCGGTCAAGTCGGTGTTCGAAGGCTATGGCCCGCTTGCTCTGGTCGTCACGCCAGAAGCCATCGAAGGCGGCGAGGCCGGCGTCACTGCTGCCCTTGCAGCCAGCCGAGCCGTCGCCGTCACCGCCCCCGCTGCGCAAGCGGAACTGCAATGGCCCTATGCCGACTTCGGCAAGATCGCCGCGCCCAGCAGCCAGACCGAAGTGGCCGCTGTCGGCGCCACGGTCGTCGCCTTCCCCAACGGCGTGCGCCTGACGGTCAAGCCGACCGACTTCAAGGACCAGCAGATCCTGGTCACGGTCCGCACCGGCATCGGCGAAGAAGGCCTGCCGACCGACCGCTTCACCTCCCAGATGCTGGCCCCGATGGTCTTCACCCAGGGAGGTCTGGGCAAGCTGACGGCGGACGAGCTCAGCCGCGTCCTGACCGGCAAGATCTACAGCGCCGGCTTCGCCATCGACGGCGACGCCTATCAGCTGTCGGGCGCCACCCGCCCCTCCGATCTGCAACTGCAGATGCAGGTGCTGGCCGCCTATCTGACGGATCCGGGCCTGCGCCCCGCGCCGTTCGAGCAGATCAAGGCGTTCTTCCCGCAAATACTGGCCCAGCAGATCGCCACCCCCGGCGGCGCCTTCGGCATCCAGGCCGCAGGCTTGCTCGCCAGCGGCGACAAGCGCGAAACGGTGCCCGCAGCTTCGGACATCGCCGCCTTCACCCTCGACGAGCTCAAGCAAGGCGTGACCCAGGGCATGGCGTCCGGCCCGATCGACATCGTCATGGTCGGCGACGTCACGGTGGAGGACGCCGTCAAGGCCGTAGCCTCGACCTTCGCGGCCCTGCCGACCCGCGCGCCGGCGGCCCAACCCCTGCCCGGTTCGGACCAGCGTCGCTTCCCGGCGCCGACGGCCCAGCCGGTGCGCCTGACGCATACGGGTCCGGCCGAGCAGGCCCTGGCTTATATGGCCTGGCCGACGACAGACGCCGTCGACGACCGCACCGAGGCGCGCAAGGTCAGCATCCTGGCCGAGGTGTTCAAGCTGCGGGTGCTGGACGAAATCCGCGAGAAGCAGGCCCTGGCCTATTCGCCGCGCGTCTCATCCTCGGCGTCTGACGTGTTCAAGGGTTACGGTTCCATCTCGGTCATGGCCGAGACGGCGGCGGACAAGATCCCGGCCTTCTACGCCGCGGTCGACGCCATCATCGCCTCGCTTCGGGACACGCCCGTCACCGAGGACGAGTTGAACCGCGCCCGTCTGCCGACGATCGAGTCCCTGCGTCGCAGCCAGGCCGGCAACGAATACTGGCTGGGCCAACTCGAGGATCTCGCCGCCAAGCCTGCCTCGGTCGAGCAGATTCAGACCCACATCACGGATCTGGAATCCTTCACGCCCGCCGATATCCAGGCGGCGGCCCGCCAGTACTTGAAACCGGGCGCGGCGTGGAAGGCCGAGGTCGTCTCGGTCAACGCCCCGGCCCAGTAAGGTTCGAGCAGGCGACGAAAAAGGGGCCCCGATCCAGCGGATCGGGGCCCCAAGTCTTTTGGCCTAATCGACGGAGAGTCGATGGACGAAATCTAGGTCAATCCGGATGACGCCAGCCTGAACAGCCTATTCAGAAGACGCGACCGCCGACGCCGCCGTCCAGCATGATCATCGCGCCCGAGGCCACCGAGCCGGCGCTCTCGACCATTTCCTCACGATACTCGGTGTAGGTTTCTTCGCGGACCATGGTCAGAACCTTCACGCCCGCGCCATAGCGGCGCAGCAGCGAACGCTCGTTGCAGTCGCGCTCCTGTTTCTCAGGGCGGCATTCCAGCATCCCGCCGCGGCCGTACCACAGGGCCTCGCGCTTGTTGCAATTGACGGTTTCGCCAGGGCCGCCCGCCTCGTCGGCGATGGTCCATTGCAGCTTGGTCCCCGCGATGCAGCGATAGAGTTCGCCCTCGTAGTCCATGGCGACGTCCTTGCCGGGACGCACCTGCGAGGCGGGGTGCGGCACGGCGCGGTCGTCGATGCAGACGGCCTGAATGACCACCCGCTTTTCCATCCGGCGCGAGGCCGTGTAGGGAACGCGGACCGCCTGCATGGTCTTGCCTTCAACCGACAGGCCCTGGATCGTGGTCGGATAGGGCTGGTCCACGTTGAAGTAGGCACCGCCGCCACCGCCGACGACGATGATGCCGCCGCGTCCGCCGCCGTGCGTGTTCACGTTGAAATTCCAGGTGCCGCCGCCGCCGCCGATGCCGTCGCGTGGCGTGATCGGCGGCGTCACCGGCGGCGCGCCGCAATTGCCGCCGCACGGAATCACCGGCGGCGGCGGCGGCGGGGGCGGCTGGCACGTGCCGCCGCACTGAGCGGCGGCGGTGTCAGCCACCGCCATCAGGCCGACGAAAGCCCCGGCCGCAGCCAGCAAAGTCTTTATCCGCACCCGCATGGGCTGGACTCCTGCATTGTTCTTCGTGCCCGCTCCCTGCAAGTCGCGGGCCGGTCCAATGAACGACGAAACAGCAAAAGCCTTGCGTTTCCGTTGCCTTCGCGCCGCCGGGCAGGCGTGCGACTGTGCCATCCTGACGCGACCCGCCGACGGGCCTCAGACGGGGCGTAGTTCCCGAACGTAGCGCCGCCAGTTCTCGACGTAGTGCTGAGCCGAAATCCGCAGGGCCTCGATCTGCCCCGCTTCCAATTCCCGCACCACCTTGCCCGGTTGGCCCATAACGAGACTGTTGTCCGGAATGACCTTGCCCTCGGTGATCAGGGCATTGGCGCCGATGAGGCAGTTCTTTCCGATGTGGGCGCCGTTCAGGATCACAGCGCCAATGCCGACCAAGCTGTTGTCGCCGATGGTGCAGCCATGCAGCATGGCCTTGTGGCCCACCGTCACGCCTTCGCCGATGGTCAGAGGCGAGCCGACATCCGTATGCAGGATGCTGCCGTCTTGAATATTGCTGTCGCGGCCGATCACGATGGGATCATTGTCCCCTCGCAAAACCGTGTTGAACCAGATGCTGGCGCCGGGATTCAGAATCACATTTCCTAGGACCGTTGCATTCGGCGCGATCCAGTATTCGCCCTCCGGCGGAAGCTGAGGCTTGCTGTCGCCCAGACTGTAAACACTCATCAGAACACGCCCTATGTTTCAGAAAATGATGGCTTTAAGCCTTCATAAACTACGTTAGCATCATTCTGTTGATGCGATTCGAGGCTGCTATTTCGGCCCCGGATCCGAAGCCGGATCAAGCCCGGTCCGGTCAGATACTGGAGAATGCGCATGGCGTGTTCGCGACCAGTTCCGGGACGACGCCTCTGCTGCGGCGATGACCCTGCGGCTGATCCGGGCGGCCGCTGCATTGTTCCGCCCCTCTCCTCCCCCACCGACGACCAAGGCGAGACCCTGCCGGGCTCGCCTTTTTTCATGCCCTGGAGGCGTTCATGACGAAGCGTTCGGTCATCAAGCATCAAGTCCGCGAAGGTGTTCTGGATTCGGAACAGTTTCTGCATGACGCCAAGGTCCGGCGATTGCCGCCCCAGTCTCATAATCGCAACGGCTGGTCGCCCTACCCCTCCAATGATGATCGCGACCAGGCCTATCTCAAGACTCTGAAGCCCAAGTCAGAGGGGCAGACGGAACTGATGGACGCCGTCGACGCCCACAACCTGGTGCTGGCGCTGGGCCCGGCAGGCACCGGCAAGACCTATCTGGCGGTGGCCAAGGCGGTCGAGGCGCTGGAGGCCGGCAAGGTCGGCCGCATTGTCCTGAGCCGCCCTGCGGTGGAGGCCGGGGAGTCGATCGGCTTCCTGCCGGGCGACATGGAGGACAAGTTGGCCCCCTATCTGCGGCCCCTCTACGACGCCCTGTCGGACCGCCTCAGCATGAAGCGGGTCAAGGCCCTGATGGCTGAGGGCCTGATCGAGATCGCCCCCATCGGCTACATGCGCGGCCGCACGCTGAACAACGCCTTCATCGTCGTGGATGAGGCCCAGAACTGCACCTACGTCCAGTTGAAGATGCTGCTGACCCGGCTGGGCTGGCACTCGACCATGGTCGTGACCGGCGACCCGCAGCAGTCGGACCTTCTGCCCGGCGTCTCGGGCCTGTCGGATATCTCTGAGCGAGTGGAGACTGTGCCGGGCATTGCCGTGGTGCGGCTGGCCGAACGCGACATCGTGCGCCACCCCCTGGTCGCGAGCATGATCGGCGTCCTGTAAGCCCCCTGTCAGGACGCGGATGCGGAAGAGGCCCGGTGAGCGATCACCGGGCCTCTTTTCTCATTACATGACGTCAGCCAAGGCCGCCTTGGGTTCCGGCTCCGGCTTCTTGGTCGGAGGCTGAACGCGTCCGCCCATACGGTCGATCAGGGCGAAGACGAAGGGGTTGAGCGAGATCGACAGCAGGGCTGAAGCCAGGATCAGGTCGTGGGTTTCGCGGCTCATGGCCCCCAGCGACACCGAGGTCGCGGCCAGGATGAAGGAAAACTCCCCGATCTGGGCCAGGCTGGCGGCGACCGTCAGACTGGTGGCCCGGTCCAGCTTGAACGCCGTGGTGATGACCAGGGCGGCGAGCGACTTGCCGATGATGACGATGCCCAGAACGCCCAGAACGGCCAGAGGCTCGCGCACCAGAATGCTGGGGTCGAACAGCATGCCGACCGAGACGAAGAACAGAACGGCGAAGGCGTCGCGCAGCGGCAGCGAGCGCTCGGCGGCGTTGTGGCCCAGCGGCGAGCTGTTCAGCACCAGCCCGGCCAGGAAGGCGCCCAGGGCGAAGGAGTGGAACAGATAATAGGCGACCCAGGCGATCCCCAGAGCAATGGCCAGCACGCCCAAGGTGAAGAGTTCGCGCGACTTGGTGTGGGCGATGCGCACCAGCACCCAAGGCAGGACCTTGGCGCCCACGACCAGCATGACGCCGACAAAGCCAGCGACCTTGATCAGGGTCCAGCCGACGGACTTGGCTAGTTCGGCGCCGCTGAGCGTCTCACCCGGCGCAATGATGAGAAGCGGCAGCATGACCAGGGCGATGACGATGACCAGGTCCTCGACGATCAGCCAGCCCATGGCGATCCGGCCGGCGTCGCTCTTGAGCTGTTTGCGCTCTTCCAGGGCCCGCAGCAGCACCACGGTCGAGGCCACCGACAGCGAGAAACCCAGCAGCAGGGATTCTATGTCGTTCAGGCCCAAGAGGAAGCGTCCGAGCATCCAGCCCAGAACCGTGGCGGCCCCGATCTGAACCAAGGCGCCGGGGATGGCGACCTTGCGCACCTTCATCAGGTCCGCCAGCGAGAAATGCAGCCCGACCCCGAACATCAGCAGGATGACGCCGATCTCGGCCAACTGAGGCGCCAGCTCGGTGTCGGCGACGAAGCCGCCCGTGAACGGCCCCACAACGATGCCTGCGACCAGATAGCCGACCAGAGGCGACAACTTCAGCCGATTGGCCAACATGCCGAACACGAAGGCGAGGACGAAGCCCCCGACCAGGGTGATAATCAGGCTGTCGTCATGCGGCATCGGCGCTCCTGCGTCGGTGAAGGTTCTTCTGGGACTGGAAACCTCAAACTGGGGGCGCAACGCCACCACGGCAAGGCTTTCTTCTCCATTTTACCGGGATGAAACCGATTGGAAACAGTGAAAGTTGCGTGCGCGACGACGGGTCGCGGAAGGACGCAGCTTCTCCCTCCCCTTCATGAGGAGGGTGGTCGCGTCAGCGACCGGGTGGGGAGGGCGTGGGGATGACGGGCGCGGCGCTTGAACTGCCGAAGCGCCCCCACCCGTCTGGCGCTGCGCGCCAGCCACCCTCCCCATGAAGGGGAGGGAGAACATCCTGAGTGCGCTATCGCCCTTTGGGCTGCTTGAGCGCCGACGCCCGCCTCGCGAAATCGCGGGCGGTGGAGGGCTGGGCGGGGCGCCGGGGCTTCGCCCGGAGACAGATGAGTAATACCGTTTCGACGAAGGCCGACGCCTCGCGCGAAGAGTTGGACATGAGCTCGGGGCAGGCGCCGTTCTTTGCGGCTACCCCCGGCGCCCATGACGGGCAGGCTGCACCGGCGTGCAGTCCTGGAACGGTCCGCGTAACCCCCGCGACCCTGACCGAGACCTCTATGGCGGACAGGTCGAACGCCCCGTCGCTAGGCCCCATCGATGTCTCATCTGAAGTGTGGCCTACCGCGCTTCGCGCTACTTGAGGCCGCGATTGGAGGAAGCGCGTTCGCGCCGCCTCGCTTCTCACTCCTGAACCGCCCGCCTGATCCATCGCCGCCTTCCGCTGGGTGCTCCCTTGCCCGGCGCGTGCGATGGAGGACGAACGGTTCGACAAGACCCCCGTTCTCTCCGCTCCCGCCGCCGCTTCGGTTCGCCGGCCGAGCGAGCCCTCCCTTGCGACGGGACGAGGGAAGCATGGGGCAGGTAGCGGGTGGGGCTCGTTGATCGCGGCGAGCGGCGGGCATTACCTCTGGTTTTCAGGGATTGGAGGGGCTTGATGTGCAGGCTATCGCCTTAACTCGCTCATCCCGGCGAAGGCCGGGATCCAGATCATATGGCTGGGCGGCCTGCGGTCAGAGGCGGGATTGCGCCATTTGAACCGGGCGGCGCATCTTACAATCTGGATCCCGGCCTTCGCCGGGATGAGCGGATTCCGGGGGTGGCGAGACCCCTCAGCCGAGCGCCACCGGCGCCCACCCGTCGTCAGCTCGCGATACGTGCTTCCTCCACCCGCAAGGGGAGAAGGAAGGGTGTGCTAAGCCCGGACGGCGCGGCTAGCGTCGACCCCGAGGGCGGTCAGGGCGACAGCCACGATGTGGTCGGCGTCGAGGCCGGCCTGGGCGTACATGATCTCGGGCTTGTCCTGATCCTGGAAGACGTCGGGCAGTGTCAGGGTGCGAATCTTGAGACCGGCGTCCAACGCGCCCTTCTCGGCCAGCAGTTGCAGGACGAAGGCGCCAAAGCCGCCCATGGCGCCCTCTTCCACCGTGATCAGACACTCATGCTCGCGCGCCAGACGCAGGATCATGTCGGCGTCAAGCGGCTTGGCGAAGCGGGCGTCGGCGACGGTGGCCGAGACGCCGCGCGCGGCCAGCAGGTCGGCGGCTTTCAGCGATTCCTGCAAGCGGGTGCCCAGCGACAGGATGGCGACCGAGGTGCCTTCCCGGACGATGCGGCCCTTGCCAATCTCCAGCGGGGCGGCCAGCTCGGGGATTTCCACGCCGACGCCGTCGCCGCGCGGATAGCGGAAGGCGCTGGGACGGTCGTCGATGGCCAGGGAGGTGGAGATCATGGCGGCCAGTTCCGCCTCGTCGGCGGCGGCCATCAGCACCATGCCAGGCAGAGCCCCCATGAAGCCGATGTCGAAGCTGCCGGCGTGGGTCGCGCCGTCGGCGCCGACCAGACCGGCGCGGTCCATGGCGAAGCGCACCGGCAGGGACTGGATGGCCACGTCGTGGACGACCTGGTCATAGCCGCGCTGGAGGAAGGTCGAATAGATGGCGCAGACCGGCTTCATCCCGTCGGCGGCCAGACCGGCGGCGAAGGTGACGGCGTGCTGCTCGGCGATGCCGACGTCGAAGGTGCGGTCCGGGAAGGCCTGACCGAACAGGTCCAGCCCCGTGCCGGTCGGCATGGCGGCGGTGATGGCCACGATGCTGGGGTCGGTCCGGGCGTGCTTGATCAGCTCGGTGCCGAAGACCTTGGTGTAGCTGGGGGCGTTGGAGACGGCCTTGGCCTGCTTGCCCGAGACGACGTCGAACTTGACCACGCCGTGGTACTTGTCGGCGCTGTCCTCGGCCGGGGCGTAGCCCTTGCCCTTTTGCGTCACGACGTGGACCAGCACCGGACGGTCGGTGATGGCGGCGGCGTTCTTCAGGATCGGGACCAGGTTCTCCATGTCGTGACCGTCGATCGGCCCGATGTAGTAGAAGCCCAGTTCCTCGAAGAAGGTGCCGCCGACGATCATGCCGCGGGCGTATTCCTCGGCCTTGCGCGCCGCATCGCGGAACGGGCGCGGCATGTGGTCGACGAACTTCTTTCCGACCTTGCGGATGTTCTGATAGGCGCCGCCCGAGACCTGTTTAGCCAGATAGGCGCTCATGCCGCCGACGGGCGGGGCGATCGACATGTCGTTGTCGTTCAGCACCACCATCAACTGACCGCTGGTGGCCTCGGCGGCGTTGTTCATCGCCTCATAGGCCATGCCCGCCGACATGGAGCCGTCGCCGATGACGGCCACGACGCGGTTCTTCTCGCCCTTGGCGTCGCGGGCGGCGGCGAAGCCAAGCGCCGCCGAAATCGAGGTCGAGGCGTGGGCCGCGCCGAAGGGGTCGTATTCGCTTTCCGAGCGCTTGGTGAAGCCCGACAGGCCGCCGCCCTGACGCAGGGTGCGGATGCGGTCGCGCCGCCCGGTCAGGATCTTGTGCGGATAGCATTGATGGCCGACGTCCCAGATCAGGATGTCCTTCGGCGTCTCGAACACATGGTGCAGAGCGACGGTCAGCTCGACCACGCCGAGCGCCGAGCCCAGGTGGCCGCCGGTGACGGAGACAGCGTCGATGGTCTCGGTCCGCACGTCGTCGGCCAACTGCTTCAGCCGCGCGATATCGAACCCGCGCATGTCGGCGGGAACGGTGACGGTGTCGAGAACGGGGGTGTCGGGCATCGTAAACGGGGGCCTTTGACGCGGATCGTCAGTCATTTAACCCGCGGACGGCGGGGGCGTTTCCTATCAGGACCTGCGCTTGAGCACAAAGTCCACGCTGGCCTTGAGGATTTCGGCCTCGTGGCCGAACAGGTCAAGGTGGGAGCGGGCCTGATCGGCCAGGTGCGCGACCCTGTGACGCGCCGCGTCGACGCCCAGCAGGGTGACGAAATTGGTCTTGCCCAGCGCCGCGTCCTTGCCGCCGGCGGCCTTGCCCATCTCTTCGGCCGAGCCTTCCGCGTCCAGAACATCGTCGATGATCTGATAGGCCAGGCCCAGGTCGTGGGCGAAGCTGGTCAGGGCGTGCCAGGCGTCCTCGCCGCCGCGCGAGATGATCAGCGGGATCTCGAAGGCGTAGGCGAACAGGGCGCCGGTCTTCAGCCGCTGCATCCGGGCGACGCCGCCCAGATCGTCGCGGACGCCCAGCAGGTCGATCATCTGGCCGCCCGCCATGCCGCGCGCGCCCGACGCAAAGGACAGGCGCCGAGCCAGCTCGCAGCGTACGCCTGCGTCGTCGTGGGTGTCTTCGTCCAGGATGATGTCGAAGGCGGCGGTCTGCAGGGCGTCACCGGCCAGGATGGCGGTCGCCTCGTCATAGGCGATGTGCAGGGTCGGACGGCCACGGCGCACGTCGTCGTCGTCCATGGCCGGCAGGTCGTCGTGCACCAGCGAATAGGCGTGGACGCATTCCAGGGCGCAGGCGGCGCGCAGCACAGCCTGCTCGTCCACTTGCAGCATCCGGCCCGCCTCGATGGCGAAGAAGGGGCGCAGGCGCTTGCCGGGGCCAAGCGCCGCATAGCGCATGGCCTCGGTCAGACGTGATTCGGGGCCGTCGGCGCGGGGCAACAGCTCGTCGAGGGCGACCGTGACCAGATCGGCGATCTCGGCCACCCGGTCGATGACGGCCTGTTCCGGGGAGTTGGCGGCGAGCAGGGTCACAGCCTCAGCCGAACTCGGCCGGCTCGACGCCCTTGGCCTGGCCGTCGGCGCCGACGACGATCTTCTCGACGCGCAGCTGGGCGGCCTTCAGGCGAGCCTCGCAGTGGGCCTTGAGGCGCGCGCCCTCTTCGTACAGGGCGATGGATTCTTCCAGCGGAGCCTGGCCGGACTCCAGGCGCGAGACGATGCCCTCCAGACGCGACAGGGCGTCCTCGAAGCTGAGATCGGCGGAAATGGCGGGGGAAACGGGGGCGTCGGTCATGATGGCCGCAACCTAGAGACGCCCGCGCGGCGCAGCAACGACGAAAGGCGTCATATCCGTCACCCGGCGGTAGTGGGGCCCGCGATCAACCCCGTTCGCTCATCCCGGCGAAGGCCGGGATCCAGATTGAAAGGCGCGCCCCTATCCAGAAGCGCCGCAATAGCGCCATTTGCAGCCAGCAACGCCGTCATATGATCTGGATCCCGGCCTTCGCCGGGATGAGCGTAGGAGGACAGCTTAGCGCTTCTCGTAGCGACGCTGTGACCAGTATTTGAAGCCCTGGTTCTCGGCCAGACGCCAGCCGTGGAGCTTCAGCTTCTGGCCGACCATGTGGTTGAAATAGCCGTGCGCAAGAACCAGGACGTCCTGACCTTCGCCCGCGCGGGCGATCAGGATGCGGGCGGCCTGATCGGCGCGGACCTCGGCCTCGGCGCGGGTTTCCTGGCCTTCGTGGTGGTTGAAGACGTGCCACCAGAAGCGCGAGATCACGCCCCAATAGCGCGGCGACAGCTTGATCCACGACGGGAAATGCGGCGGCGGCAGGGGCGCCTCGATGAACAAGGCGTCGACCAGGACCTCGCGGTCGCGGGCCACGGCCTTAGCCGTTTCCTGGGCGCGACGGCGCGACGAGGCGTAGATGGCGCCCGCACCCTCGGCGGCGCTCAGCAGGGTCTGGGGCGGCGTCTGGCCGGCGCGCAGTCCGCCGATCTCGTAGCGGCCCCACCAGTCGCGATATTCGTCCGAGGTGATCAGACATTTGCGCGACAGGGCCGGTTCGCCGTGGCGGGCGAGGATAATCGCGCCGAGCGCCGGCGTCGCCTGGGCGGCGGAGGGCGCCTCTGAAGGCGTCGATGCGACGGATTCGGTGTGAGTCATGAGTGCGGGAGACGTCATAGCACGGGGAGCGGCCTGTGAAATCAAGGCTTTGGCGTCCCTCAATCCCCCCGAATGCGGTTGACGGGGCAGGCGTTTCGTCCGCCCCTTGGAAGATGGTGGTAGCTCCCGGCACGCGCCCCTGCAACCACCAAGCGATGACAGCCTCGCGAGCGGGCCCTGCGGCCTCGACCGCCGGGCCTCGCGGCGCTATGGCCGAAGCCATGACCGAAGCCCTGATCCGCCCCGCCCGACCCGACGATGCCGCCGCCCTGGCCGTGCTGGGGCGACAGACCTTTGTGGACACCTTTGTCGAGGGTTTCGGCATCCCCTACCCCGCCGACGACCTGGCCGCCTTCCTCGACAAGAGCTTCAGCGTCGAGACCATTTCCGCGAAACTGGCCGAGCCCGGCGCCGCCTGGTGGGTGGCCGACCGCGACGGCGAGATCCTGGGCTTCGCCAACACCGGGCCGAACACCCTGCCCCATCCCGACGCTCGCCCCAGCCACGCCGAACTGCGCCGCCTCTACATCGGCCGCGACGCGCAAGGGTTGGGTCTGGGGACGAAGCTGCTGAAACTGGCGCTGGACTGGATGGAGGCCCACACCGACGGCCCCCTGTGGGTCGGCGTCTGGAGCGGCAACGAGAAGGCCCAGAAACTCTACGCCGCCTATGGGTTCGAGAAGGCCGGAGAGTACGACTACCCGGTCGGCGCCTGGAACGACCACGAGTTCATCTTGCGGCGCGGCTGATCGCGGCCCAATCTGATCCCATGCTCCTGCCCTTCTTCACCGCCCTGCGCGAAGCCCGTGTTCCGGTTTCGCTGAAGGAATGGCTCCATCTGATGGAGGCCATGGACAAGGACGTGGCCGGGCGCGACGTCGAGGCCTTTTACCATCTGTCGCGGGCGGTGCTGGTCAAGGACGAGAAGCACTATGACCGCTTCGATCAGGTGTTCGGCAAGGTGTTCAAGGGGCTGGAGACGGTCGGCGCGGGCGAGGACCTGACCACCGACATCCCCGAGGACTGGCTGCGGCTGCTGACCGAGAAGTTCCTGACCGACGAGGAGAAGGCCCAGATCGAGGCGCTCGGGGGCTTCGACAAGCTGATGGAGACGCTGAAACAGCGCCTGGAGGAGCAAAAGGGCCGGCATGAGGGCGGCAACCGCTGGATCGGCACGGGCGGGACCAGCCCCTTTGGTCACGGCGGCTATAATCCCGAGGGCGTTCGTATCGGCGGGCCGGCCAAGCAGGGCCGCGCGGTCAAGGTCTGGGAAAAGCGCGAATACAAGAACCTGGACGACAGCGTCGAGCTGGGCACCCGCAACATCAAGGTCGCCCTGCGCCGCCTGCGCCGCTTCGCGCGCGAGGGCGCGGCCGAAGAACTGGACATGGACGGCACCATCGACGGCACGGCGCGTCAGGGCTGGCTGGACATCCAGATGCGGCCCGAGCGGCGCAACACCATCAAGGTCCTGCTGTTCCTCGACATCGGCGGGTCGATGGATGGCCATATCAAGCTGTGCGAGGAGCTGTTCTCGGCGGCCAAGACCGAGTTCAAGAACCTGGAGTTCTTCTACTTCCACAACTGCCTCTACGAAGGGGTGTGGAAGGACAATCGGCGGCGGCACAACGAGAAGATCCCGACCTGGGACGTGCTGAACAAATACCCCGGCGACTGGCGCGCCATCTTCGTCGGCGACGCCACCATGAGCCCCTATGAGATCACCATGCCCGGCGGCTCGGTCGAGCACTGGAACGAGGAAGCCGGCGCCGTCTGGCTGAAACGCGCCCGGCAACAGTGGGACAAGTCGGTCTGGCTGAACCCCGTCACCGAACGCTACTGGAGCTATACCCCGTCAGTCGGCCTGATCCGCGAGGTCATGGACCAGAGGATGTATTCGCTGACGCTGGACGGGCTGGACAAGGCGATGCGGGCGCTGACGCGCTGAGGGCCGAGCGCCCAAGCTTGGCCTGGCGTCCGGCTGAAGCTGTGTTAGCGTCGCCTTCTGATCCGGGAGGGACGCGATGATGACGGCTCTGCTTTTCGCCTTGATGCTGCAACAGGCCGCGCCCGCGGTGGTCTGGTCCGACGATCCGCCCGCCCCAGTCGAAGCCGTCGCCGCAGCGCCTGTTCCGGTCCTGCCCGCCCACGCCCTGGCCGACCCCTTTGGCTGGGAGCGGTCGCAGTGCAGCCCCTTCATCCGCAGGGACGAGCCGCTGGAGCATTGTCAGGCGCGGGTGCGGGTGACGTTGGCCGCCGTTCTGGGCGACCGTCTGCCCGACGGCCTGCGCCCCTCCGCGGCGTTGGAAAATTGCACCCCGGGCACGGCGGCGAACGGCTACGCCATGCAGTGCGGACCGCGCCCGGTCGCCGCACTCGGCGCGCCGGCGCCGCTGGAGAAGGTTTGCGACAGCCGCCCCCAACGCACGCCCAGCGGCACCCTCGCCTTCAACAACGACTGCCGTCCCGCCCCGGGCGAGGTGCGCGAACCTGAGGGTTTGCGCATCCGCCTCGGCGGCGACTGACGCGCGCATGAAAAAGCCGCCGCCCCGCGAGGGGGCGACGGCTTGATCTGTGCAAACAGGGTCTAGTTGCGGCCGTCGCGCAAGGTGTCCTTGAGGCCGCCGACAGCGTTCTGGACCTTGCCTTCGACTTGATCGGCACGGCCTTCAGCTTTCAGCTTTTCGTCACCAGTCACCTTACCGGCGGCTTCCTTGATCTTGCCGCCGATATTCTTGGCGGCGCCTTCGACACGGTCATGATCAGGCATGAGAACCCTCTGTATTGACGCCGTCGGACTGACGACGCTTCGACAGAAACAACCGTTCGCGGGCGGGGCGGTTCCCTAGATTTTCGAACGCAGCCATTTCACCACGGCCCAGGCGTGGGCTTCGTGGCGCAGGCGGGACACGGCGTCCAGAGGGTCCAGCCACACCAGCTCATGGTCATCTTCGCACTGGGTCGAGGCGTCGAAACCCGTCAGGCGCACGGTCCAGAAACCGCCGGCATTGTTGACCGGCGAGCCGTCCGTCTTGCGGAAATACTGCGCAGCCTCGGTCAGGCGGTCCTCGGGCTCGACGATCAGGCCCGTCTCCTCGGCGAACTCGCGAACCAGAGCCTGTTGTTCGCTTTCTTCGCCGTCGACGGCGCCGCCCGGCAGGTCGAAATAGCTGCCCTCGCCCCGGTCGACGCGCACGCAGGCCAGCTTGCCGTCTCGTTCGACCAGACCGAAGGTCGCGGCGCGGTGGATGTAGTCGAGGCCGGGTCGGGCCGTTCCAAACTGAAGCTTCATTGAGGCAGACTAACGCGCGTCACGGGCGATGCGAAAGGCCTAAAGGTCGAAGACCAGTTGCGCCCGCACGCCGGGATGCTCGACGTCGAACTCGACCGCAGAACGAAGGCCGCCGGCCATGGCGGAAACGATCTTGGCGCCCAGGCCCGTGCCCTTGGGGGCGCCGTCGCCCAGGCCGGGGCCGTCGTCCTCGACCGTCAACATGGCGCGCCCTTCGGCGACCGCTTGCAGCACGACGCGGATTTCTCCGCCCTCGCCCGGCTCATAGGCGTATTTGACGGCGTTGGTGACCAGTTCGGTGACGATGACGCCGAGCGATACGGCCTGATCCGTCGTAACCCGCATCGACTCGGCGCGCAGGCTGAGGCGAGGCGAGCCGTCGTTGGGCCCGATCGACTTGCCCAGTTCCTCGACCAGGCCATGCAGGTATTCGTCCATCGCCACGGTGGCGAGATCCGACGACGTGTAGAGCCGGCGGTGGACGTGGGCGACCGCCTCGATCCGCACCTGGGCCTCCCGCAGGGCCGAACGCGCGCCCTCGTCGGCCAGTTGGCGCAGTTGCAGCGAGATGAAGCTGGACACCAGTTGCAGGGAATTGCCGACGCGGTGGTTGACCTCTCGCAGCATGGCCTCGGCGCGGTCGCGGGCGATGCGGACCTCTTCCTGGGCCAGCTCGTTCTCGCGCTCGAGGCGACGACGCAGCAGGGCGTCCTCGACCGCCGAGCGCAGCAGGGCGGTGAAGTCCTCTGACACGTCCTTGATGACATAGTCGGCGGCCCCGGCGCGCAGGGCGGCCACGGCGATGCGGCCGTCCTGGGCCCCGGTGACATAGACCACCGGCGGCGGGCTGGGCAGGTTCAGAATGTCGGGAAGGACGTCCAGCCCCTCGCGGCCCGGCATGTAGTGATCCAGGGCGCAGACGTCGAACGCGCCCGCCTGAAGCGCGGCGTAACCGGCGTCGGCGTCGGGGGCGCAGGTCACCTCATAGCCGTGACGGCCCAGTTCCTTCTGGACCAGCCGCGACAGACCCCGGTCGTCGTCGATGTAGAGCAGGCGGATAGGGGCCCCCATGTCGCTCAAGTCGCTCAAATCTCGGGCGCCTGCATGACGGACAGGAAGAGGCCCAACTGCTGGATGGCGCCGGCGAAGGCTTCGTAGTCCACCGGCTTGGTGATGTAGACGTTGCAGCCCAGGTCGTAGCAGCGCTGGATTTCGACCTTGTCGTCAGTCGTGGTCAGGATGACGACCGGGGCGCGGCGCAGGCGCTCGTCCGATTTGACCTTTTCCAGGATGTCAGTGCCCGACATGTCCGGCAGGTTGAGGTCCAGCAGGATCAGCAGCGGCCCGTGGGCGCGGACCTCGTCAGTGAACAGATATTCAAGGGCGGCGTCGCCATGATCGAAGTGAACAATATCGTTGGCGATATTGGCGCGGCGGATGTTCTTTTCGATGAGCTTGGCGTGGCCGTGGTCGTCCTCGACCATGACGATCTTCACGGAATGGCTCATAGACGGTCTCCTGCATCGCCCAGCACGATCAATCGTGTGGGGAATTTCAGATGGAATGTCGAGCCTTGTCCCAGCTCGGATTCCAGCGTGATGGTTCCGCCAAGACGGCGCACGCTGTTGCGGACAAAGGCCAGGCCCAGACCCTCGCCCGGCTGATCCTGCTTTCCGGCCCGCCGGAACAGTTCGAAGATGCGTTCATGGTCGCGCGCGGACACGCCGCGCCCGTTGTCGGTGATGCGATAGTGGACGCGGCCGTCGCCAGTCAGCTCGCCGTCAACCACGATCTGGAGAGGGCGGCCCGGCTGCTGATACTTGACCGCGTTGTCCAGCAGGTTGCCGAAGACCTGCTCAATCGAAAGCCGATCGCTTTCCAGCGCGGGCAGGTCGCGCACCACGATTTCGCCGCCGGTCTCCATGACCTGATGATGCAGACTGTCGGCGATGGACTGAACCACAGCGGTCATGGGCAGGACCTCGGAAACCAGAGCCCGGCGGCCTTCGCGCGACAGCTTCAGAATGGCGTTGATCAGACGGTCCATCTTGGCGGTCGAGGCGCGAATGAAGCCGACGGCCTCGGGCACGTCTTCGCGCACGGCGCGGATGGCCTCGGGTTCGATGGCGTCGGGGTGGGTCTGAGCCAGGGTGGTCAGCTGGTGGTCGAAGATCTTGCCGACCTGCTCCAATTCGGAGGTGTAGCCCATGACGTTGACCAGGGGCGCGCGCAGGTCGTGGCTGACGATATAGGCGAAGCGCTGAATTTCCTCGTTGGCGCGGGTCAGTTCGGCGGTGCGGTCGCGAACCTGATTTTCCAGCCCGGCGTTGACGCGGTCCAACTCCAGCCGGGCGCTCTCGATCTCCTCGACATAGCGGCGCACCAGCCAGACGCTGATGCCCGCCAGGATAAGGATCAGCACAGCGGCCAGGGCGTTGACCGAAACCGTCACCGCCGAGGCGCGTTCGGACTGGCGGGTGCGCTCGGCCAGACGCCGGGCCTCGACGGCGTCGATGGCGGTCAGTTCGACCCGCATGGCGTCCATCAGGGCCTTGCCCTGGCCGCTGCGGATTTGAGACACGGCCTCGCCGATCCGGCCGGTGCGGGTCAGGTCGATGGTGTGGTCCATCAGGGCCATGCGCTGGTGGTAGAGCGTCTGAACCCGCGCGATGCGGGGCTTTAGCTCCTTGTCGTCGCCGATCAGACCGTCCAGACGCGCCAGCACGGCCGGAAGCGCGGCCACGGCGCGGTTGTGAACCCCGAGATATTCCGCGCGCGCCGTCAGCATGAAGCCACGCTGGCCCGTCTCGGCGTCGGCCAGCAGGCTGAGCACGTCCTTGGAGGCCAGGCGCACCTGCTGACTGTGATCGACGGTGTCGTTATAGGCCGCCGTGCGCTGGATCATGACGAAGGTGGCCGCGTTCACCGCCAGCAGCAGCAGGATGGCCAAGGCCAACAGGGCGATGATCGAACGACTGAGGGTCGGCGTGCGCAGAAAGCCGCCAAAGTTGCGCAGGGCCAGCCGAATGCGTTTCATGCCCGACAGCTTATCGACCGAACCCCTTGAGTCCAGTCGTTAACCTCGATCCCGATCAGACCGTGCCGACGGTCCGCAGCCGGGCCTTGGGGTGGACCTCGTTCTGGCTCATCACCACGGTCTGGCCGCGGAAACGCTCGATGATGGAGCGGACATAGGGGCGCACCTGGGGGCCGGTCAGCAGGACCGGATTTTCACCCGACATGGCGGCGCGCTCGAAGACGTCGCGGACGTTGCGGATGAAGTCCTGAAGGCGGCTGGGAGCCATGGCCAGTTGCTTGTCCTCGCCCGGACCGATCAGGCTTTCGGCGAAGGCCTGCTCCCAGTCGGGCGACAGGGTGATGATGGGCAGGGCGCCGTCGTCGCCGCGGTTGGCCCAGCACAGCTGGCGCGCCAGACGGGTGCGGACGTGCTCGACCAGGGTGGTGACGCTGGTGGTGTGGGGCGCGGCCTCGGCCAGGCCTTCGAGGATGGCGGGCAGATCGCGGATCGAGACCTTTTCCCGCAGCAGGCTTTGCAGCACCCGTTGCAGGGTGGTGACGGTGACGACCGTGGGGATCAACTCCTCGATCAGCTTCTGTTCCTCGCCCTTCAGCTCCTTCAACAGCTTCTGCACCTCGGCGTAGGTCAGCAGCTCGGCCATGTTCTCCTTGAGGATCTCGGTCAGGTGCGTGGTCAGCACCGTCGAGGGATCGACCAGGGTGTAGCCGCGGAAGGTGGCCTCTTCGCGCAGGGATTCATCGATCCAGGTGGCGGGCAGACCGAAGGCCGGCTCGCGCGTGTGCTCGCCTGGCAGCTCGACCTGACGACCCGCCGGGTCCATAGCCATCAGGGACGACAGGCGCACCTCGCCGGCCCCGGCCTCCATCTCCTTGATGCGAATGGCGTAGCCCTGATTGGGCAGGCGCATGTTGTCGAGGATGCGCACGCTGGGCATGACGAACCCGTATTCCTGGGCCAACGAACGGCGCAGGGCGCGGATCTGATCGGTCAGGCGACGGCCTTCCAGATCATTGATCAGCGTCAGCAGGGCGTAGCCAAGCTCGATCTTGACCTCGTCGATGGTCAGGGCGGTGGAGATCGGCTCCTCGACATCCTCCTTGGGCTTGCCCAGGTCAACAGCCCCCTCGACCACGGCGGGCCTGAGCCGGTTGCGACCCAGGCGCCAGGCCATGAAGCCGGAACCAATGGCCAGGGCGGCGAAGGGGATCAGCGGCATGCCCGGGATCAGGCCGATCAGGCCTGCGGCGCCCGAGACGACGCCCAGCGACACCGGGTTTGTGGCCAGTTGCGCCACCAGGGCCTTGTCCGCCGTGCCCTCGACGCCCGCCTTGGACACCAGGAAGCCGGCGGCGATGGAGATGATGATGGCCGGGACCTGGGTCACCAGGCCGTCGCCGATGGTCAGCTGGACATAGGTGTTGGCCGCCTCGCCCACCGGCAGCTGGTGTTGCAGCACCCCGATCAGCAGGCCGCCGATGGCGTTGATGAAGGTGATGATCAGGCCCGCCACGGCGTCGCCGCGCACGAACTTGGAGGCGCCGTCCATGGCCCCGAAGAAGGTGGATTCCTGCTCCAGCTCCTTGCGACGCAGCTTGGCCTGGTCCTCGTCGATCAGGCCCGACGACAGGTCGGCGTCGATGGCCATCTGCTTGCCCGGCATGGAGTCCAGAGTGAACCGGGCCGAGACCTCGGCGATACGGGTCGATCCCTTGGTGATGACCACGAAGTTCACCACCAGGACGATGGCGAAGATGATCACCCCGATGATGAAGTTGCCCCCCATCATCAGTTGGCCGAAGGCGTTGATGACCTGACCGGCGCTGTCGTGACCTTCGTGGCCGTGGGTCAGGATCAACCGGGTCGAGGCTAGGTTGAGGCCCAGGCGGAACAGGGTCGAAACCAGCAGCACCGTGGGGAAGATGGCGAAATCCAGCGGCCGCTTCATCATCACGGCCGTCATCAGGATCAGCACGGACGAGACCAGCGAGATCGCCAGCAGCAGGTCCAGAAGCATCTTCGGGACCGGCAGGATCAGCAGCATGATGACGCCGATCACGCCGAGCGCCATCATCACTTCGCCGCGCATCACCCAGCCGAGCGCGTCACGCCCGGTGGGGCGCGCATAGCCGTCCTTCATCAGGATCGGCGCATCAACCATGGCGGCGGGCGAAGCTCATCCCGCCTGATGACAGGATTCGCGCGGTCTCAGCCATGGCCGAGGGCTTTCAACGCCAGACGGGTGGCGTCGGCGATGACGGCCTCGCGCTGGGCGTCGGTCGAATCCCGCGTGGCGTGGAAATAGACGGCGATGACCATGGGCGCTTCCTTGGGCGGCTGGATCAGGCCGATGTCGTTGGTCGGGCCATAGCCGCCGGTGCCGGTCTTGTGCGCCACGGTCCAGCCGGCGGGCACGCCCGCCTTGATGCGGCCCTGCCCGGTCGGGGTGTCGGTCATCCAGCGCATCAGCAAGGCCTTAGAGGTGGGGTTCAGCGGGGTCTCGGGCGAGACCAGCAGACGGCTGATGTTCTGCACCGACTGGATCGGGGTGATGGTGTCCTTATCGCCATCCGCGCGGTTCATCTCGGGTTCGAGACGGTCGACGCGGGTGCTGTCGTCGCCGATGCCGCGATAGAAGGCGCGCAGGGCGTCCAGCCCGCCCATCTCACGGATCAGGATGTTGGCGGCGGGGTTGTCGCTCAGCTCGACCGTGGCCTTCATCAACTGCTCGACGGTCAGGGTCGAACCGACCGCCGGTTCCGTGGTCGGGGCATGGTTGATCATGTCGGCGGCGGTGATCGGGATGGCGCGATCCAGCCGCTCCTGCCCGGCCTGGACGCGCAACAGGGTGGCGGCGGCCAGGTACATCTTGAAGGTCGAGCAATAGACGAAGCGTTCGTCGCCGCGCCAGGCGGCGTTCATTCCGCCCGAGGCCACGGCCAGACCCAGGCGACCGCCGTGGCGCGCTTCCAGGTCCGACAGGTCCAGATCCAGCGTCTCGCCGTCCGCCGCCATGTCGGCGTCCAGATCGGTTTCGGCGGACTTCACCTCGCGCGAGCAGGCGGCAAGCATCAGCGCGCCCGCGCCCAGCAGCATGATCCGGCGGTCGGCGCCCATGGGTCTAGCCCGCCGCGCCGTAGGCGGCGGCCACGCCCGACTGCGGGGCCGGGATGGGCGTGCCTTCGTCGGCGTATTCGTTCAGCTTGTTGCGCAGGGTGCGGATCGAGATGCCTAGAATCGTCGCGGCATGGGTGCGGTTGCCCAGGCAGTGGTTCAAAGTGTCGAGGATCAGGGTCTTTTCCATCTCGGCCACGGTCTGTCCGACGAAGCTGCGGGTCATGGCGCCGGCCATCTGGGCCGCATGACCGGCGACGCCGGCGTCATAGGTCGAGGCGGTCGGCGACGGCGCGGTCGATCCGCCTTCCAGCAGGGGGCGGCCGTCCGGCAGGCGGATGGCGTCGACGTCGATCTCGGGCCCCGTAGCCAGCAGGACGGCGCGGTGCATGGCGTTTTCAAGCTCGCGCACGTTGCCGGGCCAGCGGTGGCCGACCAGGGCGCGGCGGGCGTCGACCGAGATCGGGCGCGGCGGCACGCCGTTCGCGGCGGCGTATTTGCGCACGAAGTGGTCGCACAGGACGGCGATGTCGCCGGGACGTTCGCGCAAGGACGGCAGGCGCAGGTTCACCACGTTCAGGCGATAGAGCAGGTCCTCGCGGAAGGTCCCCTCGGCCACGGCCTTGGCCAGGTCGCGGTTAGAGGTGGCGATGATGCGGATGTTGACCGGCACCGGCTTGGAGCCGCCGACGCGGTCGATGACCCGCTCCTGGATGGCGCGCAGCAGCTTGGCCTGCAGCCGGGCGTCCATCTCGCTGATTTCATCCAGCAGAAGCGTGCCGCCGTCGGCCTCTTCGAACTTGCCGATGCGGCGCGCGACGGCGCCGGTGAAGGCGCCCTTCTCGTGACCGAACAGCTCGGATTCCAGCAGGTTGTCGGGAATGGCGGCGCAGTTGACGCTGATGAAGGCGCGGTCGGCGCGCTTGGAGCCGTTGTGCAGGTGACGGGCCATCACCTCCTTGCCGACGCCGCTTTCGCCGGTGATCAGGATGGAGGCGTCCGAACGCGCCACCTGATCGGCCAGGGCGACGACGGCCTTCATCGCCGGATCGGCCGAGATCATCGGGCGCTCGTCGTCGGCCACGGCGGACAGGACGGCGGCGATCAGGTCCGCCTCGGGCGGCAGGGGGATGAACTCCTTGGCCCCGGCGCGGATGGCGTCGGCGGCCTCCTTGGCGTCGGCGTCCACGCCGCAGGCGACGATGGGCACGAAGATGCGCTCGGCGTCGTTGGCGGCGATCAGGGCGGCGATGTCGATGCGGTAGTCGACCATCATCAGGTCGGCCCCCTGCCCGCGACGCAGTTGCTCGGTCGCCTGATCAGCGCGTTCGACGTGCTGGACCTTGGCGCCGTGCGCCATGGCCATCTTCACCGCCGTCGCCAGCTGTCCGCTGAGCCTGCCAACCACCAGAAGCCGCATGGGTCTTCTCCTCTAGATCTCTACTGCGAAAACCGGGCGGCCAATCAGGCGCCCGAGTCCTCGGTCTTGATGATTTCCGTCATGGTCACGCCCAGGCGATCCTCGACGACGACGACCTCCCCGCGGGCGACCAGACGGTTGTTGACGAAGATGTCGATGGCCTCGCCGACCTTGCGGTCCAGCTCCAGCACCGAGCCGCGATTCAGCTTCAGCAGCTGGGCGACCGACATGTGGGCCTTGCCCAGCACGGCCGAGATATTGACCGGAACGTCGAAGACGGTGGCCAGGTCGGCGGCGGACTTGTCGCCGCCCTCATCGGCGATGTTCAGGGCGGTGGAGTCGCCGAACTCTTCCAGGGCGAGATCGTCGGTGGCCATCAGAAGGCGCTCCTGTCGAGGGGTTCAGCATGACCGGCCTCGGCCGCGAGCGCGGCCTCCAGCGCGGCGGAGACGCGGGCGGCGACGCCCTCGGGATCAAACTCGGCGCGGCCGTCGGCCCATTCCAGGGTGAAGGCGGCGGCAGGGGCGCCGGCGTCCTCGCGGAAGGCGATCAGGCCGCTGAAGCCGGCGTCGGCGCACAGGGCCTCCACGTGGGCGCGGGTCTCGGCGTCCAGCCCGGCGGCGCGAACCTGCAACCGGGGCGAGGCGTCGATTTCCTGGGCCAGTTGTTCGATGGCGGCTTCCAGCGGGCGGCGCGGGAAGCGGTCGAAGGCGGCGGAGGCCAGGGTGCGGGCGGCGGCGACGGACAGTTCAGCTGACTGATGGCGGTGCGCCTCGGCGACCGTGCTCAGGGCGCCGGCGGCATGGGCCACCGTCTGGGCCAGGGTCGACAGGGCGTCGGCGCGCAGGGCCTCGACCTCGGCCAGGGCCTGCTGACGGGCTTCCAGCCGCGCCTGGGCGACCAGGGCGTCGACCTCGGCGGGGGCGAAGGAGCGCTTGACCGGCTGCCAGGCCGAGGGGCGCACGACGTCGCCGTGAGCGTCGAACTCGGTGTCGAAGATGAAAGGGCGCGCGGTGGAGGGGATGCCGGTCATGTCAGTAGATCAACTCGTCGTCGCCGCTCTGGCCGGCCAGCATGATGTCGCCGCGCGCGGCCAGGTCCTTGGCCACCTGGACCATGGTCATCTGGGCGGCGTCGACGTCCTTCAGGCGGACAGGCCCCATGGATTCCATGTCTTCGCGCATGATCTTCGAGGCGCGCTCGGACATGTTGGAGAAGAACATTTCGCGCAGCGCGTCCGAGGCGCCCTTGAGCGCCAGACCCAGTTGGTCCTTTTCGACCGCGCGCAGCAGGGTCTGCACGCCGCCGGGGTCCAGCTTGGACAGGTCCTCGAACACGAACATCAGCGAGCGGATGCGTTCGGCGGAATCGCGGCTGCGTTCCTCCAGGGCGCCGATGAAGCGGGCCTCAGTCTGGCGGTCGAAGCTGTTGAAGATGTCGGCCATCAGTTCATGGCTGTCCCGCTTGGACGTCCGCGCCAGGTTGGACATGAACTCGGTGCGCAGAGTCTGCTCGATCTTGTCGAGGATGTCGCGCTGTACCGGCTCCATGCGCAGCATGCGCTGGACGCACTCCAGGGCGAAGTCTTCCGGCAGGGCCGTCAGCACGCGCGAGGCGTGGTCAGGCTTGACCTTGGACAGGACCACGGCGACCGTCTGCGGGTATTCGTTCTTCAGATAGTTGGCGAGGACGGCCTCGTTCACATTGCCGAGCTTGTCCCACATGGTCCGACCGGCAGGGCCGCGGATTTCCTCCATCAGGGCGTCGACGCGGTCGCCCGACATGAAGGAGGCCAGCAGGCGCTGGGTCTGTTCGTAGCTGCCCATCAGGGCGCCGGCGCCGCCGATGCCCGAGACGAACTCGACCAGGACTTCCTCAACCACCTGGGCGGCGACCGTGCCGAGCCCGGCCATGGCCTGGGAGACCTCCTTGATCTCCTCCTCATCGAGCTGCTGCCACAGGACGGTGTGCTCTTCGCCCAGCGACAGCAGGACGACTGCGGCGCGTTCAGGCCCCGTCAGCTTGCGGATGTCGTCGACCGCGCCCTTTTTGCTCACCAGACGGGTCATTAGGTTTCATGCACCCAGGAGCGGAGAATGGCGGTCGATTCCTCGGGGTGGGAATCGACGAAGTCGGCCACCTTCTTGATCGAGGAGGCCTTCACCTGTCCCTCGATGCGGGCGATGTCGAGGCGCTGATCCATCTCCGAAGGCCCGGACAGCATCTGCGGCTGGCCCGGCAGGACGCCGCCGACCAGCTGGGTGTCCAGCGGCGTCACCGGCATGCCGTTGGCGCCGACCAGGGCGGGCACGCCGCCGCCGCCCGAAGCCGTCTTCAGCAGGGGCCGCACGACGAAGAAGATCAGCAGCAGGCCGGTGACCAGCAGCACCAGCAGCTCGACCCCGCGCATGATGTCGTTCTTGTCGAAGTTGAACATCGACGAGCCTTCGTCCGCGCCCGGCGCCGCCGACGGCTCGCGGTTGAAGCGGACGTTGACCACCTCGATCTTGTCGCCGCGCGTCTCGTCGATGCCGACGGCGGCGGCGACCAGGGTCTTGATCTGCTGCACTTCTTCGGCGGTGCGCGGGGCGTAGGTCGGCTCGCCCTTGCCGTCGGCGGCGGGGGTGTACTTGCCGTCCACGGCGACGGAGACCGACAGCTTCTTGACCTCGCCCGGCTCCTTGACCGTCGTCGTCGTGGTGTTGGAGATCTCGTAGTTGGTGGTCTCGGTGTTTTCCGAGTTGGTCGAGCCGATCGGCGTAGCGTTCGGGGCCTGACCGCCGGGGATATTGTTGGTGGCGGTGACGCCGCCGTCGGCCTGGCCCGTCGTGTCCTGCGACTGCGAGCCGTTGGTCGAGGTCGAGCGGACGACCTGGCCGTCGGGATCGTACTTTTGTTCCTGGGTGGTGGAACGGCTGTGGTCGATGTCGGCGGTGACCTGGACCCGCGCGGCGCCGGCGCCGACGACGCCCTCGACGATGTCCTTGATGCGCGCCTGAAGCTGGGACTCGGTCGTGGCCTTGGCGGCTTCGGCGTTGGCCGAGGTGAAGCCGGTGTCTTCCGAGCCGGCGGCCAGGGTGCGGTTGGACTGGTCGGTCACCGTGACCTTGTCCGGCTTCAGGTTCGGCACCGAGGAAGCGACGACGTTGCGGATGGCGCGGACCTGGTCGGCGCTCAGGTCGCGACCGCCGACGCCCACGACCACGGCGGCGGTCGGGTCGGTGGCGGCGGCCTGGAACATTTCCCGGCGCGGCATGGTGATATGGACGCGGGCCGAGGTGATGCCGCGCATCGACATGATGGTGCGCGACAGCTCGCCTTGCAGGGCGCGCTGCTCGTTGAGGTTCTGCTGGAACTCGGTCTGGCCCAGCACCGACTGGTTGTCGAAGATCTCGTAGCCGACGCTGCCCGAGGTCACGAGACCCTTGCCCGCCAGCAACAGGCGCGCGGTGCCGACTTCGTCGCGGCTGACGAAGATGGTCGAGCCGTCGCCCTTGGAGCTGTACTTGATCGCAGCCTGATCGAGGGCGGCGCTGATCTCGGAGGCTTCGCGCAGGTCGAGGTTGGAATAGAGCAGAGCGTCAGGCGCCTGGCCCACACGCAGCATGACGGCGACCAGCACAGCGGCCACGCCCGCGGCGACGCCAAGCACTGCGGCCAAGCGGCCGATCCCGAACTTCTGCAACGCCGCCGTGAAGCCGCCCACGCGTCCCCGCCTCATACTGGCGGGAGGACCACACCGCCCCGCTAGGCAGAAACTGCCGCCTGGATGGTAAACGCCGCGTTAAGATGCGTTAAAGATTGAAGGAATCCTCCCTTTCCCCTCTCGCCTTTAGGGAGAAGGTGGCTCGCGCAGCGAGACGGATGAGGGGTGACTGCGCGACCGCCGCCTTTAGGCGAACCCAAACACGAAAAAGGGGTGAGGCCCTGCCGGCAACGGCAATGCTCACACCCCTCATCCGAGCGCCTTCGGCGCCCACCTTCTCCCTCAAGGGGAGAAGGGCTTTCTTTCGCCTTAGGCCGCCTTCAGCAGCTCCGCCTTCTGCTCCGCCGCCGCCTTGATGCGGGCTTCGGCGATGGCGTCAGCGATCAGGTGGGTCGGCTTGTTCTCGACCACCGAACGCTCGAGGATTTCCTCGAAGGTGTCCATCAGGCGCGACAGCTTGCCCTCGACCCACGAGGCGTCATAGGCGCCGCCCGACTGGCGGGCGTTCATTTCCGAGGCGACGTTGATGATGCCGCCGCCGTTGACGACGTAGTCGGGGGCGTACAGCACCCCGCGACGGAACAGCTCGTCGCCGATGTCGGCGGTGGCCAGCTGGTTGTTGGCGGCGCCGCAGACGGCCTTGACCTTGAGGCGGTCCAGGGTCTGCAGGTTCAGCGTCGCGCCCAGGGCGCAGGGGGCATAGATGTCGGCGGCGACGTCATAGATGGCGTCAGGCGAGACGATCTCGGCGCCGGTCTTGGCGGCCACGGCGTCCAGGTTGGCCTGGTTGACGTCGGTGATGATCAGCTTGGCGCCGGCCTTGTGCAGCTTCTCGGCCAGATAGGCGCCGACGTGGCCGACGCCCTGGATGGCGACGGTCAGGCCGGTCATGTCGTCTTGGTTGAACAGGCGGCGCGCCACGACCAGGTTCGAGCGGAACACGCCCTCGGCGGTGACGGGGCTCGGGTCGCCCGAGGCTTCCGGGCCGTCCTTGAGGCCGAGCACGTATTCCGTGACCTTGCGGGCCTCGGCGATGTCCTCGACCGAGGTGCCGACGTCTTCGGCGGCGTAGTAGTTGCCGCCCAGGCCGTTCAGGAAGCGACCGAAGGCGCGGAACAGCTCCGGCGACTTCTGGGTGCGGCTGTCGCCGATGATGACCGACTTGCCGCCGCCCATTTCGAGGTCGGCGACCGCGTTCTTGTAGCTCATGCCCTTGGACAGACGCAGCACGTCTTCCAGCGCTTCCTCAGCGGTGGCGTAGTTCCACATGCGGGTGCCGCCGACGGCGGGGCCGCGCGCGGTAGAGTGAACCGCGACGATGGCCTTCAGGCCGGTTTTCTCGTCATGGAAGGCGTGGACGCCTTCATGGTTCGCGAAAGAGGGGGAATCAAACAGCGTCTTGCCCATGACAGGCCTTTCCTGGGGTATTTTTTATTGCGCGAGGAGATACGCCGCGCCCGCCTAAACGGCAAGCATGACGGTTTCGCGTCAGGAAAAGACTCAGCGCGCCTTGGGATCAGCCCGCAGCGCCGGCAGCACCGGCCCGGCCCCGGACGGCAAGGGCGCGGCGGCGTCGCGCAGCCAGGCCTCGACGTCGCGATAGACGACCTCGCCCTGCAGGTCGCGGTTCAGGATGTGCCAGCCGTTCGGATAATAGGCGGTGCGCAGGTTGGGCCGCTCGCCCGCCCGCTCCAGCGCCAGCCGCATGGGCCCCTTGCGCACGATCTGGTCGTGGGCGCCGTAGAGCAGCAGGGTCGGTTTCTCGATCGCGCCGAGACGCATCGAGGCCGCTTCCATCAGGTCGACCAGGCCATGCATGGAATCAAAGCGGGTGGAGAGGATGCTGGACGGATCGCGGCCATTGCGGATCAGCTCCAGCGTATTGTCCGAGGCGCGGATATTGCGCACCGCGAAGGCGGGGGGCTCAACCGCCCTGTCGCCAATCAGCCGGGCGGCGGCCCAGAGGCCGGCGCGGTTGAACGGACTCTGGCTGGACCAGCCCCAGACGCCGGGAGCCAGAAGGACCACACGGTCGGCGTCTGGCGGGCTCTCGCCTCCGAAGGCGGCGATGGTCGATGAGCCGCCCATGCTCTCGCCGGCCACTACGATCAGGGCGTTGGGCCGCTCGGCGCGGACAAGCGAGACGATGGTGCGCAAGTCGGCGCTGGTCAGGCTTTCGGGGGCGAACTCGCCGCGATGGGGCGACAGGCCGAAGCCGCGCTGGTCATAGGCCCAGGTCTCGATGCCGCGTGTCGCCCACCACGGCCCGGCCAGTCGGAAGGAGGCGTAGTGGTCGTTGAAACCGTGCAGGGCGACGATGACGGCCCAGGGTTGCTGGCCTTCCGGGCTCCAGCGCAGATAGGGCAGCCGCGCGCCATCCTGAACCACGAAGACGCCGCGATCCAGCGCCTCCGCCTCGATGCGCGGGCCGGTGAAGCCGACGGGCGGAGTCTGCGGGCCTTGCAGATGCGGCGTGGCGCAGGCGGACAGGGCAAAGCTGAGCAGCACGGCGCCCATCCACCCGCGAAGAGCCTTCCCTTTTCCCTTCGAGGGAGAAGGTGGGCGCTGAAGGCGCTCGGATGAGGGGGAGGTTTCGGCAGGCAGACGGTCCGCCGATGAGTATGAGGTTGCCCGCCCCCACATCCGTCTTGCTCCGCAAGCCACCTTCTCCCTCGAAGGGAGAAGGGAAAGAAAGCTGCGCATTACGCCAGTATCTCCGCTGTACTCTGGCGAAGGTAGGGCAGAACCTCGGTTTCAAACCACGGATTTTTGCGCAGCCAGGCCGTATTGCGCCACGACGGGTGCGGCAGGGGCAGGACGGCGGGGGCGTAGTCGCGCCAGGCGCGGACGGTTTCGGTCATGGTGGCGCGGGCTTTGTCGCCCAGAGCCCAGGTCTGGGCGTAGCCGCCGACCAGCAGGGTCAGCTCGACCTTGGGCAGTTCGGCCAGCAGCCGGGGCCGCCACAGCTCGGCGCAGCGGCGCGGCGGCGGATAGTCGCCGCCTTTCGGGTCTGTGCCGGGAAAGCAGAAGGCCTGGGCGGCGACGCCCAGACGCGGATCGCCGTAGAAGGTGGCCTCGTCCACGCCCAGCCAGTCGCGCAGGCGGACGCCGGACGGGTCGGTGAAGGGCAGACCGCTTTCATGCACCCGCCGCCCCGGCGCCTGGCCGCAGATCAGCAGGCGCGTCTGGGGCGCAACCATGACCACCGGGCGCGGCGTGTGGGGCAGATGACCCAGGCAGGCCCGGCAGGCGCGGATGTCGGCCAGGACTTCGTCCAGGCCGGTGTCCGGTTCAGTCGAAATCGTCATCCGATTTTTCGACCGGCGGCAGGGCCGCCAGAGCCGCAGCCGTCTCGGCCTCGGTCGGCAGGCGCAGACGGATCACGCCCTTGAAGGCGTTCGGATCGACCACCTTGCCCTTCTTGGTGATGGTCAGCTTGCCCTGACGCATCAGGCCCAGGGCCGTGGCGCGAACCTTGGGCAGCATGCGCTGCCACTGCTCGGGCTGCAGCTCTTTGGCTACGTCCGAAGGTTCAATGCTCTTGCCGCCGACGTTCTTGGGGTCGGCCTTGGCCAGTTTTTCAAAAATGGCCGCTTCGATTGGATCGCTCATAGGGTCTATATGCTGCACCGCAAGATCGGAAAGAAGGCGTAATCGGCATGGTCGCGAAAATCACAGTCACCGAAGGCGAGTTCGCAGGTTGGCAAACCTATGACCTGCACGACACCTTCGACGTGGTGGTCGGCCCCTTCTACGGCAAACTGGACCCCGACGGCCATATGCGCTGCGCCTTCCGCGCCGAGCAGAAACACATGAACGCCGGCGGCCGCATGCACGGCGGCTGCCTGATGACCTTCGCCGACATCGCCATGTTCCAGATCGCCTATCAGGAGATGGAGGGGGCGTCCGGCGTGACGGTGCAGCTGGATTCCACCTTCATCGACGGCGCCTATGTGGGCGAACTGATCGAGGCGACCGGCCAGGTCACCAAGGCGGGCAAGAGCCTGATCTTCGTGCGCGGCCAGATCAATACCGGCGAGCGACTGTTGATGACCTTCTCGGGCGTAATCCGGAAATTCACGCCGCGCGACTGAAGCCGCCTACTTCGCAGGCGCGGCGTAAACCACGCGGCACTCGCCATCGACCGTGGTGTAGCGGCCGTTGGCGGCGTCCACGAAGGCGATGCGGCCGCCGTCGTTGTACTCGACCTTGCCGGTCGAGCGGCCCTTGAAGGTTTCGACGCCATAGGTCCAGCAGGTGATGTCGGCCGGGCGGTCGCTGAAGGTCGCGTCATTGCGCGCGCGCCGGCTTTCCGTGCAGGCGGCGGCGGACACGGCGAGACCGAGGACGAGGGTGATCGTAACTGCTCTGTTCATGCCGCACAGCTTGGCACGGCGAACAGGGGTCGAAAAGCCTTTAGACCCCGGCCTTCGCCGCAGGACGTGCGCGGCAGGCCTCCAGCCAGCGGGCCAGATGGGTGAACTCTTCCGGCGGGCGGTATTTGACCAGTCGCGCGAAGTCGAGGCCCACGGCGGCGACGATGTCGGCGATGGTGAAGCGGTCGGCGGCGATGAATTGGTGCTCGGCCAGCTGGCGGTCCAGCAGACGCATGAACTTCTCGGCGCCGACGCGGCTGTATTCCGCCACCTGCGGCTGGGGGGCTTCCAGCGCGGCCAACGCGGGATGGCTGAAGCGGACGTTCAGCATCATCGGATTGGCCAGATAGATCTCGCAGCGGCGGGTCCACATCTCGATCAGCGCCTGCTCCTTCGCATCGTGACCGAACAGGTTCGGCTCCGGGTTCAGCGCCTCCAGATAGCGGCAGATGGCGATGGACTCAGAGATGAAGGTCCCGTCGTCCAGTTCCAGCGCCGGGACGTGGGGCACGCCGACCTTGGCGCGATAGTCCGCCGTGCGGTGCTGACCGGACAGCAGGTCGATCTCCACAAAGTCGACGTTGTCGACGCCCTTCTCGGCCATGACCCAGCGGACCCGGCGCGGATTGGGCGCGCGATGCGAGGTGTAGAGCTTCATCGGAAACGATCCCCTCAGTCTGTCGGAAGACGCTTTACTGGCCAAACACCGAGGCCGGCATGGCCCCGACGATGCAGGCGGTCATCAGGGTGGCCAGGAAGCCCGCGAACAGGGCCTTCCACACCAGACCCAGAACCTCCTCGCGGCGCTCGGGCATCAGCACCGACAGGCCGGTGACGGTGATGCCGACCGAGCCGATGTTGGCGAAGCCGCACAGGGCGTAGGTCATCAGCATCCGGGTGCGCTCGCTCATATCGCCGGCGGGGACCTCGCCCAGTTTGATGAAGGCGACGAACTCGGTCAGCGTCAGCTTGACGCCCAGCAGCCAGCCGGCGGTGTGAGCGTCGGCCCATTCCACCCCGATCAGCCAGGCGACGGGCGAGAAGACCACGCCCAGAATGCGCTCGACGCTCAGTTGCTCGCCGCCGATCCAGAAGGCGCCCAGCATGACGTTGGCCAGGGCCACCAGGGCCACGAAGACGATCAGCACCGCCGAGATGTTCAGCACGACCATCAGGCCATCCGAGGTGCCCTTGACGATGGCGTCGACGGCGCCGTCGTATTTCAGCGCCGAGTTGTAGTCGGCGACCGCACCGCCCTGCCCCGGCTTCTCGGGAATGATGATGCGGGCCAGCAGGATGCCCGCCGGGGCCGAAACGATGGAGGCGACCAGGACGTGGCCCGCCGCATTGGTCAGGACCGGGCCGAGAATGGTGGCGTAGGCCACCATGGTCGAGCCGGCGACGGTGGCCAGACCGACCACCATCATCAGGAAGACCTCGGACCGGGTCAGCTTGTCCAGATAGGCGCGGATGACGATGGGGCTTTCGATCATGCCCAGGAAGACGTTGGCCGCGACCGCCAGAGCCGAGGCGCCGCCCAGACCCATGGTGCGCTGGAACAGGAAGCCGAAGCCCAAGGTGATCCACTTCAGGATCTTCCAGTGCCACAGCAGGGCCGACAGGGCCGAGATCACCAGGATCAGCGGCAGGACCTTGAAGGCGAAGGTGAACAGGGCGCCTTCATTGGCGACGGCATAGGGTTGGTCGCCGCCGGCCAGATAGCCAAAGACGAACTTGGTCCCCTCTTCGGTCGCCAGTTCCAGCCCCTTCACGGCGTTGTTGATGGCGTCCAGCACCACCTGTGAACCCGGAATGGCGAAGGTCGCCAGCACCAGGGCCGCCTGCACCGCCACCGCCCCGATCGCCAACCGCCAGGGGAAGACCTTGCGGTTCTCGGACACCGCCCAGCAGAGGGCGATGATGACGACCAGGCCGAACAGGCTCTGGAGGTTCAGGAGGGTGAACATGGGAAAGGCGGCTCCGGGAGCGACCGACGGCCGAGAGCCGCCTTTAAAATCTGCTTGAACGCTACCCTAAGCCTTCTGGTCAAGAGCGCGTGCGGCGTCCTGCCGCGGCAAAGCCTCGCCGGAGCCTAAACTTCGCCGTTATGCGAGCGGCCAATCACCGTTACGTCATCAATGGGGAGAGGTCGGATGCGCAAGGAACTGATCTGGGCGGCGGCGGCGAGCGCCCTGCTCGCGGGATGCCAGGACGCGTCGCGTCAGCACCTCGAGGAGTCTGTGGACATGGCCCTGATGGAACCGGCGCCGCCCGCCGGGGCCGCGTCCGCGCCAGGCAGCGCCGCCACCCCGGTCGTCGCGCCCAGCATCGCCTATGCCTATCGTTTCGGGCTGGAGCTTCCGGCCGACGCCGTGCCGACCGTGATGGGACGGCACGAACAGGCCTGCATCGCCGCCGGGCCGTCAGTCTGTCAGGTGATCGGCGCGAGTTCCAGCCGCATGGGCCGCGATTCCGTCGAAGCCCGACTGGAGATGCGAGCGGCGCCCGCCTATGTCGGCCGCTTCCGCGCGGCGCTGGATGGCGAGGCCAGGGGCGCGGGCGGACGCGTGTCCCAGCAGGCGGTCGAGAGCGAGGACCTGACCCGGCAACTGGTTGACACCGAGGCGCGGATGCGGGCGATGGAAACCCTGCGCGACCGGCTGCAGCAGCTGCTGGCCACCCGCAGCGGCACGCTGGAACAGTTGCTGCAGGTCGAGCGTGAACTGGCGCGGGTGCAGGGCGAACTGGACGCGACGCGTTCGGCCCTGGCGGTCATGCGGACGCGGGTGCAGACCTCGAGACTGGACGTCACCTATAGCGCGGCGGGGCGACTGGCGCCCGACAGCGCGGCGCGACCGGTCGTGGATGCGCTGAACTCGGCCTCATACGCCTTCATGACGTCGCTGGGGATGCTGATCCTGGTTATCGCCAGCGTCCTGCCGGTCCTGTTGGTCGGGGCCCCGCTGATCTGGCTGCTGTGGCGCTGGCGCAGGCGCGTGCGCGCCCGCAAGGCCGCCGAGGCGGCGCGCAAGAAAAAGGCGGAGGGTGACCCCTCCGCCTGATCTGATCAGAGCTGGCCGCGAACCAGCTTGCCGTAGTCGTCCATCAGGCTCAGCGACAGCTCGCCCGGCGTGAAGCGGTGCTCGCCGATCTCGCTGACCGGAGTGACCTCGGCGGCCGAGCCGGTGAGGAAGCACTCCGAGAAGTCTGACAGCTCTTCCGGCAGGATGTCGCGAACCACGACCTCGATGCCCTTGGCCTGAGCCATCTCAATCACGGTCTGGCGGGTGATGCCGTCCAGGATGTGATCGACGCGCGGGGTGTGCAGGACGCCGCCCTGAACGAAGAAGACGTTGGCCCCGGTGGCCTCGGCGACATAGCCGCGCCAGTCCAGCATCATGGCGTCAGCGTAGCCGCGCTTCTCAGCCGCCGTCTTGGACATGGTGCAGATCATGTAGAGGCCGGCGGCCTTGGCCGTCGACGGGGCCGTGGCCGGGTCCGGGCGGCGCCACTTGGCCCACTCCAGACGGATGCCGCGCTTCTTGACCTCCGGGTCGAAATAACTGGGCCACTCCCAGGCGGCGATGGCCAGGTGAACCTTGCTGTTCAGCGAGGAAACGCTGAGCTGTTCGGCGCCCAGATAGGCCACCGGACGGATGTAGCAGTCCGTCATGCCGTTCTTTTCGCAGGTTTCCTTGCAGGCGGCGTCGATCTCGGCCACGCTATAGGGAATGTCGAAGTCGAGCAGGTTGGCGGAGCGTTTCAGGCGCTCGCTGTGCGCCGTCAGCTTGAAGATTTCGCCGCCGTACATACGCTCACCCTCGAAGACCGACGAGCCGTAGTGAAGGCCATGGGTCAGAACGTGCGTTTTTGCTTCCCGCCAGGGCACGAACGCGCCGTCAAACCAGATCCAGCCGTCACGATCGTCGAAAGGAACGAAGGCCATTGAATAACGTCTCCCGGGGATGTGGTCCGGTTACACTCTTCTCTCCCGCCGCCGTCAACGCCTTTGCGTTCGGCAGGATCGCCTAGAACATGACTGATACGCGCTCGAACGGCCGCTCCGGCCCTGTTGCAGCCCCCGGCGCCGGCCGCCACCTTCTGGTCGTGGACGATGACGACAGAATCCGCGAACTGCTGAAAGAGTTCCTGGCGCGCGAGGGCTATCGCGTGACCGGCGCCGCCCATGCGGGCGCGGCGCGGCGGCTGGTCGAACTGATCGAGTTCGACCTGATCGTGCTGGACGTCATGATGCCCGGCGAGAGCGGTTTCGACCTGACCAGCTGGATCCGCAGTCAGGCGTCGCTGTCCAAGACCCCCGTCCTGCTGCTGACCGCCAAGGGCGATCCCAACGACCGGATCGAAGGCCTGTCGCGCGGCGCCGACGACTACATGTCCAAGCCCTTCGACCCGCGCGAGCTGGCGTTGCGGATCGAGGCCATCCTGCGCCGTACCGGCGGCAAGCCGATGACCCCGCGCGAGATCCGCATGGGGCCGGCGGTGTTCGACATGGAGCGGCTGGAGCTGACCCGCGACGGCGAACTGCAACGCCTGACCGAGGCCGAGGCGCAACTGCTGAAGACCCTGGCGATCCACGCCCACTCGCCGGTCGAGCGGATGAACCTGTCGCCCGACACCGCCGACATCACCGGCCGCGCCGTGGATGTTCAGGTGACGCGCCTGCGCCGCAAGCTGGAGGCCGACCCCAAGAACCCGCGCTATCTGCAGACCGTGCGCGGCGTCGGCTACATGCTGGCCCCGGATTGATCGGCCGATGAGGCTGCTGCCCCTCCCTCTCTGGGCGCGGATGATCAAGCGCCGTCTGCCGACCTCGCTATGGGGGCGGTCGCTGCTGATCATCGTCCTGCCGGTGCTGGTCATGCAGGGGGCCGTGACCTGGGCCTTTTTCGACGCCCACTGGCAGGCCGTGACGGCGCGCCTGTCCGAAGGGCTCGCGGGAGACGTGGCCTGGGCCGCCGAAAGCTATCGCGACCAGCCGACGCCGCAGAACCTGAGCGTCATCGCCGACCGGGCCGAGCGGTCGATGCAGCTGTCCATCGCCTTCCAGGAAGGGGCCGTCCTGCCCAAGGAACAGCGGCGCGGCGCCATCGGCGTGGTCGATCGCACGCTGGAGAAGGCGCTGGCTTCGCGGCTGGACCAACCCTTCTGGTACGACACCACCCGCTACCCCGCCTATGTCGACATCCGGGTGCAGGAGCCCGGCGGCGTGCTGCGCGTCATCGCTCCGCGCGAACGGGCTGTGGCGACCCAGGCGCATATCTTCGTGCTGTGGCTGACAGTGGCGACCATTCTGCTCCTGGGGGTGGCGGTGCTGTTCATCCGCAATCAGGTGCGGGCCATCGAACGTCTGGCCGACGCCGCCGAGGCCTTTGGTCGGGGCGAGACCGTGCCGCGCTTCAAGCCGCACGGCGCGCGGGAAGTCCGCGCCGCCGCCAGCGCCTTCCTGGACATGCGCGCCCGCATCCAGCGCCATATCGAGCAGCGCACCGCCCTGCTGGCCTCGGTCAGCCACGACCTGCGCACGCCCCTGACCCGTCTGCGGCTAGAGCTGGCTCTGGCCCCGCCCTTCAAGCGGGCCGAGGCCATGAAGGGCGACCTGGACGAGATGGAGCACATGATCGACGAATACCTGGCCTTCGCGCGCGGCGAGGCGGGCGAGGCGATCCAGACGGTCTCGGTCCCCGAGATGCTGCGCCGCGCCGCCGAGGACGCCCGCCGCGCCGGGGCCGAGGTCACGGTCGAGACGCCCGACGAACTGGACGCCCATCTGCGCCCCCTCGCCTTCCGCCGCGCCCTGAACAATCTGGCCGGCAACGCGGCCGTGCACGGTGAGCATGTCCGGCTTTCGGCCCGTCCCCTGCCCTCGGGCGGCATCGAGATCGCCATTGAGGACGACGGGCCCGGCATCCCCGACGACATGCACGAAGAAGCCTTCCGGCCCTTTTCCCGGCTGGACGCCTCGCGCAATCAAAACAGCAAGGGCGTCGGCCTGGGTCTGGCCATCGCCCGCGACGTGGCGCGCGGCCACGGCGGCGACATCACCCTGAGCCGCAGCGACCTGGGCGGCCTCAAGGCCTCAATCCGGCTGCCCGGATGATCTGTCGCACCCCCCTAGCGTTACCGTAGGAACGGGGCCATGTTGCACCCGTTCCAGGGGGGCCTGGATCAGGAGTCCGTATGATGCGTCATTTCGCATTTCTAGCACCGCTCACCGCCGCGATCGCACTGGCTGGCGCCGCCGCCGCTCAACCGTCGTCCGTCAGCGTCACCGTCAGCCCCGACTTCGCCAAGACCGCCGCTGAACTGGGCCAACGCGACGTCCAGCAGCAGGTCGATGATCTGACCGCCACGGTCACGCGTGTCCTGACCGAGCGCAACGCTCTGGACGTCGCCCGGATCGAACTGGTCATCACTGACCTGAAGCCGAACCGTCCGACCATGCAGCAGGTGACCGACAAGCCCGGCCTCGACATGATGCGCAGCCTCTCGATCGGCGGCGCCGCCATCGAGGGCTCGGTCACAACCGCGTCGGGCGAGGTTCACCCGGTGAAGTACGACTATTATTCCAGCACCCTGGCCGAAGTGCGCGGTTCCACCACCTGGCAGGACGCCAGCACCGCCTTTGACCGCCTGGCGCGCAACCTGGCCGAAGGCCGCTACGTCAAACGCTGAAGGGTCAGCCGCTAAGTTCGGTGGACTTGACTACAGCCGCCTGAACGGCGCTCTCGACCGCCCGGTCGAGGGCGCCGTTTTCGTTCAGAGCCAACAGGCCAGCCTGGGTCACGCCGCCGGGCGAGGCTACGCGGTCGATCAGGGCGTCCAGGGCTTCGGCGCCTTCAACGCCCGCTGCGGCGGAGCGCAGGGTGGCGCGGGCCAGCCGCACGGCGGCCTCTGGCGTCAGGCCTTCCGCGACCCCGGCCTGGGCCAGGGCGCGGGTGAAGGCGAAATAATAGGCGGGGCCGCAGCCGGACACGGCGGTCGCGGCATGCATGGCGGCTTCGTCGTCCAGATGGACGGTCTCGGCGATGGGCGCGAACAGGGCCTCGCCCACCGCGCGGGCCGCGGCGTCAGCGGCCCAGATGGTCGCCACGCCCTGAGCCTGAGCCACGCCGGTGGTCGGCATGATGCGCACAATGGAACGACCGTCGAAGCCTTGGGAAATCGTCTCGCGCCTCACCCCGGCCATGACCGAGACGATGACGGCGTCGGAAGCGAGATGCGGCAGGATAGAGCGCGAGGCCTCGAACCACTTGGCCGGTTTGACGCCGATGACAAAGACGCGGGCGTCGGCCAGGGCCTCAAGCGGCGGATTGATCCGCGCGCCCAGGGCCCGCGCCGCCTCGGCGGCGGGCTTCTCGGACGGGGTCAGGATGATGAGGTCGGCGGGATCGACCGCGCCGGTCTTCAGCCAGCCCTCCAGGATGGCCGAGCCCAGTCGTCCCACGCCTTGCAGGACGACCGGGCGGCTCATTACGCGTTGCCCACGGTTTCGAACAGGCAGGCGTCGATCGCTTCCTGGGCCTTCTTGGAGCCGCGCACCATGAAGTCGAAGGCGGGATAGTAGCGGTCGGCGGCCTCGATGGCGGCGTCGATCATGGACGCGGCCTGGGCCAGGGTCGGACGCTCGCTGTGCGGAAGGGCCAGCGAGTGACGGAAGACGATCTCGCCCTCGTCCGGCCAGACCTCGAAATGGCCCAGCCAGGTGCGCTGGTTGATCATCGCCACCAGTTCATAGGCGGCGGCGCGGCGCGTCTTCATGACGCGCAGGTCCAGGGCGCAGCACAACTGCAGGCAGTCGCCCTCGGGCCGCCAGGCGAACCACAGCTCATAGTCCTTCCAGTCGCCGGCCAGGGCGAAGGCGAGATCGCCGTCGTCCGTGCGGTCGAACGGCAGGTTCTCCGCGTTGAGGACATGCTCCACGACATCAAGGGGGTCGTAGGGAACGTCGACCTCTTCGGGTCGGGCTGCATCCATCAGGGATTCACATTCTTACTCAGGGGTCGCGACTCACGACCTGCAAACGAACGGTAAACGTGTTCGGAGATTCGGCTCAACCGGCTGTATCGGCGTCCGGCGCAGCAGCTGTGGACGGTCCTGACGAAGTCTTTTTCACGTTCGATTTCTGAGCCTTAAGCTCCGCGAGTTCGGCGCGCAGGGCGGCGATCTCGTCCTTCAGCACGTCGAACTCGTCGCGGCGGACCAGATCCATCTCGGCCACGAAGCGGTCGGTCTGGGCGCGCCAGGCGGCCTTGGCCTCGTCGCCCGCGGCCTGGGCCAGGCCCATGGCGCCGGTGGTCAGCTTGGCGAACTCGTCGAGGATCGGATTGCGCGTCTGCATGATGAAATCTCGCGTCTCTGCCACACCAGTATATGGTTAATGGCGACTTAAATTGGGTGAACGAAACCTTTCCGTCCGAACCGGCTATAAACTGCTTCGCTGGAAAAGCGCGCGACGAATGCAGTCTCTCTTGCTAGAGATTTCAGGTCCCAAACGGCGCTGACGGAGGCCCTGTGCCCTTCCCCGAATTCGACCCTGTCCTGATCCATCTCGGCCCCCTGCCCATCCGCTGGTACGCCCTGGCCTATGTCGCCGGGATCGTGCTGGGCTGGTGGTACGCCTCGCGTCTGGCCAAGACGGAGCGGCTGTGGTCGCCCGGCAAGCCGCCGGTGACGGGTCCGCAGTTGGACGACCTGGTGCTGTGGATCACCCTCGGCGTTATCCTGGGCGGTCGCTTCGGCTACGCTCTCTTCTACAAGCCGGCCATGTTCGCCCAGATCTTCACCGGCGACAGCTGGGGCGAACGGCTGGAGCTGCTGCAGCTGTGGACCGGCGGGATGAGCTTCCACGGCGGCTTCCTGGGCGTCGTCATCGCCATCGCCCTCTACGCCAACCGGCAGAAGATCAATCCGCTGAGCCTGGGCGACCTGATCGCGCCCGTCGCGCCGATCGGCCTGCTGTTCGGGCGCATCGCCAACTTCATCAACGGCGAGCTGTGGGGCCGCGAGACGACGGTGCCCTGGGCCATCCGCTTCTGCAACGCCCGCATTGAACAGATGTACGGCTTCTGCCCCGCCGGTAACGAACCGCGCCACCCCAGCCAGCTGTATGAGGCGGGCCTTGAGGGGCTGTTGCTGCTGATCATCCTGTCGCTGGCGATCTGGAAGTGGAAGATGCTGAAGCGCCCGGGCTTCGTCACCGGCCTGTTCCTGCTGGGCTACGGCGTCTGCCGCGCCGCGCTGGAGAACGTGCGCCAGCCCGATGCCGGTCTGGAGAACCTGCCGCTGGGCCTGACCATGGGCATGATCCTGTCGATCCCGATGATGCTGGCGGGCGTCTGGCTGATCTGGCGGGCGCTGAAGAAGCCGGTCGTAGCGGAGGCGTAGGACCGTTATGGCGGAGACCCTCAAGGACCGTCTGGTCCGCGAGATCGCGCTGACCGGGCCGATGACGGTGGCGGACTATGTCACCCGCTGCCTTCATGATCCGCGCGGCGGCTATTACGCGACCCGGCCAGCGCTGGGCGAAGGCGGCGACTTCATCACCGCGCCCCTGGTCAGCCAAATGTTCGGCGAGCTGATCGGTCTGTGGGCGATCGAAGTCTGGAGCCGTCTGGGCGCGCCCGAGCGGGTGCGGTTGGTCGAGGTCGGGCCCGGCGACGGGACGCTGATGTCTGACGTCCTGCGCGCCGCGCGGCTGGTCCCCGGCTTCCTCGAGGCCGTCGATCTGATCCTGATCGAGCCCAGCGCGCCGTTGCGGGCCGAACAGGCGCGGCGGCTGGCCGACGCCGACGTTCATCCCCGCTGGCTCAGCGCCCTGCATCAGATCGAGACCGACGCGCCGATCATCCTGATCGCCAACGAGGTGCTGGACTGCCTGCCCGCCCGCCAGTTCATCAAGACCGAGGGCGGCTGGGCCGAGCGCCGCATCGGGGTCACCGACGATCATGACCTGACCTTCGGCCTGACGGCCATCTCCGGCGGCTTCGAACGCCCCGAGTACGATGTCGAGCCGGGCCAGATCGTCGAGATTTCGGAGCAGCAGGCGGCCTTCGCGCGCGATCTGGCGGTCCTGGTCAAGGCGGCCTCGGGCGCCGCCCTGCTGATCGACTACGGCCGCAGCAGGCCCGGCGCGGGCGACACCTTGCAGGCCCTGCGCCGGCACCGGAAGGTCGATCCGCTGACGACGCCGGGCGAGGCCGACCTGACGCAGTGGGCCGACTATCCCACCGTCCTGGAGGCCGCCGTGCGCACCGGGGCCGACGTCACCGGCTGCGTCAGCCAGGGCGCCTTCCTCAGGGCCCTGGGGATCGAAGCCCGCGCCCAGAAGTTGATCCAGGCCCGCCCCGACGCCGCCCCGATTATCCAGCGTCAGCTGGATCGCCTGACCGCGCCGGACCAGATGGGCGAACTGTTCAAGGCGGCGGCGATCTTCTCGCCCCGCGCCCTGGCGCTGCCGGGTTTCTGAGGACTGCGGCCGTCCGCAGGGAGTTTGACGATGCGTTTTTCAGACTGTGAACGGGCCGTGCTGCTGGCCGTGAAGGGCGTGGGCCCCAAGGTCGTCGAGCGGCTGGAGGAACAGGGTCTGGGCGGCTTTGAACGCCTGGCCCAGGCCGATCCGGTAGTCGTCTGCGCCGGCGCCGCCGCCAGTGTCGGCTCGACCTGCTGGAAGAACAGCCCCCAGGCGCGCAAGGCGGTCGAGGCCGCCGTCGCCGCCGCCCGATCATCGCCGGAGGCCGCATGAGCCTGAACCCCATCACCCACCCCCTGCTCGACAAGGCCGGGGTGCGCCACGGCTTCTTCACACGTGAGGGCGGCGTTTCTGAAGGCATCTACGCCGGGCTGAACGCCGGCGTCGGGTCCAAGGACGATCCAGCACTGGTGGCCGAGAACCGCCGCTGCGTCGCCGAATGGATGGGCGGCGGGCTGGACGACCTGTGCGGCTGCTATCAGATCCACTCCGCCGTGGCCCGCGTAGCCGACACGGGCTGGAAGGGCGAGCGGCCCGAGGGCGACGCCGTGGTGGCCGCCGTGCCCGGCCCCATCGCATCCGTGCTGACCGCCGACTGCGCGCCGGTCTTGTTCGCCGACGCCGAGGCCGGTGTGGTCGGCGCGGCCCATGCGGGCTGGAAGGGCGCTCTGGGCGGGATCATCCATTCGACCGTCGCAGCCATGGAGGCCCTGGGCGCACGCCCCGAACGCATGGTCGCCGTGATCGGCCCCTGCATCGCCCAGGCCAGTTACGAGGTCGGCGGCGACTATCAGGCGCGCTTCGCCCACCACGACCCCGGCAGCGAACGCTTCTTCGCCCCGGGCGCGACTGAGGGCAAATGCCTGTTCGACCTGCCGGGCTTTGTCCTGTGGCGGTTGGAGCAATCCGGGGTCGGCGACGCCGACTGGACCGGCGACGACACGCGCGCGGACGCAAGCCGCTTTTACTCGAACCGGCGGGCGTTTCTGGCGGGAGAGACGGATTTCGGGCGGCTGATCAGCACGATCAGCCTGGGCTGAACTAGCCCGCCATCGCCATGTCGGGGACGCGGACGGTTTCCCGCCAGGCGTGGGGCTGGGCCAGCAGGGCGCGGACCAGCTTGTTGTTCAGCGCGTGGCCGGCCTTGACGCCTTCGTAGCGGCCCATCAAGGGGGCGCCGAGGACATAGAGGTCGCCGATCGCGTCCAGGGCCTTGTGGCGCACGAACTCGCGTTCCATGCGCAGACCGCCGGGGTTCAGGATCTCGTCGCCGTCGATGACCACGGCGTTCTCCAGCGAACCGCCGCGGGCCAGACCGGCCTGACGCAGGGCCTCGACCTCATGGGCGAAGCCAAAGGTGCGCGCAGCCATGATGTCCGAACGGAAGGTCGCCTCGTCCACGACGAAGTCCACCACCTGATTGCCGATGACAGGCGTAGGGAAGTCGATCTCGAAGCGCATCTCATAGCGGTCGCAGGGCAGAAGGACAGCGGACTTGTCGCCCTCCTCCACCCGGATCGGCTTGAGGATTTCGATGTAGCGGACCGGGGCTTCCTGACGACGGAAGCCGGCGCGGTCCAGCAGTTGCACGAACTGCAACGCCGAACCGTCCAGGATCGGCAGCTCGGGGCCGTCGACCTCGATCACGGCGTTGGAGACGCCCAGCGCGCACAAGGCGGCCATCAGGTGCTCGATGGTCGACAGACGCACGCCCGCCGCGTTCTCGATCATGGTGTTCAGGCGCGCATCGACCACGGCCTCGCCCGAGATGGGGATGCGGTTGTCGCGGTCGGTGATGTCGGTGCGCACGAAGACGATGCCCGTGCCCGGCGCAGCCGGACGCACGACCAGCTTGACGCGCTGGCCGGTGTGGACCCCCACGCCGGCGCAGATGGCCGGGGCGATGATGGTCTGTTCGTGATGGTCGTTACGGACCGGCAAGCTGGAAACTCTCTGTTGCGCGGCTCCGCGCAACGGGTGCGGAGTTCGCCTCACCTGTCGTTTAATCACGCACGCTCAAGGGTGAAATGAAAGATGGGTTTCGAAATGTTTCGGTCCGGTGACAGCCGGTAACAACGAAAAACGCCCCGGAGCCAGGCTCCGGAGCGTTTCAATCAGTGTCTCTTCCGATCAGTTCGCGAGGCGGCGAAGGAAGGACGGGATTTCGAGGTCGTCGTCTTCAGCGTGACCGGCCTGATAGTCCTGGGTCGGCTGGGTCGCCTGGGTCTGGCGCAGTTGCTGGGTCGTGCGGTTCGACGACGGCTGCGGCGCGTAGGACGGTTGCTGCTGCTGTTGCGGCTGCTGGCGCTTCTTGCCGAACAGGCTCCAGCCGCTGCGGCGGTGATCGCGATCGTCGTAGTATTCTTCTTCAGCGACCGGCTCTTCGCGGCGCGGGGCCGGACGGGCTTGCGGCTGTTGCTGCTGGCCGCGGTCGAAGTAGAGGTCGCCTTGCGAGGCGGCGGCGGGCTCGGCGCGGACCGAACCGGATTCGTATTCCTCGACCCAGGGGTCGACGATCGGCTCCAGATTACGAGGCGCGTCGTGGATGACGGGTTCCGGGCGCGGCTCGGGCGCGGCGCGGGCGGCCGGGGCCTCGTAGACAGGCGCCGGCTCGGGGGCGCGGACCGGTTCACGAACCGGGTCGATGCGGACCTCGGGCTGACGCGGGGACATCGTCGTGGGGCGGCGGTCCGAGAAGGCCGAACCCTGGGGCTCGATCTTCTGAATGACCGCCTCGTCCATGCCGGTGGCGACGACCGAAACGCGGATCTTGCCGTCCAGGGCCGGGTCGAAGGCGGCGCCGAAGATGATGTTGGCGTCGCCGTCCACTTCGGCGGCGATGGCGTTGGCGGCCTCGTCCACTTCCAGCAGGGTCATGTCCAGACCGCCGGTGATGTTGACCAGCACGGCCTTGGCGCCCTTGAGGCTGGTTTCATCCAGCAGCGGGTTGGCGATGGCGTTCTGAGCGGCCAGCAGGGCGCGGTCGTCGCCCGTGGCCTCGCCCGTGCCCATCATCGCCTTGCCCATTTCGGACATGACGGCGCGGACGTCGGCGAAGTCGAGGTTGATCAGGCCCGGCAGGATCATCAGGTCGGTGATCGAACGCACGCCCGAGTGCAGCACCTGGTCGGCCATGCCGAAGGCGTCGGCGAAGGTCGTGCGCTCGTTGGCGACGCGGAACAGGTTCTGGTTCGGAATGACGATCAGGGTGTCGACGTAGCGTTGCAGCTCGGCCACGCCGGAGTCCGCCAGACGCATGCGGTGACGGCCTTCGAAGGTGAAGGGCTTGGTCACGACGCCGACGGTCAGGATGCCGCGGTCGCGCGCGCACTTGGCGATGACGGGGGCCGCGCCGGTGCCGGTGCCGCCGCCCATGCCGCAGGTGATGAAGACCATGTGCGCGCCGTCCAGGTGCGCGTGGATCTCGTCAGCGCTCTCCTCGGCGGCGTTCATGCCGACTTCGGGGTGGGCGCCGGCGCCGAGGCCCTGGGTGATGGTTTCGCCCAGCTGGATGCGGCGGTCGGTCTTGGCGAAGCTGAGGTGCTGAGCGTCGGTGTTGGCTACGACGAACTCGACCCCTTCAAGGCCGGCGTCGATCATGTTGTTCACGGCGTTCCCGCCTGCGCCGCCGACGCCGAAGACGACGATGCGGGGCTTCAGTTCCGCGTTTTGAGGCTTCACCAGCGAGAGAGACATGATTGTTGTTCCGACCTTACCGACCCTGCCCGTTAGCCCCAATGCGAATCCCCGCCGATCGCATTGGTTATGAGCACGTTAAGCAAAACCCTGTCTGCGTTAACGAAGGGTTACTCCGGTAATATGAGTCGGCCGTTTTGAAAGCCCGCTTCTGTAGCTTGACCGCAGATTTCTTTCATTTTTCCGCCCCCTGGGGCTGAAAAGCAAAAAGGGCGGCTCTTGCGAGCCGCCCTTTCCGTTTCGGATCGAACCGAACTTACCAGGGGCTGTAGCTGAAGCCGACGAAGAAGCGACGACCGTAGGGGTCGAAGGTCGAGGCGAAGCCGAGGTAAGCCGGCGGCTCAACATTCGTCAGGTTCGTGACACCCGCACGCATCGTAAGCTCGTCATTGAAGCGATACCTGACGCTCACGTCGTGACGGACGAAGTTGCCAGTCGTGTACCAATCGGTCGGCTGACCGTCGGTATTGCCGCTCGCCATGACGTCACGCGTCTTGACCAGATCCTGCGAACCCATCCAGTCGGCCAGCCAGCTCACGTTGAAGCGCTCGTTGGGCGACCACGTCAGACGCGAGGTTCCTTCCAGACGGGGGTAGAAGACGTTGGTGGCCAGATCGTTGAATGAATCGCGATTGGTCAGGCTGGTGTACTGCTTCTGCTCGATCAGCCACAGCGCGCTGAAGGAGTAGTCGAAGCGACCCAGATTGAGGCCGAACATCTCTTCGGTGTCGATGCTGTAGTTAGCCGAAATGTCCAGACCGCGGGTTTCCAGCTTTGCGAAGTTCAGCGTCTGCAGAATGAAGCCGCCGATCGGGTCGCCTACAGGAGCACCGACCTTGAAGACGTTGAACGGATCCGTGTCGTTGTTGGGGTTCGCACGGAAGGTAAGGCTGCAAGCCAGTGCATCCAGTTCCTTGCCGTTCACGCATTGCTCGGCGATCTGCTGGCCCGAAGGCGTGACGATCACGTCATCAATCGTGATCTCGTAGTAATCGAGAACCAGGCTGAAGTTAGGAATGAAGCGCGGACGCAGAACCGTAGAGAAGGTGAAGGATTCCGAGGTTTCCGGACGCAGATCCGGGTTTCCACCCAGGACACTGGCGATACCGGCCGAGTAGTTCGGGCGATAGTCGTCAGCAATCCCGACGGTCGCTTGGCTGAAGTCGTAGGTCAGACCCTTCGCCGCGGCCATCTTGGTGCAGTTGGCGATACGGTTCGCCTTGATCTCGGCGGCGTTGGCTCCGGTGAATCCAGCAATGGCGCGCGTATCGCAGGGATCCGTGAACGCGTTCACAAACGTCTGCCCATAGGGACGGAAGTTCTCGCTCAGGTTCGGAGCGCGGAAGGACGTGTTGAAGCTGCTCTTGAACGTAATGTCCGGGATCGGACGATAAACCAGGCTGACCCCGTACACATCGCCGGTGCCGGCCGTCGTATAGTCGAAGGTGCGATACGACCCGCTAAGCTCGGCAAAATCGCCCATCCAGCTGTCACGGAACAGAGGCACGGCAACCTCGGCGAACAGCTCTTTGGTTTCGTATTCGGCGCCCAGGAAGTCATCGCCAGTGTTCAGTTGCAGCAGGCGACCAGCGGTATCGCGGCTACGACCGATGCCTTCGGTGTACTCACGACGATACTCGGCGCCCAGAGAGAAGCCGATCTGGCCGGCGCCCCAGAAGTCACCCAGTTCGCCGCCAAAGGTCGCGACCGCGCTTTCCTGAATATTCTTCTCGAGCACCGTAACGGCGGCCGAAATGTATTGGATGGCTTCCGGCGACTGATTGCCGTTGCCGAACACGTTCAAGGGCACGCAACCCGCGATTTCCGGGTTGGTCTTCGGATCGGCGTAGGTGGTGGCGGCCGTGTTGGGGTTCTGCTCCTGAATGGTGATGCCTTGAGCAGCGAGCAGCTGAACCCGGCAAACGACCTGGCCAGGGCGGCCGTTGACGAGACCGCCGGTGTCGACCACCGCGTCCATAGCGTGAGCGAAGCGGATGGCGTCCGGACCGGTTTCGCGGTTCCGGTTGTTCATCTCGCCATAGGTGTACGACAGATCCCAGTTGGCGTTGTTGATGAAGCCCACGCGATCGTAGTTGCCCTCGATCGCAGCGACATAACGCTGGACTTCCCGATTATTGGTTTGGTCGCGCGGAACGCCGAAGCCCCGATGCAACGCGATCGGCGCAGAAACGGCGGCTCCAGGGGCGCCCGGCGTCGTGTTCGTCGGATCAGCATAGGGGATGAAGGTGTTGCCGCGGATCGCAGCAACCAGGTTCGCCGGCAAGAAGGCGTTGTCAGTGCGGGTCGCGAACGAGCTGGTGCCCGAAATCAGACCCGGGGTGTTGCCGCTGTTGCAGGTCCGTGCTGCGCCGCCGAAGGGCGTGCCGCCGCAGGCAAGCGCCGAGTCGACGATAAAGATATCCCAGAAGGAAAACTGACCTTGGTCGTAGGCATCCTCGGTCGTGTACTTGGCTTCAAATGACGCGCGGATATTGTCGTTGACGGTGTAGTTGGCGCCGACCTGATAGCGCTGCGATTCCTGCTCGGGGAAGCGCGTCCGGTTGTCAAAGGCCGTCAAGCCCGCAGGTTCGCCGTCGCCGCCGATGTTCCAGGGACGGCTGGCGCCGGTGTTGCCGATCCGCTGGCCGAAGTTGGCCAGGCGCGCGGTCGTGCCGTCGAACCAGTAGGTATAGCTCGGATCGACGTTGAAGCAGTTGGAAGAGGTCGAGAAGCCGCGGCACGCGGCAACCGGGATATCGGGGTCACCGAAGGGGCTGGGGCGCTGCATGTTGGCCAGGGTGGTCGAACCCCAGAGCGGGCGATCCAGACGACGGGCGTTGTAGAACTCACCCGTATCCACGAAACCGTCGGATGCGGGGCCAATGGCGGGGTTGGTCGGATCAGCGTCAATACCCAACGCAACGCGGCCGCGACGTATCCAGCCAATCTGGTCGGTACGAACCTCATCCGCCTTTTCATACTCGGCGTGAGCATAGAGGTTCAGACGGTCGTCGAGCAGGTTGATGCCGCCCAGAACCGACAGACGACGCGTCGCAGCGTCGCCGCCCTTCACCAGCTCGCCGTAGTTGCCGTCGATCGTCAGACCTTCGAAGTCCTTACGCAGCGTGTAGTTGATCACCCCGGAAACAGCGTCAGCGCCGTAAACCGATGAGGCGCCGCCGGTGATGATCTCGATGTTCTGGATCAGAAGGCGCGGGATGATGGAGACGTCAACGGACAGGGAGCCTGCCGACGAACCGACGTGGCGACGCCCGTCGATAAGGGTCAGGGTACGACCCGATCCGAGCGAGCGCAGGTTGGCGAACTCAAGGCCGCCGTCGTTCAGACCCGTACCCGTCGTATCCGACGGCACCAGCGAGTTGGACAGGGCGGGAATCGTGGCGAGGTAATCGATAACCGTCGGCAGACCGGTCTCCAGAAGCGCAGCGCCGTCAATCTGAATGATCGGCGCGGCCACCGTGGTCGGGTCGCGGCGAATGCGTGAACCGGTGACGACAATTTCGTCAACCTTGGTCGCGCTTTCTTCCTGCGCTGACGGCTGGGTCTGCGCGAATGCAGGCGCAGAGACCGCGATCAGGCCTGCCAGAACCGTCGTTCCGAACAAATACCTACGCTTCAAATTCATAGTGGTTCGCCCCCAGATAATGAACATCAACGCGCGACTCGCAAAAGAGCGCGCGCACGTTGGGACCCTCGTAATGGAAAATGACGCCGCGACAACCTTTGTGGCTCAAATCGGACCATCTCGCGTCAGACCTGTAACAATCAGGACACACTCCAGTCACAGATGATCAAATCTCGTTCTTCGAACCCAAATTTCATCCCTTCAAGAGCCAAAACAGACAAAATATTGCTGACACCAACAACTTATGCGCATGACCAGACATGGGCTGGCCATACGCCGTACGGTTAAATCAGGCTCGATTGAGGTGGGACGGCGGAGATTTCCGCCGCAATACAACCTAGAGGTTGTCGCGCAGCCAGCCGGCGGCGCGGGCGACCATGCCGCCGCGGTGCACCTTGGGGGCGTCGGCGGCGGTGATCTGACGGGACATCAGCTTGCGGGCGGAAACCGCCTCGCGCGGGCCGTAGGCGGCGCGCAACAGGACGCCGGAGGCCGAGCAGAAGGCCGGGCCGGAGGCGGCGTCGGCCAGGTGGGGGGCGCGTTGCGGCTTGCCCAGGCGGACCGGGCGGTCGAAGACGCGCACGGCCAGTTCACGCACGCCGTTCAGCTGGCTGGCGCCGCCGGTCAGGACGATGCCCGCGCCCGGGTCCATGCCGACGCCGGCGTGCTTGAGCCGGTCGCGCAGCAGTTCGAGGGTTTCCTCGACGCGCGGGGCGATGACGGTCTTGAGCATGGCGCGCGGAACGATGACGGGACCGGCGGACGGGTCCTCGCCGCGCGGCGGGGCCTCCAGCATCTCGCGGTCTTCGTTGGCGCTGGCCATGGCCGAGCCGTGCAGGGTCTTCAGGCGCTCGGCGCCGACCTTGGAGGTCGCCAGGCCGCGCGCGATGTCGGCGGTGACGTGATCGCCGCCGACGTTCAGGCTTTCGATGTGGAGCAAGGAGCGCCCGCCCCAGACCGCCGCCGAGGTCGAGCCGCCGCCCATGTCGATGCAGACGCTGCCCAGCTCCATCTCGTCCTCTTCCAGCGCAGCGAGCGAGGAGACGACGGGGGCGGCGGCGACGCCTTGCAGGTCAAGGTGGGCCAATTCGAGACAGTGGCTGAGGGCGCCGAAGGAGCCTTCGGACATGGAGACGACCAGCAGGTCGAGGCCCAGCGACCCACCGCGCATAGAGCGCGGGTCGTGCACGCCGCGCGCCCCGTCCACCGACCAGGCGATAGGCAGGACGTGGATCGGGCGACGGTTGGGCAGACGGATCTGGGCCAGGGCCATGCCGATGGCGCGGGCGAGGTCGCCGTCGCTGATCGGATGGGCCCCGAGCGAGACGCGGGCCTGGACGCGATGGCTGGCCATCTGGCCGATGGCCGTGGTGACGATGACGCCGGAGACGGGCGAACCGGCGGCGCGTTCGGCGCGCTCGACCGCGTGGCCGATAGCCTGGGCCGCCTCGTCCATGTTGACGATGGCCCCGCCGCGCACGCCGCGCGACTGGACGTGGCTGGCCCCGGCGACGCGGATGGTGCGGTCGGCGTGGCGCACGCCCTCGGGCTTCATGATGAAGCAGGCGACCTTGGACTGGCCCAGGTCGAGCGCGGCCACGGCCGGAGCGCGCGGGGCGCCCTTGGCTTGTTCCGTGTTCGTGTCTCGGCTGCGTCCGGCCATGATGATCGTGTCCTGGATATTCGGTTCAGACGGCGCCTTCGGAGGGCCGGACGGCGACCTCCTCGGGCGTGCGGAGATCGACCCGGGCGAAGCCCAGATCGAGAAGGCGTTCGCGCTGGTCCAGCGCGTCGAGGCGGATCAGGGCGCTGTCCTGATCAACGGCGGGCAGCTGGATCAGACTGCCGTCCTTGAGGCGCAGGTCCCAGCGGCGCTCGTCCACCCGGACCAGGGCCTCGATGCGGGCCATCAGGCGCGGACGCTGGGCCAGCAGCGGCAGGATTTCAGACGCGGTCTGATCGGCGCCCTTGCCGACGACCAGCGGCAGCTTGGGATAGCGACCGGCGTCGGCGCCCTGAATGACCTTGCCGCTGCTGTCGATGACATAGGCGTGGCCGCCGGTCTGCCAGACGGCCAGACGGTCGTGTTCCTTGACGTCGACGATCAGGGTGTCGGGCAACAGGCGCACCACGCGCGCCTCCTTGACCCAGCCCACAGCCTGCACCCGGTCGCGCACGGCGTTCAGGTCCAGACTGACAATGGGCTGATCGGCGCGGACGCCGACGGCCTGCTGGATGGCGGCGCGGGCCTCAGGCGAGGCGCCGGTGACGTGGACCTGCTTGACCTTCAGGCCCATGCCGGAAGTGACGCTGTCGAACTTGTTGGAGACCGAGTTGGAGATGCGCTCGGCCCGCGCGCCCGTGGCCAGGACCCCGCCCAGAACGACGACGCCCGCCACGATGGAGATCAGGACGGCGCGCGGCGACAGGTCCAGCCGACCGATAGCGGCGACCTTGCCCGGCGTGGCCGGCACCTTGCGGGACCCCTGCCCCTTGCTTTTTGTCGAACCCTGTCGCCGACCGCCACGCACTACCGCGGGCATGAGGCGTCCTCCACCATCCACCGAACCAGATCACGATACGCCATCCCGACATAGGCCGCCTGCTCGGGACTGAGCGAGGTCGGCGTCATGCCGGGCTGGGTGTTGACCTCCAGAAGAACGAGAACGTCGTTAACATCGTCATAACGGAAATCGGATCGCGACACGCCGCGGCAGCCCATGGCCGTATGGGCCAGCTCGGACTGACGTAAAGCCTTGTCAAAGACGTGGGCGGGCAGTTCGGCGGGCAGGACGTGCTTGGAGCCGCCCGGCGCATACTTGGCCTCGTAGTCGTAGAAGCCCTTGGTCGGGGTGATGTCGGTGACGGTCAGGGCGCGCGGGCCAGACGCCTCGCCCAGAACCGTGACGGCCAGTTCCTTGCCCGCGATGAAGGGCTCGACCATGACCAGGTCGCCATAGGTCCAGCTGTCGTCGCCGACGATGGCGCAGGGCGCGTCGCCGGGCTGGATGACATAGACGCCGACCGAGGAGCCCTCGGCGTTGGGCTTGATCACATAGGGGGGCGCGATGACGTGGTCCGCCGCCACCGCCTTGCGGTCGAACAGGCCGCCGCCGGGGACGACGACGCCCGCCGCGCGCAGCACGGCCTTGGACTTGTCCTTGTCCATCGCCAGGGCCGAGGCCAGAACGCCGGAGTGGGTGTAGGGGATGCGCAGGGTCTCGAGGATGCCCTGGACGCAGCCGTCCTCGCCCCATTCGCCGTGCAGGGCGTTGAAGACGACATCGGGCTTCAGGGCGGTCAGAACCTGGGCCAGATCGCGACCGGCGTCGACGCGCGTGACCTTGGCGACCTGCCCCTCCAGGGCGTCGGCGCAGCCGCGACCGGACGACAGCGAAACCTCGCGTTCCGACGACAGGCCGCCCATCAGGACAGCGACATGAAGGGTGTTCAGGGGCGCGCGCATGGGACGATCCGACTACTAGCCCGCCCCTATGCCCTGAATACGGTTAACCGGTTGGAAACGATAGCGGGACGGAGGGGAATTTAAGCGCCTTCCTGCGGTAGAGCCCCTCTCCCGCCGGGAGAGGGTTAGCGGCGGCCGATGCGCTTGATTTCCCAGTCCAGTTGGACGCCGGTCTTGGCCAGGACGTCGGCGCGGACGGCTTCGCCCAGACCTTCGATGTCGGCGGCGGTGGCCTCGCCCGGGTTGATCATGAAGTTGGAGTGCAGCTCGCTGAACTTGGCCCCTCCCCCGGTTTCGGCGCGCAGCTTGCCGCGCCAGCCGGCCTCGTCGACCAGCTTCCACGAGGAATGACCTTCGGGGTTCTTGAAGGTCGAGCCGCCGGTCTTTTCGCGGATCGGCTGGGTCGTCTCGCGGCGGCTGGTGATCTCGTGGATGCGGGCGGAAACGGCCTCGGGTGCGTCGGGCGTCCCGCGATAGGTCGCCTCCATCCAGATGACCCCCGCCGGAGCGTTGGAGTGGCGGTAGGTGTAGCCGAAGTCGGCCAGCGTCAGCTCGATCCGCTCGCCCTGACGGTTCAGACCCCAGGCCGAGACCAGAACGTCCTGGGTTTCCGCGCCATAGCAGCCCGCGTTCATGGTCAGGGCGCCGCCGATAGTGCCGGGGATGCCGGCGTAGAACTCCAGCCCGGCGATGCCCGCCTTGGCCGAGGCCTTGGCCACCATGGAATCCAGCGCGCCCGCGCCCGCCGTGATGGTGTCGCCCTCGGTCGTGATGGCGGCGAAAGCGCGCCCCGCCAGACGAATGACCACGCCCTCGACCCCGCCGTCGCGGACGATCAGGTTGGAGCCGACGCCGATGATGGTGACAGGTACGCTTTCGGGCAGGGCCTTGAGGAAGTCGGCCAGGTCTTCCGCGTCCGCCGGAATGAACAGGGCGTCCGCCGCCCCGCCGACGCGGAACCAGGTGTAGGGGCCCAGCGGTTCGTTCAGCAGCAGCTTGCCGCGCACGGTGGGGAGGTTATCGCGCCAGGACATCGTTATTTCCGCTCATCCCCGCGGAGGCGGGGACCCAGTAAGAGCTACTGCGATGCCCGGTTGGGCATTTCCGCGCAAGACCCTGAGCGTCGCGGCTGGAGGCCAAAGCACTGGGTCCCCGCCTCCGCGGGGATGAGCGGATGGTGGAAAGCTTTATGCGAGGGCTTCGAGTTGCGCCGGCAGGGCGTAGGCCCAGCTGGTGATGTCGCCGGCGCCCAGCAGGACGACCAGATCGCCCGGTTTGGCCTCATCCTTGATGACGCGCGGCAGGACGGCGGCGTTTTCCAGGGCGGCGACGTTGCGGTGGCCGTAGCGGCGGATGCCGTCAGCCAGGGCGTGCTTGTCCACGCCCTCGATCGGCTGTTCGCCCGCCGGATAGACGTCGGCGACCAGAACGGCGTCGGCGTCCGAGAAGCAGGTCGAGAACTCCTCCATCAGATCGCGCAGGCGAGTGTAGCGGTGCGGCTGGACCACGGCGATGACGCGGCCGGGGGCGTCGGCGGACTGGACCACCTGACGCGCGGCCTTGAGCACGGCGGCGATCTCGACCGGGTGATGGCCATAGTCGTCGATGACGCGCACGCCGCCGACGACGCCCGTGGTGGTGAAGCGGCGCTTGACCCCTCCGAAGCCGGCCAGACCGGCGCGCAGGGCGTCGTCGTCCACGCCCAGCTCACGCGCCACGGCGATGGCGGCCAGGGAGTTGGACACATTGTGCCAGCCGGCCATGGGCAGATAGAGGCCCTCGATGCGGATCGGCTCGTCCAGGGCGGCCAGACCCTGGCCCTGCACCACCACGTCGAAACGGGCGCCGTCGGGCGACATCTGCACGTTCTCGGCGCGGACCATGGCCTGGGGGTTCAGGCCGTAGGTGACGAGGCGGCGGTTGTCGATCTGGGCCGCCAGCTTCTGCACTTCCGGGTGGTCCAGACAGACCACGCCGAAACCGTAGAAGGGAATGTCCTCGATGAAGTCGCAGAAGGCCTTCTTGACCGCGTCAAAGTCGCCGTAGTGGTCCAGGTGCTCCGGGTCGATATTGGTGATGATCGCCACGGTGCATTTCAGGCGCAGGAAGCTGCCGTCGCTCTCGTCGGCCTCGACCACGATCCAGTCGCCCTCGCCCACCTTGGCGTTGGTGCCGTAGGCGTTGATGATGCCGCCGTTGACCACGGTGGGGTCCAGACCCGCCGCGTCCAGCAGGGCCGCGACCATCGAGGTCGTCGTGGTCTTGCCGTGGGTGCCGCCGACGCCGATCGAGAACTGCAGGCGCATCAGCTCGGCCAGCATCTCGGCCCGGCGGACCAGGGGAATGCGGCGCTCGCGCGCGGCGACCAGTTCGGGGTTCGTCGCCTTGACCGCCGTGGAATAGACCACCGCCGAGACGCCCTCGGTCACATGGGCGGCGTCGTGGCCGATGTAGATGCGGGCGCCCAGGCGCTCCAGCCGCTCGGTGTTGGCGCTCGCCTTGGCGTCCGAGCCCGACACCTGATAGCCGATCTTCAGCATGATCTCGGCGATGCCGCTCATGCCGATGCCGCCGATACCGACGAAGTGGACAGGCCCAAGGGCGAACGGAACGGGACGGAGGCGTGCGATCATCCCAGCGCATTAGCAAGCCGCGCGTCTGATTGCACGACCCTGTTTCCTTCCCCCTCGCAAAGGCAAAGACGGCCTCATTTCATCGCTCGTCCCGGCGAAGGCCAGGATCCAGATTGTAGGGCGCGCCGTGACAGCACGTGAGGCGATAGCGTCCTTTGAGGCCAGCGCCTCCGCCATATGATCTGGATCCCGGCCTTCGCCGGGATGGGCGGATTTTGGGCGGCGCGCCTCCAATCAAATTCCCTCAGTCTGACCGGATCTTAAGTTTGGTTACTTCGCCTTAACCGTAAGGATTCACCATAAGCCCATCATCTGTCCGGGGCCGCTTTTTCCATGTCCGAGTTGAAGACCGACGTCATCCTGCGTGGCGACTGCATCGAGGTGCTGAAGGGCCTGCCGGACAAGTCGGTAGACATGGTCTTCGCCGACCCGCCCTATAACCTGCAGCTGGGCGGCGACCTGCTGCGTCCGGACAATTCCAAGGTCGATGCGGTCGATGACGACTGGGACAAGTTCGACAGCTTCGCCGCCTATGACGCCTTCACCCGCGCCTGGCTGACCGAATGCCGTCGGGTGCTGAAGGACGAGGGTTCGCTCTGGGTCATCGGCAGCTACCACAACATCTTCCGCCTGGGCTCGGCGATGCAGGACCTGGGCTTCTGGGTGCTGAACGACATCATCTGGCGCAAGTCCAACCCCATGCCGAACTTCAAGGGCACGCGCTTCACCAACGCGCATGAGACCCTGATCTGGGCCGCCAAGTCGCGCGAGCAGAAGCGCTACACCTTCAACTACGATGCGCTGAAGGCCTTCAACGAAGACACCCAGATGCGCTCGGACTGGACCCTGGCTCTGTGCACCGGCAATGAGCGCCTGAAGGACGAGAACGGTGACAAGGCCCATCCGACCCAAAAGCCCGAGGCCCTGCTGCACCGGGTCATCCTGTCGGCCAGCCGCGTCGGCGATGTCATCCTGGACCCCTTCTTCGGCACCGGCACCACGGGCGCCGCCGCCAAGCGCCTGGGCCGTCACTTCATCGGCATCGAACGCGACGAAGGCTACGCCAAGGTGGCCGAGAAGCGCATCAAGGCCGTCATCCCCGCCGCGCCGGAGGACCTGGTCGTCACCGGCTCCAAGAAGGCCGAGGTCAAGGTGCCGTTCGGCGCCCTGGTCGAAGCCGGCCTGCTGGCCCCCGGCGACAAGCTGTATTGCCCCAAGGGCGACCATGAGGCCCGCGTGCGCGCCGACGGCTCGCTGGTGTCCGGCTCCATGAGCGGGTCGATCCACAAGCTGGGCGCCCTGCTGGAAAACGCCCCGGCCTGCAACGGCTGGACCTACTGGCGGTTCAAGACCGACACGGGTCTGCGCCCCATCGACGCCCTGCGCGCCGAAATCCGCGCCGGGATGCAGTAGGCGCAAACCCCAGCTGGGCGCACGACTATCGTTTCAGCCAAGCTGGAACCGCCGTTCATCGACCTGTGTTGAAGATTTCAGTGCGCCATCGGGGGCGTTGGAGTCATGCTATGAAGATTGCGCAGGTCACGCCCCTCTATGAGGCGGTGCCGCCCCGGCTTTACGGCGGCACCGAACGGGTCGTCGCCCATCTCACCGACGCCCTGGTCGATCTGGGCCATGACGTCACCCTGTTCGCCAGCGCCGAGGCCGAAACGCGGGCGCGCCTTATCCCCGTGCGCGATCAGGCGATCCGGCTGGATCCCGCGCCGCTCAAGTCCGACATGGCCGCCCACATGACCATGCTGGCCCAGGTGCTGGACCGAGCCGACGACTTCGACATCATCCACTTTCACACCGACATGGCCCACTTCCCCTTTTTTCAGGGGCTGGCCGACAAGACCATCACCACCCTGCACGGGCGCCTCGACCTGAAGGACCTGCCCGAGGTCTATGAGCGCTGGCCCCAGTTCGGCCTGGTCTCCATCTCCGATGATCAGCGCCGTCCCCTGCCCGGCGCTAACTGGAAGGCGACAGTGCATCACGGCATGCCGGGCGATCTCTATCGCTTCTCGCCGAAATCCGAAGGCTATCTGGCCTTCCTGGGCCGCATCTCGCCGGAAAAGCGCCCCGACAGGGCCATCGAGATCGCCACGCGCCTGGGCAAGCCGCTGAAGATGGCGGCCAAGGTGGACGCGGCGGACAAGGCCTATTGGGAGACGGTCATCCGGCCCTTGATCGACGGCAATCCCCTGATCGAGTTCGTCGGCGAAATCGGCGATGATCAGAAGTCGGCCTTCCTCGGCGGGGCCGAAGCCCTGTTGTTTCCTATCGACTGGCCCGAGCCCTTCGGTCTGGTGATGATCGAGGCCCTGGCCTGCGGCACGCCGGTCGTGGCCTTCCGCTGCGGCTCGACGCCCGAGATCATCGAGGATGGCGCCACCGGGTTCCTGGTCGACACCCTGGAGCAGGCGGTCGCGGCTGCTGCACAGGCGCAGGCGCTGGACCGCGAGGCCATCCGGGCGCGCTTCGATCTGCGCTTCTCGGCCACGGCCATGGCGCGGCGCTATCTCGACGTCTATGGCGACCTGCTGGCCCGCCGCCCGTTCGCCGCTCACGTTCTGGACAACGCTCCGATCCGCCCCCTGCGCGAGGAACGCAGTTTCGCTATCGGCGCCTGAACCCTTGGGCCGTTCGGCCATTTCCCTGAGGGGTCCTGAGCGAACTCCGCGCTGAAGCGAGGCAGACCATGGACGACGCCTATTCGGTCCAGACCACCGCCGCCGACAGCAGCGACCAGGACGGGCTGGAAACCCTGATGGCGCTGAAGGATCGCGACACCTTTCTGGTCGCGGACCACTGGGGCGACGTCAAGAGCGGCGCTGACGGCCTCTTCAATCAGGACACGCGGATGCTGTCGCACTTCGTCCTGACCGTGGGGCGGGCCCGGCCGTCGCGTCTCAGCTCCGGCGTGACCGAGGACAACGTCTTCTTCACCTGCCATTCGACCAACCGGCCCCTGCCGCCGATGGGCGGGCGCTCGGCCCCGGCGGGGGTGCTGCATCTGGAGCGGCGGCGCTTCCTCTGGGACCAGAGGCTCTTCGAGCGGGTGCGGATGGTCAACCACGGCATCGAGGACATCCTGTTGCCGCTGGCCTTCGAGTTCGGGGCCGACTTCGCTGATATCTTTCAGGTGCGCGGCACGCAGCGCGCGGCGCGCGGCGCGATACACGCCCCGGCTATGGACGGGCGTCGCGTCACCTTTGGCTACACCGGGCTGGATGATGTGGTGCGGACTAGTTGCCTGGCATTTTCAGAACCGCCGGCCCGCCTAAGCCCCAACCGGGCGGAGTTCATGTTCAGCCTGCCCAAGGGCAAGCGGCTGGACCTCTATATTGAGTGCGGACTGGACGTCTGCGATGCGCCCGACAAGGATCGTTGGCGCTGGAACTCGATCCAGGCGCGGCTGGCCATGCGCAAAAGAATGCGTCGAGGCGCCGGGGTGCAGGCCCCGCGCAATCCGCGCGTCAACGACTGGCTGACCCAGTCGCGCACCGATGTCGCGCTGCTGACCACCGACCTGCCGACCGGCCCCTATCCCTATGCCGGCGTTCCCTGGTTCTCGACGCCGTTCGGACGCGACGGCATCATCACCGCCTGGCAGATGCTGTGGATCGACCCCAGCCTGGCCAAGGGAGTGCTGACCTATCTGGCTTCGCGTCAGGCCACCGAGGTCAACGCCTTCATGGACTCCGCGCCGGGCAAGATCATGCACGAGACGCGCGGCGGCGAGATGAGCGCCCTGGGCGAGGTGCCGTTCGGCCTCTACTACGGCGGGGTCGACACCACCTGCCTGTTCATCGCCCTGGCCGGCGCCTACGCCAAACGCACCGGCGACATGGAGACGATCCGCGCCCTGTGGCCGAACCTCATCGCGGCGGCAGGCTGGATGATCGACTACGGCGACTCGAACGGCGACGGCCTGATCGACTACGCCCGGGCGGCGGATACCGGCCTGTCCAATCAGGGCTGGAAGGACAGCGAGGACTCGATCTTCTACAGCGACGGGCGCTTTCCCAAGGGGCCCATCGCCCTGCTGGAGGTCCAGGGCTACGCCTTCGCCGCCTGGAGGGCCCTGGCCGAAATGGGCGAACATCTGGGAGACGAGCGAGCGCCGCAATGGCGGGCGCGGGCGGACGCGGTGCGCGCCCTGGTCGAGGACCGCTTCTGGATGGAGGATGAAGGCTTCTACGCCATCGCTCTGGACGGCGACGGCGAGCAATGCCGCGCCATCGGCTCGAACGCGGGCCACCTGCTGTTCAGCGGCCTGCCCTCGCATGAGCGGGCGCGCCGGGTGACGCGGCGGATGCTGACCGCCGAGTTCCGTTCGGGCTGGGGTCTGCGGACCCTGGGCAAGGGCCAGACCCGCTTCAATCCGATGAGCTATCACAACGGCTCGGTCTGGCCGCACGACACGGCCATCGCGGCGGCGGGCATGGCCCGCTATGGCGAGCGTCGGGCGGTGGCCATGCTGCTGGGCGAAGTCTTTGGCGCGGCGGCGCATTTCCAGTTGCGCCTGCCCGAGCTGTTCTGCGGCTTCATCCGCGAAACGGGCGAACCGCCCATCGCCTATCCGGTCGCCTGCCTGCCCCAGGCCTGGGCGGCGGGGTCGGTCTTCCTGATGCTGCAGTCGGTCCTGGGAATTGACATCAGCGCCGGGGAGAACCTGGTCGAGGTCTTCACCCCCGCCCTTCCCATCGGCCTCGACCGGCTGAACGTGACCAACCTGGAGGTCGGAGGCGGCGTCATCGACCTGAACTTCCAGCGCCTGGACGGCCGCGTCGTCGTCATGTCCAGCGAGAAGAGCGGCGTGGTCAACCTGCGGGTGGCGGGCTAGGCGAGCCTGATCCCCTCCGAGCCGGCAGCGAGCGCTCAGCCGGCCAGACCGCGCTCCAGCGCCTTGCGGAACACGGTCGGCAGGGAGGCCAGGGCCTCGTCCGCCGAGGTCCAGACGAAGTCGCCCTCGCCTGCGCCGACATGGACGGTCAAGGTCAGGCTGAAGTGGGTGAAGACGTGCTCGACCGCGCCGGCCTCGGACCAGTCGGCGACGACGGGGGCGTGAAACACCGGCGTCGCGCTCCAGTCCGAGGTCGGCAGACCCAGCATCCCGCCCAGCAGCCCCTTGTCCGGGCGACGCACCAACCCGATCCGCCCCGCCGCGTCGCGCAGGACGAAGGCGTGGCCGTGGCGATGCGGGCGCTCGGCCTTCTTCGTTTTCAGCGGATAGCGGGCCGGTTCGCCGGTCTTCAGCCCCTCGCAGCCGAAGGCCAGGGGACAGAGTTCGCACGACGGCGATTTCGGCCGACAGACGCCGGAGCCGAGGTCCATCAGGGCCTGGGGCCAGTCGCCGGGGCGCTCGTCGCTGACGAAGAGGGCGGCCAGACGCTTCAGCTCGGGTCGGGCGGCGGGCAGCGGCGTCTCGACCGCGAACAGGCGGCTCATGACCCGCTCGACATTGCCGTCCACGACATTGGCGGGCCGGTCGAAGGCGATGGCGGCCACGGCGGCGGCGGTATAGGCGCCCACCCCCGGCAGGGCCAGAAGCGCCGCCTCGTTGTCAGGAAAGACCCCGCCATGTTCGCTCGCCACAGCGCGAGCGCAGGCCAGCAGATTACGGGCGCGGGCGTAGTAACCCAGCCCCGCCCAGGCGGCCATCAGGTCGGAATCTTCGACGGCGGCCAGGTTGCTGACCGTCGGCCAGCGGGCGGTGAAACGCTCGAAATAGGGGGCGGCGTGCGGCACCGTGGTCTGTTGGAGCATGACCTCGGACAGCCAGACCCGGTAGGGATCGGTGCGCATCCCCGACCCCGGCGGCGCGCGCCACGGCAGGCTGCGCGCATGGGCGTCGTACCAATCAAGCAGGGCGGCGCGGAGGGAAGAGACGTCAGGCATGGGTCGAGCTATATAGGAGGAATGCGTCGTCCTCTGCCCACCGAAAGCGAAGCCCGCGAAATCCTGGCCCGACGCCGGACGCGCCCGCCGCTGCGCCCGCCGCCCCCGGCCGGGCGATCGCTGGCCCCGCTGATCAAGAAGCTGGACGCCCAGTTCGGACGCGGCGCCGGCGCGCTGGAGCCGCGCTGGGTCGAGATCGTCGGCGAGCGCCTGGCCCGCGTCACCCGCCCGCAGAAGCTGACCAAGGGCCGCGGAACCGCCGGCGGCACGCTGGAACTGCGCGTGGCCGGACCCGCCGCCCTGCTGGTGCAGCATCAGTCCGAGGACATCATCCAGCGCGTGAACCTGTTCCTAGGGGCCGGATCGGTCGAGCGTCTGCGCATCGCCCAGGGCCCGGTCAAGCCCCTGCCCGTCGCCGGCGCCAAGCCCCGCGCGCGCGGCAAGAGGGTCCTGCCGCCCCTGCCCGCCTCGGTCGAAGCCGATCTGGCGAACTCTGTCGAAGACGCGCCCGACAGCTTGAAAGCCGCCCTGCGCAAGCTGGGCCGCGCCGTGCTGTCGCAGCCGCCGGAGAATGGACGCGGTTGACCGCTTGCGTGAGGACATGGACCGCGCATCAATAGACACGAACGCCGGCGGCTCCACGCTTCCTCATGCCCGGATGCACGAGGGCGCCGCAACGTTCAACAAACTGCGTCCGTATCTCCTCGGGGATGATCGGAACGTCCATGGTCGTTCCGTTGAACTTGAACGAAATCGGCGCGCCCAGGGCCAGGGGCTCAAGCACCTCGTCGGCAATCGCAAACCCATAGCCCAACATCGCCTTCTCTCCGGCGCCGCTCACCTCAGGAGAGCCCGTTCTCTCGGCACTGCCGATCCGTGTCTCGAGCGCGGGCTGGGGCCACGAATTTGCCGGGTCGAAGCCCCGCACGCTGACGCCGATCGAAACGGACTCACAGGAGAGGATCACCGTCGGCGTGTAAGCGCCCGGGCTTTGAGACGACGGCACAAGATACGTGATAGCCGGCACGCGGCTGGATAAAGACATGACCTGCCAATGGCTGCCCGCCCCGACGCCGTTGGCGGCGGGCAAAGGAAGAACAGGAGCCTTGCTCTCGGGCTTGTCCGACACCGCTGCGACCAGGGCAGCGATGCTCGCTGCGATAAGAACTCCAACGACCATAGCCGGCCTCCAAACTTTCGATGCCCATGCGCCACCCGCAGGGCGTGGTTCGGAGGGATGATCGCCCAGAGCTCCGCCTTCAATGCCGATTAATTTGGTTCGATTTTCTTGGGGAAGCCCCTGCTCTTGCTCACCGACCAGACGTGCAAGTTCTCGACTGCTGACCGCACCGGTTTTGCGTCGTGCCGAGCGGAGCCGCTCATTCACGACGTTCACTGACAGCCCCTCAGAAGTCGCTATCGTTTTCGCGGTGTGACCTTGAGCGAGAAGTCTCAACAGTCGGCGTTCTTGTTCCGTCAGGCGGACAAGCTGTGGGGTCACGGCAGAACTACCATAATTTGCATCTCGACTCTTTTAGGTCGCGATCGCCCCCGCTCAATCCAATATCCTTGCGGAATGGGTCCGATTTTTTTGTGAGATGGACATGACGAGCTCGTCAAGCCGAGCTTGTCATTCACGAGGTTTCCCCGGCGGCCATAGGTCCCGCCCCGCGCTGAACGCTTGGCTTTGAGGCCTCCGATAGGATATCCGCGACATTCGCGGCCTAATATGGCCGCATCTGTTTTCGACAAATAACCGGATTGCGCGCGTCCGATGGATCGCGTCATTCTTCAACGTCACAGTATCTCGACCAAGGACGATCCATGGCTACGTTCCGTTACGCTTCGATGAGCCGCCGCGCGGCCCTGACCGCCGCCGCCCTGGCCGCCATGGCCACGGTCGCAGGCTGCACCGCCAAGACCGGCGGCGAAGCCAAGGGCGACATGGCCCTGGGCGCCGGGCCGGACGCCAAGGTCACGGTCGTGGAATACGCCTCGATCACCTGCGGCCACTGCGCCGTCTGGAACGACGAGGTCTGGCCCGAGTTCAAGACCAAGTATGTAGACACCAAGAAGGTTCGCTACGTCTTCCGCGAATTCCCCACCCCGCCGCAGGACATCGCCGTCGCCGGCTTCCTGATCGCGCGCTGCGCCGGTGAGGACAAATACTTCGACGTCATGCACGACATCATGGCCAGCCAGAAGGAATGGGCCGCCGGCGTTCCGCCGCGCACCACCCTGTACCGCACCGCCGCCGCCGCCGGCCTGAGCCAGGAGCAGACCGAGGCCTGCATCACCGACAAGGCGGCTATCGAAGAGATGAGCAACCGCATCAAGGCCGGCATCGACGCCGGCGTGGACAGCACGCCGACCTTCATCATCAACGGCGTCAAGGTTCTGGACAGCAGCCTGTCGGGCCTGTCGGAAGCCATCGACGCGGAACTGGCCAAGAAATAATTTCAACCAAGCGGGGGCGTGGACATGTTGAGGAAGCTGGCAGGGGCTGCGGCCCTGAGCGTCGTACTGGCGCTGGCGGGCTGTAGCGGCAAGGACGCGGCCCCCGCCGAGGGCGACATGGCCCTGGGCGCGCCCGAGGGCGCCAAGGTGACGGTGGTCGAATACGCCTCCGTCACCTGCTCCGGATGCGCCGCCTGGAACGAGCAGGTCTGGCCCCAGTTCAAGGCCAAGTACGTGGACACCGGCAAGGTGCGCTACGTCTTCCGCGAATTCCCCACCCCGCCGCAGGACGTGGCGGTGGCCGGCTTCCTGGTGGCGCGCTGCGCCGGCGAGGACAAATACTTCCACGTCATCGACCAGATCATGCGGTCCCTGCCGGAAATGCATGCCGGAACGCCGCCGCGCGACATCCTGCTGCGCACGGCGCGGGAGGCCGGGTTGAGCGAAGCCCAGTTCCAGACCTGCGTGGCCAACCCCGAGGCCGTCGCCGCGATGGAACAACGCATCAAGGCCGCGCGAGACGCCGGCGTGACCGGCACCCCGACCTTCATGGTAAACGGCCAAACGGTCGACAGCTCGCTGGACAGCCTGTCGCAACGCATCGATTCCCTTCTGGTGACGAAATGAAGATGAAGACCCTGTGGCGCGCCCTGCCTTTGACGGCGGCGCTGATGACCGCCGCGCCGGCCCTGGCCGCTGAACCCGCGCCCGCAGCAGCCGCCCCGGTCCCCGCTGTGACCGCCGCCGACCGCGTGCTGGGCCGCGCCGACGCGCCGGTGACGGTGATCGAATACGCCTCCTTCACCTGCAGCCACTGCGCCGACTGGACCAACGACGTCCTGCCGACCTTCAAGGCTCGCTATATCGACACGGGCAAGGTCAGGCTGGTGTTCCGCGACCTGCCGACCCAACCGGCCCAGGTCGCCGCCACCGCCGCCGCCATCGGCCGCTGCGCCGCGCCGGGCAAGTTCTTCGAGGTGGCTCAGCACTTCATGGCCGGTCAGGCCGCCGCCTTCGCCAGCGGCGACGCCCGCGACTGGTACATGGGCGCCATCGCCGTCAGCGGCCGCACCCAGCCGCAGATCGAAGCCTGCCTCGCCGACCCCGCCACCCAGCAAACCATGCAACGCGACGTTGAAGGCGCCATCGCCGCGGGCGTCGAGGGCACCCCGTCCTTCTTCGTCAACGGCAAGCGTGTCGCGGACCATTCGATCGAAACCCTGTCGGCGGCCATAGACCCGCTGCTCAAGGGGCGCTAAGCCCCCGCCGATGCAGTTCCAGAGACTGAAGCTCGTCGGCTTCAAATCCTTCGTCGACGCGGCGGAAGTTCAAATCGAGGCCGGCCTGACCGGGGTGGTCGGGCCGAACGGCTGCGGCAAGTCCAACGTGCTGGAAAGCCTGCGCTGGGTCATGGGCGCCAACTCGGCCAAGGCCATGCGCGGCCAGGGCATGGACGACGTCATCTTCGCCGGGGCCGCAGGCCGTCCGCCGCGCAGCCACGCCGAAGTCGTCCTGACCATCGACAACGCCCAGAAGCGCGCGCCCCAGCCCTTTACCGACTCTCCCGTCTTGGAGGTGTCGCGCCGCATCGACCGCGGCCAGGGCTCGACCTATCGCATCAACGGCAAGGAGGTCCGCGCTCGCGACGTCCAGCTGCTGTTCGCCGACGCCTCGACCGGGGCCAACAGCCCGGCACTGGTGCGTCAGGGCCAGATTTCCGAACTGATCGCCGCCAAGCCGCAGAACCGTCGGCGGATTCTGGAAGAGGCCGGCGGCGTGGCGGGTCTGCACACGCGCCGTCACGAGGCCGAGTTGCGCCTGAAAGCCGCAGAGACCAACCTCGACCGGCTGGACGACATCGGGCGCGAGCTGGAGACGGCGCTGAACCGGCTGAAGCGCGAGGCGCGTCAGGCCGAGAAGTACAAGAAGATCTCGGCCGAGATCCGCGCCCTGCAGGCCGCCCTTCTCTATGTGCGCTGGAACGACGCCAAGGCCGCGGCCGAGGTCGCGGCTCAGGAACTGCGCGACGCCGACCGCGCCGTGGCCGAGGCGGGCGCCGCCGCCACCAAGGCCGAGGCCGAGGCCCTGAAGGCGCAGGAGGCCATGAAGCCCGCGCGCGAAGAGGACGCCGTCGCCGGCGCCCTGCTGCATCGGGCGACGCTGGAACGCGACCGCCTGGACATGGCCGAACAGGCCGCCCGCGCCGAGGTGGATCGCCTGAAGGCCGAAGCGGCGCGCATCAGCGCCGATGTCGAGCGCGAAGAGGGCATGGCCGCCGACGCCCGGCGCGAGCTGGACCGGCTGGACCACGAACTGACCAAGCTGAAGGCTGAGATCGCCGCCGCGCCGGAGCGCGGCCCGGAGCTTGAAAAGGCGCTGCTGGTCGCTGAGGACGCGCGCAAGGCCGCCGACGGCGAGGTCGAACGGCTGGCCGGGACCCTGGCCGCCGTCGAGGCCCGCGCCAACGCCGAGAGCGCCCGCAAACGCGACGCCGAGGCCCGTCTGGCTCGCGTCGTCGGCCAGTTCGAGCAGGCCAAGCGCGAACGCGAGGCCCTCGGTTCGCTCGAAACGCCTGAACTGGCCGTCGCCCGCACGGCGCTCGAAACGGCGCAGGCCGAGCTGACCGCCGCCCGCGAAGCGGTCGAGGCCGCGGAAGCCGCGCGCGGCGATCTGGCCCGCGCCGAGGCCGAGGCCCGCACCCATGCCCGCGCCGCCGAGGACCGTCTGGGCCGGTTGCAGACCGAGGCGCGCGGACTGGCCCAGCTGCTGGTCACCGGCAAGCGCGACCACCCGCCCGCGCTGGACAAGGTGTCAGCGGCCAAGGGCTATGAGGCCGCGCTGGCCGCCGCGCTGGGCGACGATCTGGACGCCGCGCTGGACGCCCGCGCCGCCGCCCACTGGGCCGGGGCCGATGCGCCCTCGCCGGTCTGGCCCCAGGGCGTAAGCCCGCTGGCCGCCCACGTGACCGCCCCCGCCGAACTGGCCGCACGTCTGGCCCTGTGCGTCGTCGCCAGCCAGGCCGACGCGCCGCGCCTGGCCAAACAACTGCCCCCAGGCGCCCGCCTGGTGACGGTCGAGGGCGACCTCTATCGCTGGGACGGCTTCGTCAGCCGCGCCGAGGCCCCGCGCCCCGCCGCCGTGCGACTGGCCCAGCGTACGCGTCTGGCCGAGCTGGAAGCCGAGATCGACACGGGCAAGCCCGCGCTGGAAACCGCGCAACTCGCTCAGAAGACCGCGACCGAAGCCTTCCGCGCTGCCGAAGAGGCGGTGAAGACCGCCCGCCTCAAGCCCTTCGCCGCCGACAAGGCCGTGACCGCCGGACGAGACCGCGTCGAAAGCCTGATGCGCGACCAGACCCGGCGCGAGGCCCGCGCCCAGGCGCTGGACGAGACCGTCGCCCGGCTGGACGGCGAGGTGGCCGAGGCCAAGGCCGCGCTGGAGGCCGCGCAGTCGGTCGAGGCCCCGTCCGAAACCATCGCCGGCCTGCGCGACGAGCTGGCCGCCGCCCGCGTCGCCGCCGACGCCGCCCGCCAATCCGCCCAGACCGCCCGCTCGACCCGTGACGAGGAAGCGCGCGACCGCGCCGGACGCGAACAGCGCCTGGGCAGCCTGACCCGCGCCCACGCCGGCTGGGCCGGGCGCTCCAAGGACAGCGCCGCCCGCGTCGCCGCCCTGGCCAAGGACGCCGACAAAACCTCAGCCCTGCTGAAACAGGCCGAGATCGCGCCGCAGGGTTTCGCCGAGCAGCGAGGGGCCCTGATGGACGCCCTGATCGCCGCCGAGACGCGCAAGAGCGCCGCCGCCGAGGCCCTGTCTCTGGCCGAGAGCACGGCGAGCGACAGCGACCGCGCCAGTCGCGCCGCCGAGGCCGCCGCCGGCGCCGCGCGCGAGGCCCGCGCCGGTCTGGCCGTCCGCGCCGAGGCGGCCTCTGAACGTCTGGTCGAGGCCGAAGCTACCCTGCGCGAGACGGCGCAGATGTCGCCGGATGAGCTGGGCCAGAAGCTGCTCGACGACGCCATCGCCCGCCCGCGCGACACCGCCGGCGCCGAGAGCCTGTTGTCCGGGCTGGAGCGCGAGCGCGAGGCCCTGGGCGCGGTGAACCTGCGCGCCGAGGAAGAGGCCGCCGAATACGGCGAGCGCCTGGGCGCCATGAAGTCCGAACGCATCGACCTGACCCAGGCGATCGCCAAGCTGCGCGACGGCATCGACGAGCTGAACGCCGAGGGCCGCGAGCGGCTGGTGGCGGCGTTCGACGTCATCAACGCCAACTTCAAGGCCCTGTTCGAAGCCCTGTTCGGCGGCGGTCAGGCTGAACTGAAACTGGTCGAGAGCGACGATCCCCTGGAAGCGGGCCTTGAGATCTACGCCTGCCCGCCCGGCAAGCGGTTGTCGGTCATGAGCCTGATGTCGGGCGGCGAGCAGGCCCTGACGGCGGCGGCCCTGATCTTCGGCGTCTTCCTGGCCAACCCGGCGCCGGTCTGCGTGCTGGACGAGGTGGACGCGCCGCTGGACGACGCCAACGTCGACCGCTTCTGCCGGATGCTGCACGAGATGCGGTCGCGCACCGACACCCGCTTCATCGTCATCACCCACAACCCGGTGACCATGAGCCGGATGGACCGCCTCTACGGCGTCACCATGCCCGAACGCGGCATGAGCCAGCTGGTCAGCGTCAACCTGAACCAGGCCGAGCAGATCGTGGCGGGCTAACCTCTCGATCCTCCCCTGCGCAGCGGGGGAGGGGGACCATGCGCAGCATGGTGGAGGGGGCGAGACTGGGCGCCGAGGATTTTGGGATCAGGGCTGGGGTGGCGAGAACGCTTTGCCGAAGAGTTTGTAGCCGCCCCCTCCACCACTTCGTGGTCCCCCTCCCCCGTAAACGGCGGAGGATTCAGTGGGGCTTCTTCCGGCGTCGCATCGCGTCGCGCACGTCGCCCAGCGCAGGCCCGATCAGGAACCAGGGCTCGACGCAATAACGAGCGAACAGGCGTTTCGGGTCGGAGAACAGGCGGAACAGCCATTCGACGCCAAGCCGCCCCATCCAGCGAGGCGCCGCCTTCTGGACGCCGGCCTCATAGTCAAAGGCGGCGCCGACCGGCAGGATGACGGCATGAGGCAGGGCCTCGATGTTGTCGGCGATCCACAACTCCTGACGCGGCATGCCCATGCCGACGAACAGGACGTTCGGTTGGAACTCGCGCACGGCGGCAAGGATCGCGGTATTGCCCAGCGATCCCGGCGTGGCGTCGAAATAGCCGGAGAGGCCCTTGATCACGGCCCCCGGATAGCGCGCGCTCAGACGCTCCGCCGCCGTGGTCGCCACGCCGTCGGCGCCGCCGACATAGAGGACGCGCCAGCCCTTGCGGTTGGCCATGCTCCAGAACTGGTCGCGCCAGTCCAGATAGGTGCAGCGGTGGAAGGGGCGGCTGTGGAGGCCCAATATGCGGGTAAAGTGGATCAGCGGCGTGGAGTCCAGCTCCACCACATCGGCCATGTCGTACAGCCGCCGCATCCCCGGCGTGCGCGGCAGCAGATAGAGGCTATGCAGATTGTGGTTGGCGATGATGCTGCGCCGGCCCGCCTCGATGCAGCGTTCGACGTGCAGCAGGACTTCCTCGGGCCGCATCAGATCGACGGTCTCTCCCAAGATGCGGACGCGCTCTTCGGGGCGGCGTTGCTGCCGGAACGGGCGACGTTCGCGCGCCCGCCGGTCGGGCGGGGCGATGGCGGCGTCGGCTCCGTGCGGTTCCTGATACATGGCTTGGTTCTAGACGCCGCGTCTCAATACGTGGTTTGCGGATGCGGTTAACGACGGGACCATCAAATGCAACGCGCCTTCCTCGCAATTGCGGCCTTCTCCCTACTGGCGACATCCGCCGTAGCCCAGGACCACGCCCTGGTCCTGACCGGGGTCGGGCGCTTCGCGATCTTCGCCGACGCGGCCTCGATCACACCTGACGGAGACGGCGTGCGGATGCGGTCCCTACAGGTCAGTGAGGAGGACATGGCTATCGGCGATGTCGCCTATTCCGGCGGCTGGTCGTGGTGGCGGTTCGATTGCGCGGCCCAGACGGCGGACCGGCTGGACTTCGCCTCGCTGCGCGCGGACGGCGTCGAGGGGCCGATCACGCCGACAAAGTCGTCGCCCTACGCCATCGCGCCCGGCGGGGATGCGGCGGAACTGGCGGCGGTCGCGTGCGGGGCCGAAGTGGGGTCAGCGGATGCAACGACCGCCGCCGACGCGGTGCGGATCGGGCGCGAGCGGATGAAGGACTGAAGCGCCTCTCCCTCCCCTTCATGGGGAGGGTGGTCGCGGAGCGACCGGGTGGGGAGGGCGTGGCGATACTGGGCGCGGCGCTTGATTTGCCGAAGCGCCCCCACCCGGCCTCGCCCTTCGGGCTCAGCCACCCTCCCCATGAAGGGGAGGGAGAATTCGCTGTCCATTCCGATCCAGGTCCACCCGATCCCTCGGCAGGGCCTGGGGACATTCGTCGCGCATGAAGGCCAGCATCTTTTCACGCACCTCGCAGCGAAGGTCGAAGGCCAGCGAGGCGTTGCGGGCGCTGGTCAGACAGCGGACCTGGGCGACGCGGGCGGTGATGTCGGTGACCTGTAGCGACACCACGTCGCCGTCCCACAGGGGCGAGGCGTGGGCGATGGATTCCAGCTTGACCCGCAAGCGGTCGATCGGCGCCTCATAGTCCACATAGAGGAAGGCGACCCCGATCAGGCGGCTGTCGTCGCGAGTCCAATTCTGGAACGGCTTCTGGATGAAATAGGTCAGCGGCAGGATCATCCTGCGCCAGTCCCACAGCTTGACCACGACATAGGTCGAGGTGATCTCTTCCACCCGGCCCCACTCTCCCTCGACGATGACGGCGTCGTCCAGCCGGATCGGCTGGGCCGTGGCGATCTGGATGCCGGCGATCAGGTTGGTCAGGAAGGGTTGCAGCGCCAGACCGGCGACGATGCCCACGACGCCCGCCGAGGCCAGCAAAGACAGGCCCCACTGCCGCACGCCGGGAATGGTCATCAGCGCCAGCCCCAGCGTGATCAGGCCGATCAGGATGGCCGCAACCCTTTGCAGGATGCGCGTCTGGGTGATGTGCTTGCGGGCATAGAGGTTGTCCTCCGTGTCCATGTTGAACTTCTTCAGATGGACCACCGCGCCCATGTCCACCGCGCCGGCCAGAATCCAGCCGCACACCAGGATGAAGGCGAACAGCAGGGTCCGCCGGATGAAGAGCGAGGGTTCGGGGTCCAGCGGCGACACCGTGACGGCCAGGGCCAGGGCGATGATCATGACGGCGATGCGGACCTTGAGCCGGGCGCGGCCCAGCATGCCCTTCCAGAAGACGTCACGATTGCGCACGGCCAGCTTGAGCAGGGCGAACACGACCTGGTTCGCCGCCCAGCCGATGAAGACGAAGACGGCGGTGATGATCGAGATCACGGCCCATTCCGGCAGCCAGTAGAACTGGTTCCACAGGGCGAAGACTTTGTTGGTCAGGTTGGTCACGAACTGGGGCATGGCTTGACCATAGCCCTTCTCCCCGCCGGGGGAGAAGGTGGCTCGCGCAGCGAGACGGATGAGGGGGACGCCAAACGGCGACCACCCACGTCAATTCAGGTAGATGAGTACGCGTCCCCCTCATCCGAGCGGCTCTGCCGCCCACCTTCTCCCCCGAGGGGAGAAGGGATTTAGACGGCCGCCTCGACCAGATCGGCCAGGCGGGCGGCGGCGTCGGGAATGGCGACGGAGCGGGCGGCGGCGGACATGGCGGTCAGTTGCGCCGGGTCGGACAGGACGTCGTTCAGAGCGGCGGTCAGGCTGTCCACCGTCACGTCGTCCTCGGCTATCACGCAGGCGGCGCCGGCCTCGGACAGGGCGCGGGCGTTCAGGGTCTGGTGGTCGTCCATGGCGATCTTGAGCGGGATCAGGACGGACGGAAGCGCCGCGACGGCCAGTTCCGAACAGGTCGAGGCCCCGGCGCGGCCGATGACCAGATGCGCCCTGGACAGGCGGTCGGCCATGTCGCGGAAGAAGGGGGCGACCTCGGCGGCGATGCCGGCCTCCAAGTATATCTGACGCGCGCTTTCCAGGGTTTCGGGGCGCGACTGCTGCTGCACCTTCAGACGGCTGCGGATGGCCTCGGGCAATGCCGCAAGCGCGCGGGGGGCCGTTTCGGACAGGATGCGGGCGCCTTGGCTGCCGCCGGTCACCAGCACATGGATCGGGCCGTCGCCTTCGGGGGCGACATAGGCGCGGTCGAACAGGGCGCGGATATCTGGGCGAACCGGGTTGCCGACGACCTGGGCGCGGGCCTTCACCGCCTCGGGCGCGCGGCCCAGGGTCGGAAAGGCCGAGGCCACGCCGCCGACGCGCGGCGCCAGCATCCGGTTGGTGCGGCCCAGCACGGCGTTCTGTTCGTGGATCAGGGTCGGACGCTTCTGGAGGATGGCGGCGACCAGGGCCGGGGCCGACGGATAGCCGCCGAAGCCGACGACGACGTCAGCGCCGGTGCGGTCAAAGGCCGACCTGGCCTGTCCCACGCCGCGCATGATGGCCAGACCCGCCTTCAGCATCCCGATGGGACCGCTGCCGGTGGCGGCGTCCAGCGCCAGACGCTCCTCGGCGGGGAAGGCGTGGGCGTATTGCTCGCCGCGCGCGTCGGTGGCCAGAACCACGCGCCACCCGCGCGAGGCCAGTTCGCGGGCCAAGGCCTCCGCGGGGAACATGTGACCGCCAGTGCCCCCGGCGGCGACGACGCAGACCTTGTTCATGGCGGGTACTCTCTTACGGCAGCAGGCGACGACGCGGCGGGGAAATGTTGGAGCCCGGTTCATAGGCGCCCGGACGGCGCCGCGTCAGGGCCAGGGCGAAGCCCATGGTCAGGCCCATGGCCATCATCGACGAGCCGCCATAGCTGATGAAGGGAAGCGTCATGCCCTTGGTCGGGATCAGGTTCAGGTTCACCGCCACGTTGATGCAGGCCTGCAGCCCGATCAGCATGAAGAGGCCCGCCGCCGCCGTCTGCTCGAACGGGTCGTTCAGCTTCATCGCCTTCTTCATCCCGCGGATGACGATGAAGGCGTAGAGGCCGATCATGAACAGCGACAGGATCAGGCCGAACTCCTCGGCGCCGACCGAATAGATGAAGTCAGTGTGCAGGTCGGGCACCCGGCGCTTCATCACCCCCTCGCCGATGCCGCGCCCGATCAGGCCGCCGGCGCGGATGGCCTCGGAGGCGCGGTCGATCTGGTGGGTGTCGGTCGTCTCGGGCGACAGGAAGCGGCTGAGGCGGTCGCGCATGTGGCTGAAGGTGAAGTAGAGCGACACCACCCCGCCCGCGCCCATGGCGGCGATGACGGCCACCCATTTCAGCGGCACCCCGGCCATGAAGAAGACGGCCATGAAGGTGGTGGTGATCAGCAGGGTCTGGCCGATGTCCGGCTGAATCAGCAGCAGGCCGACCGTCAGGGCCCACAGGCCGAAGGCGATGCTGACGCCCGGAACCCCCTGCCCCTTCTGGGCCTCGGCGAACATCCAGGCGGCGAAGACGATCAGGCCGGGCTTGGCGAACTCGGACGGCTGCAGGCTGAACGGGCCGAGGTTCACCCAGCGCGCGGCGCCCTTCACAGTGTCGCCGATGAAGGGCAGGGCCGCCATGACCACGATGGCCCCGAACAGGGCCAGGACCGCGATCCGCCGCACCCCGCGCGGGGACAGCAGGGAGGTGGTCAGCATCAGGCCCGTGCCCATGCTGGCCCAGACGATCATCCGCCAGGAATAGTGGAAGGGATCGGTGATCGATTCATCGGCCAGGATGGCGGCGGGGCTGGAGGCGAAGCTGAGCGACACGCCCAGCGCCACCAGGGTCAGGGCGGCGCCCAGCAGGCCGCGATCCACGGTCCAGAACCAGCGCGCGATCAGGCTCTGATCATTGCGCGAGAAGGGATGGCTGTAGCTCTGGCTCATGCGGCGGGCTCAGGCTTGGCGCCCAGCGCCAGTACGGCGGCGCGGAAGGCTTCGCCCCGCACCTCGAAGTCAGGGAACTGGTCGAAGCTGGCGCAGGCGGGCGACAGCAGGACGACCTGCTCGCCGCCGGCTTTAGCGGCGTCGGCGGCAGCCATTTCGACGGCGCGCTCCATGGTGTGGGCGACGATGTGCGGGGTGTCGCCCAGGGTTTCGGCGAAGGCGTCGGCGGCTTCGCCGATCAGATAGGCCGTGGCGACGTGGGGGAAGAGGTCGCGCAAGCTGTCGATGCCGCCCTCCTTGGCCTTGCCGCCTGCGATCCAGAAGACGGAGGGATAGGAGGCCAGGGCCTGACGCGCGGCGTCGGCATTGGTGCCCTTGGAGTCGTTGATGAAGCGGACGCCGTCGAGGCTGCCGACGGCCTCCATGCGGTGCGCCAGACCGGGGAAGGTCAGCAGGCCCTCGACCGCCGCCTCGTGCGACACGCCGAGCGCGCGGGCGGCGGCGTAGGCGAAGGCGGCGTTCTGGGCGTTGTGACGACCGGGGAGCGAGCGGGCGGCGGAGAGGTCGACCAACACCTCGCCGTCCGCCGTCAGTACGCCAGGCGCAGCCTCAATCCCGCTCATCCCCGCGGAGGCGGGGACCCAGTTCTTTGGCTGCTTAGATTCGGCCAGCGTTGTGGACACGACTCTCACTGGGTCCCCGCCTCCGCGGGGATGAGCGGAGGTGGAAACCGTGCAGACCCGCCTTCCCTGCGCCCGCAAGTCCGCCGCGATCCCCTGCCCCCAGGCCTCGTCCACCCCGACCACGGCCAACGCATCCATGCCCTGCGCCTGGAAAATGCGGTGCTTGGCGGCGACATAGCCCTCCATGCCGCCGTGGCGGTCCAGGTGGTCGGGGCTGATGTTGGTCAGGATGGCGACGTCGGGCGCGAAGCTCGTGGTCAGGTCCAGCTGATAGGACGACACCTCGATGACATAGACGGCGTCCGGCGTCGGGGCCGGCAGGGCCAGAACGCCGATGCCGATGTTGCCGCCGATGTGGACGCTCAGACCCGCCGACTTCAGCACCCAGCCGATCAGGGCCGTGGTCGTGGACTTGCCGTTGGTGCCGGTGATGGCGACGACGCGGGGGCGCTGGCCTTGCGGCAAGGCGTCCAGGGCGCGCGCGAACAGCTCGACGTCGCCGATGACCGGCACGTCCGCCGCATGGGCGCGCTCGACGGTCCAGTGCGGCTTGGGATGGGTCAGGGGCGCGCCCGGCGACAGCACCAGGGCGGCGAAGCCCGACCAGTCGGCGCGGGTCAGGTCCTCGACAAGGAAGCCTTCCGCCTCGGCCTGCATCCGGCCCGAGACGCCGTCGTCCCACAGGACGGGGACGGCGCCGCCGGCCTGAAGCGCGCGCGCGGCGGTGATCCCGGATCGACCCAGGCCGAAGACCGCGACGCGTCTGCCCTCGAAGCCAGGAACCGGGATCATAGGATCAGCGCAGCTTCAGCGTGGCCAGACCGAGCAGCGCCAGCATGGCGGCGACGATCCAGAAGCGGATGACCACGGTGGATTCCGGCCAGCCCATCTTTTCGAAATGGTGGTGGATCGGGGCCATCAGGAAGATGCGCTTGCCGGTCAGCTTGAAGTAGCCGACCTGGATCATGACCGAGGCCGCCTCGACCACGAACAGGCCGCCGACGATGCCCAGCACCAGTTCGTGCTTGGTGGCCACGGCGATGGAGCCGAGCGCGCCGCCCAGGGCCAGGGAGCCCGTGTCGCCCATGAAGATCTTGGCCGGGGGGGCGTTGTACCAGAGGAAGCCCATGCCGCCGCCGATCATGGCGGCGCAGAAGATGGCGAGCTCGCCCGAGCCTGGCACGTGGTGAACCTGCAGATACTCGGCGAAGACGAAGTTGCCGACCAGATAGGAGATGATGCCGAAGGCGCCCGCCGCCATCATCACGGGCACGATGGCCAGGCCGTCCAGACCGTCGGTCAGGTTCACGGCGTTGGAGAAGCCGATGATGGTGAAGGCGGCGAAGGCCACATAGAACCAGCCGATGTTCAGCAGGACCGCCTTCAGGAAGGGGAAGGCGATCGAGGTCTCAAGCCCCGGAGAGGTCGGGGAATAGGTCATCCACACGACGGTCAGGATACCCGCGATCACGGCGACGACCGCCTGGGCCGCCAGCTTCTGTTTCGAGGTCAGGCCCGCCGAGGTCTGCTTGGTCACCTTGGCGTAGTCGTCGATGAAGCCCAGCACGCCGAACGCCGCCGTCACGCCAGAGACGATCCAGATATAGGGGTTGGTCAGGTCGCCCCAGAGGAAGACGGCGACGCCGATGCCCGCCAGGATCATCAGCCCGCCCATCGTGGGGGTGCCGACCTTGGACAGGTGCGACACCGGGCCGTCCTCGCGGATCGGCTGGCCGCGCCCCTGCTTGGCGCGGATCCAGTTAATGAAGCGGCTGCCCATGGCGACCGCGACGATCATGGCCGTGGCCATGGCCAGGGCGACGCGCACCGTCTGATACTGGATCAGGTGCAGCAGCGGATATTCCTGCGCAATGTCCGCGTAGTAGAGATAGAGCAGGTAGAACATTCTTGAGTGACCCTATCGCGTCGCGCGCGGCGCGCCGCTGCCTGAGGGGTTGTTGCCTTGATCGGCTGAGCCGAGATTTGCAAGCGCAGCCGCGACCAGCGAGGCCTTTGACCCGTTCGACCCCTTGACCATGACGATGTCGCCGGGGCCGACCAGCTTGTTCGCCTCGGCGGCCAGTTCGGCGGCGGTGGCGCGCCACAGGCCGCGTCGCGACGGCGGCAGGGCGTCGTGCAGGCGGCGCATCTCCATGCCCGCAGCATGGACGACGTCCAGACCGGCGGCGGCGATGGGCTGGATCAGGCCTTCGTGCAGGGCGCGGCTGTGCTCGCCCAGTTCCAGCATGTCGGTCAGGACGACGATACGGCGACCGCCCTCAGGCACCGGCCTGGCCCCCAGGCTGAGGAAGCCCGCCTTCATCGACAGGGGATTGGCGTTGTAGCTCTCGTCGATCAGGGTGAAGGCGCCGCCGGGAAGGACGACGGTCTTCAGCTGGCCGCGTCCCGCCAGAGGCTGGAAGCCGGCAAGCGCCTCAAGCGCCGTATCCAGCGACACGTCCAGCGCCCGCAGCATCAGGATGACGCAGAGGCTGTTCAGCCCCCAGTGCACGCCCGACTGGGCCAGCCGGTAGTCGAGGCGATGGCCGTCGATCTCGGCGGTGACGCGCGCGCCCTCGGCGTCGGCCTTGAAGCCCAGCAGACGGGCGTCGGCGCCGGCGCCCGAGCCGAAGGTCTGGACCACAGCGCCAGCCGCGACCGCCGCCTGACGCACCAGATCGGCATGGGCGTCAGCGGCGTTGATCACGGCCACGCCGCCGGGAACCAGGCCCTCGAAGATGGTCGCTTTTTCGCGCGCCACGCCCGCCTCGCCGTCGGCGAAGGCCTCGATATGGACCGGGCCGACCGTGGTGACGCAGGCGGCGTGCGGACGGACGAACTTCGACAGAGGCCCGATCTCGCCCGGCGCATTCATGCCGATCTCGAACACGGCGCGATCCGTGCCGTGGGGCATCCGCGCCAGGGTCAGCGGCACGCCGATATGGTTGTTGTAGCTCTTGATCGAGGCGTGGGCCGTTCCGGCCAAATCAAGGCCCGCCTTGATCGCCTGGGTCACGCTGGTCTTGCCGACGCTGCCGGTGACGGCGCCGCGCAGGCGGGCGCGGTCGCGGGCGGCGACGCCCATGGCCTCCAGCCCCTTCAGAGTGTCAGGCACCAGAACATAGGGCCCGCCCTCGACCGGACGATCGACCAGGGCGACGGTCGCGCCCGCGGCGAAGGCGGCGGCGGCGAACTCATGCCCGTCGCGGGCGCCATGCAGGGCCAGGAACAGGTCGCCGGGGGCGATCTCGCGACTGTTGTAAGTGAGGCCCGAGACAGAGGCGTCGGGTCCGTGAAGTGTCCCCCCGGTCGCCGAGGCGATGGCTTCGGCGGTCCAGAGCGGGGTTTGGATGTCAGGCATGATCGCGCAGGGCTTCAGTCGCTTCGGTGGCGTCGTCGAAGGGGTGCACCACCCCGGCGACGATCTGTCCCTGTTCATGCCCTTTTCCGGCGATCACGACCACATCTCCTTCACGCATCAGCGATACGGCGTGGCGGATGGCCTCGCGGCGGTCGCCGATCTCCAGCGCGTCGGGGCAGCCGGCGCGGACCTGGGCGCGGATGGCGGCGGGGTCTTCGGAACGCGGATTGTCGTCGGTGACGATGGCCACGTCGGCCAGACGGCCGGCGATCTCGCCCATCATCGGCCGCTTGGCCCGGTCGCGGTCGCCGCCGGCGCCGAAGACGACGATCAGCCTGCCGGTCGCGTGCGGGCGCAGGGCGTTCAGCACCGTCTCCAGACCGTCAGGCGTGTGGGCGTAGTCGACATAGACCTCGCCGCCGCGCGAGCCTTCGCCCGGGATGCGCTGCAGACGGCCTTGGGCGCCGCGAATAAACTCCATGGCGGGGATGACGCGGTCGGGGTCTTCGCCGCCCGCGATGCACAGGCCCGCCGCGACCAGAGCGTTCGAAGCCTGGAAGGCGCCGGCCAGAGGCAGCAGGATGTCGTGGATGCGGCCGCGCGCGTCGATGGTCAGGCGCTGGCCTTCCGGCGTGGCCCGGCGCGCGATCAGCGACAGGTCGCGCCCGCGCTCGCCCACGCCCATGACGCCCAGTCCCGCCATGATCGAGGCCGAGGCGAAGGCGGAATAGGCGTCAGAGTCCGCATTCAGCACCGCGGTGCGGCCGCGCGGCAGCAGGGCCTCGAACAGACGCAACTTGGCGGCGCGATAGGCAGCCATGTCGCCGTGATAGTCGAGATGGTCCTGGGTCAGGTTGGTGAAGCCGGCGGCGCGGATGGCCACGCCGTCCAGACGGCGCTGGTCGATGCCGTGCGACGAGGCCTCCAGCGCCAGGTGGGTCACGTCCTTGGCGGCCAGCTCGGCCAGCAGGCGCGCTGCTTCGGCGGCGTCAGGGCTGGTCAGGCCGGGGCCGGTCAGGGCGTAGGTCTGCTCGCCCTTCTGACCGACCACGCCCAGGGTGCCCATGCTGGCCGACTTGTGGCCGAGGCCCGCCCAGATCTGGCGGCAGAAGTTGGCCACCGAGGTCTTGCCGTTGGTGCCCGTGATAGCGACGCAGGTCCTGGGTTGGGCGCCGTAGAAGCTTCGCGCGGCCAGGGCATAGGCGCGGTGCACGTCGCCCGAGGTGACCAGCAGCGGGGCGGCGCCCGCCGGGGTGTCGGACGGGGCCAGGATGGCGGCGGCGCCCTTGGCCAGGGCCTGAGGAATGAAGGCGCGGCCGTCGGCGGCCGAGCCTGGCAGGGCCACGAACAGGGCGCCCGGCGCGACCTTGCGGCTGTCGGATGTGACCGAGGTGATCTCGGGGTCCGAGCTGACGTCGCGCCGCAGGATTTCAGAGAGGCGAAGCGCGCTCATCGGCCGTCGCCCTCGACGTCCTGGAACTCAGGGATCTTCTCACCGAGCGCAGTGGACCAGCGGTCGGCCTTGCGCTCGACGCCGAGGAAGGGGGCGATGCGGTCGGCGATCTTGCCGACGGCGGGCGCGGCGACATAGCCGCCGGTGCGCGGATAGGAGGACGGCTCGTCCACCAGAACGAAGATAGTGTAGCGCTTGGCCGTCACCGGGCCGTCGGCGGGGAAGACGGCGGCGAAGGAGCCGACGGCGTGGGTCGGGTCATAGCGGCCGTTGACCAGCTTGTTGGCCGAGCCGGTCTTGCCGCCGACCCGCAGACCCGCCGCATCGGCGAAGCGGCCCGAGCCGCGCGTTACGTTGCGGCGCATCAGGTCCAGCATGGTCGCCGAGGTTTCCGGCGAGACGACCTGACGGGTGCGGGCGTTGGGCAGGCCGCCCTTGCGCAGGGTCAGCGGCACATAGCGTCCGCCGTTGGCCAGGGAGGCGTAGGCGGCCACATACTGGATCGGCGTGACCATGACACCGTAGCCGAAGGACAGCGAGGCCAAGGTGCTGTCGTCCCACTTGCGGATGTGAGACGGACGGGCCGATTCCTTCAGCTCGATCGGGGCGGCGTCCAGCAGGCCCAGCCGCTGGAAGTAGTCGCGCATCACGTCGCCGCCCATTTCGACGGCCAGGCGCGAGGTGCCGATGTTGGACGAGTGCAGATAGACTTCTTCCAGCGTCAGCACCTTGTTGGTGGCGTGGAAGTCCTTGATGCGGCGCTTTCCGATCTGCAGGGCCTGGGAAGCGTCGAACAGGGTGTTCATGTCGGCGCGGCCGGTGTCGATGCCGGCGGCGACAGTGAAGCTCTTGAACACCGAGCCCATTTCATAGTGGGCCGAGGTGACGCGGTTCAGCAGGGCCTCTTCCGGCGCGCTGTTGCGGCGATTGCCGTCGTAGGTCGGCCAGCTGGCCATGGCCAGAACTTCGCCGGTCTGGACGTCAGTGACCACGGCGACGGCGCCCTTCGCCCCAGCGGCTTCGGCGGCGGCGGCCAGTTCGTTCTCGACCACGCCCTGGACGCGCAGGTCGATCGACAGCTGGAAGTCCTCGCCCGCGGCGCCCGCGGCACGGATGTCCTTGTCGAAGGCCAGTTCCGAACCGGACACGCCCTCGCCGCCCGTGTCGGCGCGACCGATCAGGTGCACCGCCGAGGTGCCCAGCGGATAGACGCGGCGATCCTCGGGCTCAAACGAAACGCCGCCGAGCGCAAGAGCGTGGACCGCGCTGCGCTCAGAAGGGGTCAGGCCGTTCAGGACCAGCAGGCGACGGTCGCCACCCAGCACGCGGTCCAGACGCTTGGCCGAGACACGCGGCAGGGCACGGCGCAGCTGGGCCTTGGCGCTGGCCGGATCCCAGATCTCGCGCGGGTCGATATAGAGGCCGTAGTGGGTGATGTTGGTGGCCAGAAGCTGGCCGTTGCGATCCACCAGATCGGCGCGCGTCAGAGCGTTGGCGTTAAAGCCCGAGCCAGCGGCGCCGCGCGGCGCGAACAGGGCCGCGTGGGCCGCGCCCAGGGCCAGACAGGCGAAGACGGCGCAGAAGACCGCCATGATCAGGAAGATGCGGACGCGGGTGTCTTCTTCCGGGCGACCGTCGGCGCGGGCGCGCTCGAACGAGTGCTCCATCCACCAGACGCAGGAGGCGACCCAGCGCCCCCAGGCAGCGAACAGACCGCCGACCGACGGCCCCTGCGGGCGCGGTTGCGGACGCCCCGGCGCGGGGCGACGATAGTCCATGCCGTGGTGATCATGCACGCTCAATGCAGGCTCTCCCCGGCAAGGGACGGCGCCTCAGGCGCAGCATCGACGGGCGCGGCAGCCACGGGCGCAGGCGCCGCGACAACCGGCGGCGGCGGCGGCGGCGCGATGGCGGGCAGACCAGCCTCGACCGCCTGGCGGCGCACGTCGACCGGGCCCAGGCCGATTTCACGCGACAGAGCCTCCAGCCGGGCGGGCTGCTCCAGCCGGGTCGCTTCGGCGCGCAGCAGGCGGACCCGCTGGCGGTTTTCCAGAATGTCGCCTTCAATGCGCGTGATCTCGGCGCTTTCGCGGGCGGCGGCCGCCTTGGCGATATAGACCGAGAAGATCAGGGCGCCGACGCAGACCACGCCGATAATCTCGACGCAGCGCACGCCGCGGACCTTCCAGTCGAACAGGCGCTTGACCGGAGCGGGCACGGCGATCATCCGCGCTTGCCCTTGCCGGCCCGACCCTCGATCGCGCCCCAGGCCGGAGCCTCAGTGCGGACAGCGGCGCGCAGCTTGGCCGAACGGGCGCGGGGGTTGGCGGCCAGCTCGGCCTCGCCCGCCTCGCGCGCGCCCTTGAACATCAGGTCGAAGCTGGGCTTGCGCAGCTCCACCGCGACCGGAGCGTGACGCGAACCGCCCGGCGCATTGCCGGTGCGCTCGGTCATGAAGGCCTTGACGATGCGGTCTTCCAGCGAATGGAAGGTGACGACGACCAGTCGCCCGCCCGGCGCCAGGGTCGCCTCGGCGGCTTCCAGGCCGCGCTCCAGCTCGCCCAGCTCGTCGTTGACGGCGATGCGCAGGGCCTGGAATACGCGGGTCGCGGGGTGGATCGGCGCGCCGCGACGCCCGCCCAGGGCCTTTTCGACCACCTCGGCCAGATCCAGCGTGCGGCTGAAGGGCTGCTCGACGCGGCGGCGCAGGATGGCGGTGGCGACGCGGCCCGACTGACGCTCGTCGCCGTACTGCTTGAAGATGTGGGCCAGCGGCCCGTGGTCCCAGGTGTTGACGATGTCGGCGGCGGTCGCGCCCTCGTCCGACATCCGCATGTCCAGCGGACCGTCACGCATGAAGGAGAAGCCGCGCTCGGCCTGATCCAGCTGCATCGACGAGACGCCGATGTCGAAGACAGCGCCGTTCAGTTGCGCCTTGCCGCTCTCGGCGAAGGCCTCGGACAGACCAGAGAAAGGGGTGCGGATCAGTTGAAACTGGCCGGGATAGGCAGCGGCGACCGCGTCAGCGTGCGGCTGGACGGTCGGGTCGCGATCCAGGCCGATAACCTGGGCGCCGCGATCCAGAATGGCGCGCGTATAGCCGCCAGCGCCGAAGGTGGCGTCGATGACGACATCGCCGGGTTGCGGATTCAGGGCTTCGAGGACTTCGGCCAGCAGGACGGGAGCGTGCGGAGAGGTCATGCTGCGCCCCCCGCCTTGGCGACCGCAGCCTGACGGCGCATCTCGCCGAACTGCTTCAGGCCTTCGCGCGCCATGCGGCGCTGCTCGGCGCGGTGCGCGGCCCACTTGTCCTTGTTCCAGATCTGGAAGCGCTCGCCGACGCCGTAGATGACAACCGTATCGGACAGCTCGACCTCGGCGCACAGATGCTCCGGCAGGGTGATGCGGCCGGCGGCATCATAGGACAGCGGCTTCTGCTCGCCGAAGATCGAGGCTTCCAGCGCCGAGCGGTAGGGATCGCCGAAGGGCAGGCTTTCGATGACGGCGCGGTATTCGGCGAACAGCTTGTCGCCGCCCGCTTCCAGGCAATCGGCTTCGATGGAGGGGAAGCAGAAGACGCCGTGTTCAGCGCCGTTTTCAGCCGTGCGGAATTCCTGGGGGATCAAGAGACGGCGCTTGCCGTCCAGCTGCTTCTCGTAGGTCGAGAGAAACACGCTTTGCCCAATCGAGCCCTGCGGCCCGCCCCTGAAAGTCCGTTGATGACACCACGCGCCGGGCGAGAGCCCCTACTCATGAGGCTGTGGGATAGCATGGGATCAGATGGGCCTCAATGGGATTAGTTGACACCCTTTAACCAAATTTACCGTTCAGCGAACGGCTAAGACAGTCAAAAACGAGAACATACAAGCAACAACCAGAGTATTCACAGCCTGTGGACCGCTTTTTCCGCCATGTTTTCAACGCAGGGGTTAATAGGCGCCCCATTGGCGCACACCAACGCGCGATCCTCGGGTCAAGCCCGAGGATGACGGCAGAAGTTGAACGGGACACGGCCTCAAGCAGCCCGAAGCGCGATAGGCCAAACAACATGGGCCTCAAGTAGGCCGGAGGCCGGTAGGCCCCTTAAAAAATGCCAGACGGCCTGTAAGCCGGGTTCTGTTCCGCCCCGAAAGGCGGCGACGATCATTCCTCTGGACCGCCCATTGCTGGACGGTTCTCGCGACCTACCCGGACGCCTCGGGCGGTGAACCCTGCGAGCGAACCCGCGCGACGTCCCTATTCGGTCTTGCTCCAAGCGGGGCTTGCCATGCCGCCGACGTTGCCGCCGACGCGGTGGGCTCTTACCCCACCCTTTCACCCTTCCCCGGGCCGAAGCCCAGGCGGTTTGCTTTCTGTGGCGCTATCCCTCGGGTCACCCCGGGCGGGAGTTACCCGCCGCCTCTTCACCGTGGAGCCCGGACTTTCCTCGACAAGAGCAAGCTCTCGCCGCGACCGCCCGGCCGTCTGACGGGGGCTAAGTGCGCGCGAACGGGGCGCGCGTCAATCCAGAACGCCGGTGACGCTCTCGACCGAGGCCAACTGAAGCAGGCCGACCAGACGCGCGCGGGTCTCGCCGTCGGCGACGCCGTCGATACGGTCAGGTCGCCAGTGGCGCTGGAAGGCCTCGACCGTCAGGCGGGTTTCGTCGTCGTATTCGCCGCCCGGCTTCAACCCATAGCCCAGCCGGTGCAGGCCCGAGCGCAGGACGATGACGCCCAGCCCCTCGTCGCCCGGCGACAGGTCGGCGCCGAGGGCGGCGACGCGCTCGGGGGCGGGATCGAACCACAGGCCATGCCCCGCCTCGGCCAGACGCTTCCAAGGAAACAACTCGCCCGGGTCCTGCTTGCGGTCCGGCGCCGTGTCGGAATGGCCGACGATGCGGGCGTCGGGGATAGTCCAGCGCGCACGAATATCGGCGATCAGGGCGATCACGGCTGCGATCTGCACCTCAGGAAAGGCGCGATAGCCGAACTCGTGGCCCGGATTGACGATCTCTATGCCGATGGAGGCGGCGTTGATGTCGGTCTGGCCCTGCCAAGCGCCGCGACCGGCATGCCAGGCGCGACGCTCTTCCGGCACCAGGCGCAGGATCACGCCGTTTTCATTGACGACATAGTGGGCCGAGACTTCGGCGGCGGGATCGCGCAACCGGGCGACCGCCTCATCGGCGGTCTTCATGCCGGTGTAGTGCAGCACCAGCATGTCCGGCGGACCGCGCCGGGCGTTGAAATTAGGCGACGGGGCGTCGATGAAGCTCGGCATGGCGCTCGATCAGCGCCCTTCGCGTTCCCAGCCGTAGGCGACCCAGGTGTCGCCGACCTTCTGGGCGTCGATCACGCCCTCGTCGCGATGCGCCTTGGCGGCGCGAGCGCGACGGGCGCGGAAGGCGAAGCCGGCGAAGAAGACGACCACGCCGGCGATCAGGGCGATCACAGCCACGGCGGCGGCGGTCAGAACGGCAAGCACCGCGCCCACGGTCAGAGCCAGGGCCGTGGCGATCAGTCCGCCAAGCCAGACGAAGGGCGCCATCAGGCCGCCGCCGGTGCGGCGCCGGGCGTTGAAGCCGATCTGGGCGAAGGGGTCGGACTGAATCATGGAACTGCCTTTCATGGCGCACCGATGAAGGAACGCCTGAACCTCAATGTCGGTCCATCGACCTGAACGGTCAATGGACTGCGACATCACGGCTCAGTCAGGAAACGCCTCAGAAGGCCGGCTGGTCGGCCAGCACCACGGCGCCGCGGCTGCGCATCCGGTCGGCCTCGACCCGATTCAGCACGGCCTGGGCCGCCGGATCGCCCATGACCTGACCGACCGAGACCATGGCCTCGGCCGCCTGGCCCGAGGCGCCGAAGGCGCTGGCCAGGGCTTCCCACGGCGACTGCGGCGTCGGGAAGCGCTTGAAGCGCACCGATTCGCTGGTCGGGATATTGGCGAGTTGGCGGGCCTTGATGACAGCCTCGTTCAGACCGCCGAGTTCATCGACCAGACCCAGTTCCTTGGCCTGAGCCCCGGTCCAGACCCGGCCCTTGGCGATCTCGCGCACCCGCTCGACCGGCAGCTTGCGCCCCGTCGACACGCGGACCACGAACTCCTCATAGACGCGGTCCATCGAGGCGGCGAAGGCGGCGCGTTGGGCCTGGTCAAAGCCCTGCACCGGCGAGAAGGCGTCGGCGTAGTCGCCGCCGACCGACAGGCCGCGCATGTCCAGGCCGAAGCGGCCCAGGGCGTCGGCCAGCACGAACTTGCCGCCGAAGACGCCGATGGAGCCGGTCAGGGTCGAGGGCTGGGCCACGATCCAGTCGGCTTCCGAGCTGATCCAGTAGCCGCCCGAAGCCGCATAGGCGCCCATGGACACCACCACCGGCTTGCCCGCCGCCTTGGCCGCGCGGACGGCGGCCAGGATCTGTTCCGAGGCCTCGGGCGAACCGCCCGGCGAGGAGACGCGGAAGACGATGGCCTTCACGGCCTTGTCCTCGATGGCGTCATAGATGGCCTTGGCCGTGTCGTCCGAACGAATGTCCGAGCCAGAGCCGAAGGGCGAGGCGCTCTGGCCGCGACCGGTCATGATCGCGCCCTCGCCGCCGACGATGGCGATGGCCGACTTGCCTGAGCCGTTGCGCGCGCCCTGCATCGAGGCGTAGTCGCCGAAGGCGACGATCTTGGCGTCCTTGCCGGCCTTGGCCTTGGCGGCGGCTTCGGCCTCTTCGACCTGACCGATCTTGTCGACCAGCTTCAGCGACAGGGCCTGTTCCGCCGAATAGGGACCGGCCTCGATGACGGCTTTCAGCGCTTCAGGGGTGGTCTTGCGGTCGCGCGCCGTATTGGCCAGGGCGCTGTCGTAGATGGAGGTCATCCAGGCGACCATCGCCTCGCGGTGCGGGCCGGTATAGTCGCTCTGCGTGTATTCGTTGACGGCGTTCTTGTACTCGTAACGCTGCTCGAACTCGGCCTGCACCCCGTATTTCTGGAAGGCGCGGCCCAGGAACAGGCTGTCGCTGGCCAGACCCGTGGCCTGGAAGTTGGCGGTGTTCTGCAGCCACAGCTGGTCAGCGCTGGCCGCGACCATATAGCTGGACACCACCGCGCCGACGGGCATGAAGCCCTGGCTGTGGGCGATGACCGTCTTGCCCGAGGCGCGGAAGCGGTGGATCGCCTGGCGCACCTCGTCGGCGGCGGCGGGGGTCATGCCGCCCTCCGGCGCGCGGACCAGCAGCACCTTGACGCTGGCGTCCTTCTCGGCCTGGGCCAGGGTGTCGACGATGTGGATCACCGACAGGCCCGAACCGCCGAAAGCGGCGAACGGATTGGTCGGCTGCTGGTCGGTCAGCCCCTCGCGCAGGTCCAGCTCCAGCACCGTATGGGCGGGCGTGGCGGGCTTGGAGGCGCTGGCGGCGGCGGCGAAGAACAGCAGGGCCGCGATCGGCAGGACGATGAAGAAGGCCACGAGCCCGGCGAAGACGCCCAGCATGGTCAGGAAGAACTGTTTCATGAAAAAGGCGGCCGTCCCGTCAGTGGCCACGCGCGGCCTGCCGCGAGCATAAAGCCCGGATGGTGGCCGTCAAATGAAGGCGCGGTAATGAAATGCAGAAAGGGCCCGCCGTCGCCGGCAGGCCCTCCCCTCGTCTTCGTTTCAGCCGATCAGCGACCGATGTCGTAGGTCCCGGTGATGTCGATGCGGACGGTCAGTTCGCCCGCCGACACCGGGGTCGAGGCGTTTCCGGCGTCCATGGCCATGGCGCGGGCGTACATCGGACGCGGCGGTTCCGGCATGTAGCCGCCGCCCTCGGTCAGGGTGCGGACCCCGCCCAGCTGAACGCCCAGAGCCTGGGCATACAGCCGCGCCTTGTCCTGCAAGGCGCGCACGGCCAGCTGGCGCGCCTGATCCTCGGCGGCCTTGGCGTCCTTCAGGCCAAAGGCGATGCCGTCGATCTGGTTGACGCCGGCGGCGACCACGGCGTCGGCGGTCGTGCCGACCTTGGTCAGGTCGTTAATGACCACGGTGACGCGGTTCGTCGCCTGATAGCCGCGCAGCTTGGGCGGCACGTTCTGCTGATAGTCGTACTGGGCCGACAGGTTCAGACCCGAGGTCTGGATGTCGCGCTCGTTGATCCCGGCGCGGCGCAGGGCGGCGACGACGCGGGTCATCTGTTGCGCGTTCTGGGTCATGGCCTCCTGGGCCGTGGCGGCCTCGGTGACGACGCCGAAGTTGATCGTCGCCTGATCCGGCGCGACCTTGACCTCGCCAAAGGCCGACAGATTGAGGGCGGGCTGTTGCGCCATGGCGTGCACCTGCATCGGAGAAGCGCCCGTAGCCTGGGCGGAAGCGACGGCGGGAACCGCCAGGGTCATCAGGGCCGTGCCCAGCATCAGGGCGCGCGCGGTGCGGGTCATCATCATCTCCGTCGAAATCCATCGGCCAGGCGTGTTCGCCAGCCACGACCCTACCTTGGCCGTTTCAAGCTGAACAAACGCGCAAGACCGGCATGCAGGTTCCGTTCATCGGCATGAAAAGCGCGACAGGTCCGCGGCGGCTTTGCAGCGGACGCATCCCCTGCTAGGCACAGCGTCCCTCCTTCGGGGGCCTGTAGCTCAATGGTTAGAGCCGACCGCTCATAACGGTCTGGTTGGGGGTTCGAGTCCCTCCAGGCCTACCAAACTCCCTCGGGAGCCAGTGATAGCGGGATTTTCCAGTCTTTTCGGCCTTCTACGACCATGGACTGTGACACAAGACTGTGTCACCAGACGGGAATGGAAGCCGTGCCTGGATGCAACCACCTCTACCGACGCGGAGCCGTTTATTGGTTCCGCCGCAGGGTCCCCGGGGACGTCGCGAAGTCCCTTGGGACATCACAATGGCGGCTTAGCCTCGGCACGAAGGACTTTGATGAGGCGAAGCGCCTCGCCCGTCTCCGCAGCGTGTCCACGGATCAGCAGATCACCGTCGTGCGTGCGCGCAACATGGGGAAGGTCTCCCCTCCCCTGTCCAAGCAGGAAGCTGAAAAGCTGGCGCAGTCCTGGATCGCCGACGTGCTGGAGTGGGACGAGGCATTCCGCCTCGGTCGGCCGGGCGAAATCAAAAGCGCAGCCCTATGGTTGGAGGAGGAAGCGGCCAACTACCGAGAAACCCTAGGAACCCTCGACACCGCCGCCGTCGCTCAGGAGGTGGCCGAGACCCTGGCGAAGGCTGGCCTCTGGTACCCCTCAGGTGACCCAAGTCGAAACCAGATAGCCCTGGCGCTTCTGAAGGCCCGCGTGCGCCTCGTCGAGCTTATGGAGCGTCGCTTGGGCGGAGAAGTAGTCGAAGTCGCAACCCCCGTTATCATGTCGCCCGCGCCATCCCTGCCGGTCGGAATGACCGTGGCGGAACTTGTCGCCGCGTTCCGGGCCGAGCGGGTGGCTCGGCACGGCGAGGAATCCACCGACCGGAAGTATTCCCACATCTTTTCCGGCCTGGAGGAGGCCTTGGGGAACTCCAAGCCCATCCGATCAATCACGCGGGCCGACATCCGCGAAGTCCGCACCCTACTCCAGCGTGTGCCGAAGTTTGCCACGCGCCGCTATCCAGGGCTGACGTTGTCGGAGGCGGCCGAACGGGCTGACGAAGACGGCGGCGAACGCATCGCCCCGACCACCGTCAACACCTACCTCCAGAACCTCGCCGCCGTGTTTAACTGGGCTGTGGGCGAGGAACTCCTCGACCGGAATCCGGCGCAGGGCATGGCGCTGTCGGCGAGCCCGAACGTGCAGCGACGCGGCTTCACGACCGAAGAACTGCAACGCCTATTCAATGGCATGGCCCCGCTAGCTGAAGGGGAACAACCCTGGCGTTTTTGGATACCGGCTCTAGCCCTCTTCAGTGGAGCACGAGCGGGCGAGTTGGCCGCACTCCGAAAGGCAGACTTCGTCATAATCGACGGCGTCCAGTGCATGCGTTTCACCAAGTTCGACGACAGGGGTCGCCGCATCGAGGGTCGCAGCCTGAAGACTGAAGCAAGCGCACGCACTGTGCCGATCCATCGCGCCGTCCTGGACGCTGGATTGATGGACTATGTTGCCACCCTCGCCGATCACTCCGGGCTGGCCTTTCCCTCGCTGCAGCCGGGACCGGACGGCAAAGCCTCGCACTACCTGTCCAAATGGTTCGGGGACTTCCGCCAGGACATGGGTGTCGGCGATCCAGCCACCCCGTTCCATAGCTTCAGACACGGCTTCCGCGACGCCACCCGAGAGGCGGGTATCCCCGGCGAAATCGCTGACATGCTAGGGGGTTGGACAACCCAAGGGATCGCAACCCAATATGGCAACAAGGGCCGCGTGGCGCTTCTAAGCCGCGAACTGGCCAAGGTCTCCTACGCCCCCTTCACACTGCCCCTCCCGGCTCCCCCTAGGACGCCCCTGGACGCCCTTCCAAAGGACCGACGAACTTGACCACCCCGCCACGCCTCGAGCCCGCTGACGAGTCCTGCAGGGGCTTCAGAGACCATTCGATTAAACTTCCACCCTTGGGGCGGGATTATCTCAGGTCTACCTCAGGTAACCCTCAGGTCCCTCAGGTCCCTCAGGTCCCTCAGGATCACCTGAGCGTCCGTTGTGATGGCCTTGGCAGGGCGGCCTATCACCATCATGCCTGCTGAAGCCCCACCTAGCACGGTGTTCCGCATCGCGAGGAGCACGAGCAACCTCACAGGTCATGTCCTGAGATGGATGGCCAAGACATGCCTCCTGGTCATCGCCGTCGTCGCGTTCGCACGCTGCACTGCCTTCTTGGAGGGCAGCAGCCTCACCCAAGAGGAGGCACTGTATCAAGCCCATGAACGATACGGGGACGCAGACTATTCGGATCTCGGCAAACCGTATCCATGCCTAGGAAGCTGCTCGGGCCAAGATGCTGGCGTGCAATGGGCCAAAGAAAGCAAGATCGTCTATCCCGATGACTGCGGCGGACGCAGTTCCTCATTCTACGAGGGATGTGTAACTTATGCTGATGCGGTCCAAGAGGCTGCGGCTCAAATCAAGCTCGGCTACTGAACGGCGGACGGACAACTGCAGCGCACTCGAGCTGGCCCCAACGACACCAGGGGACAACCGCTCTTAGCTGGGACGTCGAGGAAATACAGTCATCGCAAGAGAGCCGTTCCGTCAGCCCCCTAGCTGGAGCCGTTCACACGAGGGGACTGTTCCGATGCTCCTCTCTGAGGGCCTGGTCAGCGCCACGACATCGACGCCCGCCCTCCTGAGTGCCCACGAATCCGCTTCGGGCACACTTGGCGTCCACCTACGGCAGCTTTGTTCAGGAACTGAAACGCTTGGCTTGTCGGACCAGCCTTGCCTCGCAACGTTATCCGCGCGCTTAGGCTGATCCGACATGCCGCCACAGTGAACCGCCGCGCCCTGGTGATAGAACGAGGACTTCCACGAAGGGAGCTGTTTGAAACAGCTCCCCTCTGATTGCCCTACCTCGGCCCGACGTCGGGGCGACCCAGCCCCTCTCGATTTTGCTCGCGATGCCTGATCGGTCCCCCGCGCATACTGACTGACACCACCACCTTAGCCATCGCCCGCGACGCCGACGACGTCGTGAACGTCCGCTCCACCCAGATTGACGGCGAACCTTGGTTCGTTGAGCCGGACGTGTGCCGTGCCCTGAGCCTTCCCGTGAGCGGCGCTGCCGGTGGCGCATCGCGCTATCTGGGCCGCCTTGTCACCAAGGAGCGCACGGTCATCCGCCGAGGTGAGGCGAACGGGTCGCCTCTGTTTGGGAACTCTAACGCTCCCAGCCTGAGCCTCATTTCCAAGTTGGGCCTCTACAAGCTCATCATGCGCTCGGACAAAGCCGAGGCCGTCGTCTTCCAGCACTGGGTGACTCGGGAGGCCCTGCCGTCCATCCGCAAGACCGGCTCCTACGCCCTGACCGACCACGACAGGGAAGCCATGCCGCTCCCCATGGACATCCCGGAGTCCTTCGCAACAGCCCTCGGGCACCTCGCGAGGCCCCACGGAGCTCGAAGTGGCCTGATTAAACTTCCACCCTTGGAGCCCGCGTAGCTTTTTGCCGTCCTCAGGACCCAGAACGCCGCCACCGCAGGCCCGGGGACACCGCGACACACGCAGTTCCTCTGATGATGACGAGCCGCTGCCTTGCGGCCCCCAACACTGGAAATCTATGGACCCGAAAATCATCCGCACGGAGGACCGTGACGGCTGCGCCATCGTACGCGTGGAGCTGTCGAACAAGCGCGGCCTCTTCGTCACTTTGGACGCCGCCGACTACGAATCCTGGATCGTCAGTGGCCGTTCCCGCCGCTTCATACTCAACCAGAACGGCCCGCTAACAGGCACCTACAGGGTGGTCTACTCCGACCGCACCGTGGCAGGCTCCATCGCTGGCGTTGCTCGTCAGCTACTCCAACCGGGACCCGGGCGGACCACCCACTACCGGGACGGTGACCGCCTGAACCTTCGCAGGTCAAACCTGGAAGCCCGGGTAGGCCGCGCGAAGGGACAGACGCCCGCCCCGCCCACTGATCAGCCCGCCTAGCCGACCACCCACCTTCACTCAGTTGGCCGCCCCTCCCCGACAAGGGGAGCGCCTCCCTGTCCTCAGCGAGCCCTCGGCCGCCCCCAGATGGAGCCTTTGACCCAGTACGCAAGTCTCGACGAGTTGTACGCAGCCACCGACGCCGAAGGCCCGCGCGCCTCGGCGAGCCACCCAAGCCCCCCGGGGCCGGGGGGCACCACTGGGGCCGAGCAGGCAACACCCGTGCGGACCAGGAGCGTCAGAGCTTCTGGGACCGCCTGGGCTCCAACCTGTCTGCCCCCGAGGCCCGTAAGAAGGTCGAGCGGTCCCAATGAAACTCGCCGACACCGCCCAGGTGGCAGTCGGGGGCATCCGCGACGCTGCCTACCGGTCGTGTCTGGAGTTCAAATGTTTCCGCGCAGCTTACCCGCCTACCCATATTTGTAGGGATGGTTGTGGAAATACCCCCATAGGGGGGCCCGTCATTGAGGCGGCGCGGCAGTCCTTCACCCCATGACATAAGGGGGCCGCGCCTTTGCCTCTCGCTATAGGGCCGCCAGCGCAACCGCCCCCACGAGAGGAGCGGGCGCACTGTCCATTATGGGTATACCCACAGCGGACAGCGGGAAAGTGTCCGGTATGAGTTGACTTCCTATTTATCAGACAATAAGTCCGGTTTCATTATAGACCTTTTCGGACACTCTAATGGCCGACATTCTCGCCTTCACCGCCCGTCCCGGCACTGCCCGTCGGCCCAGCAAAAACGGCGCATCCGTCCTGCCGCTGGGGCAGTTGGCCGAGCTTCAGGCTCGCCATGCCATCAACCTCCTCCTTGCAGCCCAAAATAGGCTCGAGGACTGGAACGCCCACCGCGCCCGCCGACGCGCTGAAGCCGACGCAGCCAAGGCTGCTGCCCGTCGCATGGTAGGGCTCACAGGTGCAGGCGACCTGAGCGCGGCCCTACATAGCCGTGCCTTCAAGATGGCGCTTGCCTGCTCTCGCGAGAGCCTCGACCGAACACGTGCGGTGCAAGACCTCCACGCAGCCCAAAGTGCGGCGGGTGCTGCCCTAGCCCGGCTAACGCGGTGCGAGGCCCGCCGGGTCTACGGCGACGCCTTCCCCGACCTAACGCCTCAACGGGTCGGCTCGGCAGTCAGCGCGTTGCTGCGGGACCACCGGGCAGCCCTGCGGTTTGCGCGGGAGGCCCTGTGATGGCGGTCGTTGGCTATGCCCGCGTGTCATCCATGGGGCAATCTCTGGAGGTTCAAGAGGAGGCTCTGAAGGCTGCGGGGTGCGAGAAGGTCTTCGCTGAGAAGCGGACGGGAACAACCCAGGAGGGCCGCGAAGAACTGAGGCGCGCTCTGGAGTATGTGCGTGAGGGCGACACTTTCGTCGTCAGTCGCATCGACCGCCTCGCCCGCTCGGTGAGCGACCTGGGGGAGATCGTAGCGGTCCTCACCGCCAAGGGCGTGAGTTTCCGCGCTCTCCAGCAAGGAGAGTTCGACACATCTGCCGCGACCGGCCGGTTCTTCCTCCAGCTTCTCGGTGCGTTCGCAGAGTTCGAGACCTGTCTTCGTCGCGAACGCCAAATGGAGGGGATCGAAAAGGCAAAAGCCGAAGGGCGCTACAAGGGTCGGCCGAAGAGCGTGGACACAGCCACCATCCGCCGCCTCCATGCCGAGGGAGAGAAGCCTGCGCACATCGCCAAGCGCCTGGGGGTGGCCCGCTCGACCGTCTACGAGGCCCTGAAGGCCTAGATGCCTTGCTTCTGGACGTGCTCGTCCTGCCCCCTGCTTTTTTTGCAGTCTCCCCCAAGCATCCCTTGAGGTTCTCCCCTGGCAACCTGAGACGACTTAGGGCCACGGCGCGGCTCGGCTGAGCTCGGTCGCCAGTTGACCTCGCCCCCTGACCACCGCCCCCCCCCTGCCGCCCAGTTAGTCAGCAAGTGCCCATGACCCCAGCGACCACCAAACTGCGACCAGCAGCTCAGTACCTACGGATGTCCACAGATGGGCAACAGTACTCCCTGGAGCACCAGCAGGCAGTCATCGCGGGTTATGCCCAGTCCGCAGGATTTGAGATCGTTCAGACATACACGGACGCTGGGAAAAGCGGAGTGACCGCTCAGCGCAGGGAAGGACTCAGTGCGCTTCTCGCTGACGTGGTGACCAAAGAAGCGCCGTACACGACACTATTGGTTTTGGATGTGAGCCGCTGGGGCCGGTACCAAGACCCCGATGAGGCCGCTCACTACGAGTTCCTATGCCGGTCCTCTGGCGTTGAGGTGCGGTACTGCGCAGAGACTTTCGAACCGGGATTGGCGGGCTCGGTGTTCAAGGCCCTTAAGCGCGTGATGGCTGGCGAGTACAGCCGCGAGTTGTCCGCTAAAGTCCGAGTGTCGAAACAGCGCCACGCCTTGGCTGGCAACGCCCCCGGGGGGACCTGTCGCTACGGGTTTGCAAGGCAAATCGTCAATCCAGACGGCAGCTTCGGCAAGGTACTGGAGCGCGGCGAGCGCAAGCAGCGTCCTGAGCAGACCCTCCAGTTCGTCCCGGAGGGACCGGAGCAAACCTCAGTACTTCGGCGGATATTCCGCCTGTACCTGAATGACCACTTGGCGATGTCCGAGATTGCCCGCCGCCTGAACGCTGCGGGAAAGTTCTGGCTTGATGGTACGCCCTGGAACAAGACCCGCATTTCCGAGGTCCTCCGGTGCGAACTGGTGACCGGCCGCCAGCCCTTCGGGAAGACGGCGTGCTTCCTAGGCGAACGCGTCTACCACAATCGCGACACTTGGGGGTCCGTTCAGGTCTTCCCTCCCATCGTGCCGGTTAAAACCTACGAACGGGTCCAGGCCCGCTTGGCCGCCCTAAACGGCAGGCCAGGAAAAACCGATGAGGAGATGCTTTCAGACCTACGCGCCATTAAGAAAAAACAGGGACGGGTCACGGCAGCTATGATCGATGCTGACCCTCGGTGCAGCGCGAGCGCAACATATTTTAGTCGGTTCGGCACCCTGTCAAACGCCTACAAACTCGCAGGCTTCCGCTACGCCCCAAGGGAGAGAGGAAGACGAGAAGACGGGTCTCGCTTGTCGCGAGAAGAAGTCCTTGATCGTCTTCGCGCGCTTCATGCCGAGAAGGGTCGGATTAACATGCTGCTCTGTCGCGACGACGACAGGCTGCCTCCGCTGGACTGGCTTCGTTGGGAGTTCGGAAGTCTGAACGAGGCGTTTGACGCCGCAGGGGTGCCTCATAGAAGTAACGGAGGACCTCGGCGAAATCCCGCACATAGTGTGCCCCCAAGGTCACCCGCTGGAAGCGGACGCTCCGAGGTTTTCTTGGGGCCGCACGGCGGTCGCTACATTATCACCTCAGGAGGGCGCAAAAAGTACGGCTGTTAAGGAGCCTTCCCCAGTTCTTTACAGGCGGACGACTCGGGCCCATCCTCGTCATGCGTTGAGGGGTCCGGCTTGGTCGCCGGGCGTCCCCTAGTCTGCCCGGATGGGATACCAGACACAACGCGCCCTTGCTGAGCGGTCCTATGCAGTCCCCTAGGGGGACCAAGCGGAATGCCGAACAGGACCACTTGGGGGGCCAGAGGCGTTTCTAGAGCGCGGACGGCCAGTCGATGATGGGGATAGCGACGGCTTAATATCGCTCCTCCCTGCGCTCCGTCTCTCCTCACGGACAGGCGGCCGGTCGCTGTCCGAAGGAACCCGAGCCATGAAAGCTCTCCTTCGTATGACGATTTCGGTGACGCTTAAGGTGAATATCGCAGCCATCCTTCTTGGGGTTGCGGCAATCATCAAGGCGCTTCACTGAGACTTGGGGAGTCTTTAGGGGCTCCCCATTTCTCTGGTGCCCCCGTGGACACGCTGAGAGGGAACGTCCTATTGCTGTCCGAAGCCTCGGGGGAGAGCGACTTGGCCGACATCAATGACACCCATCGCGTTGGACTGGCGCAGGTCTTGGGTGGGGCCGTGGCCTTCAAGGCCGGAAATATTAACGACACCTATAGGGGCGTTATTCGCACCGACACTGGCGACCGCCCGGCGATTATCAAAGACCTAGCCCCCCGCGAACTAGCCAATGAAGTTCTTGCCGCTGGTTTGGGGCTTTCCGCCGGTCTTCCAATCCCGCCCGCGTATCTGGCCTTCGCATCCACGGACCGACTATCCACCAAGTACGGGCCGGAACTGGAAGGCGGGCGGCTGGTTTTTGCCAGCGTCGATGTGGGACAGCCGCAAGTAGCCATGCTGTGCCGTGAGCGAGGCAATGTGGCGGTGTTGGGTCGACTGGCGGCGTGGGCAGAAGCCGGTCGGCTATATGGCTTCGACGCTCTGGTCGCCAACATCGACCGCCACGCTGGAAACCTCCTATTCAGTGGCGACCAAGAAGTTTGGATGATCGACGACGGCCACTGCTTTACCGGCCCCGAATGGGGTCATAGTGACCTCATGCCACCCGACATACGCGTGACAAATCGGCTGACAGAGTGGCTCACACCTGTCCTTGCCGACCGTCAGCGACAGCTTGCCGCCCATAGGGCTGCGGAACTGGCAGGAGATGTGGGGCTGGACTTCGCCGCCCTGGCGACCGCCAACTACTTGGCCGAGCTTCTGGACGACGGTGATTTCATGGCGGTAGTCACCTTCCTGCAAGGTCGTCAGCCCCATACTGCCGGGCTTGCGGCCGAAGCTCTGGGAATGCTGGCATGAGACGCCCCTTCAGCCTTCACGATTTCCCCTCAGTGGAGGGCACCATCGCCTGCCGCTGGGCTCCCGTATTGCTTTCCCCCATTCTCGACAGCCCCGAGAAGCTCGTCATCGGCGTGGTGGCCGCGAACGGCGGGGGCTTCCACATCGAACGTGCCAACGCCTTAAATCGTCTCCAGTGCTTGTTCGGCAAGGCCGCTGAGACTGCCATTTTCGCTGCCGAGGTAGCGTTTGAAGAACTCGCCGAAAACTTGTCGGAAAGCGGCCATGAGGCTCTGAGAGAGCGGGCACTAGTCTTCACCGGCGTCACTTTGGGGGAGGTGCGGGGCGGAGAAGGCAACTCATTACGGGATGTTGCCCGGACGTGGATGAGCGCACTGTCCTCCCTCTACGAATACCGGGCAGACACTGCCGTCGAAGTTGTTGCCATGCAGGAGGCAGCAGAGGAGCTAGGCGCGCGAGGCGGTGATCGCCTTCCGATTATGGTGCTAGAGGACGTGGTCGCTAGAAATCCAGCATACGGGCACTTCTTCAGTGAGGAAATCCGGATGAAGAGGCAGCGCCGATCTAAAGTCGCGGACATCGGCATCGACTTCTCATCACCGGACCTCGTCGCAAATTTTGCCACTCTAGGCCCGTCGGCCCAAGCGAAATCGGTGGACCGCATCAAGCGAAAACTCTTCGATCTGATCGTGCGACGCGACGCCGAGCAAACGACATTCCTGCCCAGAGCCCACGAAATGATCGTCTACAGCCCTGGCATCATCGACCCGCTCATCTCTGAGAAGCAACGAGATCAGTTGGATGAGGTGCATGACGAACTGGGCGAGCAATCAAAGCGAGAAGAGATCGGCTTCCTGCCCGTCACCGGCGTCAGCGACATTACCCAGCGCATCTTGCAGACGGCGGCCGGACACGCCTAATACGGGCCTTGCCTGTGACACCCCGACTGTGACACAGGCACACTTAGGAGGCCGCTAAAGTCTAGGAAATCCAGCACCTGAGGCGTCCCTAGAGGCTCTCCCTCCAGGCCTACCACCCTCTCTGTCGAGACCACTTAGAACTGGCTCCAAACCAGCTAAGAGTGGCTCAAACGCAGATTACACCCAATCGAGCTCGCCCTAGAAGTGTCGGACTTTGACTCATCTAGGACGTTCAGAAGGTCTGGTTTCCGGAACCGATCTTAAAGCTCAGGATATCGTAAGCGAGTAGCAGTGTCGGTTCGACTAGGCGTCGCGGCTCCTGCGCGCTTGGTCGGATGCGGCCCGGCGCGCAGGAATGCACGCCGGGCCGAGGCTTGTTCCAATGGCAACGGGGGGGGCGTGGTCAGAAGGTCAGGGTCTCACCATCGGCGGGGATACGGACCCGCTCTTCAATGCCGTTCTGCGCGACGTAGTCCCGCAGGTCGGAGCGGCTCAACGTCATGTGGTTGATGGCGTCCATGTGAACGGCCACGATGGTCGCGTCCGGCGCGGCCTGTGCGGCGTGAAGCACGTCGTCCTTGCTCATGATGATCGAGCCGGTGAAGCCTTTCATGCGGGCCTCGCCGGTGTTCAGGACGATCACGTCGGGCGCGAATTGCTCAAGACTCTGATCAACCTCGCTGTGCCAGATGGTATCGCCGGCGAAGTAGACGGTGGGCGACCGAGGCGCCTGGAAGACGACCCCCATCGCCTCGCCGAGCCCCGCTTTGAGCGCCTCGTTGGCATACATGGCGTCGTTGCCGTGCTGTCCGCCGACCTTGGTCAGGTTCACGCCCTTGAAGTCGGTGTTGACGCCCAGGATGCGGACATCGGTGTAGCCCTGTCTGCGCACCATGGCGGCGTCGGCCTCGTGCTGCACGAATAGGGGAATATCCTTGCGGACAAACTCGTGCTCGCCGCCGTCCCAGTGGTCAAGGTGGGTATGGGTTACGATCACCGCGTCGACCCCCGCCATCACCTCCTCCGTCGTCATCGGCAGATCCACTAACGGGTTGCGTTGCTCGCTGTGGAATGTCCCTTCGAAGCCGGGATAGGCGCCCTTCGGCGCCAGCAGCGGATCGACGAGGAAGGTCTGGCCCGCATAGGTGATCTTCGCCGTGGCGTTGCGGATGTGCTGCATCTGCACCGGCTCGGCCGCCGGCGCAGGATCGGGGGCGGTCTGTGCCGCGGCGCTTGTCGCCCCGAGGGTCAAAGCGAGCGCGATAGCGCGGATGATTGTCGTGGGCTGCATGGTGCTGCTCCGGTCAGATTGCTGATGAGCGCAATCTGGGGCCTGCGAGCCTTCGAAGGGAGTGGCCCGATAGCCATCTAACGAAAGTTTTGGGCCAACGCGCAGACGCCGACACCCTGGATGGCTTGACCCTCTGTCCACAGCGGGTGCAGTTGGCCCGGAACAATATCATCGTCAGCATCCCTCCCATGAGCGTCACGCTCCCTCTGCATGTCGCCGTGCTCGCCTTCGACGGCGCCAGCCTGTTCCATCTGGCCGTGCCCGGGAAGGTGTTCGGCATCGCCCGGAACCCTGACGGCTCTCCCGCCTATGAGGTGCGCCATTGCGCGGTGACGCCGGGCATGATCCGCACCGGCGATGGCGTCGAGGTTCGCGTGAACGACGGCCTCAATGTTCTGGCGCGCGCGGACATCGTGGTCGTCCCCGCCTGGAGCGACCCGGACGCCCAGGCGCCCGAAGCTCTAGCCCAGACGCTGCGCGCGGCCCATGCCGAGGGAAAGACGATCGTCGGGCTGTGCCTCGGTGCGTTCGTGCTTGGGAATGCCGGGCTGCTGGATGGCCGGCAGGCGACCACGCACTGGATGGCGCGGGAAGCCTTTGCCCAGCGTTTCCCCGACGCGGTCTTCCGGCCGGACGTGCTGTACGTGGAAGACGGCAACATCGTAACCTCGGCCGGGAACGTCGCAGCCATCGACTGCTGCCTGAACCTGGTCAGGACGCGGTACGGGGCCGAGGAGGCCAACCGGATGGCGCGAATTCTCGTCACGCCGCCGCATAGGCAGGGCGGCCAGGCGCAGTATATCGAACGGCCGGTGCCGCAGTTCCCCTGCCAGAGCAAGCTTCCCGGCGCGCTGGAATGGGCGCTGGCGCACCTGGCCGAGCCGCTGACGCTGGACCGGCTGGCGGGGGTCGCGCAGATGAGCCGCCGGTCCTTCACCCGCCATTTCCGTGAGGCGACCGGGATGACCGTCACCCGCTGGCTGAACGCGCAGCGTGTGGTCCGGGCTCAGCAATTGCTCGAAACGACCGACCTGCCTGTCGAGCGCATCGCCCATGAGGTCGGCTTCGGCGCCGCCCTGTCGCTGCGCCAGCAGTTCGCCGCCCAACTGGGTGTCACCCCCGCCGATTATCGGCGCAGCTTCCGCGAGGGCGGAGGAGCAGGGCGATAGAGGACCGGACGGCGCGGCCTCTCCAACACGACCTGAGCGAGCAGCTGCATTTTCATCTTTTCGCGATCATCCCCGCAGCGTCACGAATGTCCGATTGTCGAGCGGTCCTGAATACCCGCATCTGGCGCATTCCTGCACGCTAAGGTGCTGGGTGCGATTGAGGCACCGTTAGGTGGTCGGCCAAGTGGTGGTAAGAAAAATCGCGCGGATTTTCAGGCAGGGGTTGAGCCACTCTTAGGCGGTCTCGACACTCTCCTCGCATAGCGGCCTGGGCCGCGCCTTCGGCCAGTCGGTGCAGGTCCCGCCCTGAACAGCGCGACCAGTCGACGCCCTCCAGAAGACGCTCCAGCGACGCCTGACGCCTCACGCTCATGACGGGGTCGACCCGCCCTGCGTCATGCCTGCGACCAGGCCGATCAACAGACCCACGGCCAGAGCCCGGTTGCCGGGATCACCGGCGCGCGCCTCCTCGACCCGCAGGGCCAGTTCGCGATCCAACCATGCCATACGCCGCGCGAAGTTCTCATCCGCCTGCGATGCACTGTTCATCCCCATTCTCCCGAAACAGCCCGCCTAGGCAGGCTTGAAGGAAGCTACGCACGGCTTGTGACACCCTCAAGTCAATTGTTCGCTTTTTGTTCCATTTTCTCGTCGCACGCCGCCCGACCCTTTGTGCCGCGAGGCTGGAGCCTATATGGCGATCTCCCGAAGGAGAGCCGCCATGTCCTATATCGCCCGCGACGACCGCCCCGCCGACAAGGCCGAACGCTATGCCGAGGTAGAGGCCGAGATTCTGGCGGTGCTGGACGGCGAGCCGAACCGGACGGCGCGGATGGCGACCGTGGCGGCCATGTTGGCCGACGCCTTCCCCGCCTTCTTCTGGACCGGGTTCTACGTCGTGGACGAAGCCAAGCCGGGCGAGTTGGTGGTCGGCCCCTATCAGGGCACGCTGGGCTGCCTGCGCATTCCTTTCGGACGCGGGGTCTGCGGCGCGGCGGCGCGCGACCGGGTGACCCAGGTGGTCGAGGACGTCCACGCCTTCCCCGGCCACATCGCCTGCGACAGCCGATCGGCCAGCGAGATCGTCGTGCCGGTGCTGGACGCCGCGGGCGAGCTGATCGCCGTGCTGGACGTGGACGCGACCGAAAAGGCCGCCTTTGACGCCGTGGACGCCGAGGCGCTGGAGCGGCTGATGGCCAGGGTGTTCGCCGCCTGATGCGCATCGGGGTCGATTTCGGCGGCACCAAGATCGAGGCGGCCGCGCTGGACGACGCGGGCGCCTTCGCCGCGCGCATCCGCGAGCCCAATCCGGGCGACTATGACGCCGCCGTGGCCCTGGTCGCCGACCTGATCGCGCGGGTCGAGGCCGAAGCGGGCCCGACGCGGTCGATCGGCCTGGCCATCCCCGGATCGCCCTCACCGCGCACCGGCCTGATCCGCAACGCCAACTCGACCTATCTGAACGGTCGCCGTTTCGGCGAGGATCTGGCGTCCGCGCTGGCCCGCCCGGTGCGGCTGGCCAACGACGCCAACTGCCTGGCCCTGTCCGAAGCCGTGGACGGGGCGGGCAAGGGCGTGGCCAGCGTCTTCGGCGTCATCGTCGGCACCGGCTGCGGCGGCGGCCTGATCATCGACGGCAAACTGGTCGAGGGGGCGCACGGCGTGGCGGCCGAGATCGGCCACATCTCCCTGCCCTGGCCCCGCGACGCCGAGGCGCCGGGCCCGGCCTGCTGGTGCGGTCTGAACGGTTGTCTGGAGACCTGGGTTTCGGGCACCGGCTTCCAGCGTGATCACGAAGCGACCACAGGGCGGGCCTGGAAGGCCCAGGCGGTCGTCGAGGCCGCTCGCAGGGGCGACGCGGGCGCGGCGGCGGCGCTGGCCCGCTACATCGACCGGCTGGGTCGGGCCCTGGCCATGGTCGTCAACCTGGCCGACCCCGAGGTCTTCGTCCTGGGCGGCGGGATGTCGAACGTGGCGGAATTGTACGACCGCCTGCCCGAGGTCGTGGAGCGCCATGCCTTCTCCGACCACTGGGACGGGCGGATCGTTGCAGCAAAATGGGGAGATTCCTCGGGCGTACGCGGGGCGGCGCGGCTCTGGCCCGACTGATCCCCAGATTGAACGCAGGATCGCGCCCGCTATGGTCCGCGCCGAAACCTTGTGGAAGCGAAGCATGAGCCAGCCCCGTCCGACACGCGCGCGCAGCGTCCTCTACCTGCCCGCATCAAATTCGAGGGCGATCGAGAAGGCGCGCGGTCTGACCTGCGACGTGGCAGTGCTGGACCTTGAGGACGCGGTCGCGCCCGAAATGAAGCTTCAGGCGCGCGCGGCGGCGGTGGCGGCGGCGCGTGAAGGCGGCTTCGGCCCGCGCCTGGGCGTGCGGATCAACGGGCTGGACACCCCCTGGGGCGTCGACGACCTGGCGGCGCTTCGGGATGCGCCGGTCGATCTGATCGTCGCGCCCAAGGTCGAGAACGCTGCCACGGTTCACGCTCTGTCGGACGGCATGCGTCCCGGCATCGAGCTGTGGGCCATGATCGAGACGCCGCGCGCCCTGGTGGATTTGCGGGACATCGCCGAGGCGGGCGGCGCCCTGGGCGGGCTGATGCTGGGCGTCAACGACCTGGCCAAGGAGCTGAAGACCGGCGCCGCACCCAACCGCGAACCGCTGAAGCCCTGGCTGGCGGCGGTCGTCGCCCATGCACGCGCCAACGGCCTGAGCGCCATCGACGGGGTGTTCAACCGGATCAAGGACGAGGCGGGCTTTGCGGCCGAGTGCGCGCAGGGGCGTCTCTATGGCTTCGACGGCAAGAGCCTGATCCACCCGTCGCAGATCGAGGGGGCCAATGCGGCGTTCGGGGCGTCGGCTGAAGAAGCGGAATGGGCGCGCAAGGTGGTCGCCGCCTTCGCCGCGCCCGAGGCCGAGGGGCTGGGCGTGATCCGCGTCGAGGGGGAGATGGTGGAGCGACTGCATCTGGAACAGGCACAGGCGGTGCTGGCCGCCCTCTAGCCCCTTGTGTGAGAAGGTGGCAGGCGGAGCCTGACGGATGAGGGGTGTGAGCGCGCCCTATCCGAAATGCGCTCCGCACGCAGTCGACAATGGTCCACCGCCGCGCCGACACCCCTCTTCCGAGCGCCTCCGGCGCCCACCTTCTCCCTCAAGGGGAGAAGGAAGAGCGGGCTGGCGCGGCCACTCTACAAACCCTAGACAAACCCCATGACCGCACCGCTTCCGACGCTTCAAAAAACCCGCGCCTGGGTCTGCGCGCCCGGCGTGCTGAAGGTCCCCTTCCTGTCGGCCTTCCTGCCCGACTATGACCTGTCGGCTCTGCCGGGAGCGCAGACCGAGGCCGTGCTGGGTTGGGGCATGAAGCCGACGGCGGCGGCGGGGCGGCGCTGGGCGGAAAAGCACGGCAAACCCTATGTGGCGCTGGAGGACGGCTTCCTGCGCTCTGTCGGCATCGGCGAGAGCGGGGCGACCAGCCTGAGCCTGATCGTCGACGACATCGGCGTCTATTACGACGCGACGCGGCCCAGTCGGTTGGAGCAACTGATCACGACGGCGCCTGACTGGTGCGACGCCGCACTGCAGGCCCGCGCACGCGGCCTGATAGAGCGTATCGTCGCCTCGGGTGTGTCCAAGACCAATATGGGCGGGCCGCTGGACGCGGGCCTGCTGAAGCCAGGCCGCCGGGTGCTGATCGTGGATCAGACCTTTGGCGACGCCTCCATCGGCTATGGACTGGCCAGCAAGGCCAGTTTCTCGGACATGCTGGCGACGGCTCGGCGGGACGAGCCGGACGCCCAGCTGATCGTCAAGCGCCACCCGGCCGTGGCGGCTGGGCGCAAACAGGGCTGCATTCCCGCGGACCAGCTGGACGGCGTCACCCTGATCGACACCGACGTGCGGCCCGCGGACCTGCTGGCGGCAGTGGACGCGGTCTATGTCGTGACCTCGGCCCTGGGGTTCGAGGCCCTGTTGCGCGGCCTGCCGGTGCGCTGCTTCGGCGCCCCCTTCTATTCGGGCTGGGGGCTGACGACGGATTCGGTCCAGACCGGGCGGCGCGGCACGGCGCGCGATCTGGAGCAGGTCGCGGCGGCGGCGCTGATCGCCTACACCCGCTATGTCGATCCGGTGACCGGCCAGCGGTGCGAGGCCGAGGCGGCGCTGGAACGGCTGATTGCGCTGCGCGACCGCGCCGACCGGCTGGCGGGCGACTGGGCCGCCGTCGGCTTCGCCCCAGCCAAGCGGCCGCCGGTGCGCCGCCTGCTGAACTCGCCCAAGGGCCGGGTGCGCTACTTCTGGCGGTCTTCCGCCGCCGTCGCCCATGCGCGGGCCACGGGCGGCAAGCTGATCTGGTGGGCCGGCAAGGAGACGCCGTCGATCCGCGCCGCCGCCGACGCCTTCGAGGGGCCGGTCGTGCGCATGGAGGACGGCTTCATCCGTTCGCGCGGCCTGGGCTCCGACTTCTTCGGGGCCCTGTCGGTCGCCCTGGACGATCAGGGCGTCTATTACGACCCCACCCGGCCCAGCCGACTGGAGAGCCTGATCGAGGCGGGCGAGCCGTCGCCGGATCAGGCGGCGCGGGCCGAGGCCTTGCGCGTTCGTGTGGTCGAGGCGGGCCTGTCGAAATACAACCTTAAGGGGGCGGGCGTTCCGGCGCATTGGCCCAAGGATAAACCGATCCTGCTGGTCGTGGGTCAGGTCGAGAATGACCGCTCGATCATGATGGGCTGCGGGCCGGACCTGCGCACCAACTCGGGGCTGGTGAAGGCGGCCCGGGCCGACCACCCGGACGCCTTCCTGATCTACCGCAACCACCCCGACGTGACGGCGGGCAACCGGCCCGGCCTGCTGGACCATGCGGCGATGGAGGAGGTCGACGCCTCCGCCGACGATCTGGACATCATCGACTGCCTGAACGCCTGCGACCGGTTGGCGACCCTGACCTCGCTGACCGGGTTCGAAGCCCTGATGCGCGGCAAGGCGGTCAGCGTCTATGGCCGGCCCTTCTATGCCGGCTGGAGCCTGACCGACGATCAGTTGCCGTTCGAGCGCCGCACGCGTCGCGCCAGCCTGCAAAGCGTCATCCACGCCGCCCTGATCGGCTACCCGGTCTATGTCACGCCCGAAGGCTGGCCGTGCGAGGCCGAGGACCTGGTCGAGGCCCTGGTCGCGGCGCGCGACCATCCCCTGCCCGCCCCGCCGCGCGGGCGGATCAATCGCTGGTGGCGCGGCATAAAAGCCAGTCTCGACCGGAGCCTTCCACCGGCCTATTGAGGGGGTTCGTCATTGCAACGGACCTTATCCTAGTGCCCCAAGCCGTCATCTCCGCCACCGGCCTGTTCACGCCGGAGCAGTCGATCTCGAACGCCGAGCTGGTCGCCGCCTACAACGCCTGGGCGGAAGGCTGGAACGCCGAGAACGCCGAGGCCATCGCCGCGGGCGAGCTGGAGCTGAAAACGCCGTCGTCGGAAGCCTTCATCGAGAAGGCCTCGGGCATCCAATCGCGCTTCGTCATGGACAAGTCGGGCATCATCGACCCCGAGCGGATGCTGCCGCACCTGCCCGCGCGCGGCGACGACGAGCTGTCGATCCTGGCCGAGATGGCCGTGAAGGCGGCGCAGGACGCCATCCAAGCCTGGGGCAAGCCGGTCAGCGAGATCGGCGCCGTCATCTGCGCCGCGTCCAACATGCAGCGCCCCTACCCCGCCATGGCCATCGAGGTGCAGCAGGCGCTGGGCATCGAGGGCTTCGCCTTTGACATGAACGTGGCGTGCAGCTCGGCCACCTTCGGCATCAAGACGGCGGCGGACTTCGTGGCCTCCGGCTCGGTCAAAGCGGTTCTGATGGTCAACCCCGAGATCTGCTCGGCCCACCTGAACTTCAAGGACCGCGACAGCCACTTCATCTTCGGCGACGTGGCCACCGCCGTCATCATCGAGGCCGAGGATCAGGCCGGACCGGGCGGCTGGGACATTCTGGGCACGAAGCTGAAGACCAGCTTCTCGAACAATATCCGCAACAACTTCGGCTTCCTGAACCGCGCCGCCCTGCCGACGGGCGCACATGAGCCGGTCTCGTCCGACGGCCTAAGCGACAAGATGTTCGTCCAGCAGGGCCGCAAGGTCTTCAAGGAGGTGGTGCCCATGGTCTCGGAGATGATCTTGGACCACGCCGCCGAGCTGAACCTGGACCCGCACGGCCTGAAACGGATGTGGCTGCACCAGGCCAACATCAACATGAACACCCTGATCGGCAAGAAGGTGTTGGGCCGCGAGCCCGAGCCGGAAGAGAACGTCATCATCCTGGACGACTACGCCAACACCTCCTCCGCCGGATCGATCATCGCCTTCCACCTGAAGCATGACGGCTTTGCGCCGTGCGACGTCGGCCTGATCTGCAGCTTCGGCGCCGGCTACTCGGCAGGCACGGTTTTTGTGCAAAAGCGGCCCTGAAACCAGATAACGGGAATCATTATTTCCGGCGGCGCTTGCACTGTTCGGAAATTTTTGCAAACCGTTACAGGTGTCGAGACCAAGGGGGATGGCGCCCGAATGACTCAGACGGCTTCACCGTGGGCGGAAACGCTCAACGATCCGCTGGCCCATGACGTGGCCACGGTGTTGAAACATATGGGCGGATCCGCCCACCAGGACATCGTGGTCAACTGCGTCGCGGCGCTGAAGCGCCAGCGCGGCGAGTCGGTGACCCAGGACCTGAAGGCCAAGATCGTCGAGGTCTTCGAACGCTACCGCGACTTCTTCATCAAGCCCTTCGGCGAGAACTCGCTGCGCTGGGCCCTGGCGCCGGGCGTAGCCTAAACCTCCGCCCTTCCAGGCAAACGAAAAGGCCCGCTCCTCTCGGAGCGGGCCTTCGTCGTATCTAGCGCCAGACTTGAAGGTCAGGCCTTAGAAGCGACGGATGTAGCTGACCGAATAGGCGTCAGCCTCACCGCCGTTGTCGCGGAAGTCGCGACGGGTCCAATCGGCGCGGACGCCGTTGACGCCGTCGACGTAGTAGTTGGCGCCGACGCCGTAGTTCCAGCTATCGCCACCCACGTCGGTGTTGGCGCCGGGGAACTCCTGCTTCAGCTCGGTGTGGCCGTAGCCGCCGCGAGCGAACAGTTCCAGCTTGTCGCTGACCGGGTACTTGCCGACCACGTAACCGGCGGCGTCCCACTCGTGCTTGATCGAGCCGTCGATGCCGGCGACGGTGAAGTCGTCGTCCTTGACGCCCACCGAGGCTTCGGTCTCGAGCGCCAGGTAACGGTTCAGGTTCACGCCCAGGCGGCCAGTCACGGCGCCGGTCGTGGCGGAGTCGCCTTCCAGATGCGTGTAACCCAGCGAGCCGTAACCACGGGCGTCAGGACCAGATTGAGCAAATGCCGGAGCGGCGATTGCAGAAATAGCGGCGGCGGCGAGAAAAATGTTACGCATTGTTTCTATAACTCCTAGTAAAACCAGATGTGGTGACTTCTGCGGTCACCGGCCCCATCCAGCGAGGAGTTAAATGGGTATTCCGCCAAGGCGTTCCATAGGCGGATGAATACACGGTCGCAACCGTGCGCTACCAGACACATACAGCGTTACGCCGATAACGACTTTATTCCGGCACGAAAAAGGCGGCCCCGAAGGACCGCCTTTGCGCGCTCAGACCTGAAGCGGGGTCCAGAGCCTGACCGGTGTCAGGCTCTGGATTGATACTGGAGCGAATATCTGGGTTCAGATGCGATCGCATCTGAACCGATTTCGCTCTAGCGGTCCTTTTCGCGCTCCTCGCCCGAGCGGGCCGCCAGCGCCGCCTGGGCCGCCGCCAGACGGGCGATGGGCACGCGGTAGGGCGAGCAGGAGACGTAGTCGAGGCCCACGCTCTCGCAGAAGGCGATGGACGAGGGGTCGCCGCCGTGTTCGCCGCAAATGCCCATCTTCATGTCCGGCTTGACGCCGCGACCGCGCTCGGCGGCGATGCGGATCAAGTCGCCCACGCCGTCCTGATCCAGACGCACGAAGGGATCGGTCTCGAAGATGCCCTTGTCCAGATAGGCCTGCAGGAAGTGGCCGGAGTCGTCGCGGCTGATGCCGAAGGTCGTCTGGGTCAGGTCGTTGGTGCCGAAGCTGAAGAACTCGGCGTACTCGGCCAGGTCGGCGGCGCGCAGGGCCGCGCGCGGCAGTTCGATCATGGTGCCGACCAGGTAGTCGACGCTGTCGCCAGCGTCCGCGAACACGGCCCGCGCGGTGCGGTCGGTCAGTTCGCGCAGGTACTTCATCTCGAGACCCAGCGCGACCAGCGGGTGCATGATCTCGGGGATCGGAGCCAAACCAGATGCATGCTTCACCTCCAGCGCCGCCTCCAGGATGGCGCGGACCTGCATCTCGTAGATCTCGGGATAGGCGACGCCCAGGCGGCAGCCGCGGTGGCCGAGCATGGGGTTGGTCTCGTGCAGTTCCCGCGCGCGACGCTTCAACTTGGCGGCGTCCAGACCCGAACCGGCGGCCAGGGCGTCGATGTCGGCGTCCGTGTGCGGGATGAACTCGTGCAGCGGCGGGTCCAGCAGGCGGATCGTCACCGGCAGACCGGCCATGATGGTGAACAGGTCGGCGAAGTCGGCCTTCTGGAAGGGCGCGATCTTGGCCAGGGCGATGCGGCGGCCCTGCTCGTCGTCGGCCAGGATCATCTCGCGCACGGCGGCGATGCGGGCCTCGTCGAAGAACATGTGCTCGGTGCGCGACAGGCCGATGCCCTCGGCGCCGAAGCCGCGCGCAGTCTTGGCGTCCAGCGGGGTCTCGGCGTTGGCGCGGACCTTCAGACGGCGCACGCCGTCGGCCCAGGCCATCAGGGTCTGGAAGTCGCCCGTCAGTTCCGGCTCGATCATGGCCACGGCGCCGTCCAGGACCTCGCCCTTGCCGCCGTCGATGGTGATGACCTCGCCGGCCTTGAAGGTGCGGCCGCGCGCGGTGAAGGTCCCGGCCTTCTCGTTGATCGAGATTTCACCGGCGCCGGAGACGCAAGGGCGGCCCATGCCGCGCGCCACGACAGCCGCGTGGCTGGTCATGCCGCCGCGCGCCGTGACGATGCCGCGCGCCGCGTGCATGCCGTGGATGTCCTCAGGGCTGGTTTCCTCGCGCACCAGGATGACGGCGTCGCCGACCTGCGACAGGCGCTCGGCCTCGTCGGCGTCGAAGACGATCTTGCCGGTGGCCGCGCCGGGCGAGGCCGGCAGGCCCGCCGCCACCACGGTGCGGGCGGCGTTGGGGTCCAGCGTCGGGTGCAGCAGTTGGTCGAGCGCGGCTGGCTCGACCCGCGACACGGCCTCTTCCTGCGAGATCACGCCCTCGGAGGCCAGATCGACGGCAATCTTCAGCGCCGACTTGGCGGTGCGTTTGCCGTTGCGAGTCTGCAGCATCCACAGACGGCCCTGCTCGACCGTGAACTCGATGTCCTGCATGTCGCGATAGTGGCTTTCCAGCCGCCCGACCACGTCGACGAACTCGGCGAAGACGACCGGCATGGCCTCTTCCATCGAGAGGGCGGTCTCGCCCATCTCCTCGCGCCCGGCCTTGGTCAGGGACTGCGGCGTGCGGATGCCCGCGACCACGTCCTCGCCCTGGGCGTTGATCAGGAACTCGCCGTACAGCTTGGCTTCGCCGGTCGAGGGGTTGCGAGTGAAGGCCACGCCCGTCGCCGAGGTCTCGCCCATGTTGCCGAACACCATCGACTGGATGTTGACGGCCGTGCCCCAGCTTTCGGGAATGTCGTGCATCCGGCGATAGAATTTCGCGCGGTCGTTCATCCAGCTGGCGAAGACGGCCGAGACGGCGCCCCACAACTGATCATGCGGGTCCTGCGGGAAGGGCTGGCCCAGCTCGCGTTCAACCAGGACCTTGTAGTCGGCGACCACTTTTTCCCAGTTCTCGGCGGTCAGGGCCGTGTCGATCGAGACGCCCAGTCGATCCTTGTGGTCGTCCAGAACCTCTTCGAACTGATCGTGGCCGATGCCCAGGACCACGTTGGAATACATGGTGATGAAACGACGATAGCTGTCGAAGGCGAAACGGCGGTCGCCGGACAGCTTGGCCAGACCCTCGACCGTCTGGTCGTTCAGGCCCAGGTTCAGCACCGTGTCCATCATCCCCGGCATCGAGGCCCGCGCGCCCGAGCGCACCGAGACCAGCAGGGGGTTGGACGCATCGCCGAAGGTCTTGCCGACGATGCCCTCGACGGTCTTCAGACCGGCGGCGGCCTGTTCAGCCAGCGCGGCCGGATAGGTCTCGCCGTTGGAGTAATAGTGGACGCAGGCTTCCGTCGTGATGGTGAAGCCGGGCGGCACCGGAAGGCCGAGAGAGGACATCTCGGCCAGGTTCGCACCCTTGCCGCCGAGAAGGTTCTTCATCGACGCGTCGCCGTCAGCAGATCCCCCGCCGAAGCCGTACACCCACTTGGTCATCTTGCAGTCCCTGAGCCGTGGTCAGTCGTCGCAGGATCGAGTCCCGCTTACGGTGGCCCTGACTAGCGTGCTGCAAGCGCGAAGGCGAGGCCGTGGGTGTAACAATCCGTGTGAGGATGTGTCGAAACCGCCTCTCCCTCCCCATGAAGGGGAGGGAGAAAGCTCATTCTTGCGCGCTAACGCCTTCGGCTGCTTGAGCGCCTAGCCCGCGATCTGGCCGAAGTCCGCGACCCGGCCCATCACGCCGCGCACCTGACCCAGCAGCTTCAGGCGGTTCTCACGCTCCTCGGCCACGTCGGAGTTGACCATGACGCCAGTGAAGAAGGCGTCGACCGGGCCGCGCAGGGCGGCGAGCGCCGTCATGGCGGCGGCGAAGTCTTCGGTCTCCAGCGCGGCGTCCACGGCGGTCGCGGCGGCGGCGGCGGCGAAGGCCAGGGCGGTTTCTTCCGCCGGCTGGTTGGCCAGGCCAGTGGCGACGGCTCCTTCCGGCAGCGGGCCTTTCTTTTCCTCGGCCTTGAGGATGTTGGACGCCCGCTTGTAGCCGGCCAGCAGGTTGGCCCCGTCGTCCGTGGCGAGGAAGGCGGCCAGCGCCTCCACCCGTCGCACGATCCGCACCAGGTCGTCGTCGCCCAGAGCGAAGACGGCGGCGACGAGGTCGTGACGCTGGCCTTGGTCGCGCAGCAGGACGGTCAGGCGGTCGGCGAAGAAGGCGCTGAGTTCAGTTTCGACCGCGAGCTTGTCGACGGCACGCTGGACATTGCCCCTATCCAAGGCCGCCATAGCCGCCGAGAAGGCGTCGCCGCGAAGGCCGATACGAGCGCCGCTCTCCAGCACCAGCCGGATCACGCCCAGCGCCGCACGGCGCAGGGCATACGGGTCGCGCGAGCCGGTGGGCTTTTCGTCGATGGCGAAGAAGCCGACCAGGGTGTCCAGCTTCTCGGCGATGGCGACGGCGACCGTGACCGGGGCGGTCGGGACGCTGTCGCCCGGACCTTGCGGCTTGTAGTGGTCGCGCACGGCGTCGGCGACGGCGTCGGGGTAGCCGGCCAGACGGGCGTAGTAGCCGCCCATGATCCCCTGCAATTCGGGGAATTCGCTGACCATGCCAGAGGCCAGATCGGCCTTGGAGAGGCGCGCGGCCTGTTCGGCCTGATCCGCGTCGGCGCCGACCAGAGGCGCGATCTCGCGCGCCAGGGCGGCGATGCGATCGACGCGTTCAGCCAGTGTGCCGAGCTTGGCGTGGAAGGTGACGCCCTTCAGCTTGTCGTTCCAGGCGTCGAAGCCGACCTTCTGATCCTCGTCCCAGAAGAAGCGGGCGTCGTTCAGGCGGGCCGACAGGACGCGGCTGTTGCCGGCGGCCAGGGCCTGACCGCCATCGGTCGCCTCGACGTTGGCGACGACGAGGAAGTTGGGCGCCAGACCATCCTTGGACGGATCGCGCACGGCGAAATACTTCTGGTGCACCTTCATCGACAGGCGGACCACTTCGGGCGGCAGCGACAGGAACTGCGGGTCCATGTCGCCCAGGATCGGCGTCGGCCATTCGGCCAGACCGGCGACCTCGTCCAGCAGGCCGTCGTCATCGACCAGCACCAGACCGCGCGCGGCGCAGGCGGCCTTGGCGGCTTCGAGGATGCGCAGCTTGCGGTCAGCCACGTCGATCAGGACGAAGTCGCGTTCCAGCTTGGCGCGATAGTCGGCGAAGTCCTTGACCGCGAACGGCTGGCCCGAGCCCATGAAGCGGTGACCCTCGGTCACGTCGCCGGATTGGATGCCGTCGATCTCGAACGGCACCACCGCCCCGTCGAACAGGGCGATGATGCGCTTGATCGGGCGCACCCAACGCAGGGTTCCGGCGCCCCAGCGCATCGACTTGGGCCAGGGGAAGCTGCGGACGATCTGATCGACGGCCTCGGCGAAGACCTCGGTCGTCTGGCGGCCCTTGCTGCTGATCTCGGCGAACCAGATCCCATCACGCTCGACCAGTTGGTCCTGCGTCAGGCCGGTCTTGCGCAGGAAGCCTTCCAGCGCCTGAGCCGGGGCCGAAGTCTTGGGGCCCTTGACCTCCTCGTTGCGGTCTTCGGCGGCGACCGGCAGGCCGTCGATGACCAAGGTCAGGCGACGCGGACCGGCGAAGACGTTCAGCGCCTCCCAGGTCAGGCCGGCGGCCTTCAGACGGTCCGACACCATGCGCTCCAGGTCGCGCGCGGCGCCCTGCTGCATACGGGCGGGGATTTCTTCGGAGAAGATTTCGAGAAGAAGCTGGGGCATCAGGCGGCGGACTCTTCGGTCGTGGCGGCAGACCGCATCAGGGTGAGGGCGATGTCCTTCAGGGCCAAGGGCGCGTCGGCCGCGTCGGTCTCGCCGCTGAAGGCGATGTTCAGCAGGAAGGACTGCGGGGCCAGGAAAGCGTTCTGCAGAATGCCGAACCATTCTTCGCCGACCACGACCACGCCGCGCCAACCGCCGGGCTGCGACGCCAGATGGCTGCCTTGGTCATTAGCGTGGCGGACGATGCGCACCTCGGCCCACGACTCCTGGCCTTCGATTTCCACGCGGCCGCTGGAAAACAGAGAGATCGGCTCGCCGGGGCTCTGTTCCAGATTGGTGTCGGACAGATCGAACGAGAGGATTCCAGTGACAGTGCTCACGACGTCGCCTTCTCATGTTCGACTTGGGCCAAAGCGCAGGCTTTGCACAGGTCGCGGATGCGGCCGATGTAGCTCTGGCGTTCGGCGACGGCGATGGCGCCGCGGGCGTCCATCAGGTTGAACAGGTGCGAGGCCTTCAGCACCTGGTCGTAGGCGGGCAGGACCAGCGGCTGGCCCTGCGGACCCTTCATGGTCAGGAAGTGGGCGGCTTCGCGCTCCATGTCCTCGAAACGGCGCTTCAGCGCGGCGACGTCGTAGCCGTGGAAGTTGGCTTCGGACTGCTGACGCTCGTTCTCGAGGAAGACCTCGCCGTAGGTCAGGCCTTCCTTGTTGAACTTCAGGTCATAGACGTTGTCGACGCCCTGAACATACATGGCCAGACGCTCCAGCCCGTAGGTCAGCTCGCCCGAGACCACGTCGACCTCGATGCCGCCGACGCCCTGGAAATAGGTGAACTGCGTCACCTCCATGCCGTCGCACCAGACCTCCCAGCCCAGGCCCCAGGCGCCGACGGTCGGGTTTTCCCAGTCGTCCTCGACAAAGCGGATGTCGTGCAGTTTCGGATCGATGCCGATGGCGGCCAGCGAGCCGAGATAGAGCTCCTGCAGGTTGTCCGGGTTCGGCTTCAGGATGACCTGATACTGGTAATAGTGCTGCAGCCGGTTGGGGTTCTCGCCGTAGCGGCCGTCGCCCGGGCGGCGCGAAGGCTGGACGTAGGCAGCCTTCCACGGCTTGGGTCCCAGCGCGCGCAGGACGGTCGCGGGGTGGAGCGTGCCGGCCCCGACCTCGATGTCATAGGGCTGCAGAATGGCGCAGCCCTGGTCGCCCCAGTATTTGTGCAGGGTCAGGATCAGGTCCTGGAAGGCGAGGGGTTCGGTGGTCACGTCGGCTCGTTTTCGCAGCGCAAAATTTGAGCGCGGACCCTAGGGCGCGCGCGCCGGAAACTCAACCGGAGGCGACGGTTCCGTCATCCCGGCCAAGCGGCGCAGCCGCGCCGGGCCGGGACCGCCCAAGACGCCGGCGTTTCCTGCGGTCCCGGACAAGCGCTGCACGCTTTCCGGGATGACGGTCAGTGGAGGGTACAGGGCCGCACCCACCATCCGGGGCGTTGCAGCGCAACCGCCGCCGCCTTCGCCGCCGCCGCGTCGTCGAACAGGCCGAAGACCGTCGCGCCCGAGCCCGACATCCGCGTCAGACGACAGCCCGGCGCGGCCTGCATGGCCGACAGGGCCTCGCCTATGCCCGGCGTGACGCGCAGGGCGGGGGCTTCCAGATCATTGCGCTGCCCCTTCAGCCAGTCGATCACGGCGGCTGGCGACCAGTCAGCGGGGCCGTCCGGACAATCAGCCCCGCCCGCGGGCGCATCGTCATAGGCGCGATAGACCGCCCCCGTCGGCGACGGCAGACCGGGGTTGAGCAGGACGGCGTGCAGCGGCGGCAGGCGCGGCTCGTCGTGCAGGTCGTCCCCTCGGCCCGTGGCCCAGGCCGGATGGGCGCGCAGGCACATGGGGCCGTCGGCGCCGACCACGCCTGCGACCGCTTCCAGCGCCGCCTCGTCCAGATCGAGGCCCAGCAGTCGCGCCGCCAGACGGATGGCCGTGCCCGCATCCGCCGAACCGCCGCCCAGACCAGCGGCGATGGGAAGTTGCTTGTCCAGCGTCACCGCCACCGGCGGCGCGCCGATCCCGGCGGCCTCGCTCAGCGCCCGCAAGCCCCGCAGGATCAGGTTGTCGCCCTCGCCCGCCAGAGCGCCACCGAACGGGCCGGTTACGGTCAGGGACAGGGCGCCGGCGCGGGTCACACTCACGCCGTCGCCCACGTCGGCGAAGGCCACCAGACTGGCCAGGGGGTGATAGCCGTCGTCCGCCACCGGGCCGACATGCAGGAAGAGGTTGATCTTGGCCGGAGCCAGGCCGTTGAGCGTCACCGGATCAGCTCTCGGCGCCGAGACCCGCGCCCTTGTCCCCGGTCGGTTCCTGACCCAGCTTGTCACGCAGCTTGGCCTCGACCTCGGCCTTGCGTTCGGGCTCGACGTCCAGCGTCAGGACCCGGTTCCACTGGAAGCCCGCCTCGCGCTGACGCCCCACGGCCCAGTAGGCGTCGCCCAGATGGTCGTTGATCTCCGCGTTGGCCGGCTCCTTGGCCACCGCCTGTTCCAGATTGCCCACCGCAAGGTCGAACTGCCCTCGACGATACTGAGCCCAGCCTAGCGAGTCCTGGATATTGCCGTCAGACGGGTCGGCGGCGAAGGCCCTGGCGATCATCTCAGCCCCCTGCTCGACCCGCATGCCGGTATCGACCCAGAGATAGCCGAGGTAGTTGAGCACCGTCGGATCATTGGGCTGTTTCTGTAGCGCCGCCCACAGTTCAGCCTCGGCCTCGGTATTGCGCTTGAGCGCCTCATAGGCCGCGCCGCGCAGGAAATGCACCTCGAAGCCCTGATCCGCAGTGGCCAGCAGCGGGCCATTCAGGATCGTCAGCGCCTCGTCGAACCGCTTCATCTGCACCAGTTGCCCCGCCAGCAGATAGGCGATGCTGGCCTCGTTCGGACGCGCTTCGGCGGCGCGACGCAGCTCGGCCAGGGCGGCGTCGGACTGGCCGTCCTTTTCCAGACTGAGGGCGCTCTGCACGCGGGCTGCGGCGTAGAGCTCGATGTCTTGCCGCCCGACCTGGGCCAGGGCGGCGCGGGCTGCGGCTTCCAGCTCGGCCTGTTGCAGGGTCTGGCCGATCAGGAAGCGATTCTCGTCGGTGGGATCGAGATTCAAGGCCAGGCGCAGATAGACGACGCCGAACTCCAGCGCCCGCTGGGCGATGATCTGATCGGCGGCGGTCTTCAGCGCCAGGGATGCGCCTTTGCGATAATTCGGCGCCGCGGGCGGACGGCCCTTGGCCAGGACGCGGGCGCGGGCCGACATGGTGGCCCGGTCGCTGGCCCCGGCCGTGACGGCGGCGTCATACTGAACCAGGGCCTCGTCGCGTTTGCCGCGTCGTTCCAGGAACTCGCCATAGGGCAGACGGAACAGACGCGAGGCCAGGGCGTGGCTGGTCAGGTCGCGCCACTCGGCGTCGGCCTCGTCATGGCGGCGGCGCAACTCCAGCAATCGGGCGCGGTTGGCGCGCACCAGAAGGGTGCTGATCGGGTCCAGATCGGTCGGCGCCGGGGCCAGGGCGCGGTCCCAGTCGCCGGCGGCGGCGGCGATCCACGGCTGGACATAGAGGCCGGCGCGGGCGTGCGGCTCGCCGACAGGCGCAGCCGTCAGCATGGCGTTCGCTTTGCGGGGGTCGCCGCCGACAAAGGTCTGCACCGCCGCGACCAGACGCCCGGCCTGGACGATGACGGGCGAGACCCCCTCGCCTTCCGGCGCGATGCGGGCGGCGACGTCGAGGTCGCCGGCCAAAAGCGAGGCGGTGAAGGCCTGTTCGCGCACGCGCGGCTGTTCGGGGGTCAGGGCCTCGACGCGGGCCAGATAGTCGGCGCCCGCCTCGCTCTCGCCGCTGGTCAGGGCGTTGCGGCCCGCGAGGTAGTAGCCGTAGGCGCTGCGCCCTTCCGCATCGGTCGGGATCGGGGACCAGACGGCGGGGATAGGGTCGACCTTGGGCGCCTCGGCTTCGTCCGTCTCGGTCGTATCCGCGTCCGGTTCGGCTTGCGGCTCGAGGATCGGCTCAGGAGACGGTTCTGGCTCGACATCCGGCTGCGGCGCGTCCTGGACCGGCGGCGTCGGCGGGACATCCTGCGCCAGAGACGGCGCGGCCAGACCCAACGCGATCAGCGAGGCGGCGGCGAACAGGGCGGAACGGCGGAAGGCAAAGCGCATGGGCGGACCCTTCACGCTTTCCCTTCCGCCCGCAAGAGGCTGAAACCTCTGGCCCTTACATGTTCGGGTAGTTGGGGCCGCCGCCGCCTTCGGGCGTGGTCCAGACGATGTTCTGCGACGGGTCCTTGATGTCGCAGGTTTTGCAGTGAACGCAGTTCTGGGCGTTGATCTGGAAGCGCGGGTTCTGGCCCTGCTCGTCAGTCAGCACCTCATAGACGCCCGCCGGGCAATAGAGCCGCGCCGGTTCGCCGTACTTGGGCAGGTTGACGTTGATCGGCACGCTGGGGTCCAGCAGCTTCAGGTGGGCCGGCTGGTCCTCGGCGTGGTTGGTGTTCGAAATGAAGACCGACGACAGCTTGTCGAACGACAGCTTGCCGTCCGGCTTGGGATAGGTGATCGGCTTGAAGTCCTTGGCCAGACCGGTCGAGGCCGCGTCCGTCTTGGTGTGCCTCATGGTGCCGAAGAAGGAGAAGCCGCCGGTCAGGTGGTTGACCCACATGTCGAACATGCTGACCGCCCCGCCCATCATGGTGCCCAGCTTGGACAGCATGGGCTTGGCGTTACGGACGACCTTCAGCTCCTTATAGACCCACGACGTCTTGTAGGCGGCCTCATAGGCCTCCAGCACGTCGCCCGCGCGCCCCGCGATGACGGCCTCATAGGCGGCGTCGGCGGCCAGCATGCCGGTCTTCATGGCGTTGTGGCTGCCCTTGATGCGCGGCACGTTCACGAAGCCCGCCGAGCAGCCGATCAGGGCGCCGCCGGGGAAGGCCAGCTTGGGCACCGACTGGAAACCGCCCTCGGTGATGGCGCGAGCGCCGTAGGAGATGCGCGTGCCGCCCTCCAGATGCTCGGCGATGGCCGGGTGGTGCTTGAACTGCTGGAACTCGTCGAACGGCGACAGATAGGGGTTCTGATAGTTCAGGTGCACGACGAAGCCGACGGACACGTAGCGGTCGCCGAAGTGGTACAGGAAGGACCCGCCGCCCGTCTTGTCGTCCAGCGGCCAGCCGGTGGTGTGCTGGACCAGGCCGGGCTGGTGCTTGTCGGCCGGGATCTGCCACAGCTCCTTCAGGCCGATGCCGAACTTCTGCGGGTCCGAGTTCGCGGTCAGGTCGTGACGGGCCATGATGGTCTTGGCCAGCGAGCCGCGCACGCCCTCGGCGATGAAGACATACTTGCCGTGCAGTTCCAGACCGGGCTGGAAGTCGCCGGTCGGCTTGCCCTCGCGGTCGATGCCGAAGACGCCGGCGACGACGCCCTTCACCCGGCCAGTGGGTTCATCCCAGACCACATGGCTGGCGGCCATGCCGGGATAGACCTCGACGCCCAGGGCCTCTGCCTGCTCGGCCAGCCAGCGCGACACATTGCCCAGGGAGGCGATGTAGCAGCCGTGGTTGTGCATAAAGGGCGGCATGGCGAACATCGGCAGCGAGGCCTGGCCCTGCGGACCCAGCACCAGGAACTTGTCCTTGGTCACCGGGGTCTCCAGCGGGGCGCCGCGTTCCTTCCAGTCGGGGAAGAGCTCGTTCAGGGCCTTGGGATCGATCACGGCGCCCGACAGGATATGGCCGCCGATCTCGGCCGACTTCTCCAGAACGGCGACGGAAATCTCTTTCCCGTCCTTCTCGGCGCGCTGCTTCAGGCGGATGGCGGCGGACAGGCCGGCGGGGCCGCCGCCGACGATGACGACGTCATATTCCATGACCTCGCGCTCGACGCCTTCCAGCGCTTCCGCCGGCGGCAGCTTGTCGATGACGGCTTCCTGCCACGCGTTGATCGCGCCGCCTTCGATCGCTTGCTCGCCCATGATCCCCTGAATCCTCGTTATCGTCGTGGTTATCCGTCTTATCGTGAGGTGACGCAGCGGCGGTCAAGGCTTATCCCTGTCACGGAATGACGCCCCAGCCCCTCGACACCGCCGCAACCGAAGCCCTGCTCGCCTTCTGGCGCGATGCGGGGGTGGACGCCTGCTATCTGGACGCGCCGGTCGACCGCACGGTCTTTGTCGCCCCACCCGCGCCGCAGATGCTGCAGAAGGCCTCGGCCACGATCACGGCTCTCCATGGCGGCCAGCATGGTGGAATGTCCGGCGCCGACGCTGTGAACGAGGCGCGCAGGCTCTCCGCCGCCGCCACGACCATGGACGAACTGGCGGAGGCGGTCGCCGCCTTCCAGGGCTGCCCCTTGCGGGCCATGGGAGCCAAGCAGGCCGTCTTCGCGCGCGGCAATCCCAAGGGCTCCATCCTGCTGATCGGCGAATCGCCCGGCGAGACCGAGGACCTGCGCGGCGAGCCCTTCGTCGGACAGCCCGGTCAGTTGCTGGACCGGATGCTGGCGACGGCGGGTCTGGCGGATCAGGCCTTCATGACCAACACCGTCTTCTGGAAGCCCCCCGGCGACCGCCCGCCTTCGCCGCAGGAGCAGGCTGCCTGCGCCCCCTTCCTGGAACGCGCCTTTGCCCTGATGCAGCCGAAGGCGGTGTTGCTGGTGGGGGCAGCCGCGGCGAAATCGGTGCTGAACACCGAAGAGGGCCTGATGAAAATTCGCGGCCAATGGCGCGAATGGCGGCTGGACGACGGGGCGGCTGCGGCTCCCGCCATGGCCACCCTGCACCCCGCTTTCCTGCTGCGCCAGCCGCAGGCCAAGCGGGTCGCCTGGGCCGACATCCTGTCGCTGGCGGCGCATTTGGATACGGCCCAGGTTGAGCCGAAAGCCTGACTGGGGCATGTTAGGCGGCTGACGACCAGTCCACAGAGCGCTGACAATCCCTACGTCGAGAAGGGAGCCGCGCCGACGAAGGGGGCCGCCGCGTATGTACCTTTTCCGCCGCGCGATCCTCGCGCCCCTGTTCGCTGCTGCGCTCTGCGCCACCGTTGCGCCCGCCGCCCTGGCGGCATCCGGGACGGCTGAAGGCGGCGCCGATGACGGCGGAACGCTCTATGTCGCGAATGACTCTGACAGAACCCCCACAGCCCTGAGCAGTTCCGATCGGCTCAGCTACACCACCGCCTTCGACGCCCTGCGCCGCGGCGATCTGGAGCTGGCGCGCAGCGCCGCCCGTCAGGCCCAGGACCGCGTCCTGCTGGGTCAGGTCGAGTTCGAGCGCCTGTTCCACCCCACCCATGTCGCCACCTATGACGAACTGGCGGCCTGGCTGGAGACCTACTCCGACCTGCCGATGGCGCAGCGCGTCTATACCCTGGCCATGCGCCGCCTGCCCGACGGTGCGGTCGAGCCCAAACGCCCCGGCAATCTGCTGGAACGCACCTGGGCCAGCGTGACCGGCGCCAACGACGGCGGCGTCACCGATCCGGCCAAGGCCGCCCGCGTGGCGCTGAACAACGACGATCTGGCGGGCGCCTATCGCACCGGGGCCGAGATGGGCGACTGGTGGAGCGCCGGTCTGGCCGCCTGGCGCCTGCGTGAATATTCGGACGCCTATCGCGCCTTCGAGCGCGTGGCCCAGGACCCGACCGAGGACCCTTGGGTCCGCGCCGGCGCCGCTTTCTGGACCGCCCGCGCCGCCGCCCAATCCGGGCGTCAGGACAAGGTGGGCGAAAACCTGCGCCTCGCCGCGCGCTGGCCCGCCACCTTCTACGGCCAGATCGCCCTGCGCCAGTTGGGCGAAGAGCCGGTGATCGAGAACATGGGGCCGCGCGCCTATGGGGCGACGCTGCAACGCGCCGCCTTCACGCCCGAGCCCACCGGGGTGGACGCGCGCGAACTGAACGCCTTCATCCGCTCCGACGAAACCGCACGCCGCACCGTCGCCCTCTATGAAGTCGGTCGCCGTAAGGATGCGGAAGAAGCCGCTCGCACCGGGATGCGTACCGCCGACGGCGATACCGCGCGGCGGCTCTGGGCCGGCCTCTATCGCACCGTGGCCCCCAACCGCGCGGCCCAGGCCGAGGCCAGCCGCATCGACGCCACCCGCTATCCCATGCCGGTGCTGGAGCCCGAGGGCGGCTTCACCATCGAGAAGGCGCTGGTTTACGCCATCGCCCGCAAGGAAACCGACTTCAACGCCAGCGCCCGCTCCGGGGCCGGCGCCTATGGCATGATGCAGGTCATGCCGGCGACCGCCGCCTATATGACCGGGGATCAGGGCTATGTGCGCAATCCCGAGCGGCTCTACGTCCCTGCGACCAATCTGAAGCTGGGTCAGGACTATGTGAACCGCCTGTTCCAGATCGAGTCCTTCCAGGGCGACCTGCTGAAGGCCGTGGCCTCCTATAACGCCGGGCCGGGGCCCATGCTGGCGGCGGTGCGCAAGCTGGGGCCGGACGCCGATCCCCTGCTGCTGATCGAGACCATCGACGTGCCGCAGGCACGCGAATATGTGGAAAAGGTCGTGGCGGCCTACTGGATCTATCAGCGCATGCTGGGCGCGCCGCTGAAGACGCTGGACGCGGTGGCCTCGGGCGCCAAGGCCGTGCCGATCCGTCTGGACTATGTGGCCCCGGTCGCGCCGATGCAGGTGGCCGAGGCCGCCCCGGTCGCCGGCACGCGCTAGAGAGCAAAATCGGTTCTGACGCAGTCAGTCAGAGCTCAGATCTTCTGCTCCAACCTGAAAGCCTCTTCAGACCAGGCTGGACAGCAGCATGGCCCAGACAAAGGCGAAGGCCAGGGCCGCCAGGAAATAGCCTCGCGCCGTCTTGCCCCAGTTGGTGTTTCGGCTGATCGTCCGCATCGCCCGTCCCCCACGGCCCGACGCCGTGAAGGCAGATTGTAACATCACTCGTTAATCGCCGGTTTTCGGCTGCGGTTAAGCCGCGTTAGCCAGAGCCTGACGCTCCCACTCGCGGAAATCCGGCTGGGCCAGCAGGGCGTCGATGTAGGCGCGGGCCACGCCGTCCTTATCGCCGTGCGCCGCCAGGTCGATCTGATAGTGCCGCACCCGCGCCGCGACCGGGGTGAAGAAGGCGTCGGCGATCGACCATTCGCCATACAGATACGCCCCGCCCGCCCCAAAGCGCCCGCGCGCCTCACGGAAGATCTGCACCAGACGGCGGATGTCGGCGGCGACCGCTTCGCTGGCCGGGGCCGGACAGCGGCCGGGACCAACCATGGAATGGTCCGGCGCCATGCCGCATTCAGTGCGCAGGGCCATGAAGCCTGAATGCATTTCGCAGACCACCGACCGGGCCTGCCAGCGCGCAGGGGCGTCAGCGGGCCACAGCCGGGCCTCGGGATAGCGCTCGGCGCACCAGACCGAGATCGACAGGCTGTCCCAGATGGTTTCGCCATCGACCTTCAGCACGGGTACGCGCCCCGCGGGCGAGTGCCGGACGATCTGCTCGGCGGTGTCGGGCTGATTCAGCCGCACCACCGTCTCACTGAAGTCGGCGCCGCAACGCTTCAGCACCAGCCAGGGTCGCAACGACCAGGTGGAATAGAGCTTGTCGCCGATCACCAGTTCCATGTCGTCGCTCCTGTTGTGCTTGGCCCATCAATGGCTGGACGACAGCTTCAGCACAACAAGGCCCGAGATGATCAGCACCGCGCCCGCAATCCGCATGGGGGTGATCGGTTCGCCCAGCACCGCGATGCCGACCACGAAGGCGCCGACCGCGCCGATGCCGGTCCAGATCACATAGGCCGTGCCCAGGGGCAGGGTCTTCATCGCCATCGAAAGCAGGCCGAAGCTGATGATCATGAAGACGATGGTGCCGACCGTCTGCCACGGCTTCGAAAACCCGTCAGACGCCTTCATCAGGAAGGCCCAGACGATCTCGAACAGACCGGCGAAAAGAAGGAGAATCCAGGCCACGACAATACTCCCTTGCATGGCGAACCGGGTCGTCCCGGCGGTCATGCCCAATGAAGGGAGAGGTCGTCCTCTGGGCCCTCTATTTGGGACAGACGGACGCGAAGTCAATGGCGAACCTTGACTCACAGCCCCTCTCGACCGACACGACCGGTCCATGATCACGCGCTATACCCGCCCCGAAGCCGTCGCCATCTGGTCGCAAGAGACCAAGTACAAGATCTGGTTCGAGATCGAGGCCCACGCCGCCACCAAGATGGCGGAACTGGGCGTGATTCCGAAGGAGTCCGCCGAGGCCATCTGGGCCAAGGGCAAGGACGTGACCTTCGACGCCGACCGCATCGACGAGATCGAACGCACCACCAAGCACGACGTCATCGCCTTCCTGACCCATGTGTCGGAAATCGTCGGCGAGGAAGCCCGCTTCCTGCACCAGGGCATGACCTCCTCGGACGTGCTGGACACCTGTTTCGCGGTGCAGCTGGCCCGCTCGACCGACCTGCTGCTGGGCGGCGTCGATCGCGTCCTGGCCGCGCTGGAAGTCCGCGCCAAGGAGCACAAATACACCCCGACCGTGGGCCGCTCGCACGGCATCCACGCCGAGCCCGTCACCTTCGGCCTGAAGCTGGCCGGCTATCACGCCGAGTTCCAGCGCGCCAAGCGCCGCCTGATCACGGCGCGCGAGGAGATCGCCACCTGCGCCATCTCGGGCGCCGTCGGCACCTTCGCCAACGTCGATCCGGCGGTTGAGCAATACGTCGCCGACCAGATGGGTCTGGCCGTCGAGCCGGTCTCGACCCAGGTCATCCCGCGCGACCGTCACGCCGCCTACTTCGCCGCGCTCGGCGTCGTCGCCTCGTCGATCGAGCGTCTGGCCGTGGAAATCCGCCATCTGCAGCGCACCGAAGTCCTCGAAGCCGAGGAGTTCTTCGACAAGGGCCAGAAGGGCTCGTCGGCCATGCCGCACAAGCGCAATCCGATCCTGACCGAGAACCTGACCGGCCTGGCCCGTCTGGTCCGCTCGGCCGTGACGCCGGCGATGGAAAACGTCGCCCTGTGGCACGAGCGCGACATCAGCCACTCCTCGGTCGAGCGCGGCATCGGCCCTGATGCGACGGTCCACCTGGACTTCGCCCTGCACCGCCTGGCGGGCGTGATCGAGCGCCTGAACGTTTACCCTGAGAACATGCAGAAGAACATCGACCGCCTGGGCGGTCTGGTGCACTCGCAACGGGTCATGCTGGCCCTGACCCAGGCCGGCGTGTCGCGTGAAGACGCCTATGCCGCGGTTCAGGAGAACGCCATGAAGGTCTGGCGCGGCGAAGGCGCCTTCCTCGACTTCCTCAAGGCCGACGCCCGCGTCACCCTGCCCCACGACCAGCTGGAAGCTCTGTTCGACCTCGGCTACCACACCAAGAACGTCGACGTGGTGTTCAAGCGGGTCTTCGGCGAGGGCTGATGATGGCGAAGCTGCCAGGCGATACCGGTCTCACGCTCAATCCTGACCTTGATTGGGAGGCATTGGCTAAAACCTATGCCGAGACCGGCCGCCTGCAGATCCCCGCAATTCTGGCGCCAGAAAACGCGGAGTGGCTGGCGAACGCCCTGGAAACCCGGACACCCTGGTCATTCGCCTATTGGGGCGATGACCAGCAGCCCCACTATCTGCCCTTGCCTTCGGTCAAGGCCATGCCTGCCGCGGCTCTTCAGGACCTGATGAAGAGCTTGATGGACCGATCCGGCGAACAGTACGGCTTCGCCTACATGAACTACAGGATGATCACGGCCTACATCGCCGGTCAGGAGCCGGATCATCCCCTTCACCGACTGACGGAATTCCTCAACTCGCCCAGCTTCCTGGACTTTGCCTGCACGATCGTGGGCGAACCCGGCGTTCGCAAGGTAGACGGCCAGGCGACCCTGTTCAGGCCCGGCGACTTCCTGTGCCGGCACGACGATTCCAGCATCCCGGGCGTGGAGCGCATCGCAGCCTACACGCTCGGCTTCACGCGCAGGTGGCGCAGCGACTGGGGCGGCCAGTTGGCCTTCCACGACGATCACGGCGACGTCGCCCAGGCCCTGGTTCCGCGCTGGAACACCCTGACCCTGTTCAAAGTGCCCACGTCCCATTCCGTCATTCCGGTCGCGCCCTACGCCCAGGCGCCTCGTATTTCCGTCGTCGGCTGGCTGAGAAAAGACGCCTAGGTGCGCGCAATCGGATTTGCCCCGGTCATCGACGCCCACACCCGCGTCCTGATCCTGGGCAGTCTTCCCGGCGACGCCTCCCTCAAGATGGGGCAATACTACGCCCACCCGCGCAACGCCTTCTGGCCCCTGATCGGCAGCCTGCTTGATGAAGCCTTGCCCGCCTTGCCTTATGAAAACCGGCTAGTGCGATTGAAGACGCGCGGCGTCGGTCTGTGGGACATGATCGCCTCGGCGGAACGATCGGGCAGCCTGGACGCCGCCATCCGCTCGCCTGAGGCCGCTGACCTGCGCGGCCTGGCTTTGGGCCTGCCAAGTCTGAGCGCCGTGGCCTTCAACGGCGGACTGGCGGCCAAGCTGGGGCGTCGCATTCTGGCTAACCTGGAAGGCGTCGACCTGATCGACTTGCCGTCCTCTAGCCCAGCCCATGCTCGCCCGTTCGAGGACAAACGCCAGCAATGGTCGGTGCTTGCGCCCTATCTGACTGGTTCAGAGGGCTGATCGATCACGCGCCGCGCCGGATAATTTGAAGGATGCCGCATCCTTTTGCACTCCTCGACCGTAGTTCTCCCCGACGCCGCGCCCAAAACAGCGGACGTAGATGGAGAGACGCTATGAAGATGACCCGTACCGCCACCCTCGCCAGCGTATCGATCGCCGCCCTGCTGGCGCTCGCCGCCTGCGGCAACAATGAAACCAAGGTGGAGACGGCGCCGGCCGACGCCATGCCCGCCGAAACCGCCGCCATGACTCCCGCCACGACCCAACCCATGGTCGGCGGCGTGGCCATGAACCCCGCCGACAACATCGTCGTCAATGCCGCCAAGGCGCCCAACCTGACCACCCTGGTCGCCGCCGTTCAGGCCGCCGGACTGGCGTCCACCCTGGAAGGTCCCGGCCCCTTCACCGTCTTCGCCCCTGACAATGCGGCGTTCGAGAAGATCCCGGCCGCCACACGCACCAGCCTGATGGAGCCGGCCCAGAAGGCGGCCCTGACCAAGATCCTGACCTATCATGTCGTGCCTGGTCGCCTGACCGCCGCCGACATCGCGGCCGAGGCCCAGAAGGGCGGCGGCACCGCCACCCTGACCACGGTCCAGGGCGAGAAGCTGATGGTCAAGGACGCCGGCGGCGGCAAGTGGACCATCACCGACTCCAAGGGCGGCACCTCGACCATCACCCAGGCCGACGTCGGCCAGTCGAACGGCGTGGTCCACGTCATCGACACGGTGCTGATGCCGAAATAAGCGCGGCGATCGCCCAGAAACGAAAAGGCCGCTGCCGGAGAACGGCAGCGGCCTTATTTCTTATTCGATCCGAAGATCAGGCCGCGTTGGCGCGGAACCGTCGCGAGGCGAAGACGCCGCCGCCGATTAGCAGGAGACCCGTCAGACCCCACAGAGTCCACTCGCTCGTCGTGGGCACGGCGGTGGGGGCGGCGTTGACGGTTTGCGGTACAGCGAAGGCAGAAGCCCCAAAACAGGGACCGGGCGTGGTGACCACTCCGGTAATCGTCCGAGCGCCCGTGTCGGTCAGCGCGTTTGTCATGCAGGCGACCGCGCCGCCCCCGCTAACGGTCGCGCTGCACAGCGCCTTGTTCCCCCCGCCGGTCGTGTCTCTGAACTCGACGATGGCGCCTGAGCATCCCGCACCGAAATTGTTCGAGCTAAGCGTTACTGACTGGCCCGCCACGGACGGGTTCGGGGTCGCGAGGATGCTGGGCCCGCCCGCCTGGGCGGCGCTCGCGCTCATGAACAAGGCCATGACAGCGCCTGCAGCCAAGCCTGCGGCGGTTTTCCTGATGAGCATTTGGCTCCCCCTCTGAAGTAGAGGCAGAGCTAGCCGATCCTGACATCAACGACCAGCGCTATTCATTGCCGTCGGCAGGATCAGGGGCGCAGTGGATCGGCCAGCAGCGCGGTCAGGTTCGGCGCGGCCTCGCCCTCGATACCTAGCGGCATCCCCGCCCGTTCCGCCGCCGGGCGACGGCGATAGGTGCCGAACAGGCGGTCCCAGACGGACAGGACCATGCCGAAATTGCTGTTGCCCTCGTCCATCCGCACGGAATGGTGGACCCGGTGCATCCCCGGCGTGACCAACACCAGCCGCAGCGCCCGGTCGATCGGTTCGGGCAGGCGGACATCGGCATGGGTCACGAACTGCCACAGGGTGGTGATCAGCCCATAGGCCAGGACCACCAGCAGAGGGACGCCGAGGACGGTGAATATCATCAGTTGCAGCGCGGCGCTGACCAAGGCCTCGAACGGATGGTGGCGCACCCCGGTCGAGGCGTCCATGACCGTGTCAGAGTGATGCGCCCGGTGCAGCCGCCACAGCCAGGGCGCGCCATGAAAAAGCGCATGGCTCAAATAGGCCAGCAGGTCGATCAGCAGGAATGAGACCAGCACCAACAGCCAGGCGGGCAGGCCCAGGCCAGTCAGCGGCGGGAAATGCAGCGCGGCCTGCACCCAGGCCGCGCTCTGGAGGATCAGGGGCGAGGCCATGAAGACCACGCCGAACCCCATCAGGAACAGGGCCGCATTGGCGAACCAACGTCGCCCGCGCAGGCCCCGATCACCGCTCAGCGGAGACAGGGCCTCTACACCAGCCAGCGCGATAAACGCCAGGGCGGTGAGCAGCAACTGCCAATGTGAGGATTGAACGAGAAGCTCGATCACGGACGCTTCTCGTTCGAGAGATTACTCGCCGGCGCGGATCTGTTCGCGGGCGATCGAGGCCAGTTCGTCCATCTTGGAGCGAAGTTCGCCCTCGGACACCGTCAGGCCCGAGCCCTTGAAGTCGCCGGCGACCTTGCGGAAGACGTCTTCCTCGCCCGGTTGCTCGAAGTCGGCGCGAACCACGGCGGCGGCGTATTGCTCGGCGCTGTCGGTCGACAGGCCCATCTTCTCGGCCGCCCACAGGCCCAGCATCTTGTTACGACGCGCGATGGCCTTGAACTCTTGTTCCTGATCGAGGGCGTACTTGGACTCGTAGCCCTTTTCCCGATCGTCGAAGGTCGTCATGCGCGTAGTCACTCCAGTGGCGGACGGAATTGGGGTCCGCATCGCCGTCTATAGCCCCCTCGCCTGCGAACGCAACTGGACTCGCGGTCGCGGTTCTGACGCTAGGTTACAGGAGGATATTTGTGTCACAGACGCCCTTCGGTTAAAGGGCGTGCGATCTTATATAGCCGTCGTCGATTCAGGATCGCGCGCCCACAGCCGCCGGGCCGCGCGTTTTTCGTTTTAAGACAGTCTGTTTTCTTCCCTCTCGGGACACGACCATGAATTCCAAGCGCAAGAAGATCTACGAAGGCAAGGCCAAGATCCTTTATGAGGGTCCCGAGCCGGGCACGCTGATCCAGTATTTCAAGGACGATGCGACCGCCTTCAACGCCCAGAAAAAGGCGACGCTGGAAGGCAAGGGCGTGATCAACAACCGCATCAGCGAGTTCATCATGTCGCGCCTGAACGGCATCGGCGTGACCAACCACTTCATCAAGCGCCTGAACCTGCGCGAACAGCTGATCCGCGAAGTCGAGATCATTCCGCTGGAAGTCGTCTGCCGCAACGTCGTCGCCGGCTCGCTGGCCACCCGTCTGGGCCAGGAAGAGGGCACCGCCCTGCCCCGTTCGATCATCGAATTCTATTACAAGAAGGATGAGTTGAACGACCCGATGGTGACGGAAGAGCACATCACCGCCTTCAACTGGGCCACGACCCAGGAGCTGGACGACATCCTGGCCATGACCGTGCGCGTCAACGACTACCTATGCGGCATGTTCGGCGCCGTCGGCATCACCCTGGTGGACTTCAAGATCGAGTTCGGCCGGGTGTGGGAAAACGACTTCGCCCGCGTCATCCTGGCCGACGAAATCAGCCCGGACAGCTGCCGTCTGTGGGACACCGCCACCGGCGAGAAGCTGGACAAGGACCGCTTCCGTCGCGACATGGGCGATGTGATTGAAAGCTATACCGAGGTGGCCCGCCGCCTCGGCATCATGAAGGACATGCCGACCGTGATCCAAGGAGGACTGCACTAATGGCCAAGGTGAAAGTTCACGTCTTCCTGAAGCCCGGCGTCCTGGACGTTCAGGGCAAGGCCGTCGAAGGTGCCCTGCAAGGTCTGGGCTGGGCCGGCGTCGCCAACGCCCGCGTCGGCAAGATGATCGAGTTCGACCTCGACGACAGCGTCGCCGACAAGGAAGCCGAGGTGAAGCGCATGTGCGACACCCTGCTGGCCAACACGGTCATCGAAAGCTACCGGATCGAAGTCGCCTGAGGCGACGACAGATCAGACGATCAGGGCCGCCCTTCAGGGCGGCCTTTTTCTTGCCCCTCACTCACACAGATAATCCCGGCTGAGCGGGACCGCCGTCTGCTTCTTGGCCAGCTGCAGCTGGAAGACCATGTGCCCCAGTTCGCGGAAGGCGACCTCGCTGGCGGCGAGGTAGAACTCCCACATCCGGCAGAACCTTTCATCGTAAAGCGCCAAGGCTTCTTCGCGGCGCGCGAGAAAGCGCTCCCGCCAGATTCTCAGCGTCTCGGCGTAGTGCAGGCGCAATACCTCCATGTCCGTGACCCACAGGCCCGCGCGCTCGATCGCGGGCAGGACCTCGGACAGGGCCGGGATATAGCCGCCAGGGAAGATGTATTTGCGGATGAACGGCTGGGTGCGGCTGGGCGGAGTCTTACGGCCGATGGAATGGATCACCGCCACTCCGTCGTCGGCCAGCAGCCGGGCGACCGTGTCGAAATACTCCTGATAATTGGGCGCGCCGACGTGCTCGAACATGCCGACCGAGATGATGCGGTCGAAGGTCTGGTTGAGGTCGCGATAATCCTGAAGGCGGAACTCGGCCCGGTCGGCCAGGCCGCGCGCCGCCGCCCGCTCTTTGGCGGTGCGGTGCTGTTCGGTCGACAGGGTGACGCCGGTGACGCGCGCCCCGCGCTCGGCCATGGACAGGCCCAGACCGCCCCAGCCGCAGCCGATGTCCAGCGCGCTCTGCCCCGGCGTCAGCAGCAGCTTGTCGATCAGCCGCCGCTTCTTGGCCGTCTGGGCCTGATCCAGGGTGGCGTTGGGTGCCTCGAAGAAGGCGCAGGAATACTGCAGGTCCTCGTCAAGGAAGAGGCGATAGAAGTCGACCGTCAGGTCATAGTGGTGGTGGACGTTGCTGCGGGCATGCAGCCGGTCGTTGGCCTGTTCGGCGCCGCGCCGGAGGCGTTGCAGCAGGGTCAACTTTCCCGCCCGCGGGCGGATGGCCAGTTGCGACGTCGTCAGTTGCAGGAAGTCGTAGATGTCGCCGCCCTCGACCCGGAAGGTCCCGTCCATGAAGGCCTCGCCCAGGGCCAGATCGGGGTTGGCGGCGATGGCCAGGGCCGTCTTCACGTCTTCGATCACCGCCGTCAGTTCGGGCGTTCCCGGCCCCGCCGTCAGCTCGCGACCGTCCGGCAGACGCACCCGCACGGCCCGCGTCAGGAAGGTCTGATCGAGAAGGGCTTGCAGCATCCGGCGCTCCGCGCTTTGAACCAGGATCAAGCTTGGCTAGGAACAGACTGTCGCTGCGCAACGGTGTCGAAGCCAGACCGTTCCGTCAGCGGACCAGAACAAGGGAGCGCCGCCGATGACCTTCACCCTCACCTCCGCCGATTTTCAGGATGGCGACGTCCTGCCCGACGCCCAGGTCTATGCGAAGGGCAACATCGCGCCCCAGTTGTCCTGGGCAGGCGCGCCCGAAGGCACGAAGAGCTTCGCCATCACCTGCTATGACCCCGACGCCCCGACCGGCTCGGGCTTCTGGCACTGGACCGTGGCCAATATTCCCGCCGAGGTGACCGAACTGGCCGCCGGCGCCGCCCTGCCGCCCGGCGCGGTCGAGGGGCGCACCGACTTTGGCGCGCCGGGCTTCGGCGGCGCCGCCCCGCCCCCCGGCCACGGCCCGCACCGCTACATCTTCACCGTCTTCGCCGTGGACACGGACAGGCTGGACGTGACGCCCGACAATTCCGGCGCCGTCTTCGGCTTCAACCTGCACTTCCACACCCTGGCCAAGGCCTCGATCACCGCGACCTACGAAAACACCGGCGGGTGACGACGGCGACGCTCGACCATGAGCAGAGGCTGGCGACGGTCCCCGACCTGTTCCGCCGCCTGATGGCTCGGCCGCTGCAATCGCTGACCCGGGCGCGGTTGCCGGCGTCGGAGGCGGTCTATGTCTTCTATCAGGAGGACGAGCCGATCCATGTGGGCAGCCCGCCCCATCTGGAGGAACAGATGCTGGCGCCGTCGCTGCGTCTGGCCCTGGCTGCCCGAGTGCACAGGCCAAGCCGCGGCGCCCCCCGGATCAGCGTCAGCGAACCCACGCCGCGCCCCGGCCGCCGGCCGCCGATCAAGGCCCGCTGGCTGAGCGTGCCTGATGGCGACGACCGCTTGCTGCTGGAGCTCTACGCCGCCCAGACCCTGGGCCTGTCGGTGTCGCACCCCAGGGTTCGCGCCGAACTGGCCGCCGCCTGAACCGCAACGCATACAAAGCGTGATGACCGGATCGCCCGGCCAAGGTTGCGCGCTGGACTTCGCCCCCTATTTTGCGACGCAGCGTAAAGTTTGTTGCATTGCGATAGTTCATGGCTCCCACCGACACCGCCGCCTGTATCGACGACCGCGTCTGCGCGCCGTCGCCCGCGATGGAGACGGTCGCGGCCCCCGGAAAGGTGGCGCTGGTCCTGCTGGCCCTGGCCATGGGCGGCTTCGCCATCGGGGTGACCGAGTTCGCCGCCATGAGCGTCCTGCCCGACTTCGCGGCGGGTCTAGGCGTCGATGAGCCCACCGCCGGCCACGTCATCAGCGCCTATGCCGCCGGGGTGGTCGTCGGCGCGCCGATCCTGGCCGTACTGGGCGCCCGCGCGCCGCGCTGGCTGCTGCTGATCGGCTTCATGGCCCTGTTCGCGGTCGGCAATGCGTTGAGCGCCATCGCCCCCAACTATGAGTGGATGCTGGCCTTCCGCTTCCTCAGCGGCATTCCGCACGGGGCCTATTTCGGCGTGGCGGCCCTGGTGGCGGCGTCGCTGGTGCCGCTGCGGCTCAGGACGCGCGCCGTCTCGACCATCCTGCTGGGCCTGACCGTGGCTACCGTCATCGGCGTGCCGGTCGCCACCGCCGTCAGCCACAGTTTCGGCTGGCGCTGGACCTTCGCCATCGTCAGCGTTCTGGCGGTGATCACCATGGCCCTGGTCGCCCTGTTCGCGCCGCGCGATCCGGCTCACGCCGACGCCAGCCCCCTGCGCGAGTTGGGCGCCCTGAAGCGCGGTCAGGTCTGGCTGACGCTGGGCGTCGGGGCCATCGGTTTTGGCGGCATGTTCGCGGTCTACGCCTATCTGGCCTCGACCCTGACCGCCGTGACCGGGGTCGGGCCCGAGGTCCTGCCCTGGGTCTTCGCCATGTTCGGCCTGGGCATGATGAGCGGCAACCTGCTGGGAGCCTGGGCCGCCGACCGTTACGGCATGAAGGCCGCGGGCGGCCTGCTGCTGTGGAGCGCGGCAGCCCTGGCGCTTTACCCGTTCGCGGCCCCGCACCTGTGGGCCATGCTGATCGTGGTCTTCCTGATCGGCGGCGGCGGCGGGCTGGGCTCCATCCTGCAGACCCGACTGATGGACGTGGCCGGCGACGCGCAGACCTTGGCCGCCGCCCTGAACCATTCGGCCTTCAACACCGCCAACGCCATCGGCCCCCTGCTGGGCGGCATGGCCATCGCGGCGGGCTGGGGCTGGACCTCGACCGGCTGGGTCGGGGTGGCCCTGTCCCTGGGCGGTTTCGCGGTCTGGGTCGTCGCCCGGCTGAGCGGACGCAAGACAGGTCAAAGCCACGCCTGACATCCCGAACAATTGATGCTAGGAGGCCCGCCCATGAGCGCAGCCGTCATCGTCTTCCCCGGGTCCAACTGTGATCGCGACTGCAAGGTCGCCATCGAACGTTCCACTGGCGAACAGGTCCAAATGGTCTGGCACGCCGAGACCGAGCTGCCGAAAGGCCTCGATCTGATCGTCCTGCCGGGCGGCTTCTCCTACGGCGACTATCTGCGTTGCGGCGCGATGGCGGCCCAGGCCCCGATCATGCAGGCGGTCAAGAAGGCCGCCGACGACGGCGTCGCCGTTCTGGGCATCTGCAACGGCTTCCAGGTCCTGTGCGAAGCCGGAATGCTGCCGGGCGCCCTGCTGAAGAACGCCGGACTGAAATACGTCTGCAAGCCCATCAGCCTGACGGTCGCCAACGGCCAGACCCGCTTCACCGCCGGATATGAAGGCCAGCGCGAGGTCGTCATGACCCAGGGCAACGGCGACGGAAACTTCTTCGCCGACGATGAAACCCTGGCCCGTATCGAGGGCGAGGGCCAGGTGGTCTTCCGCTACGTCGACAACCCCAATGGCTCGGTCGCCGACATCGCCGGCATCCAGAACGAACGCGGCAACGTCCTGGGCATGATGCCCCACCCCGACCGCGCCTTCGAAGCCGAACTGGGCAGCGCCGACGGCGCCACCCTGTTCCGCAGCATCTACGCGGCGGCCTAAACGGGTCTAGGCGTCGGACTCCTTGTCCAACTGCTCCTTGTCGTCGACCTGAGATTTCTTGCGGTCCAGCACGCTGGCGCTGCGACCCAGTTCGTCGGCCTCGATCTCCGGCTCCATCGGCTCGCCGTCTTCATCAAGCGCGCGCTCCAGCGTGCCCGCTTCGCCAGATTCACCGATAGCGGCTAGTTCGCGGGCGCCCACGCCCAGGCCCTGCTCCAGGGCGCGGTTGGTCTTGACTTCGTCGGTTTCGAGAGCCGGGTCTTCCGGCAGGTTGTCGGGGTCGGCCATGGCGCGTCTCCTTGATTGGCGTCTCATGACCTAAGCGGGACGGGGGCCGCACGGTTCCGGTGAACCAAATAGCCGTCCGGCGCGTAGATACGGCGAAGCTGAGCCGGAAACGCCGCCATGTCCGCCATCGAACGCCCTACGCCCGCCCAGCAGACCCGCCGCCTGGTGGTGCTGGCCGCCGCCGTCTTCGCCGTGGTGGTTCCGGTCGTGCAGAATCTGGGCAGCTTCGGCCTGTCGCAGGCCGAGTTCGCGGCGGACGGCAATCAGACGCTGCAGGTGGCGGGTTACGCCTTTTCGATCTGGGGCCTGATCTATCTGGGGCTGCTGGCCTATGCCGGACGGCAGGTTCTGCCCCAGACCGGCGAGAGCCTGATGATCAACCGCATGGGCTGGCCCTCGGCGGTGGCCCTGTTCGGCATCGGTCTGTGGATCATTGTCGCCGCGCTGAATCTCAAGGCGGCCAGCGTCATGATCATCTTCGCCTCCCTGCTGGCCCTGCTGGTCCCTCTGCTGGCCAATGGCCGGACCATCCGCTCGACCGGGGTGATGGAGCGAGACCGCTGGTTCCTGATCTGGCCGCTGGCGGCGCTGGCAGGCTGGCTCACCATCGCCGCGCCGCTGAACCTCATCACGACGGCGACGGCGTTCGACGCCCTGCCCGCCTTCCTATCGCCGACAGGCTGGGCCATCGCCGCCGTTGCGGTCGTGGTTCTGGTCGCGGCGGCGGTGACAGCGAGTCTGCGCACCCTGGCCTATCCCCTGCCGATCGCCTGGGGTCTGGTCGGGGCCTTTGTCGCAGAACAGGAGCGGAATCCGGTGCTTGGCTTCACCGCCCTGGGCGCCGCCTTCCTGCTGGCAGTCGCCGCCGTCATCCTGGTCTTCGGCCTGAAACGCGGGATCGAGCGTCGTCGCTGATCGGACGGGCTGACAGGAGGCTCAGACCCGGCTAGAAGCCCCGCCCATGAGCGCTCCGCAAAAGACCACCGCAGAATTGGCCGCTGAATACGGTCTGGCTCCGAACGAGTATGAGGTCCTGCTGGACCGGCTGGGCCGAGAGCCCAACCAGGTCGAGTTGGGCGTCTTCTCGGTCATGTGGTCCGAGCACTGCTCCTACAAATCCTCCAAGAAGCAGCTGATGAAGTTCCCGGTCACGGGACCGCGCGTCATCTGCGGCCCGGGCGAGAACGCCGGGGTCATCGACATCGACGACGGCGACGCCTGCATCTTCAAGATGGAGAGCCACAACCACCCCTCCTACATCGAGCCCTATCAGGGCGCGGCGACGGGCGTGGGCGGCATCATGCGCGACGTCTTCACCATGGGCGCCCGCCCGGTGGCCCTGCTGAACGCCCTGCGCTTCGGCGAGCCTTCGCATGAGAAGACCAGGCGACTGGTCAAGGGCGTGGTCAGCGGCATCGGCGGCTACGGCAACTGCGTCGGCGTGCCGACGGTCGCCGGTGAGACCAACTTCCACAAGGGCTACAACGGCAACATCCTGGTCAACGCCATGTGCGTGGGCATCGCCCGGGCCGATGAGATCTACTACTCGGCCGCGCCCGAGGCCGGCCACGACGTGGTCTATTTCGGTTCCAAGACGGGCCGCGACGGCATCCACGGCGCCACCATGTCCTCGACCGAGTTCGACGACGAGTCGGAGGCCAAGCGCCCCACCGTCCAGGTCGGAGACCCCTTCGCCGAGAAGCTGCTGATCGAGGCCACGCTGGAGCTGATGGCCTCGGGCGCGGTCGCCGCCATTCAGGACATGGGCGCAGCGGGTCTGACCTCTTCGTCCGTCGAAATGGCCGGCAAGGGCGGCGTCGGCGTCGAGCTGGACCTCGACAAGGTGCCCCAGCGCGAAGAGGGCATGACCGCCTATGAGATGATGCTGTCGGAAAGCCAGGAGCGGATGCTGGCGGTCCTGAAGCCCGGCTTCGAGGACGTCGGCTATCGCATCTTCCAGAAGTGGGGCCTGGACTTCGCCATCATCGGCAAGACCACGAACACCGGCCATCTGGTGCTGCAGCATCACGGCGAGGTGGTCTGCGACGTGCCGCTGGCCCCGCTGTTCGACGACGCGCCCCTCTATGATCGTCCCTGGGTCCAGCCCGAGCTGCAACCGCGCCTGGAGCCGTCCGAGGTTCCGGCCCCGGAAAGCTGGAACGACGCGGTGATCAAGGTCATCGCCTGCCCCGACATGGCCTCCAAGCGCTGGATCTGGGAACAATACGATCGGCACGTCATGGCCGACACCCTGCAAGACTCGTCGACCGGCGCCGACGCCGGCGTGGTCCGCGTCCACGGCACGGACAAGGGCCTGGCCGTCACGTCCGACTGCACCCCGCGCTATGTCCAGGCCGACCCCTATGAAGGCGGCAAGCAGGCCGTAGCCGAGGCCTGGCGCAACCTGACGGCCGTGGGCTCGCGTCCCATCGCCATCACCGACAACCTCAACTTCGGCAACCCGCAGCGCCCCGAGATCATGGGCCAGATCGTCCGCGCCACAGACGGCATGGCCGAGGCCTGCCGCGAGCTGGACTTCCCCGTCGTCTCGGGCAACGTCAGCCTCTATAACGAGACCAACGGCGTGGCCATTCCGCCGACCCCGACGGTCGGCGCGGTGGGTCTGCTGACCAACTATGACGTGACCACCGGCTTCGGCGGCATGGCCGAGGGCGATGTCCTGGTCCTGATCGGCCAGACCCACGGCGAGTTGGGTTCGTCCATCTATCTGCGCGAGGTTCTGGGTCGTGAAGACGGCGCCCCGCCGCCGGTCGATCTGAAGCTGGAACGCAAGACCGGCGACTTCGTGCGCGGCCTGATCGAAGCGGGCGAGCTGACGGTCGTGCACGACCTGTCGGACGGCGGCCTGGTCGGCGCGGCGGCGGACATCGCCCTGGCCTCGGACGTCGGCATCGAACTGAACGCCTCCAGCGCTGCGCACGCCCACGCCTTCCTGTTCGGCGAGGATCAGGCCCGCTATCTGGTCGCCGTGTCGGACGCCGAAGCCCTGCTGGCGAAAGCCAAGGAGGCCGGTCTGCACGCCTCGGTCGTCGGCGTCGCCAAGGGCGCGGACTTCGCCTCCTCGGGTCCGAAGGGCGAGCTGTACCGCATCCCCGTCGCCCACCTGCGCGAGTTCCACGAAGGCTGGATGCCGAACTGGATCGAAGGCTGATGCGCGCCGGAGTCTTCGCCCTCGTCCTCAGCGGCGCGGCCCTTCTCGCCGCCTGCGACATCGAGGGCGGCGACCCGGTCCAGCACGCCCTGCGCGACGCCTCAGCCGCACGCCAGGCGGCGGCGCTGAAGACCACCGAGGAAGAACAGGCGGCCGCCGCCCGGCGCGCCGCCTCTGCTCCCGTCGCCCCCGCTGAGGGCGACGAGCTGTCGCGCCTGATCGCCGCCCGCCGTCAGGCCGTCGCGGACACCCGCGCCCTGCTGGCCGCCACCACCGACCCGGCCCTGAAAGGCCAGTTGACCGGCGACCTCAAGGCCGAGGAAGGTCGCCTGCGGGCGCTCGAGGCTCGCGCCGCCGCGCGATAGCCTTCTTCGGGGAAGCCAGCATGAGAACCGCCGTCGTCATGCCTGTCGGGGCGCGCTTCTGCCGCGAGCAGCCCAACTCCATGGAGACGGTGGCCCGCACCCTGGCGAACGCCGAGACAGGCGAGGTCCGTATCTTCTGCTGCGAAGGCGCCAAGGGCCACGACGCGCCGTCGGTTCACACCCTGCCCAACCCCAATCGCCTCAAGGCCCTGCTTCAGGCCCTGACCGATTATCGGCCGGACGTCATCGAGTTCCACCAGCAGACGCAGCAGGCCGTGGCCCTGGCGCGGCATTTTCCCGACGCCGCCGTCACCCTCTATCGCCACAATGCGGTGAAGAGCCCGCGCCACTCCATCGACAACTGGCGTTACCAGCGGCGCTACGACCGCATGGACGGCCTGATCTTCGTCAGCGAGGCGGCGCGCCGGGACTTCCTCAAGGACTTCCCACGACTGGAGGCCAAGGCCTTCGCCGTGCCCAACCCCATTGATGTCGATCTGTGGAAGACGCCCGTGGAGAACCGCGAGCCGCTGATCGCCTTTGCCGGACGGGCCATGCCGGAAAAGGGCGTGGACCTGATCTGCGCCGCCCTGCCCGGGGTTCTGGACCGCCATCCGGGCTGGCGCGCCGTGCTGATGCTGAACGACTGGGACCGGCACGCGGACTGGGCCGCCCCCCATGTGGCGCCGCTGGAGCGCTATGGCGACCGTGTTGAGATCCGACGCTCGGCCCCTCTGGCCGAGGTGCGCGCCGTGATGCAGCAGGCGGCCATCGCCCTGACCCCTTCGGTCTGGGCCGAGCCTCTGGGCCTGACCGCGCTGGAGGCCCATGCGGCGGGTGCCGCCCTGGTCTCGTCGGGGCGCGGCGGACTGCGCGAAGCCAGCGGCCCGCACGCCCTCTATGTCGACAACCTGACGCCCGCGACCCTGACCGCGGCTATCGAACGCCTGATCGAGGACCCGGCCGGGCGTTTGGAGATGGCGCGTGCGGCCCAGGCCTACGTCGTGGACACCCACGCCCCCGCGCACCGCGCGGCCCAATTGGGCGACCTGCGCGAACAGCTGGTGCGGTCCAAGCGGGCGCGGCGCAAAGCGCGCTAGACGCGAACTCCCTTTATTTTGACACCGTCGTCAATAACTATGGAGCAAACCTGAGAAGGAGCGCTCCATGACCGACGCCGCCGCCTCGACCTTCCGTCCCTGGACGCCGCCGCGCCGGACCCGGAAGATGAGCCTGCCGCAGTTCCTGTGGCAGAGCTGGCGCGACCCGCTGCAAATCTGGGCCGAGTTCCATTTCAAGGAGCTCTACATCGACGGGGCCTCGCCGCTGGGGCGCACCCTGGTGGTCAGCGATCCGGCGGGCGTGCGCCACGTCCTGACCGACAACGCCGCCAACTATGAGAAGGGCGACCTGCAAAGGCGGGTGCTGGGCCCCATGCTGGCCGACGGTCTGCTGCTGACCGAGGGCGAACAGTGGCGCCGCGCCCGGCGCATCATGGCCCCCCTGTTCACCCCCGCCCACACCGCGCGCACCGCCGAGGCCATGGACCGGGTCTGCCGCCGCCGCGTCGAGGGCTGGCGGCTGGAGCACGGCGCGCGGGTGCTGAACATCGACAGCGAGATGAGCGGCCTGACCTTCGACATCCTGTCGGCGGCGCTGTTCTCTGACGATCTCGACGGCGACGCGGCGGGCTTCGAGAAGGCGCTGAACCATTTCCTGGCGGTCGGGGCGCGGATCAGTCCGCTGGACGCGCTGAAGGCCCCTGACTGGATTCCGCGCCTGGGCCGCGTGGCCTCGGGCGGCGACGCGCGCTTCTTCAAGGACCGCGTCGACGCCCTGGTGGCGCGGCGCCGCGCGCGGATCGAACAGGACGACGACGCGCCCGAAGACCTGCTGACCGCCCTGCTCAGCGCCCGCGACGAGGAGGGCGACGGCTCAGGCCTGTCGGATCACGAGGTGGCGTCCAACATCCTGACCTTCATCCTGGCCGGGCATGAGACGACGGCGCGGACCCTGGGCTGGACCCTGCACCTGATCAGCCGCGACAAGCGCGTGGCCGACATCCTGAAGGCCGAAGCCGACGGCTGGGACCGCAGCGCCGCGGGTCTTCGCGACCTGCACTGGCACCGGGCGGTGATCGAGGAGGCCATGCGCCTGTTCCCGCCCGCCCCGGCCATGATCCGGCGGGCTGTGGCCGACGACGTGATCGGCGGCTACGCGGTCAAGGCGGGTCAGAGCATTCTCATCGTGCCCTGGATCATCCATCGCCACGAAAAGCTGTGGGACGACCCCGACGCCTTCCGCCCTGAACGCTTCTTGCCCGAGAACCGCAAGTCCATCGACCGCTACGCTTGGCTGCCCTTCAGCGGCGGCCCGCGCATCTGCATCGGCGCCGCCTTCGCCATGCAGGAGGCGATCATCGCCCTGGCCGAAATTCTGAAAGTCGCCGAGGTCGAGGCCATCACCCCGGTCGAGCCCCGCCCTGTCCATCAGGTGACGCTGCGCAGTCAGCGGACCATGCGGCTGCGGTTGCGGGCGCGGAGGGACCGGCCAGTCGCAGCCTAGATCTGCGGGATCGCCTGGCTCAGTCGTCCGCCGACGCGGATGGCTTCAACCCGCGTCGCCAGGCCCGTGCGGTCGTCGGTCTCGACGAAGACGCCGCAGATGGTGGCCGGGCCGCTGGCGGGGACATAGCGTCCGCCCGACAGCCGCGTGGTGAAGCGGCGCAGCGGCTCTTCCTTGTCGTTGCCGATGACCGAGTCATAATCACAGCAACCGCCGGCGTCGGTCTGATAGGCCGTGCCGTGGGGCAGGATCTGGGCATCGGCGGTCGGGACGTGGGTGTGGGTGCCGACCACCAGGCTGGCGCGGCCGTCGCAGAAGTGGCCCATGCCCATCTTCTCGCTGGTGGCCTCGGCGTGCATGTCGACGATGACGGCGTCAGCGACCACGCCGAGCGGCGCGGCCTCCAGCTCGCGCTCTACGGCGCTGAACGGGTCGTCCATCGGGTCCATGTGGATGCGGCCCAGGACGTTGATGACCAGCACCCGGCGGCCGTCGGCGGTCACGAAGACATCAGCGCCCCGGCCCGGCGCGTCCATCAGGCGCGGATAGTTGGCGGGACGGATCAGGCGCGGCTCGCGCACGATATAGGTCAGGGCCTCGCGCTGATCCCAGCTGTGGTTGCCCAGGGTCAGGACATCGGCCCCGGCGGCGAAGATCTCGCGCGCCGTGTTCTCGGTGATGCCGAAGCCGCCCGCGGCGTTCTCGGCGTTGACCACCACGAAGTCGAGTTTGAGGTCGCGCCTCAGCCCCGGAAGATGATCCGAAAGCCCATCGCGCCCGGACTTGCCGACCACGTCACCGAAAAATGCCAATCTCATGGGACGGCTCTATAGCCGGTCTCGGTCAGAACGCCATGCAGGCGCATGTCATGAGGCTCCAGCGCCAGGCGCTCGACCTCCTGCCCCGCATAGGCGAAGCCGACGCGCACCGCATCCGGCAGGACGGCGAAGGTCCGGTCGTAATAGCCCCCCCCTTGCCCCAACCGCCCGCCGTGGGCATCGAAGGCCAGCAGCGGCGTCAGGATCAGGTCAGGCGTGACAGTCTCGGTCAGCGGCAGGGGCGCGGGACAGCCGGCGGCGTCCAGCTCCAGCGGTTCGCCCGGGGCCCAGGCGCGAAAGATCATGGCCGCGTCGCGCTCGATCACCACCGGCAGGCAGAGGCGACGCCCCTCCTGATGTAGGACCATGGCTAGGGCGTCCGTATCCAGTTCCGACCCCATGGCGCGATAGAGAGCGACCATGTCGCCGGACGGCAGGGCCCCGGCATGACCGGCGGCGCGCTCGGCGGCTTCGTTGTCGATCTCAGCCAGCCGCTTGCGCAGGGCGCGCATAGAGGCGCGGAGTTCGTGTTTGGAGGCCATGCGCCGTCTCAAGCCCATCTGGACGTCAACGCGCCTAACCATAGCGCATAAAAACGCGCTCAAGCCGCGAGCGACCGCGTCGCGAGCATAGCGCAACAAAATGAAAGGGTGGCGGCGCCGCAAGAACCGTGAAGAACGTTTAAATCCTCTCGACCTGGGTAGCCAGGTGGGCTCCATATGCCCAGGCCCTCGAGCCCGGACAGGGACAGATCCCTTAGAGTGAATTAAGGTCAGAAGGATATGTTGTCTTCGACGTGAGCCGCAGCAGGACCCGCCGTCGGACAAGATAGGCGGTCCGAGGCGTTTCAACAATGGCGGATCAACACCTTCTGTTTCCTCCCCATTTCATGGGGAGGGGGACCGCGTAGCGGTGGAGGGGGCGGCGCAAACGTCAGCCGTCGAGTCGCCCCCTCCGTCTCGTCGGCTACGCCGCCGATCCCCATGAAATGGGGAGGAAAGACAGAGAGCCTCAGATCGTCTGGCAGATCTTCTCGATGCGGGCCGCCACGGCGTTCAGGGCCTCGGCCACGCCGTCGCCGGCGGGCGGCGGCGGAGCCTTGACCGGGCCGTCCTGCGGGACCGGGCCCTGGCCCTTCTCCAAGCGCTGTCGGGCCTCCTGCAGTTCGTCGGCCAGCATCAGCGAGGCCATAAGGAACAGACGCAGATCACCCACATGGCCGACCTCGCCGGAAATCTGGCGCACATGGACGTCGAACTGCTGGGCCAGGGTGCGGACGCGCTCTTCCTGACCGTCCGCGCAACCGACGGCGTAGGGACGGCCATTGATGTCCACTGTGACGGTCGCCATCAGCGCGCCTCCTGTTCGGCCAGAACGTCGCGCACGGCTTCGGCGGCGCGGCCCAGGGCCTCGGCGGCGTCGCGGCTGGCGGCTTCCAGTTCGGCGATGCGGGTCAGGTCAGCGACATTCGACGCACGCGGCGCGAACAGGTCGTCGTCGGTGATGGCGGGGGCGGTGGCCGGACGCGCCTTCAGCTCCAGCACCTTGCGTTCCAGCAGGGCCAGGGCCTTGTCGATGCGTGTCTTTGCGGCCGTAACGGCGTCCATTGGGGTCCTTTCGTCCAGATTCCGTATAGAACCTGTGCGCGCGTCGGGGTAAAGCGGCGCGCCCCGCTTTATCCTGTTCCAGACGAAAGGTCTCGCCGTGACCGACGCCCAAGCTGCATTCGCCAAGCCCTCGCCCAAGCAAATGGCCGACGCCATCCGCGTCCTCGCCATGGACGGTGTCGAAAAAGCGAAGAGCGGCCACCCCGGCATGCCCATGGGCATGGCCGACGTCGCCACCGTCCTTTACTCGAAATTCCTGAAGTTCGACGCGAGCCGCCCCGACTGGGCCGACCGCGACCGCTTCATCCTGTCGGCGGGCCACGGCTCGATGCTGATCTACAGCCTGCTGCACCTGACCGGCTACAAGGACGCGACCCGCGAACAGCTGGAAAACTTCCGCCAGTGGGGCGCCAAGACCGCCGGCCACCCGGAATACGGTCACATGACCGGCATCGAGACGACCACCGGCCCCCTGGGTCAGGGCATCGCCAATTCGGTCGGTTTCGCCCTGGCTGAGCGCCACCTGGCCGCCCGCTTCGGTTCGGACCTGGTCGACCACCGCACCTGGGTCATCGCCGGCGACGGCTGCCTGATGGAAGGCGTGTCGCAGGAAGCCATCGCCCTGGCCGGTCGTCTGAAGCTGAACAAGCTCTGCGTCATGTGGGACGACAACGAAATCACCATCGACGGCAAGGTGTCGCTGTCGGACAACACCGACCAGCTGGCTCGCTTCAAGGCCTCGGGCTGGGCCGTCAAGGCCATCGACGGCCACGACCACAAGCAGATCCAGAAGGCCCTGGCCTGGGCGACCAAGCAGTCGAAGCCGACGCTGATCGCCTGCAAGACCAAGATCGGCAAGGGCGCCGCCACCATGGAAGGCAGCCACAAGACCCACGGGGCCGCCCTGGGCGCCACCGAGATCGCCGCCACGCGTCAGGCCCTGCACTGGTCCTTCGACCCCTTCGACCTGCCGGAAGGCATCCAGAAGGCCTGGGCCAAGGTCGGCAAGCAGGGCGCCAAGGCCCGTAAAGGCTGGGAAGCCCGCCTGCTGAACCACGCCCAGCGCGACGACTTCACCCGCGCCATGGCCGGCGACCTGCCCACCGGCGCCTTCGAGGCCCTGGACGCCAAGCTGAAGGAACTGGTTTCGAGCCAACCCGCTCTGGCCACGCGCCAATCCTCGGGCGAGGCGCTGGAGACGGTGTTCAACGCCATCCCCGAACTGATCGGCGGCTCGGCCGACCTGACCGGCTCGAACAACACCTTCGTCAAGAACACCCAGATCCTCGACGCGCCCGACTACGCCGGTCGTTACGTCAACTGGGGCGTGCGTGAACACGGCATGGCCTCGGCCATGAACGGCATGGCCCTGCACGGCGGGGTCATCCCCTACGCCGGCACCTTCATGGTCTTCTCGGACTACAGCCGCCCGGCCATTCGCCTGGCCGCCCTGATGGGCGTGCGCGTGGTCCACGTCCTGACCCACGACTCTATCGGCCTGGGCGAAGACGGCCCGACCCACCAGCCGGTCGAGCATCTGGCGGCCCTGCGCGCCATTCCCAACCTGATGGTCTTCCGCCCGGCAGACACCGTCGAGGCCCTGGAATGCTGGCAGGTCGCCTTGCAGCACAAGAAGACGCCGTCGGGCATGTGCCTGTCGCGTCAGAAGACCCCGGCTGTGCGTCTGACCGACGCGGGCGAGAACCTGTCGCGCAAGGGCGCCTACGAACTGAAGGCCGCCAACGGCGAGGCCAAGGTCACCCTGTTCGGCACCGGCACTGAAGTCGCCCTGGCGCTGAAGGCCGCCGAGACCCTGGAGGCCGAAGGCGTCCCGACCCGCGTCGTCTCGGTCCCCTGCTTCGAACTGTTCGAGCAGCAGCCCAAGGCCTATCAGGACGCCGTCATCGGTCGCGGCACTGTCCGCGTCGCCGTGGAAGCCGCGATCAAGCAGGGCTGGGAACGCTTCATCGGCGAAGACGGCGGCTTTGTGGGCCTGACCGGCTTCGGCGCCTCGGCCCCGGCCGAAGTCCTCTACCGCGAGTTCGGCATCACCGCCGAAGCCGTGGTCGAAGCCGCCAAGGCCCGGCTGTAAGCCAGATGCGCCGCCTCGCCCTCGTCCTTAGCTTCGGCTTGTCGATGGCGGGCGGCGCACCCGCCCTCGCTCAGACCGCCGCCCGCGTGGCGGTCGAGACGCCCGTCGTCATCGGCCAGTCCTACGCCCTGCCCTCCGCCGTCATGGGCCAGACGCGCGAGATCAACGTCTGGCTGCCGCCCGGCTATGACAAGGGCAGCCAGACCTATCCGGTCCTCTATGTGCTGGACGGCGGTCAGGATCAGGACTTCCACCACATCTCGGGCATCGCCCAGCTGGGGACCATCGTCGGCACGACCCGCGACGTCATCATCGTGGGCATAGCCTCGGTGGATCGCCGCAACGAGCTGGCCCTGCCGACCGAAAACGCCGAGCTGATCGCCCGCTATCCGACGCAGGGGCAGTCCGACCGCTTCCGCCGCTTCGTCGCGGAGGAGGTCCAGCCCTTCATCGAGGGCCGGTTCCGCACCAATGGCGAGACGGCCCTGATGGGCGAGTCCCTGGCCGGCCTGTTCGTGGTCGAGACCTTCCTGAAAGAGCCGCAGATGTTCGACGCCTATGTCGCCGTCAGCCCCAGCCTGTGGTGGGACGGCGGTCAGCTGGCGCGGCAGTCGGGGGCGCATCTGCGCGACCATTCCAACGACCCGCGCACCCTGATCCTGACCCTCGGCGACGAGGGCGAGGAGATGCAGGCGCCGATGGACGTCCTGACCGCCAACCTGCGCGATCACGCCCTGCCCGGCGTCACATGGGACTTCACCCCGCGCCCGAGCGAGAGCCACGCCAGCATCTATCACGGCGCCGCCCTGGACGCCTTCCGCCGCCTCTATGCGGTTCCTGCGACAGAGACCGCCCCATGAGCCATCTCGGCGCCGTCAGCCTGCTGGTCCGCGACTACGACGAGGCCATCGTCTTCTTCGTCGGCAAGCTGGGCTTCGACCTCAGCGAAGACACCGACATGGGCGGCAGCAAACGCTGGGTCCGCGTCACGCCCAAAGGCGGCCAGACGTCCCTGCTGCTGGCCCGCGCTGTCACGCCGGAACAGCTGGCCCGCGTAGGCGATCAGGCCGGCGGACGCGTCTGGCTCTTCCTCTACACCGACGACCTGATGCGGGACCACGCCGCCTGGCTGAAGGCCGGCGTCGTCTTCCGCGAAACGCCCCGTCACGAAGCCTATGGCAAGGTGGTGGTCTTCGAAGACCTCTACGGCAACGCCTGGGACCTGATCGAACCGACTACCGGAGCCTGACGTCATGAAGATCGGCACGCCGCTTACCGACCACGCCACGCGCGTCATGCTGCTCGGCTCAGGCGAGCTGGGCAAGGAGGTGGCCATCGAGCTGCAACGTCTGGGCGCCGAGGTGATCGCGGTCGACCGCTACGCCAACGCCCCGGCCATGCAGGTGGCGCACCGCAGCCACGTCATTCCGATGACCGATCCTCAGGTGCTGAACGGGATCATCATGGCCGAGGCCCCGCACATCATCGTGCCGGAAATCGAGGCCATCGCCACCGACGTCCTGGCGGCCATCGAGGCGGCGGGTCTGGCGCGCGTCATTCCGACCGCCCGCGCCAACCAGCTGACCATGAACCGCGAGGGCATCCGCCGTCTGGCCGCCGAGGAGCTGGGCCTGCCGACCAGCCCCTACGCCTTCGCCGGTTCCGCCGAGGAGCTGGCGGCGGGCGCCGAGGCCGTCGGCTTCCCCTGCTTCGTCAAGCCGGTCATGTCCTCGTCGGGCAAGGGCCAGTCCTATGTCGAAAGCGCCGAGGCCGTCGCCGACGCCTGGGCCTATGCGGAAGGCTCGGGTCGGGTCGCGGGCGGGCGGGTCATCGTCGAGGGCAAGATCGACTTCGACTATGAGATCACCCTGCTGACGGTGCGGTCGCTGCGCGACGGCGCGGTTCGCACCGACTTCTGCGCCCCCATCGGCCATCGCCAGCAGAAGGGCGACTATGTCGAAAGCTGGCAGCCGCAGATCATGAGCGAGGCCGCCTTGCAGGCGGCGCAGGACATTGCCGGCAAGGTCACGGACGCGCTGGGCGGCCTCGGCGTCTTCGGCGTCGAACTGTTCGTCACCGCCGATCAGGTCTGGTTCTCCGAGGTCTCGCCGCGCCCGCACGACACCGGGCTGGTGACGTTGGCCACCCAGACCATGAGCGAGTTCGCCCTGCACGCTCGCGCCATCCTCGGCCTGCCGGTGGACGTCACCCTGCGCGAACCCGGCGCCAGCGCCGTCATCTACGGCGGCCTGGAGGCTGAAGGCGTGGTCTATGAGGGCGTGGCCGAGGCCCTGTCAGTGCCGACCGCCGACCTACGCCTGTTCGGCAAGCCCGAGGCGTTCGAGCGTCGCCGCATGGGCGTGGCCCTGGCCCGCGGCGCCGATACGGATCAGGCCCGCGCACGGGCGGGCGAGGCGGCGAGCAAGGTCCGCGTCGTCAAACCCTGAAAAAACCCGGCAAAGCTTGCCCTGACTGTAAAATAAAGGCGCTGACCTTCGACTTTAGTCGGTTGGCGCCGGACCCCTAATGGGTTCAGAAATGCCGAAAGGTCGCACCCAAGCCGACCCGGAGGACCGTTTCGCCATGGGCAAGCTCAGGACCGCGCTGATTTTCGGCGCCATCGCCATACTGGGGGCGATCGCCCTCGCCGTCATCGCCCTGCACCAGGGCGAGAGCATCAGCGCCGTCTGGATCGTGGTCGCGGCGCTCTGCGTCTACGCCATCGCCTACCGCTTCTACGCCCGCTACCTGGCCGGAAAGGTCATGGGGCTGAACGCGAAACGGCCCACGCCCGCCGTGCGCCATAACGACGGGCTGGACTATGTGCCGACGCCCCGCAACGTCCTGTTCGGGCACCATTTCGCGGCCATCGCGGGCGCGGGGCCTCTGGTCGGGCCGGTGCTGGCGGCGCAGATGGGCTATCTGCCCGGCGTCCTGTGGATACTGGTCGGCGCCGTGCTGGCGGGCGCGGTGCAGGACATGATGGTCCTGTTCATGTCCACGCGCCGCGACGGGCGCTCGCTGGGCGACATGGTCCGCACCGAAATGGGCCCCATCCCCGGCATCATCGCCCAGGTCGGCGTCCTGATGATCATGGTCATCATCCTGGCCGTTCTGGCCCTCGTCGTCGTCAAGGCCCTGGCCGAAAGCCCCTGGGGCACGTTCACCGTCGCCGCCACCATCCCCATCGCCATCTTCATGGGCCTCTACACCCGCTATCTGCGGCCCGGCCGCGTGGGCGAGGTCTCACTCATCGGCGTGGTCCTGCTGATCCTGGCCATCATCGGCGGCGGTCATATCGCCGCTGATCCCTTCTGGGGTCCGGCCTTCACCCTGTCGGGCACCACCCTGGCCATCGCCATGATGGCCTACGGCTTCGTCGCCTCGGTCATTCCGGTCTGGCTGCTGCTGGCGCCGCGCGACTACCTGTCCACCTTCCTGAAGATCGGCGCCATCCTGGGCCTGGCCGTCGGCATCCTGATCGTGCGCCCGCACATCCAGATGCCCGCCATCACCCCCTTCATCGACGGCTCTGGCCCGGTCTTCTCCGGCGCCCTCTTCCCCTTCCTGTTCATCACCATTGCTTGCGGCGCGGTCTCAGGCTTCCACGCTCTGATCTCCTCGGGCACCACGCCCAAGCTGCTGGAGAACGAGAACCAGATCCCGCTGATCGGCTATGGCGCCATGCTGTGTGAGAGCTTCGTGGCCATCATGGCCCTGATCGCCGCCACGGTGCTGGACCCGGCCGTCTATTTCGCCATGAACAGCCCGGTCGCGGTGATCGGCGACAACGCCGTCTCGGCCGCCGCCGCCGTGGCCCAGTGGGGCTTCCACATCACTCCGGCTGAGCTGGAGCAACTGGCCCGCGACGTGGGCGAGCATTCCATCCTGTCGCGCGCGGGCGGCGCCCCGACCCTGGCTGTCGGCATGGCCCACATCCTGTCGAACGTCATCGGCGGCAAGGCCATGATGGCCTTCTGGTACCACTTCGCCATCCTGTTCGAGGCCCTGTTCATCCTGACCACGGTCGACGCCGGCACCCGCGTCTGCCGCTTCATGATCCAGGACCTGCTGGGCGTGGCCGTGCCCAAGATGCGCGAGACCAAGTCCTGGACCGCCAACGTCCTGGCCACGGCCCTGACCGTCGGTCTGTGGGGCTACTTCCTCTACACCGGCGTGGTCGATCCGCTGGGCGGCATCAACAGCCTGTGGCCGCTGTTCGGCATCGCCAACCAGATGCTGGCCGCCGTCGCCCTGATCCTGGGCACGGTCGTCCTGTTCAAGATGAAGCGCGAGCGGTTCGCCTGGGCCACGGCGGTTCCGGCGGTCTGGCTGCTGATCTGCACCCTGACGGCGGGCTTCCAGAAGCTGCTGCATCCCGACGTCAAGATCGGCTTCCTGGCCCACGCCCGGAAATATCAGGACGCCCTGACTGCCGGCGACCTGCTGGCCCCGGCCAAGACGGCGGGCGACATGCATCGCATCATCATCAACGACTACGTCAACTCGGCCCTGACGGCGGGCTTCCTGTTCGTGGTCCTGACCATGGTGGTTTACGGCGTGCGCGCCTGCCTCAAGGCCCGTCGGATCAACCACCCGACCGTGGTCGAGCAACCCGCCGCCCACGAACTGACGCTGGAGGACGAAGCCATGGACATCGCCCGTGCCTAGGCCCTCCCTCCAGGCGAAGGAACCGGCTGACAACGCAGACCTGCTCTGCGTCTGCCGCGATGCGCTGGTGCGGTGGGGCAAGGACGCCCGCCGCACCGCCAGCCTCATGGTCGGCCAGCCCGACTATGAGGTCTATGTCGCCCACGCCGAGGCGACCCACCCCGACCAGCCGCCGCTGGACCGCACCGCCTTCTTCCGTCTGCACGAGGCGCGGCGGTTCGGGGCGGGCGGCGCCTTCCGCTGCTGCTGAAGCGAAACGGTTACACCTGAACACACCTTGTTACGGCGGCGGGCTTGAATCACAGCGCCGATCGTCCGAGTAAGGCATCCAATCGAAATCGCCCTTGCTCAGGAGACCTCCCCCATGACCGTTCGCGTCGCCATTAACGGCTTCGGCCGCATCGGCCGCCTCGTGCTTCGCTCGATCGTCGAGCATGGCCGCACGGACATCGAGGTCGTGGCGATCAACGACCTGGGCCCGGTCGAGACCAACGCCCACCTGCTGCGCTACGATTCGGTGCACGGCCGCTTCCCCGGCACGATCACCTCGGGCGAGGACTGGATCGACGTCGGCACGGGCAAGATCAAGGTCACGGCCGAGCGCGACCCGGCCAACCTGCCGCACGCCGAGCTGAAGGTGGACATCGCCTTCGAATGCACCGGCATCTTCACCTCCAAGGACAAGGCCTCGGCCCACCTGAAGGCCGGCGCCAAGCGCGTCCTGGTCTCGGCCCCCGCCGACAACGCCGACAAGACCATCGTCTTCAAGGTCAACCATGAGACCCTGACCGCCGACGACATCGTCGTGTCCAACGGCTCGTGCACCACCAACGCCCTGGCCCCGGTGGCCAAGGTGCTGAACGACCTGTTCGGCATCGAGCGCGGCTACATGACCACCATCCACGCCTACACCGGCGACCAGCCGACGCTCGACACGATGCACAAGGACCCGTACCGCGGTCGCGCTGCTGGCCTGTCGATGATCCCGACCTCGACCGGCGCCGCCAAGGCCCTGGGCCTGGTCCTGCCGGAACTGAAGGGCAAGCTGGACGGCTCGTCGATCCGCGTCCCGACCCCGAACGTCTCGGTCGTCGACCTGAAGGTCGTCGCCGGTCGCGACGTCACGGTCGAAGAAATCAACGCCGCCCTGCAAGGCGCCGCCGACGGCGCCATGAAGGGCGTTCTGGCCACGACGACCGACCCACTGGTCTCGATCGACCTGAACCACATCGCCGCTTCGTCGACCGCCGCCCTGCCGCAAACGCAGGTCGTCGACGGCAAGCTGGCCCGCGTCCTGACCTGGTACGACAACGAGTGGGGCTTCGCGACCCGCATGGCCGACACCGCCCTGGTGATGGCCAAGTTCCTGTAAGCTAAGATGCTATGGCCCTCTCCCGCTGGGAGAGGGCTTGAGCGCCCAAGAGCCGAAGGCGATTGGCTGCGCGAAAGGGTGAGGGTCGGCGCGATGACATCGAAACGCACCGCCTTCGCTCGCTCCCTTCGGCAAGACGCGGGGCTGGCCGAACAGCGCGCCTGGGCTTTGCTGAGAAGCGGACAGATCGACGACCACAAGTTCCGTCGCCAACATCCGATCGGACGATACGTGGCGGATTTCGCCTGCGACCGTCTGCGGCTGGTGATTGAGATCGACGGCGGCATCCATGATCGGGACGAGGTCGTGACCCTCGATCACCTGAGACAGACCGAACTGGAAGCCCTGGGCGGGACCGTTTTGCGCTTCACCAACGCCCAGGCGTTGAGCGAACCGGAAGCCATCACCGCCGCCGTTCGTGCACACGCCCGCTTGATCGCGCCCTGACCACGGCTTACGCCGACTGATACGTACGCCCCTCATCCGGCCCTGCGGGCCACCTTCTCCCACAGGGAGAAGGAAGACCTGGAACTTCATCATGACCTTCCGCACCCTCGACGACGCCGCTGACCTGTCCGGCCAGACCGCTCTGGTCCGCGTGGACTTCAACGTGCCGATGGAGGGCGGCAAGGTCACGGACGACACCCGCCTGAAGGCCGCCCTGCCGACCATCCACCGCCTGCGCGAAGCGGGCGCCAAGGTCGTCCTGCTGGCCCACTTCGACCGGCCCAAGGGCGAGCGGGTCCCTTCCATGAGCCTGCGTCCCGTGGTCGAGCCGCTGGAGCTGCTGCTGCACGGCCCCGTCCGTTTCGCCGACGACTGCGTGGGTGATGAGGCCAAGGCCGCCGTCGCCGACCTGGACGCCGGCGGCGTGCTGCTGCTGGAGAACGTCCGCTTCCACAAGGGCGAGGAGAAGAACGACCCGGCCTTCGCCGCGCAACTGGCGGAACTGGGCGACCTCTACGTCAACGACGCCTTCTCGGCCGCCCACCGCGCCCACGCCTCGACGGAAGGGTTGGCCCGCCTGCTGCCCGCCTATGCCGGTTGCGCCATGGCGCGCGAGCTGTCGGCGCTGGACGCGGCGCTGGGCAATCCGCAGAAGCCGGTGATCGGCATCGTCGGCGGCGCCAAGGTCTCGACCAAGCTGGACCTGCTGAAGAACCTGGTCGCCAAGCTGGACTACCTAACCATCGGCGGCGGCATGGCCAACACCTTTCTGCACGCGCAAGGCGTCGATGTCGGCGGGTCGCTGTGCGAAAAAGACCTGGCCGACACAGCGCTCGAAATCATCGAGGAAGCCCGTCAGAAGGGCTGCGAACTGCTGCTGCCGGTCGACGTCGTGGTCGCCAAGGGCGTGAAGCCAGGCATCGAATCGGGCGTCCGCGCCCTGGACCGTATCGCCGCCGACGACCTGATCCTGGACGCCGGGCCTGAAACCGTCGCCCGTCTGGCCCGCGCCATGGACCTGTCGAAGACCCTGATCTGGAACGGCCCGCTGGGCGTGTTCGAGGTCCCGCCCTTCGACAAGGCCACCGTAGCCGCCGCCAAGCACGCCGCTGAACTGGCCAAGGCCGGTAAGCTGGTCGCCGTGGCCGGCGGCGGCGACACCGTTGCGGCCCTGAACCACGCCGGCACGGCCGACGACATGACCTTCGTCTCCACCGCCGGCGGCGCCTTCCTGGAGTGGATGGAGGGCAAGGTCCTGCCGGGCGTCGAGGCCCTGCGCGCCTGACCTGACCTCTGGTCGAGTTTTCCGACCCCGCCTCCTGCAGAGGCGGGGTTTTCCTTACCTTCCGCTTTAACGAACGCCGGATTGGTCTGGTGACCCGGCGTGACTTCCTCGGCCCTCCGGGCTAAAGCCTCCGCAAAACAATATCGGTTCAGGAGACTACCCATGGCGCGCATCACGCTGCGACAGCTGCTCGACCACGCGGCGGAACACGACTACGGCCTGCCCGCCTACAATATCAACAACATGGAGCAGGGTCTGGCGATCATGGAGGCGGCCCATGAGGTCAACGCCCCGGTCATCATCCAGGCCTCGCGCGGCGCCCGCAACTACGCCAACGACATCATCCTGGCCAAGCTGATCGACGGCCTGGCCGAACTCTATCCGCACATCCCGGTCTGCATGCACCAGGACCACGGCAACGGCCCGGCCACCTGCGCCACCGCCATCCAGTACGGCTTCACCTCGGTGATGATGGACGGCTCGCTGGAAGAAGACGCCAAGACCCCCGCCTCCTACGAATACAATGTCGACGTCACCCGTCGCGTCACCGAAATGGCCCACTCGTGCGGCGTCTCGGTCGAGGGTGAACTGGGCGTGTTGGGTTCGCTGGAAACCGGCATGGGCGAGGCCGAAGACGGCCACGGCTTCGAAGGCAAGCTGGACCACTCACAACTGCTGACCGACCCGGATCAGGCCGTCGACTTCGTCAAGGCCACCAAGGTCGACGCTCTGGCGATCGCGATGGGCACCTCGCACGGCGCCTACAAGTTCACGCGCCAGCCGGACGGCGACGTCCTGGCCATGAATGTGATCGAGGAGATCCACCGCCGCCTGCCCAACACCCACCTGGTGATGCACGGCTCGTCGTCGGTGCCGCAGGACCTGCAGGACATCATCAACGCTTACGGCGGCCAGATGCCCCAGACCTGGGGCGTGCCGGTCGAGGAGATCCAGCGCGGCATCAAGCACGGCGTGCGCAAGATCAACATCGACACCGACAACCGCATGGCCATCACCGGCGCCATCCGCAAGGTCCTGGCCGAGAAGCCCAGCGAGTTCGATCCGCGCGCCTATCTGAAGCCCGCCAAGGAAGCCATGCGCAAGCTGTGCATCGAGCGCTACCAGCAGTTCGGCTGCGAAGGTCAGGCGTCCAAGATCAAGCCCCTGTCCACCGCCCAGATGGCCAAGCGCTACGCCGCCGGCGAGCTGGACCCGCGCATCGGCTGATCCGCTCTGCCAGCGCTAGACTGACTGAAACGCCCGCCTTCGTTCCGAAGGCGGGCGTCTTCGTTTTCACCAGACCCCGTAGCGTCCGCCGATGGCGCCGATCACCGCCCGCGCCTCGATCTCGGCATAGCGCAGCTCTTCCTCCGCACGGCGCGCATCGCGGCGCGCGTCCTGAAGCTCGCCGCGCACCTCGCGGATACGGTCGCGAATGCGCTCGCGCTGCTCGTCCGTCAGCCCCTCTTGGCGCAGTTCGCGCTGCTTGGCCTCCAGCTTGTCCTCGCGGCTTTCGATGCGGCTGATGGCCGAGTTCAGGGCGCTTTCCGCCGAGGACACCGCCTGCTCGACGACGTAGATTCGCCGCCCGTCCTCATAGGCGGGCAGGAAGTCGCGCTCCTCGGCCGGCGAACAGACGCCGCCGTAGCTGTTCCCCTGCCGCCCCTGCCGGAAGCCGCTCTCCCAGGTGCAATAGGTCCGCAGCCCATCCTCGCGCGCCGACAGATAGGCGCTGGGATTGGGCGCCGCCCCATATTTGGCGCAGGCCTGGGCATGGTCGTCCAGCCGGCTGGGCCGATAGCCTGACAGCCCGTCCTGATAGCCCTTCTCGCCCCAGGCTCCGACCAGACACTGTTCCTTGGTCATGGTGGTGCAGCCAGCCAGAACCACAACGCCCGTGGCGGCGATGGCGGCGGCGATCACAAACCTCATGTCCCTCTCCAAAGCTGGGCCGCGACACAGGACGACATGACGACCCGCCCCGCAAGCCATGCTATCTCGCCCTATGGCCGATGAACCTTTGCTGACGGAAGACGACGACGCGGAAATGCTGGAAGCGCGCATCGACGCGCCCGGCGTCCGCCTCGACAAGGCCCTGGCCGCCGCCTTCCCGACCCTGTCGCGCGCCCGGCTTCAGGCCTTGCTGGCCGAGGGCGCCGTGCGCCGCGACGGCCAGCCGATCACCAGCGGCTCGGCCAAGGCCCAGGCCGGGCTCTACGCCGTCGTCATGCCCCCGGTCGTCGCCGCCACGCCCCAGCCGGAGGCCATCCCGCTGACCGTCCTGTTCGAGGACGCCGACCTCATCGTCATCGACAAGGCCCCCGGCATGGCCGCCCATCCGGCGCCGGGCTGCGAGACCGGCACCCTGGTCAACGCCCTCCTCGCCCACTGCGGCGACAGTCTGTCGGGCATCGGCGGCGTAGCCCGCCCCGGCATTGTCCACCGACTGGACAAGGACACCTCGGGCGTCATGGTCGCCGCCAAGAGCGACCGCGCCCACCAGGGCCTGTCCGCCCTGTTCGCGACCCACGACATCGAGCGCACCTACATCGCCCTGACGCGCGGCGCCCCCACGCCGGAAAGGGGCCGCATCCAGACCCTGATCGGCCGCTCGCCCCACGACCGCAAGAAGATGGCGGTGCTCAAGGCTGGGGGGCGCGAAGCCGTCACCGACTATGTGGTGCAGCGCACTTTCGGCCAGCCGGCCAAGGCCTCCGGCGCGCCGATGGCCGCCCGCGTCGCCTGCACCCTGCACACCGGCCGCACCCACCAGATCCGCGTCCACATGGCGTCGAAAGGCTCGCCCCTGCTCGGCGACCCCGTCTATGGCTCGGGCAGCCCCGCCGCCCCCGTCCGCGCCGCCGTCGCCGAGGTCGGCCTGACCCGCCAGGCCCTGCACGCCGCCGTCCTCGGCTTCATTCACCCGGTGACGGGTCAGGCCCTGCGTTTCGAAACGGCCCCGCCAGAGGACATGCTGCGCCTGGAAGCCCTGCTCGCGGAGCTTTAAGCGTGCATCCTCGCCCGATTTGATCAGCAACCCACACTGTGCTAATAGGCACGTAACGGTGCAAGTGGCGCCGGGGTCACAGTCACGCTTTCGTGTGACGATCCGCCCCTACAAATCGGGGCAACCCATCGCCACTTGGATCGGTTGAGGGGTGAGGCGATGGCGCACGCATGTGGTCATGGCCGTGGCGCCTGCTCTTTGCTTATCGGTCGGAGGGACCACGTCTAATGGCTAATTCGACACTCGCGGTGATGTCGCCTGAACAGGGACTGTCGCGCTATCTCACGGAAATCCGCAAGTTTCCGATGCTCACCAAGGACGAGGAGTTCATGCTCGCCAAGCGTTGGAGCGAGCACCAGGACCCCGAAGCGGCCCACCGCCTCGTCACCTCGCACCTTCGTCTCGTGGCCAAGATCGCCATGGGGTATCGCGGCTACGGCCTGCCGATCGGCGAAGTGATCTCCGAGGGCAACGTCGGCCTGATGCAGGCCGTCAAGAAATTCGATCCCGACAAGGGCTTCCGCTTGGCGACCTACGCCATGTGGTGGATTCGCGCCTCGATTCAGGAATACATCCTGCGCAGCTGGTCGCTCGTGAAGATGGGCACCACCGCCGCGCAGAAGAAGCTCTTCTTCAACCTGCGCAAGGCCAAGAGCCAGATCTCCGCGTTTGAAGAGGGCGACCTGCGCCCCGAACACCTCGCCGCCATCGCCACCAAGCTGGGCGTGTCGGAAGAGGAAGTCACCAACATGAACCGCCGCCTCAGCGGCGACGCCTCGCTGAACGCGCCCCTGCGCGCCGACGGCGAAAGCGAGTGGCAGGACTGGCTGGCCGACGACAATGCGGTGTCTCAGGAAACGGCCCTGGCCGACTCCGAGGAAAAATCCATCCGCATGAGCCTACTCGAAGAAGCCATGCAGGAACTGACTGACCGCGAGAAGCACATCCTCACGGAACGCCGCCTCAAGGACGATCCGGTCACGCTGGAAGAACTCGCCGGCCAGTACGGCGTGTCGCGCGAACGCGTGCGCCAGATCGAGGTCCGCGCCTTCGAAAAACTGCAAAAAGCCATGCGCGCCGCCGCCGAAGAGCGAAACCTGGTCGACGCATAAGCGCTCAAGCAGCCGAAGGCGTTAGCGCAAGAATCTGCACCTTCTCCCCTTGTGGGAGAAGGTGGCTCGCGCAGCGAGACGGATGAGGGGTGTCAGCGCGACGTCTGCCCCTTGAGAATGAGCCGAAGAGTGGTCGCCCACTCCCCTTCAATCGCTCATCCCGGCGAAGGCCGGGATCCAGATTGTAAGGCGCATTGCTGACAGCTGGTGGCGCAATCGCGCCCCTTGAAGCCAGCGCTTCTGTCATTCGATCTGGATCCCGGCCTTCGCCGGGATGAACGAATTCGAAGTAGCCAAGGCGGAAGACCTACCCCGCCCGAGACAGGCTCTCGGGCGAGGCCAGGGCCAGGACAGCGCCAACCGGCCCGGCCAGCGTCGCCTTGGTCGGCGCACCCGCCGCCAGCAGCGTCTCCAGCCCCGCCGCCGCAATGGCCAATGATGCGTCGCCTGTCTTGATGGCCAGGGCCTTCAGCGTCTCGGCCTGCTGCTTGATGGCGCGCACCGCCTGCATCGGATCACTGTCAAACTGTGCCATGGCCGAAGCCAGAATGCGCATCGCCTGATCCTTGACCGCCACGACCGCCTCGGCCGCCGACGCCGGCTTGTCCGCCTTGCGCTTGCCCGGCCCAGCATAGTCGTCCGAGTTGAAGCGACGACGGTCCGGCCCGATGTAGCCCACCGCCTCGACCCAGTCGCGCGGCTTGGTGGCCAGGTTCTCGACCCGACGGAACAGGTCGCCGCTGGTGAAGGGCTTTCTCAGAAACTCATGCACGCCGGAATCCCGCGCGCCCTTGATGCTGCTGGCGGTGGCCTCGGCGGTGACCATGATGATCGGCACGCGGCGGCATGACAGGCTGGAGCGGCGGATGCGCCGCGCCAGGGCCTCGCCGTCCAGGCGCGGACCCGAGCGCTCGGTCAGGATCAGGCCAGGCTCCATCTCGCGCGCCAGATCGATCACCCGCGCCTCATCGCTCTCGATCGCGACATCGCGCGATCCAAAGCCCTTGAGCAGGTCCGACAACAGACGCGCAGCCGCCGGATTATGATCGACAATGACCACCCGGCGCACGACCGGGGCGATCTTCTGCATCGTCTTGGCGTCTAAAGCGAACACGGCTCGGCTCCATCTGGAGCCAAGAAGGTAAACTCAGGGGGTTAAGGGGCCGTTTCCCTTTTCGGGACGCGGCCCCCTATCCTCAACCTCACCCCTGGAAGGGATCACGCATCAGGATGGTGTCGTCCCGCTCGGGGCTGGTCGACAGCAGGGCCACCGGCGCGCCGATCAGTTCCTCGATCCGACGCACGTATTTCAGCGCGTGGGCGTTCAGATCCTTGAAGGTGCGGACGCCGGCGGTGCTCTCGCTCCAGCCTTCCAGTTCCTCGAACACCGGCTCGGCCGAGGCCTGGGCCTTCAGGCTCGACGGCAGGTAGTCCAGCACCTCGCCGTTGATGCGATAGCCGACGCAGATCTTCAGCGTCTTCAGACCGTCCAGCACGTCCAGCTTCGTCAGAGCGATGCCGTCGATGCCGTTGATGGCCACCGACTGGCGCACCAGAACCGCGTCGAACCAGCCGCAACGCCGCGCCCGTCCGGTGTTCACCCCCACCTCGCGGCCCACGACCGCCAGATGCTCGCCGACCTCGTCGTTCAGCTCACAGGCGAACGGGCCCTCGCCGACGCGGGTCGTATAGGCCTTCACAATGCCCAGCACATAACCGACGCCGCGCGGCCCGATGCCCGAGCCCGCCGCCGCCTGACCGGCCACGGTGTTGGAGGACGTCACATAGGGATAGGTGCCGTGATCCACGTCGAGGAAGGCGCCCTGCGCCCCCTCGAACAGGACGCGCTTGCCGTCCTTCTGGGCCTGATCCAGGACGCGCCAGGCCGGCTTCACATAGGGCAGGATCTTCGGCGCGATCTCCAGCAGTTGCGCCAGCAGCGCCGCCGGGTCGATCGGCTCCAGCCCCAGACCCGCCCGCAGCGGATCGTGGTGCGAGCGCAGACGCTCGATCTTGATCTTCAGGTCGTCTTCGTTGGCCAGGTCGCAGACGCGGATGGCGCGACGGCCCACCTTGTCCTCATAGGCCGGGCCGATGCCGCGGCCGGTCGTGCCGATCTTGGCGCCCGGCGCGCTGGCGGCGGCCTCGCGCGCCACGTCCAGAGCCGGGTGGATCGGCAGGATCAGACAGGCGTTGTCGGCGATGGTCAGGATGTCGGGGCTGATGGCCACGCCCTGGGCGACGATCTTCTCGATCTCGCCGACCAGATGCCAGGGATCAACAACCACGCCGTTGCCGATGATCGAGGGCTTGCCCTGCACCACGCCCGAAGGCAGCAGCGCCAGCTTGTAGACCTTGCCATCGACGACCAGCGTATGGCCGGCGTTATGGCCGCCCTGGAAGCGCACCACCATGTCGGCGCGATTGGACAGCCAGTCCACAATCTTGCCCTTGCCCTCGTCGCCCCATTGGGCGCCGACTACTGCGACGTTCGCCAAGATCGTTTCTCCGCAATCCAGAATGCGGTGGGAGCCTATAACCCCTGAATCGTCCGGAGTCGCCCCGACAGCGCAGAATTATGCGCTCAGTTCACTGACCGCCGTCGCAAACGCCCATTCCAGCCAAGGCGTTGCATCCACGACGTCCGCCGTCTCGACCGTGCAGCCGCACCACAAACGCAGCCCCGGCGGGGCGTAACGGTGCGGCTCCATGTCGAACACCGCGCCTTCGTCTTCCAGCAAGGCCTTGAACCGCTTCACAAACGCCTTCTGCCCCGCCTCATCCAGGGCCGCGACGCGGGGATCGGTGAATTTCAGGCAGACCGAGGTGGTCGAGCGGATTTCCGGCCGGTCGGGAAGCATGGCGACCCATTCGGTCCGCTCCACCCATTCCGCCAGCGCCGCGTAATTCCGCTCCGTGCGGCGGATCAACTCCGGCAGACCACCCGCGCCCTTGGCCCACTCCAGGGCATCGATCCAGTCCTCGATGGTCAGAATGGAATAGGTGTTGATCACCACCCCGTCCGCCAGGGTCCGGTCGAAACCCTTCTTGTCGGTCAGGCGCAGCACCTTGGGGATCGACCGCTCGGGACGATAGGTATCCAGCCGTGCCACGGCGCGGGGCGACAGCACCATGACGCCGATGCCCGCCTCGCCGCCCAGCGCCTTCTGGAAGCTGAAGGTCGTCACATCCAGCTTGTCCCACGGCAGGTCCATGGCGAACGCCGCCGAGGTCGCGTCGCAGATGGTCAGCCCCTCGCGGTCGTCGGAAATCCAGTCGGCGTTGTCGACCCGCACGCCCGAGGTCGTGCCGTTCCACGGAAACACCACGTCCTTGCTGGGATCGACGCGGCTCATGTCCGGCAGCTCGCCCCAGGGCGCCGTCAGCACCTCGGGCTCCAGCTTCAGGTGATCGCGCACGTCGGTCGCCCAGACCTGACCGAAGTTCTCATAGGCCACGACCTGCACCGACCGCTCGCCCAGCATGCCCCACAGCGCCGCCTCGACCGCGCCCGTGTCCGAGCCCGGCGTGTAGAGCAGCACATAGTCCTCTGGCGGGCTCAACACCTCCCGCGTCAGCCGCAAGCCATAGGCGAACCGCTCCACCACCTCCGGCGCGCGGATGCCGCGCCCCAGCAGGTTGGTCGGCAGCCCCGCCAGCGACCACCCCGGACGCTTGGCCGTCGGACCGGCGGAGAACCACGGGCGAGCAGGCTTGGCGTCAGGCTTGGCAACGGCTTGGGCGATCATCGTCGTATCCGGCTTGGGGAGGAGATGTAGGGTCGGCTCAGCGTCCGGGCTTGTAGGGCCGCTTGTCGCGCCACTCGGTCGCGAACCGGATCAGCTCGTCGTCGGGCGTCTCCGGAAGGGTCACCGCCAGCTTGGCCAGCAGGTCGCCGCGCTTGCCGCCGACATAGGCGCCGCGTCCCTTGAGCCGCAGCACCTTGCCGCTGTTCGAGCCCTTGGGGATGGTCATCATCACCGCGCCTTCAGGCGTCGGCACCTGGATCTTGCCGCCCAGAACCGCGTCCGGCACCGACACCGGCAGGTCCATGGTCAGGTCCGCCCCGTCGCGCTTGAACACAGGGTGCGGCGCGATCTTCAGTTCGATCAGGGCGTCGCCCGCCTGGCCGCCGCGTCCCGGCGCGCCCTGGCCCTTCAGCCGGATCACCTGGCCCTCGGACGCGCCCTTGGGGATGACCACGTCCAGCATCCGCCCGTCCGAGAACTGGATGCGGCGCGTCGTGCCGGCGATGGAGTCCTCCAGACTGATGTCCAGCGTCGCCCGCACGTCCTGGCCCTTGCCGCCGCCGAAGCCGCCGCGTCCCGCCGTGCGTCCGCCGCCGCCAAAGGCGCCGAACAGTTCTTCAAGGTCGATGTCCTCGAACCCGCCGCGTCCGCCCGACCCGCCGAATCCGCCAAAGCCGCCCGAGCGCCCGGTGCCGCCGCCCGGCGGCGCGCGATACTGCTCGCGCCCGTCGGCGTCGATCTCGCCGCGATCGTACTTGGCCCGCTTCTCGGCGTCGCCCAGCAGGTCGAAGGCCGCCGTGATGCGCTTGAACCGCTCCTCGGAGACCTTGTCGCCGGGGTTCTTGTCCGGGTGCAGTTCCTTGGCCAGCTTGCGGAACGCCTTCTTGATCTCGTCCGCGCTCGCGCCTCTGGCAACGCCCAGTTCCTTGTAGGGATCGCCAGCCACGTTCGCTTCACTCCGACATCAGAAAGGACCAGAGCGTCAGTTAAGCCATGCGCCCCCCCACTGGAAGGGGCAGACGTGGTTTAGAGCAAAGGCGCCACCGCCTCCGCCCCCCAACCATAGCCCACTCCCCACTGCGCCACAGCGATCCGCGCGCCTTCGCCGACGCCGCCCGGCCAATCCGCCGCCATCGGCTCAGCGGCATAGATCGCCGCCAACCCCTCGACCTCCCAGACCCGTTTTTCAACCGCGCCGTGCAGCACCCGCACGCGGAACCGGCGCGGGTCGACCTCGACCGGCTCGACCTCCCAGCCCTCGCCGTTGATCCGCACCCGCGGCGTCCACGACAGCCGCCGCCCGCCGCCTTCAACCGCCACCCGCAGATGCGCCGGTCGCCAGGGCCGCGCCGCCCGCGCCGTCCAGGTGAAGTCCGCCGCGCTGAAGCCGCTTCCCCCCGGCGGCGCCCCGACGGGTCCAGCCCGCCAGACCCTCGGCAGACCGCGCTCGCTCGCGCTCATCTCGACGCGCGGCAGGTCCCGGTCCAGAAACACCACGACCGCCCCGGCCGCAGCCGCCGCCGCCGTCGCCGCCTCGCTCCCCTGCTGCCCGCGCAACAGGCCGCTCAGCCGCCAGACCTCGCCGCCGACCAGGTCCGCGCGCCGATACTGCACCACCTCCCAGCCCGCCGCTGTCTCCAACGCCAGCGCACTACCGCCGCCAAGAACCCCCGCCGTTGTCAGGCTCTCCGGCGCCCGTCCCTCGACGCGCACCGTGATCGCGTTCGCCTCGTCCCAGCGCCCGATCACGCCGCGCCCGACCGCCTCGGTCAGCACCCCGACCGTCGCCGGCTGCTGCGCCGTCGCGCGCGGCGTCAGGGTCGTCGCATCCTGCCCGCCATGCACCGTCATCGGCCGCCACGGCTCGGCGGCGACCACGGCCACGGGCCGCGCGTCCTCCTCCGCGCCCGGCAAGGGCGGCAGGTCCATCAACCGCAGGAAGGGCGCGCCGACCACGGCCGGCCCCTCGCCGGGCCGCCAGTCGGGCCGCGCCTCGCCCGGCGCCTCGCGCACCACCGGCTCCAGCGTCGCCTTGGGCTGCTCGTCGATGTCCAGCCGCGCCACTCGCCATTCGCCGGGCCGCCCCTCGACCTCCACCGTATCGCCCGGCTCCAGCTTCAGCGCTTCCAGCGGCCCCAGCCGCACGTTCAGCCGATCCGTCTCGCCTCCCGCCGTCGCCAGGGTTCGCCGCGCCAGTGCCGCCGTCAGCGCCGCGTCGCACACGGCGGGCAGTTCCAGATCCACGCCGCCGCCGTCTCCGCCCGGTTCGGCGCGCACCACGACCGAGCCGATCTGATAGTCCGCCGCCTCGTCGATGAACCGCACCCGCACGACGTCGGGCCGGGGCTCCAGCGACCGCTCCGCCGCCACGCCGCTCCCCTCTTCGGGCAGAGCCAGGGCTTCGGCGGTCAGGGCCAGCACCGCCGCGCCGTCGTCCGACACCGCCACCCGCCCGTCGCGCTCCGCTGCGGTCGCGCCGAACGCCGCCAACAGCGGCTCCAGCGCATCACGCGTCCGCATCGGGCGGTCGATCACATAGCCCGCCGCCTGATCCTCCAGCGCCGACACGCTGAACGCCTCGTCCTCCAGCCCCCCGCGCTTCAGGACCGCGGCGATCAGGTCCGCCGCCTCGCCGCCCATCCGCCCGTTCAGCCAGTGCCCGGCCCGCCAGGCGCCGGCGTCGGCCCAGACCTCCGCCAGCGCCGGAAAAGCCGGATAGGGCCTTGCATCCCAGCACCAGGCGTCCGCCCCCTCCAACATCGGTCCGCCATAGACCGGCGAAACCGGATTGTTCTCAGGCCGCGCGTAATGCGTGAGGACCGCCTCCAGCGCCCGGCGCTGCATCCGGTCGTCGCGCGCCCCTGTCGAAAAGGGCGGCAGGGCGTTCTCGCTGCTCTTGGGGTCCTGAAACAGGTTCGGCGCATTGCCGCCCCGGTCCACCGCGGCGCAGCCGAACTCGGTCAGCCGGATCGGCTTCATGCCCGGAACCCAGGCCGTCGGCGTCGCACTCCTTGCGCCCGCGACCCGCTCATGGTGCAGGTTCGACCACCAGCTCTTCAGGTCCTTGGGCCGGAACACCCAGTCCTCGCCGTGCGCGGTGTCGACGATGGGCGTGCGCGCCTGCGCCGCCCGATCGGCGTCCGAGGCGTAATACCAGTCATAGCCCTCGCCGCCCGCGATCTGCCCGGCCAGATAGGCGGCTGAGGACGGCCCCCGGAACCCCGCCTCGGCGTCCAGACCCCCGCCGCCGTCGCGCCAGTCGCCGTCGCGCCAGTCGCCCAGCGGCGGATACCAGTCGACGCCGACGTAATCGATGTTGGGATCGGCCCACAGCGGGTCGAGATGATAGCGCACCTCTCCGTTCGTCTGCCGCCCGAAATACTCCGACCAGTCCGCCGCGTAGCTCAGCTTCACCCCGGCCCCGACCACCGCCCGGCACTCCGCCGCCAGCGCCCGGAACTGGGCCACGGCCGGAAAGCCGCCGCCTGCGTCGCGCGTCCAGGTCAGGCCCCGCATCTCCGAGCCGATCAGCAGCCCGTCCGCGCCTTCCTCCGCCGCGATCGCCGCATAGTGCAGCGCCAGCCGCCTCAGGCCCCAGCCGTCCGGCGTGCCGAACATGGCCGCGACCTCGGCGGCGGCGCCCGCGCCATCGGTCCCCGTCACCCGCCCGCGCCACGGATAGCCGTCGCAGTCCATGAAGACGAAGGGATAGAGGGTCACCTCCAGCCCGCGCGCCTTCAGCGCCCGGATCGCCTGTCGCACGCTCTCGTCGGACGGCGTGCCGCCATAGGCGGGACCCACGCCGCCCTTGCCGTCGCCCACCTCGGAAACCAGGTGCGCCCCGGCCCGGTCCACCCCCGCCACCGCCCACGTCAGCGGCTCGGTCGCCTTGGTGCGGTTCTCCACGCCCGGCCGAATGCGGCACGCGCCCGCCCGCACGTCGTCGCCGAACCAGCCGACGATCAGGCTCACCCGCTTCAGCTTCGGCGCCTGGACCATCAGTTGATCCAGCGACACCAGCAGATCGGCGCGCCCCTCGGCGCTATGCACGTTCTCGGCCCGGGTCCGCGACAGACCCTCGCGCTGCATCACCGCCTCGGTCGCCAGACAGAACTCCCCCGCGCCGGGGATCAGGCACACCCCTTCCAGCAGGTCCTCCAGCCGCCCTTCGCCCGTCGCCCGCCGGAACACCTCGAACGCCAGCTGCGGCGCGCGATTGCCGAACGGCCCCAGCGGCAGGTCCTCGAACACCGCATAGGCCGTGCCGCGAAACGCCGGCGCCGCCCCCTCCACCGCCTCGATCAACGGGTCGGGCGTCTGATCCGCCGTGCCGCGATGAACCCGCATCGTCACGCCCGTCAGGTCCAGCGGCTGGCCGTCGGCCCAGACCCGGCCCACCCCGTCGATCGGCCCCTCGCCCAGCCCCACGGCGAAGCTCAACGAATAGTCGTATTCGACCGTCCTCTGCCCGCCCTTGCCGCCCGACCGCTTGTTCTTGCTTTCCAGAAAGCGCGCGGCCCAGATCACCTGCCCCGTCACCCGCGCCCGTCCGAAGACGCAGGCCATCGGCGCCCCGTCCGCCGACGACTGCAACTCCAGGCCCGGCAGCCGCGGACCCTTCTGCCGCGCCGGCGACAGGCTGGCGATGACGTAGTTGTCGATGGCCCGCCCGACAGTCGCGCCGACAAAGGCGCCGATCGGCCCGCCGATCGAACCGCCGACCGCCGTCAGAACAACCTGCGCCATTCAGTCCTCCTTCGTCGCCGGCCAGCGGAAGGCCGCGACCAGTCTTCGCCGCCACCACGGCCCCATCCAGCTCTCGACCACCGACCGCCCCCAATAGGCGTGGATCATCCGCCGCTCCGGCCCGTCATCCGCGCTCAGGATGGCGCAGTGCTTGACCGGACAGCCCTCGCTCATGCGGAACAGCAGCACATCGCCGGGCCTCGCCCTCTCCACCGCCACCTCGACCAGCCGCCGCCTGGCCGCCTGCAACAGCGTCTCCTCGCCCCCGACCTCGGCCCAGTCGGCGCGATAGGGCGGCGGCGCCTCCGGCTCCTCGCCCACCACCTCGCGCCACACCCCGCGCACCAGACCCAGACAGTCCGCCCCCTCGCCCTTCACGCTGGCCTGATGCCGATAGGGCGTCCCCAGCCAGCCGCGCGCGGCGGCGAGAACCGCATCATTCAATCCTCCCCCGCCTCTCATCGCCGGCTCCCCCCGTCGTTCCGTCCCGTCCCGACCGGCCGCGCCGTCAGGAAGTCGTCGCCCGGGATGTCGGGAAAGCCCTGGAAGTTGACGCCGTTGCCGAAGCTCTCGACGCAGGTCGTCCACCGCTTGTCGCAGTCTCGCCCCGCCGTCCCCGCCGCGCTCAACCCGCAACGCCCGTCGCCCAGCACCGCGTCGCAGGTCCGGCCATAGGTTCGCCCGACTACCCGCTCCAGCGCCGCCATCGGCCCGTCCAGATCGGCGATGAAGGCCCCGGCCTCGCGCCGGATCCGCGCCAGCGTCCCCGCCCACACCCGCACCCTCAGCGCAGGCTCGGTCCAGTCCGCCCGCCACAGCTCGACCCGCGCCCCGTCGTAGAGGCCCGCCGCGATGTCGCCCTCGGTGATCGCCTCGTCGTCCAGGCCGCCCGACGCCGACAGCCCGCCCGCCGCCAGCCCGACCGCGCCCTCGCCCGCCCCCGCGGTCCAGCCGCTGCCCGCGCGACAGGTCACGCCCTCGATGTCCAGGTCGCGATCATGATCGGTGAAGCCCAGCACCGCGCCGTCGCCCCGCCTCAGCACCCAGGCGTGGCACAGCATCGCCGCCCCGCTTTCGATGCGGGCGGCCAGTTCCTCCGGTATGTCGCGCATGCCTAAACCCGCACCTCGATCAGCGGCATGGCGACCATCCGTCCCGCGCCGAAGCTCTCCAGCGTCACCTCGATCCGATCGGCGTCGAACCGCACCGGCACGTCAAAGACGAAGCCCGCCGTCACGACCGCGCCGCTGGCCGGCGCCGCCGCCAGCGTCACCTGCCCCGTCGCGGCATCGACGCTGAATGCCGTCGTCTCCACGCCGTTCACCGCCAGCCGCACCGACCCCTCGACCGGCTTCCTGATGCGCCGCTCGTGATCGCCATAGACCTTGCGCAACCCAAAGCTTCGCCGCGTCCCGTCGCCCGTGCCGATCCTCTGGTCCGTCGCCGCTGGCGCCTCGCCCGGCGCGCAGCTCTTGAAGTCGGCGAAGTCGCGGAACCGGAAGCCGTACAGCCGCCCCCGGCGCGCCTCGAAAAAGGCCGTCAGCGCCGCCATGTCGTCCAGCGACCGCAGCCCCGCCCCGATCAGATACCGTCTTCGCCCCTCGGCCCAGGGCGTCGAGCGCCGCTCGAACCCGGACCCCAGCGTCGTGATCTCGGTCCGCCGCTCGACCCCGCCGGTCGATCCGAAGGCCAGCCGCGCCGGCAGACGCACCTCGTGAAAGGCCATCAAAAACTCCTGTTATCTTGATTTTCCGCAACCGCCCGTCCAGTGAGCGAAGGCGATCCGCTCGATCGCGCCGGGGGACCTGCATGCGCGGTGAAATTCTCAGCTACGACGCCGTCGGCGGCGAGGGCCTGATCAGCGGCGATGACCTGCAGCGCTATCGCTTCTCCGGCGTCGATGTGGGCGGCGGTCAGGAACCCGTCCCCGGTCTGCGCGTCGACTTCGTGCCCCTGGACGACCGCGCCGCCCAGATCATCCCTCTGCTCGTTCAGGCGTCTGGCCTGTCGCCGGCGGCCTACTCGCCCGGAGAGCCGCAGCTTGGCGCCTGGGCCTACTTCGTGCGCTGCATCCGCGAGAAATTCGTCGACGGCGACGGTCGCGCCCGACGTCTGGAGTACTGGTCCTTCGTCCTGTTCACCTGGCTGACGACGATCGCGGCCTTCCTGCCCTTCTTTATCGTCATGAGCTTTGCGGGCGACGGTGAGACTCTGTTCCCTCTCGCCGCCTTGATGTTGCTGGCGCCGTCGCTGTGGATGCTGTTCCTCGTCATTCCGGGCATCAGCCTGGCCTCCCGCCGCCTGCATGATGTCGGCCTCTCGGGCTGGCTCTGTCTGGTGAGCTTCGTTCCCTACGTCGGCGGTCTCTTCATGCTGATCATCGCCTGCATCCCCTCCCAGCCCCAGCCCAACCACTACGGCCTCGCGCCCAAGCGCTTCTGACCCAAACTGAGACTCGTTCTTAAAAACGGATGACAAGGCCACGCTTTGGCTTGTCTGAAAACCGACGCTCGGTCATGCTCGCCTCAAAGCGGCAGGGGCCGTTCAGATCAGGAGACTTGCGAGTGCGCGGTGAAATTCTCAGCTATGACGACGTGTCGGGCACCGGCCTGATCAGCGGCGACGACAGCATCCGCTACGGCTTCGCCCGTTCGGCCATTCAGGCCGGCGCGACCATCCGCGCCGGCGCCCGCGTCGACTTCGTGGCCGAGGGTCTGGAAGCGACGCAGATCATGGTCCTGGCCGGCGATCCCGCCGCCGCCTTCGGCCAGGCCGCTCAGTCCACCTACGTCGCCCGCGACACCGGCGGCGGCTACGACTTCCAGAGCGCCATGCTCTCGTTCAACGGCCGTCTGCGCCGCCAGCACTTCTGGATCAGCTGGCTGATCCTGCTGGGCGCCGGGGTCGTTCTCGGCTGGATTCCGATCCTCGGCACGATCCTGTCGATCGCGATGATCTGGCCCAATCTCGCCATTGTGGTGAAGCGTCTGCACGACATGGGCAAGACCGGCTGGTTTGCCGTTGTTCCCTGGGTCGCCAACATCGTCGGCTTCATCATGATCATCAGCGCCGTCGGCATGTCGATCATCACCAACCCCCAGGCTTTCGAGAACGAAGATCCCGAGGCCATGTTGGCGATGTTCGGCTCCATGATGGGCGGCATCGCCGTAATGTTCCTGGTCAACATCGCCTTCCTGCTTTGGATCGGCATCGGCGACAGCCAGCGCGGCGACAACAAGTACGGCCCCAATCCCAAGGGCGAGTAAGACCAAGGGGCGCTCTTCGGAGCGCCCCATTCTTTTTGAGGCTATCGCTCGGCGCGCGGCGCCTCACTGCTTGAGCCCCGTTTTTGGTGGATATCGCCCGGGCCCCTACATCCTTCGCGCGCCCAGAGCCGTCGCCTGCGCCAGCATCCGCGCGATCTGCGCCTCGGACCGCAGCAAACCCTGCGCCCCGCCGTCCACGCTGACATTGACCGTCACGCCCGTACCGCCGCCCAGCGCTTCGATGCTGCCCGCGCCCGCCGGTCGGAACACCTCCGGCCCGCGCTCGCCGACCAGATAGGCCCCGCCGCCCAGCACCGGACCGCCCTCGGCCCGCGCTCCGCCAAAGCCGCTCATCACCGCTGCGATCGCGTCCGACAGGCCGCCCTTACCGCCTGAGCCCGCCGCCGCATTGACCGCTTTCAGCACCGCCCGCGCCAGCTCGGCCAGGGTCACCTCCCCGTCCGCCGCCGCCCGCGTCAGCGACCGCGTCAGGCTCTCGCCCGCCCTCCCGAACGCCGCCTCGATCGAGGCCGCCGCCCGCTCCGCCGGCTCCCGCAGCGCCTCCAGCGCCGCCGCCGCCTCCGCCGCCTTCACCGGCACGGCGTCGATCCCGTCCGGCCTGAAACTGTCCGTCATCTCAACTTTCCTCCCCATTTCATGGGGAGGGGGACCACGTAGTGGTGGAGGGGGCGACGCCGCCCTCTCCCGACGTCCCGCCACCCCCTCCGTCTCGTCGCCTTACGACGCCGATCCACCTCCCCATGAAATGGGGAGGAAAACACGCATCAATCCGGCCACAACTCCGCCATCCGCTCCAGCTCGCCGCGCCCCAGCGGCGCCGCCTGCACCGGCCCCGCCGTCAGCATCCGCCATTCCTTCAGCGACAGCCGCCAGAACCCCTCCGGCCCTACGCCCATTCGCGCCGCCGCCTGCATCATCTCGCTCCATTGTCGGTCCTGGGGCGTCATGCGGCCGCCGCAAAGGCCTTCGCCACGGCCTGCGCCGCCTCGCGCGGATCAACCGCCGCGCTCGCCAGCCCGTCCGCCAGCACCCCCTCGCCGCCGCCGCGCAGCAAGGCCGCCAGCACCACCATCAGATCCCGCGCCGACAAGGCCCGCATCCGCTCGGCCAGCCCCGCCACCCCGGCGACGCCCAGCCCCGTCTCGATCTCGGCCAGCGCTCCCAGCGTCAGGCACAGCCGCCGCTCCGCTCCCGCCAGCACCGCCGTCGCCTCGCCCCGCACGCCATTCCCCATCACAGCGCCTCGAAACTGATCTCGCCCGCACTCGCCAGGCTCAACGCAAAGCTCGCCTCGCCCTCATGCTCCCCGGCGTATTCCAGCGCCGCCACAATGAAGGCCCCCTCCAGCACGCCGAAGTCCGGCACGATCAGCCGCCACGTCTTCGCCGCCTGTTCAAAGAAGGCTTCGCGGATCAGGGCGTCCGACGCCGCATCGCGGAAAATCCCCTGCCCCGACACCGCCGCCGACTTCACCCCGGCCCCCGCCAGCAGCTCGCGCCAGCGCCCGGCGCTGTCGCCGTCGGTGGCGTCCACCGTCCGGGCGTTCAGCGAAATCGTCCGCGCCCTCAGGCCCGCCACGGTCGTAAAGACGCCCGCCGCGCCCTCAATCTTCAGCAAGATGTCCTTGCCGCGTTGCGCCGTCATATTTTCAATCCTCCCTTGTCGCGCAGCGACGGGGGAGGGGGACCGCGTAGCGGTGGAGGGGGCGAACCCCACGCACAGCCCGCAGCCGCCCCCTCCACCATGCTCCGCATGGTCCCCCTCCCCCGCTCCGCAGGGGAGGATCGAGTCAGCCCGCTTCGAGCCTCAAATCTCTTCCGTCACGGCCCGCAGCCGCATCACCGCCCAGGAGCGCTTCAAGTCCGCGCTGCGGAACACGTCGGTAAAGGTCACGCCCAGGCTGACCGCCTTCACCCCGTCGGCCTCGACCGCCGCATCCGCGACCCGCGCCCGCACCGCCGCCGCCACCGCCCGCGCCTCTTCCATGCCGTTGAACCGACTGGCGCAGGTCAGGGTCAGCCGATGCTCGATCCCGCCGCCGTCCGCGTTCAGCCCCCGGCTCTCGCTTTTGCCGATCAGCAGATGCGGAAACGCAGGCTCCTCCGGCGGCTGATCCCAGATCCGAACCGGATCGCCCAACAGCGCCTGCAGCGCCCCGTCGCCCTTCAGCCAGGTGATCAGCGCCTTGATCAGCGCCCCCTCGTGATCCCTCATCGCGCCCGCTCCAGGTTCAGCCGCACGCGCCCCGCCGCCTTGGGATCGGCCTCGACGCCCGCGACGCCCCAGTCCGCCCCGCCAAAGCGCACCACCAGCCCCTCAGCCAGGCGCGGATCAGCGCGCACGGTTGCGCTCAGCGTCTCCACCCCGCGCGTCACCCCGCCTTCCGTCCGCTCGCGCCGACGCCGCGCCCCAAGGCTCAGCCACAACGACCCGACCGGCTCATAGCTGACGACCCGCCCGCCATAGGGCGTCTCCGCCTCCACCGCCCGCACCAGGCTCGCGATCACCTTCAAAGCCGCACCACGCGATAAGGCGCGATCCACCCCTCAACCGCCGCCGTGCTCATCTCGCCCTCTCCCCGCTCATAGGCCCGCAGCACCAGCATCATCACCGCCAGCCGCAACGGCGCCGCCGAGGTCGAGGCCAGGCTCAGCCCCACCTCCCCCTCGACCCGCGCCCTCGCCGCCTCGATCAGGGTCTGGATCAGCCCGTCCTCCGCCTCATGCTCGACGCGCAGGAACAGCTTCGCCTCCGTGAGGGTCACGGGTGCGCTCATTTGAAATCTCCTATGTCCAGCTTCCTTCTCCCCTTGGGGGAGAAGGTGGGCGCCAGAGGCGCTCGGATGAGGGGTAGGGTTCAACAGGCAAGCGGCTAACGTCGCGCACGCACACCCGTCCCCCTCATCCGTCTCGCTCCGCGAGCCACCTTCTCCCCCGGAGGGGAGAAGGATGACCCACCGCCAGCCCTCTACGTCGCCGCGAACTTCATCAGCTTGATCGCATCAAAGTTCTGCACCCCGCCGCCCACGCGCTTGGTCGTGTAGAACAGCACATAGGGCTTGGCCGAATAGGGGTCCCTCAGCACCCGCACCCCCGCCCGATCCACGATCAGATAGCCGCGGGCGAAGTCGCCGAACGCGATCGACAGACTGTTGGCCGCCACGTCCGGCATGGTCTCGATCTCGGTGACCGGATAGCCCAGCAACGACGCCGTCTCGCCCGGCCGCGTCGCCGGCGACCAGACGTAGTTGCCGTCCGCGTCCTTGAACTTGCGCACCGCCGAGACCGTGCGTCGGTTCATGACAAAGCGCCCGTTCGGCCGATACTGGGCCTTGGGCGCATAGATCAGGTCGATCAGCTTATCGACCGGACTGGCGCTGGCGAAAGCGCCCGCCGCGCCGGACGCCACCGTGCCGATCTGGCCCCAGGTCTGCGTGCCTTCGCTCGCCGTGGCGTAGGCCAGGAAGCCCTTGGGCTTGTTGACCCCGTCGCCATTGACGAAGGCCGCCGTCTCCTGCGCCGCAAAGGCGTCCTCGACCTCGGCCGCCAGCCATTCGTCCAGATCGATCAGGGCGTCGTCGAGCAAGGACTGCGTCGCCGCCGGACAGGCGTAGAGGTCCGCCGACGAGAACTCCAGCAGGCTCAAGGTCGCCGGGTCCGTCTCCGGCCGCGCCGCCGTCTCGGCCACCCAGCCCGCCGTCACGCCCGCCGTCGACACCGGCTTGCGGAACACGCCCGAACCGACCGTGCGCACCGTGGCGATCTCGCGCATCGGCGACCCCGCCATCAGGCGCCGCTCAATCGCCCGCTCCGTCTCCGGCGGCACGACATAGCCCGCCGAGTTCGACGCCGACGACAGCCCCGCCTTCAGCTCCAGCCCATAGGACTGCCCCGACTTCATATAGCCGTCCCAGGCGCTCTTTTCCTCCCCATGGAATGGGGAGGGGGACCGCGAAGCGGTGGAGGGGGCGACGCCGCCCTCAACCATAGGCCTGCGCCCCTCGCTCAGCGCGCGGTCCAGACGCGCCTGCGCCCCCGCCACCGCCTGATCGATGCGCGCCACCTTCTCCTCCAGCAGCGTATCCGCCGACGCCTTCTTCTCGATCTCGTCCAGACGGGCGTCGTTCGCCCCTTTGAACGCCTCGAACGCCGCCATCATCTCATGCAGGGCGGCGCGCGCCTCGGGCGATGCCGAGGCGGTCTTGGTCTCTTTCATGCTCTCTCCGCTTGAAGAACCGCGTTTCGCGGTTACGCTTGGGCGCGACCGTCGTTCGGTCCCGCCCTTTCCCTGCCGCCGCGCAGAACGCTCCCTGAAGGATCGCCCATGCGGCAATTGCTGATGTTGTCCCTGTTCGCCGCCCTGTCGCTGGGCCTCAGCCACGCTGCGCAAGCCGCCGACGCGGCCCCGCCGCCCCAGGTCGAAACCTGGTCACTGCAGCAGACCGGCGCCGTCGGCTCCTCGATCTTCCTTCAGGACCGCGCCGCCGCCCGCGCCACCGACGCCCTGCTCGCCCGCTTCGGCGGCAAGCCTCCCGAGGGCCTGATCGGCTGGATCGTGGTTCCGAACGGCGAGGATCAGCTGGTCCGCTTCCTCGTCGGCGAGCCGACCGCCCCGCGCCCCGGCTACGACATTGTGGTCGACAAAAACGGCCGCGCCGGCGCCGTCATCGAAGCGACCGACACAGCTCTCACCGACGATCAGGCCGTGCGCTACTTCGCCCGCAACACCGCCGCCTCCGGCATCGGCGCCCTGCGCTGCGCCGCCCGCTACAACGCCGTGGTTCTGGACGATCCCGATAGCGACGGCTGGCTGGTCTGGCTGCTGGCCTCGACCACCGACGCCAACAAGGTGCCGATGGGCGGCCACTACCGCTTCCACGTCAGCGCCGACGGCCGCACCCTCGAAAAGCGCGAACAACTGTCCGGCGGCTGCCTCGACCTCGACCGTCGTCAGGCTCAGCAGGGCGGCCAGACGGTGGGCCTCATGACCAACGTCATCGTCGCCCCCCAACCGCTGGAGGTTCACGTCTTCCTGTCCCTGCTCAACCGCCTGCCGATCTACGTCATGGCCGGCGACAAGCTATGGGCGGTGCAAGGCGGCGTGATCCGCGAAGTCGATACGTCCAAACGGCGCTAAGCTGGCCTGAACCGCGCCCCCGGCAGCATGGGGAAGGTCACCAGCGACACCTCCCACAACTCCACCGCGCTCAGCACCCGCAAGCGCCCGTCGCGCCGCGCCTTCGCCGCGCGAAACCCGATGGACAGCCCGTCCAGCGCCCCGGCCCGCGTCAGCGCCTGGGCGTAGCGCGCCTCGGCCGACCAGTCATGGATGCGCCCGCGCACCCTCAGGCCGCGCTCGTCCTCGACCATCTGGTCCCAGACCCCGACCACCGCGCGGCTCTCGTGCTGATGCAGCATCCGCACTCCGCTCGCTCCCGTCCTGGCCAGGCTGTCGGCGAAGGCGCCCTTTGCCACGACGTCCCCGTTCAGGTCCGCCGCGCCCCACAAAGAGGCGTAGCCTTCGATGACGACCAGCCCCTTCTCCCTCCCCTTCATGGGGAGGGTGGCCGAGCCGTCAGGCGAGGCCGGGTGGGGGCGCTGTGGCGAGCCAGGCGCCGCCCCCTTCACTTCCAGCCCGCCCCACCCGATCGCCGCTTCGCGTCGACCACCCTCCCCATCAAGGGGAGGGAGAAAACTGCGCTGCATCACTTCCCCTCCAGCCGACGTTCGATCCGGTCCACCGTCGCGCGCACAGCCTCGCCCTGGGCCTCCACCCGCGCCAGCCGCTCGGCCACCAGCCTCTGCTCGCCTACCCTCTGCTCCAGCGTCGCAATCCGCGCCGCCGCCCCGCCTGCCCAGACCAGCCCGCCGATGGTCTGCACCAGCAAGGCCGCGATCAGGGCGACGGGCATCTTCTTCAACTCAGTCATCTTCATCACCTTTCTCCCTCCCCCTGCGGGGGAGGGTGGTCGCGCAGCGACCGGGTGGGGAGGGCGTGGCGATGCTGGGCGCAGCGCTTGATTTGCCCAAGCGCCCCACCCGTCTTCGCCTTTCATTTCAGGCTCAGCCACCCTCCCCTTCATGGGGAGGGTGAGGCGTCGCGCCTAATCCCCCACTCCCGCCATCCGCCGTCGCTCCTCATCCGTCAGGAACCCCGCCGCGTTCAGCCTTGCCCACAGCGCATCCCGCTCGACCTGCAAGGCCGGAACCGCATCCAGATCAGCCTCGATCCGGCAGTCGCTGAACCGCCCGCCTAGCCAGCCCGTCATCGCCCCCGCCGCCTTCCTCACCAGCGGGATCACCGTCCCGCGCCAGAAGGCGGCGTTGGCCTCGCGATAGTTGGCGTAGGTCGCGTCGCCCGGTATCCCCAGCAGCTGCGGCGGCACCCCGAACGCCAGGGCGATCTCCCGCGCCGCCGCGTGCTTGCCGGCGATGAAGTCCATGTCGTGCGGCGTCAGGCTCATCGGCTTCCAGTCCAGCCCGCCTTCCAGCAACAGAGGCCGCCCGGCGTTCCTCGCCCCCGCATGGGCCTCGCCCAACTCGGCTTTCAGCGCTTCGAACTGCTCGGCGGTCAGCCGCTCGCCGTCCTTCGCCCCATAGACCAGCGCCCCCGACGGCCGCGCCGCATTGTCCAGCAGCGCCTTGTTCCAGGCCCCGGACGCATTGTGCACGTCAATGGCGAAGGCCGCCGCCTCCAGCGGCGAAAACCCGTAGTGATCGTCCGTCGGATGAAACAGCTTCAGATGCATGACCGGCGACCAGCCGTCGCCGTGCCGCGCGATCCGCACCGCCTGCCCGCCGACCGCATACTCATAGGCCTCGGGCCAGCCCGCTCGGCCCGGCACCACCTTCACCCGGTCCGGCCGCAGCGCCCACAACTCGTCCGGCGCCCCATCGCCATCGGCGTCCCCCGACGCCTCGACATAGGCGTTGCCCGCCGTCTGCAGCGCGCCGTAAACCGCCTCCATCAGCTCCCCGCCCGACTGCTCGGGATTGGGCTTGGCCAGCAGCCGCGCCAGCGGATGCTCACTTGTCCGCACGCCCCCCGCCATGACCATCAAGGGCGTCGACGCCGCCGCCTCCGCGATCATCCGCACGCAGCGATAGGCCACGGCGTTCTTCGCAAACCCCTCCTCCGCCAGATGCGCATAGTCGCGCGGCGTCCACCGGGGGCGGCCCGCTCCGGTCAGGGCCACCAAGGCCCCCGTGCGCGACGCCTTCTCCTCACGCACAGCCTCACCCTGGCGTTTCTGCAATCGCCACCACCCCATGCTCACCCTCCAGACAGCAAAAGGCCCCGGTCTTCCTCAGACCGGGGCCGCGCTCGACCTCAATAGTTCTAGAAGCGGATTACCCCGCCATGGTCCCGCGCCTCTGCACCAAGACCGCCGCGCCCCCGGCCATCATCAGGGCCATCAGGATCATCGCCCACTCCGTCATCGTCGGAATGGCCGCAGGCGGCGCCGCATTGGCGAATTCAGCGGTAAAGCGGGCGTCCTTGTTCGGGAAGGTCAAAGGCGAGTTGAAATAGACCTGCAGCCAGAAGCCATCGGCATAGCCGCCCGGATCGACCATCTCGATCTCGCCCTCGCCGCTCATGACTTCCAGCGCCAGCATATACTGCTGGCCCGCCACGACCGGCGCATCGAATTCAAAGGTGACGGCCCTCGCCGTGGTCCCGGACAAGGTCTGTTGCAACCCCGTTTCGATGACCTGCTGGGCATAACGATCCGAGACAGGGTGATAGCCCCGGACCGCAGGCCGCACCGTCACGCCGCCGGTGCCCGGCTTGATCCAGTAGGTGAACCTCTTCACCTGATTATGGCCTGCGGGCGCGGTGATGACCTGCCCGATCCGATCTATGGGATCATTCTCAACCATGGCCGTGAGGGTTCCCGCCACGTCATGATTGATATGCTGCGCCATGGCGGTCCCCGCCACGCCCCAAACGCCCAGCGCCGCCGCCATGGCCGCGACACCCATCCAAATCCTTTGCAGCACCAAAGCCTCCTGGGTCCACTCAATAGCCCTACCCAGTAATCGACATTTCTTAAGAAGCTTGACCATTGGCTCCGCCCAAAAAGGCGCAGCAGCAGGGGGGGGGGGGGGAGGGCCGCCATTCAACGGCCTCTTCCGCCTCTGTCTTCACAGCGCCCGCAGCCTCGGCTGCGTCTTCCCGGCCAGCAGCAAATGGGTCAGCGCCCAGACCAGGGCGTCCGCGCGGTCGGGGCTCTTCGCCCCCGCCGCCTCGCTCCCCAGCGCCATCATCTCTTCCTCCAGCGCCGGAAAGGCGCCGCAGTGGACCACCCGCCCCTGCTCGTAGAGCGCCGCCACTGGCTCGGCCCGCGCCTTCTTGGACCGGCTGGCGTGCACCAGCTTGATCTGAACCTCGCAGTCCGCCTGCCCCAGCAGGGTCCGCACCATCTCCCCGCCCTGATTGGCCTCGGCCAGCACCAGGTCGGCGCCGAACTCCCGCGCCGTCTCCGCGACCCGCTGCGCCCATCCGGCGGGCGACAGCCCCCGCGCCGAACGGTCCGCCAGCACGTAGCCCGTCTTGTCCTTCCGCCCCGCGACCACGATGCCGCAGGCGTCGCCGTGGGCGCTGGCCGGCGGGTCCACCGCCACCACCACCCGCTCGAACTTCGCCGGGCGATGGCCCCGCGCCCGCGCCAGATCCTCGGCCCGGAACAGGGCGCCGTCCGCCTCGACGATCAGCCCCTCCATCTCCTGCGCCTCCAGCCGGGTCCCGGCGTAGAGGGCCTTCAGATGGCTCAAAAATCCCGGCGACAGGTTGCCCGCATTGGCCGCCGTCGCCAGCCGCGCCTTCACCACCCCCGGCTCGGCCAGCAACCGCCGCAGCGCCGCGATCGGCCTCGGCGTCGTGGTGATGGCCAGCTTGGGATCATCCCCCAGCCGCAGCCCGAACCTCAGGTTCGAAAGCGTCGTCTCCGGGTGCCGCCACGCACAGAACTCGTCGGCCCAGGCCCCATGAAACTGCGGCCCGCGCAGACTGTCCGGGTCCTCCGCCGAAAAGGCGTAGGCCGCCGAGCCGCTCGGCCAGATCAACCGTCGCCGCCCCGCCTCCCAACGCGGCCGGTTGTCCCTCGCCGCCTGCGCCTTCAGCCCCGACGGCCCCTCGACCATGACCTCGCGCACATCGTGCAGCGCCGGCCCGACCAGAGCAAAGGTCAGGTCCTTCTCCCGCGCCAGCTCGTTCATCCAGAACCCGCCTGCGAAGGTCTTGCCCGACCCCCGCCCGCCCAGCAGCACCCAGGTGCGCCAGTCGGGCTCACGCGGCGCGATCTGTTCGTCGTTCAGCCTCGGCGTCGCCCGGATCCAGGCCCGCAGCACCCGGACCTTCTCCTCGCGCGGCAGCCCCTCGATCAACTCCAGCAGCAAGGGACTTGCGCTCGAAAGCTGCGACGAGATGATCGACACGGGCGAAGAATTCGGCCTGGAGCCCGGCCAGTTCGGCGTCGCTGACATCACGATCGTCTTCGCTCATTTCATCCTCATCCAGGGTCTTTCGTGCGGGCCGCGACCGCAGGGCCGCCACCGCCTTGGCCGTCCGCGCCAGAACGCCCACGGCCCGCGCCCGCTTTTCGGCCTCGGCCACGTCGACCGGCGCCGGGGCGGCCGCCACTACGGCGATGGCCTGATCGGTCAGGATCTTGAGCCGGCCGAACACCGCGTCCAGCCAGTCCGCGCCCTGCCCCGCCTCGTCCCCATTTCCCGTCATGCCCAAACCATAGCGGACCAGCGTCCTCAGGCTGGCGAACAGCCGCAAGAAGGGATCAATCGCTGGAATTTACCGGGTTTGCGCCCCGCGACTGCGACAGCCGCGACGGGATCGCCGTCGATCCTCCCCTCCCCCGTCGCTGCGCGACAAGGGAGGATCAATGGAAGGCCTACCCCGCCAGCGCCGCCGGGTCGCCGCCCGCCAGCCAGTGGGCCAGCGCCCCCGCCAGCTCCGGGATCTGGATCGGCTTGGCCAGATGCCCGTCCATGCCGCAGTCCAGGCAGCGCGCCACCTGGTCCGCCTGGACGTTGGCCGTCAGCGCCAGGATCGGCGTCCGATGCCCGCTCCCGGCCTGCATCCGCCGGATCTCCCGCGTCGCCGTCAGCCCGTCCATGACCGGCATGTGCACGTCCATCAGCACCAGGTCATAGGCGCCCGTCTGCATGGCCTGCACCGCCTCGGCCCCGTCGCAGACCGTGTCGATCTCCAGCCCCAGCCCCCTCAGGATGGCGCTGACCAGCTCCCGGTTCCCCGGGGCGTCGTCGGCCATCAGGATGCGCCCGCCGGCCATGCCGCCCGGCGCCGCCAGGTCGCCAGCGTCGTTGGCCAGCCGCCCGAGCACCCCGCCCTGGGCCAGGGGCGTCTCGAACCAGAAGGTCGCCCCCTCGCCTGGCCGGCTGTCGACGCCGATCTCGCCGCCCATGATCTCGATCAGGCGGCGCGAAATCGCCAGCCCCAGCCCGGTGCCGCCGTAAACGCGCGTGGTCGAGGCGTCGGCCTGGGTGAAGCGCTCGAACAACTGCTCGATCTTTTCCGCCGGAATGCCGATGCCGGTGTCCGTCACCGCCACCCGCAGTCGCCAGCGGCCGTCGCCTTCGGGCCGTCCGCCGACCCGCAGCGTCACCCCGCCCTTGCCGGTGAACTTCACCGCATTGGACAGGAAGTTCAGCATCACCTGGCGCAGCCGCCCGGCGTCGCCGGTCAGCACCTCGGGCATGGCCGCGTCGGCGACGACCTTCAGGCTCAGCCCCTTGGCGACGCACTGACCCTCGACGATGGCCGCCGCCCCGTCGACCAGGGCCGCGACCTGGAAGGGCTCGGGGTCCATCTCGATCGCGTTCGCTTCCAGCTTGGAATAGTCCAGGATGTCGTTGATCACCCCAAGCAGGGCCTCCGACGCCGTGGCGATCCGCTCGACATAGACCCGCTCCTCGGCCGGCAGGGCCTCGGACGCCTGCAACAGGCCCGAGAAGCCGATCACGCTGGTCAGCGGGGTGCGCAGCTCGTGGCTCATATTGGCCAGGAACTCGCTCTTGGCCTGGGCGGCCTTCTCGGCCCGCTCCTTGGCCTCGATGACCTCGTCCTCCAGCAGCTTGCGCTGGGTCATGTCGCGGATCACCACCACCACGTCGTCGACCTGGCCGTGCTCGTCCGTCAGGGCCTTGAAGGCGGACTCGACCCAGACCGTATGGCCCTGACGGTGCACCGCCCGATGCTCCAGCCGGGTCGGCTGGCCGGTCTTCACCGCCGCGCTGATCGCCTGCAGCACCTGCAGCCGGTCCTCGGGGTGGACATAGTCGGTCGACTGGCCGCTCATGTCCTCATAGGTCCAGCCCAGCAGTTGCTGGATGGCCGGCGAGATATACTTGCTCGACCCGTCCATCTTGACGCGGGTGATGACGTCGCCGGTGTTCTCGGCCAGCAGGCGATAGCGCCGCTCATTGGTCTGGGCCGCCCGCAACAGCCGCTCGCGCTCGGTCACGTCCTGCAGGACGCCGAACAGGGCGATGACCCGGCCGGTGGCGTCCTTCTCGGCCGCGCCTTCGGCGGCCACCACCCGCTCCACGCCGTCCTTGCCCAGCAGCCGCAGCTTGAAGCTGTAGCCCTCGCCCGTCTCCAGCGCCCGCGTGACCAGGCCCTGGATCTCGACCCGGTCCTCGGCGTGATAGTGGCCGAACACGTCGTCGAGGCTCGGGGCAAAGGCGCCCGGCGCGACCCCGTGGACGCGATAGATCTCGTCCGACCAGGTCACGGCGCCGGACGCCACCTCATAGCGCCAGCGTCCGACCCCCACCATGTCCTCGGCCAGCCGCAACGTCTCCAGACGCGCCGCCTCCTGCCGCACGGCCTCGGCGTGTTCCAGCAGGTCGCCGGCCAGACCAGCCAGCTGACGCAGCAGCCTCAGCTGCGCCTCGGTCGGGGCGGGCCGCGGCTTGACGTCCATGACGCCGATGGCGCCCACCGCCGCCCCGCTTCGATCGCAGACCGTCGCCCCGGCGAAGAAGCGGATGCACGGCTCCCCCGTCACCAGAGGGTGGCGCCGATAGTCCGCGCTTGCATGGGTGTCCTCGATCACGAACACCGCCTCGGGGCCCAGCGTCGCCAGATGGTGGCTCACGCTCTCCAGCCGGGGCACGCTGACGTCGTCAAGGCCCACGCCGGCTCGGAAGACGGCGCGGTCCTCGTCCAGCACCGTGATCATGGCGTGGGGGGCGTCGAACGCGGCGCAGGCGATGGCGGTCAGCCGGTCGAACGCATCACGTTCAGCCGTGTCCTTCGCCCCTGCTCGCGTAACAACGATCCCCATGCTCCCCCCTTAATCCCCGCACGACGAATTATTCGTTAGCGTCGCCGCCCCGTTCCAGCATCCATTCCGGCGCCTCGAAATCCAGGGCGTCCTCCTCGGTCGCCAGCGCGGCCTCCGAGATGGTCTGGCGCCGGATCGACACCCCTGCGGTATGCACCGTCTCCGGGTCGCCCGAGATCAGCGGGTGCCACCAGGCCAGCCCCCGCCCCTCATGCACCCGACGATAACCGCACGACGGCGGCAGCCAGCGCAGATTGCCAATCTTGCCCGGCGTCAGCTTGATGCAGTCCGGGACATGCTCCTGGCGGTTGGCGTAGTCGGAACAGGTGCACTTGTCAGGATCGAACAGCTTGCAGTGCACCCGCGTCGGCACGATCTCGCCGGTGTTCTCGTCCTCGAAGCGAATGACGCAGCACAGACCGCACCCGTCGCACAGGCTCTCCCACTCGGCGGCCGACATCTCCGTCAGCGGTGTTGTTTCCCAGAAGGGTTTCATGCGCCGGGCCTATACGCGCCAAAGCCCGCTTTGTCGCCTTCTCCCTCCCCTTCATGGGGAGGGTGGTCGCGCAGCGACCGGGTGGGGAGGGCGAAGCGATACTGGACGCCGCGCCTGATGTGCCGAAGCGCCCCCACCCGTCTGCCGCTTCGCGTCAGCCACCCTCCCCATATAGGGGAGGGAGAATTGCTCAGTGCGTCACGCTCTTGGAGAAGACGTTGATCACCACCACCCCGCCCACGATCATCACCAGACCGACCACCGCCGGCACATCCAGCTTCTGCTTGAACAGGAACAGGCCGATCAACGAGATCAGCACCACCCCCAGCCCGCTCCAGATGGCGTAGGCCAGCCCGACCGGCATCTGCTTCAAGGCGATGGTCAGCAGATAGAAGGCCGCGCCGTAACACAGCGCCAGCCCCGCCGTCGGCCAGGGCTTGGTGAACTGCTGCGACTGCTGCAACAGGGTCGTGCCCAGGACCTCAAAGCCGATGGCCCCCAGCAAGGCCGCCCAGGTCACGGGATTCATGCGCCCGCCTCGGCCAGCAAGACGCCCGGCGTCAGCAACGACAACAGGGCCTTGCGCTGTTCCGGCGAAACCTCGTGCGTCCCGAACAGGTCGCTCATCCACAGACCGTCGGCGATCAGCCGCAGCATCAGGGCGTCGTCCTTGCCCGCCGGATCGACCGGATCGTCCTCGGCCAAGGCCCGCATCGCCGCCCGCCAGCGCACGATCAGACCGGGCTCGACGGCGCAGGCGACCAGCGCCGCTCGGCCGATGCTGACGTCGCGTTCCGTCACCGGGTCATTGACCGTGGCCCGCAAATAGGCCCGCGCATTGCGGCCATAGGGGTTGGGATCGCGCGCCGCCTCTTCCAGCACCTGGGCCGTCATCTGCCCGGCCAGATGGTCGATCACCCCTTCCAGCAGCGCCAGCTTGGAGGGGAAATGATGCAGCAGGGCGCCCTTGCTGAAGGGCAGGCGCGCCACCACCGCGTCCATGGTCAAGCCCATGGCCCCCTGATCGGCGGCGACCTCGATGGCCATGTCGATGATCTCGGCGCGGGTGGCTTCGGGTGCGCGGCGGCGGGTCTGAGCGTCCATTCCGCAGCATTACCGTCCGGTTGGTATGTTATCAAGCGATGGCCTGACCGCCCCCCTCGGTCTATAGGGACGCCCCTTCTCCCGTTTTATCGATCGCATCGTCTTCATGGCTGCTCGCCCCCCTCTCGTCGCTCTCAAGGACGTCCGCCTTCAGGACGGCCAGCGCCCGCTGTTTGACGGCGTCGATCTGGCGGTTGAACCGCGCAGCCGCGCCGCCCTGGTCGGGCGCAACGGCGCCGGCAAGTCGACCCTGATGAAGATCGTCATGGGCCTGATCGAGCAGGACTCGGGCGACCGCTCGGTCCAGGCCGGCACCCGCTTCGCCTATGTGCCTCAGGAACCCGACGTCCAGGGCGACACCCTGCTGGACTATGCCTCATCCGGCGGCGCCGAACGCTGGACCGCTGAAAGCTGGCTGGCCACCTTCGGCCTGGACCCGGAGAAATCCGCCGTCGGCCTGTCGGGCGGCGAGACGCGCCGCGCGGCTCTGGCCAAGGCGTTTGCCGAAGAACCCGACGTCCTGATGCTGGACGAGCCGACCAACCACCTCGACATCCTGGCCATCGAACTGCTGGAAAACGAGCTGGTTCAGGCCCGCTTCGCCGTCCTCGTGGTCAGCCACGACCGCGCCTTCCTGAACAAGGTCACCAACACCGTCCACTGGCTGGAAAACCGCCGCGTCCGCACCCTGAACAAGGGCTTCAACGCCTTTGACGAATGGTCCACCAAGGTCATGGAGGAGGAGGCCGAATCCTTGCGCCGCCTGTCCAAGACCATCGAGCGCGAGACCGCGACCTTCTACTCCTCCATCACCGCCCGCCGCAGCCGCAACGAAGGCCGCGCCCGCTCGCTGCAAGCCCTGCGCAGCGAACACGCCGAACGCGCCAAGGATCAGCCGCGCGAGCTCTATCTCGGCGTCGATTCCGGCGTCACCTCGGGCAAGCTGGTGGCCGACCTCAAGGGCGTGTCCAAGGTCTTTGGCGACCGCACCATCTTCAAGCCCTTCACCACCCGCATCATCCGCGGCGACCGGCTGGCCATCGTCGGTCCCAACGGCGCGGGCAAGACCACCCTGGTCAAGGTGCTGCTGGGCGAGCTGACCCCCGACGAGGGCACGGTCAAGCTCGGCTCCAACCTCGAACCCGTCTATCTGGATCAGTCGCGCGAGGGGCTGAAGTCGGACATGACCCTGTGGGACGCCCTGACGCCGGGCGGCGGCGACAGCATCATCGTGCGCGGCTTCTCCAAGCACGTCGCCGCCTACGCCAAGGACTTCCTCTTCTCCGAGGCCCAGCTGCGCCAGCCGATCTCGACCCTGTCGGGCGGCGAGCGCAACCGCCTGCTGCTGGCCCGCGCCCTGGCCAAGCCGGCCAACATGCTGGTCCTCGACGAACCGACCAACGACCTCGACATGGACACGCTCGACAAGCTGGAAGAGCTGCTCGAGACCTATGACGGCACCCTGATCCTGGTGTCCCACGACCGCGACTTCGTCGACCGTCTGGCCACCTCGACCATCGCCATGAACGGGCGCGGCGACATCGTCGAAACCCCCGGCGGCTGGACCGACTTCATCCGCCAGAACCCCGGCTTCCTCCAGCCCGGCGCCAACCCCCGCCCGCAGGACAAGGAGGCCGCCGCCCGCGCCGAGGCCAACCCCGCGCCCGCAGCCGTCGCCGCCAAGAAACCCGGCAAGCTGTCCTTCAAGGACGCCCACCGGCTGAAGGAGCTGGAAGCCCTGCTGGAAGCCCTGCCCGGCCAGATCGCCAGGCACGACGCGACCCTGGCCGACCAGTCCCTCTACACCCGCGACCCCAAGGCCTTCGACGCCGCCATGAAGGCCGCCGACAAGGCCCGCGCCGACCTCGAAGCCGCCGAACTGGAATGGCTGGAGCTGGAAGAGAAGCGGGCCGCGCTGGCGGGATAGGGCGCCGCTGCACGCTCCCCCGCCCTTTTCGGCGGACAAGCAAACGGCCCCGCCGCCAGGACGGGGCCGTTCAAATTCCGGCTTGGCCGGCCGACCTAGACCGCGATGCGCCGTCGCTGGATCGTGACCGCCGCGACGCCCGCCAGCATCAGGCCCAGCAGGATCATGGCCCATTCCGTCATGGTCGGGACCGCAACCGGCGCCGGGGCGACGACCGTCAGCACGCCTCCAGACGTGTAGCCTCCGACGATCGGATTCGAGGCCTCGTCCTGAATGCCCGTGCCGCTCGCCTTCAGATCCAGACGCAGAGTGCCGACGCCCGAAATGCCGCCGACAGAGACGGTATAGGTGGCGCCGAAGCCGGTCACGCTATCGACCGTCGCGCTGACGCCGCCCGACGTCGTCAGCGTGAAATCGCCCACGCTCACGCCGGTCACCGACTCGCTGAACGTGACAGTGAAGGTTTCTGTCGTAGCCAGCGACGGCCCGGTTGAGGCCGGCGTGATCGAAGTGACCGACGGCGGGATAACGTCCTGAGCCAGACTGGCAGACGCCCACCCGAAGACACTGAGAGCGCCCAGCAAGGCGCAAAGAAGTCGAACCATGATACCCCCGATGAAAGACCGTCTCGTGCCAGTGAAGCGTCACCGTGGCAAGCCGCGCCTCCCGCCGCATAGCGGTCGGCCTGATGGAGTTTGTCTTTCACCCAGGGGACAACGGGGGCAAGCAAAGCCCGCCCCCTCCTTGGCTCCTTCTCAGGGAAGCACAGACCGCATGGTCACGGCGCCGATCGACCCGCCGATGGGCAGGAGGCGCACCCTCATGCTGGCCGCGCCGCTGAACCCGCCGCGCGTCCGGTCGGTCAGGGTGAAGATCATCCTGAAGCCGTCCTGAGCCATGACGACGACCAGCTTGCCGTCCCGGATGCGGCAGTCAGCGGGCTCGCCGTCGAGGACGCAGGCCAGCTGTCCATTGGCCTGGGCCGCGACCGTCAGCGGAAAGTCGAGCCTCTGCCCTCCGTCCCTGGCCTTGAAGGTGATGCTGACGTCCTGACGCTCGGCGGGCGTGACCGCCAGCCGCCAGTCGCCTACCACCTCCCGGCTGGTCAGGGGCGCCTGAGCCCACGCTGGCCCGCCCAGGCACACCGCCGCCAGCAGAGCCGCCGCCCCCGCCTCAAACCTCGCCATGACGCCTCCGTGGGTTGCTCCCCCCGCTAGCATCAGGCGCCCCGGCCGAACTGACCCGTGAATTTTCAGCAAGGTTCGACGACTTCGCACACAGCTTCGCCATTGACTGACAGGGCTGTTCAGGGTTCGACGCCGCCGGACGGCCTATGCGGCCATGCGCCGACGCTGGATCATCACTGCGGCGCAGCCCGCCAGCATCAGGCCTAACAGGATCATGGCCCATTCCGTCATGGTGGGAACGGCAGCGGGAGCGGCGACGACCTGCATCTGATAGGTCTGTGTGGTCGAGGCGGGCAGGAGGCAAGGCGTCGCCACAGGCATGTACGGAGGGATGGGGCTGGGCATCATGCACGTGGATGCGGCCGAGCCTGTGACGTTGACGCTGAACACGTAGGTTCCCGCCGTTGTCGGGGTCCCGGTGAGCGTCGATCCCCCTACGGCTAGTCCCGGAGGCGCCACGGAAGTCGCATAGGCGGGGGTGATGTAGCCGGGGGGAGACGTTAGCGAGGTCGAATAGGGACTTCCAACCTGCGCCGACGGCAGCACGATTTGAGCTGACGCCGTTCCCGCGATCAGAACCGTTGCGGCCGCAGCCGCAGCGAATAGCTTTTTCATAGCGCCCCCTGGAGTTTGAACCCGCTGGCCTAACAGCGTAATTAAAGCTTCACAATAGAACCCGCTGCTAGTGAAGCTTTTCTGTCGCCAGCCGCCGTGGCTTCGCGGATCGAGATCAGGGCGGCTTCGCTGCGCGCCGCCCCGACCGTCACGCCTCTGTCAGCGCAGCACCGCGCCCACGTCCGCCAGCACCACGTCGTGCATCTGGTTCAGATAGGCCTCGTAGTAGCCCTTGTGCGAGGCGCCCACGAGGGCCAGCATCCTGACGCCCGGCTTCACCCCCATGACGTCGCGCATATTGGCGACCATGCGCAGGTTCCGCGTCTCATAGGCCGCCAGGTACATCCGGCCGTAGCCCTCGGGCGACGGGTCCTTCTGGGCCGCGCCGAAGTCGCTCTCATAGGCCCGGCGCATCGCCTCGGGGCTGTTGTAGTAGCGATAGAGGTTCATCAGGCCGTCGGGCTGCGACAGCCCGTCGTCCAACGGCGCCTCCGCCGCCTTGCGCTCTTCGCTCGCCGGGTTGTTCCAGACCTGGCGGATCGCCCGGGCATAGCTCCTGATGTCCGCCGGATAGCGGTCGGCCGAGTGGTCATCGACGCTCCAAACCCGCTCCAGCCCCAGACGGGCGGCCAGGACGGCGGCGACGGAATCGCTCTCGTTGATGCTGTCCAATTGCTTGTTCAACTGCGCGACCAGGGTCGCGTCCAACCCCTCGCCCTCGCGGCGCTCGCTCGGCGCCAGGCGCAGCCACTGGACGAAGGCCGAGGTCGGCTCGCCCGCCGCCAGGAAGACCGCCGCCAGACGGCGACGCTGCTCCGGCTTCGGAGTCGCGGGCCATGCCGCCAGCATCCGCTCGGCCTCGGCGTTGGCCGCCGGAACGTCCAGACCGATTTGCTGACCGGCGTGGCTGACGTCCTCGCAATAGTCGCTGATAGACATGGCGTAGCGCTGCGGATAGCGGCGCATGGCGTCGCATTGCAGACCCGAGACGTTCTCGATGGCGATCACCTCGGGCGCCCAGGCCGCCAGACGATCCAGCAGCGGCGTCAGCATCTGGGCCGTCACCGCGCCGCCCATCTGGGACAGGTGCGGCGAGCCCACCACCAGCACCTCGTTGACCCGGCCCGCCGGCGGTCCCTTCAGCTGATCCGGGTGGAAGGCGGGACGATAGGTCTGGGCGGCGGCGCCGGACGCCCCGGCTAGTGCGACAACAACGCCCAGCGCCAGAAGACGGGCGGAAGAACGAGCAGATTTCACTTAAAACAGCCTCGAGGAATCGACAGCGCCGTCGACGACGCAAGCGGGACCATTAGAAGGAAATCCGTTCGCCGCTTCGTTAATTTCCTCTCATCTTCACGCCGCCCCGGTCCTGCGGCGCACGCAGCGAAATCCTATTTCCGAGGTCATCGGGCCGCGCGCCTGAAGCCGATCTACCGATGATGGCTTGCGAGCTGCATGTGCAGCAGGGGATAGGAACGACCTTGCCCGTCGATGGAGGAGCGACCGGTGATCTCAAAGCCCAGCCGTTCATAGAAGCCGAGCGCGTGGACGTTCTGTTCATTCACATCGACCGTCAGCACCTCGTGCGCGCCCATGGCGCGTTGCATCAACAGCTTGCCAATGCCTTGGCCGCGTCGATCAGGGCTGATGAAAAGGGCTTCGAGATGGGCGTCGTTGAGCAGCATGAAGCCAAGTGGGACGTCCTGGCTGTCGACGGCCACTTGGAAGTTCGCGGTGGGGAAAAAGGCGCGGACTTCCGTCTCGATGGCCTGACGGTCCCCGGGATCGAGAAAATCATGAGTGGCGTCGACAGCCCCTCGCCAGATGTCCACAAGGCGATCAGTGTCTGAGGGGCTGCTGGGACGGACCGTGAAGCTCAGCGTCTTCAAGTCGCCGGCCTCATGCGACGGCGTCCAGATCATCGGAGCAAATCCTGACTGATGCGATCAAAGAGGCGGGCCATCGCGTTCTCGGTCTGAAGATCCGGCGTGCGATTCATCAGGACGATGACGGCGTTCCCCTTCGCCGGATCAAAATAGAGGCTGGTGTAAACGCCCTGGTCTGAACCAGCGTGGCCGATAAGCCCGTTGCGATCTCGCCAGAAGAAGCGCTGCCGGTCGTCGATGCTGGGCGGCAGTTGTAGTTTCAGCATCTCATCGAACGAGGCGGTGGACAGCAGGTGGCCGCTGCGCGTCTTTCCCCCCGCCAGCATGCTCTGGGCCAGCAGGGCCAGATCCCGTGCCGACGCGTTCACGCCGCCATCCGGGTAGTTGGGGTTTCCAAACTGCGGATAGGCTTCGAGACGGCGGTCGCTGCTGGCGGGACGGAAGATCTTGCGGATGAGGAAGTTGCGTTTCGGTTGTTCCGTGTCTGCGCAGAGGCCGGTGAGGGGAAGGCACTGAACCACGTCGTATCGGGTCGCCAACTCGCCCGGGCCATAGTCAGCCAGGAGCCAGGAAGAGTTGGTCATGCCGAGAGGCTCGAACACGTTCGTCCTGGCGAGCGCGGCCAGGGGCGCGCGCCCGACGGTCTCGGCAACGGCGCCGGCGACACCGGCGCCCAGATTGCTGTACTCGCGTTCGGCTCCAGGCGCTGTCTTGAGGTAGTGGGCGCCGCCTTCATAGCGTGCGCCTTCTGGCGTCAGGAGGCCGCGAAGGTGATCGACCAGAGGCGTCGGCGAGTCCGCCCCCTTCTGGTAGTCCGAGACAACGTAGAAGTCTGCGATGCCGGATGTATGGGTCGCCAGTTGACGAATGGATATCGGCTGGCCATCGGCATTGGGATTGTTCACCCGGAAGGGCAGCATGGCGTTGATGTCAGCGTCCAGATCCAGCAGGCCCTTGTCGTGAAGCTGCAGCAGGACGATCCCCAATATCGGCTTGCTGATGGACGCAATGTTCATGGGCGTGTCGGCGGTCATCGGCTTGCGCGCTTTCACGTCGGCGAAGCCGTAGCCCTGCATGTGGACGACCTGGTGATCTCTCACGACCGCGACGGCCATGCCTGGAATCGCCTCTTCCTCCATCAGCGCTGGAACGAAGTCTGCAAAGGTCTGCGCGCTTTCGGACCGCATCACCTGCTTTGGCGAAGCCAGCCAATAGACCAGCAGGGCTGTCAGAATGACGCCCAGGGCGATGAGTGATTTTCTCACGATTGATCTCCGGGCGATTGGGGAAGTTCGAAGCGATCATCCATCGGACGGGCATTCAGAGCCGCCATGGCGCGGTCCAGAAGATCGCCGAGGTCGGCGCCGATGTCGGTGTCCAGACCCTCGAAAACGGCGGCCGCTTCCACATTGTACTGATGCAGAAGGCTGGCCTGCGCCTCGCCGAACGCGGTCAGAAAATACTCGGTGCGTCGGCGGTCGGCGGCGTCGGTTCGCTTTTCGATGACCTGAAGTTTGCTGAGCGTGGCGAGATGTTGCGCCACCGTCTGGTGAGGGTGCTCCAGCGCGCGGGCGACCTCTGTCACGGAAGCCGGCCCGCTCTTGCTGAGATGCAGCAATGTGGACGAGCAGGAGACAGGGAAGACCATGCCGTTGCGGGCATAGACCTTCGTCACCTGGGCCTGAATCAGGAAGGCCAAGTCCAGCAGCTTCTTGGCTGTGTAGGCCTTCCGCACGACGGCGCTGTCGTAGAAATCTCGATAGGTCATGGCTGTTTGATAACAATGCGCAGGGCATTGCGCAATGCCCTGCGCATTCACCTCAACCGGGTTCTGGACTATGTCCACGCCCACCTGGAGGACGACCTGTCTTTTGACCGGATGACCGAGGTCGCCTGCCTGTCTCCCTACCCCTGGAGCCGGATCTATTCGGCCATGCGGGGAGAGACCATCGTGGCGACATCCCTCGGCTGAGGCTTCAGCGCGCGGTGGAAGGCCCCAAATTGGGGAATTTTTCCGAAATTTTGTCTAGCAATTTCAATAACTTGCCGCACAACCAAAGGTTGTGGCGACCCCGGCAGGACTCCAACCTGCGACCTCGGCTTTAGGAAAGCCTTGCTCTATGCAGCTGAGCTACGGGGCCGTCGTGCGTCGTCCCTAGCGGGTCGTGGGGGCGAGGGAAAGCCGAAGGAGCCGGGTTTTCGACCCGGCAAGAAAATCCTAGTGATTAATCCACGTTAATCTACAATATCTTGTAGGGAACAAACCCTGAATCGGAGCGAATCGCTGATTCGGTCCCGATTCGTTTCGCCCCTGTTCCGCCTCCCGCCCGAACCCGTTTACGAATAGCCAAGCTCAAAAGGCGTCCGGGGCGCCGCATCGCCGCGCTTGACCCCGGCGCGGAAGGCGCCACCTTCTTCCCAGACATGAGCGACCGTTCCTCGGGCATGGCCCCCTCGCGCGTCACGGCGATCCTGGGCCCCACCAACACCGGCAAGACCCACCTGGCGGTCGAGCGGATGCTGGGTCACGCCTCGGGCATGATCGGCCTGCCGCTGCGCCTGCTGGCGCGCGAGATCTATGAGCGGATCGTCAAGCAGCGCGGGGCTGCCGCCGTCGCCCTGATCACCGGCGAGGAGAAGATCGTCCCGCCGCGCCCGGCCTATTTCGTATGCACCGTCGAGGCCATGCCGCTGGAGCGTCAGGTCGAGTTCCTGGCCATTGATGAAATCCAGCTGGTCGCCGACCCGGAACGCGGCCACGTCTTCACCCAGCGCCTGCTGCATGCGCGCGGTCGGTTCGAGACCATGTTCCTGGGGGCCGGGACCATGGCCCCGCTGATCCGCGCCCTGGTCCCCGAGGCCGAGATCGTCACCCGCGAGCGCCTGTCCACCCTGTCCTACGCTGGATCCAAGAAGCTGACCCGCCTGCCCCGCCGCAGCGCCGTCGTCGCCTTCTCGACCGAGCGGGTTTACGCCATCGCCGAGCTGCTGCGTCGCCAACGCGGCGGGGCCGCCGTGGTCATGGGCAGCCTCAGCCCCCGCACCCGCAACGCCCAGGTCGAGTTGTTCCAGTCGGGCGAGGTGGACTTCCTGGTCGCCACCGACGCCATCGGCATGGGGCTGAACATGGATGTGGACCATGTCGCCTTCGCGGGCTTGAGGAAGTTCGACGGCACGCGCACCCGCTGGCTGCACGCGTCGGAGATCGGCCAGATCGCCGGACGCGCCGGACGTCACCTGCGCGACGGCACCTTCGGCGTGACGGGCGAGGCCGAGGAGCTGGACGAGGACATCCTCGAACAGGTGGTTACTCACCGCTTCGATCCGGTCGAGGCCGCCGAGTGGCGTCACGGGCGGCTGGACTTCGACACCCTACCCGACCTGCTGCGCTCGCTGACGGTGACGCCTCAACGCTTCGGCCTGCGGCTGACAGCCCAGGCCCTGGACGAGACCCTGCTGCGGCGCTTCGCGGCGGATGAGGACATCAAGAAGATCGCCCGCTCGCGCGGCGCCCTGATGCGGCTGTGGGAGACCTGCCAACTGCCGGATTTCCAGAAGACCACCCTGGACGAGCACGCCCGCCTGTCGAAGGAGATCTTCACCGCCCTGACCAGTCGCCGGGGCCGCCTGACCGAGGACTGGGTCGCCCCGCGCTTCAATGATCTGGACCGCGACGACGGCCAGATCGACCAGCTGTCGGCCCGCCTCGCCGGGGTGCGGACCCTGGCCTATATCGCCAACCGCCCAGACTGGATGGATCAGGCGCAAGGGTGGCGCGACCGGACCAAGGCGCTGGAGGAACGGCTCAGCGACGTCCTGCACGAACGGCTGACCGCCCGCTTCGTCGATCGGCGCACCACGGCCCTGATGCGGGCGCTGAACGTGCGTTCGGACACCCTGGCGGGCGTGGCCGACGACGGCGAGGTGACGGTCGAGGGCGAGGTGGTCGGTCATCTGGAGGGGGTTCATTTCACCCCCGACGCGGGCGGCTCGGCCCTGGCCGACCGGGCGCTGCGACAGGCCGCGACCCGCGCCGTGGGACCAGAGATCGCGCGGCGCCTCGGCAAGCTGGCCGCCGAGGCCGACGAAGCCTTCAGCCTTCTTCCTAACCCGCGTTCAGGCGGCGGCGACGTCCTGTGGAAGGGCGCCCTGACGGCCCGCATCCTCAACGATGATCCCTTCGCGCCGCGCGTGCGGCTGCTGGGCGACCTTGGCCCGGTCCCGGCGCGCGAGCGGGCCCAGCGGCGCATCGAGGCCTGGCTGGCCTCGGAGGCCGGGCGCGCCCTTCGCGACCTTCGTCGCCTGCGTCAGGCGCTCGACACCGGCAGCCTGACCGGCCTGCCGCGCGGCCTGGCCTTTCGCCTGATCGAGGCGGGCGGCGTCATCACCCGCGCCGAGGTCGAGCGCGATCTGGCGGCGCTGAGCCAGCACGAGCGGCGCACGGTCAAGACCTTTGCGATCAGAGTCGGCGCCCACTCCGTCTGGCTGCCCGGCGCGCTCAAGCCCCGCGCCCGGCTGCTGGCCCAGGCCTTTGTGACCGAGGCCTTCCGCCCCGGCGGCGAGGCCCTCCTCCCCCTGCCCTCGCCCGTCCCGTCACCGCGCGCGCTGTCGGCCTTCGGTCGGCGCGCCGTCGGATCGTGGACCGCGCCGGTGGAGGCGCTGGAACGCTTCGCCGACCTGTCGCGCGCCGCCGGCAAGTCTGCGCTGTCCGACGAAGCGCTCACCGAACTCGGCTGGACTGCCGAACAGGCCAAACAGGTGCAGGCCACCCTGCGCCCGCCCCGCGCCGACAAGGCCCCGCGCCCCGGCCAGCCGACCGCCCCGCCCAAGGATTCGCCCTTCGCCGCCCTGGCCCAACTGACCCAGCCCGCCGCGCCCCCGCGCCGCAAGCGCCGCCCGAGGCGCAAGGCCGCGACTTCGTGAGCCCTGTCCCGTGACCCCCGTCGCGGACAGCGTCCCGCACTGCCGCATCGACCTGTGGCTGTGGCGCGCCCGCTTCGCCAAGACCCGAGGCATGGCGGCCGACATGGTCGAGCGCGGCCTGATCCGCCTGACCCACCACGGGGTCCAGACCCGGCTCGACAAGCCCAGCCGCAGCGTCCACCCCGGCGACGACCTGCTGTTCGCGCAGGGCGGGCGGCTGGTCGCCGTGCGCGTGGTCCAATTGGGCGAAAGGCGCGGCCCTCCCGAGGAAGCCCGCGCCCTATATGCGGCGCTCGACGCGCCAGAAGCCTGACCTGGGGAGGATAGCCTCAGGCCGCCGGCTTCACGAACTCGCCTTCGATGTGCAGCTCGACCTCGTCGCCCAGGGCCGGCAGGGCGAAGGTGATGCCGAAGTCCGAGCGCTTGATCTTGGCCTCGCCGTCGAAGCCGGCCTTGTAGCCGCCGCGCGTCTGGCCCGCCTGGTTGAACTCGACCTCCATGGTCACCGGCTTGGTCACCCCGCGCAGGGTGAGTTCGCCATAGACCATGGCTTCGTTCGGCTCCGACGGATCAACGACGATGCGGGTCGAGCGGAAGGTGGCGACCGGATGATTGGCGGTGTCGAAGAAGTCGGCCGTCTGCAGGTGCTTGTTCAGCCCGTCCGAGTTGGAATCCACCTCGGTCAGCGGAATGGTCGCCGTCAGGCTGCTGGCGGAAGGGTTGGCCGGGTCCAGCTTCAACTCGGCCTGAACATTGACGAACTGGCCATAATATTTCGAGAAGCCCAGATGATCGACCGACCAGGTGATCTTGCCGTGGGCGGAATCCAGCCTGTAGTCGCCGGCCTGAACCTCGGACGGGACCTTGGTCAGGGCGGCCTGGGCGACGACGGCGCCCCCGGCCAGAAGGCTGAGAGCGACAGCCCCCGCGCCGACACGAACGACTGCGGAACGAGCGACGAAACGCATGGGCGAACCTCCTCTTTGAACGATGATCTTCAACCGTATGGGATGCAGACGCGCCTCGAGCCCGTCAAGCTTCTCGCATCGCTGAACAGCGCCCTCGGTTGACACTTGGTTCCGACGGGGCCATTTGCCCGCCCTCGACCCTGATTGCGCCAGAGAGCCCGCCCGACCGCCATGACCTACATCGTCACCGACGCCTGCGTGAAATGTAAGTTCATGGACTGTGTCGAGGTCTGTCCGGTGGACTGCTTCTACGAGGGCGAGAACTTCCTGGTCATCGCCCCCGACGAATGCATCGACTGCGGCGTCTGCGAGCCGGAATGCCCCGTCGACGCCATCGTCCCCGACACCGAGGACGAGCCCGACGGCAAGTGGCTGCAGGTCAACGCCGAATACGCCAAGGTCTGGCCCAACATAACCGTCAAGGGCACGCCTCCCGCCGACCGCGAACAGTATGAACGCGAGACCGGCAAGTTCGAGAAATACTTCAGCACGAAACCCGGCAAGGGCTCCTAAGGTCTCGACACAATCCGGTCACAAAGTGCCGGAACCTCTCAGTCGTCCTGTGGATGTTTTGAGATTCCCCGATTTTATGATAGGTTCCTCCCTATTCGAAACGGGCGGTTCCGCAGTCATGCGCGCCGCCCGCGTTTGCGACAGTCCCCCGTTGAACAGACGGGGTCGGCCAGAGGTTCGGTGATCCGCTTTCGCTTCTGATGTGTGACCTGACCGCCCAACCGACGGGACCAGTTTCCGGCGGCGGGGTTGTTTTCGCCCATCGGCTGCATACAGCGCCTCGCTTTATCCCTGTTCCGGGAAAGGAATGACATGACGAGCAAGACCGGTCTGGAATTCAAGGTTGGCGACGCGGTGGTCTATCCCGCGCACGGCGTCGGCAAGGTCGCCGCGATCGAGACTCAGGAAGTCGCCGGCATGTCCCTGGAAGTCTATGTCGTGACCTTCGACCACGAAAAGATGACCCTGCGCGTCCCGACCAAGAAGGCCAAGACGGCTGGCCTGCGCACCCTGGCCGCCGACGACACCGTCACCAAGGCTCTGACGACCCTCAAGGGCCGCGCCCGCGTCAAGCGCACCATGTGGTCGCGTCGCGCCCAGGAATATGAAGCCAAGATCAACTCGGGCGACCTGATCTCGATCGCCGAAGTGGTCCGCGACCTGCACCGCGCCGACACCCAGCCGGAACAGTCCTATTCGGAGCGTCAGCTGTACGAATCGGCCCTGGACCGCATGGCCCGTGAAGTCGCCGCCGCCAACAAGATCGACAAGGACGCCGCCGTCGCCCTGCTCGGCAAGTCGCTGAGCGCCAAGAAGCCGGTCCCGACCGCCGCCGAACTGGCCGCCGCCGAGGCCGAGGCCGAAGCCGCCTGATCCACGGCGACCGACTGATACGACAAAGGCCCGGCGGAAACGCCGGGCCTTTTTCTTTGGCCCCGCCCATGGCCGCCCCCTTAGGGCTCCAGCTCGATGTCCCAGTAGAGGTAGTCCAACCAGCTCTGATGCAGGAAGTGAGGCGGGAAGCGGCGGCCGGCTTCCTGCAGCTCCCACGAGTTCGGCTGATGGGCGGTGCGGCGCAGAAGGGGCATTCCCGCCTGTTGCGGCGTGCGCCCGCCCTTCCTCAGATTGCAGGGGCCGCAGGCGGCGACGATGTTCTGCCAGGTGGTGCGGCCGCCCCGCGAGCGGGGGATGACGTGGTCGAAGGTCAGGTCCTGGGCCAGGCTGCTCTCGCCGCAATACTGGCAGGCGAAGCCGTCGCGCAGGAAGACGTTGAAGCGGGTGAAGGCGGGTTTGCGGTCCTGATCGACATAGGACTTCAGCGCGATGACGCTGGGCAGCTGCATCTCGATCGACGGACTGCGCACCACCTTGTCATAGGTGGCGACCACGTCGACGCGCTCCTGCCAGACGGCCTTGACCACTTCTTCCCAGGGCCAGATCGACAGGGGGTAGTAGGACAGGGGCCGGAAGTCAGCGTTCAGCACCAGGGCGGGCCAGCCGGACGGAGGACGGGTCAGGACCTGCATCAGGCCCTCCCGCGCATACGGGGGGATCTTGAGGCGACAGGAGTGAGGACACGTCTCCTTCCCTAGTCTTACAGCCTCAGCCTACGCCCGATTCCCCCTCATCGCCATGACCGACATGCAGCGTTTTCGTGACGCGGCGTCAGAAGACCTCGACCAGTTCAAAGCGTTCGCAGACCACCTTCATGCCCGGCGCCCATGTCCCTTCGCGACGGTAATAGGCCTCGTGCGCGTCGCGCCACCATTCATAGGTCAGGTCGCCTTCCCCCTCGGCCCGAGCGAAGTCCTCGCTGACCGCCTCGAAGGGCATGATCTCGACCTCGGTGGTGCGGATGGCGCAGCGCGGAACGCCGGCGCCGTCCAGGATGACGCTGACCTCGCCCACGGTCGGCATGATGTCCGCCTCGCACGCCGCCAGCGACGAACAGGTCGCCCGCTTGCCGCCCGCAAGAATGAGGGCCAGCAGCTCATCGGCCAGTTCGGGGCTGTCGCCGAACGGCCAGCGCGGCGCGTCGCGATAGGCGGCGGGAACATCGCTCATGGATCAATCCTCAGTTTCGACCCGGCGCGCTGGGAAAGGCCGGCAGGCTCCATCCCCACAACAGGGCGCCCGCGCGCAGGCCAAAGCCCGCCGCCACCGCCACCCCCACCGCCGGCCAGGTGGGCACGGTCAGGGCCTTCAAGCTCACAAACAGGCCCGCCGACAACAGAGCCGCCGTAATGTTCAACTCGCGCCGCAGCAGGATCGACGGCTGCCCCGCCAGCACATCCCGCACCACCCCGCCGAAGCAGGCCGTCAGCACCCCCATGACGATGCAGATCAGGGGCGCCACGCCATAGGTGGCCGCCTTGGCCGCCCCCATGACGCCATAGGCCGCCAGGCCGACTGCATCCAGCCACAGCAGAGCCCGGAAACGCCAGGTCCGCGCCCCCAGCACCCAGAAGGCCGCAGCCGCCAGCACGCAGACGGCGATATAGCGCCAGTCCTGCACCCAGAAGACCGGCGCCCCGATCAGCAGATCGCGCAGCGTCCCGCCCCCGACCCCCGTGATGGCGCCAAAGAAGGCGAAGGTCACCAGATCATGCTTCTCGCGCGCCGCCGCCAGGGCGCCGGTCGCGGCGAAGACGGCCACGCCGGCGAAGTCCAGCAGCGGCAGGACGGTCTCGGGCCGGGTCAGATCGGCGTCAGTCAGCGGGTTCAAGTGGACGGGTCCTCCAGCGCGATATCGCCACGCTTGACCCCTCCATACCATCCCCAGAGCAGATGCGCCGCCACTCCGCGATGCGGCCGCCAGATTTCCGCCCGCGCATAGGCCTGTTTCTCATTGGGACGCACTTCGCCCGCGTCCGCCCAGCGCATCGCCTCCTGCAAGGCCACGTCGCCGCCGGGAAAGACGTCGAGGCGCCCCTCGCAGAACATCAGGAAGGTTTCCGCCGTCCACCGGCCCACGCCCTTGATGGCGACCAGGGCCGCGACGGCCTCGACGTCGTCCAGCCGTTCCAGATGATCGAAGTCGATGCGGCCCTCGGTCTGGGCGCGGGCGATCTCGTGGCCGTATTTCGCCTTCTGTCCCGACAGGCCGAAGGTCCGTAGCGTCTCGACATCCAGCGCCAGAACGGCGTCGGGCGTCACCGTCCCGCCCAGCCCCTCCACCGTCCGTTTCCAGATCGAGGCGGCGGCGGCCACCGAGACCTGCTGCTCCACGATCATGCGGAACAGGCCCTCGTAGCCGCCGGGGCGCAGCCGCCACTCGAACACCGGTGTCGAGGCGTGCGCCCGCGCCAGCGCCGGATCGGCGGCGGCCAGGGCCTCGCGGGCGGCGGCGATAGAGGAGGCGCAAGGGGCTGTGGCCATGATGGTCCGTATCGACAGGGAAACGGCGCCGCTCTAGCGTGGCGGCCGATGCGCACCTTGAACGAACTTCTTCACCCGATCACCCCCGATCGCTTTTTCGCTGAGTTTCACGGCCGGAAACCGCTGCACATTCCCGCCGCAGACGGCGCGACCAAGCGGAGCCTGCTGGATTGGGACGGCTTCAACGCCCTGTTGAACCAGTCGTCGATCTGGACCGCCCAGACGCTGAAGCTGGTGCGCGACACGGTGGCCATCGCGCCAGACCAGTATTGCCGACACGTCCAGACCCAGTCGGGCCCCGTGCTGCGCCCCGACCCGGCCAAGGTGGCCGTCTTCCTGGCCACCGGCGCCAGCCTCATCGCCGGGGACACGCAGGAGCTGACCCCGCGCCTGGCCGACGCCTCGGCCATGCTGGGCCGCGCCTTCGCCGCCGCTATCGGGGTCAACCTCTACTGCTCGTTCAAGGGCGTTCAGGCGTTCGGGACTCACTATGATCTGCACGATGTCTTCGCCCTGCAGGTCGAGGGCGAAAAGGTCTGGCGCCTCTACGAAAACCGGGCCGAAAGCCCTGTCGACTTCCCCTCTGACACGCCCGAGACTCGCCGCTGGCTGGAGCAGAGCCGGGGCCGCCTGATGGCCGAGGTGCGGATGCGCCCCGGCGACGTCCTCTATCTGCCGCGCGGCTGTTATCACGACGCCCTGGCCCAGGACGGCGCCTCGCTGCACGCCACCTTCTCGGTCACCCCGCTCTATGGGCGGATCATCTTCTCCCTGCTGGAGCAGGCCGCGATGCAGGATCCGGCGTTCCGCGCCTATATGCCGCCCGCGGCCCTGGACGGCGGGCGCCCGTTGCAGGCTCATCTCGCCGACCTCGGCCAGCGCCTGGCGCGTCTGACCGCCTTGCCCGCCTTCCGCGACGAAGTGGCCATGTCACAAGAGAAGCTGGCCCCCCGCCCGGCCCGCTTCGCCCTGCCGCAGGCGTTGACGCTCACCGCCTATCGACCGACCGGGCTGCTCGGCCCCGCCTTCACCGGCCCCGTCGCGCACGCCATGCGCTGGGCCCTGTCCCAGCCGGACTTCGCCCTTGAGGAGTTGATCGCCCAGTTCGACTTCGTGGCCGAGGCCGATATCCGCGTCGCCGTCGACCAGGCCGAAAAGGCCGGAGCGCTCAAGCGTTTCTGATCCGTCGATGTTCGCCACCCGCTTCGCCCCCTCGCCGACCGGACGCCTGCACCGGGGCCACGCCTTCTCGGCCCTGACGGCCTGGACCGCGGCGCGCGAGGCCGGCGGGCGCTTCGTCCTGCGCATCGAGGACATCGACCCGACCCGCTGCAAGCCCGAGTTCGAAGCCGCCATCTATGAGGACCTGGCCTGGCTGGGTCTCGACTGGGAGACGCCGGTGCGGCGCCAGTCCGAGCATCTGGCCGACTACGCCGCCGTCATCGAGGCGCTGAAGGCGCGCGGGCTGGTCTATCGCTGCTTCCGCACCCGCAAGGAGATCCTGGACGCCATCGGCGACGCCCCGCACGGCCCCGCCGAGGCCGTCCGCCCCGGCCCGCATCCGTCCGACGAGGAGGCCCGCCTGCTGGCGGAGGGCCGCCCCTACGCCTGGCGCCTGTCGCTGGAGCGCGCCCGCGAAACCCTGGGCGGCGCGGTCTGGAACGCGCTGTCCTTCGTCGAGGAAGGCGAAGGCCCCGACGGCGAAACCGGCCTGATCCGCGCCCGCCCGGAAACGGCGGGCGACGTGGTCCTGGCGCGCAAGGACGCCGGGACCGCCTATCATCTGGCGGTGACCCACGACGACGCCCTGCAAGGCATGACCCATGTCGTGCGCGGCCTGGATCTGTTCGAGGCCACCCACATCCAGCGCCTGATCCAGACCCTGATGGGCTGGCCCGCGCCCGTCTATCGCCACCACCGCCTGCTGACCGGCCCCGATGGCCGTCGCTACGCCAAGCGCGACCAGTCGGTGACCCTGGCCGAACTGCGCGCCGGCGGCCTGACGCCCGAGGCGTTAAGGGCCGAGTTGGGGTTCTAGGGCGCGAGGTCGCCCCGCCGCCCTCACTGAACTCCTGCCGCCGTCATCCTCGGGCTTGACCCGAGGATCGAGCGTAGGGGCACGCTCAACCTCGCTGGCGTCGCGCAGGCGGACAACCCGATCCTCGGGTCAAGCCCGAGGATGACGGCGGCTTTGGTGGTGACGGTGTTGTTGTCTTTTGCGCTCAAGCAGCGCGGCTCCGCGAGCCGCGCGTTAGCGCTCTTCTCTTCCAGGCAAAAAGAAAGGCGCGGAACCCGTAGGTTCCGCGCCTTGCTCGTCGGCCTTAGAGAACCTTGAGGTCCACGGCCGAGGTCTTGCCGCGCTGGTCTTCCAGCTCGTATTCGACCTTGGCGTTTTCATCGAGGCCTTGCAGGCCTGCCTTCTGAACCGCGGTGACATGGACGAAAACGTCCGAGCCGCCGTTGTCGGGCTGGATAAATCCATAGCCCTTGGTCGGGTTGAACCACTTAACCGTGCCGGTCGCCATCTTAGCGTCTCCGTAAACGCGCTTTGCCAGGCGGATTTCCATGCTGGAGAATCCGTCAGTCCATCTGGACAAGCTCGTTCAGGCGAAGGAGCGAGACGCGGGTTTGGACCCCGCGAAAAATCCGGACTGCCCGACTTTGTCACCCGACTATCCACAGGTCGTCAACTGTAAAGCGCATGTCGCCACACGCCGTTTGAGTTAACGGGGCGACCGCGTGCAGACGCCCCTGGCGGCGCCGTCGAGGTGGAAGTGATCACGATGGGCCGCGTTGTAATCGGGTGTCAAAACATTGCCGAACAGGCGACAACCGCCGTCGCGCAGGCGTCTCAGAAAGACCGCGCCGCCCGCCCCTGCTGCGCCCCGCCCATCCCAGTCTCGCAAGACCGACACCGTCCGCCCGTCAGCCAAGCGCACGCTCGCAACATCCATGGCGTTGGCGCGGGCGTGCTGGCTGGGCCGCGCGGTGGTCTCCTGCGATCCATAGATGCGGCGACAGGCATAGGTTCCCAGGCTGTCGATCCGCGCCGGCTCCACCCCCAGGACGTCACGGGCGGCGGGTTGCAGCACGTGGCGGTCCCACAAGACGTGACGCACCGCGAGCGGACAGCGCATGGCCAGGCCGCTCGGACTGACCGGGGTCATCTCGCCCCCGGTCAGGCGCACCGCGCCCCGCACCACGCAGAAGCCGCCGTCGTCGCGATCCTGCCCCCGCCGCACCTGAACCCCGGCCTGACGCAGCAGGGCCAGACAGGCGGTCGTGCGAGCCTCGACCTGTTGCGGCGAGGCCCGATCATCCACCTCCAGGCGTGCGACCTTGTCGGCGGTGGCCCAGCCTATGGGCTGGCGCAGGTCCAGCGGCTTCCACGGCAAGTCCTGCGGCGGCGCGAAGGCGTCCAGCAGAAAGAACAGCCCGCAGGCCAGCAGGCCCAGGGTCACGATCCCGCTCCAGACATCGGCCAAAGGTGCAGGCTTTGCTGTCATCCCCAAACCAATGCCCTAGAGCGCGCGCAGGATCCCCATTGCCAGGGCCTGACAGGCGGAACCGCCGCGCCCGCCGTCGTTCGACAACCCGAACAAGGCCCGCCCGCCCGCCGGATCTACGATGGCGATAGCGTGCCACATCGTGTTCGACCCCTCGTGCGCGATCACTGGCCCCCTGGCCCAGGGCTGGGGCGGCAGGACGATCCAGCCGCAGGCGTAGGACTGGCCGTCAGCCGGGGTGATCAGCCGTCGCACCGTCTCAGGCTGCAACCAGCCGCCGCCTTCGGTCAGGAATATCTGCAGGAAACGGGCATAGTCCGCCGCCGTCATTTGCGCCGTTCCCGCCGGACCGAGCGCCAGCGGATTGTCGGAGCCGTCGTCGCTCGGATCCATGGCGATCGCCGTCTCGCCGATACGACGATGGCCCCAGGCGTTCTCCCCTTTCGGCGCACCGAACCCGGCCGAGGTAAGGCCCAGCGGTGTGAACAGTTCGACCTGCATCGCCGCCTCCCACGACCCGCCGGTGATGGCCTCGATAGCGGCGCCGATCAGGACATAGTTGGCATTGCCGTATTCAAAGGTCCCGCGCTGGCCCGATGGCGGCGCGACCAAGGCCTTCTCGACGATGGCGCGGCGCTGTTCAGGCAGGGACTTTTGATCGGCCCGCGCCGTCATCAGCCAGGCCATGCCCATGACGGCCTCGTCCTTCAGCCCCGCGCTGTGGCTCATGAAATCGTCCAACGTCGCGCCGTCCCAGCCTGCGTCGATGCTCACGCCGGGAAAGGCCTCGGCCAACGGCATGGCCCAGCGCGCCCGCCCCTGCTCGACCAGCCGCGCGAACACCGCCGCCGTCATCGCCTTGGTGTTGGAGCCCAGGTGCCAGCGGTCGCTGGCCAGAGCCGAAGCGTCCTGCCCGCTGCGGCGAACACCCCGCACGCCCGACCATGCCAGCCCCTGCGCCGTGACCAGTCCGCCCGCCAGGGCGGCTGGCTTCACCCCGTCAAAGGCGGCGCCCAGCGCCGCGTCAAAAGCTGTGACCGGCTCAGCGACGGCGGCGGCGGCGGCGGGCAGGACGCCGGCGACGGCGCTGGCGGCGATGACATGACGACGATTGATCATTTCGGGCTCCGTTGCGTTCCATTCACAACAGCCAGGCTGGCGGCGCCAGTGAATTTGCCGCAAGCTTCGTTTATCGCAACAATGGGACGCTTCCTTCATGGCCAAGGACAACTACGCCGACACCCTGGAAGCGCTGCAGATCCAACTGGTCGAGACCCAGGCCTGGGCCATCGAACAGGAGATGAAGATCGTCATCGTCTTCGAGGGCCGGGACGCCGCCGGCAAGGACGGGGCGATCAAGCGCATGACCGAGTTCATGGCCCCTCGCCAGACCCGCGTCGTCGCCCTGCCCAAACCCAACGACCGCGAACTGACCCAGTGGTATTTCCAGCGCTACGCGGCCCACCTGCCCGCCGCGGGGGAAGTCGTCTTCTTCAACCGCTCCTGGTACAATCGCGCCGGGGTCGAGGCCGTCATGGGCTTCTGCACCCCCGCCCAGCACGAGCGCTTCCTGCATGACGCCCCGCATTTCGAGCGCATGCTGACCCAGTCCGGCGCCGTCCTGATCAAGCTGTGGCTCGACATCAGCCAGGAGGAGCAGTCGCGGCGGCTGGACGAACGCACCACCCACCCGCTGAAACGCTTCAAGGTCTCGCCGCTGGACGCCGAGGCCCAGAAACGCTGGAGCGACTATTCCGCCGCCCGCGACCAGATGCTGGAGCGCACCCATTTCGACTATGCCCCCTGGACCATCGTCGCCACCGACAACAAGAAGAAGGCGCGGCTGAACATCATCCGCCACGTCCTGCACCAGCTGAACTGCCCGGGTCTTGAGGCCAAGCAGCCGGACCCGGACATCGTCTTCAGCGCCGACAAGGCCGAGGGGCGGCTGGCGAAGTAGCCCTTCTCAGTCGTCGCCGAACAGGCGGCGGTTCTTGTCGATGAAGGCGTGGATGGCCCGGGTCAGCGGCCCGTTCTGACGCCCCTTCAGATAGGCCCAGCCCGCGCCCGCCCCGATCAGGGCGCCGCCCGTATCGACGATCAGGTCCCACATGGTGTCGACCAGACCGGACTTCTGCGTGTTCAGGCCGAACAACTGGTCCAGGGTGAACTCCCAGATCTCCCACACCGCGCCGATCATGACGGCGAAGCAGAAGGCGAAGAAGGCCACGGTGAAGGGCGCCGCCGTCAGCCGGTTTCCCTTGACCAGCATCAGCATCAGCAAGGACCCGACCAGGCCGAAGGCCACCGCCGAGCCGCCGTGCAGCACCACGTCCCACCACCAGTAGCGCTCATAGAAGTCCCCGACCTCGCCCAGCACCAGGGTCGCGCACAGGAAGGCGGCGATGGCGCTGACAAAGGCCGTCGGCAGGGTCACGCCGATCCTCTCCCCCACCCAGATCGGAACCAGCGACAGCAGCAAGGTCCCCGCCGCGACAAAGGTGATGCTGAACGCCCCGGTCAGGAAGCCGCCCACCGCCGCCCCGATCAGGATGATCCAGGTCAGGTACAGGATGTTGGGCGGCCGGTTCGATTGTCGAGGCAAGGTCATCGGCTGGCTCCTGCGGACCGCAACAACCTTAAGGACTAGACCTGTCCGGAGCTGTAGTCAGCCCCTACCGCGTGTTGATCGACGCCAAGGCGTGTTCCGCGATCAGCGTGTCGGCCAGGCCGTGGGGATTGCGCACGTTGTAGTTCTCAGTGGTCACAACCACGACGGCGTCCAGATCCGGCACGATCACCACCTTGTTGCCGCCGGTCCCCGCCATCGCCCAGGCCGCGTGCGGCTGGCCGTTGACGGTGTAGGTCGGCAGCCAGATCAAATAGCCATAGTCGCCGCGCTGCGGATCGACGCTGGCCTGGGGCGTCGTCATGGCCACGGCGTAGTCCTCGGGGATCACCTGACGCCCTTCCCACTGGCCCCGGTTCAGAAGCAGTTGGCCCAGCGTCAGCAGGTCGCGGCTGCGCAGCCCCAGACCCCCACCGCCCTGGGGCAGGCCCTTCGGCGAGATCTGCCATTCCTCGCCCTCTATCCCCATCGGCGCGAACAGGGCCCGGCGCGCAAAGGCGTCCAGAGGCTCGCCCGTCGCCGACTGGACGACCGCGCCCAGCGTGGTGGACCCGGCGGTGCAATAGCTGAAGGCGCGGCCATAGGGCTGATCAGCGGGTTTGGGAATCCAGGCAGGGAAGCCCCTGATCGGCAGGTCGAAGGCGAACTTCACCCAGTCTTCGATCAGGTACATCCGCTCTTCATTGCCGCGCGAAAACTGATTGTCGTCATCGCATTCCAGCAAGGAGCTCATGGTCAGCAGGTCCTCGACCGTGATCGCGGCCTTGCGCGGGTCGGGATTGTCGAAGGGGCCGTGGGACGCAATGAAGGGCATGACGGGCGCATCAATGCTGGCGATGTCGCCCTCGCCGATGGCCGCGCCCACCAGCATGGCGGTCACCGTCTTGGTCGCCGATCGCGTGTTGCGACGCGCCTCGGCGCCGCCCTCGTCGAAATAGGTCTCGTGAACCAGCCGTCCGTGGCGGGCGATCAGCACGCTGGTGATCTTCTGGAAGGTTCCGGCGCGCACGGCGGCGTCCATGGCGGCGAGCCGCTCGGCAGAGGCCCCCTGACTTTCCGGGGAGCCGGTGCGCCAGGGCGTCTGGGCTGAGACGGGGGTGGCGACGGCGAGCAGGGCGCAGGCGGTGATAACGAGGCGATACATGAGGGAGATCTCCTGAAGACGTGCTGCGTCGCACACCCCTTTGCGGCCGTCTTGAACAGGTGAAACCGCTAGCGAAAAATCGCCCGGTAACGCGCCGGGCTCAGACCGTAGATGCTTGTGAAATCACGGGTCATATGGCTCTGGTCGGCATAGCCCGTCGCGGCGGCCAGGGCGGCCAGATCGGCCCCGCCCGCCATCAGGCCTGCGGCGCGATCCGCGCGGGCCTGCCGGATGGCCGCCGCCGGCGATTGGCCGTAGTGACGGCGATAGCGCCGCGCCAGCGAGACCGGATGGACCCCGACCTCGGCGGCGATGCTGCGGACCTCTATCCCCGGATGGGCGCCCATGTCGGCGATGATCTCGCTCGCTCGCCACAGCCATTCCGGCGCCGGGTCCTCGTCCAGTTCATCCGGCGACAGGACCGCCCCCGCCAAATCAAGCGCCAGCCCTTCGATGATCATCTCATCGCCCGCAAGAAATCGCGCGGTCGCCCCGACCAGCCGCCTGACCACGCCTTCCGCCGCCCCCCGCAGACGCAAGGGATCGCCCAAGCGCGCGCCCGAAGGCGGCATGAAGCTGAGCGACAGAAACCGCCCGCCCGCCTCATCAAAACAATCGCGATGCTCAACCCCTGCCGGGTTCCAGACCAGGGCCCCGGGACCAAAGGCCTGATCACGCGGGGTCAGGGGATCATGCGCCAGACTGCGGTATCCGGCGTCCAGCGCCAGCACGAAATGGGCGTCTTCATGCGAATGAAGGTGAACCTGTTCCGGCGGCAGGGTGGCGATCCTCAGATCGACCTTGTAGCCATGCGCCCGCACGCCGCGCGCCTGCGCGCCGAGGAATTCGCCCGGAGAAAGCGACGGACTGGCCATGGCGAAGGGTCACTCTTTTACTGGGCCTTGCCCGCCAGAGGTCGGGGAAGCGGTTAAGCTTTGCAGTGTTCTCTGACGGCTACGCCCTGGACGCAAGCGCCTGTCCCCTACTTCAGCCCGTCTTCCGCCAGGGTGTGCGCCACGATGGCGTTGGCGTGGCCGTGGCCCATGTCGTGCTCGTCCTTGAGCAGGGTCACCAGCTCCATGTGCTTGGCCGGATAAAGGGCGCGGACCTCGGCCTTCCACTCGCTGATGGGCCGTCCGTACTTCTTCTCGATGGAGGGGAAATAGGACGCGGGGCCCTTGATCGGCGCTTCAGTCATCGGCGGCTCCCTCCAGTTGCGTCGACACTAAGCGCAGCCTGCCCCCATCCCGCAAGCGTCTCGCATCACGCCGATCGGACACTCCCCCTTCACCCGCGCCCGCCTGAGGGTCTAAGACCCTGTCATGAGCACAGCCCCGCTTCCCGACGCCGCCCGCCAGAACTGGGTGGACCGCTACGCCCCCGAGGGGCTGAAGCCGTGGCTGAAGCTGGGCCGCTTCGACCGCCCCATCGGCACCTGGCTGCTGCTGCTGCCCGGCTGGCAGGGGATCATGCTGGCCCTGAACCAGTACGACCGCCCCTTCGGCGGCTATGAGCTGTGGCTGATCGTGGGCTTCGCCATCGGGGCCTGCCTGATGCGCGGCGCCGGCTGCGCGGTGAACGACATCGTCGACCGCGACTTCGACGCCCAGGTGGCCCGCACCGCCCTGCGCCCCATTCCGGCGGGTCAGATCAGCGTCAAACAGGCCTGGGCCTTCGTCGCCGGTCTGTGCCTGATCAGCCTGGGCATCCTGCTGACCATGAACCTGACATCCGTCCTGCTCGGCGCCCTGTCGCTGGGACTGGTCGCGGCCTATCCCTTCATGAAGCGCATCACCTGGTGGCCCCAAGCCTGGCTGGGCCTGACCTTCAACTGGGGGGCCCTGCTGGGCTTTGCGGCGGCGACCGGCGGCCTGTTCTCGTTGGGTTGGCTCTATGTGCTGCAGGTCCGCGCCAGCGGCGACGCCTACTGGATGGCGGAGGGGCTGAACCAGATGGGCCATCTCGCCCTGTCGGCCCTGCTTCTGTACGCCGGCGGCGTCTTCTGGACCCTCGGCTACGACACCATCTACGCGCTTCAAGACATCGAGGACGACGTCATGGCCGGGGTCAAGTCCTCGGCCCGGCGTCTGGGCGCCCAGGTCAAGCCGGGCGTGGCGATCTTCTACGTCCTGGCCGTCCTGCTGGCGGGCGCCGCCGGTTTCGTCGCCGGTCTCGGCCCCGTCTTCTATGTCGGTCTGGCCGCCTACGCCCTGCATCTGGCCTGGCAGGTCAAGGCGCTGAAACCCGAGGACGGCGCCCTGGCCCTGCGCCTGTTCAAGTCAAATCGCGAGGCGGGATTGATCCTTCTGGCCGCCATCGCGTTCAACGGCCTAGCTTCCTGATCGCGCCCTCCCAAAAGGAACTCCGCATGACCTCGTACCGCGTCCCGCTTCGCGCCCTCCTCCTGACCGTCGCCGTCGCGGCCTCCCTCGCCGCCTGCCAGCGCAACGAGCAGAAGGCGCCCGAGGCGTCGAAGGCCGCCGCTGCGGTCGCCGCCGACGGCCCGCTGAAGTACGAAAGCGCCACCCCCTACGCCAAGGTCAGCCTGACCCTGCCGGACGCCATCAAGACCCAGCCCGAGCTCTACGCCGCCCTCTATCGCCAGGAAGTCGCCGACCTGGCCAAGTACGCCGAGGGCGCCCAGGCCGACCGCACCGAGGCCGGCGGCGAGAGCGCCATGGGCCCCTATGAGAAGACCATCGCCTATGGCGATCCGGTCCAGACCGGCCGCCTGTTCAGCGCCATGCGCACCGACTTCGACTATTCCGGCGGCGCCCATCCGAACACGGTCGCGACCGCCCTGCTGTGGGACAAGGCCGAGAAGCGCCGCATCAGCCCGGCCGACCTCTTCGCCAAGGGCGCCGACCTGTCGTCGCTGGAGCGCGCCCTGTGCGACGCCGTCAACACCGCCAAGAAGGCCCGCCCCGGCGCCACCCCGGTCAAGGTCGGCGGCGACACCTGGTCCTGCCCCAAGCTGAAGGACGTGGCCATCGTCCTCGCCCCCGGCGATGCGCCGGGCAAGGCCGGCGGCCTGACCTTCCTGCTCGACGCCTATGCGGTCGGTCCCTACGTCGAAGGCGCCTACTACCTGACCCTGCCCGCCTCGACCTTCCAGACCCTGCTGGCCCCGGCCTATGCGTCGGAGTTCGGCGGCAAGCCGCTGAAGACCGGCGACGTCACCAACGACCTGCGCCCGAAGTAAGGGGTTCAGGGCGCGCCTGATCCCATCGGGCGCGCCCCTCTCATCCGCTCATCCCCGCGGAGGCGGGGACCCAGTGCTTTGGCTACAAGAGTGACCGCTCAAGTCTGGCGTCGCCTATCCATCGGCGGCATGTGAGGCTCTCACTGGGTCCCCGCCTCCGCGGGGATGAGCGGGTATGGTCAATCCGCCAGAAACTCCTCCACCAGCACGCCCAACCGCTCCGGCTGATCGGTCATGATGAAGTGGCGGCTATCGTCGACCCGGACCAGCTTCACCCCCGGCAGGGCCGCGTACTCCCGCCCCCAGACCGCGTCGGCCATCGCCGTCGGCGCCCCGCCGTTAGCGTCCGCCGCATAGACCGCCCAGACCGGCGTGGTCATCGCCGCCAGACCCGGCCGCACGTCCGTCGTCATCACCTCGCGGATGGCCGAGGCCATAGCGTGACGGTCCGAGGCCATTGACCAGTCGACCATGGCCGCACGCGCGCCTTCCGTCTTCATCATGCCGACCGCCGTCTGTTCCTGCTGCTGGCGGAACTCCACCGCGTCAGTGTTCAGGATCGTCGCCGCCGCCTGATCGGCGAAGGGCTTGGCCCCTTCGACCGTCGCGGTCGGCCCGAGCATGGCGCTGAAGAAGGGCAGGCTGTCGACGCTCATCACCCGCCCCACCGCCTCAGGATGCTGCTGCGCCAGCATCAGCCCGCTCAATCCGCCCATGGAATGACCGATGACGGCAGGTCGGTTCAACGTCGCCGCATAGCGGGCCAGCGCATCGACCGCCGGCTGGACGAAGGCGCCGTCCCCATGGCTCCACGGCTCGCCCGCAAATCCGGCCAGTTGCACCAGATGCACCCGGTGCGTCGCCGACAGGCGCTGGGCCAGCGGCCGCCACACATCCCGCGACGAGGCGAAGCCGGGGATCAGGATGACGTCCGGCCCCTGCCCCATCACCTCGACCGACAGGCGGTCGGAGGTAAAGGCGGGCGCTTCAACCCGAACCGGCTCGGCTTGGGCGGGCGAGGAGACAGTCCCTGCGGTCCAGCCAATGGCGGCGGCCAGCATGAAGGCGCGAAGGGTCTTGGCGGGAGCGGAGATCTTGGACATGGGGTTTCCTTTCGATTTTGGGATGGACCCGCCGTCGTCGCCCTGGGTTCAGGACGCGCGCGGTCGCTCTCCGGGACGAGCCCGGAAATGGCGCGGAAAAGCGAGACAGAAAAAGTAAGGTTAGGCTGACAGAGGCGTCAGGCGTGGGGGTTCTCGAACACCTCTTCCACCGGCCGCGCGAACAGGGCGGCGATGCGGTAGGCGAGGTCCAGCGAGGGGTCGTGCTTCTCGGTCTCCAGGGCGTTGACGGCCTGACGCGAGACCCCCAGCGCCTGACCCAGCTGTTCCTGGGTCCAGTTGCGCTCGACGCGCAGCAGTTTCAGCTTGTTCTTCATCAGTTCGACGACCGGACCAGGGGTGCGACGCACCCGAAGATGGCCCAGAACAGCGGGTAGATCAGCCAGCCCTCGGCGTGCGGCGCCCCGGCGAAGCTCTCGCCAAAACCCCAGGCGCTGAACAGGGCCATGGCCACGCCAGCCGCGACGATGAACTGCTTGGCCGTCACCGCCCGCACATATTCGTCCGAGTCACGCATGAAGCTCAGCGTCGCCCAGATCTGGCCGGCGATGGGCGCTGAAACCGCCAAGGCCAGCACCCAGGCGACCGGCTTGCCCTGGATAGCGTCAAAGGCCCCGCCGATGGTCGCCAGCATGACGGCGACATAGCCGCCCATGAAGGCCATGGTGCGGATGAAATACCGCCGCCCGGCAGGGGTGTTCTGTTTGCTCATCGTCAACATGGAAGGCGCTCCTGACTGAATGTAAGGCCAACCTTACACGAGCCTTGTGTCACGTCAACCTGACTTTTTGTCAGGCCAGCATGATTTTGTCATCCCGGCCCAGCCTCGCCGCGCGAGGCGCAGAGCCGGGACCGCCCAAGACGCCGCCGCCTACGCTTCCTGCGGTCCCGGACAGCCCTCCGGGCTTCCGGGATGACAAACAATTGCCTGCCCCCTAGACACCCCCCATGCGCCTCACCCCCGCCAACGCCCCCGACTTCATCGCCGCCAACACCCGGCTGCAGGCCGTGCCGCACGCGCCGGAGATTTCGCTGTGGCTGGCGGACGAGATCACGCCCCTGTGGCGACTGACCGAGGAAGAACTGGGCGCCATGGGCCTGCCTCCGCCCTTCTGGGCCTTCGCCTGGGCCGGCGGTCAGGCCCTGGCGCGCTGGCTGCTGGACCACCCGGATCAGGTCGCGGGCAAGCGGGTCCTCGACCTAGCGACCGGATCCGGCCTCGGCGCCGTCGCGGCGATGAAGGCGGGCGCCGCCTCCGTCCTGGCCGCCGACATCGACCCCTTTTGCGCCGCCGCCGTGGCCGCCAACGCCCGATCCAACGAGGTCGAGATCGCCTTCACCGACGCCAACCTGCTGGACGCCCCGCCGCCGCCCGTCGACCTGATCTGCGCCGGCGACGTCTTCTATGAAAAGCCGATGGCCGAGGCGGTCCTGGCCTGGCTGAAACAGGCGCAAGCCAACGGAACCCGCGTCATCGTCGGCGACCCGGGCCGGACCTACTTCCCCAAGTCGGGCCTGACCCTGCTGGCCGAATACACCGTCCCCACCACGCGCGAACTGGAGGATCAGGAGGTCAAGCGCTCGCGCGTCTGGTCGCTGGACTGATCGCCCTCACGCGTCGCGCGGCAGGACCGTCAGCACCCGCGCCATGAACTGGTGGAAGGCCTCCATATAGTCGCGCAGGAACTGCTCGGTCTCGGGCACGCTGACATGGCCCTCGTCGTCGATCAGGTCCTTCTTGAACTGGATATAGGCTTCGACGGCGTTCATCTGGGGCGCCTGCAGGAAGCCCAGGATGGGCCGGAGCACCTGCTGGCCGACCGCCGTGCCAATGGCGCCGGGCGAGGCGCCGATCACCGCCGTCGGCTTGTTGGCGAAGCTGTTGGTTCCATAGGGGCGGCTGGCCCAGTCGATGGCGTTCTTCAACCCGCCGGGGATCGAGCGATTATACTCCGGCGTGACGATCAGGATGGCGTCCGAGCCCTTGATCGCCGCCTTGAAGTCATTGGCCACGGCCGGATAGTCGGCGTCGTAGTCGTAGGAATAGAGAGGCAGGTCTGCGAAAGAAATCTCGTGGAAATGCAGCTTCTCGGGCGCAAGCCTGATCAGAGCCTTGGCCAGCTTGCGGTTGATCGAGCCCTTGGCCAGAGACCCCACGATATAGCCGACGTTGTAGGTGGTCATGACGCGCATCCCGCTGGCTGAGACGACGCCGTCCGCCGCCTCAGGCGAAATGCCTCAACAAGCTTGGCGGTTCCGCCTCAGACCGTGACCGCCTGCCGCCCCCGTCCCGCCTCGCCGAAGACCCGCAGATAGCGCTCGATCTCGGCCGGGTCGCCGGTCGCCTTCTCGACATTGTCCGACAGCTTGACCGCCGAACGCCCGCCCGCCCGCGTCACCTTGCAGACCAGGGAGATGGGCGTCAGCTCCGGCATGGGCGCCGGCGCGCAGTCGCGGAAGTCGTTGGTCAGATTGGTGCCCCAGCCGAAGCTGGTCCGCACCCGGCCCTTGAAGTGGGCGTGGGTCGCCTCGATCGTATCCACGTCCATGCCGTCGGCGAAGACCAGCAGCCGCTCGCGCGGATCGCGCCCCTGTTGCTTCCACCAGGCCATGATCTCCTCCCCGCCCTCGATCGGCGGCGCGGAATCGGGCCGGAACCCCTTCCAGTCGGCCAGCCAGTCCGGCGCATCGGCCAGAAACGCCCGCGTCCCGAACGCGTCCGGCAGGGCCACCAGCAGGTTGCCGTCATAGGTCGCCCGCCAGTCCTCCAGCACCTGATAGGGCGCAGCGCGCAGCGCCGCGTCGTCATCCCCCGCCAGCGCCGCCAGCACCATGGGCAGCTCGTGCCCATTGGTGCCCACCGCCTCCAGGTCGTTGTTCATGGCCAGCAGGACGTTGGACGTGCCGATGAAGGCGTCGCCCAGCCCCTCCTTCAGCGCCTCGACGCACCAGCCCTGCCACAGGAAGCCGTGGCGGCGCCGCGTGCCGAAGTCCGAGATCGACAGCGGCTCCAGCCGCCTCAGCCGCTCGACCTTGCCCCACAGCCTGGTCTTGGCGCGCGCATACAACACGTCCAGCTCGAACCTTCCCAGACGCCGCAAGGCCCGGCGGCTGCGCAGCTCGTTGAGGATGGCCAGGGCCGGGATTTCCCACAGCGTGACCTCGGCCCAGGGGCCTGCGAACTCCAGCCGGAACTGCCCGTCCGCCCCGCGCGACAGGTCGTAGTCGGGCAGGCGATAGTCGGCCAGCCAGGCCAGGAAGTCCGGTTTGAAGATCGACCTCACCCCGTAGAAGGTGTTGCCGCCCAGCCAGATCAGCTCGCGGTTGGTGAACCGCAGTGTCCGCGCGTGGTCCAGCTGCGCCCGCAGCTCGGCCTCGTCCACCTCCTCGGCCAGACGGACGCTGGCGGTGCGGTTGATGACGCTGAAGGTCACCGGCACGTCGCGATGCTGGCGCCAGATCAGCTGCAGCATCAGCAGCTTGTAGAAGTCGGTGTCCAGCAGGCTGCGGACGATGGGGTCCAGCCGCCAGCCGTGGTCATAGGCCCGCTTGGCCAGATCGACGCTCGCCATGTCCGGTCAGTCCGCCTCTGGCTCGATCACCGCCTCGGGCGGGGCCTCGCTCTCGTTGACCAGCCGCCCTTCGCGCGCCGGCTTGATGTAGGGCTCGGGCTCCGGCGTCACGGCGTTGCCGCGCATCATCGAGCGCCCGGCGGTCAGCCCGCCCGTGACCTGCAGGTCCAGACGCGCCGCGTCGCGGCGGCGCACGTCGGCTATGGTCTCGGCCGCCTCGTCCTCGGACACGCCCAGATCGACCAGCACCGCCTCGCCGAACTTCAGCGCCGATTCGAAGGTTTCGCGGATGTGATAATCGACCCCCGCCGCGATCAGACGCAGCGAATGGCCCCGGTCGAAGGCGCGCACGAACAGCTTCACGCCCGGGAATTCCGACTTCACCAGCTGCACGATCTTGTCGGCGGCCTCAGGCTTGTCGACGCAGACCAGCACCGCCTCGGCCTTGCCCGCGCCCGAGGCCCGCAGCGTGTCCAGCCGGGTGCCGTCGCCGTAATAGACCTTGAAGCCGAAATTGCCGGCCGCCTGGATCATCTCCACGTCGTTCTCGATGATCGACACGTCCACGTCGCGCGCCAGCAGGGGCTGGGACACCACCTGGGCGAAGCGGCCGAAGCCGATGATCAGCACCTGGCCGCCCAGGCCCTCGGCGGCATCGACGCCTTCAGCCTCTTCGGGCGACAGGCCCGCCTCCTTGGGCAGGAACAACTTCAGCGCCAGGGTCGTCAGCGGCGTCAGCGCCATCGACAGGATGACGATGGCCGTCAGGGTCGCCTCGGCCTGGCCGCCGATCACGCCCGCCGTGGCGGCGGCGCTGTAAAGGACGAAGGCGAACTCGCCGCCTTGGGCGAACAGGGCCGCCCGCTCGATCGCCTCATGGTGACGCGCCTTGAACAGCCTCGCCACGACATAGATCACCAGGGCCTTGACCACCATGAAGGCCAGCAGACCCGCGACCACGATGCGCCAGTCGGTGATGACCACCCCGATGTCCAGCGCCATGCCGACCGACAGGAAGAACAGGCCCAGCAGGACCGCGCGGAACGGCTCCACATCGGCTTCCAGCTGGTGCCGGAAGGTCGAGTCCGACAGCAGGACGCCGGCCAGGAAGGCGCCCATGGCCATCGACAGGCCGACCTCGTCCATGATCCAGGCCGTGCCCGCCACCACCAGCAGGGCCGCCGCCGTCATCACCTCGCGCCCGCCGTTTTGGGCCAGGAAACGGAAGGCCGGATTGATCCCATAGCGCCCGATGACCAGCACCCCGGCCACCGCAGCCAGCGCCAGGCCGATGGTCTGCCACAAGGGCGTCGCGCTCTCGCTCGCGGTTCCGATCGAGGCGGCCAGTACGGCGACGATGGCCAGCAGCGGCACGATGGCCAGGTCCTCGAACAACAGGATGCTGACCGCCCTCTGCCCCTGCGGCGTCGGCAGGTCGCCCCGCTCCTCCAGCATCTGCACGATGACGGCGGTCGAGGACATGACGAAGCCCATGGCCCCCACGAAGGCCACCGGCGCCGACACCCCCGCCGCCATGGCGACCAGCGTCAGGGCCAGGCCCGCCAGCCCGACCTGGGCCGCGCCCAGGCCGAAGATCTCGTTCCGCATGCCCCACAGACGCTTGGGCCGCATCTCCAGACCGATGATGAACAGGAAGATGACCACGCCGAACTCGGCGACGTGCAGGATGGTTTCCGGCTCGCGGAACAGAGCCAGACCGAACGGCCCGATGGCCGCCCCCGCCGCCAGATAGCCCAGCACCGAGCCCAGCCCGAGCTTGCGGAAGACCGGCACCGCCACGACCCCCGCCGCCAGCAGAGCCGCCACATGGCCCAGATCCAGTCCCGTCGCTGCGTCGGCCATCGCTCACCCTTAAGTTTGAGCCGCCATTGTGGGGGCGAAGCATCGCGATAGCGAGCCTCGATCCGCGCCGCCGGAACCGCTCCCGTCCCAAGGGGTTCCCAAGGCCACGCCTGAACCGCTTGGAGAGACCCATGAAGATCCGCGACGTGATGAGCAAGGACGTGCAGGTGGCCCGTCCCAACGACACGATTCAGGAAGTCGCCGCCCGCATGGCGGCGGGCGATTTCGGCTTCATCCCCGTGGCCGACGGCGAAAACCTGGTCGGCGCCGTCACCGACCGCGACATCACCGTACGCGCCGTGGCGACCGGCGCCGCGCCGACCGCGCGGGTGGTCGAATTCCTCAGCCGCGACGCCCTGGTCGTGCGCGCCGACGACGATCTGAAGGTCGCGCTGGACCTGATGAGCTCGCGCCAGGTGCGCCGCCTGCCGGTGGTCGACAAGGACGGCCGCCTGGTCGGGGTCGTCTCGCTGGGCGACCTGTCGACGCGGGTGAAGGAGAAGTACGCCGGCGAGGCCCTGGAAGAGATCTCCCGCCCGTCCTGAGGCCAACCTTTACCGCGCGCTAACCACGTCGCGGAACCCGGCGATAACCGCTGCCGCGCCATGCTGGCCCCTCGCAGGGGAGACTTCAGCATGGCGCGCGCGCAGTTCCAGAAGGGCCAGAAGGTCTGGGTCGAAAGCGTCGGCGCCTGGGCCCAGGTCGAAAAGGTCCTGCCGGTCTGGGCCAAGGGCTTCGACGAACCCGTCCGCATCACCTACGAAGTCGGTCTGGGCCGCGAGTTCCAGGCCGCCGAGCTTCAGCTGCCGGCTGAGGACAATGCCGGAGACGCTGCTCTGGGCGACTGGCGCATCCTGCGCGCCCGCAACAAGTGGCAGGAACCCGCCGACTGCGCCCACCACCCCTTCCCCGGCTCCTATCCGGTGGTCGTCACCGACAAGGCCGACTGGGGCGGCTGGCGCGTGCCGGGCGCCGAGTATGATCGCGACCCCGAACGCATCGAGTTCCAGTCCCGCCTGATCGCCGCCGCGCCCGACCTGATGGAGTTGGCCCGCGAACTGGTCGAGACGGTGTCGGAATCCCCCGACGACGCCCCGCCCGAAAGCCTCCGCCTGGCCCGCCGGGCCCGCGATGTGCTGCGTCAGATCACTGACGTCACGGCCTCGCCCGCCCTCTCCGCCGAAGGCCAACGCGGCCCCATGCCGACCTCCGGCGAGGCCGCCTGAGTCTTTCCTGAACGGTGAGTCTTTCCTGCACCGGTTCGCCTCTAAGGTGAAAAGCCTGCCACGCCGGGCCTCGACAGGAATCCGCGACGCAGCCTAGATTCCCCCTGTTCTTCAGGATGTGAGGGTGGGCTTGCAGGGCACGGAGCGCCGCAGCTATCAGCCGGGCCGTCGGGCTTCGGATCGGACCACGCGCGGCGACATGCCGTGGGTGCGCGTCCTGCTGCTCGCCTTCGCTCTGGCGATCACCGCCTACGCCCTGCTGGTGATCCGCGACAATGACCGACCGCGACGCGAGGGCGAGGCGCTCAAGGTCGAGGCCCTGGCGATGGAATCCCGCCTCGCGGCCAGCCAGATCGCCGCCCGCCTCGCCCTGACCGACAGCGCCCTGGCCCTGATCGTCCGCGACCTGGCCGAACATCCCGCCCAGATCGTCGAAGCCCTGGACCGCGCCCGCGCCGTGGCCCCCGAAGCCGCCTTCGTCGTCACCGACGCCGGCGGACAGGTCCTGGCCGCCGTCGGCGGCAAGGCGGCCCCTGACGCCGCGGCCCCGGCGGCCGCCTACGCCCTGCGCGACGGCGCCCTGCTGACGCGCCGCCTGCTCGAAGACGGTCGCGCCGTCACCGCCCGCACCCCCCTGCCGGCGCTGCAAGCCCAGTTGGGCGGCGCCGCCCTCAGCGTCGTTCCCGCTGCGCAAGTTCCCGCCGCGCCGGGTCGCCCGGTAAAGGGCGCGGACGGCCAGACCCGCCTGTCCGCCGCCGCCCCCATCGGCCAGGCCGACCACGCCGTCGTCGCCTCCATGCCCGCGACCGGCGGTCTGGCCGCCTGGATGGACGACGCCTGGATGCTGGCCGCGCCGCTGGTCCTGGTCGTGCTGTTGCTGCTCGTCCTGGCGGTCCAGAACTGGCGCCAGAGCCGCGCCGGCCGCCAGTGGGCCGACACCGAGCGCCGCTTCCGCGTCGCCGTCGAGGCCGCCCGCTGCGGTGTCTGGGAATGGGATCTGGCGCGCGGCGAGGTCATCCTGTCCGACTACATGGCCGCCATGCTGGAGGTCGAACCCGGCGTCGTCCTGACGACCAAGGCCCTGATCGAGCGCGTCCACCCGCGCTATCGCGAGGCCCTGGTCGACGCCCTGGATCAGGCGGCGGCCAATGGCGCCTTCGACGTCACCTTCCCCGTGCCGCTGAAGTCCGGCGGCGTCCGCTGGATCGATGCGCGCGGCCAGTCGCGCCAGCCCCGCCGCGACGCGGGCTTCACCAGCCTGCTCGGTGTGGCCCTCGACATCACCGAGGCCCGCCGTTCGAAAGCCCAGGCCCAGGCCGCCGAGAACCGCCTGCGCGACGGCATCGAAAGCGTGTCCGACGCCTTCGTCCTGTTCGACCGCCAGGGCCGTCTGATCCTGTGGAACCAGGCCTTCCAGGACGCTTTCGCCTTCCCCGCCGGCGTGGTCGTGCGCGGCGCCCAGAAGGACGCCCTGAACCAGATCGCCGCCGAGGCCATCAAGGCCGAGCACCCCTCCGCCAGCGGCCGCGCGGGCGTGCGCGAGGTCGAGCTGAAGGACGGCCGCTGGCTGCAGATGGCCGAACGCTTCACCGGCGACGGCGGCACGGTGGTCATCTGCGCCGACATCACCGTCATCCGCCGTCAGGAGGCCGAGCGCCGCCGCGCCGCCGACGAACTGCGCGCCATGGTCGTCGAACTGGAAGACCGCGAGGCCAAGCTGTCGCTGCTGGCCCGCAAGTACGAGGTCGCCATGACCCGGGCCGAGGCCGCCAACCAGGCCAAGTCCGAGTTCCTGGCCAATATGAGCCATGAGCTGCGCACCCCGCTGAACGCCATCAACGGCTTCTCCGAGATCATGGCGGGCGAGATGTTCGGCCCCCTGGGCGACCGCCGCTACAAGGGTTACGCCGCCGACATCCACCAGTCCGGCCAGCACCTGCTCAGCCTGATCAACGACATCCTCGACATGGCCAAGATCGAGGCCGGCAAGCTGACCCTGCACTACGAACCGGTGTCGCTGAACGGCCTGTGCAACGACGCCATCCGCCTGATGCGCGGCAAGGCGATGGAGTCCGGCCTGACCCTGGGTCTGGTCGCCCCCGACGCCGTTCAGATCGAGGCCGACCATCGCGGCCTGAAACAGGTCATGCTGAACCTCATCTCCAACGCGGTGAAGTTCACGCCCGAAGGCGGCGCCGTCACGGTGACCGTCGCCGCTCAGGGCCCCGATCATGTCCGCGTCTCGGTCACCGACACCGGCATCGGCATCAACGCCGCCGACCTGGACCGCCTGGCCCAGCCCTTTGAACAGGTCGAGGGCCAGCACTCCAAGACCACCCAGGGCACCGGCCTGGGCCTGGCCCTGACCAAGTCGCTGATCGAACTGCATCGCGGGCGCATGACCATCGAAAGCGAACCCGGTCGCGGCACCACCGTCTGGTTCGACCTGCCCCTGCGCGCCCCCGAAGGCGCCATGGCCCCGGTCGGGGCGCCGGCCCAACGGGTTCAGTCGCAGGCTGCGTGAGCCGTTAAGCACGACTTGCGCGTCATCCCGGGCAGCGACGCTCGCCTGATTGCGGACATATCGAACCCCAAATCATTCCATCCGCCAATCGGCGACAATCAAAGGCAATGGGGCGAACGATCTAGCAAGGTCTTCAAGGGCTGCGCGGCAGCCCTGATCAAGCGATCCGCCGCCGTAGAATCCGTACGTCACTCCGGACGGCGTCGGCGCTGAGCCTCCAAAACACGTCATATTATGCCGACCGTTAGGTGCATTTAGCGAGGCACGGCAGCTCAATTGGAGCGGCGTTTCGGCGATTGTCCAAACAGCTCGAACCCGAACATCAAATCGATCAGGCGCGGACGGTGGAGGACGATCATCGATGCATTGCTCGGTATCCAGCCAAAGTTCAGCCTGCGGAAAATCCGGTATCCCAACCTCGGAACGCACCCACCCCTCGCCTGGAACGGGTACGATAGGTATTCCAGGTTCGAGAAAACCAACGGATACGGAAATCTTGTCCCGCACCGGGTATGTCTGATCCGGATATTGCTTCGGCGGAATTACGGCCTTGAGGTCCAGCCAAGCTTGATAATAGGCCGTCGGGGTGCCTCGCCCCACCTCTCCCAGGCGGACATACGGGGCGCGAGGGATGGCGTAGCGAGCGCCCACGCCTTCGACGACTTGAGCGACTTCCATCGGGGTCGAGGTTTGCAACTCATGAATTTCGAGGGCTGTGAGATGAACCTTAGCGGCGCTGTCCGAAGACGGCTGCGCGCCGCAACTCACCGCGAAAAGCGAGGCGATCACAGCGCTGGAAGCAGGCGCCGCAGTCTGTAAGAATCGAACAAGCCCAGCCCCCTTACTAGCCAACCCTGTCATCATTCCAATTCCAAAATGGAGCCAAGCGCCGCAATAGCCTAAGGGCACAGCGGTTGCGATCAACGTTCGCTCACGACCTTGGCTGTCGGCCCCAGCGTTGGATGGACAGGCTTGAGCGCGGCTTGATGTCGCGTCCAATGAGCCGCACATAGAGCCCCCGCCTGAGTCCCAGATCGGCCTCACGGCTATCCGGGAGACGGAAGCGGTTACGGGCGGACCGGCGCCGACGCCGCAGCCGCGACCGCCTTCGCGGCCTTCTCAGGCTTGCGCGCCTCTCGTTTCGCCTTGTGGCGCGACAGGATGGGGGCCAGGGCCTTGCGGTCCGCCGGGCTCAGCTGGTTCAGGGTCTCGACCGCCCCCGTCTCCAGCCGCGAGCGACCGCGCGCCTCGGACGCCCGCGAGCGTTCCAGCAAAGCCGCCACCGCCACCGGATCAAAGGTTTCGGCCCCGGTCAGGGCGATGGCCTCGCGCCGCGCCGCCCGCGCTTCTTCAAAGTCAGGCCGCGCCTGCATGGCCGCCGCCCGCAGCTGCGTCTTGACCTGATCGCGCACCGCCGGGTCCATCCGCTCGATGACGTCCCAGACCGGCTCGCGCCGGCCCTGCTTGTGCGCCTCGGCCACGCGGTCCTCGATCTTGTCGCGCGCCACCCATACGGCGCCGACAGCCGCCGCCGCAAAGACGTTCAGGGCGACCGAAACGGCCAGGGCGATTTTCAAGCTGCGCGACGTCATCCGCCCAGAACCTCCGTGTCGTCCGCACCGGCCAGACTGGCCTGATAGAGCACCGCGTCCGCCTGGACGTCGGCGGTCAGATGGCTGGTCAGATTGACCCCGAACACCACCCCGGCGCAGGCCGCCGCCGCCCAACCGGCGCCCGACAGCCAGGCCAGAGGCCCGATGGCCCCGCGACGTCGCGCCTTCGAACCAGCGCCTAGGCCCGCCCCCGCCGCGCTGGCGATGACCGCCTCGCGCAGGGCGTGCGACGGCGCCGGTCGCGACGCGGCGTCCAGCAGGGCGTCCAGCCCGTCGGCCTCGCGCAGCAGGACCGCCGCGCGCGGGTCCGCATCCCTGAGCGCGCGCGCCGCCTCACGCTCGGCCTCGGGCCAGCGCCGCAGGTCGCCGCCATAGGCGTCGGTCAGATACTCGAAACGCTCGTACGTCATCGTCATGGTTCCAGCCCCCGCCTTACCCATTCGCCGCTCTCACCGCTTCCGGCGCCATATCGGCCAGCGCCGTCCGCAACGCCCGCCGTCCACGCGACAGCAGGCTCTCCAGGGCCTCGACGCTGACGTTCATCAGCCCCGCCGCCTCGATATTTCCCAGTTCCTGATAGTGACACAGGACGATGGCCTCGCGCTGCCGCTCGGGCAGTTTCGCCAGCGCCGCCTCGACCCGCGCCCCCGTCTCCATGGCCAGCAGGCCCCGATCCGGCGCCGGGCCTTCATCCGGCCGATCCGGCGGCGCCTCCGTCGCGATCTCGCGCCGTCGCCGCAACCGGTCGTAGCAGAGGTTCAGCCCGACCCGGTGCAGCCAGGTGTCGAACTTCGCCTGCCCCGGCGCCCAGCGCGGCGCCTGTCGCCAGGCTCTCAGCATCGCCTCCTGGGCCACGTCCTCAGCCTCCGTCGCATCGCCCAGCATCCGCTGCGCCAGCATCAGCATGCGCGGCAGCTTCCTGGCGACCATGGCCTGGATCGCCGCGGGGTCGCCCTGACCCACGCGCCGCACCAGTTCCTCGTCGGGGTCGGCGGTCTTCGCCAATCCAGCCTCTTTCGCCGTTCACGAAACGGGCCGACGGTCGGACCGCCTTCCCCGACATCTTCCTTACTCCGAAGCGGGCGTCGAAGGCGACGCCGCCGGCGCCGCCTGGCGCCGCTCCTGATGCTTCTGACGCATCTCGGCGCGCCGCGCCTGCATCCCTGCGCGACGCTCTTCGCCGGTCAGCGAACCGTCGCGGTTGGCGTCCAGCCGGGCGAAGGCCTCGGTCGCCTTGCGCTCAGCCTCGGCGATGACGACGGGGAAGCGGCCCTCGCCGTTGCGACCCATGCGCTGGGCGCCGCGATGCATCCCGCCGCGATGGCCACGCTCGCCACGTCCCGCCCGCTGGCCATCGGCGCGCGGCGCGTCGAACTCGGCCCGGCTGATCGAACCGTCCTTGTTGGCGTCCAGACGGTCGAACAGGGCGGTCCGACGCTCGGCGCGCTTGGCTTGACCGGCGGCGCGCATTTCCTCAGCCGTGACCGTGCCGTCGCGGTCGGCGTCGGCGGCGCGCAGACGCTCCACCCGGCGCTGGACGAAGTCAGCCTGCGACACCGGCTGAGCCATGGCGCGCGCAGGCCGCTGCGGGGCTGCGGTTTGCGCCACGGCGACGCCGCCGAAAACAGTCAGAATGGCGATGGCGGCGATCCCGCCAAGGGTCTTGTTCATCTCGATGGCCTCCACGGGCCGCAGCCCGATAACATCCCTGTCGAGAGATCAAACGCCGCCCGGATCAGTTTCCGTCGCGACCGGAATCCACCACCGCCGGCAGCGCCGCTTCGAACGCCCGCCGCGCCCGCAGGCGCAGGTCGATCAACCGCGCCTTCAGCGTGTCGAAGTCCGCCACCCCCACCGTCGCCGCCAGCCGCTGCTGGAAGCCCGCGGGCTCCGCGTCCGGGTCGCCCTTGTCTTCGAAGGCGCAGGCCATCAGCTGACCCAGTTGCTGATGCGTGCGCCAGCTGTCGGCCAGGACGGGATCGTCCTTCAGCGCCTCCAGCGTCGACACGGTCAGCGCCTCGCCCGCCGCCGCCGCGCACAGCTGGCGGTACTGGGCCACGAATTCGGCGTCCACCTGCGCCCCCGCCGACAACTTCAGGTCCCAGAAGCCCTTGGGCCGCCGCTCGCGGTCCATCAGGTCGCGCATCGCCCGCACGTCCCGCGCCACGTCCACGCCGGGCCGCGGCCGCCGCAGCGCCGCCTCCAGCGTCGCCTCGACCCGCGCGCCGAAGGCTTCGTCGCTGGCCCAGACCAGCCGCGCGCGCGTCAGGGCCATGAACTCCCAGGTCTCGGCCTCGGTGGCGTAGTAGTCGTCCAGCGCCTCCAGCCGCACCGACACAGGCCCCTTGGACCCGGTGGGCCGCAGCCGCATGTCCACCTCGTACAACCCGCCCTCGGCGGTGTGGGCCGACAGGGCGGCGATCAGCCTCTGGGTGAAGCGGCCGTAGAACAGGTCCGCGCTCCAGCCCTTGCCCGCCGAGACCGCCTCGGGCGCCGCCGCATAGACGGTCATCAGGTCCAGGTCCGACCCCGCCGTCATCTCGCGCGACCCGGCCTTGCCCAGGGCCACCACGGCGACCGCGCCCTCGAACGCCCCGCCCATCCGCTCGGCCTCGGCCAGGGCCGCCGGGGCCAGCCCCCGCATGCAGGCGTCGGCCAGGGAGGTGTTGGTCAGACCGGCCTGCTCCGCCGTCGTCCGGCCGGTGATGACATGCATGCCGATGCGGAAGGTCTGCTCGCGGTGCAGGCGGCGCACGGCGTTCATGGCGCCCTCGAAATCGCCGGCCTCGTGCGCCTCGCGCACCACCTGATCGGCCAGGCCGGTGTCCGTGCCCAGCGCCGTCAGGAACCGGGCGTCCAGAATGCCGTCCAGGGCCTGAGGCTGCCGCCCTAGAGCGCGCGCCAGACGCGGCGCGAAGGCCATGACCCCGACCACCAGATCGAACAGCTTGGGCTGGTTCAGGAACAGAGCCTGGACCTGCACCCCGGCGCTCAGTCCGGAAAAGAAGACCGCGAACCGCCGAAACGCGGCGTCGGGCGCCCCGGTCTTGGCCACCGCCGTCAGCAGCTGCGGGGCCAGCCGCGTGAACAGCTCGCGCCCCCGCGCCGTCCGCGTCGCCGGAATGCGTCCGTGGTGCCAGCTGCGGATGGTGTCCGACACGGTCGCGGGCTCGGAAAAGCCCATGCGCTTCAGCGTCTCCAGCGTGCCCGGATCATTCTCGACCCCGGTGAAGACCAGGCTGCCATAGGGCGACGACAGCTCCTCGCCGCCCTCGAACAGCTCGCCGTAGCGTTGATTGACGCCCATCAGCAGGCTTTCCACCCCGGCGTCGAACAGGCCCAGATCGCCCTCGCCGGCCAGCGCCGCCACATCGGCCCGGCGCTCGGGATCGACCGGCAGCACATGGCTCTGCTCGTCGGCCAGCATCTGCACCCGGTGTTCCAGCCCGCGCAGCTCGACATAGGCGGCGGCCAGTTCGTCGCGCGCTTCGACCGCCACATGACCCCGCTCCGTCAGGGCCTCCAGCGCCTCCAGCGTCCGCGACGACCGCAATCCCTTGTCGCGTCCGCCCAGGATCAGTTGCTGGGTCTGGACGTAGAATTCGATCTCGCGGATGCCGCCGCGCCCCAGCTTCAGATTGGCGCCCGCCGCGTCCAGCCCCTCGCCGGTCTTGTGGACATGGATCTGTTTCTTGATCGACTGGATGTCGAGCACCGCCTGATAGTCCAGGCTGCGGCGCCAGACGAAGGGGACCAGCGCCTTCAGGAAGTCCGCCCCCTCGCCCATGTCCCCGGCGCAGACCCGCGCCTTGATGAAGGCCGCCCGTTCCCAGTTCTGTCCGACGGATTCGTAGTAGGCCAGGGCCATGGGCGCCGCGACCACCGGCGGGGTCGAGGACGGGTCGGGCCGGAGCCTCAGGTCCACCCGGAAGACGTAACCGTCCGCCGTTCGCTCGCTCAGCAGGGTCGCCAGCCCCTGGGCCAGGCGGTTGACGAAGCCCTGCGCCTCCACGCCCTCGCCCAGCGCGCCTTCCAGCACCTCCGGCTCGAAGAAGAGCGACAGGTCGATGTCCGAGGAATAGTTCAGCTCGAACGCCCCGCCCTTGCCCATGGCCAGGACGAACAGGCCGGGCACAGGCCCGCGCGGATCATCCGCCGCCGAGATCAGCTTGCCGCGCCGTCTCTGATCATGCGCCAGACAGCGCAGCGCCGCCTGGGCCGTGGCGTCGGCGAACCGCGACAGGGCGCCCGTCACCGCATCCAGATCCCAGACCCCGCCCAGATCGGCCAGGGCCGTCAACAGATGCAGTTCCGCCTTCAGCCAGCGCAGCGGCGCCTTGGCCTCGTCGGCCGGGCCGTCGATCGCCTCGGTCGCGGCCAGGATTTCAGCCAGCCGCGTCTCGGGCGCCGTCTCCAGAATCTGTCGCAGCCGCTCGGGCCAGCGCCGCGCCAGCCCGCCCAGGTAGGGCGAGGCCGCGAACACCGGCTCCAGCGCCCCCCAGGCCCCGTCCAGCGTCGCGCGCCAGCCGTTCGCCCCCGCCGCCTCGACCAGCCGCTCATGGATGCGGCCCGCCGCCTCGGCGTCGCGCACCGGTCCGCACGGCTTCAGCCTTGCCCCCAGCCTGTCGCCCATCAGGTCGCGGTCCCACTGGCTGGGGGCAGCACCAGAGCCACCCGCAGACCCGGCCCCTGCCCGCCATAGGCCCCCGGTCCCTCATCCAGTTGCACCCGCCCGCCGTGGGCCTCGGCCACCGCCGTCACCAGCGACAGACCCAGACCCGAGCCCGGCTCGGTGCGGCTGTTGTCCAGCCGGACGAAGCGTTGCAGCACGCGTTCGCGGTCCTCGTCCGGCACGCCCGGCCCGGTGTCGGTGACCGAAAACTCGATCTCGCCCGACGAGCGCCGCCGCGCCCGGAACTTCACCGCCCCGCCCGACGGCGTATATTTGATGGCGTTGTCGATGATGTTGGCCAGGGCCTGGGCCAGGAAGGGCTGGTTGCCCTCGATCATCAGCCCCTGCTCGATCTCCGACGAGAACTCCAGTCCCTTGTCCTCGCCCGAGGGCTCGTACAGCTCGGCCATGTCGGTGGCCAGTTCGGCGGCGTCGAACACCTTGGGATCGGGCGCCCCGCCGGCCTGCAACCGGGCGATGGCCAGAACCGTGTTGAAGGTCTTCAGCAGCAGGTCCGCCTCGTCCAGCGCGACGCCCAGGGCGTCCACGCCCGACACCTTGCCGGCGTCGGCGTCCATCAGCGCCACCTCCAGCTTGGCCCGCATCCGGGTCAGCGGCGAACGCAGGTCGTGGGCGATGGCGTCCCCCGCGTGACGGATCGAGGCCATCGAGCCCTCCAGCCGGTCCAGCATGGTGTTCAGACCCTGCGCCAATTCGTCCAGTTCGTCGCCGGAATGGGTGACGGGGGCGCGCACCTTCAGGTCGCCCTCCTGCACCGCCATGACCACCCGGTTCAGCCCGCTCATCGACTTCTCGACGCGGCGGCTGATCACCAGACCGCCGCCGATGCCGAGGATCAGGACCATGATCATGGCCCCCCACAGAGCCTGGGTCAGCCGCGACAGATAGGCCTCGATGTCGCCGATGTCCTCGCCGACAAACAACTGCTCGCCGCCCGACAGGGGCATCTCGACGCCGATGGCCTGACGCTTGCGGACGCGCCCTTCCTCGTCGGTGTCGGTCAGGCGGAAGTCGTCCCAGCGTCCGCCCTGCACCGCCGCGCCGGGGTCCAGCGGCGAGGTCGAGATATTGCCGGTGATCGTCTTCCGGTCCTTGTCCATCAGCAGGTAGAGATAGGACCCGCCCCGCAGCGTCCGGTCCACCAGGGCCTGGTTCAGGGCGTCGACGCCGCGCGTCCGGTAAACCGCCGTCAGGGCCTCCACCTCGGCCCGCACCCCCGCCTCGGCCCGCGCCCGCGCCTCCGACGCCGAGGCGACATAGACATAGGCCAGGACCGCACTGGCCGTCGCCACGAACAGCGCCAGAAACAGCAGCGTCAGCCGAAACGGCGTCCGCCGAAAGAGGGAGGGGAGTTTCATGAGCGCGGCGCTTCTCCCTCCCCGTCCCGGGGAGGGTGGTCGGCGCGTAGCGCCGAGCGGGTGGGGCGGGCAAGGCAATGCATCCGCACGTCCTCAACTAAAGCTTCCAGTTCATCTCGAACGGCGAGGTTCGTGTAACGCAAGGTTCGCCATCCCTCTCTCGCCAATACGGCGTCCCGAACGCGATCCTTGCGCGCCCGGTCCTCGTCATCGTGTGACGCGCCATCGACCTCAACGATCAGGAAACGATCGGCGCAGGCGAAGTCGAGAAAATAGCTTCTCAGTGGCGCCTGTCTTCGAAAGTGGAGACCTTCGGCACGCAAGGCTCGCAAGGCCACCCACAGCCGCGCCTCCGCCGGCGTCAGCGCCTTTCGCATTGCTCGCGCTCTGGCGACGATGGCCATTTCGCCTAGCCCTCCCCTCAGCAGCAGCTTATCCAGGTCAGGTCCGGTCGATGGCGATGCTGTATCGCCTTGCCCTCCCCACCCGGCCGGCGCTGCGCGCCGCCCACCCTCCCCGAACGGGGAGGGAGAATGTTGCAAGTCGCCCTAAGCCTCCAGCCGATACCCCGCGCCGCGCACGGTCTGCAGCATGGCCCGATCAAAGCCCTTGTCGATCTTGGAGCGCAGGCGGCTGATGTGGACGTCGATGACATTGGTCTGAGGGTCGAAGTGGTATTCCCAGACCTTCTCCAGCAGCATGGTGCGCGTCACCGACTGGCCGGCGTGGCGCATCAGGAACTCCAGCAGCTGGAACTCGCGCGGCTGCAGGTCGATCTCGGTCGCGCCGCGATGCACGGTGCGGGCGATCAGGTTCATCTCCAGGTCGCCGACCTTGAGCACGGTCTGCACCCCGCCCGTCTCGCGACGGCGCGCCAGGGCTTCAACCCGCGCAATCAGTTCGGCGAAGGCGTAGGGCTTCACAAGGTAATCATCGGCCCCGGCCTTCAGCCCCGTCACCCGGTCCTCGACCTCGCCGAGCGCCGACAGGAACAGGACCGGCGTCTGATCGCCGCCCTTGCGCACCGTTTCGACCATGCCGACGCCGTCCAGACGCGGCATCATGCGGTCCACGACATAGACGTCGTAGCCGCCCTTTTGCGATTCCAGCAGGCCGAAGGCGCCGTCCACGGCGTGCGTGACCTCGTGCCCGGCCTCGCTCAGGCCGCGCACCATCGCCGTCGCCGCTTCAGCGTCGTCCTCAACCACCAGAATACGCATGGACCCCTCCTGAATACAGATTCGGCGGCGATGTTAGCGCATCGCCGCCGATCCCGTGAGTTACGCCTTATTCAGACTTGGCGAAGGGCAGCGGCACGACACTGGTCCCTTGCGGCGTGCGGACAAACAGCAGGACGCTGGGGCGTCCCGCGCGCTTGGCGGCTTCCACCACCGCCCGCAGGTCCGCCGCAGAACTCACTGTCTGGGTATTGGCGCGCGTAATGACGAATCCGGGCTGGAAGCCGAGACGCGCCGCCGAGGAGCCTTGCGCCACATTCGTCACCACCAGACCCGACACGCTTTCGGGAATGTTGTAGCGCGACCGCACCGCTGCGGTCAGCGGCGTCAATCCCAGGCCTTCCACCGTTTCGCTCTCGCTCGGCTTCACGGCGCCGGGGGCGCTACCGCCTTCGTCAGCAGCGGCCAGTTCATCCTCAGGCGGACGAACGCCCGCACGGACGTTCAACGTCTGACGACGGCCGTCGCGGATCACCTCAAGTCGAATGGTCTCGCCCGGCTTGGCCGCAGCCACACGTCGCGTCGCCTCGACGCTATTGGCCACCGCTTCGCCATTGACGCCGACCAGCAGGTCACCGACCTGAGCGCCGGCGCGCGACGCGGGCGCGCCCTCAGTCACGCTCTCCACCAAGGCTCCCTTGAAATCCTTAGGCTGGCCCAGGGCCTCCCAGCCGTCCGCAGTCAAGGTGCGAAGGCCCAAACCGACATAGCCGCGCTCGACCCGTTCACCGCGCATCAGGCGATCGGTCACGCTCTTGGCCGTCGCAGCCGGAATGGCGAAGCCGATGCCGACCGAGCCGCCCGTCGGCGAGAAGATCGCCGTGTTGACACCGATCACCCGGCCGTAAATGTCGAAGGTCGGTCCGCCCGAGTTGCCCCGATTGATGGCCGCGTCGATCTGCAGATACTCATTGTAGCCGGCCGGATCGATGTCGCGCGACATGGCCGAGACAATCCCCGCCGTGGCCGAACCGCCCAGGCCGAAGGGGTTGCCCACGGCAATGACCCAGTCGCCAACGCGCGGAGCCGCTGTTTCCTCAAAGCTGACGAACGGGAAGGCGTCGCCCTCGACCTTGATGACGGCCAGATCCGTGCCTTCATCACGGCCGATCAGCTTGGCCTTCAGCTCACGCCCGTCGCTGAGCTTGACGTTGATCTCCTCGGCGTTCTCGACGACGTGATTGTTGGTGACGATGAAGCCGTCGGCCGAGATCAGGAAGCCGGAACCGGTGCCCAGTCCCGTGGTCGAGTTGTCGTCCTCGCCCTCTTCGCCCGAACCGCCGCCGCGCGGCCCGCCGGGAATGGGCACGGCGCCGAAGCCGGGGATCTGGATCGCGGTCGGGCGCTGCACCCGCGTCTTGACGTCGATCTGCACCACGGCGGGCGCGACCTGCTGGAAGATGTCGGCGAAGCTGAGCGGCGCGCCTTGCGGCGGCGCAAAGGCCAGGCCCGCAGCCCCGGCCGAGGGGACCAGCCGTCCCGCCTGAGCGGCGGCGGGCGCGGCGTGCGCGCCCGGCCAGGTAATGACCCCGCCCGCCGTCGCGACAGCGGCGAAGGACAGGCCGACGGCCGCCCCCAGAATGAACTCCTTGCGTTTCAGCATCGTCGTCCTTGCAGTCCTGAAATCTGGAGCTCCAAAAGCTCCGTTCGCCCATGGATATAGGGGGTTGCAGCCTAAGCCAATGCACGCCCTCGCGATGGTTGTCCCTCCTCCGCGTTCGCCGTGAGGCGCGCGTGCGTCAGGATCGCGGCGAAACGCTTTCGCTTTGGACAGAAACAAAGGCCCTCCCCCTCGAGGGGGGAGGGTTGGGAGGGGGTGCAGGCATGCCCTTTCAGAGCTAGGCGCGGGTGGCGCGACAGCTGCGGGCCGACTATCCGCGCTCGGCCTCGTCAGACCCGGCGGTGAGTTCCGCCAGCGCCCGCTCTTCTTCGTCCGTCAGGGGGATGATTTCCGCCCGCCGCCGCCGCGCCCGCCACACGAACACCGCCCCCGCCCCCAGCACCAGGGCGAACGGCCCGAACCACAGCAGCCAGGTCCCGGCCCGCACCGGCGGCTGGAACAGGACATAGTCGCCATAGCGCCGCACCAGGTCCTGGCGCACCGCCTGATCGCTCTTGCCCGCCGCGATCTCCTCGCGCACCAGACGGCGCATGTCGGCGGCGATGCCGGCCGGGCTATCTGCGATGGATTCGTGCTGGCAGACCACGCAACGGATATCGCCGAACAGGGCCCGCGCCCGCGCCTCCTGCGCTGCATCGGGCAAGGGGCGATCCGGCGCCGGGGGCGGCTCCGCCATCGCAGCGCCCGCCGCGAGAGCCAGCGCCCCCGCCAACGCCGCCAGCCGCCTCACGCCTTGACCTCCGTCTTGCGACGCGAACCCGCCCCGACGCGCAGCCGCCGGTCCAACAGGGACAGCACCCCGCCCAGGGCCATGATCGCCGGACCGAGGAAGATCAGCCGCGCCCACGGATTGTAATAGACCCGCACCGTCCAGGCCTGCTCGCCGTCCTCGGACCGCGCCCGCTCGCCCATGACCACATAGACGTCGTCCAGTCCGCGGAAGTCGAGGCCGACCTCGGTCGTCGTCTGCCCGCCCGCCGGGAAGAAGCGGCGCTCGGCGGTGACGACGCGCTCCACCGCATCACCCGACACCGGCATGACCGTCAAGCGCCCCTGCTCGGCGAGATAGTTCGGCCCCTCGATCACCTCGACCGCGTCCAGACGCACCCGCCACGGCCCCGACGACACCACGCCGCCCAGAGGCACAGCCGCCGCGGCCTCGGCCTTGAAGCTGGTCTCGACCACGGCCCCCAGGATGAAGACGCCCAGACCCGCGTGGGCCAGGGTCATGCCCCAGGCGCCCAGCGGCAGACCCTTGGCGCGGCGCAGGGTCTCGACCAACGGCGCCCGGAACGCCTTGGTGCGCACGCCGACCTCGGCCAGCGCCCCCAGGATCAGCCAGGCCCCGACGCCCAGTCCCGCCGCCGCCAGCGCCTTCTTCGGCTCGAACAGCAGGAAGGCCGCGAACGCCGCCACGACCGCCAGACCCGCCGCCAGCCACAGCCGCTGCAAGGCCCCCTTCAGGTCGCCGCGCTTCCACGCCAGCAGAGGCCCGGCCGGCAGGATCAGACAGGCCACCACCAGAAGCGGCACGAAGGTGGCGTTGAAATAGGGCGGCCCCACCGAAATGGTCGCCCCCGAAATCCCCTCGAGGATCAGCGGGTACAGGGTCCCCAGCAGCACCGTCGCCGCCGCCGCCGTCAGGAACAGGTTGTTCAGCACCAGCGCGCCTTCGCGGCTGATCGGGGCAAAGGCCGCGCCCGACCGGATCGCCGGGGCGCGGAAGGCGAACAGGATGAAGGCCGCGCCCGCCGCCACGCCGAGGATGGCCAACAGCATCATGCCCCGCTCGGGATCGACAGCGAAGGCATGGACGCTGGTCAGCACGCCCGAGCGCACCAGAAACGCCCCCAGCATGGAGAAGGTGAAGGCCAGGATGGCGAGGAAGACCGTCCACCCCGCCAGCGCCCCGCGCCGCTCCGTCACGATGGCCGAGTGCAGCAGGGCCGCCCCCGCCAGCCACGGCATGAAGCTGGCGTTCTCCACCGGGTCCCAGAACCACCAGCCGCCCCAGCCCAGCTCGTAATAGGCCCAGAAGGACCCGAGCAGGATGCCGACCGTCAGGAAGGCCCAGGACGCCAGCGCCCACGGCCGCACCCAGCGGCCCCAGGCCGGATCAACCCGCTTCTCGATCAGGGCGGCGACCGCCAGCGAGAAACAGACCGAAAACCCGACATAGCCCGCGTAGAGCAGCGGCGGATGGAAGGCGAGCGCCGGGTCCTGCAACAGGGGGTTCAGCGACGCGCCTTGCACTGGGGCGGGGTCCAGGCGGGCAAACGGGTTCGACGTGAAGACGGCGAAGGCCAGGAACATGGTCGACAGCGCGCCCTGCACCGCCACGCTTGAGGTCTTCAGCCCGAACGGCAGGCCGCGCGCCAGGGCCAGCGCCCCGCCGAAACCGGTCATGACCAGGCACCACAGCACCAGCGAGCCCTCATGGCTGCCCCAGGCGGCGGCCACCTTGTAGAGCATGGGCTTGTCGGTGTGGCTGTTCAGGGCCACGTTCGACACCGAGAAGTCCGACACGGCGAAGGCGTAGATCAGGGCGGCGAACGCCAAGGCCGTCGCCGCCGCCGAGGCGATCAGCGCCCCGCCCCCGGCGCCCGCCAGCACCGGGCTCAGCCTCAGCCGTCCCGCCGTGGCCAACACCGTCGTCAGCCCCGCCAACACCAGGGCGAGGATCAGCGCGAACGCGCCCAGTTCGACGATCACAGGCTGCGGCTCGCTTGGCTCGGGGGCGCTTCGCCCGTTTCAGGCCGCCACTCGCCCTTTTCCTTCAGCCGGTCGGCGACTTCGCGCGGCATATAGGTCTCGTCATGCTTGGCCAGCACCTGACTGGCTTCAAAGACGCGGTCGGGGCGGAACGACCCTTGCGCCACGATGCCCTGCCCTTCGCGGAACAGATCGGGCAGATCGCCGTGATAGCTGACGGTCGAGGTTCCCACATTGTCGGTGACGACGAAGACCACCGTCCCGTCCGCGCCCTTGACCACGCTGCCGGCCTCGACCAGCCCGCCCAGACGGATCACCCGCCCGACCGGCGCGGCCTCCTCGGTCACTTCGGACGGCGAGAAGAAGTAGGTGACGTTGTCCTTCATGGCCCACAGCGACAGGCCGACCGCCAGCGCCAGCACGGGCGCCGCCGCCGCCACGATCCACAGACGCCGCCGCGCCTTGGGCGATTTGGGAAGCCAGCTCATGTCAGGACATCACAGAAGGGTTGCAGCGCAGGCTCATCCGGCCCCGCCCAGTCGATTTTGCAGTTCCGCCCGGCGCGGATCGTTCGGCTCCAGCGCCGCGATCAGCGGCCCCCAGACCGCATCCGCCCCAGCCTTGTCGCCGCGCTTCAGCGCCGCCTCGCCCAGGAAGTAGCGCGCGCCCAGTTGATCGGGGTCGTGCTTCAGCGCCTCGACAAAGGCCGCCTCGGCGTCGCCGCCGACCGCGCCCTCGTTGGCCCGCACCAGGCTCTCGCCCAGCCGCGCCCAGCTCTGGGCGTCGTCCGGCTTGATCGCCAGCGCCCGACGAAAGGCCGAGGCCGCGCCGATGGGGTCGCCCGCCTCGAACCGCGCCGCGCCCAGCATGACCAGGGCCTGATGATCGTCCGGCCGATCCTTGACGATGCGTCCGATGACCGCCGCCGCCTGGGCCGGTTCCAGCGTCTCGGGCGAGGCCGCCCAGTCGCGCACCCGCGTCTCATAGGCCTGATCCGCCATGCCCGGCGCGCCGAGGCCCAGATAGAGGGCCAGCGAAACCGCCGCCGTCAGCCCGATGCCGCCCAGAACCCAGAGCCGATCCTTGGCCCCGACCGTCGGCGCCCGCGCATCGCGACGCGCGGCCAGCAGCCGCCGTCCCGCCTCGGCCCGGGCGGCGGTCCAGCCCGCCTCGTCCAGCAGGCCGCGGGTTTTGAGCCGGTCCAGCTCGGCCAGCTCGCGCCCGGCGGCGTCGCGATCGACCAAGCCTTCCGCATCCGCCCCGCGTCGCGCGCCGGCCAGCACCAGAAGCCCGGCCAGCGCCGCAGCCAGTCCCGTCATGATCCAGAAGATCGTCATGCCCCGCCGTCTAGCGGATCAGGCGCGCTGACGCGAGGCTCCCGAGGTCGCAGCCTCGACCGCGATGCTGGGCGGCGCCCCGGCCACCGTCAGTCGCCGCCGCACTGTGCGCTGCGCCTCCCTGGCCCCGATCAGGCCCAGAAGCTCGGCGGTCAGGGCGATGCGCTTGCGCGCCGTGGCATCATCGGGCGCCGCGCCGTCGTTCAACCGCTCGATCGCCTCGTCGGCCCAGGTCGCCAGCTTGCCGGTCAGGCCCTCGGCGGTCTGACGCCGATCCGCCTCGCAGCCGAACACCGCCGCCGGACCGCGCACCAGGCCGATCACCGTCAACAAGGCCTTGGCTTTGGCCGCCGCCGCCGCATCCACCGGCTGATCCAGACGCGGCGCGGGCCGGGTCATCCGCCCGACCATGGCCGTGCGCTCGACCGGCAGGACCGCGCCCGCCGCCCGTTCGGCGGCGCTGAACAGCTCCGACAGCCGCAGGGCGATCTTCAGCCGCGCCTGACGCGTCGCCTTGCCCCAGGCGCTGTCGGTCCGCAGCGACAGGCTGACGTCGATTTCCGATAGGGTCTCCGCGCACCAGTCCAGATCGGCCTTCAGCGTCGCTGCATCCGCGCCCTCCGCAGTCGGCTCGAACGCCGCCGCCTGCGCCGCGCGGTGGGCCAGCGCCGTCACCACCCGGTCGACAAAGACCGCCAGCTCGCTCTCCCCCAGAAAGGTCTCGCGCCCTGCAACCGGCGTGGCGTGGGCCACGACGCGCAGCATCATCCGCGCGTCGGTCAGGTGGGCGAACAAGATCTCCATCAGCCGCGCCGCCCCGTCCGGCGCGATGCTGGCCGCCTGACGCAGGGCCAGTTTCAGTTCCGCCGTCGCCGCCGACCCCGGCCGGCCCATCCAGGCCTCCAGATGGTCCAGACAGCGCCGCGCCAAGCCGGCCAGATCGAAACAGGCGGCCAGTTCCGCCACCTGATCCGCCGTCGCCTGGGGCCACAGGCCCTCGCCCTGATCCCGCACCGCCGAGGCCGCGCTCAGGCACAACCGATCCGCCACCATCCGCGACAGTTCGTCGTCGCGATCCAGCTGCGGCAAAAGCTCAGGTTCATTACGCGTGGCCAGCCGCCACAGCCGCGCCGGAACGCCCGCCGGAAAGCTCAGGCCCTCCAGCCCGTCCTCGCGCGGGTGAAACAGCGGCGCCAAAGGCCCGAACGCCGTGTCGCGGCGTCGCCGGTCCAGAACCTCGGCCTCGACCATGTCGCGCAGCGCCCACGCCCGATCCCCCGTCATCGCCGCCGCCAGCGTTTCCAGCTGGGCCAACAGACGATCCGGGCAAGCGGCGATCAGCTGGGCCAGGGCGGCCCTCTGCGCGACCGACAGGTCCGCCATCCACACTCCTCCGGCCAAACCGAATCCCGGCCACGGGGCCAAGGGTGCGCCCTTCGGGTTAACAGGGGATTGGAGCCCCGCTGGAACCCTATTGCATCAAGGCGGCGAAGATCGACCGGCGGGCGACGGCGCTTTCGGGCGTAAGACCGTGCCGGGTGAAATGGTCGCGCCAAGGCGGGGCGGCGTCAGTCCCCGCCGCCGCGGTCGGCGCCGCGTCGCACACCAGGATTTCCGACGTGCGGTCCACTGGAATATACTCGATCCAATGCACCGGCACCTGGTGGGTGAAACCATCGCCGCCGCGTACGGGGATGTGATCGACGCGGTCCACGCCCCGGAAGCCATGGGCCGTGACCTGGACCTTCTGGGCGCCCTCTTCGCCGCCATGGCTGACGGTCTTCAGGACATTGCGGGTGACGCTGTCGGGATGGCTGAAGCGCCCTGCGCCCATGTAGTTGGCGAGGGCTTCATGCTCCCAGAAGCACGAGGCCTGGGCCACGCCCGCATAGATGTCCTCGGCCGGGCGATGCTGCTGGTACAGAGGGATGGCCAGGATGGGCGCGAAGCTGAAGTAGAAGGCCTTGAACAGCGCATTGTGGTAGTCGTTGAAATGCGCGCGGGCCGCCGCCAGGTCGTAGAAGCGGAACGTCCCGGGCGAGGCGCTGATGTCCATGCCGACCAGATGTCTGGGCTCGACCGCGTTGATCTTCTGCATCTTGCTGAAGACGAAGTTGTCGCCAAAGCCGACGGTCTTGTCCTTGAGGATCTTCACCATCTCCTGCTGGGCCAGGGGGGTGAACAACATGCGGAACTGGACTTCGTGATCGCGGTCGCTGGCGGCGAACAGGGCGTCGAACTCGCGGTTGGCCATGGGCGTGAAGCCAGAGCCGGACGACAGTTTGCGCGCCTTGGTCTCCAGCTTCTTGATCGCCTGGTTCTTGCGCCACTTGTTGATGACGCCATCGTCCAGCCCCGACAGGGACGAGGGCTGGCGCGAGAAGGTCAGGTCCGGCGCCGCGTGGTTGCCGTAGATCAGAATCGACTCGGTCTCATAACTGGGGAAGGGCTTGGTGACCGACGCCCTCAGCGTCTGGGACCGCGACACGGTGGTCCGGCGCCCGTTGGAATCGCGCCCAGATTCGGTCCAGTGGATCGTCAGGCTGCCGCTGTAGGTCTTTGACCCGATCCAGTGGTTCAGGGTCTGGGCCAGGATGAAGGGGTTGCCGCTGACCACGCCCGTATGGGCGAACATCACCGACCGGCTGCTGTTGAAGGCGTCGTTCCAGCCATAGGACTGACGCAGGTTGGTCAGGCGGGCATGGCTGAAATAGGGATCCAGTTCGATCTGAGGGAAGGTCTTGCCCACCAGTTTGGCGAAGATGTCCCAGTCGAACAGGCGGTTCAGCGCCGCCATCTGGCCCCAGGCCAGGGCCTCCATTTCGGCGAGCGCCGCGGCCAGGGCCTGGGTGCGGCTGTTCCCGGCCTTGATGATCGGATTCAGCTTGGCGAAGACGGCGACCAGCAGGCCAGCCGCCCCCGCCAGCCAGGCCAGGTGCTGACGATAGGCCATGAACAGGGTCGCCGCGACGGCGACGAAGACCAGGATGCGCAGCAGCTTCCACCAACGGGTGCTGGCGCCCGAGGCCTTGCCGCGCTGTTCCAGATCGCGGATGTCCTGAACCGTCCTGGCGTTGGCCGCCTCGTCGACGCCGGAGGTGCGGACCAGGTCCTCGAAGAAGTCGGCCGTATGCGTCCGGTGGGCCTCCTTCAGGTTGGTCTGATAGTGGTCGAGCGGTTCGTGGACATCCTCAGTCATGGCCCCCGTCATGGCGGCGGTCAGAAGCCCAGTCAGAAGAAGGTCTCCCGCGCCGCCGCCTTGGTCTCAGCCGTCGCCGTGAAGGGGATGCGGGTGGTGTAGCGGTTGCGCGCGGCCACGATCTGCTTGGCCGGCCAGGCGAAGATGTCCTGGTTCCAGATCGCCACCGTGTCGTTGTAGAGGGTGCGCGCGGCGGTGATTTCCTTTTGCAGATAGCTGTTCTGCTGCATGGCGTCGGCGACAGCCGCGTGGGCCTTCAGGTCCGGATAGGCCTCGAACGCCACATTGATGCGCGACAGCACGCTCTCCATCTCGGCCGAGGCGGCGTTGCGCTGGGCGTCCGTGCCTGTCGAGGCGCCGCTGCGCAGGGCGGTGACGCTCTTCATCACGTCCTTGTCCAGATCGACGGCCTTGTTCAGCAGACCGACGACATTGTTCAGGATGATGACCCGCTGCTCCAGATAGTTGTCGATCTGGGACGCGTCGGCCTGAATCTTCTGCTGCAGCTTGCGCAGGTAGGCCAGGGCGTTGATCTTCATGAACAGGAAGATCAGTCCGGGCAGGACGCCCAGCGCCGCCACGATGAGGCCGTCCTGCAACGGAACCAGGCCCAAAGCGACGCCGCCCAGGGCGACCGCGGGAACGGCGACCCACAGGGCGATCTCGAAGATCAGGGAGCCCACCCCGATCGTCACCGGAATCTGCTTCTCGATGACATTGATGTCACGCCCCGCCCGATTGACCGGACCCGTGACTTCGTCGAGTTCATTGCCCATGGAAACCCCCTTGAAAAGACAACGTTTCCTCTGGCCTGGGAACCGGTTTGTCAACGCATAGGCGGGGGTTTCTTCGGCCTCCCCTCACGCCTCCGCCGCGGGCAGCTCCAGCAAAACCTTCAGCCCGCCCATGTCGCTGTCGGCCAGGGTCACGCGTCCGCCGTAGGCCCGCGTCAGGTCCTCGACGATGGACAGACCCAGGCCGGTGCCCGGCGTGTCCTCGTCCATCCGCGTGCCGCGCTTCAGGGCGGCGTCGCGCTGGTCGGCGGGCAGGCCGGGGCCGTCGTCCTCGACCACCACCACCATCTGGCCGGGCACCGAGGGCCCCGCCGAAATCCGCACCCGGCGCCTGCACCATTTGGCGGCGTTCTCGATCAGGTTGCCCAGGATCTCCTGCAGGTCCTGACGCTCGCCCAGGAAGGCCAGCTCGTCCGGCGCGCGCCAGTCGATCTCGACGCCCTTGGTCTCGAACACCCGCTCCAGCATGACGGCCAGTTCGTCCAGCACCTCGCCCACCGGGGTCCGCTCGCCCAGACCGTGGGCGGCGCGGGCGGCGGCGCGGGCGCGGCGCAGGTGGTGATCGACCTGATCCTGCATGACACGCGTCTGCTTGCGCACCATGTCGGGCAGGACGCCCTCAGACGTCCCCGCCTCGGCCAGCATGACCGCCAGCGGCGTCTTCAGCGCATGGGCCAGGTTGCCGACGTGGGTGCGCTGACGCTCCACCGTCTCCTGATTGTGGGTCAGCAGTCGGTTGACCTGCTCGGCCAGTGGCTGGATTTCCAGCGGATAGACGCCCTCGACCCGGTGCGATCTTCCTTTACGCACGTCCGAAATCTCATCACGCAGGTCGAACAGGGGGCGCAGGCCGACGCGCACCTGGATGAAGACCGCCGAGACCAGACCGGCCCCCAGCAGCAGCATGGCCACCCAGGTCACGGTGGCGAACTGACGCGTGTCGGCGTCGATGTCGGATCGGCCGATCCCGGCGAAGAAGACCACCGGCTCGGCCCGTCCCGGCAACTGCTTCATGCTGGCGGCGATGCGCAGAGGCTCGCCCTTGGGGCCGTCCTCGGCGTTATAGCTGATGGTCTGGCCGAATGCGGCCTGCAACCGCGCGCCCAGATCCGGCGCATATTCCAGATCGGCCTGCCCCAGCGAGGCCGAGCGCGCCAGAATTTGCAGGCGCCCGTCCGTCGTCGGTTCGGCCACCATCCAGTATTTGCCCGACAGCAGACGCTCGGTCCGCGCGTCGCGGATTTCACCGACGAAGACCTCGCCCTCGGGCGTGATGCTGGCGGCGACCACCGCCTCGTCGATGGTGTCGGACAGGGCATTGCCGAGGCGCCGCAGCGCCGATTCCTGAAACACCGAGGTCAGCACCACGCCGGTGACCAGCAGGGCCACCAGAATCCACGCCGAGGCCAGCCAGATCAGGCGCCGCGTCAGCGAGCGACCCGGCCGCCCGAACCAGCGACCCCATTCACGTTTTTCAGGCTTGGCGGGCGGCTCAATCGCCCCGGCGTCGGTCACGGATCAGGCCGCGTCGCTCTCGCCGGCCAGCGGCGACAGGCGATAGCCCAGGCCGCGCACCGTCTCGATCCGGTCCGAACCGATCTTCTTCCTCAGCCGCCCGACGAAGACCTCGATGGTGTTGGAGTCACGGTCGAAGTCCTGATCATACAGGTGCTCGACCAGCTCGGTGCGGCTGATGACCCGGCCCTGATGCATCATCATGTAATGCAGCAGTCGATATTCCAGCGAGGTCAGGCGCAGCGGTTCGCCGTTCACCGTCGCCCGCGCCGCACGCGGGTCCAGCCGCAGGCCGCCGCAGGTCAGGGTCGCCGCCGCATGGCCGGCCGAACGGCGCAGCAGGGCGCGCAGACGGGCCAGCAGCTCCTCGGTGTGGAAGGGCTTGGTCAGATAGTCGTCGGCCCCGGCGTCAAAGCCGGCCACCTTGTCCGACCAGGCGCTGCGCGCGGTCAGGATCAGCACCGGCGTCGTCTTGCCCTCGCGGCGCCAGCGTTCCAGCACCGATACGCCGTCGATCTTGGGCAGGCCCAGATCCAGTACCACGACGTCATAGGGCTCGGTGTCGCCCAGGAACCAGGCCTCCTCGCCGTCGGGGGCGTGGTCGACGGCGTATCCGGCGTCGCCCAGAGCGGTCTTCAGCTGGCGCGACAGATCGACGTCGTCCTCGACAAGCAGCACCCGCATTCAGTCGTCTCCGCGAACCCGGCCGGACCGGCCGTCAACCTGTATGTCCGACACGCGTCCGCCCGGATATTCCCAGCGCACCACATAGTCGCCGCCGCGCTCCTGCACGCCCAGCATCCGGCCGGGACGGCCCGACTGGACGCGGCGGGCGATGTCCCCCGGATCGGCCCTCGGCGAGGGCGCCGAGCGGGGCGCGTCACGCAGCCCCTGGCCCGGATAGGTCCGGGATTGCTCGCGACGGTCCTCGTCGCGATCCCGGTCGCGGCCGCGCGACTGGGCCGCCGCGTCCGTCAGGGGAACGAGGGCGATCAGGCCTGCCAGCAGAAGGGCTCGAATACGCATCATGGTTTGTCTTCTAGACAGAGGCCTCTGAACAGCGGCTGAACAGACAGTCTATCGCTGTTCATCCGGACAAGGAACGCGCGCACGTGGATTCTCCGTCGCTGTCGCTCTTATGAGACTTGGGCGCGCATGGGGATGAAGATGAAGAACTTCTCATGCTGATGAACGCTGCCTGAAACGCGCCGTTCAGATGCGGCTCAGCCGCCGCGTGGTCTTTTGGGATCAACGCAGCCGATCCGGTTGCGACGACCTCAAGGAGCAAGACCATGAAAAAGCTGCTGATCCCCGCTCTGGCCCTCGCCGTCGCCTCGGCCGCCCTGCCCGCCGCAGCGCAATCCTATGGCCACAACAACGGCCCCTCGCGCGGCCACGGCTACGAACAGAGCTACAACGGCTGGAACGCCATCTCCCAGCGCAAGCACAACCTGGACCGCCGCATCGACCAGGGCGTCCGCACCCGCCAGCTGAGCCACCGCGAGGCCTCGCGCCTCAAGGACGAACTGAACAGCCTGGTGCGTCTGGAGCGCAGCTACATGCGTGACGGCCTGAACCGCCGCGAGCGTAACGAGCTGGACCGTCGCTACGACAACCTGTCGGCCAAGGTCCGCTACGAGCGCAACGACCACAACGGCCGTCGCTACTAACCACGGCCTGAGAACCCGGGCCTCATCCCTCCCTGTCAGAGGCCCGGCCGAGGGGCGCGATCCGCAAGGGTCGCGCCCTTTTCGTACCCTCAGCCGTCATCCCGGAAGCCCGCAGGGCTATCCGGGACCGCAGGAAGCGCAGCGTCTTGGGCGGTCCCGGCTCTCCGCTACGCTTCGGCCGGGATGACGACCGAGATCAGCCCGGCTCCACCACCCTGACCTCCGGCCAGCGTCCGCGCGCATTGGCGATGACCCTGTCCCACCCCTTGGCCAGCCCCCGCTCGGGATTGGGGCGGATCGTCAGGTCGAACACGTCCTCCAGCCCGAACGGCGCGACCACGCTGATCGTATCGTCCTTCTCAAGCCGCACCCCCACGGCGAAGGCCGGGGCCACGAACCGCGCCGGGGCGTCGTCGGTGCAGGTCAGGGCCTCATAGGGTTCGCCGAACTTCCCTTCGAACCAGATGTGGACCCGCGCCTGGTTCCTGACCTCGACCTGCTCGCGCACCGGCTCGTCAAAGGCCGCGGCGACGCGCTTGATCACCACATCCTCGGCGTCCCACGAGGTGTCGGGATCGAAATAGCCGATGTCGTAGTCCTTGACCCCATAGCCGGTCGCCCGCCCCGTCTGGGCGTTCCAAACCGCCTGATAGACCGCCCCCGAAAACAGCCGCCAGTCCGGCAGGTCCAGGTCCCGCATCACCCTCAGCACATGCATCAGGCCTGGGTCGGCGCGGACGATTTCGATCAGTCGGGTCTCTAGGGTCATGGCGCCGTCTGAAGGCGATTCCGAAAGCCCGAAAACCGAAATCTCCGTCATGCCACCCATGGGCGCCGAAAAGAGCCGGGACGGAAGCAAACACGATGCCGCCTGCCTTGCATTCTCCCCGCAGGCCCACATCTCGGATGGGGATCGAAGAACAATGATTGGCAAGGCAGGACTGATGTTCGGACTGGTATTTCACCCACGCAAGGTGACGAGCAATCGGCCGGCCGCCGAAGCGACGATGAAGGCCGCTCACCTCGTGCGGATGGAACCCGCCGAGGACAGCCAGCCTCCCGCACTTGTCATTACGACTAGCCCCGCAGCGGCCAGCCGTGATCCAGCGGCCCATGCCCCTGCCCCAGACCCGGCGCCCGGCGGATAGCCTCGGCGACATAGGCCCAGGCCTCGGCCACCGCGACCTGCAGCGGCAGGCCCTTGGCGATCCCCGCGGCGCACGCGCTCGCCAGGGTGCAGCCGGTCCCATGCGTATGGCGCGTGTCGATGCGTTCGCTCTCCAGCACCGTCTCGCCGTCGCGGGTCAGCAGCAGGTCGATCACCGTCTCGCCCGGCACGTGGCCGCCCTTCATCAGCACCGCCCGCGCGCCCATCTCCAGCAGGGCCTCGCCCGCCCGACGCTGGCCGTCCAGATCGGCCACGGCGATCCCGGTCAGGGCCTCGGCCTCGGGCGCATTAGGCGTCAGCAGGGCCGCGCGCGGCACCATCAACCGCCGCACCGCCTCGACCGCGCGATCCTCCAGCAGGGGCGAGCCGCCCTTGGCGATCATCACCGGGTCCACCACCGTCGGCACATTGCCGGCATAGTCGATCAGGCCGGCGACCGCCTCGACCACCTCGACCGAGCCCAGCATACCCGTTTTCAGGGCGTCGGCGCCGATGTCGTCCAGCACGGCCCTGGCCTGGGCCTCGATCACGTCGATGGGCAAAGGATAGACGCCATGCACCCCCAGGGTGTTCTGGATGGTGACGGCCGTGATCGCCGTGGCGGCGAACCCGCCCAGCATGGTCACCGCCTTGATGTCGGCCTGAACCCCCGCCCCGCCGCCGGAATCCGAGCCGGCCAGAATGAGAACCCGGCCTCTCTTTTGGTCCCTATCGTCTCCGACGCGGTCGGAGACCGCTTGAGGGAGATCATGCTCGCCCATCAGTGCGCTCCCGAAAACAGCTTCAGCCCGACAATGCCCGCCACGATCAGCAGGATGCAGACCGCCCGCACCGCCGTCGCCGGCTCGCCATAGACCATGATCCCCACCGTCGCCGCGCCCACGGCGCCGATGCCGGTCCACACCGCATAGGCCGTGCCCACCGGCAGCTTCTGCGTGGCGATCCACAGACCCACCATGCTGGCGATCAGGGCCGCGGCCACGCCCAGCGACAGCAGCGGCCGCTGCACCCCCACATACTTGATGCCCGAGGCCCACATGACCTCGAACAGGCCCGCCACGACGAGCACCACCCACGGATTGAAAGACAGAAGCCAGGACATGAGGGCTGCATGACCGATCAGGCCGCCCCAGACAAGACGGGGCGACAAGCCCCTCGCCGGTCCGCCGCCAAACACAAGTCACCTACACAATGATCAGCGAGCGCTACTATTAGTCGTCGCGACTTGAAAACATGGATTTATATGTAATTTACAAATTTGTTTGCGCAAATTGGCGACAACAATTGTAACCTTTGCGTTGCGGGGGAGATTTAAAGTCAGGGCTGACGATGACAACGCCATCCGTAACTACCGGCATGCTCATACGACGACCTGTCAGTGAGGTTTTCCAAGCCTTTACGGAACCGGGAGTCACATCATGGTTCTGGTTCACCCATGCCGACCGTCGCTTGACCGTGGGTTCAGAGGCGACCTGGACCTGGGGCATGTACGGCGTCTCAACGCGTGTCGCGGTCAAGGCGATGACTTCTGATCGCCGGATACTCATCGACTGGCATCTCGAAGACCACCCGTCCGAGATCGAAATACTGTTCGAGGAACGGGGCCGTTCAACCTGGGTCGAGATCATCAATCGCGGCTTTGAAGACACGGAGGACGGCATGGCGGCCGCGCTTGACGCCAAGGAAGGCTTCGCCCTGGTCCTGGCCGGGGCCAAGCTTTGGCTGGAGCAGGCGATTGAACCCCGCTTCGTCCTCGATCGCTTCCCCGACCAGGTCCGCGAGGATTGGAAACTCCGCTAGAGCCCCCGTCGCCTCCCCGGCGGCTTAGGCGACCGGCCCGGGCCATCAGGCCTTCATGAAGTCGATCGGCCCGACACCCCGGCGGCCTCGGCCACTGCCGCCTGCAGCTTCAGCGCCTGCACTGTCTCGCGCACGTCGTGGACGCGCACCATCCGCGCCCCGCGCCGCGCCCCTTCCAGCGCCAGGGCCAGCGAGCCGCCCAGCCGATCAGTCGCGGCGACAGCCGTCGCATCCACGCCCTGAATGACCCGCTTGCGGCTGGCGGCGTACAGCACCGGGAAGCCCAGATCGACCAGGGCCTCCAGCCGCGCCGTCAGGGTCAGGTTGTGCGCCGTCGTCTTGGCGAAGCCGATGCCGGGGTCCAGCCAGATCCTGTCGCGCGCCACCCCCGCCGCCATCGCCGCCTCGGCCCGCGCCGCCAGGTGGGCGACCACCTCGGCGACCACGTCGTCATAGCGCGGGTCGTCTTGCATGGTCTTGGGCGCCCCCTTCATGTGCATCAGCACCACGGCGCACCCCAGCTCGGCGGCGGTCGTCAGGCTGTCGTGATGATGGCTCAAGGCCGTCACGTCGTTCCACATCCTCGCCCCGGCCGCGACCGCCGCCCGGGCCACCCCCGGCTTCATGGTGTCGATGCTGATCATCCCGTCCCAGCGCGCCCGCAAGGCCGTGATCAGCGGCAGGGTCCGCGCGATCTCCTGATCCTCGCTGACCGGGTCCGAGCCGGGCCGCGTGCTCTCGCCGCCGATGTCCAGCACCTCCGCCCCCTGTTCGATCAGCCGCATCGCATGGGCCAGCGCCGCCTCCTGGGTCTCCAACTGGCCGCCGTCGGAAAAACTGTCGGGCGTCACATTGACGATGCCCATCACAAGAGGGGGGGCCAGCGGCGGCTTCACGAGGGATTGAAGGTTCATGCGACAAGAACTCCCGGGGCGCCGGTTTGACTTTCCGCGCGCTGAGGCCCAGCCTCTACCCACTATGGAACGTTTCGTCAGCCAGGCTCGACGCCTCACCCACGCGGGTCGCCGCGTCGAAGGCCTTTAACCCGTAGCGGCCAGCTTGCTGTCGTCCGCTACGGGGCGCGTCGCTTCGCTTTTTTCCTAGTCTTCCATCAATCAGGATCGCGTTCGCCCATCGGCGCCCGCGAACATGCATGTCATGACCCATCGTCAAGACGATCCCCAGGGCGACGCTGCGCCCGCGCGCAGCGCCGACATCCTGCCCTTCAGGCGTCCCGCGACGCCGCCGCCCGTCCCCTCGCCCGAGCCCGCGCCCCCCTATGACGACATAGGCGACGACGGCGACGACGACGGCCCCTCGGCCGCCTGATTCCTCTTCTTCCTTCTTCACATCGAGAACCGACATGACCACCGCCAAGACCCGCGGCCGCCCTCCGGCCCTGCCCGCCATCGTCCTCAGCCAGGAGGATTTCGACGCCCTGGATCGCCTGGTCGGCGATCTGCCCGGCGCCGGCCCCGCCGGCCTGCTGCAACAGGAGCTGGACCGCGCCAAGGTCTGCAAGGCCGCCGACCTGCCCAAGACCGCCGTCGGCCTGAACCGCTGGCTGCACTACGCTGATGAGCGCCACCCCGAGGTCCGCCGCGTCCAGCTGGTCCTGCCGCACCAGGCCGATATCGACGCGGGCCGCGTCTCGATCCTGTCGCACGTCGGCGCGGGCCTGATCGGCCTGACCGAAGGCCAGTCGATCAACTGGCCCGACCCGACCGGCGCCGTGCGCAAACTGACCCCCGTCCTGGTGGAAGACGCCGACCCGATCGAGTCCGTCGCCCACTGAAAGACGCTGCGCTGGTAAAGCCCTTCTCCCCTTGAGGGAGAAGGTGGCAGGCGCAGCCTGACGGATGAGGGATGTCAGCGCGCCCCTCTCCGGCGGCCCTCAGCCCTTCCGCCCGATCAACCCGCCCAGCGCCTCCAGATAGGCGGCGAACGCCGTCCGCCCCTGCGGCGTGATGGCGATCCGGGTCAGGGGCTTGTTGTTCACGAAGCTCTTGCTGATGGCGACATAGCCCGCCTCTTCCAGCTTCTTCAGGTGGACCGACAGATTGCCCTGGGTCGCCTCCAGCACCGTCTTCAGCTCGGTGAAGTCCGCCGCCTCGACATCGGCCAGATAGACCATGATCCCCAGCCGCATGCGGCCGTGGATGACCTCGTCGATCCGTCCAAAGTCGTCCGCCAGACCCATGACGTCAGGCGGCCCTGGCGCCCGCGCGGGCGTCGCGGAACATGACCCAGCCCGGCAGGGCGAACAGCAGGAAGAGGGCGACGGTGCAGACCCCCAGATAGGCCATCGGCTGACGCACCAGCACGCCGAGGGCCACCGCCGTCACCCATCCGCCCAGCGACACCGCCAGCATCCAGCCCTTCTTCTTCAGCACCCAGGCCACGTACCAGGCCGCCGCCTGCAGGGCGAAGACGATGGCGGCGTAATAGAGCCAGACAGCGAAGTCCTGATCCCGCACCGCGCCGACAGCAAAGACGATGACCACGGCGGCGTTGGCCATGCCGGTGGCGCTGAAGGCGGCGTTCGTCACCCGTGTCGCCAGCGGCCCCCGATTGGACGGCCCGGCCTTGCGGTCCTTCAGGATGGCCCAGGTCAGGACCGCCAGAAAGGCCGTGGTGATGCCGACCACAAAGATCAGATTGGCCAGATCGGGCCAGCGGATCAGGCCGATCACCTGCCCCACGTGGAACAGGCACTGGAGGCCGTACAGCAGGCCGCCCGCCAGATAGCAGATGGCCAGGGTCATGGGCGGCCGCCCGCTGCCCTCGACGATGGAGCGCATGAAGGCGAGGTCGGCTTCGGGCGTGCGGGACTTGTCGGTCATCGGGTGATTCCTGGCGCGACGCGGCGGCCCCCTTCGGATGGACGCAGCCGCCAAGGTTGGCAAGCTATTCGGCGGCGGCTTGGTGGGCGACCGGCGCAACCGGACGCGCCCTGCGCCACGGCACGCGCCGCCCGTTCAGCCAGCGCCCCATCATCCCGTGGCGCACCATCAGCTCATAGCTGGCCAGGGACACGGCCATGACGCCGACTACGACGACGGCCAGCTTGATCGGCCAGACCATGGCCCAGTCCTGCACCACCACCTGCGCCGCCATCACCAGCGGCAGATGGACAATGTAGATCCAGTAGGAGGCGTCGGCCAGATAGCGCCGCACCGCGCTATGCCCCGACCAGAACCTCAGCGCCAGTCCGACCACGGCGAACATGGAGGCGTAGGTCGCCACCCCGAACGCCGCCGCCGCCAGGGCCTTGGCCGCCGGATCGGTCATCGGCGTCAGCACCGGCGTCGGCCCGCCCGACAGCATCAGCGCCGTCGTCCCGGCCCCCAGCGCCAGCCCCAGATAGACGGGCGTCCAGCCTTCGATCTTCGCCAACAGGTCGCGACGGCGATCCAGCAGGACGCCCATGCCGAAGGCCAGACCAAAGCCCACCAGGGCCGAGGCTTCGGGCACCAGACCCGCATCCGGCGTGGGAATGCCGAAGAAGGCGATCCAGTTCGGCTCCAGCCACAGGGCCAGGGCCAGCGGCGCGCCCAGCACGAGGGGTCCCCACGGGCCGATCAGCCCGCCCGCCATCCGGTCCAGACCACGCCCCACAGCACCGGCCCTATCCAACCGGATCACAAGGGCGCGCCCGATCACGAGGGCCGCATAGAACCACAGCAGCACCCACAGGAACCACAGATGGGTCAGGGGTATATTGGTCCAGTCATAGGTCGGCGGCGGCGGCGCATCCGCCGCCGTCAGACCGTGCAGCGAGGCGTTCCACACCAGCACCGCCACGATCCCCGCCATCACCGGCCCCCAGAAGGCCGCCAGGGGCGCCGCGATGCGGATCAGCCGGTTCCTGATGAAGCCCGCCGTCCCGCGCCGCTTCAGCATCATGTGGCCGAACAGACCCGCGATCAGGAAGAAGCTGGCCATGCGGAACAGATGGATGACGAAGAAGAGGCCGCTGGCCCAGACCGAGGTCTGGTCGTCGCCCACGATCCAGATCTGGCTCGGAAAGAAGGACAGGGTCCCATGCAGCACCACCCCCAGCAGCAGGGCCGCGCCCCGCAGCCCGTCCAGTCCGTGAAGCCGCTCGCCTTGGTCGAATGCGGATGCCGTCATGGCGCCCTCCTGTTTCGGATAACGCCATATCTCACAGACTAGTCTAAATTACAAACTAGTCTGTGAGAAGTGCAAAGCCCTCCCCCTCAAGGGGGGGGGGAGGGTTGGGTGGGGGTGGAGGCAGCCCCTGTCCCATAGGCCGCGGGGGACGGGGCCCTCGCCTCATGCGCTCCATCGGCCATGCTGCGCTCCATCCCCGCCCCTTTGCCCTCAGCCACCGGGAAGGAAGAGCAACGGGCGCGCGCCAGCATTTGGCGCACAAAAAAGGGGCGAGCCCTGCGGCCCGCCCCTCCTTCATTTTCAGCTGATCCGAAAGGATCAGGCGGTCGGCACGCTGGTCGTCGGCGCCGCCGCCGGCTCGGTCTTCGGCGTCTCGATCTCGACGCCGTCCGACACCGGCGTCACCGGCACCGAGACCGAGGGTCCCGGCACGGGCGAGTTGGCCTCGTCCCGGTTCGGCAGGATGCCGCGCTCCAGCAGGTCGTTGATCTCCTGACCCGACAGGGTTTCGTACTCCAGCAGGGCCTGGGCCAGCTTCTCCAGATCCGCCGCCTTGTCGGTCAGGATCTGGCGCGCCTCGTCCCAGCCGGACGTGACCAGCTTCTTGACCTCGCTGTCGATCAGACGCGCGGTTTCCTCCGAGATGTTCTGGCTGCGCGCGACCGAGTGGCCCAGGAAGACCTCCTGCTCGTTCTCGCCATAGGCCACCGTGCCCAGCACGTCCGAGAAGCCCCACTGCGTCACCATGCGGCGGGCCAGCTTGGTCGCCTGCTGGATGTCGGAGCTGGCGCCCGAGGTGATGTTCTCCTTGCCGAAGATGATCTCCTCGGCCACCCGGCCGCCGGCCATGATGGCGATGCGGTCGATCATCTGCTGGTACTTCATGGAATAGCGGTCGCCTTCCGGCAGCTGCATCACCATGCCCAGGGCCTGTCCGCGCGGGACGATGGTCGCCTTGTGGACGGGATCGGCCATCTTGACGTTGATCGCGACGATGGCGTGGCCGCCCTCGTGATAGGCGGTCAGGCGCTTTTCTTCCTCGTTCATGGCCATGGATTTGCGCTCGGCGCCCATCATGACCTTGTCCTTGGCGTCCTCGAAGTCGCGGTGCGTGACCATGCGCCGGTCCTTGCGGGCGGCCATCAGGGCGGCTTCGTTGACCAGGTTGGCCAGGTCGGCGCCCGAGAAGCCCGGCGTGCCGCGCGCGATGGTCTTGGTGTTGACGTCGGCGGCCAGGGGCACGTCCTTCATGTGGACGCGCAGGATGCGTTCGCGGCCCGAGACGTCGGGGTTGGGCACCACGACCTGACGGTCGAAGCGGCCGGGACGCAGCAGGGCCGGGTCCAGAACGTCGGGGCGGTTGGTCGCGGCGATCAGGATGATGCCTTCGTTGGACTCAAAGCCGTCCATCTCGACCAGCAGCTGGTTCAGCGTCTGCTCGCGCTCGTCGTTGCCGCCGCCCAGACCGGCGCCGCGGTGACGACCGACGGCGTCGATCTCATCGATGAAGATGATGCAGGGCGCATTTTTCTTGGCCTGCTCGAACATGTCGCGCACGCGGCTGGCGCCGACGCCGACGAACATCTCGACAAAGTCCGAACCCGAGATCGAGAAGAAGGGCACGCCCGCCTCGCCCGCGACCGCGCGCGCCAGCAGGGTCTTGCCGGTGCCGGGAGGGCCGACCAGCAGCGCGCCCTTGGGGATCTTGCCGCCCAGACGCTGGAACTTGCCCGGGTCCTTCAGGAAGTCGACGACCTCCTGCAGTTCTTCCTTGGCCTCGTCCACGCCGGCGACGTCGTCAAAGGTCTTGCGGCCCTTGTGCTCGGTCAGCAGCTTGGCCTTGGACTTGCCGAAGCCCATGGCGCCTTTGGCCCCGCCCTGCATCCGGTTCATGATGAAGAACCAGAAGGCGATGATCAGCGCCACCGGCAGCAGCAGACCCAACAGGCCCGACCACCAGGGCTGGCGCGTGCTCTTGACGTCCACGGCGGCGCCGGCGGCCTGCATCTTGTCGACCAGGTCGATGTTGGGCAGGGGCGTGACGGTCGTGAACCGGCTGTCGTTCTTGTAGACGCCGGTCACCGTGTCGCCGCGCACCGTCGCCGACTTGATCTCCTGACCGTTGATGGCCGTGATCAGCTGCGAATAGGTGATGGGATCGGGACGGCTGGCCGCCGCGCCCTTGGCGCCCGGCATGGCCGCGCCGCCGTTCTGGCCGATCGCGGCGTAGACCGCGACCAGACCCAGCAGGATCACGCCCCAGATGGCGAAGTTACGCAGATTCATTCGGTCCTCGGTTCCTCGACGCGCGCCTGAACGCTCCGTCGATCAGCAGTCTTTCCAGGAAAATAGGTCAGTCGGCGGCGTTTCGCCATGCATGGGATGAAAGAGGCCGGCTTCCTGCGTCGTTTCGCCCAAGGCCAGGCTCAGACGCCGCGCCCCCAGCGCCCGCACATCCGCCCCCCGCCAGGCCAGAACCGGCGCATCCTCGCCGTCCCGGATCAGCACCGGCAGCCCGCCGCGCGCCGCCGGGGGAAGCCCCGCAATGGCCCGCCGATCCGCCTCGCCCAGCGTCGCCAGCCGCCCGGCCGCCGCCTCGACCCGCCAGCCCGGCTCGGTCGCCGTGATCTCGAACCGCCCGTCCCAGACGGCTGGAACGCCGGGCGCCAGCATGACAGGCTCCGGCGCCCGCCGCCGCATCTCCCCCGGCTCGCGCATGATCCGCACGCTTCCGCCAGTCGCCTCGACCCGCGCCCCCGACAGGCCCGCCGTGAAATCCTCGCCCCCCGCCAACCGCGCCTTCAACCCCGCCAGCCTCTCCCCACGCGGCGGAACCGCCCCGCCGCCTGCGCACAACAGCGCCGCCGCCAGGGTGGAGGCCGAGCCGTCGCGCGAAACCTCCAGCACCCCGGCCCAAGTCAGGTCGAAACGAGCAGCCGGACTTTCTAACTCCCTTCCCCCTCGAGGGGGGAAGGGTCGGGGATGGGGGTGTACGCACTGCGGCTCCTGGTTTTGCGCGGGAGGCGACGCCCTCCGCGTCTCCGCCGCCTGATCGGAAAGCCCGGCGACCACACCCCCGCCCAACCCTCCCCCCTCGAGGGGGAGGGCTTCGTCGCCCGCCAACGCCGCCCGCGCCCGGCTCCTCCCAAACCGCTCATCGCCATTGGCCGGGTCCTCGACCCAACCACGGCCCCGCGCCCGCAGATAGTCCCTCAGCCCCTCGCGCCGCTCGTCCAGCAGGGGCCGCAGCAGCATCAGCCCCCGCCCCTGCGGCCAGACCGGCGACGGCGACCACTCGCGCACCCGCCCCAGGGTCGAGCCCCGCGCCCGCATCCAATCCGCCTCAGCCACGTCATCCAGCGTCTGGGCCAGCAGCACGACCCGCGCCCCCGCCGCCCGCGCCGCCTCGGCGATCAAGGCATGCCGCGCCGCCCGCGCCCGCGCCGTCAGCCCCGGCCCGGCCCGCGCCGCATCCCAGCTCAGCCCCCGCCAGTCGGCGCCGACCGCCCGCGCGGTCGCGCCCGCGAACCGGGTCCAGTCCGCGCTCATCGGATTGAGATTATGATCCACCGTCAGGGCCAGCAGCCGCCGTCCCCGCGCCTTCGCCCAGTCGGCGGCCAGATGCAGCAGGGCTATGGAGTCCCCCCCGCCCGACAGGGCGACAGCGACCGGTTCCGCCCTGCCCGCCTCCAGCCGCGCGTCCAGCCGCGCGAAGATGCGGCTGGTCAGCCCCTGGGGGTCGTCTGGGCTCAGCTGCAGTTCGCCCGCGTGCGCAGCTGCGTGGCGCGGGTCTTCTGCGCCGCCGTCGCCGTCTCGGCGTAGCGACGCGTGAACTCGGTCAGGGCGCCGCAGGCCTGGGTGTTGCGATCGGTGGCGCGCAGGGCCTCGGCCAGCTTCAGCGTCGTCTCCGGCGCCCAGGCCGTGCGCGGCCAACCATTCAGGGCGGCGGCGTAGGCCGGAACGGCGGCGGCGTTGTCGCGCGCGGCGACATGCAGGTCGCCCAGACGCGAATTGGCCTCACGCGACTGCGGCGTATTGGGCCAGGTGACGATCACCGTCTCCAGCGCCCGCTCGCCGCGCACCGCATCGGTCCCCAGCAGGCGCACCGCCGCCGCCAGGTCCTGGCCTGCGTCGCCGGTCGGCGAGTGGGCCACGATCGGCCCGTTCAGTTCTGCCTCTTCCTCGGCGGCCTTTTCGATCTTCTCGATGCGGGCCTCGGCGTCGCGCAGACGGCGGGCCAGCACGGCGTTGTCGCGCGTCGCCTCGTCCAGCTGGAAGGTCAGGCGCTCGCCGTCGGCGTTCACCCGCTGGAAGGTCTGCTCCAGGTCCGACAGGCGGCGGTCCATGATCTGCATCTGGCCCTGCAGGGCCACGACCTCGGGGTCCGGCTCGACCAGGACGGGCTGACCGGCGGCGTTCCTCTGGGTCAGGGCGCGTTCCAGACGGCGGACGTTGCGGTCCAGCTGGTCCAGACGGCGCTTGTCCCACTGGACAGCCTCCATCGGCGCGACCTGGGCGACGACCGCCCCCCCGATCAGGGTCAGGCCGATGGCGGTCATGGCGGCGGTTCTTGTCAGTCGGAATGGCAGCTTCAGCATGTCTCAAGTCGTCCCATCGATTTGCGGCGTCCGCAAGGCCGAGTTCGGGTCCAGTTTCGGGTCAGTGGCCGAGGCCCAGATAGATGATCGACACAATGAACAGGGTCGCCGCGATCTCGCAGAAGATCAGCAGGGCGATCGTCCGCCACAGGGTCGAGAAGATCTTCAGGCTGTAGGCCCCCTTCAGCTGGGCGAACATGTGCACCGGCACGATCAGGCTGGCCACAAGCCCCGCCGCAGGTCCCGCCCCCTTCACCGTCGTCGCCAGCACCACCACCGCCATCAGCAGCAGGGACATGAAGGTCAGCGAATAGAGGACGAAGACCCCGTGGTCGTACAGGGTGAAGCCCCGCTTCCACAGAAACATCAGGGCGACGAACGGGATCGACAGCGGCACCAGCAGGAAGGCGAACTTGTAGATGGTCTGCTGCAGCTTGTAGAACGCCAGGTCCGGGTTCTTCAGCTTCTTGGCCACGGTCTTGGTCAGGCCGTTGGCCTCGCCGTTCTTGCCCACATCCGCCGCGATGTCCGCCACGCTGGCCTGCCAGGACCCCGGCGTCAGACCGTCCTTGCGGCCCTCGACGGCGTCATGCTCCAGCCGCTCCAGCTTGGCCTTCTCGCTGATCACCCCGGCCTGAGCGGCGGCCAGGACGCCGGCGGCGACGCCGGCCCGGGCGCCGCTGTTCACCTCTGGCGGCGCGTCGCCGGACGGCTCCATCGCCGCCGTGGCCGCATCGACTTCCTTCTGGGCGGCGGCGACCACCTGCTCGGCCTCGACGATCGCCTCGCGCTGGGCGGCGATCTGCTCCGGCAGGCCCTGCAACTTCACCTCCTGATGCGGCATGAAGCTCAGCGCGAAGAACATGACGAACAGGGTGAACAGGAACATGGCCAGCGGCGAGACGTAGCGCGTGCGCTTGCCCTGGACCCATTCGCGCGTCAGCCGACCGGGGTTGAGGATCAGCAGCGGCAGGGTGCGCCAGAGGCGGCCGTCGAAATGCATGACCCCGTGCAGCAGCTCTTCGCCGAGATGCAGCAGGGTGCGGTGAACATGGGCCGCCTGACCGCAGTTGGAGCAGAACCGCCCCGTCACCTCGGCCCCGCAGTCGGCGCAGGTCGTATGATGCTCGCCCGCCTGCCCCATCGGCTTCTCGATGGCCCCTGCGATGATGCCGCCCGTCATGGCGCCGCCCGCTGCTTCCAGATCAATCACTCAGCTTCCCCCCGGATTCGGCGCGGACTTTGGTCCCAGCGGCGCGCAAAGAAAAGAGGCTCTGTTCACCCTGGGTGCTGGATTTCCTTCCCGCTCATCCCCGCGGAGGCGGGGACCCAGTGCTTTGGCTTTCAGACGCTTCGAGCAACACAATGGGCTCGGGGCAGCGCTCTCACTGGGTCCCCGCCTCCGCGGGGATGAGCGGATATTGAAAGGCCGCCGCCAACGCTCAACATGACCCCCGAAAAAGAAAAGAGGCGCCGGCTGCAAAGCCGACGCCTCCATTCATTCAGCCGTTAAGGCGTGGCTTAGCGCGGAGCGCCCGACACGATGGCGGTGTGGGCGTTGCGGTTCTGGGCCCAGGCGGCCTCGTTCGAACCTTCAACGATCGGACGCTCCTTGCCGAAGCTGATGGTGTCGATGCGGCCGGCCGGGACGCCGCGCTGGATCAGATAGGTGCGCACGGCCTCGGCGCGACGGGCGCCCAGGGCCAGGTTGTATTCGCGCGTGCCGCGCTCGTCGGCATTGCCTTCGATGCGAACCGTGACCTGCGGGTAACGTTGCAGCCAGGCGGCCTGGGCGTCCAGACGCGGCTGGGCTTCCGGGCGCACCGAATAGGAGTCCAGGTCGAAATAGATGCGGTCGCCGACGTTGACGACGAAGTCCTGCTCCGAGCCCGGCATGGCGGCGCCGACATTGCCGCCGGTCACGGGGCCGGTCGGGGCGGTCGGATACTGCGGCGCGGTCGGCTGGCTCGGCTCCATCGGAACAGCGGGCTCGACCTTGGGCTTGGGCGCACAGGCGGCCAGGGCGGCCACGGCGGCGCTGACGGTCGCCAGCTTGATCAGGGTCGAAGTGTTCATCGGGTCGGCTCCTTGGTGTTCATTCTGAGGACGGCGGCCTCAAGCTTGGCTATATCGTTGGTCAGCTAGACTGCGGCGCCGCGTCGCGCCAGACGCGATAACGCACAGTTTATGGGAATGGCTCCGCTCGTGATCTCACGAAGCCGTAAACCCGTCAGGCCGGGCAGGAATCCGCGCCCTGACCAATGCCCAGGCTGGCCGGCGGCGCGTCCAGCAGGCCCGACCAGGCCGGGTCCGACCCGCGCCCGTCATAACCCGCCTGCGCCACCACCCGGCCCGACAGGTCGACGGTCCATAGCCGCGTGTCGCCGCCCGGGGTCTGGCGCGCAAAGGCGATATAGCGGCCGTTCGGGGCCCAGGACGGACCTTCCTCGAAATAGCTGGACGACAGGATGCGCTCGCCCGTCCCGTCCGACTTCATCACGCCGATGTGGAAGCGCCCGCCCGACTGCTTGGTGAAGGCGATCAGGTCGCCGCGCGGGCTCCAGGCCGGGGCGGTATAGCTGCCGCCGCCGCGACTGATGGCGCGCTGGCCCGAGCCGTCCGCCCGCATCGTATAGAGCCTGGCCGAACCCGAGCGGTCCGAGGTGAAGACGATCTGGCCGCCGTCCGGGCTGAACGACGGCGAGGTGTCGATGCCGGGATCGGACGTCAGGCGCGACAGCTGGCGCGTGCGCAGGTTCATCACATAGACGTCGGTGTTGCCGCCGCGGATGATCGAGAAGGCGATCTTGGTCCCGTCGTTCGAGAAGCGCGGGGCCAGCACCTGCCCGTCGAATTCGCCCAGGCTTTCACGGCGCCCGGTCGACAGGTTGTACAGGTAGATGCGGCTGTAATCCTTGCCCAGGGCCACATAGGTGACCTCGTCCGGGTTGGACGCCGAGAAGCGCGGCGACATGATGATCTCGTCGCCCTGGGTCAGGAAGACGGGGTTGTAGCCGTCCTGATCGACGATGGTCAGACGCGACAGCTTGTTCAGCTGGGTGCCGCTCTCCGACACGAACAGGACGCGCGAATCAAAGAAGCCCGCCTCGCCCGTCATGCGCTGATAGATGACGTCGGAAATCTTGTGCGCGATCCGGCGCCACTGCTCCGACGTGGCCGTGAACTGATAGCTGACCAGCTGGCACTGACGGTAGGGATCATACAGGCGGAAGCCCACGTCCACACGACCGTCCGCGCGCGGCGTCACCCCGCCGTACAGCACCGCCTGGGCCCCGATCGAGGTCCACTGCGGGAAGTTGGGCGCATTGGCCAGGGTCAGGCCGGTTTCGATGAAGCTGGCCGGGTTCAGCGGATCAAAGAAGCCGGACCGCTTCAGGTTGCCGCTGATGACATTGGAAATCTGCGGCCCGTTCTGCCCGGTGAAGGGCACGACGGCGATCTGCAACGGACGCAGCACGCCCTCGTCCACCACCACGTCCTGCATCGGCGCGGTCGCCGCCGTCGCCTGAGGCTGGGTCTGGGCTGATGCAGGCTGGACCATCGCCGGGGCCGCCATGACGACCGCCGCGGCCGAAGCAAGGAGAAGGTGCAGACGCATGAGAAGAGCTCCCGGAGTTGGACGGATCGTCGGTCCTTATCGTCAGACCGTAGGACAAAAACCAGCTTGTGAAAGACAAGCTTGCCCCGGAATGGGGCGACTTTCAGACTTTGGCGACGCCGCCCCGCTATCCTCCCCCGTTTACGGGGGAGGGGGACCGCCGCAGGCGGTGGAGGGGGCGGCTGCATCCACAGGGTTTGGAAGGATCGGCGTCACCCGGCGGCCAAACCTCGGCGCCCGACCTCGCCCCCTCCACCATGCTGCGCATAGTCCCCCTCCCCCGCTTCGCAGGGGAGGATCGCAAGGCCAGCCAGCCCTATCGCCCCCCGCACTGACGCGCGGTTTCAAACCGGAACGGCACGTCCTGCGCCTGGAACCCCGCAGGCACCGTGAACGGCGAGGTCGCGCGCAGCGCCCGCAGCATGGCCTCCGACGCAGCGCGCCAGGTCGGGTCGCTGCGCGTATCCTGCAGGCGCGGCGTCCCGATGATGTCGCCATCAGCGCTCAACCGCACCGTGACGCGGATCACCAGTTCGTCCATCCCCGGCATGTCGCAGTTCAGATTCCAGTTCGGCGTCACCTGTCCGCCCAGGGCCGCCAACTGCGGGCCGGTGGCGCGCGAGGCCGTCCCCGCCCCCTGCTGACCCGTCGCGGGCCTGCCCCGGTTCGGCGTCGGGCGCGGCGGGCCGGCCAGGGCGTCCAGGTCCAGACCGGGCGCGGGCTTGGCGGGCGCCGGGCGCGCCGGGGCGGGCGGCGTCGGACGCGCGGGCGCGGGCGCGGGCGGGGTCGGACGCGGCGGGGTCGGCGTCGGGCGCGGCGCCGGGGGCGTCGGCTTGGGCGGCGTGGGTCGCGGCGTCGGCGCAGGCGTCGGACGGGGCGCCGGGGGCGTCGGAACCGGCTTGGGCGCAGGCGGCGTCGGACGCGGCGCAGGCGGCGGCGGCGTCGGCTTGGGCTCCGGCGGAACCGGCTCGGGCGGCGTCTCGACCGGGGCGGTGGCGCCGTCCTCGGGCGAGGGCTCGGGCTGCGGATTGTCGGCGGGGGCGGCGGCGATCTCGATGTCCGAGACGATCGACACCGGCACCGAGTTCACCAGCGGCTTGGGCTCATCCACCTTGGACGACCACGACACGAGCGCGAGCGCCACCACCCCGGCGTGCAGCGCGAGCGATCCGACAATGGCGGGACTGGGTCGACGCAAAGCCGTCAGCCCTCCGCCGTCTCGTCAGCCGCCGTGTCGGTGATCAGGTTCAGCTTGGTGAAGCCCGAAGCCGACAGGCGCGCCATCACGCGGGCCACGGCCTGATAGGGCGCCCGGCCGTCGGCGCGAATGAAGACGGCCTTGTCGCGCGCCTTCTCGCCGCCCTCTTCGGCCACGCGGATCGCCAGCTGCTCCCAGCGGACTTCACTCTCGCCGATGAAGATGGCGCCGTTCTGGTCGATCGAGACCGTGATCGGCTTGTCCGTCGTCTCGACCGCGCTAGCCTCGGTCTTGGGCAGCTCCACCGGCACGCCGACGGTCAGCAGCGGCGCCGAGATCATGAAGATGATCAGCAGCACCAGCATGACGTCGACCAGCGGCGTGACGTTGATCTCGCTCAGCGGCCGCTTGCGCGCCCGACGCCGACCGCGCCCGCCGCCAGAGCCGCCTCCTCCACCCATCGCCATGGATCAGGCGCCCCGACGCAGGTTCAGGTCAGCCGACGGCGGCGGCGGCGGGGGCGGAGCCGAGGGCGCGCCCAGACGCCGCGCGATGGCCGACTGCAGGTCATCGGCGAAGGCCTCCAGACGGCCCGTGAACTTGCCCGCCGACACCGAGAAGGCGTTGAAGGCGATATAGGCCGGGATGGCCGCCGCCAGACCGATGGCCGTGGCGAACAGGGCCTCGGCGATGGCCGGGGCCACCGTCGTCAGATTGGTGTTGCCCGCCGCCGCGATGCGGTCGAAGGCGTTCATGATGCCCCAGACCGTGCCGAACAGGCCGATGAAGGGCGAGGCGGTGGCCACCACCGACAGCACGCCCAGACCGTTCTCGATCTTCTGGCTCTCGCGGGCGATGACCGAGTCCAGCGCCCGGTCGATGCGCGCGATCAGCATGGAGCCTTGCGTGTCCGTCATGGCCCCGCGCGCGCGCGCCTCGCGCCAGTCCTGCAGCGTCAGCACCAGCATGCGCGGCAGGGGGTCGGCAGGCTGCGCCCCGGCCTGAGCCGCCACGTCTTCCAGCGACCGCCCGCTCTCGACTTGCTTCTCGAACTCGCTGGCGCGGGCGTTCATGCGCGAAAAACGCACCGCCTTGTCGATGATGATGGTCCAGGACCAGACCGAAGCTGCGGCCAGGCCGACCATCACCGTCTTCACCACCCAGTCGGCGGTCATGAACAGCTCGATGGGATTCAGCAGCGAAGCGTCGGCGGGCGGGGTCATGCGGCGTCCTTGGGTCAGTCCGATGTCGTCCTGCCCTTATCGAGCGGGCGGACATGGCGGTTTCATGGCGGCGGGTCTAGCGGTCGTCGGCTCCTGCGTCACGGGGGGCCGATCTGACAAGCGCGTTATTGCGTAGCTGCGCCGCAAAAGGCGCCGCGTCTCTCCCTCCCCGTTCGGGGAGGGTGGTCGCGCAGCGACCGGGTGGGGAGGGCTCGGCGATACGGGCGCGGCGCCTGATTTGCCGAAGCGCCCCCACCCGGCTTCAGCTACGCCTCAGCCACCCTCCCCATGAAGGGGAGGGAGAAGTCCCCGCCTCATCACTCCCCCGTCAGCCACGGCCCCACCAGCTCCACCAACCGCTTCGTCGGCCGGCGCGGCCGCCCGTCCAGATGGATGCAGACCGCGACCACGTCCGCCCGACACAGCACCTCGCCGTCGCGCTCCACCGTCTGCCGGATGATCAGCCTCGGCCCCTTGATCGCCTCATAGCGGGTGCGCACCACCAGGGCGTCGTCGATCCGCGCGGGCTTGGCGTACCTGATGTTCAGCTCGGCCACGACAAAGGCCAGCGGCTCGTCCTGATCCAGCAGCTCGGCGTGACCGACTCCCGCCAGCCGCAGGAAATCCGACCGCCCCCGCTCGAAATAGCGCACATAGTTGGCGTGATAGACCAGGCCGGTGAAGTCGGTGTCCTCGTAATAGACCCGCACCGGCAGCAGATGATCCAGCCCGTCAAAGCGGCCGGCGGTCGGTTGGTCGGTCATGATCAGCCCTGAGCGGAAGTCGTCGCCGAGGCCTTAGCCGTCGAGGCCGCTGCGTTGAAGCCCGGACAGAACTCCGCCTTCATATCCGCGAACTCGGCGCCCAGGGGATCGTCGCCCATCAGGATGCGATTGGGCCGCGAGACGAAGGCTACGGCCTGTTTCTGTCCGGCGATCCCGGCGTAGCCGCAGACGGCGCGGCGCTTGCCGGCTTCCAGATACCGCACCTCGGCGGTCGGCCCCATCTGCGCCCTGACCTGGGTCAGGGCGCGTTCCGCCGGCGTCGCCTGCTTCGGCCCGAACCGCGCGCCCTGGTTCAGCGCCACCAGGCTCAGCGCCCCGAGCAGCAGCACCGCCGCGCCCAGCACGGCGATCTTCTGGTCCGTCCCGATCCCGCCTCGCGCCATCGCCCGTCTCCCTTCAAGCGCCAGCATGGCCGGGTTTGAGAGATCGGTGAAGTCCTTTTGCGAGCCGTTCCGAACAGCGCCTCTTTCCTCCCCATTTCATGGGGAGGGGGACCGCGTAGCGGTGGAGGGGGCGGCGCAGACATCTGACGTGGAGTCGCCCCCTCCGTCACGTCGCTGCGCGCCGCGCCACCTCCCCATGAAATGGGGAGGAAAGAAAGCCTACTTCCCGAACAGATCCGGCGGCGGCGCCGCCTGAACCTTGGGCGCCTCCAGCCCCAGATGCTCATAGGCCCGCGCACAGGCCACCCGCCCGCGCGGCGTGCGCATGATGAAGCCCTGTTGCAGCAGATAGGGCTCGATCACGTCCTCGACCGCATCGCGCGCCTCGGCGATCGCGGCCGCCAGCGTATCCATGCCCACTGGCCCGCCGCCGTAGTTCTCGATCAGGGCCTTGAGAAAGCGCCGGTCCAGACTGTCCAGCCCCTGCTCATCCACCTCCAGCCGCGCCAGGGCCCGCGCCGCCGACAGTGCGTCGATGGTCTTGCCCTCGGCGTCGGCGAAGTCCCGCACCCGGCGCAACAGCCGCCCGGCGATGCGCGGCGTGCCCCGCGCCCGACGCGCGATCTCCATCGCCCCGTCCTCGGTGATGGCCGCGCCCATCTTGCGCGCCGCCCCCCGGATCACCGCCGTCAGCTCCTCCGGCGTATAGAACTCCAGCCGCAGCGGAATGCCGAAGCGGTCCCTCAGCGGCGTGGCCAGCAAGCCCGCCCGCGTCGTCGCCCCGACCAGGGTGAAGGGCGCCAGATCGATGCGCACGCTGCGCGCCGACGGCCCCTCGCCGATGATCAGGTCCAGCACATGGTCCTCCATCGCCGGATAGAGGATCTCCTCCACCAGCGGCGACATGCGGTGAATCTCATCGATGAACAGGACGTCGCGCGGCTCCAGATTGGTCAGGATCGCCGCCAGATCGCCCGCCTTGGCAAGGATCGGCCCCGACGTGGCCCGGAACCCCACGCCCAGCTCGCGCGCCACGATCTGCGCCAGCGTCGTCTTGCCCAGACCGGGAGGCCCGAACAGCAGGACGTGATCCAGCGCCTCAGCCCGCCCGCGCGCCGCGTCGATAAAGACCTTCAGATTGCCCTTGGCCGCCGACTGACCGACGAACTCGGACAGGGTCTGGGGCCGCAGCGCGCGGTCGTGCTTTTCGCCCGGCTCGGCGTCGGCGGAAATGATGCGCTCGTCGGTCATGCGCCTGCCCCTCCCTTCTCCCTTGAGGGGAGAAGGTGGCTCGCGAAGCGAGACGGATGAGGGTGAGGCCCGACACGAGTCCACCCTTCTCCGAATGAGTGCGCGGACACGACACCCTCATCCGAGCGCCTCCGGCGCCCACCTTCTCCCCTCAAGGGAGAAGGCATGATTTCGGTGCACCTCACCGCCCCAACTCCTGCAGGGCCGCGCGGATCACCGCCGGCAGCTCTGCCTCGTCGCCCAGCCGGATCAGCGCCTGATCCACGGCCCGGCGCGCATTAACCTCGGCGATACCCAGCCCCAGCAGGGCCGCGACCGCCTCGCCCGTCACGCTCGGCGGCGGCGGAGCCGCGGCGACCTCGGCGTGGACGCCCGGCGCGCTCGGCGCGAAATGCCCGTCGCCCAGAGGCTTGCCCTTCAGTTCGGTGACGATGCGCAAGGCCAGCTTCGGCCCCACGCCGTTGGCGCGGCCCACCGCCGCCTTGTCCTCGCGCGCCACGGCGCTGGCCAGCTCCCCCGGCGGCAGCACGTCCAGCACGCTCAGCGCCGCCTTCGGCCCCACGCCCTGAATGGCCAGCAGCACGGTGAAGGCCCGGCGCTCGTCCCGCGACAGGAAGCCGTACAGACGCGGCCCCGCGTCCTCGCTCCACTGGCTGTGAATATAGAGGGTCGTCTCGTCGCCCGGCGCCGGCAACCGCCCCAGGGTCCGCGCCCCGCAGGCGGCGACATAGCCCACCCCGCCGCAGTCGATCAGGCATTCCGCCTCTCCGACCTCAGCCAGAACCCCGCGCAACCGCCCGATCATGCCGCGCCCCTCAAACTCGCCGTCAAACTCAAACTCCGCCGATGGTGCGCATGGGTGATCGCCACCGCCAGCGCATCCGCCGCATCCGCCTTCACGTCGCCCGCCGCCGGCAACAGCCGCTTGATCATGAAGGCCACCTGGCTCTTGTCCGCCTGCCCCGCCCCGACGACCGCCTTCTTGACCAGGCTGGGGGCGTACTCGGCCACGCTCAGCCCCGCCCTTGCCGGCGCCAGCATGACCGCCGCCCGCGCATGGCCCAGCTTCAACGTCGAGGCCCCGTTCACGTTGACGAAGACCTCCTCGATCGCCGCCTCGTCACAGGCATAGGCCGCGCAGATCGACCCCACCTCCTCCAGCAGATGCAGCAGCCGCTCTGGAAAAGGCGCCTTCTCGGCGGGCGCCACCACGCCGTGCGCGATCCAGCGCAGGCGGCTGCCCTCGCTTTCGATCACGCCCCAGCCGGTGCGGCGCAAACCGGGGTCCAGCCCCAGGATTCGAGTCGATACGTTCGTCATTCGTTCCAGTCATGCCCCAAAGAGGGTTAGCGAACAATGACCGGATAATTCAGGCGACGCCGCGTCTCGCGTCACGACGACGGACAGCCGCGCATCGAGCGACGCACAAGCCATATTAGGCCGCTGATCCCCAACGCTCCCATGGAAAACAACGATGTGGCCCAGAACTCTTCTGGAATCGAACGATTCAAAATCGCTTCACCAACAGTCATGATCCCGCTCACCAAACCAATGAAGGCGGCCATTAACATCGGGAAGATGAGACCATACCTGAAACGTTGCCTGAACTTGTCCATCATCTCTCAGTCGTCCCTCGGCATGACCGAGAACCCCGCCAGCCCCGTCTGCTCGCCCAGCCGCATCGACAGATCATGAACCCGCAGCGGCATCGGCCCGCGCGCCTTGATGTGGTGTTCGTGGATCAGGCCGTCATGGCTGACCACATGGCCGATGCGCACCGGCTTCAGCCCGCTGTCGCTCAGCAGATCGCGCAGCACCGCCTCGCCGGGCGCCGCCCCCCGCGTCCAGCGCAGCGTCACGTCCATCACCCCCACGTGCGGCAGACGCGCATCGAGGAACCTCAGGATGGCCAGCACCAGCAGGGTCGCGCCGCCGGCGATCAGGCCCAGGTCCCACATGCCGATGCCGAACATCACCCCGACCGCCGAAGTGGTCCACAGCGACGCCGCCGTGGTCAGGCCGTGGACCGAGAAGCCCTCGCGGAAGATGACCCCGGCGCACAGGAAGCCGATGCCCGTCAGGATGCCGTGCGACATCCGGGTCGGGTCGATCACCAGTCTCTGATCCGGCAGGGCGACGAAGGCCCAGGTCGCCTGATGCATGGCCGCCAGCATCAGGACGCAGGAGGTCATGCAGACCAGGATATGGGTGCGGAACCCCGCCGGATGCCCGTGATAGGTCCGCTCGATCCCGATCAGACCGCCCGCCGTCATCGCCGCCGCCACCGGGGCGATCAAGGCCCAGTCCACTGTTCCGGCCATCGTCATGTCCCAACCTCAAGCTGCACAGGACCGCCCACCGTGGACCGCGCCGCTGACGGCGGCAAGCCTCAGTCGTCGCGCGGGTCCAGCAGGTAGTCCGTCACCCCCGGCAGGGCGCACAGCCGCGCCGCCAGCGTCTTCAGCTCGGCCTCGCTCCCGGCCTTGATGCGCCAGCTGCGCCGCACCGTCGCCCCGCCGTCGATCAGCTCGAACCGGTCATGATGGGGCGCCGGATCAATGGCCTTCAGCGCCGCCTCGACCTCGGCCTCGGGCGACGGCCCGTCGCGCCGCCAGCGCACCTCGACATCGGTCAGAACCCGCGCCGGCAACCGCACGCTGACCAGCCGCAACGCCACCAGGATCAATCCCGTGACCACCGTCCCCACGACGCCGAGGGTGAACAGCCCCGCCCCGAACAACAGGCCGATGGCCGAGGTGATCCACAGGCTCGCCGCCGTCGTCAGCCCGTGGATGGAAAACCCGGTGCGGAAGATCACCCCTGCGCACAGAAAGCCGATGCCGGTCAGGACCCCGTGCGCCATCCGCGTCGGGTCGGTGACGATGTTCTCGTCCGGCAGGGCGCGAAACGCCCAGTCCGCCTGCCCCATGGCCGCCAGCATCAGCAGGGCCGAGGCCAGACTGACCAGGATATGGGTGCGGAATCCCGCCGCCCGGCCGCGCCATTCGCGCTCGAAGCCGATCAGCCCCCCGGCCACGACGGCGCCGAGGATGGGCAGGGCGAAACTCTCGATCTCTGACAGGTTCATCTTGCGGCAACGGTCTGCCGCGACGCGTCGTTCCGCCTATTCGAGCCGATAGCGAATGGTGAAGGCGATCTGGCTCTCGACGGGCTGGCCATCCTCCAGACGCGGTCGAACCCGCGCCTTCAACGTCGCCTTCACCGCCTGCTCGCCAAAGCCGACGCCCGCCGGCGCCTCCTCGGCGATCCGGCAAGCTTGCACGCCGCCGTCGGCTCGGGTCCGGCACTCCAGCCTGACCACGCCGCTCTCTTCACCCGCTCGCAGCGCCGCCCGCGGAAACTCAGGCTGCGGCGCCTGCAGCCAGACCGGATTGAGGACCGCCTCTCCCACATCGTTCATATAGGGCGCCGGCGCCGGGCTCGGCTCCTCGGGCGGCACGGTATAGGAGGACAGGGTTTCAGACGGCGTCCTCTCGGCTGCGGGCGGCAGGTCGATCCGCACCCGCACCGTGGACAGAACCCAGGCCGCGCCCGCCATCACCAGCAGGCTCGCGACCCAGACGCCCAGCTTGACCCACAGCCAGACCGGCCCCTCTACCGGCGGCGCGCTCGCCCCCGGCATATCCCGGCGCGGATCCTGATCTTCAGTCATTTCAGCCCCCCGCCTCTCCGTCCCGAACAAGCTTAGCAAGACGTCCACGCAGACGGAAACACCCCTCCCGGCTCCGCTTGCTCGCAACCGACATCGGGCGCATCATTCGCCAATCCGCGATCGCCGAAAGGAAGCCGCCATGCGCGCCGCCCTCTTCGTTGCCTTTCTCGCCTGCCAGACTCTGGGCCTGTCCGCCGCCGTGACCACGCCCGCCGCCGCCGCCCTTCAGGAGGAGACGCGCGAGCAGTTCATGCAGCGCTGCACCCTCGCCGGGGCTGAAACCGCCAATATGGAAAGCTACGCCGAGGGCGCCTGCGCCGAGAAATGGATCGCCCTCAACCGCGCCAATCCCATGCTCGACGCCATCCTGTCGGTCTTCGTCGCCGGGACCCCGTCCGCGCTCGACCCGGCCGACGTCCAGCGCCGGGCGTCCATCGTCCGCTGGACCTCGCCGTCAGAAGGTCAGCTGTCGGGGCTCAAGGTCGAGGTCACGCGCACGCCGACCACGCGGATCATCTTCAACTGGTCGGCGACGGGCCAGCCCATCCCCTATGACCCGGTCGAGGCCCTGCGGGTGCGCGGCGCCCAGGTCTATCCCATCGGCTGCTACGCCCTGGGCGCGGGCGAGACCAACGGCGTCTGGCGCGTCGATGCGCCCGGCCACGCCCCCTTCGCCCTGACGGTCTATCGCCGCGAGGCGCCGACGGCCTCGGCCCTGTCCTACATCACCGTCAGCGCCGACGCGGAACGCAACCTGCCGACGCTCGGCGACCTCATGGCCGCCGAGCCCGATCAGGACTGGCAGGACTGTCCCTCGTAAGGATCAGCCGGCGAACTTGGCCGCGTCTTCGTCCGAGATGTCTTCGTTGGAATAGACCGCCGACACGTCGTCTTCGGCGTCCAGCGCGTCCAGCAGCTTGAACAGGGTGCCGACGGCCTCGCCCGTGACCTGAACTTCGGTCTGCGGCTTCCACACGATGGCGGTCGACTTGGGGTCGCCCAGCACCTTGGACATGGCCTCGGCCACCTCGTTCAGGTCTTCATAGGCGGTCCAGATCGTATGGCCCGGCGCGTCCTCATAGATGTCCGGCTTGACCAGATCGCTCTCGACGTCCTGGGCGCCGGCCTCGATGGCGGCCTCCATGACCTCGTCCTCGGTGCCGGCCTCGGCCTTGTAGGTGATCTTGCCGACCTTATCCCACATGAAGGCGACCGAGTTCATCTCGCTCAGCGCGCCGCCGTTCTTCTTGAAGGCCGCGCCGATGTTCGAGGCCGCACGGTTGCGGTTGTCGGTCAGGGCCTCGACGATGATGCCGACGCCGCCGGGGCCGCGGCCCTCGTAGCGGACCTCTTCCATCGTATCGACGTCGCCGCCCGAGGCCTTGTTGATCGCCCGCTGAATGACGTCCTTGGGCAGGCTCTCGGCCTTGGCGTTGTTGACCGCCAGACGCAGGCGGGGGTTCAGCGCCGGGTCGGGCATTCCGCCCTTGGCCGCGACCGTGATGTCGCGCGACAGCTTGGAGAACAGCTTGGAGCGCTGGGCGTCGGCGCGCCCCTTGCGGTGCATGATGTTCTTGAATTTCGAGTGGCCGGCCATGAATCTCGCTGCCAGATTTCTGAAACGTGAGGCGAGGCCTTTACTGGATGTGCGATCCTCTGTCACGACTGGGAACCGCCCGACTGCGCCGGGGATTTAGCGCAGGCCTGTAACGAGGAGACGCAGATGGCCGCCGACGACACCTATCTGGACGACGCCTATGACGAGGGCATCGACCACGCCCATGCCGGCGAGATCGTGGAATGGTACGCCAAACGCCCGGTCACCGTCTCCACCGCCGCCGCCACCGGCTCCATCGTCGCCGCCTTCGCCCTCGGCGCCCTGACGGCGGTCGGAACCCTGTTCCTGCTGCGCCAGTACGACGAGCGCTAGACGCTAGGCTCTCCCTCCCCGTCCCGGGGAGGGTGGCTGACGCGAAGCGGCAGACGGGTGGGGGCGCTTCGGCTAATCAAGCGCCGCGCCCCATATCGCCTTGCCCTCCCCGCCCGGTCGCTGCGCGACCACCCTCCCCGAACGGGGAGGGAGAATCTCAGGCGCCCGCCAGCAACCCCTCGACCTCTTCGCGCGTGCCCAGCGAGGGCTGCGCCCCCGGCCGCGTCGCCGCCAGCGCCCCCGCCGCACAGGCGAAGTGCAGGGCCGCGTCTTCTGTCATCCCGTCCAGCAGAGCCACCACGATGGCCCCGACGAAGGCGTCGCCCGCCCCCGTGGCGTCGATGGCGTGAACGCGCGGCGGCGTGGCCCAGGCCATCTCCACCCCGCGCCGATACATGACCGCCCCGCGCGCCCCCTTGGTCACCGCCACCAGCCCGCCGCCGACGTGCAGGGCCTCGCCGTAGAAGGCGGCCTCCGTCTCGTTGACCACGATCAGATCGGCCCGCCGCAGCATGGCCTCCGACACTGGCGCAGCGGGCGCCAGGTTGACGCAGACAAAGTCCGTCGCCCGCCCCACAGCCGCCTCGACCGTCTCGATCGGCAGCTCCAGCTGGGCGATCAGCGGCGTCTCGATCCGCGCCGGCAACTGTTCCGGCGTGACGAAGTGGTTGGCCCCGGCGGCGACCACGATCTGGTTTTCGCCGCTCGGATCGACCGCGATCAGGGCCACCCCCGTCGGCGCCGCAATGTCCGTCTCGACCCCCGACAGGTCCACCCCGTGCGCCAGCATCAGGGTCACCGCCGCGCCCGACATCTCGTCCTCGCCGACCCGCCCGATCAGGCTGACCTCCGCCCCCAGACGCCGCGCCGCCAGGGCCTGATTGGCGCCCTTGCCGCCGGCGTGACGCGCCAGGGTCGCCCCCGTCACCGTCTCGCCCGGCGCCGGCAGGCTGGGGGCGGACGCCACCATGTCCAGATTGATCGACCCGACGACGGTGATCCTCATTGCCCTGCTCCCAGTCTCTCGGCGATCAGGGCGAAGACCCCGTCCGCATCCGCCTTTGTCGCCCAGAAATGTTTGGCCGTCGCGGCCTCGACGCGGAACTCCACCGCCGTATGGCCGCGCGTCAGATCGCTCTCGGTCTCCACATCGATCCGGCACGGCGCCAGCTCGAACAGCTCGGGTTTCAGCAGCCAGGCCACGGTGCAGGGATCATGCAGCGGCCCGGCGTCCCAGCCGACGATCTCCCGCTCGGTCCGCTGCGAGAAGCGCAGCATGGCCGCCGACGCCCGCGCCGAGGCGGTATCCACCGCCTCGATGGTCCTGATGCGGTCCTCGGTCGCGCGCACCTGATGGGTGGCGTCCAGCCCCAGTACGATCATCCGGCAACCGGAGGCGAAGACCTCGGCCGCCGCGTCGGGGTCGGCCCAGATGTTGAACTCGGCCGAGGCAGTGATGTTGCCGCCCTCTGACCGCGCCCCGCCCATCACCACCACGGGCCCCAGATGGCCCGCCAGCCTCGGCTCGGCCCGCATGGCCAGGGCCAGATTGGTCATCGGCCCCATGACGATCAGCGCCACGCTTCCCGCAGGCCGTTCCATCACCAGCCGCACGATGGCCTCAGCCGCCGTCCCCTCGCCCACCGGCGCCTCCGGCTCGAACGGCGCCAGATCCCCCAGCCCCTCGGCCCCGTGGAACTCGCCCGCCCCCGCCGGCTCGCGCCGCAAAGGCCGCTCGGCCCCGACAAAGACCGGCACGTCCTCGCGCCCGGCGATCTGGCGCAGGATGCGCGCATTCCTCGCCGTCTTTTCGGCGCTGACATTGCCCCCGACCGTGGTCACGGCCAGCAGGTCGAGGTCGGAAGAGGCGAAGGCGGTCAGCAACCCCGTGGCGTCGTCGACGCCGGGATCGCAATCAATGATGAGAGACTGTTTCACCGGATCGGTGTGCCGCGTGACGCCGCGCGAGGCAACCGTCGCTCTCCATCCTCCCCTGCGTAGCGGGGGAGGATCGCAAAACTACAGACATATCCCGACACACACCCGCGCCAGCACCTCCGCCGAATCCGTCAGCGGAACCGCCACGTCGCCCGCGTCCAGCAACAGCGGCACCTCGGTGCAGCCGCCGATCACCCCCTCGGCCCCCGCCGAGACCAGGGCCGCCGCCAGGTCGCGCATGGCCCCCCTCTGTTCAGGTCCCACGTCGCCCGCCTTGACCCCGGCCACCACCGCCATGAACCGCGCCCGGTCGGCGTCCGACAGCCGCACCATCTCCACGCCCTCGGCCTCCAGCGCGCGCGCATACAGCGCCTCGCCCCCCGGCGTCGCCAGCACCCCGATCCGGGTCGCGCCATTCGCCTTGGCCGCCTTGGCCGTCTCCGCCACCATGTCGACGAAGGGCACGCCCGCCGCCCGGATCGCGTCCGCATGGGCGTGGGCGGTGTTGCACGGCATGGCCAGGATCTCGGCCCCCGCCGCCTTCAGCCGCAGCGCCATCTCGCCCAGGGTCCGCCCCGCCGCCTCGGGCTGAGTATGCCGGTTCGGCACCTGGGGGTTGATGTCCGCGATGACCCGCACATGGTCCTCGTCGCCTTGGGCCGGGGTCAGGGCCTGCACCCGCGCCAGAAAGGCCACGGTCGCCGCCGGTCCCATGCCGCCCAGAACCCCCAGAGTCTTCACGCCCGACCTCATCCGCTCACTCGACCCCGACGCCGGGACCTGTGTGTTCGCTTCGCCCATCCCGGCCCCCCGCGCAATATCGCCGCGCGACATCGTCGCATTGCGCTTCTGCCGGTTCGCCAGGCTTATGCGCGCAACGATTCGGGGAAGACGCTCTCTAATGCCATCTGAAAAAGCCGCCGCGCTGATCACCAACGACGCCGTCGTTCTGGGCCTTCTGGCCGTCATTCTGGCGGGGGTCTTCTGGGCGTCCAGCCTGCCCAACAAGGGGGTCCAGCGGTTCTTCGCCTTCGTGCCGGCCCTGCTGCTCTGCTATTTCCTGCCCTCGCTGCTGACCACCTTCGGCGTCGTCGATCCCGAAACCTCGCGCCTCTACTTCATCGCCTCGCGCTTCCTGCTGCCGGCGGCCCTGGTGCTGCTGACGGTGTCGGCGGACCTGCCGGCGGTCTTCCGCCTGGGGCCGAAAGCCCTGATCATGTTCTTCACCGGCACGCTGGGCGTCATGCTGGGCGGCCCTATCGCCCTCTTGCTGACCAGCTGGGTCGCGCCCGACCTGATGGGGGCAGGGCCCGAGGCCATCTGGCGCGGCATGGCCACCGTCGCCGGCAGCTGGATCGGCGGCTCGGCCAACCAGACCGCTCTGTATGAAATCTACGGCGCCGGCCCCGACGTCTTCTCCATCTGGATCGCCGTCGACGTCATCGTCGCCAATATCTGGATGGCGGGCGTGCTGTGGATCGCGGCCAACCAGGTGCGCGTCAATCGCCTGCTGCGCGCCGACGCCTCCGCCGTCGATCGCGTGCGCGAAAAGGCCGAGGCCTATGAGACCGAAAACGCCCGCATCCCCTCGCTGAAGGACCTGATCTTCATCGTCGGCGTCGGCTTCGGCGCGGTCGGCCTGTCGCACGCCCTGGCCGATCCCCTGTCGGCCTGGTTCGGCGCCAACGCCCCCTGGGCCCAGCGCCTGTCGCTGGACTCCAGCTTCTTCTGGCTGGTGCTGATCGCCACCGTCATCGGCGTGGTCCTATCCTTCACCCCGGCGCGCAAACTGCAAGGCCCCGGCGCGGCCAAGGTCGGCTCGGTCTTCGTCTATGTCCTGGTCGCCACCGTCGGCCTGAACATGAACATCGGCGCCATCCTGGACTCGCCCGCCTACTTCCTGATCGGCCTGGTCTGGATGGCGGTTCACGTCCTGCTGCTGTTCGCCGTCGCCTGGCTGATCAAGGCCCCGGCCTTCTTCCTCGGCGTCGGCTCCATGGCCAATATCGGCGGCGCGGCCAGCGCCCCGGTGGCGGCGGCGGCCTTCCACCCGTCGCTGGCCTCGGTCGGCGTCCTGCTGGCGGTCGTGGGCTATATCGTCGGCACCGGCGCGGCCTGGTTCACCGGCCTGGTGATGATGCAGATCGCCGGCGCGGGCTGACCTAAAAGGGGGCGTTTCGAGCCAGAAATCGAGAGTTCAAAAACCGCGTTCAACAAAGATGGCTAACGCGCGAATTCTTGCGGAACCAAGTTTCAAGTCCGATGTTTATTGCATCGGACACATCGGACGCCCCCCAACCCCGATGTCGTCTGTGGCGGTCCGGCCTTAACGCCCCCCCGACTGAGAAGTCGGACCGCCCCCCCCCTCTCCCTCTCAATCCAGCTTCAGCACCATGTCCCAGCGGTCGATGCCGGGCGCGAAGCCGTCGGGCGTGACCTTTTCCGCCTCGAAGCCGAACCGCGCATAGAAGCCCTGGGTGTGCTGGCTGGTGTTCAGGATCACGCGCCTGATCCCCGGCGTCGCCCGCGCCGCCGCGATCCGCGCCTCGGTCAGCACCTGCCCCAGGCCCCGCCCGTGCAGGCTGTTGTCCACCATGCCCCAGCACAGGGCGACGCTGACCCCGTCCGCCTCCACCGCATGGCCGCCGCAGCCGACGATGCGCCCGTCCAGCTCGATCACCTGATAGGGCCAGCGCAGGGCCTGATCCCCTAGAAACCCAACAAAGCTCTCCCGCTCGCTCGCGTCAAAGAAGCGCGGCGTATTGCTGTCGAACAGGGCCAGGCAGCCGGCCATGTCTTCGGGGCGGTAGGGGCGGGAAAGGATCATTCCCCTTCCTGCCACGCCGCCCTCGCTTGACCTACCCCCGAAACGGGCTAGGGTCGCGGCGTTCTCCGGGGGGTCGCAAGCGAGCGGCTGAGATAGAGGTTTCTCCTCTGACCCGTCGAACCTGATCCGGGTCATGCCGGCGAAGGGACGAGTTCACCGCCTCCACGCCGGGAAACCGGCTTCCGGGGCGCTCATACCGCGCCGGCGGTCCCTCTTTGTCGAAGAGGCCGCCACAATGAATATCCAAGTCACGCCGCAAGCCGAGACTCCCGCCGAGCCCAACGTCGAGCTTCCCCTCGCCGAAGCCCGCAAGGCCGTGGAGGCCGAGACCGGCCGCATCCCCACCGGCCCCCGCGCCGGCGGCGTGAAGGTCTATGTGGCGGGCGAACTCTACCCCGACATCCGCGTCCCCTTCCGCGAGGTCGCCGTCCACCCGTCCGCCAACGAGCCGCCGGTGACGATGTATGACTCCTCCGGCCCCTACACCGACCCCGCCGTGACCATCGACATCAAGCGCGGCCTGCCCAAGGTCAAATCCAGCTGGCAGCTGGACCGCGGCGACATCGCCCCCGTCCTGAACCCGCGTGAGGTCAAACCCGAAGACAACGGCCACGCCTCCGGCAAGAACCTGGCCCCCCGCTTCGACACCTCGCACCATCAGGTGTTCAAGGGCGTCGAAGGCCGCCCGGTGACGCAGTACGAATACGCCAAGGCCGGCGTCATCACGCCCGAGATGGAATACGTCGCCATCCGCGAGAACCTGCGCCGCGAGCAGAACGCGCCTTGCATCCGCGACGGCGAAGACTTCGGCGCCGCCATCCCCGACTTCGTGACGCCTGAGTTCGTGCGTCAGGAGATCGCCCGCGGCCGCGCCATCATCCCGCACAACATCAACCACCCCGAAGTCGAGCCGATGATCATCGGCCGCAACTTCCTGGTGAAGATCAACGCCAACATCGGCAACTCGGCCGTCCTGTCCAGCGTCGACGACGAGGTGGACAAGCTGGTCTGGGCCACCCGCTGGGGCGCCGACAACGTCATGGACCTGTCGACGGGCCGCAACATCCACAACATCCGCGACTGGATCATCCGCAACTCGTCCGTCCCCATCGGCACCGTGCCCATCTATCAGGCGCTGGAGAAGGTGAACGGCATCGCCGAGGACCTGACCTGGGAGGTGTTCCGCGACACCCTGATCGAACAGGCGGAACAGGGCGTGGACTACTTCACCATCCACGCGGGCGTGCGCCTGCCCTTCGTGCCGATGACGGCCAAGCGCGTGACGGGCATCGTCAGCCGCGGCGGCTCCATCATGGCCAAGTGGTGCCTGGCCCACCACAAGGAGAGCTTCCTCTACGAGCACTTCGAGGACATCTGCGACATCATGCGCGCCTATGATGTCTCCTTCAGCCTCGGCGACGGCCTGCGCCCCGGCTCCATCGCCGACGCCAATGACGAGGCCCAGTTCGCCGAGCTGCGCACCCTGGGCGAACTGACCAAGATCGCCTGGGCCAAGGGCTGTCAGGTCATGATCGAAGGCCCCGGCCACGTGCCGATGCACAAGATCAAGGCCAACATGGATGAGCAGCTCAAGCACTGCCACGAGGCGCCCTTCTATACGCTTGGCCCGCTGACCACCGACATCGCCCCCGGCTATGACCACATCACCAGCGCCATCGGGGCGGCCATGATCGGCTGGTTCGGCACGGCCATGCTCTGCTACGTCACGCCCAAGGAACACCTGGGCCTGCCAGACCGTCAGGACGTCAAGGACGGCGTCATCACCTACAAGATCGCCGCCCACGCCGCCGACCTGGCCAAGGGCCACCCCGCCGCCCGCATGCACGACGACGCCCTGTCGCGCGCCCGGTTCGAGTTCCGCTGGGAGGACCAGTTCAACCTCGGCCTCGACCCCGAAACCGCCCGCAAATACCACGACGCCACCCTGCCCAAGGAGGCGCACAAGACCGCCCACTTCTGCTCCATGTGCGGCCCCAAGTTCTGCAGCATGAAGATCAGCCAGGACATCCGCCGCGACGCCCTGGCCCAGAACGACGCGGGCGCCAGCCTCGCCGCTCAGGAAGCCGAAGCCGGCATGGCGGAGATGAGCGCCAAGTTCCGGGCGGGTGGCGCGGCGATTGAGGTGAAGGTCTAACCTTCCACCGCGACAGCGAGTATGGTGGCCTCTTCCTCGGGGGAGGCCGCCATACCTGTCATCCTGATCGTCGCCGGACCCAATGGGGCGGGCAAGACTACCTTCGCCACCCGCTGGATCAACGACAGCGCGCCCGACTTCGCCTTCGTCAACGCCGACGAGGTGGCTCGCGAACTGCCGCCCGGCCTGTCTCCGGCGGAGCGAGACATGCGCGCCGGTCGTCTGATGCTGACCCGGCTGGACGCCCTGATCGCGGCCCGCGCCGATCTGGTGCTGGAGACCACCCTGTCCAGCCGCCTCTACGCCAAACGCATCCCCGAATGGCGCGCGGCGGGTTATGACGTGGAACTGGTCTATGTCCGTCTGCCTGACGTGGAGACCTCCATCGCCCGCGTCGCCCACCGCGTCCGTCTCGGCGGCCACGGCGTCCCGGAACCGGACCTGCGCCGCCGTTTCGGCCGCAGCCTCGCCAACCTGGAACTCTACAAGCCGCTGGTGGATCGCTGGCAGGTCTGGGACAGCCGCCCGAATGAGGCTATATTGGCCGACAGGAGCCAGCCATGAACGCCCGCATCGACCCCAAGACCATCGCCAAGGCCATGAAGGCCGCCGCTGTCGTCGCCAAGACCGGCACCCGCGAGGAGCGTTCGGGCAAGTTCATTGCGCCGACGGCGAAGAGCATTGCTCGCTCCCCCGTCAAGCGCGCTGCTCAAGGCTGAAGCCTGTCATGGCACAAGGAAAAGGCCGAGGGCGCAATGCCCCCGGCCCTTCCATTAGAAGAGTGCTGTTTGCGCCGAAGGCGGCGAGCCCCCTCGCCGCTTGCCGGTATTGATCTCCGAGATACGGCCCTGATTCAGGCTATAGTCAGCGGCGATATGGTGCTGATACTCGCCCTGCTTGAGTCGGGCTTGAATGTCGGCGATGTCCTGCGCCGTCAGGTGTTTTGCGGTAGCCATTGATTGGCATCTCCACGAAAGTCCTAGCCGAATTAGCGACTTCATGAGATGTCTCCCTCGAAGTCGCCGTCGAGGTGGCTCACCATGGGTCGTCGCTATTTCTCTTTGCCGGGGATCAGCGACGGCCCTTTTCGTTACGGCTGTCTCAGCGGGTAAGCGGGCGCCGGACAGCTATCTCTCTTCTCTTCAGCATTAACCGTTCTCCGAAAGTTAGCAGCTTTAGAACACACGATTCGCGAGCCGGCAAGATCGTGAGTTAGCTAACTCAAATTATGCCCGTTGCGCTAACTCCAAGACCCTGCCATAACGTCGAGAGATTAGGAGAGGTTCATGGCCGTCGCCCGCAGTCCAAACTACCCCCAGATCGACCTTGAAGCCGCTCTGGAGCTTATGCGCGCTGCGTATAAGGCCGAAGGTCGCAATAAGATGTCACGCGCCGTGCTGGCATCTCACTTCGGATACAGCAGCCTAAACGGGCGCGCCTTGGCTAAAATCGGTGCTGTTCGGGCTTACGGATTGATCGACGGGCGGGAAGATGATCTGCGTATCACCTCGGATGCGATCCATTGCTTGGAGGCCCCCGAAGGGTCAGCCGAACGAGCCGAAGCATTGGCGCGATGCGCCCTTCGCCCCACTGTTTTCAAAGAGATAGCGTCGGAATACCCCTCACTTCCGAGTGAGCAGAATCTACGTTTCCACCTAATCAAGAAGACCTACACCGCCGAGGCAGCCGGCAAGGCAGCTCAAAACTACCTCAACACCATGCGTTTAGTCGTGGAGTCAGGTGGAGGCTTTGACTCCTTGCAATCCGTCCCGCCTCAAGACGAGGCATCGCCAATGCCTCAATCTGCGATACCGCGCCCGACGCTGGCTCAAGCCGCTTCCGCTACGGGGGCAGTTGGGCCAATTTCGGTCTCTCAGATGCAGAACCTACCGGGACCAGGGACACAGCAAGCTGTTTTCCCTCTTGCGGAAGGGAACGTCTATCTGACGTTTCCTTCGGAGTTAACCTCGGACGGCTACGCTGAACTCGCCGAGTATTTGGGAATTTTCCTACGGCGCGCCGGACGGGCTAAGCGACTGGAAGAGGCACAGGACGAGTTTAGCGATCTGGCATAACCTCTCCGTCCGATCCTGACGCACCCGTCCGCCAACCTCCTTCCCGCAGGCAGGAGGAGGCGAGATGGACGACGCGCGGGAGGCATACTGGCACGAGGGCGAGCCCCGGATCGTCGCCTCGGGGCGGTGGCAGCAGGATGAGTTCGGGGACACCACCTACATCCCCGACCATGTTCGGCCCTCGACAGCCGCCGGGGCGGACGACCCGCCGGTCGGCGGCGACCTTATGGACGCCCCCGCAGGCGACCCCACCGGCGACGGCTACCGCGTCCGCTCGGCGCGGACCTGGGCGGCGGCGCGGCGCGACTATCTGGACGGGGACGCGGCCGAGGCCGTCTGCGCCCGCTATGACCTGAAGCTGGGGACCCTGCGCTCCCGCGCCGCCCGCGAGGGCTGGCGCCGCAGCGACATCGAGGACGTCTGGCCCGATCCGCAGGACGAGGCCCCCGAAGCCGCCCCGCCCGACCTGGCCCAGATGGCGGCCCAGGCCCTGATGCGGCTGAACCGCGCCCTGCAACGCGGCCGCGCCGCCGAGGCCGCCTCCTGGCTGCGCACCTGACGCGCGCTCAGCGACCCCGCCCTTCTGGCCGCCCCCACGCCAGACTCTGCGCCGGAGCCTGAACCCGATCCCGCCGCCACGCTGGAAGCCGACCTGAAGGCCGTCGCCGAGGTCGCCCGCGACGCCGCCCTCCTGTCCCCCGACGACCACGCCGGCCGCATCGCCATCGAAGCCCGCCTGACCGCCCTCAAGGCGCGGCTGGACCCCGAGGGGCTGATTTCAGACGATTCAGACGAATTGGACTCTGTTTTTCCCGATCTCCCTTCCCCCTCGAGGGGGGAAGGGTCAGGGATGGGGGTGAGGCCGCCGCCAGCGCCCGATTAAGCGCAAGAGACGCCGCCTCTATCGCCAAGACAGGCAACCACGAGAACACACCCCCACCCAACCCTCCCCCCTCGAGGGGGAGGGCTTTCAAGATGCGCCCTAAACCTCCGCCGCGATCTTGCGCAGCGCCTCTTCGAACGCCGCCGCCGGCTGTCCGCCGCTGATCAGGTACTTGCCCTCGACCACCACGGCAGGGACCGAGGTGATCCCGCGCGCCCGCCACAGGTCCTCGGCGCCGCGCACCTCCTGCGCGTACCGCCCCGAGGCCAGGACCTCGCCCGCCTCGGCCCGGTCCAGCCCCGCCGCCTCGGCGGCCTGGGTCAGGACCCCGGCGTCGGTCAGGTTGCGGTTGTCGGTGAAGTGGGCGGTGAACAGGGCGCGCTTCAGCGCCTCCTGCTTGTCGGGCGCCGTCTCGTGCGCCCAGTGCAGCAGGCGGTGGGCGTCGAAGGTGTTCCAGATGCGGCTGTCAGGCCCCATGCGCATGTCGAAGCCGACCTCGGCGGCGCGGGCGCGGATCATCTCGCGGTTCTGGGCCGACTGTTCGGGGGTGGAGCCGTATTTGGCGCCGATGTGCTCGACGATGTTCTCGCCCTCGGGCGCCATCTGCGGGTTCAGCTCGAACGGCTGGAAGGTGATGTCCGCCGCCAGGCCCTCGTCCTTGAGCTTGTCCAGGGCCGTCGTCAGTCCGCCCAGCCCCACCACGCACCAGGGGCAGACCACGTCCGAGACGAAGTCGATCTTCAGGGTTTTCAGGGCGGGGGCGGCGTCGGTCATGGCGGTTCCTCGGACGTGTTATCCGCACCATATAGTGTTGCTGATTACCGGCGCCAGCCCCTGCTCCTTTTGTGCGCTATGCCCTTCGGGCGGCTTGAGCGCGCGGCCTTACGCCCCCTTGCGGCCCATCAGCGGCGTCAGCAGGGTGTTGACCTCGTCCATCTGGCCGTGGCCCACGGCGGCGCGGCGTTCCAGTTCGTCGGCGCGGGCCTGCAAGGCGCGCGCCCGCGCTGCGCGGGGGTCGTCCTCGGGCACGGCCTCCAGTTCGGGGCGCCGGGCCTCCAGCTCGGCCAGCAGTTCGTCAAAACGGGCCTGGTTCATCGCCTCGCCCTGTTCGAACAGGGCGATCGCCTCTTCCAGAGCGGTCTCAAAGGCGGTTTGTTCGGGCATGACAGGCTCCCCATTTATGCTCACGCTTATCAATGGGCGAGACGGGCGCCGGGTTCCGTCTCGACCGCGTGGCGGGAAGCGTTTAGGCGTCGATTTTTCCTGCCGACCCGACCGGAGCCCCTGATGCGGCCGACCCTGCTGATCCAGTCCCGCGTCCTGGGCGCCATTGTGGGCGCCGCCCTGCTGCTGGGTGCCTGCGAGCCGCGCCTGTCGTCCCCGGTCATGACCGCTGCGACCGAGGGCGCGACCTGCGCCGTCCCCGCCGACCTGCAACCCGCCCGCCCCTATCCCATCCCGGCGGACGAGGCCGCGCCCGACGTGCCGGTGGCCTTCAACATGCTGGCCGTCAGCTGGTCGCCCCAGGCCTGCCGCTCGGGCAAGGACTACCCGGATGAACGTTACCAGTGCGCCCAGAACCAGTTCGGCCTGACCCTGCACGGCCTGTGGCCCAACGGCGCCGACAATAAACACCCACGCTACTGCGCCGCCCCCGGCCCGGCCATCCCGGTCGCGACGGTGAAGAAGCACTTCTGCATGACCCCCTCGCCGTCCTTGCAGCAGCACGAATGGGCCGCCCACGGGACCTGCGGCTGGGACAGCCCCGAGGCCTATTTCGAACAGGCCGCGCGCATGTGGAACGGCTTGAACAAGCCCGACCTGGAGGCCATTCCCGCCGAGCGCCTGACCGCCGGCGCCATCCGCGACGCCTTCGTCGCCGCCAACCCCGGCCTGCCGCGCGACGGCGTCTTCATCGCCACCACCGACGGCTGGTTCCGCGAAGCGCGCCTCTGCTACTCCAAGACCTATCAGCCCACGGCCTGCCCGCGCGGCCTCGGCGCTCCCGACCGCGAGCGGCTGAAGCTGGCCCCGACCGGCGTCTCGGGCGGCGCGCAAACCGCTCCTTAACCAAAGCGGCCCAGCCTCAGGCTCGCAGCCTTTGTGGGCCGCCTTGTGGAGCGCCGCCGATGTCGACCGTGCTGACCCAGAGCTACCGCCGCCAGCGGGATCATTTCGAGCCCCAGGATCTGGACCCGCAGGAGCAGCGCCGTCTGCGCGGCCTGCTGGAGCAGATCGACTACGCCGCCTTCATCTCCAACCGCGAGGTCATCGGCCAGACCCTGTCGCGGGTGGATGCAGGGACCTTCCAGAAACTGGCCGTCCTGACCGCCAACGCCCGCGCCCGCTGGGCCGCCGAGGCGGTGCGCCTGTCCGAATCCGGCTCCGCCGTCACCCCCGACCAGACCGCCCGCCTCACCGCCGCCCGCACCGCCTATGAGGAACTGGCCGAGGCCTATGAGGCCCTGCGCCGCATGGTGGAACGCGGCTACCTGACCTTGCGCTAGGCGCGGGCCCCTAGCCCCGCTCGACCCGGTTCCGGCCCGTCTGCTTGGCGCGGTACAGGGCCTCGTCGGCGGCCTTGATCAGATAGTTTTCGTCCGGGTGGCCGCCGTGTTCGGCCACGCCGATCGAGGCGGTCACGCTGAAGGTCTCAACGCCCCCCGCCTTGATCGCCCGCCCCTGCAAGGCGGCGCGGACGCGCTCGGCGATGGCCATCGCCTGATCCTGACGGGTCTCGACCAGCACCACCAGGAACTCCTCGCCGCCGTAGCGGAAGACGAAGTCGCTGGGCCGGACGTTCTCGGTGATGGCCTCGGCCACCTGACGCAGCACCTCGTCGCCGGCCTGATGCCCGCGCGTGTCGTTGACGCTCTTGAAGTGGTCCACGTCGATCAGCATCACCGACAGGGGGCTCTTGTTGGCGTTGGCGAAGCCGATCTCGCGGCTGAGGATCGAAGGCAGGAAGCGGCGGTTCAGGGCCCGCGTCAGCGGATCGCGCCCGGCCTCCATGTCGCCCAGGACCTGGAACATCTCGTTGAGCAGATAGGCGACCTCCTCGACCGCCGCCTGCAAGGCCTTCAAGGCCTCGGTGCGGTCGCCGCCGCTGTCAGGCTCCAGTCGGGGCAGCAGTTCGCCGTCGATGCGCGCCATGGCCTGGTTCAGCGCCGCCAGATGCGGCGAGGTCTCGAACAGGAAGCCCGCCCGGTGGCGGATCCACAGGCCGAAGGGTGAGTTCGCCATGGCCTCGCGGCCGTCGACGGCCCCGTTGCCAAGGATGCGGAAAAGGGTCTTCTGGCCCCATTCCATCAGGCTGGCGCGCTGGCTCTCGCGCTCCAGATTGACGTCCTGATCCAGCGAGAACAGCCGATAGGCCTCGTCCAGACGCGCCCGGTTCATCGTTCCCTTCACATAGGACTGGCTCATCAGGCGGATGGCGACGTCGATCCGCTCGTTGATCAGCCGAAACTGGCCAAAACCCTCTTCTTCAGTCTCCAGCAGATCGGCGATCCGAGCCTTCAGAACCGAGGCCCCGGTCATGACCAGATGCACCGGAATCTTGATGCGGGCGTGCACCTCTCCGATCTTGATCTGACGCGCGACGAAGGCCGCGTCCATGTCCTCGCGGGTGTCCAGCAGGCCCAGCAGCCAGTCATGCAGCGACCGGCTCAGTCGCTCCTGCACGATGGAATGATGAAGGAAAGCCTTGGCCTCGGGGTCCTGCAGCAGGGTGTCGTAGAAGGCCGTGACCAGGCTGTCGGCATGATCGCTGATCAGCGCGCGGACCCGAGCCACCGCGTCCCCGTTCTCGCCGACACGGACGGCGAGCGCAGTTGGATTCGGGGTTTGCATCATCAGGCCTCACGCAACGGTTTACTCGGGCGCCGGCCCAGCGCTCAAAAAGCGTGACCATACCCCAAGGGGGGCCATAGCCGGGCTGGCCGAGCCGGACAAGCATCCGCCCCCAGCCCCGAGCCTCCCTTAGTCGAGCGGCTGCGGCTTGGTGACGACCGGGGCGTTCGGGTCGCTCTGCGCCGGGCGGGCGGCGGTGGGCGGCGGACCGGCGGGCTGGACCGGCTCGGGCTCGGCCTCGACCGGGGGCGCGATCACCACGACAGGCGCGGGCGCGACGGTCGCTGGCGACGCCACGACAGGCGCCGGCGTGGGGTTGGCGGCCAGGGTTTCAGGCGAGGCCGCTTCGGCTCGACGCGGCGCCGGCGAGCGTGTCGCGGCTGTGGGGGCGGCTGAGGTCAGGGGGGCGGCGGGCGGCGCATCGACCGGCGCGGGTGCAGCCTCGACCGCGGCAGCGGCGGGGGTCGGGGCGGCCAGCACAGCTGAGGTCGCGGGCGCGGCCGGCGCCGTGTCGCTGTTCGAGCGCGTGATCAGCCAGGTGGCGACGGGCGCGCCGATCACCACCACCGCAGCGGCGGCGATGTAGAGGGGCGTGCGGTTGCCGCCGTTTCGTGCGGAGGCGCGCGACGCCACGGGCGCGTCTGCCCTGGAAGGCTCGACCTCAGGAGCGGCCACGGCGGGGCCAGGCGCGGGCTTGGGCGCAGACGCGACGGCCGGCCTGGACGCAGGTTCCGGCGCGCGGGCCGGGGCCGCCGTCGGGAGAGGCCTGGGCGTCGCATCAACAGGCGCGGCGGGGGCGACCGGGGCGGCGGGGTGCGCGGGCTGCGGCGCGGTCGGCATCGGCGCCGTGAGCAGGGTTGGTCCGGTCCCAGGTTGAGCGGGGCGACGCTGCGGCACTAACGATCCCCCTAACACCCCGCCGGACGCGGGGCGCGGCGCGGCCGGCGCCGTCACGGCCGGGCGGATCGCCGGCTTGGGCGCTTGTGCGGGGGTGGGGGCGGCGGGCGGCATCAGACCCGTGCCCCGCGGCAAGGGCCCGGCTCTGAACGTGGTCTGGGGCGGACGGCCCCACTGCACCGGACGGCGGGCGAAGGGAACGGACTTGTCGTCGGCGTCGGACATTCGGGCTCCGGCGCCGGGCGGCGCGCATCACGAAAGGATCGGCAGGCCCTCAGATTGAGGAGCGAGTTCGGCGGTTTCGTGACGCAACCGCGTGGATCAGTTCTTGAGACGGTAGCCCGTCTTGAAGATCCAGCCCACCGCCGCCAGACAGGCGAAGAAGAAGCCCAGCGTGGCCGTCAGGCTAAGCCCCACGCTGACGTCGCCTATGCCGTAGAAGGCCCAGCGGAAGCCCGAGATCAGATAGACCACCGGGTTGAACAGGGTCACCGTGCGCCAGCCGTCCGGCAGCATGTCGATCGAATAGAAGGCCCCGCCCAGGAAGGTCAGGGGCGTGACGATCAGCATAGGAATCATCTGCAGCTGTTCGAAATTCTGCGCCCAGACGCCGATGATGAAGCCGAACAGGCTGAAGGTCGTCGAGATCAGGATCAGGAAGGCCAGCATCCAGAAGGGGTGCAGGATCTGCAACGGCACGAACAGGGCCGCCGTCGCCAGGATGATCAGCCCCAGCACCGCCGACTTGGTCGCCGCCGCCCCGACATAGGCGATGACGATCTCCAGCGGACTGACGGGCGCCGACAGGATCTCATAGATGGTGCCGGTGAATTTCGGAAAGTAGATGCCGAATGACGCATTGAAGATCGACTGGGTGAACAGGCTCAGCATGATCAGGCCCGGCACGATGAAGGCGCCATAGGGCACGCCCCCGACCTCTTCCATCCGGCTGCCGATGGCCCCGCCGAAGACGACGAAATACAGCGCCGTGGTGATCACCGGCGTGACTATCGACTGCCACAGGGTGCGCAGGGCCCGCGCCATCTCGAAACGATAGATGGCCCAGACGCCATGTCCGTTGAAGCTCATCACGCGCTCTCCCCATCACGGTGGACCAGGCTGACGAAGATGTCTTCCAGCGAGCTCTGGCGGGTGTTCAGGTCCTTGAAGGCGATGCCCAGATCGGACAGACGGCGCAGCAGCGACGGCACCCCGGTCTTCTCGGCGTGGGCGTCGAAGGCGTATTCCAGCTCCCCGCCCTCGTTCTGCAGGCTCAGGTCCCATTCGGCCAGTTCCGGCGGAATGACCGTCATCGGCTCCTGCAGGTTCAGGGTCAGGGTCTTCTTGCCCAGCTTGCGCATCAGGGTCGCGGTCTTCTCGACCAGGATCAGTTCGCCCTTCAAGATGACCCCCACCCGGTCGGCCATCTCCTCGGCCTCCTCGATATAGTGGGTGGTCAGGATGATGGTGACGCCCTGGTCGCGCAGCTGGCGCACCAGGCCCCACATGTCGCGGCGCAGCTCCACGTCCACGCCCGCCGTGGGCTCGTCCAGGAACAGGATGTCGGGTTCGTGGCTCAGGGCCTTGGCGATCATGACGCGGCGCTTCATCCCGCCGGACAGGGTCATGATCTTGGCGTCCTTCTTGTCCCACAGGCTGAGGTCGCGAAGGATGCGCTCGATCAGGGCCGGGTTCGGCGCCTTGCCGAACAGACCGCGGCTGAAGGTGACGGTGGCCCAGACGGTCTCGAAGGCGTCGGTCGTCAGCTCCTGCGGCACCAGGCCGATGCGGGTGCGGGCGGCGCGATAGTCCTTCTGAATGTCATGGCCGTCGGCGATCACCGTCCCCGTCGAAGGCGTGACGATGCCGCAGATGATGGAGATCATCGTCGTCTTGCCCGCGCCGTTCGGCCCCAGCAGGGCGAAGATCTCGCCCTTCTCGATCTCCAGATCGATGGGCTTCAGCGCCTGATGGCCGGACTTGTAGGTCTTGGTCAGACCCTGAATGGTGATGACTGACGGCATGGCCCCTCCCGGCGAGGCTTGGCAGATAGGAAGGCGTGGCGGCGCGCTCAAGGCCCGCCGCCGTCGGGTTTTCCAACGGAAGTCATCCGACAGGGAACGGCGGACGTAAACCTGTGTTCGTCACACGGAGGCTCCCATGCCCGTCGCCGCCCTGCCCCTGCGTCGCCTCGCTGTTGCGGCGCCTGCCGCCGCCCTGGTTCTGATGCTGGTCCTGACCCTGACCGCCTGCGCCACGGCCCCGTCCATGAGCGAAACTCGCGCGCCCCAGCCGCTGAAACCCATCGACGCTGAACGCCTGTGGTCGGGCCGCTGGCACGAGGTGGCGCGCCTGCCCATGAAGATCACCGACGGCTGCGTGGCCGGGGCCAGCATCTATGCCTGGACCGCGCCGACCCGCGTCGACGTGCGCGACACCTGCCAGGTCGGGACGCCCCAGGGCCGCGAGAAGGCCATCGAGGGCCGCGGCGAAATCCTCGACCCCGGCATGAACGCCAAGCTGCGGGTCAAATACCTGTGGGGCTTCATCACCTGGGACTACTGGGTGCTGGACCGGGCCGAGGACTACAGCTGGTTCATCTCGTCGGACCCGACCTTCGACAAGCTGTTCATCTATACCCGCGAGGTCCCGACGCCCGACCAGCTGGCGCGCCTGACGCGACGGGCGGGCGAACTGGGGTATGATGTCAGCCGACTGGAGTTCCCGGCCCTGCCCGAACGCTGAGGAGACAAGCCCATGAGCCCTCGCCGCCTCGTCGCCGCCCTGCCCCTGCTGACGGCGCTCGCCGCCTGCGGCACGGAAAGCGCGCTACCCGAAAGCGTCGGCTACGGCGCCGCCCCGCAACTGCCCGAGGCCCGGCCTCAACGCATCCCAACCGTCAAGATCGCCCCCGCCGTCGGCTGGCCCGCAGGCCGCGCCCCGGTCGCGGCCCAGGGGCTGGCGGTCAACGCCTTCGCCACGGGCCTGGACCATCCGCGCTGGCTCTATGAACTGCCCAACGGCGACGTCCTGGTCGCCGAAAGCAACGCCCCGCCCAAGCCGGACGACAAGACGGGCGGGCTGCGCGGCTGGGTTCAGGGCCTGGTCATGGGCAAGGCGGGCGCGGGCGTGCCCAGCGCGAACCGCATCAGCCTGCTGCGCGACGCCGACGGCGACGGCGTGGCGGAAATGAAGACCGTCTTCCTGTCCGGCCTGACCTCGCCCTTCGGCATGGCCCTGGTCGGCAACCGCCTGTTCATCGCCAACGCCGACGCCGTGGTCGCCGTCCCCTATCAAACCGGCCAGGCCCAGATCACGGCGACGCCGGTCAAGATCGCGGACCTGCCCGCTGGCCGCAATCACCACTGGACCAAGAGCCTGGTCGCCTCGGCGGACGGCTCCAAACTCTACGTCGGGGTCGGCTCCAACTCCAACGTCGGCGAGAACGGGCTGGACGAGGAGGTCGACCGCGCCGCCGTGCTGGAGATCGACCCGGCCACCGGCGCCCGCCGCGTCTTCGCCTCGGGGCTGCGCAACCCCGTCGGCATGGCCTGGAACCCCGAGGACGGGCGGCTATGGGTGGCGGTCAACGAGCGCGACGAGATCGGCGACGACCTGGTGCCCGACTACATGACCTCGGTCACGCCCGGCGGCTTCTACGGCTGGCCGTGGAGCTACTACGGCCAGACGGTCGATGCGCGGGTCCAGCCGCCCCGCCCCGACATGGTGGCCAAGGCTATCAAGCCGGACTACGCCCTGGGCTCGCACACCGCCTCCCTGGGCCTGACCTTCTATACGGGCGCCCTGATGCCGCAGTGGCGCAACGGGGCTGTGATCGGTCAGCACGGCTCGTGGAACCGCAACCCGCCCGCCGGCTACAAGGTCATCTTCGTGCCCTTCCGCGGCGGCAAGCCGGCGGGGCCGCCGCAGGACGTCCTGACCGGCTTCCGCAACGACAGGGGCGAGGCCATGGGCCGTCCCGTGGGAGTGCTGGGCGTCCGCACCGGCGCCCTGCTGGTGGCCGACGACGTGGGGAACGTCATCTGGCGCGTGACCCCTGCCCGGCCCTGAACATGAAAAAGGCCCGGCGCGAACCGGGCCTTTCCTTCTTCAGGCTCGCCGCGATCAGGTCGTCGGCGTGATCACGATGGACGCGGGGGCGGCGGACGATGTGACTGGCGCCGCCGGAGCTTGGGTCATCGGCGCGACCGCCTGGGGCGCAATCGTCTGGGGCGCAACCGACAGATAGGGCTGCGGCCCCGTGGGCGCGACCGGCGCCTCGACCACAGGAGCCGGAGCGGCTGCGCGCGGCGCGACGCGGGCGGCCCTTGCCTGGGCCGGCGCCGGATCGGCGGAGGTCGGCGTTGCGCGGCGTTCGACCGGCGCCGCAGCGGCCGGCGGGATCGGCGTCGCAGTCGTCAGGTCAGCGGGAGTTTCCATCGGGATCGACGCCGCGTTGAGCGGCGCGGTCTCGGATGCGGCGAGTTGCGCCGCCAGAGGTGCGAACGGCGCCGCCTCCTCGACCTCAGGCTCTGCCGGCTGCATCAGCATGGCCGCCGCGGCGCCGCCGACCAACAGCACGCCCAGGGGCGCCAGGATCATCCAGGTCTTGACGGGCTTGTTCGACTTGCGCGCGCCGCTGCGGGCATAGACCGGCACATAGGCCTCGCCGTCGATACGGGCGGCAGGGCGGGCGGCGGCGGGGCGAACCTGATCGGTATAGGTCACGGACATGATGTCTTCTCCTTATCCAGGGCCAAACAACACTGGTCAAAAGAGCAAGGTTCCGCGAATAACGCCCTCGCCCCGAAGAAACACCACCCTCGCCACAGTTCAGGCGAAAGCATGATCAAGTCATTGGGCTGTCATATCTCGTCGCCTTGCTTGCCCGGCCTCCGGCCCAGGTTGACGTAACGTAGCGAAAGAACCTTACCCTGCGTCACGGAAAGCGAGAGCCAAGCATCGCATTTGCGAAACATTGTGGCGATGGCCGCCGCCGACCTGTTGACCCGCCGCCACGGCCCGTTCATCAACCTTTATAGGCAGAATTCGGGAAGAGGCGGCGCAACCATGGGTCTGGCAGCGAACATCCGGCGCGATATCAGGTTCGCGAGCGGGCTGTACCGCCTCCTGAAGCGCATCAAGCCGATCACCCTCGACAGCGACGTCCTAGTCTGTGACGACATCGAGGAAGCGGTCGACAAGTTTCCCGACAACGTCGCGCTCGAGGACGAACACCGCCGCCTGACCTATCGCGAGCTAGACGCCCTGGCCAACCGCTACGCCCACTGGGCCAAGGCGCGGAACCTGAAACGTTCGGACGTCATCGCCCTGGTGATGCACAACCGGGTCGAATACCTGGCCGCCTGGATCGGCTTCTCCAAGGTCGGCGTGGCCACGGCCCTGATCAACACCAATCTGACCGGTCAGGCCCTGGCCCACTGCCTGACCATCTCCAACGCCTTCAACGTGGTGACGGACCAGGACTGCTGGCGCGCGGTCGAGGAGGCCCGCCCCTTCGTCGATCGCAACCTGATGAGCTGGGTTCACGGCCTGGCCGACGAGGACGAGACCAACGACCGCCGCGACATCGACAATGCGGTGCGCAGCGCCTCCTCCGTGCGCCCGGACAAGAGCCTGCGCAGCGGCCTGACCAACCGCGACACGGCCCTGTTTATCTTCACCTCGGGCACCACCGGTCTGCCCAAGGCCGCGCGCATCCCGCACTCGCGCGCCCGCACCTATATGCGCGCCTTCGCCGGGGCCACCGCCTCGACGCCCAAGGACGCCCTCTACAACTGCCTGCCGCTCTATCACTCGACCGGCGGCCTGGTCGGGGTCGGCTCGATCCTGCTGAACGGCGGGCGGATGATCATTCGCCGCCGCTTCTCCTCGACGAACTTCTGGCCGGACGTGAAGGCCTCGGGCGCCACTATGTTCGTCTATATCGGCGAGCTGTGCCGCTATCTGGTCAACTGCCCGCCCAATGAGGACGAGCGCGCCCACAGGCTGCGGCTGGCCTTTGGCAACGGCCTGCGCCCCGACGTCTGGTCCGAGTTCCAGAAGCGCTTCGGCATCAAGGATATCATGGAGTTCTACGGCTCCACCGAGGGCAACGTCTCCCTGTTCAACTTCGACGGCAAGGCGGGCGCCATCGGCCGCGTGCCCAGCTATCTGAAGTCGCAGATCAACATCCGCCTGATCGCGCTGGACCCGGAAACGGGCGAGCCCCTGCGTCGCGCCGACGGCATGTGCCAGCTGGTCTCGGTCGGTGAAACGGGCGAGGCCATCGGCCAGATCGCCGCCGACATCCGCCATGACTTCTCGGGCTACGCCGACAAGAAGGCCTCCGAGAAGAAGATCCTTACCGACGTCTTCAAGAAGGGCGACCGCTGGTTCCGCACCGGCGACCTGATGCGTCAGGATCGCGACGGCTATTTCTACTTCATGGACCGCCTGGGCGACACCTACCGCTGGAAGGGCGAGAACGTCTCGACCGCCGAGGTCGAGCAGCGCCTGCATGACGCGCCGGGCGTTCAGGAAGTCATCGCCTATGGCGTCGTCGTTCCCGGCCAGGAGGGCAAGGCGGGCATGGCCGGTCTGGTCATGGAGGGGAAGTTCGACCCCGCCGCCTTCGCCGCCTACGCCGACGAGCAGCTGCCGGCCTACGCCCGCCCGGTCTTCCTGCGCCTGATGAAGTCGGCCGAGACCACCGGCACCTTCAAATACCGCAAGGTCGACCTGGTCGCCGACGGCTTCGATCTGGAAAAGGTCGAGGGCGCCGTCTACGTGCGCGGCGGCAAGACCGGCTATCAGAAGCTGACCGCCAAGGCCTATCAGGCGATCCTGAGCGGCGAGACGCGCCTCTAACGAGTTCTCCCTCCCACTTGGGGGAGGGAGGCTGAGCCGCGGGCGAAGACGGGTGGGGGCGCTTCGGCTGACCAAGCGCCGCGCTTCGTGTCGCCGCGCCCTCCCCGCCCGGTCGCTGCGCGACCACCCTCCCCATGAAGGGGAGGGAGAGCGAAACGCCGCCTTAAGCATTAACGCTGATAACGGGCGTCCTGAGCTTCTCCTCAAGGACGTCCGGCGGCCCCATGTTCCAGATTATCGGCATCATCATGCTGTTCGCCATGGTGTTCGGCAGCTTCCTGCTGCACGGCGGCAAGATGGCGACGATCCTGTATTCGCTGCCCTATGAGCTGATGGCCATTCTCGGGGCCGGCATCGCCGCCTTCCTGATTTCCAACAGCCTGCCGGTCATCAAGGGCGCCCTGGGCGGCTTCGGCAAGGCCTTCGCCGGGCCCAAATGGAAGAAGCAGGACTACAAGGACCTGCTGTCCCTGCTGTTCCAACTGACCAAGACGATGAAGTCCAAGGGCGTCATCGCCCTGGAAAGCCACATCGAAAAGCCGGCCGAGAGCACCATCTTCCAGAAGTATCCCAAGGTGCTGAAGGACCACTTCGCCACCGACTTCATCTGCGACACCCTGCGGATGATGACCATGAACCTCGAAGATCCGCATCAGATCGAGGACGCCATGGAAAAGCAGCTGGAGAAACATCACCACGAGGCCCTGGCCCCGGCTCACGCCCTGCAGAACCTGGCCGACGGCCTGCCCGCCCTGGGCATCGTCGCCGCCGTGCTGGGCATCATCAAGACCATGGGCTCGATCACCGAACCGCCGGAAGTCCTGGGCGGCATGATCGGCGGCGCCCTGGTCGGCACCTTCCTCGGCGTCTTCCTGGCCTATGGCCTGGTCGGCCCCTTCGCCGCGCGACTGAGCGCGATCGTCGATGAGGAAGCCGCCTACTACAAGATCATCCGCTCGGTGCTGGTCGCCCACCTGCACGGCAACGCCGCCCAGATTTCGGTCGAGATCGGCCGTGGCGACATCCCCTCCACGGCCCAGCCCTCCTTCACCGAGATGGAAGAAGCCCTGGCCGCCGCGCCGACGGACGCCTGATCCCGCGCCCGGGAACACAGTTCGCTCACGCCGGTTCTCCACAGGTCACATTCGCGTGCGTCGTCCGTGGAGCCCCCCATGAAAGCCCTGCCCTCGCACCTGCTGCTCGCCGCCGCCGTCCTGATGCTGACAGCCTGCGACGACATATCATCCCCGCCGACGTCGGCCCCAGCCGCGCCCGCAGCCGAGCCCGCTGTCGCTCCCAGCGATGCCACGCCGTCCGCGCGCGGCGACTCCGCACCGCCGCCCGGTGAAGCGATTACACTACCAGCTTCGCCCCCGGCGCAGACGCCCCCGACCATGCCAGAGGACAAGCCGCCGACTGATCCGATGAATCCGACCGCGCCGCCTGTTCCCCCAGCCTGAGGTTCGACATCGGACTTGTAGAACCTGGTGATCTCGCGTTACGCCTTGCATCGGCGGGATTCTTCCGCCGGATTTTGAAATCGAAGGGGCTATAGTCTCATGACCATCCGTCGCCTGATGATCGTCGCCGCGGGCCTCAGCGCCCTTTCGCTGGCCGCCTGCCAGCAACCGGCGCCCAAGACCGAAGAAACTGCCGCTGTCGCTGACGCGGCCGCCGAGACCGCTACGGACGCCGCAGCGACCGCCGCCGACGCCGCCACCGCTGCTGCGGGGGCCGCCACCGACGCCGCCGCCTCGGCCACCGCCGCGACGGAAAAGGCCGCTGACGCCACTGGCGCCGCCATGACCCCGCCGCCGCCGCCCGCCGAGAAGGCCGCCAACTAAAAAATTCGGCTCTCAATAAGCCGGCCAGGAGCCGCTCCGACCAGCGTCGGGGCGGCTCTTTCATTATGCGGATAACAGGACTTCACGAACCCGTGAGAATTTCGCTTGCGGATTCGCTCACGATCCCGTTATCTCCCCTCAGCGAGGGTTCATGATCTCGCCTTACCTTCTGAAGGACTACAACTATGCGCATCACCGCTCTGATCGCCGCTTCGGCCGCCGCTCTGGCCCTGGCTGCTTGCCAACCCGCCGCCACCGACAAGGTTGAAGACGCCGCTGCCGACGCAACCGACGCCGCTGCAACCGCTACGGACGCTGCTGCGACCGCCGACGCCGCCGCCACCGACGCTGCCGCCGCTGCTGGCGCCGCTGTCGACGCTGCTGCCGCTGCTCCGGCTGCTGCCGACGCTGCTGCTGCTCCGGCCGCCGCTGCTCCGGCTGCTGCTCCGGCTGCCGCTCACTAAGACTTACGTCTTGGATCGCGGCCTCCGGGTCGCGATGCGGAAAGGGGTCGTCTTCGGACGGCCCCTTTTTTCATGGCCGCTATCCAGCCGGGCGACTGGCGGTTAAAGCCCGGCCATGATTGACGACCCGCGCGAACAGTCCCCCGACGACGCCTCCCCCCAGCTGGTCTGGGCCGAGGACGGCTCGCCCCGCTCCGGCCGGTTCGGCGACGTCTACTTCTCCAAGGACGACGGCCTGGCCGAGACCCGCGCCGTCTTCCTCGACGGCTGCGGTCTTCCGGACGCATGGGCCGAGCGCACCGACTTCACCGTCGCCGAACTGGGCTTCGGCACCGGCCTGAACATCGTGGCCCTGCTGGACCTGTGGCGCCGCGCCCGCCCCCAGAACAGCCGACTGCACGTCTTCTCCATCGAAGGCTTCCCCCTGACCCGCGACGAGGCGGCCCGCGCCCTGTCCGCCTGGCCCGAACTGGCCGAGACCGCCGCCGCCCTCCTCGCCGTCTGGCCCGAGGGAACCCCCGGCTTCCACCGCCTCGACCTGCCGCAATGGAACGCCCGCATCGACCTGGCCGTCGGCGACGTTCAGTGGGCGCTGGAACAATGGTCCGGCGCCGCCGACGCCTGGTTCCTCGACGGTTTCTCGCCCGCCCTCAACCCCGGCATGTGGTCGCCCGAGATCATGGCCCTGATCGCCGCCCGTTCGGCTCCCGGCGCGCGCGTCGCCACCTTCACCGTCGCCGGCGCAGTGCGGCGCGGCCTGGCCGAGCACGGCTTCATCGTCGAGAAGAAACCCGGCCACGGACGCAAGCGCGAACGGCTGGAGGCGCATCTGCCCTCGCCGCCGCCTGTCGCCCGCCCGCAACGCCATGTCGCCGTCGTCGGCGCCGGGATCGCCGGGGCCTCGGTCGCCCGCGCCCTGATCGTCGGCGGCGCCCGTGTCACCGTCATCGAGGCCGAGCGTCCCGGCGCGGGCGGCTCAGGCTTCCCCGCCGCCCTGGTCACGCCGCGCCTCGACGCGGGTGACGCCCTGATCGCCGGCTTCCACGCCCAGGCCCTGGAACGCGCCCGCCATCTGTACCGCGCTCTGCCCGACGCCGTCATCGCCGAGGGCGTGCTGCAACTGGAGCAGGCTCCGCGCGACGCGACCCGCTTCGACAAGATCGCGGCCCAGGACCTGTGGCCCGCCGCCGCCATGACCCGCCTGGACGCCGCGGCCTGCGCCGATCGTCTGGGCGAGGCGGTCCAGAGCGGCGGCCTGATGATGGGCGGGGCGATGGCCCTGCGCCCGTCGGCGGTGCTGGAGCCCTGGCTGAGCGGCGCCGAACGCCTGACCGCCACTGTCGCAACCCTCCGCCCCGAGGGCGAGGGCTGGGCCTTGCTCAACGCCGAGGGCGCAGCGCTCGTCACGGCCGACGCCGTGGTTCTGACCGCCGGCTGGGGCGCCGCCGCGCTCGCGCCCGAGCTCCCCCTCGCCCCCGTCGCCGGCCAGGCCGACTGGGTCGAAGGCCCGACCGCCACGCCCGTCGCCTGGGGCGGCTACGCCGTGCCGACCGGAACCGGCCTGCTGTTCGGCGCCACCCACGACCGGGGCCAGACCGACGCCACGCCCACGGCGGAGGCCTCGGCGCGCAATCGCGCGACCCTGAGCGCCGCCCTGCCCGATCTGGCCGCCCGCGCCGAGGCCGCTGGCGCGGGGCGGACCCGCAAGGCCGTCCGCGCCACGACGCCCGACCGTCTGCCCGTCGCCGGCCCCCTTTCTCAACCGAACCTCTACGCCCTGACCGGGTTGGGCTCGCGCGGCTTCTGCGTCGCGCCCCTGCTGGGCGAGCACCTGGCGGCGCGGTGCCTGAACCAGCCGTCGCCCCTGCCCGAGGCCGCCGAACGCCGCCTGTCGCCGAGACGGTTCACGGACGACGCGAGCCAGGCCGGCTAGCGCCGTCGATTGTCCTGACCTACACCGGGGTCTCATTGTCAAAGGAGCATCAGATGTTTCGCGCGCCCCTCGTGCTCTCGATCGGCTTGCTCGCCCTTGCCGGATGCGCTCCTGCCCCGTCGCATCCGCTCGCCGCCGCGACGCCGGCCCGTCAATGCATGTTCCCGGACGACGTGCAGAGCTTCCGCGTCGTGGCCGACACGAAGGCGGTCCTCGTGCGCACGACCGGCAACGCCGTCTTCGAGCTTCAGCCGGCAGGCGACTGCCGCGATCTGGCCAGCGCGATGCGGCTGGCCGTAGCCGACAATACGACGCGCCTCTGTGCGGGCGACTGGACCATGCTCTCCGTCTCGTCCGCGCCCGCGCCCTGCCGCGCACAGGTCGTCAAGCGCCTGAGCCCGGCCGAGGTCGCCGCCCTGGCCGCCCGCGACCGCCCCTGAGGCGGACCGGGCGCAACCAAAGCCTGTCTCCGGCGCTTAGCGCCGAGGTTCATCTTGTCGCTCTAGAAGCGCGGTTCAGGCTCAATGGAGTTTCCCCATGTCGCGTATGTTCCCGCTACTCGTCGCCGCCGCTGGCGCGACCGCGCTTTCCGCCTGCGCCCCCATGACCGGCGCCGAGTCCACCCGGACATCATCCATGGGCCAGCAGTGCTTCTACGCCAACCAGGTGGATAATTTCCGCGGCGACAATCAGACCCTCTATGTTCGCGCGCGGAACAAGGACGTGTTCGAGTTGCAGACCTTCGGGGGTTGCTCCGACATCGACTTCGCCTTCGGCATCGCCTTCCTGCCCAACAGCGGCATCAATCGCCTGTGCACGGGCGACCTGTCCCGGATCATTGTCGCTGGCGGGATGGAACCCCGTGCTCAATGCCGCGTCCAGGTGGTCAAGAAGCTGACGGAGGCCGAGGTGGCCGCCCTGCCCGCGCGCAACCGACCCTGACCCGGCGCCATTTTTATCGCTTCGCGGCGGCGAGGGTTACTTCGCGGTAATGGTGGCATGCGAGGTTTGAGAACGTTTCGCGCAAACGGTATGGAACGTAGCTGTCAAACTCGCGTCCGGCGCCGGACAGACTGGTTCGCGCCTCCCTGCACCGACCCTTCAAGGATCCTCGCACGTGGCGACCACTCTTCGTACCTCGGCCCTGCTCCTCGCAGCCGCCGCCGCCCTGACCCTGTCCGCCTGCGGCGGCGGAGACGACAAGTCCAAGACCGGGGACCAGCCGGCGGGCGCCTCGCGTCAGACCGTCACGGCGGCCACGGCGACCTCGGTCGCCCTGCCGCGCGTCATCGTCGCCTCGGGCAGCGTCTCGGCCTGGGAAGAGGTGCCGGTCGGGGCCGAGACGGGCGGGCTGACGGCGGTCGGCGTCTATGTCGATGAAGGATCCTACGTCCGTCAGGGCCAGGTTCTGGTCAAGCTGAACGACGCCCTGCTCCAGGCCCAACTGCGCCAGCAACAGGCGGCCGTCCAGAGCGCAGAGGCCAACGCCGCCCGCGACGACGCGGCGCTGGCCCGCGCCCAGGAGCTGAAGCAACGCGGCTTCCTCAGCCAGGCCTCGCTGGACACGGCCCTGGCCAACCAGCGCGCCTCCCAGGCCAATCTGGCCTCGGCCCGCGCCGCGCTTTCGGAAATACGCACCCGCCTGTCCCAGGCCGAGATCAAGGCCCCCGTCTCGGGCCTGATCATCAGCCGCAACGTCACCAAGGGTCAGATCGTCGAGGCCGGAACCCAGCTGTTCCGCATGGTCCGCGACGGCCGGCTGGAACTGGACGCCCAGGTGCCCGAGACCGATCTGCCCGCCCTGCGCGCCGGCCAGACCGCCACCATCACCTCGAACGAAGGCGTCAAGACCAGCGGCACCATCCGCATCGTCACGCCCGAGGTCGACGCCCAGACCCGCCTCGGCCTGGCCCGCATCACCCTGTCGCCGGGCAGCGGCCTGAAGCCGGGCATGTTCGCCCGCGCCGCCATCGACGCCGGGGCCCAGCCGACGACCGTGGTGCCGACCGGCGCCGTCCTCTATCGCGAGAACAAGGCCGGGGTTTACGTGCTCAACGCCGACAACTCGGCCCACTTCCGCCCGGTGACGGTGCTCTCGCGCCGCGACGATCAGACCTCGGTCAGCGGCGTCGAGCCCGGCGTCCGCGTCGTGGTCCAGGGCGCCGGCTTCCTCAGCGAGGGCGACAAGGTCACCGTCTCGACCGGCCAGGCCGCAGCCGCGCCTGCCGCTGCCGCTCCGGCCAAGAAATAAGACCCGGCCATGAACAACATCTCGTCCTGGGCCATCAAGAACCCCATCCCGATCATTCTGCTGTTCGTCCTGCTGACGATCAGCGGCGTGATCGGCTTCTCGGGGATGCGGATCAACAACAACCCCGACATCGACTTCCCCCTGGTCGCCGTCACCGCCGCCCGTCCGGGCGCGGCGCCGAGCGAGATGGAGGTCCAGGTCACCCGTCCGATCGAGGACTCGATCGCCGGCCTGTCGGGCGTGCGCCACATCTATTCCAATATCTCGGACGGGGTCTCCTCGACCACCATCGAGTTCGAGCTGGGCACCGACACCGAACGCGCCACCAATGACGTGCGCAACGCCATGAGCGGCGTGCGCGCCACCCTGCCCCAGGACATGCAGGAACCGACGGTCCAGCGCATCGACATCACCGGCGACGCCCTGATCACCTATGTGGTCCGCTCGCCTACGATGACGCCGGAGCAGATCAGCTGGTTCATCGACAACGAGATGAGCCGCGCCCTGCTGTCCCTGGGCGGCGTGGGCGAGGTCAACCGCTCGGGCGGCGTCGACCGCGAGATCCGCGTCGAGCTGGACCCTGACCGCCTGGCCGCCTACGGCGTCACCGCTGCCCAGGTCAGCCAGGCCCTGACCAGCGTCAACACGGACCTGCCCGGCGGCCGCGTCACCGTGGCCGGTTCGGAACGCGCCATCCGCACCCTGGGCTCGGCCGGCTCGGTCGAGCAGCTGCGCCAGACCCTGATTCCCCTGGGCGACGGCCGCAGCGTGCGTCTGGGCGACCTGGGCCGCGTCGAGGACAAGTGGACCGAGCCGCGCCGTCTGGCCCGCTACAACGGCCAGGAGGCCGTCACCTTCAACTTCCTGCGTTCGCGCGAGGCCAGCGAAGTCACCGTCTCGCAGAAGGTTCGCGAAGAGGTCGCCAAGATCGACGAGGCCCACCCCGAGCTGACCATCGAACAGGTCACCTCCAGCGTCCAGTATATCGAGGAAAGCTACATCGCCTCGATCGAGGCCCTGATCCTCGGCGCCGTTCTGGCCGTCATCGTGGTCTTCATCTTCCTGCGCGACTGGCGGGCCACCCTGATCGCGGCCACGGCCATGCCGATGTCGCTGATCCCGGCCTTCGCCATCCTCGGGCCGATGGACCAGTCGCTGAACGTGGTGACCCTGCTGGCCCTGTCGCTGACCATCGGCATTCTGGTCGACGACGCCATCGTCGAGATCGAGAACATCGTGCGGCACATGCGCGACGGCAAACCGCCCTACGCCGCCTCGATGGAGGCCGCCGACGAGATCGGTCTGGCCGTCGTGGCCACCACCTCGACCATCATCGCCGTCTTCGCCCCCGTCGGCTTCATGCCGGGCATCATCGGCCAGTTCTTCAAGGCCTTCGCCCTGGCGGCCTGCGTCTCCGTGGCCTTCTCGCTGATCGTGGCGCGGACCCTGACCCCGCTGATGGCCGCCTATCTGCTCAAGCACACCAAGCATGAGGACAAGGACCCCCTGTGGATGCCTGGCTATCTGCGCGCCCTGCGCTGGTGCCTCGGCAACCGCTGGAAGGTCTTCGCCATGGGGATCGCCATCTTCGTCGGCTCGGGCTTCCTGGCCACCAAGCTGCCGTTCGAGTTCAGCCCCTCGGGCGATCAGTCGCGCGCCGCCTTCCAGATCGAACTGCCCCCCGGCGCCACCCTGCGTGAAACCGACGCCGTGGTTCAGCGCGTCACCCGCGCGCTTCAGGAGCGGCCCGAGGTCACCTCGGTCTACGCCGCCATCGGGGGCCAGGACGTCAATCAGGCCAACATCTATGCCGACCTGGTCAAGAAGGGCGAGCGCAAGCTCAGTCAGCAGGCCTTCGCCCGTGAAATGGTCGACCAGCTGAAGACCATCCCCGGCGCCCGCATCAGCGCCGGCATCGCCCAGCAGGGCGGCGGTCCCAGCGACGGCACCCGCTACACCTTCGCCATCCTGGGCGACAACCCCGTCGCCCTGAACGCCGCGGCGCGCAAGGTCGAAGAGGAGATGCGCGGCGTTCCCGGCCTGGCCAATGTGGTCAACACCGCCGCCATCGCCCGCCCGGAAATCCTGGTCACGCCGCGTCCTGACGAAGCGGCCCTGGCCGGCGTCTCGACCGGCTCCATCTCTCAGGCCGTCCGCGTCGCCACCCTCGGCGACGTCGATCAGAACCTGCCCAAGTACAACCTGGGCGACCGTCAGGTGCCGATCCGCCTGCAACTGACCGACACGGCCCGTCAGGACCTGAACGTGCTGGAGACCCTGCGCGTGCCCACCGCCTCGGGCGCCGCCGTGCCGCTCAGCGCCGTCGCCGACATCGAGTTCGGCGCCGGTCCCGCGACCGTCAGCCGTCAGGACCGCTCGCGCATCGCCTCGATCACCGCCGAACTGGACGGCATCCGCACCGGCGACGCCGCCCAGCGGGTGCAGAAGCTGCCCTCGGTCCAGAAACTGCCCGAAGGCGTGCGTCAGGTTCCGGCCGGGGACGCCGAGTTCATCCAGGAGATGATCACGGGCTTCGCCATCGCCTTCGGCACCGGCATCCTGCTGATGTACGCGGTCCTGGTCCTGCTGTTCAAAAGCTTCGCCTATCCGATCACCATCATGGCCGCTCTGCCCCTGGCCATCGGCGGCGCTTTCGTGGCCCTGTTGATCGGCGGCTCCAGCTTCTCGATCTCTTCGCTGATCGGGGTGCTGATGCTGATGGGCATCGCGGCCAAGAACTCCATCCTTCTGGTCGACTACGTCATCATGGCCGAGAAGGACGGCATGCCCCGCTACGAGGCCATCATGGACGCCGCCCACAAGCGGGCGCGCCCCATCCTGATGACCACCTTCGCCATGGGGGCCGGCATGGTGCCCGTCGCCATGGGTATCGGCGCCGACGTCGAGTTCCGCTCGCCCATGGCCATCGCGGTCCTGGGCGGCCTGATCTCCTCGACCTTCCTGTCGCTGCTCTACATCCCGGCCATCTTCACGATCGTCGACGACATCGCTGCATGGGGCCGCCGCCGCATCGGCAAGGCCTTCGCCGGCCAACACCGGATGGCGGATGAACCGACGCCGCAAGCCTCCTCCGCCGCCCTGCACGACTAGGCGACCGCGCCACCCCAGACCCCCGCCCCCGGAGAGCCATCTCCGGGGGCTTTTTCTTGGGCTGCCCGAACGCCGCCCTCTCGCGGACCCAGACGAAGCCCCGGACGCCGGCCAAAGAAAAAGGCGGCCCGGATGACTCCGGACCGCCTCGCCGCTTCGCCGCTGGGGCGAAGGTGGATCAGTATTTGACGCGCAGGGTCGCCCCGTAGGTGCGCGGCTGGCCGAGGAAGGCGTCGTAGGTCTGAGTGTCCAGCGCCGGGTTGTAGTAGGTCCCGTTCGGCTGAACCGTCGTCTGGAAGGCGGAGCCTTGCAGCGGGGCGTTGATCGCAACCTGGACGTATTCCTCGTCGGTCAGGTTTTGCGCCCAGATGTCCAGCGCCCAGCGGTCGTCTTCCGTCCCCAGAGTGATGCGACCGTTCACCAGCGTCATGGCGTCCTGCATCTTGTAGGGCAGCAGGTCGGAACCGGTGTTGAACTCGGTCGAGTACTTGGCCGTCAGGTTGAAGCCGACCTTCAGGCCCGCGCCGATCGAGCGGTCGAAGGCCACAGATCCCGTCGCCGACCATTCCGGCGCGAAGGACGCCCGCGCGCCCGGCAGCAGAGACAGCTGAGGGAAGTTGCCCGGATTGGTCAGGTCGCCCGCGACAAAGTCGCCGTACTTGGTGTCGGTGTAGGTCAGGCCGCTGGTGAAGGACAGCCCCTCGATCGGCGTGAACCAGACGAAGTCGGCGTCAAAGCCTTGCGACTTCAGCTCAGGAATGGATTCGACCACGAAGGCCGTGCCCAGGAAGGTGTTGAGCTGGAAGTCCTGGAACGTCTGATGGAAGTAGGTCAGATTCAGCAGGACCGAGCGATTGAACAGGGTGTTCTTCAAACCCAGCTCGTAGCTGTCGACGGTTTCCGACGGGAAGAGCAGCGAATTGACCGGCGTGATGCCGTTCTGCACCCGGTCCAGATTATAGCCGAAGGACTTGTAGCCGCGCGCGAAGGAGCCGTAGCCCATGACCGAGTCATTGAAGCGATAGCTGGCCTTGATCGTCCCGCTCAGCTCACCGTCGTCAGTTTCTTCCGAGATGCGACGGTTGTCATACAGGGCGTTGGCCCAGGGCAGGCAGATGTTGCCAGCAATGCGCTGCGCCGTCGGCAAGCCCGCCGCCGCGCCGCCGGCGCCGCCGAGCACCGTGGCCAGGGCCGTCAGGTTGGCCAGGGTGCCGCCGCAGGCTGCGCCATTGGTCCCGACATTATCCTGAACCGCCAGCAGACGCTTCTTATCCTGCGTGTAGCGCAGACCCAGGGTCACATCGAACTTGTCGGTGACGTGCCAGGTGTTGTTGGTGAACAGGGCGATCGAGTCCGAACGCTGGCTGTAGTGATCGCTCACGCCCAGACCGAGGCCGAAGCCGGGACCCGTCGCTTGGGTCGGGCCTGCGGGCGAGGCGCCGCCGGTGACCAGGCAACCGCCGAGACCGGCCGCCGTCGTTCCAGGACGCGTCAGGCAGCCGATGATGCCGGGGCTGATCGGGATCGCCGGGTTGGCGGCGTTCAGCTGCGACGTCAGCAGGAAGGACAGGAAGGGCGTGTAGTCGGCGCCGTAGGAATAGCTGTCGGCGCGCGAGATGTTCTCACGCGTCATGAAGACGCCGACCAGCCAGTCCAGCTTGTCTGTCGCGCCCGCCAGACGGAATTCCTGGGTCAGAGTGTCCAGCTCAAAGCCGTAGCTTCCATCGTTGGCGCGATAGAGGATGTCCGCGCCGGTATAGTCCAGATCCATGCCGTTGACGGTCGACCAGTCACGCCACGAGGTGACCGAGGTCAGGGTCGCGTTCCACTTGGCGATGTCGATATTGGCCTCGGCGGACAGGCCCATGTCCTCCATTTCCTGACCCGTGCCGCGGTTGGCGTAGGCCGTCCGCGAGAAGGGCAGCTTGCCAAAGCCCGCAGCGGGCGGCGCCTGGCCTGTACCGGTGGAAAGGGCGTCGATGAAGGCGTAGGTCGGCCCGGTGCGAATCTGCGTGGCGACGCAGCAGTATTCATCGCGTTTGGAATAGTCGGCGATCAGACGGATCGACACTTCGTCCGACGGCAGGATCAGCAACTGGCCGCGCGCGGTCCAGAAATCCTGATTCTGATCGTCGGTTTCCGTGCGCGGGCCGTCGCCCAGATTGACGTCGTAGAAGCCGTCACGCTCGCGCTTGGCCACATAAAGACGGCCGGCGATCTGATCCGTGATCGGCCCGGTGACCGAGCCGGCGATGCCCCAGGCGTTGAAGTTGCCATAGGTGGCCTCGGCGTTGAAACCGGGGGTGAAGGATGGGGCCTCGGTGATGATGTTGATGACGCCGGCCGAGGTGTTCTTGCCGAACAGGGTGCCTTGCGGCCCCTTCAGCACCTCGATGCGGCTCAGTTCGCCCAGGTCGCCGAAGCCGACGCCGTTGCGCGAGCGATAGACGCCGTCGATGACCACGCCGACCGAGCTTTCCAGGCCGGGGTTGTCGCCGACCGTGCCGACGCCGCGGATACGCGCGGTGGTCGAGGCTTCAGACTGGGTCGAGGTGACGGTCATGCCCGGGGTCAGGATCTGCAGATCCTTGATGTCGCGCACCCCGGCGCCGTTCAGCGCCTCCTGAGACAGGGTCGTGACCACGATCGGCACGTCCTGCAGGTTCTGCTCGCGCTTCTGGGCGGTGACGATGATGTCGTCGACCGTGGTCGGCCCTTCCTGGGCCGCGGCGCCTCCGGCGAAACCGAAGGCGACGACGCCGACGACGGCGGCGGACGCGGTGCAGCGAAGGATATTATTGAAACGCATATGAAGCGGCTCCCCGGCTCTGTGGCCCGGTCGCCCGCGGCGACCGTGGCGATTCCTGTCCCTGTCGATCCACGCTCATTGAACGGCGTGAATTCTCCATGACTAGGCGTAAGCCAGCGTCAGGACAGCGACAAGCAGCCGTGAGACGCAGGAACGGCGATTTCGTCCAACACCACTCTTTATGTGGCGTGAAAGCGACAAAAACTGATGACGCTAGGTCAATATTACCAGCGTTTACTTCAATTTCCTGGCCGCCGCCGCGTCTTCGCGTTGCTGCTGGCGGCGTCCCGCCAGGTTGAGAATCACCGCCGCAGCGAGCGCGGAAAGCACCGAGCCGCCGATCACGCCCAGCTTGACCTCGATCTGCTCGGGCGAATCCACCGCGCCCGGGAAGGCCAGGACGCCGATGAACAGGCTCATGGTGAAGCCGATGCCGCACAACAGGCTGACGCCGTAGAGCTGAAGCCAGCTGGCGCCCGAGGGCTTGTCGCCGATCTTCAGCTTGGCGGCCAGCCAGGCCGCGCCGAAGACGCCCACCTGCTTGCCGACGAACAGACCCAGGGCGATGGCGATGACTAGGGGCGCAAAGGCCTGCTCCAGCGACAGGCCGGCGAAAGAGACCCCAGCCTTGGCGAAGGCGAACAGCGGCAGGACCAGGAAGGCGACATAGGGGTGCAGGTCGTGCATCGCCTCTTTCAGCGGGCTTTGCGAGGTCTCGCGACGCGGCTCGACCGGCACGATCATGGCGAAGGCCACCGCCGTCAGCGAGGTCGACAGGCCCGACAGGACGGTCAGATACCAGACCGCGCCGAAACCCAGCACCCAGAAGGGACCGGCCAGGCGACGGCGGCCCAGCAAGGCGAAGGCGGCCAGAAGACCGGCCACGCCCAGCAGCGGCAGCCACTGGACCCCCTGGCTGAAGAGGACGGCGATCAGGGCGATGGCCCCCAGGTCATCGACGATGGCCAGGGTCAGCAGGAAGACCCGCAGCGACGACGGCAGCTTCTTGCCCACCACTGCAAAGACGGCCAGGGCGAAGGCGATGTCGGTGGCCAGGGGAATAGGCCAGCCCTGCCCCGGCCCGCCCAACATCTGGGCGAAGGCCAGATAGACCAGCCCCGGAACCGCCATCCCGCCCACGGCGGCGATGATCGGCAGGGCCAGCTTCTTGGGATTGCTCAGTTCGCCCTTGAGAATCTCGTATTTGATCTCCAGCCCGACCACGAGGAAGAAGACCGCCATCAGGCCTTCCTTGATCCAGTTGGAGATCGTCTCTTCCAGCCGCAGCGGGCCGATCTGAAGCACGTGGACGCTCTTCAGCCAGGCGAAGTAGTCGCCGGCCCAGGGCGAGTTGGCCACGATCAGAGCGGCGACGGCGGCAAGCCCCAGGGCGGCGCCCGAGCCGGCTTCGGTCTTGAGGAAGGCGAGGGTGGATTTTCTGGCCACGGCGGTCTCCGAAATCAAAAGGACTGTCGTGGCGTCAGGTTATCGACGGACGCCTGACCGGATTCGCTCCCGATGGAGCGCCAGCCTGGCCCCGATGCGCCAAAAACGAAACGGGACCTGATCTCTGCGGGGGAAAATACCCGAGCCGGGCTGAGGTTCAACCCCGGCTTCGCGGTTGCGAAAGACGACGCGAACGCGCATCTGCCGCTTCATGTCCGTCTCCTCCGCCTATCGCCCCGATCCCTGCTTCTTCGACCTCGGCCCCGAGTTCGGCGATCGGGTGCAGGCGGCGGACTTCCCCCAGACCATCTTGCGCGTGCGCAACGACCGGGCGGCGGCGACTGTCGGCCTTGAGACGCTGAGCGACGACGAATGGCGCGCCCATTTCGGCCGCTTCGCCCCCCTGCCCGGCCAGCCAGGCCCGATCGCCATGCGCTATCACGGCCATCAGTTCCGCACCTACAACCCCGATATCGGCGACGGTCGCGGGTTTCTGGCGGCGCAACTTCGAGACGACCAGAACAGGTTGCTGGACCTTGGCACCAAAGGCTCCGGCCAGACCCCATGGTCGCGGCGCGGCGACGGACGCCTGACGCTGAAGGGCGGCATGCGCGAGGTGCTGGCCGCCGCCATGCTGGAAAGCCTGGGCGTGCCGACCTGCCGCATCCTGTCGCTGATCGAGACCGGAGAGGCGCTGGAGCGCGGCGACGAGCCCTCGCCCACCCGTTCCGCCGTCATGGTGCGGCTGTCGCACAGCCATATTCGGTTCGGGACCTTCCAGCGCGCCGCCTACTATGGCCGCAAGGACCAGATCGAGGTCCTGCTGGAGCACGCCCGCAGCCTCTATCATCCGTCCGTCGCGCCGGGCGATGCGCCCGGCTTCCTCGCCGCCGTGGTCGAGGCCTCGGCGCGGCTGACGGCCAAGTGGATTTCCGCCGGCTTCGTCCACGGCGTGTTGAACACCGACAATCTGAACGTGGCGGGCGAGAGCTTCGACTACGGCCCGTGGCGCTTCCTGCCCCACTATGACCCGGCCTTCACCGCCGCCTATTTCGACAGTCAGGGCCTGTACGCCTTCGCCCGGCAGCCCGAGGCCGTGTTCTGGAACCTGACCCAGTTGGCCGGATGCCTGAAGCTGATCGCCGAACCTCAGGTCGCGGCCCTGACCGAGGCGCTGAACGGTTTCGGCCCCGCCTATATCCGCCACCTGCGCGCCGCCTTCCTGAACCGTCTCGGCGTCAAGAGCCTGGGCGAAGCCGCCGACCAGAGACTGCTGGACGCGACCCTGGCCCTGCTGCGCGACAAGGGCGAGGCCCTGCGCTGGGAGCCGCTCTTCTTCGACTGGTTCGGCGGCTTCAGCTCCTCGGCCCGCGCCCTGGGCGGCGTGCGCGGCAAGACCTATCAGGGCGAGGCCTTCGACGCCTTCCGCTTCGCCCTGCTGGAGCATGAGCCGGACCGCCCCGAGCGGCTGGAGCATCCGATGTTCGCCGCACCCGAGCCCGAAGAGATGCTGATCGACGAGGTCGAGACCCTCTGGTCGGCCATCGAACAGGGCGACGACTGGTCGCCCCTGCACGCCAAGCTGGCGCGGCTGGACGCGGCGGGGAAGGCCTGGGCCTTATAGCCCGCCACGTCCCGCTCATCCCCGCGGAGGCGGGGACCCAGTGAGCGCTTCACGCGCAGCCCGCAGCCCGCAGCCCGCAGCCGTAATCGGTGGCGATGCCCTTGGCCAAGACCTGGGTCCCCGCTTCCGCGGGGATGAGCGGATTTCGTGACATCTGCGCCCAATGTCATCAGCTGATGTCATCATCCGTTGACAGGCCACTTCGAGCGGCCTAATGCCGTTTGACGATCAGCGTCGGGTTACGAGGAATTGTGGTTTCAGCCACGCCGTCGCCGCAGGTCGCGCCTACCCCGGTTCACAGATTGTTACACTTCCTTGACGATCACGCCCCGCAATCTGATCTAGCGACTGTTACCAATCAAACCCCAACGGTTTCGGCCATGACCTCGACGACCTTGACGCCTCACTCCCGCGCAAAATCCGACTACCTGAACCTGACGCTCTGGACCTTCCAGGGCTGGATCGCGATGTTCTTTGTCGCCGCCGGCTACGCCAAGCTGACGGAGTCGATGGAGAACCTGACCGTGCTGATGCATTGGCCCGCCATGGCCAGCGTCAGCTTCGTGCGCGGTCTGGGCGTGGTCGAGATCGTGCTGGCGGTCATGATGCTGGCGCCCTTGATCTCCTGGCGCTTCGGCCGCCCCCTACTGCTGACGGCGAGCGTCGGCCTGCTGGCCCTGCAAAGCATCATGCTGATCCTGCACGCGACGGAACTGGATATCGGCCTGGCCCTGACCAACCTCTTCCTGATCGCCATCACGGCGCCGGTCTTCTGGTTCCGCCGCCACTGATCGCCTGACACAGGTTTCCTCCCCGGATCGGCCGCGGCGGGCGCAAGCTCTCCGCGGCCGATTTGCGTTTGAGCCTCCCGCTGTTCACAACTTGTCGAGGGATGCGCCGAGAAGCTTCCCTTTACGTCCGCGTCAAGTTATGGATGGCGCATGGCGACCGCTGACGATCACCGCACCTATTCCATCCGGCACCTGTGCCGCGAGTTCGGGGCGACCGCGCGCGCCCTGCGCTTCTATGAGGACAAGGGTCTGCTGACCCCGGCCCGCAAGGGCCAGACGCGGGTCTATGACAGCCGCGACCGCGCCCGATTGAAGCTGATCCTGCGAGGTCGCCGCATCGGCTTCACCCTGCAGGAGATCCAGGAGATGCTGGATCTGTATGACCGCAAGGATCACAACGTCCATCAGATGGCCGTGGCCCTGCGCCGTCACCGCGCCCAGGTCGAGGCGCTGAAACAACAACTCGAAGACATCGAGGGCGCCATCCAGACGGCTGAGGAAGCCTGCGCCTGGATGGAGTCCAAACTGGGCGAACACCGCCCCGACCTTCTGCCGGGGGCGGACGAATACGCCAACCTGCTGAGCGAACGGCTCAACCCCGACACCCACTTCCAGCCCTTCAAAGCGAGAGCCTGATCATGGCCTACAAGGCGCCTGTCCGCGACCTGTCCTTCGTCCTGCACGACGTGCTGGAGGTCGAACGCCACGCCCACCACTTCGCCGACGCCGACCTGTCGCGCGACCTGATCGACCAGATCGTCGAGGAAGGCGGCAAGTTCGCCGAAGAGGTCATCGCGCCGATCAACCGGGCGGGCGATCAGGAAGGCTGCACCATCGACGGCGACGTCGTCACCACGCCCAAGGGCTGGAAGGAAGCCTATCAGCAAATGGTCGAGGCCGGCTGGACCAGCCTGGCCTTCGGCACGGAATACGGCGGCCAGGGCCTGCCCTCGATCATGTCGATGGCGGTGGGCCAGTTCACGGCGGCGGCCTCGGCGGCGTTTTCGATGTATCCGGGCCTGACGGCGGGCGCCTACCACGGCATCGAGGCCTCGGCCTCGGACGAGCTGAAGCAGAAGTATCTGCCCAAGATGGCGACCGGCGAGTGGACCGGCACCATGAACCTGACCGAGCCGCAGTGCGGCACCGACCTGGGCATGGTCCGCACCAAGGCTGTGCCCAACGGCGACGGCTCCTATTCCATCACCGGCCAGAAGATCTGGATCTCGGCCGGCGAGCACGACTTCGCCGACAACATCATCCACACGGTGCTGGCCCGCGTCGAAGGCGCGGTTCCGGGCATCAAGGGCCTGTCGCTCTTCGTGGTGCCGAAGTTCCTGGTGAACGAGGACGGCTCCATCGGCGAACGCAACGGCGTCCAGTGCGCCGGCCTGGAACACAAGATGGGCATCCACGGCAACGCCACCTGCGTCATGGCCTATGAGAACGCCAAGGGCTGGCTGATCGGCGAAGAAGGCCGGGGCATGAACAACATGTTCGTGGTCATGAACGAGGCCCGCCTCGGCACCGGCCTGCAGGGCCTGGCCATCGGCGACGCCGCCTATCAGGCCGCCGTCGAGTTCGCCAACGACCGCCTGCAAGGCCGCGCCCTGACCGGCGCCAAGAACCCGGACGGCCCGGCCGACCCGATCATGGTCCACCCCGACGTGCGCCGGATGCTGATGGAGTCCAAGGCCTTCGTCGAAGGCGGTCGCGCCTTCATCCTGTGGACTGCCCTGCAGGCCGACCTGCAGAAGTCCTCGGACGAGGCCACCGCGACCAAGGCCAAGGACTACATGGGCCTGATCACGCCCGTGCTGAAAGCCTATCTGACCGACAAGGGCTTCCACGTCGCCAGCTTGGCCATGCAGGTCCACGGCGGTTCGGGCTACACCGAGCACTTCCCCGCCTCGCAGTATCTGCGCGATGCGCGCATCACCATGATCTATGAAGGCACCAACGGCATCCAGGCCCTGGACCTGGTGGGCCGCAAGCTGCCGTCCAACGGCGGCCGCGCTATCATGAGCTGGTTCGCCGACATCGACGCTTTCGTGTCCGAGAACGGCGAAGACGAGGCCATCAAGCCCTTCGTCGACGGCCTGGCCGACACCAAGAAGAAGCTGCAGGACGGCACCATGTGGCTGATGCAGAACGGCATGGCCAACCCGGACAACGCCGGCGCCGCCTCGACCGACTATCTGCACATCTTCGGCCTGACGGCGCTCGCCTATATGTGGGCGCAGATGGCCAAGGCGGCTCAAGCCAAGATCGCCGCCGGCGACGCCGATCCCTACTATGCTGCCAAGCTGCAGACCGGCCGCTACTTCGTCGAGCGCATCCTGCCCGACGCCCAAGCTCATCTGACCAAGATGAAGACCGGCGCCGAGGTGCTGATGCAAATGCCGGCAGAGGCCTTCTAAGCCTCGCATAGACACGTCACCCCGGACACGGCGGAAGCCGTGATCCGGGGCCGCTCAAAACAACAACGGTCGAGTTCTGCGGCGGTCCCGGCTCTCCGCTGCGCTACGGCCGGGATGACAGGGAAGAACCGCTCATGAACGTGCTCAACACGCCCGAACCCGACTTCATGCAGGACGAGGAGATCGTCCTCTTCTCCGACAGCGTGGGCAAGTGGATCGACGAGCACGCCCCGCCTGAAAAGTTCCAGCAGTGGATCGCCGCCTCCTCCGTGCCGCGCCAGCTGTGGAACGACGCCGGCGACGCCGGCCTGCTGGGTCTGTCGCTGCCGGAAGAAGACGGCGGCTTCGGCGGCGACTATCGCCATGAGGTGGTGCTGATGCGCCAGCTGGGCTGGAAGGGCGCGGACCACTTCGGCATCTCGCTGCACAACGCCATCGTCATGCCCTACATCTGGCACTACGGGACGCCTGAGCAGAAGGCGCGCTGGCTGCCGCGCCTGGCCTCGGGCGAACTGGTCGGCGCCATCGCCATGACCGAGCCGGGCGCCGGCTCCGACCTGCAAGGCGTCAAGACCACCGCCGTCAAATCCGGCGACCACTACGTTCTGAACGGCTCCAAGACCTTCATCACCAACGGCCAGCTGGCCAACTTCATCATCGTCGTCGCCAAGACCGACCCGGCCGAGGGCGCCAAGGGTACGTCGCTGATCGTGCTCGAGACCGATGGCGCAGAAGGTTTCGAGCGCGGCCGCAACCTGCACAAGATCGGCATGGAGGCCAACGACACCTCCGAGCTCTTCTTCAACGATGTGAAGATCCCGCTGGAGAACATCATCGGCGGCGGCGAGGGCCAGGGCTTCGTCCAGTTGATGCAGCAACTGCCGCAGGAACGCCTGAACATCGCCGTTCAGGGCGTGGCCGCCGCCGAGCGCGGCCTTGAGGCGACGCTGGATTACGTCAAGCAGCGCAAGGCCTTCGGCAAGCGGGTGATCGACTTCCAGAACACCCAGTTCAAGCTGGCCGAGGTCAAGACCAAGCTGACGGTGGCCAAGGTCTTCGTCGACCACTGCATCGGCCTGCACCTCAAGGGCCAGCTGGACGCCGCCACGGCCTCCATGGCCAAATACTGGGTCACCGACATCCAGGGCGAAACCATCGACGAAATGCTGCAGCTGTTCGGCGGCTACGGCTACATGAACGAGTACCCGATCGCCCAGCTCTACAAGGACGCCCGCGTCCAGCGCATCTACGGCGGCACCAACGAGATCATGAAGCTGCTGATCGCGCGCACCCTGTAAAGCGAGCCGCCGGGGCGGTAAGGGAGGGCCATGATCGTCCGCTCCCGCCCCGGCCCGCTGCAAATCCTGTTCGCCGTCAACGGATCCATCCTCCCTCGCGTAGTGGGGCGTCTGGCCCTGACGGTCGTGATCACCGTGGCGGCGGTGTTGCTGCATCGGACGCGCCCTGACCTGCCGGTGCATCTGGCGGCGGCGCCCTTCGCCCTGATCGGGCTGGCGCTGTCGATCTTCATGAGCTTCCGCAACAACGCCTGCTATGACCGCTGGTGGGAGGCGCGAAAGCTGTGGGGCGAGCTGATCATCGCCGTCCGCTCTTTCATGCGCCAGACGGCCCTGCTGCCCGAGGACCGTCGCTCGCCCATGCTGGACGGGGTCGGCGGCTTCGTCTTCGGCCTGGCCGCCCGGCTGCGCGGTCGCGACGAGGCGGGGGAGATCGCGCGCTGGACGCCGGTCGAGCCCGCGCCCCACGCTGTCGACGCCGCTCTGACCGGCGTGGGCCGCCAGTGCGCCGAACTGCTGCGCGACGGACTGATCGACCCGATCCGCTATTCGGTGCTGGAACTGCGGTTGACCGAGATGAGCCATGTCCTGGCCGGCTGCGAGCGGATCAAGACCACGCCCCTGCCCTTCGCCTACGCCCTGCTGCTGCACCGGACAGCCCACGCCTTCTGCCTGATGCTGCCCTTCGCCCTGGCGCCGGCCCTGGGGTGGTGGACGATGGCGGTGTCGCTGCTGGTCGCCTACACCTTCTTCGGTCTGGACGCGCTCGGCGACGAACTGGAAGACCCCTTCGGCGACGATCCCAACGACCTGCCGCTGGACGCCATGAGCCGGATGCTGGAACGCGAACTGCGCCACGCCCAGGGCTGGACCGACCTGCCCCCCGTCTGGCCGGCCCAGCGCGACCGGCTGACATAGAAAATAGCTGCGTTATATTTCCCGCTCATCCCCGCGGAAGCGGGGACCCAGTCCTTTTGCGGGGCAAACCGTGGCCTTCTTCACCTACATTGTCGCCAGCGGGCGGAACGGCGCCCTCTACACCGGCTCGACCGACGACATCGTCGAACGCACCTCTCAGCACCGCGAAAAGGTGTTCAGAGGGTTTTCGGCCAAGTATGGGTGCGCTGTTCTGGTCTGGTACGAGCTTCACCCGACCCGGCACGACGCCTTCATTCGCGAACGCCAGATCAAGAAATGGAATCGCGTCTGGAAACTGGAACTGATCGAGCGAGCCAATCCGGGCTGGCGCGATCTGTTCAACGACCTGTTCTGAGGCTCTCACTGGGTCCCCGCTTCCGCGGGGATGAGCGGAAAAAATGATACGCCTTCACGTCACCTCCGACCTCGCGCCCGACCTCGCTGTCGCTCCGACCCTCGACCAGTCGCGCTACCTGACTCAGGTGATGCGGCTGAAGGCGGGTGACGACCTGCTGGTCTTCAACGGCCGTCATGGCGAATGGCGCGCCAGCGTCGCCGAGGTGCTGAAGAAGGGCGTCATCCTGCGCGCCGAGGAGCAGGTCCGCGCACAGACCCACGGCCCCGATCTGGAGCTGATAGTCGCCGTGGTGAAGAAGGCCCGGATCGAGACCATCGTCGAAAAGGCGACGGAGCTTGGAGCCAGCCGCGTGCGTCTGGCCCTGACCCACCGCACCAACGCCGACCGGCTGCGGCTGGACCGGCTGGACGCCATCGCCGAGGAGGCGGCCGAGCAGACCGGGCGCCTGGACGTGCCCCTGGTCGATGATCCCGTGAAGCTGGACGCCCTGCTGGACGGCTGGGACGCCTCGCGCCGCCTGATGTTCTGCGACGAGACCGGCGGCGCGCCCGCCGTGTCGGCCCTGACCGCTGCGGGCGAAGGCAAGTGGGCCATCCTGATCGGCCCCGAGGGCGGCTTCTCGCCCGAGGAAGGCGAGCGGCTGCGGGCCCTCCCCTTCACCACCGCCGTCTCTCTGGGCCCGCGCATCCTGCGCGCCGACACCGCCGCCATCGCCGCCCTGACCCTGTGGCAGGCGGCGATCGGCGACTGGGAGCGATAGAAGTTTATCGCCTCCCCTCTTGAGCGGGGCCGTATCCTCGCCCATCTAGCCGCGACAGCAGGGGTTACAGATGACCGACACGGCGCCGCTTTCCAGAGACGACCTGATCCACGCCATGTCGAAGGGCGAGAAGCCCAAGGACCAGTGGCGCATCGGGGCCGAGCACGAGAAGTTCGGCTTCGACAAGTCCACCCTGCGCCGCCCCGCCTATGAGGGCGACAACGGCATCCTGGCCATGCTGACGGGCCTTCAGCGCTTCGGCTGGTCGCCAGTGGAAGAAGCCGGCTATGTCATCGCCCTGGAGCGTAAGAACGCCGAGGGCTTCACCGCCTCGATCAGCCTGGAGCCGGGCGGCCAGTTCGAACTGTCGGGCGCGCCGCTGAAGGACATCCACGACATCTGCAACGAGACCGGCCAACACCTGATGGAGGTCAAGCAGGTCGCGGATCAGTTGAACCTCGGCTTCCTCGGCGCTGGCTTCGACCCCCTGTGGCGGCGCGAGGACGTGCCGGTCATGCCCAAGGGCCGTTACGGCATCATGCGCGCCTACATGCCCAAGAAGGGGTCGCTGGGCCTCGACATGATGCTGCGCACCTGCACCATCCAGGCCAACCTCGACTTCGATTCCGAAGCCGACATGATCATGAAGTTCCGCACCTCGCTGGCGCTTCAGCCCATCGCCACGGCCCTGTTCGCCTGTTCGCCCTTCACCGAGGGCAAGCCCAACGGCTTCCTGTCGGCGCGCGCCAATGTCTGGACCGACACCGATCCCGACCGCACCGGCATGCTGGACTTCGTCTTCGCCGACGGCTTCGGCTACGAGCGCTACGCCGACTACGCCCTGGACACCCCCATGTATTTCGCCAAGCGCGGCGAGACCTATGTCGACCTGTCGGGCCAGTCGTTCCGCAAGTTCATGACCGAGGGTCTGGACGCCCTGCCCGGCGAGCGCGCCACCGCCAAGGACTGGGCCGACCACCTGACCACCCTCTTCCCTGAAGTGCGCCTGAAACAGTATCTGGAGATGCGCGGCGCCGACGGCGGGCCGTGGAGCCGCATCTGCGCCCTGCCCGCCCTGTGGGCCGGCGTTTTGTACGACGCGCCGTCGCTGGCGGCGGCCTGGGACCTGTGCAAGGACTGGGACATCGCCGACCACGAGCGCCTGCGCCGCGACGTGACCCGCCTGGGCCTCAAGGCCGAGGTGGCGGGCCGCAGCGTCCGCGATATCGCCGTCGACCTGGTGAGCATCGCCAAGCAGGGCCTGAAGAACCGCGCCCGGTTCAGCGGGGGCATGGTCGACGAGCGCGGCTATCTGTCGGAGCTGGAAGACATCGCCGACAGCGGCGTGACCCCCGCCGACCGCCTGCTGGAGCTGTATCACGGCGACTGGCAGGGCGACGTCAGCCGAATCTATCGCGACTTCGCCTACTAGGGTTTTCACGGCTCGCCTCGGCAAGAGGCGGACGCAAAGGCGGCCTTAACCGTCTGGGGTTAAGCATGGCGTCCCGTTCTCAAGGATTCCCCATGACCACCGTCGCGTTCGCCGCCGCATCCTCGACAGGACAGCCGCAGCCGCAGCGCGACCCGGCGGCCGATCTGGCGACCTTCTTCGACGTCTCGCTGGACCTGCTGGTCATCCGCGATCTGGAAGGCGTCATCGTGCGGGTCAGCGCCTCCTGGGCCTCGACCCTGGGCTACAAGCCGGATGAGCTGGTCGGGCGGGCCATCCTCAGTCTGGTCCATCCCGACGACCTGCCCGCCACCCTGGACAGCGCGGCCGAGGTCGAAAACCGCCGTCCCGACGCCCCGGTCCGGGGTCACGTCAACCGCTACCGTCACCGCGACGGCCACTATGTCACCCTGGAATGGCGGGCTCAGAAGTTCGGCGACCGCATCTACGCCGTGGCCCGCGACGTCACCGCCAAGATCGCCGCCGAACAGGCCCTGATCGAGGCCAAGGCCGCCGCCGAAACCGCCAACCGCGCCAAGTCCGACTTCCTCGCCAACATGAGCCACGAAATCCGCACCCCGCTGAATGGCGTCATCGGCATCATCGACGCCCTGGCCCGCACGCCTCTGGCCCCCGAGCAGGCGGAGATGGTGGGGCTGATCGCCACCTCGGGCGTCACGCTGGAACGGCTGGTCTCGGACATGCTGGACGTGTCGCGCATCGAGGCGGGCAAGCTGGAGCTGGAGCTGCGGCCCTTTGATCTGGACGAGGCCCTGACCGCCCCGCTGGACACCCAGCGCCTGCGGGCCGAGGACAAGGGGTTGGGCTTCCATGTCGAGCGGGCGCCCAATGCGCGCGGCGTCTTCATCGGCGACAGCGTCCGCATCAGCCAGATCCTGGGCAACCTGCTGTCGAACGCCGTCAAGTTCACCGCCGAGGGATCGGTCATCGTCCGCTTCGCCCTGACCGAGGACGACGGGGCCCCGACCCTGCTGAGCTTCGAAGTCGAGGACACCGGCGTCGGTTTCGACGCCGAGCATGACGCCCAGCTGTTCCAGCGCTTCAGCCAGGCCGACGCCTCGATCACCCGGCGCTTCGGCGGCACGGGTCTGGGCCTGTCGATCTGCCGCTCGCTGACCGAGATGATGGGCGGACGCATCACCGGAGCCTCGACGCCGGGCGTGGGCAGCCGTTTCCGCGTCGAACTGCCCCTGCCCCGCGCCCAGAGCCTGCGGGACTATGACGCCCGCGACGTGGCCGCCCTCGCCGCCGGGCCGCAGCCGTCGCGCCTGCTGCGCGTGCTGCTGGCCGAGGACCACCCGGTCAACCAGCGCGTCGTCCAGTTGATCCTGGCCGGCCATGTCGAGGAGATCGTCACCGTCGATGACGGCGCCCAGGCCGTCGCCGCCTTTGAGGCCGGAACCTTCGACGTGGTGCTGATGGATATGCAGATGCCCTGCATGGACGGGCTGACCGCCACACGGGCCATTCGTGCACTGGAGGCCGCCCGACCGGGCGTGGCGCGCACACCGATCCTGATGCTGAGCGCCAACGCCATGGCCGAGCATCGCGACGCCGCCAGCGACGCCGGCGCCGACCTGCACCTGGCCAAGCCCGTCACCGCCCGCGACCTGCTGACCACCCTGGCCATGCTCACGCCGACCTGAGCCGCTCTAGCTGAGCCAGCCCGTCACCATGACCCGCAGCGGATTGGCCGGGTCGGACAAGAGGCGCGCTGTGATAGCCAGGGAGATGATCACCAGAAGCGGACGGATCAGGCGCGGCCCGAACCGCATGGCGGCGTGCGAGCCCATCCGCCCGCCGACGAACTGACCCACGGCCATGATCCCGGCCAGGGTCCAGACCACGTGTCCCCCGACCGCCAGCACCACGATGCCGACGACGTTGCTCATCAGGTTCAGCGCCTTGGTGTGGGCCGTCGCCCGCGTCAGTCCCATGCCCAGCAGCATGACCAGGCTGAGCGCGAAGAACGACCCCGTCCCCGGCCCGAAGAAGCCGTCGTAGAAGCCGATCCCTCCCGCCACAAAGGCATAGGCCAGGGGCGTCAGCCGGGCATGGGCGTCCTCGTCCGAGGCCTTGGGTCCGAACAGGAAATACAGGGCGATGCCGATCAGCAGCACCGGCAGCAGGATCATCAGCCAGCGCGAGTCCACCAAGGTCACGGCGAAGGCCCCCAGCCCCGCCCCGACGCCGACCAGAATCAGAGGCCAGCGGATCAGACGGAAATCCACGCGGCCCTTGCGCCAGAAGTTCCACAGGGCGCTGGCCGTGCCCACGCTGCCCTGCACCTTGTTGGTGGCGATGGCCGCGACCGGGTTCAGCCCCACCGACAGCAGGGCCGGCAGCGAGATCAGCCCCCCGCCCCCCGCGATGGCGTCGATAAACCCGGCGATCACCGACGCCAGACCCAAGAGGGCGATGATTTCAGGCGTCAGTTCCTGCACGCGCGCAATACTCCTGCAACGGCGACGCTATAGCCGCCGCCGCCGCAAACCGCCACCGCGAGGGGTCCCTTACCTCGAGCGAACAGGAGGTACCGCCGCTCTCTGGCCGATGTCGGGCTTTAGCATTGGAGCCAATATCTGCTTCCGACCCGTTGCGGACCTTCGATCTCATTTCGGGCTTTGTTGCCATGAGCCCGGCGGCACGCCCCAAAGTTCGAAGCACATGGCCTTCGCAGCGTTCACATCCTGCCCCCAATAATCCCATTCCGGATAGGGAGAGTCTGCTCGCTCAAACGCGAAGCAGTCCACGCCATCATCACCGACCTCAAGCACGGTTTTGGCAAAGCTCTTGGTGTTGGTGGTGGATGCGAGCTTGATCATCCGAGCAGGCTAAATCGAAAAATGTCCGCTTCCCACCCGTAGCCGACGTTAGCAAGTTCCGCTTCCCGTAGCGAAGCCATGAGTTTCCTGCGATCAAGGCCGTGCAGCAGGAGGACATCATGACAGGTGCAATCAGGGTCGGCGTCGGCGGCTGGACCTTCGAGCCGTGGCGCGGGGTCTTCTATCCCGAGGGCCTGACGCAGAAGCGCGAGCTGGAGTTCGCCAGCCGGGCGCTGACCTCCATCGAAATCAACGGCACCTATTATTCCACCTTCAAGCCCGACAGCTGGATGAAGTGGCGCGACGAGACGCCCGACGACTTCGTCTTTGCGGTCAAGGCCAGCCGTTACTGCACCAATCGCAAGGTGCTGTCGGAAGGCGGCGAGAGCTTCGATCGCTTCCTGTCACAGGGCCTGACCCTGCTGGGCGACAAGCTGGGCCCGATCAACTGGCAGTTCATGGGGACCAAGAAGTTCGACGCCGAGGACTTCGAGGGCTTCCTCAAGCTGCTGCCCCAGGAAAAGGACGGGGTGCGGCTGCGGCACGCGCTGGAGGTCCGCAATCCGACCTTCGCCTGCGAGCAGTTCTATGACCTGGCGCGCCAGTACGGCGCGGCCATTGTCTATGCCGTCGACGACGAGGAGCCGACCTGGCCGCAGATCGACCAGGCCACCGCCGACTTCACCTACGCCCGCCTGATGTCCAGCCGCGAGGACGAGCCGACGGGCATGACCTCGGACGAACTGGACGCCGTCGCCGCCCAGACCCGCCAGTGGGCCCAGCGCGGCGACGTCTTCGCCTACTTCATTTCCGGAGCCAAGATGCGGAACCCGGCGGCCGCCCAGGCGCTGATCGCAAAGCTGAAATAGCCGCCGGGTCTTCTTGCGGCGATGCGGAGCGCGTCCCATCTGCGGCGCTTCCCGCCCAGCTTGAGGATGCCCCCATGCCGATCGCCACGCGCGCCTTCGCCGCCACCGCCGCCGACCAGCCCCTGAGCCCCTACAGCTTCGAACGTCGCGATCCGGGGCCGGACGACGTGGCCATCGCGATCAAATACTGCGGCGTCTGCCATTCGGACCTGCACGTCGTGCACAACGACCTGGGCGGCACGCGCTACCCGATCGTGCCGGGCCACGAGATCGCCGGCGTCGTCACCGCCGTGGGCGCCAACGTCACGCGCTTCAAGGAAGGCGACCGGGTCGGCGTCGGCTGCATGGTCGACAGCTGCCGCACCTGCGCCTCCTGCCAGGCGGGCGAGGAGCAGTATTGCGTCCCCGGCATGACCCAGACCTACGGCTCGCCCGACCCCAAGGGCGCCGAGGTCGGCCAGACCATCACCCAGGGCGGCTATTCCGACCGGATCACGGTGGATCAGGCCTATGTCCTGTCCATCCCCGACAGCCTGCCGCTGGACGCCGCCGCCCCCCTGCTGTGCGCGGGCATCACCACCTACAGTCCCTTGCGTCACTGGAAGGTGGGGCCGGGCTCCAAGGTGGCGGTCGTGGGCCTGGGCGGACTGGGTCACATGGCCGTGAAGCTGGCGGTGGCCATGGGGGCGGAGGTCAGCGTCCTGTCCACCTCGGACCGCAAGAAGGCCGACGCCGAGCGGATGGGCGCCAAGCACTTCCTGATCAACTCCGACAAGGACGCGATGAAGGCGGCGGCCGAGAAGTTCGACCTGATCATCAATACGGTGTCGGCCACGCACGAGATCGCCAGCCACCTGAACCTGCTGGCGCGCGACGGGACCATGGTCATGCTGGGCCTGACGACCGAGGGCCTGCCGGTCTTCGCCCTGCCCCTGCTAATGCGTCGCCGCAGCGTGGCGGGCAGCCTGATCGGCGGCATCCGCGAAACCCAGGAGATGCTGGACTTCTGCGCCGAGCACGGCATCGTCTGCGACATCGAGACCATCGCCCCGCATCAGATCAACGAGGCCTATGCGCGGATGGAAAAGTCCGATGTCCGTTATCGCTTCGTCATCGACATGGCCCAGATCGACCAAGCCGCGTAACGGCGTCTTCTCCTGCGACGCTTGCCAAGCTAAGGCTTGTTCCAGAGGGTAGGACGACGTTGATGGGGCGTCGTCCAATATGGGGAGCGGATCATGGCGCGAGTGGCTCTGGTGACCGGGGGAACCCGGGGTATCGGCAAGGCGATCGTTCAGCGGCTGAGGGAAGACGGCATGTCCGTCGCCGCGGGTTATTCCGGCAATGACGAAGCGGCCGCCGCCACCGCGCGCGAGCTGGGCGTCATGGTGGTCAAGGGCAATGTCGGCGCGTTCGAGGACTGCGAGCGGGCGGTGCGGGAGGTCGAGGCCGAGCTGGGCCCCATCGACGTCCTGGTGAACAACGCCGGCATCACCCGCGACGGCTTCTTCCACAAGATGAGCGCCGATCAGTGGTCCGACGTGATCCGCGTCAACATGGACAGCGTCTTCAACATGACGCGCCAGGTGATCAACGGGATGCGCGACCGGGGCTTCGGCCGCATCGTCAACATCTCCTCGATCAACGGCCAGAAGGGCCAGATCGGCCAGACCAACTATTCCGCCGCCAAGGCCGGAATGATCGGCTTCACCAAGGCCCTGGCCCTGGAAAACGCGCGCAAGGGCGTGACCGTCAACTGCATCGCCCCCGGCTATATCGACACCGAGATGGTCGGGGCCATGGACCAGAAGGTGCTGGACAGCATCATCGCCCAGATCCCGGTCGGCCGACTGGGCAAGGGCGAGGAGATCGCCGACATGGTGTCCTGGCTTTCGGGCGAACGTGCCGGATATGTCACAGGCTGCACCCTGTCGCTGAACGGCGGGCAGTACCTGGTTGGGTAAATCCGCTTTGCCTAAAATCCGCCGTTCCGGCGTTCCACGACTAGCCCCATGATGGCAACGGTCGAGGTCGAGGCGGAGAATCCGCCGTGCTTCGCCGTCCAGGCGCCCCGCGTCCGGACGGTCGGAGGTCTGCGCCTGGACCTGGCTGCCCTGATGCTGCTGACGACCTGTCTGGCGGCCACGCCCGCGTCGGCGCAACTGCGCTCCAACGCCCAGGCGGAACAGAGCCGGGTGATCCGCGACCAGTCGGTGACCCGCACCATGCCGCCGCCCGGACGCTACGCCTCGGAGGCCGGCCAGACCTTCATGCTGGATCGGGACGGCTCCCTGACCCTGCTGCGGTTCGAGCGCTCGACCGAGACCTGGGCCCTGCGCCCCACCTCGGCACCGCGCGGCGACACCATCTATCGCAACGACGCCGGCGAACAGGTGCTGCGTGTTACGCCGTCGGGCGGCATCACCGTCTATACGACGCGCAATCCCGGCGGCTCGCCCGTCTCCCTGACCGGCCCCGCCGTCAGCCTGGAGCCGACCAGCCTCGGCCCGGTGCAGATGTTCAACCTTATGACCCGGCGCAGCGGCCTGGTCAGCGAGGCCATGGGCCGCCTGGTCCGCATCAATGTCGTGGGCGAACAATCCGAAGCCCTGTGCATCGAGGCCCTGATCGTCACCACCGACGCCGTGGTCCGCATCGCGCGCTCGCCCAGCGCCCGCCCCTTCCTGGACCGGCTGCGCAGCATCACCGTGGTCGAAGGCGCGCGCGCCTCGGTCAGCTATTCCGGCGGCGATCTGCGCGTCGTGGTCGACCCCAAGCGCGGCATCGCCGGCCGCCCCTCCTCGGCCCGCGTCATCCGCGCGGTGATCCCGCAGGACTAAGGACTTCCCCAGGATGCGGCCTACCTCCGGGTCCTCGTGATAGATGGTCAGCATCGCTTCAGCGCTCCATCACGCTGCCGCGTCGGTCCGCCGCTTCGTCCTGTTCGAGGAGACCGATAGGATCAAGCCCGAGCGAAGCCGCCACGGCCAGGGACTTTCCTAGCTGGGAGCTGGGCTTGCCCCTTTCCAGGTCGTGGATGAAGCGAACGCCGACACCGACGGCCCCCGGCAGATCCTCCAGCCGCAAGCCCGCCGCCTCACGATGCGCACGCGCAAGAACGCCGAGACGACGCGCAAAATCCTCAGCCTGCCCTTCGATCATGAGACCGCCTCTTTCCCGATCGGGAAAATTTAAGAAAAATGCGGGTCCTCCGTCCTCGACCATTTCGGCGCCCGCCCGGGCGAATTCGGCATCACCCGAGGCTGCTATTTCCGGGTTGATGATGCCTTCCGTTGGCATCGTGCCGATCAGTGCGACTGCGGCAGAAGCCCATCACCTGGTCGTCGCGGAGCATTTCGAACATGCGCTGAAAGAGCGTGAGTTCGCCCACATCCGTGAACGGGTGTTCAAGGCCTCGGACGTGAATGCGACATCGGACCGATTGGCTCTGGAATGGATGGTGTGAGACGCCCGTCCGCCTCACTCTATAATTGTCCAAATGTGGACAATTAACTTGCATTTTAGCGTTTAATTGGCCATATATTGCCTATGTTAAAAACGCCGCTGGAAATTCAGCATGCCCTTGCCGAGCGATTGAAGGCCCGTCGCGTCGCCTTGGGCTGGACCCAGCAGGTCGCGGCGCAGCGCGCCGGTATCGCTTACCGGACCTGGCGGCGCCTGGAGAACGAAGGCAAGGCCTCGTTTGAGGATGTGATCAAGTCCGCCGTGGCCTTACGATGCGAAGGCGGTCTCGAAGCGCTCTTTCCACAACCCGCCGCCACAAGCCTTGATGACCTCCTGAAACAGCAGGCGGTGAGCGCGGCGCCGCCTGCTCGGGTGCGGGCGCGCAAGTCGCATCAATCATGAAGCTGGCGCCGGGAGCCCCCCTGGCAGCGAGCTTGACCTTCGACGACACGGCGGCTCCCATGCCCATCGGCCGGTTGGCCATGGCCGCCGGTCTGGCCCAACTGGAATGGTCCAACGAGGCGATCGCCACGGCGTTTCCCATCTCTGGCTTGCTCTACCCGCCCGAGCCCGGTCTTCATCCAGCGCGTGGGCGGGAATTCGACGGCCTGCACGGTTTTCTGTCCGACAGCCTGCCTGAGGGGTGGGGCTATCTCGTCATGCGCCGGCGCCTTGCCAAACTCGGCCTGCAAATCGACGCCTTGAGTCCGCTGGATCGTCTCGCGCTGGTGGGCGACCAGGGACGTGGAGCCTTGACCTACTTGCCGGCGACAGCGCCGCCGCCGGAAGTCGAGAGCCTCGACCTGGATGCTTTGGCCGCTGAATCCGTGGCCATCCTTGCCGGTCACGAAGGCGAGCTTGCGGCCACCCTGGCCACCCTGGCCGGCGGGTCTGGCGGCGCTCGGCCGAAGGTTCACGTTGGGTTTGATGGGGCGGGCCGCATCTCCGTTTCGGAGGGTGAGACGGCTCCCGATCAGGAGTCCTGGATCGTCAAGTTCGCGGCCACGAATGACCCGCCCGACATTGGGCCGATCGAGGCGGCCTATGCGGCTATGGCCATCGCGGCCGGGTTGGAGATGGCTCCCTGTCGCCTTTTGCCCTCCAAGACGGGACCCGGCTATTTTGCGACGAGACGGTTCGACCGACCAAATCCGGGACGGCGCTTACATATGGTCTCGTTGAGCGGTGCGATCGAAGCGCCGTGGCGCTTACCGTCGAGCTACGATCTGTTCCTTCGGGCGACGCTGACCATCACGCGCCACGCGGACGACCTGCTCGCGGCTTTCCGTCGAATGGTCTTCAACGTGCTGGCCAGCAATCGCGATGATCATACACGGCAGCACAGCTATCTAATGGATGACGGCGGGGAGTGGCGGCTCGCGCCGGCCTACGATCTCACCTACTCGGCGGGACCTGGGGGAGAGCACTATCTGGACATTGAGGGCGAGGGTCGCAATCCGACCCGTTCGCAGGTCCAGACGCTCGGGCGACGGCATGGTCTGTCTGACGCCGTGATAGTGTCGGTGATCGAGGAGGTCCGGGCCGCGGTGGAGGACTGGTCGCGGTTCGCTGAGGAGGCCGGGGTAACGAGGGCTTCCAAAGCCGAGATCGGCGCGGCCCTTGGCGCGGTGGCGGCGCGCTTCTTCGTCTAGGTCGATCTGGATCGGTCGTGGAGGCCGCGAGCTCGGGGTCCGCGCTGAGCTTCAGCGGGCCTGTTTGACGGAACGCATAATGCTCAGGCCCATGTCCAGGCAAAGCTTGAAGAATTCTTCTGAAGCGTGGCGTGGTTTCAAGCCGTACTGACGGACGAGCTTTCGGGCGCGCTTGCCCAGCGGTCGCCATGCTCCGGCTAGACGATGAAGCGAAATGGTGGCGATGCCCGACCCACTCCTTCTTCCGCTCAGCCCCGTCCACGGCGTCGTTGCGTCGATCCAAGAAGGCCCCCGCCTCCCCGTCCTGTCCGACGCTGTCTCGGCCGAGATAGCGGACATGGCCGCCAGCGCCTTGACGAGGACCCGCTGGCGCCCGTCCCTTCCTGGACCGGCTGCGCAGCATCACCGTGGTCGAAGGCGCGCGCGCCTCGGCGGTTCATTCCAACGGCGACCTGCGCGTCGTGATCGACCCCAAGCGCGGCATCGCCGGTCGCCCCTCCTCGGCCAGCGTCATCCGCGCGGTGATCCGGCAGGACTAAGGACCATAGCGCCAAGGTCTTTAGTTGACCTGCGCCCCGAACAGGCCCCTTGAACGGGGATGGCAAGCGAAACCGTTTACATCCTTCAGGCCTATGTTCAGGGCAAGGGCTCATCCCTGCGGGCTGAACCCCAGGTCGGCTGCAAGGACGCAGAGGAAGCGCGCCGCAAAGCCGAGCGACTGGCCCCGCTGCGGCTGGGCGTCGTGGCCTTCTCGGTCTCGGCCGACACAGAACTGGGCGACTACGACGAAGAGCCGACAATCATCTTCAAGTCCGGCCAACTGCCGCCGCCCTTCAGCGACGAGGGCTGAAGCCTGCCTGAAAGCAGACCACGACAAGGACTGCGTTCGACCCATAGCCGACGTTCAAGCGGGGTGTATGATAAGCGCAGACTTCGGGGGGCACAGATGATTAGGCGGCTGACCCTCTTCGTTCTTATTCCTCTCGCGGTCAGCTACTGTTTGGCCCACTTAGCTATCTCGTTGGGCGTCCGAACGGCGGCGCTGCATTGGCTCAACACTGTCGCCTATTTTCTGGTCTTCGGCTTGCCGGGACTCGCAGTCGTTACGACGCTCGGACGCGGCCGGCGGCGAGATTTCGTAGAAATGGCGGGGCTGCTTTGCGCCATGGGCGTCGGAGCCACGCTCTGGGCAGCTCTTAGCTATGGGCAATGGTTCTATGTTGTCCAAAGCGACGGCCCTCGCCGCTACAGCTTTGTGGAGGCGGTGGCGTTGGGCCTAAGAGACGCTGCATTGGACACAGGCCTTGCGGCAGTGGTTCTGGGGCTGGTGCTGGTAAGCGCAAGGCTCCTGCAAGCCCGCCCTTGGAAGAGCAGAGGTAAGGTCTGCTAACCACCCATTGCGGCGGTTCAGGTGGACAGCTTTTCGGCGTCCTCAATTAACTGAAAGAGCAACGTATCGTCGTCCGTTCCGTGTCGCTCTATAGAAACGCCATCTGGTCCGACGCCCCTCACTCGATACATGCCATTGCTGACTTCGGTTATCGTGAAGGACCAACCCTGAGGCGGTTTGCGGATGACCGATTTCTGATGATTGGACATGCCGCACGTTAACTTCGGCAATGTCCGCTATCCACCCGTTGCGGACCTCGCCGCCAATCCACTAGGAGCAAGTATGGCAGGGGATCGACCATGATTATTGCGGCGATGATATTTACGGTTCTGCAGGCTGGTGCCGCGGCTCCGGGGTCGGATCTGCCGGAACCAGAAACCTGCCAACGGTCTGACAGGGATACGACGACGGGAAAGCGGTTGTGGTGTCCTGGGGAGCTGGGAAAACGACTGCCGAGGAATATCTATGCAAGCTTCCCTGCCGATGAAGTCGGCAAAGGCTGGGCTCTTCTTCGTTGCGATGTTGGCGAAGGCAAGGTGACGACCGCGTGCGAGCTGATCGATGAATCTGCCCCCGGATCGCGGTTCGGCGCATGGGCGATCAGAGCTCACTTGACCGCAACGCTTGTAACCAAAGTAGAGGACCCGATGCCGGGCGACCAGTATTATGCCATTGCGCGGTGGGAGGTTCGGTAGGACCCTTGTTCGGGATGTCGGGTGTCCGCTTCCCACCCTAAGGCGACCCGCCCTCTACGACCGGCAGTGGACATTCCGTCAGCCCGCGAACAAGCTCTGAGGACGGCGACTGGCTGCAATCTCGGAGGCGTCAATGACGAGCGAATTTCCCCAGGGCGTCGTCCATGAGGCGGGCGCAGACATGCAGGCGGCCTTGCGGGCGGATCCTGAGGTCTTCGACCTGTGGAAGGCCCTGACGCCGCTGGGACGCAACGAGTTCATCTGCTAGGTCGAGGACGCCAAGCAGCCCAAGACCCGCCAGCGCCGCATTGAACGCACGGTCGAGGAGTTGCTGGAGGGCAAGAAGCGCCCCTGCTGCTGGGTCGGCTGCATCCACCGCACCGACAAGGCGCCCAGCCGCTGGCAGCAGGCCGTCCTGATCGACGGCAAGGCCAAGGCCTAACCCCTGAAGCCGTCCTTGGCCGCGCGGCGGGCGGCGAAGTCGGCGGCGTCGGCGGCGCTCAGGAAGGGGTTGAAGCGGCGCTCCGCCCCCACCGTGGTCGGCACAGTCGGCTGACCCCGCTCGCGGGCGGCGAAGATGGCCTCGGCGTGGGCTCGCATCTCGGGCCGAGCATCGAGGCTGAGGGCGAAGCGGGCGTTCGACTCCGTGTATTCGTGGGCGCAATAAAGCGTCGTCGTCTCCGGCCAGGCGGCGATGCGGCAGAGACTGTCCCACATCTGTTTGGGCGAGCCTTCGAACAGGCGGCCGCAGCCCAGGGCGAAGATGACGTCGCCGACGAAGGCCAGGTCGTCCTCGACCGCGCGATAGACCACATGGCCCAGGGTGTGGCCGGGCGCCAGCTCCACCTCAAACGCCGTCTCGCCCAGCCGCACCAGGTCGCCATCGACCGCCACGCGATCCAGCGGCGCGGCGCGACGCACCTCCTCGGGGCCGACGATCTCGCAGCCGGTCTCGGCCTTCAGCCGTTCGTTACCGCCGGTATGGTCCGGGTGCCAGTGGGTGTTGAGGATCAGGTCCAGCCGCCCCCAGCCGGAGGCCTCGATCTCGGCCAGGACGGCGTCGGCGTCCGGCGTGTCCACGGTCGCGACCATCCCGGTCGCCTCGTCGCGGATCAGGAAGCCGTAGTTGTCGGACAGGCAGGGAAACTGGCGCACGGTCAGGGTCATGGACGCATTGTAGCAGGCAAGTGAGCGGTGCGCGCCCATCAAGACCCGCTCATCCCCGCCGAGGCGGGGACCCAGTGCTTTGGCTGACAACGCCGTGCGGAAATCTGAGGGCGCCGTTGCGAACGCAGCGCGTGAGGTTCTTACTGGGTCCCCGCCTCGGCGGGGATGAGCGGATGGGGGCGTGAAAGGCCGACATCCATCGCGTTTTCAGCCATAATGGCTCCATGCGGCGCGGCATCGACGATCTTCGCACCTTCTACGGCGAGCCGACCGGGGCGCTGGTGCGGCGCGTGCTGGCGCGGCGGCTGGAGGACGCCTGGCGCGAGGCCGAGGGCTGCGACGTCCTGGGCCTCGGCTACGCCACGCCCTGGCTGGACGGCTTCGTCGGGGCGCGGCGCGTCATCGCCGCCATGCCGGGGGGACAGGGCGCCGAGCAGTGGGCGGCGGCGGGCCGCAACCGCACCCTGCTCGTGGATGAAAAGCGCCTGCCCTTCGCCGCCGGGACGTTTGACCGCATCCTGCTGGTTCATGCGTTGGAAGAGGCCGACGATCCGCTGGCTCTGCTGACCGAGGCGGTGCGCGCCCTGGCCCCCGCCGGGCGCATCATCCTGGCCACGGCGGCGCGCGGCGGGATGTGGGCGCGGGCCGAGACTACCCCTTTCGGCCACGGGCGCCCCTTCACGCGCGGTCAGCTGGAGCGGCTGGTGCGCGAGGTGGGCCTTGAGCCCGCCGCCTGGTCCCAGGCCCTCTATGTGCCGCCGTGGCGCCCCCTGCTGCCGATGGCGGACGGGATCGAGCAGGCGGGCCGCTGGATGCTGCCGGGCATCGCCGGGCTGATCATGCTGGAGGCCACGCGTCAGTCCTACGCCCGCATCCGGCCCCAGGGTCTGGCCCAGGCGGTGCTGGCGGGACGGCCCGCTCTGACCCCCTCGCCCGCCTCGCGCGACCACGGGCCGCCCGCCCATGCTCTGGTCGGCGAAGGAAAACGGCCTTAAGGCGAGCCCATGCAGCGACTGATCATCATGCGTCACGCCCAGGCCGAGAAGAGCGCGCCCGGCGGCGACATCGACCGCCCCCTGTCCAAGCACGGCCGCCACGACGCCCGCGCCATGGGCCGGGCCCTGGCCGAGCGCGGCCTGCGCCCCGACACGGCCCTGGTCTCCAGCGCCCGACGCACGCATCAGACCTGGGACGAGGTCAGCGAAGCCATGGGCGACGTCGAGGTGCATCTGTCGCCCGCCCTCTACAATGCGTCCTCCGACGTGCTGCGCCGTGCGGTCGAGGCCGCCGAGGACACGGCGGGCTGCCTGTTGCTGGTGGCGCATAATCCAGGCGTGCATCAGTTGGCGGTCGAATATCTGATCGAGAGCGCCGCCTCGCCCGGCGTCATGGACAAGATGAGCGGCGGCTTCCCCACCGGGGCGGCGGCGATCTTTACCGTCGATGTCGCGGGGCGCCCCACCTACGAAGGCTGGCTGACGCCGCAAGATCTGGAAAAATGACCGACGCCCTGCCGACCACCGCCTTCAAGATCCTGAGCCGCGCCGACTGGCGCGCGACCCTGGCCGAGGGCGCCTATGACGGCTCGCCCGTCGATCATGCCGACGGCTATATCCACCTGTCCGCCGCCGACCAGTTGGCCGTGACCGCCGCCAAGTATTACGCGGGGCAGGACGACCTGATGCTGGTCGAGGTCGATCTGGCGGCGCTGGGCGAGACCCTGATCTGGGAGCCGTCGCGCGGCGGCGCCCTCTTCCCCCATATCTACGGCCCCCTGCCCCTCGCGGCGACGCGGGGCGCGCGCGCCCTGTCGGTCAGCGCCGACGGCGACATGATCCTGAGCGAAAATCCATGAGCCTGACCGACCTCGGCGCCGTCATCCTGCGCCAGATGGATCCCGAGACGGCGCACCGCCTGGCCATTCGCGCCCTGCAGGTCACGCCCCTGCCCGCGCCCGGCGCCGATGACCCGATCCTGACGACCCGCATCGCCGGGTTGACCATGTCCAATCCCGTCGGTCTGGCCGCTGGTCTGGACAAGAACGGCGAGGCGCTGGAGGGGCTGTCGCGGCTCGGCTTCGGCGCGGTGGAATGCGGCTCGGTCACGCCGCGCGCGCAAGCCGGCAACCCCAAGCCGCGCCTGTTCCGACTGTCGGAAGACCGGGCCATCATCAACCGCATGGGCTTCAACAACGAGGGGCTGGAGCCCTTCGCCGCGCGGCTGGCCCGTCGCCCCAAGTGCACGCCCATCGGCGCCAATCTGGGGGCCAACAAAGACACCGAGGACAAGGCGGCGGACTATGTCGCCGGCCTGCGTCGCCTGGCGGGCCTGGCCGACTATTTCACCATCAACATCTCCTCGCCCAACACGCCGGGCCTGCGCGCCCTGCAGGGGCGCGAGGCGCTGGACGACCTGCTGGGCCGCATCAATGAAGCGCGTCCCGCCGACGGCGCCCCGGTCTTCCTCAAGATCGCGCCCGACCTGATCGGCGAAGAAATCGGCATGATCGTGGAGGCCTCTCTGGCGCACCAGATCGACGCTCTGATCGTGTCCAACACCACGCTGGAGCGTCCCGCCACGCTGAAATCCGCTTTTGCGGGCGAAGCGGGGGGCCTGTCGGGCGCGCCGCTGAAGCCCTTTGCCCAGAAGGCGCTGGAAGCCGCCGCCGAGGCCGCCGCCGGCCGTCTGCCCCTGATCGCGGTGGGCGGCATAGCGAGCGGCGAGGACGCCTTCGCGCGCATCCGTGCCGGCGCCTCGGCGGTGCAGGTCTATTCGGCTCTTATCTACGACGGACCCGGCCTGATCGGCCGGATCAAGCGCGACCTGGCCGCCCGCCTGTGCGCCGAAGGCTTCACCGATATTTCCGAAGCGGTCGGCGTCGGCCGTTGACGGAGCATTAGGGCAAGCAAGTCTATCCTTGTTCCCTTAGGCGAACCCCGCCTGCTGGGAAGGACGCATGACGCAAATCGCCGACGACGCCCCGACCGTCTGGGCGCCCGCCATTCGCCAGCGTCGCAAGGCCATGATGCAGCGCCTCGTCATGGGCGCGGCCACCGCCTTGGTGTTCAGCCCCATGCTGGGCTGGCGCTTCAGCGCAACCTGGATGGTGCTCTACACCCTGATCCAGTTCCTGGAGGCTAAGGTGTTCGCCCCGGTCGTCGCGGGCAAGATCTCGTCTCCGATGGGTTGGCGCGGCGCCTATGGCGACCTGGTGCTGATCCTCAACGCCGGCTTCTTCGGCGGCATGACGATACCGCTCTGGATCGTCGGCGGGCCCATGGGCGGGATCGCCGGCGCGGTTCTGCTGTCCGCAGGAATGATCAATTCCGTGATCATGTCGGCCGGATCGATGCGGATCTTCGCCTGCACCGTCCTGCCCCAGCTGGCGATCTTCGCCCTGACGCCGCTGTTCATGGCTCAGATGGGCGCCCCGCCCCATGTCGTCACCGCCGTGACGGTCGGCATCCTGTCCTACACCGTCTTCTGCCTGAACACGCGCCGCACCCTGTTCCGCGCCAACCGCGCCGAGACCGAGGCTCGCCGCGAGGCCGACCGCAAGCGTGAAGAGGCCGAGACCGCCATGGCCAGCCGCGGCGCCTTCCTGGCCGCTGTCGCCCATGACCTGCGCACCCCGATCAGCGCCATTCTGACCGGCGCCGACGAACTGGAACGGGGCGCCAAGCCGGGCTCCTCGCGTCAACAGGTCGCCCTGATCACCGACGCCGGCCTGATGATGAAGGCCCTGCTCGACGATCTGCTGGATCATGCCCGTCTCGACGCGGGACGGATGAGCGTGGACAGCCGCGATTTCGACCTGCGCCTGCTGGTGTCCCAGACCGCCCGCCTGTGGGCCGGCCCCGCCCGCGCCAAGGGTCTGCGCCTGCGGATGGAGGGCGCCCGGACCCTGCCCCGGATGGTGCGCGGCGACGCCATGCGCCTGCGCCAGGTGCTGAACAACCTGATCTCCAACGCCATGAAGTTCACTGACGACGGGGCGATCACCCTGCGCCTGAAAGCCTGGCCGGACGAACACGGCGCCCACGTCCTGCTGATCGACATCGAGGATACAGGGCCCGGCATGACAGAGGCGCAATTGGCGCGCCTCTTCACCGCCTTTGACCAGACGACCGAGGGCGTGGCCGCGCGCTTCGGGGGGTCGGGTCTCGGGCTGAGCATCAGCCGCGATCTGATCGAGCTGATGGGCGGACGCCTGACGGTGCGCAGCGCGCCCGGTCAGGGATCGGTCTTCACCCTGTCCGTCGTCCTGCCGCGCGGCGCGGCGCTGGAAGCCCCGCCCCCCGCCCTGGCGCCCGAGGCTCGCGCCACGATCACGCGCGCCCTGAGCCCCCCCCCCGTTCAAGCCCCTGCACCGGAGCCGAAACCCAGGAGCGCCGAGCCTTCGCCCCCCGAAGATGACCAGCCCGAGGCGCCCTTGCGGGTCCTGGTTGTAGATGACCATGCCATCAACCGCCGCGCCGTCCAGTTGATCCTTCAGTCGGTGGATTGCGAAATCGCCATGGCCGAGGATGGTCTGGCGGCGCTGGAGGCCTGTGATCGAGCCCAGTTCGACGTGGTCTTCATGGACGTTCGGATGCCCGAGCTGGACGGGCGCGAGACCACGCGCCGCCTGCGTGCTGGGGGCGGGCTGAACGCCGCCGTTCCGGTCATCGCCGTCACAGCCGACACCGCACCCGATGACATCGCCGCCTGCACAGCCGCGGGAATGAACTATTTCGTGTCCAAGCCCCTGACGCCAGGATCGCTGCTCGGCGCCCTGTCTCAGGTGCTGACGGAGGCGGCGGAGGCCGCTGACGCGGCAGAGAGCGCGGCGGCCTGACCGCCCCTGATTTCAGCGACCAGCTCCTCTGCGAAGCCCGGCGCCCGCAGACAGCATTCCCACGCCGTCACCACCCGCCAGCCCTCGGCGGTCAGTTCCGCCGCGACCCGCGCGTCGCGAACACGGTTTCGGTCGATCTTGTTGCGCCAGTAGTCGGCGTTGGCCTGGGGCTTGCGCGCGCCGCGCGGGCAGTCGTGGCCATGCCAGAAACAGCCGTGGACGAAGACGGCGACCTTGCGCCCCTTCATCACCACGTCGGGCCGTCCGGGCAGGTCGCAGCCGCCCAGACGGTAGCCGATCCCGGCGGCGCGCAGCATCCGCCGGACCTTCCGTTCGGGCGCGGTGTCGCGCCCCTTCACCCGGCGCATGACCGCGCTGCGTTTTTCCGGTGTGAAGACGTCCGTCATGGCTCAGACCATGACTGACGGGATCAGAGCTGCGCCAGCAGGTGCTCGGCCGAGGACACTTTGAACTCGCCGCCCTGTTCGATATTCAGCTGATCGACCACACCGTCCTTGACCAGCATGGAGTAGCGCTGCGAGCGCTCGCCCATGCCGAAGCCCTTGGCGTCCAGCGCCAGGCCGACCGCGCGGGTGAAGTCGCCGTTGCCGTCGGCCAGCATGACCACGTCGTCCGTGCCGTTCAGGTCATTGGCCTGGGCCCAGGCGCCCATGACGAAGGCGTCGTTGACGGACAGGCAGGCCACCGTGTCCACGCCCTTGGCGGCCAAGTCGGCGCGGTTGTCGACATAGCCCGGCAGGTGGCGCGCCGAGCAGGTCGGGGTGAAAGCGCCGGGGACGGCGAACAGGGCGACCGTCTTGCCACCGAACAGTTCAGCCGTCGTGACCGGCTTGGGGCCGTCGGCGGTCATGGTGGTCAGGGTCGCGTCGGGGATGCGGTCGCCGATCTGAATGGTCATGCAGGGTCTCCGGGGGCTGAAGCCCGGGAAATCCGGGCGACGTTCAATTGTCAGATAGAGACGGGAGGAAGGATAGCCAAGCGCCCTTCGTTCCACGACGTCTTGCGCCCGGGTCGTCGGACACCGATGATAGAAGGATGACCGCCTTATCCTCCCTGACCGGGCGTCTCCTGGTGGCCATGCCGGGCATAGACGACGACCGTTTTCGCCACGCCGTCATCCTGATCTGCGCCCATGACGATGAGCACGCCATGGGCCTCCGGCTGGACCAGCCGGCGCCCGGCGTCACACTGTCCGAGGTGCTGAAAAAGCTGGACACCCCCGTCTCCGACGCCTTGGCGCAACAGGCGGTGCTGATCGGCGGCCCCGTCGAGCGCGAGCGCGGGTTCGTTCTGCACTCCGACGACTGGAGCAACGAGGACGTCACCCTGAGCTTTGGCGACGGTCTAGCCGTGACCGGCACCCGCGACGCCCTGACCGCGATGAGCGAAGACGACGGCCCGCGCCGCTCGGTCCTGCTGCTGGGCTACGCCGGCTGGGGCGAGGGCCAGTTGGAAGAGGAGCTGGGCGAGAACGTCTGGCTGACCGCCGACGCCGATCCGGACCTGATCTTCGACAGCGACTACGCCACCAAGTGGAGCCGCGCCCTGGCCGGTCTCGGCGTCGACGCCGCCCGCCTGTCGGCGCAGAGCGGGCGGGCGTAACGCGCGATTCTCTCCGTCCGCCATACACTCTGTTTTTTAAGTGTTTTTTGCTCCTCGCCACTCGTAACCCGCCATGTGACCCACCAGAGAGTTAGCGCCTAAATTTCGCAATGCAGGCCTGTTCAGCGCGTTCCAGGCTGTTCCTGCCACTGGCCCAAGGGACCCAAGCGCTTCGGACGGTGAGTTCTATAGGGTGGGTCAGCAGCCTTGCACCAGGAGCGGACCATAGGAAGTGCGCGTATAGCCGCCATTGTTGGGTTGGCCCGTACCCGCTTGTGTCGAGGTGGTTGTGGGGTTCCGGCTGCCGGACTGATATCCGACATCGGTGCGCGTCTGCGAACGCTGACAAATTGGATTGCAAGCGTTCGCAGACATGGTGCCTCCTGGTCATAGAATTGGGAGCCACTCTTCGGAGCGTCTCCCAAGGCGCAATCAGACGCGGCGCCTAGCCTTCCTTCGCGCCGCACTCTACCCAGTCGTTCATCCTGGCGAGACGCTTTTCAAACAGGTCGCCACGCCGATACGGACAGCACCGATCAGATTCCATCGGACGGGAAATAGTCCCGGGGCTCGACAGCGACGTCGAGCTGCAGCTTTTCAGCCAGTTCGTCGATCTCTCGGCCGAGCAAGTCGTTGAATGGCTTCAGGCCAGTGGAACGCAGACGCGGCGAGGCGGCCTCGAGCGCCTCGATCATCGGGCGGATCTCTCCGTCGATCACTAGGTCGAGATCGTCGTCCGACACGCCCATGAGACTGAAGAAAGCGATCAGGTCCTCGCCGGACATGTCGTCGAAAAAGCGGGCGGATCCGATCTGGTAGGCCAACTCGTGGGTGAAATCCTGGCTCAGCCGGATCGGCAGCAGGTCATACAGCGGCGCAAGGCGAGGCGCGGCAGGCCCATCATAGAGGATGGCGTGGTTCTTGGCGTGATTGTCGGTATTGCCGATGCACAGATTGAAGACCGTGGTGCGAAGGAATGCCAGACGCGCCGCTTGCGGGTCCCGCGTCTGGTCCAACACGGTAAGAGCTGCCTCGACGTCGAACCACCGCCCCGGTTTGCCCCGGCGCTGGTATTTGAGCTGTGAAGGCAACCCGAGAGCCTGGGCGAAGTCTTCTTGGTGAATGCGGGTCACGACGCCGTCGCGGACAACCCGGTCGAACCGGGTGATCAGCAGGGCGTCGACGTCGTCGATGCGGATGGCGATGGGCACAGAGACGTCGAGCCCCGCCGATACTGCGAGGATGGCCGCGGCCTCCTCGTTGCGAGCGTCCCGAAAGTCGCGGCGTGCGGGGACCTTGAGAATATGGGTGGTCGGAACCCGAAGACCTTCGCGAGGAAGGGCGAACTGGCCGTTTGGTAGCTGGGTAATCGCCACCTTGCTTTGGACCCCGGCCACGGGCGATGGGTCCCCCACCTCGACGGGTAGGCGACGTTCCTCCCGCAGTGATTTGACAATACGTAGAAGAGCTCGATCATCGAGCGGTTCATAGTCAGTCGCCAGGACACCGGGGCATTTCAGGGGCGGCGCGCCAAGTGGCAGGCAGGAAATACTGCCAGCGCAGTCCGCTCCGAAATGCCCGAGAAGCCCAACCACGTCATCGCGCGCTAGGCCTTCGCGTTCCATCACTCGCTGGAGCTGGGCGTTCTCAGGCAGGAGGTTAGCGAAGAAGGCGCGCGTTTCAACGTCGCCGAACGCTTCTTCCTCGATCGGCAGGGACAGGGATAGGACGGGGCCGCCCGCGGCGACGTAATTACTATCGTAGACAAATGCGGTGTCGCCTTGCGCTGTTCGCGCCAGACGGCCGGCCGGGGTGGCGAAGCCGTCCATCCAGACGGCAAGGACTTCATCCGCCATCGATCACCTCAGCGGTCAGTCCGATACCGAGAACTTGGCAGACCGCCAGGGCCTTTCCAAGCTCGAGCGTCGCCTTACCGGATTCTAGCTCACTTACGAAGCGACGACCGACTCCAGCCCGATCCGCAAGTTCCTGTTGGTTGAGAGTGAGCACAGTTCGGCGGACCCGTACAAGCGCGCCGAGGGTTTGCGCGTCTGCGATGGGAACAGGCTCCATGCGTAACTGAGCGGCGGAAGCGGCCGTTTTCGAGGTCGAAGGGCGCTTCCGGCGGTGAAAGCGTACGTCCTTAGAGAATTCGGGGGCAGCATCCTGGATGAGCTTGAGCGCGTGCGGCGAGGGCTTGGAGCGCTCGGACGGAGAGGGCTTTGACTTGAGGTTGAGATCGCCTAGGCGAAGAGCGCTGCCATCGCGATGCTTAAAAGTAACGGTGACCGACTTGTGGAGCGTTGGGTCGGCTTGATCGAGCAGGGCGCGAAGAGCGTTCGACGGGTTTGGATACCGGACCAGGCGCGACTTGCCTGCGCTCGTATCCAACGTCCCGCCAGTGATCTTGGACGTCCCGCCCCCCCGGGAGCGCGCGCCCTCGAGGCCACGACCGTCGGTCGGGACGTACTGGCCGCTGAATGTCCGCTTCTCGACCATGACAATGCTCCTGTCGAACCAAATAGGCACATCATGAGCTTTATGCAAACCAAACTGATACCGAGCGGTATCAGTTTGGTGACATTGTGCGATCGCAACATGACCGCGATCGATGAGAGGAACGCCGTCAAGTTCGGCTGAGCTAGGATCCGTGTGAGCGCCTCTTGATCCTCAAGAAGCCCCCGAAGGCGGGGACGCCTACGAGGTAGCGCCCTTCCGCATTGGCGGCACCCCAGCCGCCCCTGGATGCGGTGAATATCCATCCTAGTCACCGCACTTAATGCAGCGATTAGAACAACCGCGTGACGTGCGCCAAAGCCGTTGAGTTCGAATCCCACTTCAAAAACGAAATTAAGCCAATTCGGAGAATGGCCCTCAAAGACTAGAGTTAGGCGGACGGTTTCAGCCAACCACCGTGCATCGCTTCACACCCACCAAAACACCCATCATCATTTTCGCGCTTGGATGAAACATCCTGAACAACGCCGACAGGTCAAAATTACTATCCTTTTGAAAAATATGAAAATGAAACACGGTGAAATGCCGTGAACTGACGAAAGTCAGACTCTCTGCCATCCTCCGACGAAGCGAAGCGGAGATCGGGGGACCCAGCGGCGCCGAAGGCGATCTTCACGGCCAAGTCAGCGCAGGGATTTTTCGCCCTGCGGGCGCCGCTGGGTCCCCCGGTCAGCGCCGCTACGCGCCTTGCCGGAGGATGACGAAAGAAAAACCTACGCCGAGCGTGCCTTGATCGGGGCGGTGCCGTCGGCGAGCGACTCGTTCAGATAGACCTCGGCCTCTTGGGCCGGCAGGGCCGGCGCATAGCCAAAGCCCTGGCCGTAGTGGCAGCTGGCGTCCAGCAGCAAACCCGCCAGTTCGGCGTTCTCGACGCCCTCGGCCACGACTTCTAGCGACAGGTCGCGGCCCAGGTTGACGACCGACTTGACGATCTTGGCCGAGCCCTCGTCCTTGTTCATCGTTAGAACGAAGTAGCGGTCGATCTTCAGCGTGTCGAAGGGCAGGCGCGCCAGATAGGACAGGGACGAGAAGCCGGTGCCGAAGTCGTCCAGCGCGAGGCTGGCCCCGGCCTCGCGCAGTTTCGCCAGCACCTCGGCGGCGTGCGCGGTGTCGCGCATGATGTCGCCCTCGGTGACCTCCAGCTTCAGGGCGCCGCGCGGTAGGCCGGTTTCCTGAATAATTCGGGCCACGTCCTCGACCAGATGGTCACGCTCGATCTCGCCGACCGACAGGTTGACGCTGCAGAACAGCTTGCCCGCGCTGGGGTGGCGATGGAGCCACTCGGCCAGCTGACGCGCCGCCTGGGTCATCATCAGCAGACCCAGCTCGTTCATCAGGCCCATTTCATCGGCCAGGGTCAGGAAGTCGTCCGGCGGCACCAGGCCGCGCTGCGGATGACGCCAGCGCACCAGGGCCTCAAACCCGGCCACCGCCCCGGTCTTCAGGTTGACGATGGGCTGATAGAAGGGCTCGATCTCGCCGCGGACAAAGGCGTTTCGCAGGTCGGCTTCCAGCGCCAGTCGCGACAGGCTGTCGGATTCCAGCGCCCGGCCATAGGCCGCGTCCCCGCCCCGCCCGGCGGTCTTGGCCTGTTCCACCGCCAATTCCACCCGGCGCAACAGTTCGGCGGGATCCGGCGCATCCGGCCCGCCCTCGGCGGCGACCGCGCCAATGGATACAGTCGGATAGATGTCGAAGCCAGCGACGCGCAACGGCTGTTCCAGCGCCTCGCGCATGCGCTGGCTGCCGCCGGTCGCCCCGCGCCGGGTCAGGACGGCGAACTCGTCCTCGCCGATACGGGCGGGCGAGCAATCCTGCGAAAAGGCGCCCGCCAGCCGCGAGCCCAAGGCCGACAGCACCAGATCGGCGCGTTCGTGGCCCAGCGCCTCGTTCAGACGGCGCAGGCGATCCACGTCGGCAACGACCAGTTCATAGTCGCCCGGCTGAGCCAGGGTCTCGGCCACGCGGACCAGGAAGGTGCGGCGGTCCAGCAGGCCGGTCAGGGTGTCGCGGTCGGCCCCGGCGAACTTGGTCTCCAGGGCGACGACGCCCGCGGCGCGCAGGCCGTCCTCCAGCCAGACGCCGCGCCACAGGCAGGTCTCGCAGCCGCGCATGCGCAAGCGCACGGCGATCTCGGTCCCCTCGGCCTGTGGCTTGAGCAAACGGTCGGCCAGGGCGCGGTCCTGAGGCATGGCCAAGGCGGCGAAGGCCGCGCCCGAACATTCAGGAGCCAGCGGGCCGAGCCCCAGCGAACGAGTCGCGCCCGTAAAACGAATCTGGTCGTCGGCGGGGGTCCAGATCCACAAGGCGGCGTCGGCGGCGGCCAGCGCCTCGATCGCCGTCGTGGGGTCCCAGGCCAGCGCTCTGGATCGTGTGTTCAAAGCGATTCCCGGATGTAAAAACTGGACGCGGCCGGGTCCGGGACGAACTCGTCCCTGATGACGCCGAACAGCAGATGATCTGCCCATGCGCCGTTAATTTTCAAATAAGCTTTCGCCAGTCCCTCGTGCCTGAAACCGGCCTTTTCGAGCACGCGACGAGAGGCCTGATTGGTCGGCACGCAGGCCGCCTCGACCCTGTGCAGCTTCAGCGCGTCAAAGGCAAAGCCGAGCATAGCCCTCGCCGCCGCCGTGGCCGCCCCCTGCCCCGCATAGGGCTGGCCGATCCAGTAACCCAGCGTCCCCGTCTCGGCCACGCCGCGACGGATGTTCGACAGGGTGATGGCCCCCATCAAGGCCTCCTCGTCGGGATCAAAGATGAACAGCGGCCAAGCCGTGCCCAGTTCCATCTCCCGGGCATAGACGCCGAGGCGCCGTCGAAAGGCGGCCCGGGTCAGGTCGTCCTCGGCCCAGGCCGGCTCCCACGGCTGCAGATAGTCGCGCGACCCGCCGCGCAGTTCGGCCCACTCGACGTGATCCGCCGGACGCGGCGGGCGCAGCAAGACCCCCTGTCCGCGCAGGACGGGTCCGGTCGCCTCGGCCATCCAGTCGAACAGGGCCATGGCGGCAGATTAGCGAGAAGCGTCGCCGACGCCAGCCACGACTTAGCGACTCGCCGCCGAGGCTGTCAGCCGCGTCGTAAAGGCCTGGCCCGCCGGCGCCGCCGCCTTGGGCCCCAGCACCGCCGTCGCCGAGCGCCCGGCTTCGATCATGGAGCGCCCGACGGCGCGCAGATCGTCGGCGGACTGGGCCAGGATCCGGGCGGCGCTGTCCTCGGACGAGACCGGCGCGCCGAAGATCAGGGCCTGGGCGGCGTTACGCCCTGCGCGGCTGGCGGGGCTTTCGTCGGCCATCCAAAGGCTGGCGTTCAGGACGGCCTTGGCGCGCGACAGTTCGGCGTCGGTCGGGCCCTTCTCGGCCAGATCCAGCAGTTCGGCGGCGCTGACCTCCGCCAGCTCCACCGCGCGATCCGCGGCGGCCCCGGCGTAGACGCCCAGAAGCCCGGCGTCCTCATAGGCTTCCTGATAGGCGTCGATGGCGTAGGCCAGGCCCCGGTCCTCGCGCGCGCTCTGGAACAGGCGAGAAGCCATGCCGCCGCCGAGGATTTCGGTGAACAGGCGCAAGGCCGGCAGACGCGGATCGAGGGCGCTCATCGACGGAAGCTGGAAGACCAGGTTGGCCTGTTCGATCTTGCGCGTCAGCCTGGCTTCCCCGCCGACGAAGACGGCGGGGGCGAGCGGGTCCAGCGGCGTCGCCGCCTCCGGCCCGAACCAGCGCTCGGCCAGGGCCAGCAGTTCGTTTTCTTCGACCGCGCCGGACACGGCGACGACCATGCGGTCGGGCGAATAAAGCCGGGCGCGCCAGTCGGCCACGGCGGACCGGTCTGCGGCCTTCAGGCTGTCGATCGTGCCGAGGATGGGCCGACCCAGGGCCTGACCGGCATAGGCGCGCGTCTGGGCCATTTCGAAGACGTGGTCGTCGGGCGTGTCGAAGGCCTCGGCGATCTCCTGGGCGACGACGTCCTTTTCGCGGACGATCTCGGCGGGGTCGAGCGTGGGGCGGAAGACCAGATCCGAGACGATCTGCATGGCCAGGGGCAGCGAGCCGTGCAGGGCGCGGATCTCGAAGCTGGTGCGCTCATAGCCGGTGGCGGCGTTGATCGAGCCGCCTTCAGCCTCGATGCGCTCGACAATCTCGCGGGCGCCCATGTCGCCGGCGCCCTTGAACACCAGATGTTCCAGCAGATGCGACCAGCCAGAGCGGGTCTCGTCCTCCATCCGCGCGCCGCCGCGCACGGCGACGGTCAGGGCGAAGGTCCGCAGACCGGGCATGGGGTCACAGACGACGCGGACGCCGTTGGACAGGGTGTGAAGGCGAGCAGTCAGGATTCTATGTCCTTGCGGGTCATGCGGCGGCGCAACAGCACCACGTAGAAGGCGATCAGGGCGGCGGCGAGACCGAACCAGGTCAGGGCGTACCCCAGGTGATTGTTGGTGAAGGCGGCGGGCGGCGCCGAGGGCCTCAGCGCGGCCCAGTCAGGGTTGGTCGAGGTGGTGGCGAAGACTGTGAAGGGCGAGATCGGCCCCTCGACCTTCAAGGCGCGGGCCATGGCCTCGGCGTCGCGGCCATAGAAGCGGCCCTGGGCAGGCGGCGGGGTCAGGGCGCTAGGCGCCGGGGCGCGGCGCAGAACGCCGGTGATGACGACGGGCATGGTGTCGTCGGCGTTCACCGTGGGCCGGGCCGAGATGTCAGCGGGCACGAAGCCGCGATCGACCAGCAGGGTCTCCTCCATCCCTTCAGGGCGGCAGGCCGAGACCAGACGCACGCCCGCGTCGCTGTTTTCGATGGACTGCAGTTCGACATAGGGCGCCGCCCCCAGACCGCGGCAGGTCAGGATGACCCGGCGGAACTCTGGGTTATCGACCTTGAGGGCTTCGGCCAGCGGCAACGGCGGCAGCCCAGCGGCGGCCTCGGCCCCGTCCATCAGGCCTTCCTTCCACTGCATCCGCTGCACCTGCCAGACGCCCAGCGCCAGCAGGACGCCCAGCAGGGCGACGGCGAGGATAGTCAGAACGATGGGGAAACGCGGGCGAACAGCAGTCATTTCGGATCTCGGGTTCGCAGCATCTGCAGGGCTGTCATCAGCCCCTTGCCGGGGCGCATCAGGCCTAGGGCCAGGGCGGCGACCAGCGGCAGCCAAACGATCAGATGCAGCCAGATAGGGGGATGCCAGGCGATCTCGACCGCCAGGGCCGAGAAGCCGACGATAAAGCCGGCGATCTGCATGATGAAGGTGGCGGCGCCGTCGCCGGTCTCGACCGAGGCCAGGTCATGGCCGCAGGTCTCGCAGACAGGGCGGACCTTCAGAAAGCCCTGGAACAGAGGCCCCTGACCGCAGGCGGGGCAGCGGCCAAGCAGCCCGGCGCGGATCGCCTGTCCGCCAAGCAAATCGGCGCGGGACTGTTCGTCCCGCGCCGTTTGAAGTGCAGAGCCTGGATCGCTCAACGTCAGCCGAAGGTGACGTAGACGAAGGCGAACAGGAACAGCCAGACCACGTCCACGAAGTGCCAGTACCAGGCGGCGGCTTCGAAGCCGAAATGCTTCTGCGGCGTCATCTGACCAGCTTGCAGACGCAGCAGGCAGACGGCCAGGAAGATGGTGCCGACCAGGACGTGGAAGCCGTGGAAGCCGGTCGTCATGAAGAAGATCGACCCGTACAGCTTCGAGTGGGTCGCGGCTTCGTTGAAGAAGTAACCCTCGTGCAGGATGTGGTGATATTCGTAGGCCTGAACGCCGGTGAACAGCACGCCCAGCAGGACGGTGATCAGCAGACCCAGCTTGGCGGCCTTGCGGTCGCCGACTTGCAGCGCGTGGTGCGCCCAGGTGACGGTCGTGCCCGACAGCAGCAGGATGACCGTGTTCAGCAGCGGCAGGCCCCAGGGGTCCAGCAGCTCGACGCCCTTGGGCGGCCAGGTCTTCCAGGCGGCGGCGGTGTCGGCCCAGTTGCCGACTTCCGGGGTCAGGGCGCGCGACTCGGTGAAGAGCGCCATGTCGAAGAACATCCAGAAGAAGGCGACGAAGAACATCACTTCCGAAGCGATGAACAGGATCATGCCGTAGCGCAGGCCGATCGAGACGACCGGGGTGTGGTCGCCCTTCTGGCTTTCCTTGATCACGTCCGACCACCAGCCGTACATGGCGAACAGCACGCCCGCCAGACCGGCGAAGAACAGCCACTTGGTGCCTTCCGGCAGGCCGAACAGGCCCTTCATCCACATCACCGCGCCCACGAACATGACCACGCAGGCCAGGGACGAGATCAGCGGCCAGGGGCTCGGGTCCACAAGGTGGTAGTCGTGATGCGGTTTTGCGTGCGCGTCGGCCATTCCGGGGTCTCTGAATTAAGGCGAGAGATCGTTATATCAGGGGCTATAGCGCCCGCTATCCGGCTTTGCCAGTAGCGGATTGGCCAGAAGCGGCCTGCTGGAAGCCTTTGGTCGGGAAGAAGGTGTAGCTGAGGGTAATTTCACGCACCCCCTTGGACTCGGCGTCCGTCGCCATCTCGGGCGCGACGAAGTACTGGACGGGGAATTCCTTGGTCTCGCCGGGGCCGATTTCCTGCCCCTCGAAGCAGAAGCACTGCAACTTCTGGAAGTAGGGGCCGGCGCGTTCCGGCACGACATTATAGGCCGCCGTGGCGTGGATCGGCTGATCCGAGGTGTTGGTCACCTTGAAATAGGCCATGCCGGTTTCACCGATTCGCACGCGCTGGCTGACCTGCTCGGCCTTGAAGTCCATCGGCAGGTTGCGGACGTTGGTGTCGAAACGGATCAGGACGCTCTGGTCCAGGATCTCGGTCGGCGCCGCCTCGGCCTTCTTCACCGTGCCGTCAAAGCCGGTGACCTGACAGAAGAGGCGATAAAGCGGCACGGCGGCGAAGGCCGCGCCCGTCATGCCCATGACCACGGCCGCGCAGATCAGCGCGACGAGGTTCTTGCGGTCCTTCACGGCGTCGGCTCCGACATCGGGGCGGCAGCGGGAGCGGGCAGCGCCGGATCGGCCTGAAGCACCGTGCCGACCGCCGCCGCCTCGGCCGCCTTGCGGGCCTCGGTGTTGCGCTGAAGGTTCGTCACGGTGACGACGAAGACTAGGACGATGAAGCCGACCAGGCCCATGGCGATGGCCACGTTGCGGCGCTTGCGCGCGCGCACTTGCTCGTCGGTCAGTGTGATGAAGTTAGGACGGGTCACGCGGTCAGGCTCCCAGGCCCGGCAGCTGCTCGACCAGGAGGGCCGAGAACAGCGCCATCAGATACAGGATGGAGAAGGCGAACAGGTTGCGTGCCGGTTTGGCCTCGGCCCGGACGTCATACAATGCGGCCTCTCGCCCCACCGCCTCGGCCTTGTCCGGCTGGTCGCCCGCGCGCGAGCGCCACAGGCGGAACGCCAGGGCCAGGAAGAAGAGGCCGCCGGCCACAGAGACCGCCAAATAGACGACGCCGCCCAGCCCCAGGAAGGCCGGCGCAATGGCCACGGGCACGAAGATCAGGGTGTAGATCAGGATCTGCAGCCGGGTCGACTTTGCGCCGCGCGCCACCGGCATCATCGGAATGCCCGCCTTGGCGTAGTCGCCGGCCGAATAGAGGGCCAGGGCCCAGCTATGCGGCGGGGTCCACAGGAAGATGATCAGGAACAGCAGCCAGGCCTGCCACGGCGCGTCGCCCGTCACCGCCGCCCAGCCGATGACCGGAGGCAGAGCGCCCGCGGCCCCGCCGATGACGATGTTCTGGGGCGTCCGGCGCTTGAGCAACAGGGTGTAGAAGCCGGCGTAATAGACGATGGTCAGGGCCAGAAGGCCGCCGGCCAGCCAGTTGGTCGTCATGCCCAGCAGCATGACCGAGAAGATCGACAGGATGACGCCAAAGGCCATGGCGTCATTCTTGCGCACGCGGCCCGCGGCGACCGGACGGCCGCGCGTGCGGCGCATCAGGGCGTCGGTCTCCCCTTCCAGCGCCATGTTCAGGGCGCCGGCGGCCCCCGCCCCCACGGCGATGCACAGCACCGCGATGGCGGCCAGCAGCGGATTGGGGTGGCCCGGCGCCACGATCAGTCCGGTCACGGCGGTGAAAACCACCAGCGACATGACGCGCGGCTTCAGCAGCTGGAAGAAGTCTTCCGGCTGGGCGGTGGTCACGAGAGGGGTCTCACGAGTGGGGCGGTCGGTCATGGTCATAAAAAGCCAAAGGCCGCCCTTCCGGTTGCGAAAGGGCGGCCTCTCTAGGGTTATCCGGGTCGGATCAGTGGTTGTCCGCCTTGACCACCGGCAGTTCGTTGAACTGGTGGTGCGGCGGGGGCGACGACAGGGTCCACTCCAGGGTGGTGGCGCCTTCGCCCCACGGATTGGCCTCGCCCTTGCGGCGACGGATCGCAGCTTCAGCCAGCATCACCAGGAAGACGGCGACGCCGACGATGGTGATCAGGTAGCCGAACGACGAAACCTGGTTCCAGTAGGTGTAGGCTTCCGGGTAGTCGATGTAACGACGCGGCATGCCCTGCAGACCCAGGAAGTGCTGCGGGAAGAAGACGAGGTTCACGCCGACGAACATGATCCAGAAGTGGGTCGCGCCGAGGAACTCGTTGTACTTCACGCCGAACATCTTCTCGAACCAGTAGTAGAAACCGGCGAAGATCGAGAAGACGGCGCCCAGCGACAGCACGTAGTGGAAGTGGGCCACGACGTAGTAGGTGTCGTGCAGGCTGTAGTCGATGCCGGCGTTCGACAGGACCACGCCGGTCACGCCGCCGAGGGTGAACAGGAAGATGAAGCCCATCGCCCACAGCATGGGCGTCTTGAAGGTGATGGAGCCGCCCCACATGGTGGCGATCCAGCTGAAGATCTTCACCCCGGTCGGCACGGCGATGATCATCGTCGCGGCCACGAAGTAGGCGCGCAGGTTGATGCTCATGCCCACGGTGTACATGTGGTGCGCCCACACGATGAAGCCGATGAAGCCGATGGCGACCATGGCGTAGGCCATGGCGAGGTAGCCGAAGATCGGCTTCTTCGAGAAGGTCGAGACGATGTGCGAGATGATGCCGAAGCCCGGCAGGATCATGATGTAGACTTCGGGGTGGCCGAAGAACCAGAACAGGTGCTGGTACATCACCGGGTCGCCGCCGCCGGCCGGATCGAAGAAGCTGGTGCCGAAGTTGCGGTCCGTCAGCAGCATGGTGATGGCGCCCGCCAGAACCGGCAGCGACAGCAGCAGCAGGAAGGCCGTGATCAGCACGCCCCAGGCGAACAGCGGCATGCGGTGCAGGGTCATGCCCGGCGCGCGCATGTTGAAGATGGTGGTGATGAAGTTGATCGCACCCAGGATCGACGAAGCGCCGGCGACGTGCAGCGAGAAGATCGCCAGGTCGAACGACGGCCCCGTGTGGCCCATGGTGGAGAGCGGCGGATAGGCCGTCCAACCACCGCCGAAGCCCATGCCAGGTCCGCCGTCGACGAACATCGAGATGACCAGCAGCACGAAGGCGGCGAACAGCAGCCAGAACGAGATATTGTTCAGGCGCGGGAAGGCCATGTCCGGCGCGCCGATCATGATCGGCGTGAAGTAGTTGGCGAAACCGCCCATGGTCGCCGGCATGACGACGAAGAAGACCATGATCAGGGCGTGGGCCGTGACCGTGACGTTGTAGCCGTGCTTGGAAGCTTCAACGATCCCCAGTTGCTGGATGATCGTGCCTTCCTTGAACAGCTGGATGCCCGGCTCAGCCAGTTCCCAGCGGATCAGGCCCGACAGGGCGCCGCCGATGAGGCCGGTGAAGATGGCGAACATCAGGTACAGAAGACCGATGTCCTTATGGTTCGTCGACAGGAACCAGCGGGTGAAGAAACCCGGCTTGTGATCGTGATGATCGTCGTGCGTGGCAGCGGTGGCCATGATCGTTGGGCTCTCGCGTCTCTATTACTGGGCGGCCGGCGCGGCGGGCGCGGCTGCGGGGACCGCGGGAGCGGCGGCGGCGGTCGGGGCGGCGGCGTCAGCTGCCAGGGCAGCGACGGCGGCGGCAGTCGGGGCGGCGACCGGAGCAGCAGCGGCGGCGGCCGCAGCGGCTTCGTCAGCCTTCTTCGTCATGGAACCGCCCTTGGAGGCGACCCAGGCGGCGAATTCAGCCTCGGACACGACGTTGATCTGCATCGGCATGAAGGCGTGATCGACGCCGCACAGCTCGGAGCACTGGCCGTAATAGATGCCGGTCTTTTCGGCGTTGAACCAGGTCTCGTTGACGCGGCCCGGGACGGCGTCGGTCTTCAGACCAAAGGCGGGCAGACCAACCGAGTGGATCACGTCAGACGCCGTAACCAGCAGGCGCACGGTCTTGCCGACCGGCACGACCATGGGCTCGTCGGCGGCCAGGCGATAGAGGTGCGGCGGCGCCTTATCCTCGGGCGTCATGTTCGAGATGTACTCGGCCACGCCCTGATCCGGGTATTCATAGGCCCAGTTCCACTGGTTGCCGGTGACCTTAACCGTCAGGTCGGGGTCGGGCATGTCGTGATAGGCGAACAGCAGGCGGAACGAGAAGAGCGAGATGCCGACCAGGATCAGCACCGGCACCACGGTCCAGATGACCTCGATGACCGTGTTGTGGCTCCACTTGGCCGGAACCGGGTTAGAACGCTTGTTGTAACGGACAGCGATCCAGATCAGCAGGGCCAGCACCAGCAGGGTGATGATCGTGATCACCGGCATCAACACCACGTCGTGGAAGAAGATCGCCTCGTGCTTCAGCGGCGCTGCAGCGGGTTGCAGGCCGATACCGCCCGGGGTCGGTTGACCCAGCAGATCCTGCGCCCAAGCCGGCGCAGCGACGAAGGCGGCAAGAGCGGTCGCGGCGACACCGCCTCCGATCCGCGCCATGGCTCGCGTGCCCATCCCCATTCGAGTCCTCATAAACCGTTTCGCAGCCGACGTTTGCGAGCAATTCGCAAACACCCCCGGGCCCTTGCGGACCTCGGCGTTTCAGGGCCGGTCCTTATCGGCTCGGGTTGCGCTTGCCAAGCGATCAAGCGCCGCAAGAGGGGGGATGGGGCGAAAGTTCGGCGGATTAATTCGCTGTCATGTACTGACAGCTACCTTGCGGTGCACGATACCTTGCGATACCCATTGGCCATCACCGAAGGGAACGCCATGCCCGAAACCATCGACATCCAACTGAAGAAAGGCGTGCTGGGATTGTGCGTGCTGGCCCTGCTGGCCCGCTCCGACAGCTACGCCTATGAAATCGCCAGCCGCCTGTCCGACGCCATCGGCATGGGGGAAGGCACCATCTATCCGCTGATGCGCCGCATGCAGACGGACGGCCTGGTCGAGACCTATCTGGTCGAGTCCACCAGCGGCCCGTCGCGCAAATACTATCGGTTGACCGCCGCCGGTCGCGCCGCCCTGGAAGGTCAGACCGCCGAGTGGCGGGCCTTCGCCCAGGCCGTCGACGCCCTGGTGGCGAACACCGCGCCGCACAGCGACACCATAGCGGCAGGCGCGCCGATAGAGCCGGCCGCCCTGACTGACCAATCCGCAGACGCTCAACGGGGAGCTGAACAATGAACCGCGCCGAATTTCTGGCCCGCCTGCAACGCGGCCTGGTCGGACTGCCGACCACGACGGCGAACGACATCGTCGCCGACTATGAAAGCCACTTCGCCGACGGACTCGCCGCCGGTCGCACCGAGGCGCAGGTCGCCGAGGCCCTGGGCGATCCCGATCGTCTGGCCCGCGAGCTGAAGGCCGAGGCCAGCGCCAAGCGCTGGGGACAGGAACAGACCGCCTCCTCCGCCGCCGGGGCCATCTTCGGCATTCTGGGTCTGGGCGCGATCGACATCCTGATCCTGCTGCCCATCGCCCTGCCGGTGTTCGGCACGGTGCTGTCGCTCCTGATCGCCGGGGTCGCGGTCTTCGTGGCCGGCGGCGCCGTCCTGGTGGTCGGCCCCTTCCTCGGCGGGCCGGGCGGCGCCCTGGCGGCGGCCCTGCTGGGCGTCGGCCTGATGGGTCTGGGGATCTTCATGACCGGGACCATGGCCCTGCTGACCAAGTGGCTGATCGACGCCACCGTCTGGTACGCCCGCCTGCACTATCGCGTGGTCAAGCCCGCGCTCGAACCCCAATCGCAAGTCTGAGCCGGTTCTGAGGGAGGAACTGACATGATCCGCAATCTACTCATCATCTCGGGCGCCGGCCTGATCCTGGCCATCGTCGGCATCGGCGGCGCCTTCGCTGTGGGAGGCCGCGACCTGGCCCGCCACGACTGGACCTGGGTGGTCACCGACGACGACGCCGGCGACGACAGCTTCAAGATCGAACGCGGCGCCGTCTCGCCCGACGTGACCCGCACGCTGGCCTGGACCGGCGACCAACGGCTGGCCATCGATCTGCCCGCCGACGTCACCTATGATCAGGACGCCGCCTCGCCCGGCATCACGATCACCGGCCCCAAGAGCGCCGTTGACCGGGTCCGCTTCGTCAATGGTCGCTTGACCATGGATGACGCCCCCAGAGGCGACCGCAGCTACATCCGCTGGAGCGGCGCCGGCATTCACGGCTGGAGCGAGACCGAAGCGCTGAAGATCACCATCAGGGCGCCCTCGGTGAAGGCCTTCGACCTGTCCGGGCCGGCGGACCTGACAATCCGCGCCTATGATCAACCGACCCTGGACCTGACCATGACCGGCAGCTCGGACGTCCAGATCCAGGGCAAGACCGAAGCGGTCACCCTGGACATCTCCGGCTCTGGCAGCGCCGAGCTGGAAGAGCTGTTCGTCACCGACGCCAAACTGCGGGTCAGCGGCAGCGGCGACGCCGAAGTCGGCCCGACCGGCAAGGCCGAAATCGATGTCTCGGGCAGCGGCTCGGTGCGCCTGACCCGCCGCCCGGCCCAGCTGCGCCAGGACATCAGCGGTTCGGGAGACGTCACCCAGGACTGATCCTGTCCGCCCAGGACGGCCGACGGCCCCTTTCGCAGCGCGAGAGGGGCCGTTCCGTATGCGGAACCCGTGACGCAGGGCGGTCGAGCGCCTATCTAGCCTTGCATGAGCACAGTCGCCTCCCCCTCCCCCATCCTCGACGCCGCGGGCGTGGCCCCTGACGAGGCCCTGTCCATTCTGCAGACGGCGCTGGCCGGCGCCGACGACGGCGAGCTGTTTCTGGAAAAGACCGAGAGCGAATCGCTCGTCTTTGACGACGGACGGCTGAAGGGCGCCTCCTACGACGCGGTCGAGGGCTTCGGCCTGCGCGTCGTGGCGGGCGAGACCGCCGGATACGCCCACGCCAATGAGATTTCCGCCGCCGCCATCCGCCGCGCCGCCGACAGCGCGTCCCTGGCCAAGCGCGGCTACGCCGGTCACGCCGCCGAGGCCCCGCGCGCCACCAATCAGAAACTCTATGACGAGGTCGATCCCCTCGCCTCGCCCGGCTTCTCGGACAAGATCGAACTGCTGTCGGAAATCGACGCCTGGGCGCGCGCCCGCGACCCGCGCGTGGTGCAGGTCTCGGCCTCGATCACCGGAGAGCGCCGCGCGATCGAGATCCTGCGCGCCGACGGCCGGTTGCTCAGCGACGTGCGCCCTCTGGTCCGGCTGAACGTCTCGGTCACGGTCGAGCGCGACGGCAAGCGCGAGAGCGCCTCGTCCGGCGCCGGCGGCCGTGCGGGCTTTGAAGCCTGGATCGCGCCGGACCGCTGGCAGGGCCAGATCGACGAGGCCCTGAGGCAGGCCCTGGTCAACCTCGACGCCATCGACTGCCCGGCGGGCGAGATGGACGTGGTTCTGGGCGCCGGCTGGCCCGGGGTCCTGCTGCACGAGGCCATCGGCCACGGCTTCGAGGGCGACTTCCACCGCAAGGGCTCCTCGGTCTTCAGCGGCAAGATGGGCCAGCGCGTCGCCGCCCCCGGCGTGACCATCGTTGACGACGGCTCAATCGCCGGGCGGCGCGGTTCGCTGTCTTTCGATGACGAAGGCACCCCGACCTCGCGCACCGTCCTGATTGAGGACGGCATCATGGTCGGCCTGATGCACGACCGCCTGTCAGCGCGTCAGTTGGGGGCCCAGGCCACCGGCAACGGTCGCCGCCAGTCCTTCGCCCACATGCCCATGCCGCGCATGACCAACACCTTCATGGAGGCCGGCAACGACAAGTTCGAGGACATGATCGCCTCGACGAAGCGCGGCCTCTACGCCGCCAACTTCGGCGGCGGCCAGGTGGACATCACCAACGGCAAGTTCGTCTTCCAGTGCACCGAGGCCTATCTGATCGAGGACGGCAGGATCACCGCACCCGTCCGCGGCGCCACCCTGATCGGCGACGGGGCCACCGCCCTGACGCATATCCAGATGGTCGGCGACGACTTCGCCTTCGACCCCGGCGTCGGCGTCTGCGGCAAATCAGGACAGGGCGTCCCCGTCGGCATCGGCCAGCCCAGCCTAAAGATGGGCGGCCTGACCGTAGGCGGCACGGCGGTCTAGGTTCAGGCCTTCACTGGCCCCGTCAGCCGCCCTTGCGCTGAGGTCATGCTGCATGCCCATGTCTGCATGAGACGCCTGATAGATCCCGCGTCCGAGGCGAAGCGTTTCGCCATCCGCTGCCATTGCGCGAGGTCGGCGCCGTAACCCCAACAGCCTTGAGTTCAGACAGACGCATCATGCGTCCCCAACCGAGGAGCTGACGGGCAAGTTCGCGATTTGAGAGCGCCATGAGCTAAGTAAAAATCCTCGGAGGTTAGACCCTATCTTCCTAGGTTTTGTATCCCCATCGCCTAGCAACCTTAAATCGCTTCTTTGGCGTAAGCCTGAGCGGCCTTGGCCTCCCCAGCGCAAAACCGACCGCAGCCTATCATCATTGCCAGACGCTTCTTGATGATGATCGCCTCGACCAAGCGCGGCCTCTACGCGGCTAACTTCGGCGGCGGTCAGGTGCTCAGCACAAACGGCAAGTTCGTCTTCCAGCGCACCGAGGCCTATCTGATCAAGGACGGCAGGATCTCCGCCCCCGTCCTCGGCGACCCCAGCCTCACCGTCTTCGGCAAGTCCGGCCAGGGCGTTCCCGGCGGCATCGGCTAAGCACGAATCATCCCAATGTAACGCTGTTTTCAGAATTGTTTGTGAACCAATCTTGGCCAGTCTCGTATATTGGCCATGCTTAGCTTGTCGTCCGCTGCCCTTATCGCCCTTCGCCTTCGCTCGAGTGATCCGGCGAAGGGCCAATGAGCTACTATCGTCTGCGCGCCTTGCGCGCCAAGGAGTCGGCGCATTCGAGGGATTGCGAGAAGGAGCGTCTGCATCTTCTTCGCCTCGCCTGTCTTTACGAGCAAAACGCCAGGCTGGAAGAACGCGCACGCCGTCAACAGTTGCGCCGCCCTTCCGAACGATGATCGCTTGATCAGGAGCGCTCGCCGCGGGTGACGATTTTAGAGGAACGGAGAACGATCTGCAGCCATGAGGTCACGATCACGCCGCCGCCATTCCCAAACTGTCCCGCGGAAGATGCGGATCGGCCGCTGACGAGCCCAGGACTTCGCCGCCTGTCAGCAGAGGTGACATCAGGGCAGGCCGCTTTTTTCTCCAATAGCTCAGGGGTCGCTCCAGCCCATGACCCGAAAGCGGGCCTGGCGGCTTGCTAAAGAGCTGGACGCCGGCATGCAGACGCCCATTACGAACGATGGCGTTGTAGCCGGTTCCTCTGCTGCTCGTGGATCCGCTGATCGTCGCTCGGTGAGAGCTGACGTCGTGGCGGCGGACGTCAGGTGGGTCCTCCTCTGCGATCTCGAGTCCGCGAATCCGGACCGGGCGCGAACGCTCGCTGCCTGGGAGGACGGCGCGGCGGTTTCATTGCCGCCGCCATCGCAAGACTGAATTTCCAATGGCGGAGACATCTCGCCTGCCGCAGGGACTGACCTGATGGCCCCTGGGTCGCATCGCTTGGCGCTTGCTCTGACGCCTCGATCGGGTCCAGTAAGCTCGACCGTCCCGAAAGGGACAACGGACGCCAAGCCATGAACCAGCCGACCGCTCCCGTCTGGGCCCCGCAGCATCTACGGCTGGGCATACGGGCCGCAGGCGTGGCCCTCTGGTCCTGGAACGTCGAGAGCGACCGCCTTACCATGGATGCCGTCGGCTATGCCCTGTGGAATGTTCCAAAAGACTTGGAGGTCGCTTTTGAAGACCTCTCCAGACACATCCATCCCGCCGACAGGGATCGCGTCCGCGCGGCGTTCAATGCGACGCGGGGTATCCTGGGACCCTATGAGATCGATTTCAGGATTCTCGTCGAGGATGAGGTCCGCTGGATTTCCGCCCGTGGACGAGGCGATGATGAAGGCATAATCGGCAACGTCATGTATGGCGTCTTCCTTGACGTGACAGGCCGCAAGCAGGCTGAAGAAGCCCATGAGCTTCTGGCTGGCGAGATGAGCCACCGGGTCAAGAACCTGATCGCAATCGCCGGCGCCCTCACCTCCATGTCATCCAGGGCTCCGGGAACAAAGGAGGAAATGGCGAGCGAACTGACCAGCCGCCTCGCCGCCCTTGGACGTGCGCATGACCTCGTCCGCCCCGTACCGGGTCAAACCGAAAACGCCGCCCTTCTCGCTGATCTTATGTCCATCCTGCTGAACCCCTACGACGACCTCGGCGCGTTCAGCGGCCGCATTCGGGTGGCGGCTCCGCGAATAGGCATCGGTGAAGGCGCCGCCACCGATCTGGCGCTGGTTATCCATGAACTGGCGACGAACTCGCTCAAATACGGTGCGCTCTCGTGCGCCAGCGGGCTGCTCGACCTGACGTGCACCGTCGTCGAGGACGAGGTGATCATGGTCTGGACGGAGCACGGCGGTCCGGCTGTCACGCCCCCCAACGACGCCCTTGGCTTTGGCAGCCGTCTTCTCGACCTGATCGTCACCCGGAAGCTGCGGGGGTCCATCGACTACCAGTGGAACCCTGAGGGTCTGATCGCCACTGTGCGCTTGAGGACAGAGAGACTGCTGGCCTAGGGCCGCGCAGTCAGGAGCTGACGCGCACCTCGCCGCCCGCCATCACCGTCCCCGGCAGATCAGCCCCCCCCCTACACAGCCGCGGCGTCGATCCAGGCGTGCTCTTTCGTGATCATGGTCGCGCGCCGTTTGACGGGCGGATGGACCTTGTTCTCCTGCGGCCTCCCTGACGCCACAGCGAAGCCTGGCCGGAAAAACGCCGCAGCGGCGAGCGATGCTGCGCTGCAACAACCATATAGACTGGAGCCGGGTCGCCCGGCGACGGATAGCGCCATGGCTAAGAATCACACCTCGCCCTCCCGCCTTCGGGCCGTTCAGGATTTCGGCGCCAATCCCGGAAACCTCAGGATGAAAACCTACACCCCGAGCGGAGGGGCGCCGGAGCGCTGCGGCCTGGTGGTCGTCCTGCACGGCTGCACCCAGACAGCGGCGGGCTATGCGGAAACCGCCGGATGGCTGGATCTCGCTGACCGATTTGGCTTCGCCCTGATCTGTCCGGAACAGAACCGAGAGAACAACGCCAATCTGTGTTTCAACTGGTTCGAACCCGGAGATATCGCTCGTGGTCAGGGCGAGGCGGCGTCGATTGCAGCCATGGTGGACTTCGCCGTGGTGGAGTTCGCCGCCGCCCCCGAACGGGTCTATGTCACAGGCCTGTCAGCCGGCGGCGCCATGACATCGGTCATGCTGGCGACCTACCCGGAGCTGTTCGCCGGCGGGGCTGTGATTGCGGGCCTCCCCTACGGCGTCGCCTCCAACCTCCAACAGGCGTTTAACGCCATGGGGGGCGCAGCCCCCCTGACAGATGAGGCTCTGGGGGACCGGGTGCGCGCCGCCAGCGCCTACACCGGGCCTCGACCGCCCGTCTCCGTCTGGCATGGCGACGGCGACGCCACGGTCCGCCCCGCCGCTGGCGACGCCGTCCTGCGTCAGTGGCGGAATGTGCATGGGGCCCTGCCGACCGCCCGCCAAGCCAGGACGCCGGACGGACGGATATTTCAGGCCTGGTTTTCGCCAGAAGGGGCGCTGGCCGTGGAGCGTCACTTCATTCCCCGCATGGCGCACGGCACGCCGGTCAAGACGGCAGGGCCCGACAGCTATGGCAGGGTCGCACCCTATATTCTGGACGTGGGCGTCTCTTCCAGCTTCGAGATCGCCATGGGCTGGGGGCTGGCCACGCTTGACGCCAGGCGCAGCCTCGGAGACGATCCGGGCTCGCTCCGCCCCTCGTCTCATGAGCCGACAGGTCGTCGTCGCCCCGATGTTTTGGTCAGGGCTCGACAAAGGGACAACCCCGCCCTTCGGGTCATTGAGGAGGCCTTGCGCAAGGCCGGATTGATGAAATGAAGTTGGGCCTCGGCCTGGCCTCATCCCTGTGCGACACCTGATTTATGACGGATGAACGGAAGCAGAAGCTGGCCGGCGAGCGCGCCGAGCTCTACGCCCCGGCGCCCACGGGCGGATCGACCATGGCCGGGCTCTGCGCCGGTACGGTGAGCCTGCTCGGCGTCTTCGTGGTTTCAGGCTTCTATGGACATGACGTCGAAGACCATCTTGTGCTGGCCGCCGTCGCTACAGCGGTCGGCTTCCTTGCCGGTGTGATCGGATACACAAAAGTGGCTCGCGCAAACCGTCGCGCGGTCAGGACGGAGCGGCAGGCCATCGACGACGGCAAACCGTGAAGTCGTAGGCCGCCCGAGGATCTCAGGTCATCGCTGACCGCGCCAACCGTCAGGATCAGCTCATCGCGCCGGGCGACGTGTGGGACCTTCAGTTCAGGGACCAGTTAAAGACCCTAACTCTGCTGGCGTCCAAGCTACTGCAGCTGTTGATGGACGCCGCCGGGGCCGACCTGCGCCGAAAAGGTGCATAGCGCCCCGATCAGGCATTGAACGACGCTTTCCACGTCTCACGGGAGGAGTTCGTGGAGACGTGCCGTGAACTGTTTGGCACGACGGTCCGCATGGCGATCATCACAGGACGAGGCAGGGCCGAGAAGATCGGGCCGCTACTGTCAGACGTGGAGCGCGACCTGGACGACGGCCGCGGCTCAGAGGTCCACTTCCAAATCTCGCCGGTCTTGCGCCTGGTCCTCGCCCAGTCGAACCACTGGGCGGCCCTGTCGCGCCGCGCGGTCATGGCGTTCGCGAGCCGCTACGCCTTACGGCTCTACGAGGTCATCGCCATCCGTTTTCATCTCCGAAAGCCTCCTGTTTTTCGCTCAAGCAAACGGCCATTGTGTTACAATGCACTTCTCTGGCAACACACGAGGCGTTCCCATGAACGAAGCCACCTTCACCTTCCGGGTCGATGAGGTCCTAAAAAGCGAGTTCACGACGGCGGCTAAGTCCAGTGACCGGAACGCCGCCCAGGTACTGCGCGGCTTCATGCGGGACTACGTACGCCAGCATCAGGAAGCCGCCGAGCATGACGCCTGGTTCCGTCGCCAGGTGCAGATCGGAATCGACGCCGCCAACGCCGGAGATCTAATCTCGACCGAAGAGGTCGAAGCCGAGGCGGCGGCATGGCGCGAGGCGACGCGGCAACGCTTGGCGCACTCGTGAAGCTGGTCTGGACCCGGCCTGCGAGCATCGACCGCAAAGACATTCGAGAATACATCGCGGCAGACAACCCAACCGCCGCCCTGGCATTGGACGAACTGATTTCCGAGAAGGCCGCTCGCCTTGCCGATGATCCTGCCCTAGGCCGGATAGGGCGCGTCCCTGGAACACGCGAGCTGATCGCCCACCGAAACTACGTCCTGGTCTATGACATGGCCGACGATCAGGTTCGCATTCTCCGCGTACTGCACGCCGCTCGTCAGTGGCCTGCGCCTTAGGGGTTCGGGGGCCGCGCCCCTGACGTCCCCAAATGGCCATCCTTCCCCGTAGGGGCTCACCTTTGCGGCACCCAAAGTATTGCGAAAGTCGGCCAAACCAGTCTCGTGTTTTTCCGTTTCAGGTGTCGCGATCCGAGCGTCCGTTCACGTCGTCGATCTTTCCGTTCTCGATTGCCGAAGGCTTGCCGGCCGGGCGGCGGCTATGCCTGATGGCCGCCACGGCGACGGCCGTGAACAGCAGGCAGAGCGCGATCAAAACATAGTTCATGATCTGTCTCCCATACCCCAACCTCGTCCAAGATGTTTGAAGACGTTGCCGGCGAGGACCAGCCCAACAGCCACCGGAACCGCGAAGACGAAGACAAGGAGAAACGCGGCTAGGGTGTTCATAAGGATGGAGCGTCGCCCGGCGCTGCGAAGTTCCCACCCGCGTCTCAGAGCCCCCGGAGCAACCGACAGCCCGCGGAGCCGTTCATCGCGAAACCTTCACCTTGACGAGCAAACCATGACCTCAATCCGCTGCCTGCCCGCCGCCGCTCTCGCTGTCGCTCTCGCCGCCTCCCCGGCTGCAGCTCAGAACTCCGGCGACGCGCCTTCCCAGCAGCAGGAACGAATCGGAGCGATTCTTGGCGCGCTTTTCGGCGATCGGTTAGGCGTTACGACATCGATCGAAGCCCAGTGGGCCGCAGGACGCACCCCCCTTCTGACCCAGCGAAACCAGTTCACCGCTCGCATTGATTCCGATGTCCGGTCCGGCGCGATCAATCAAATGACCGCAACCCGACTCAAGAGCGACTATGCGGCGCTCGTGGATCTTGAAACCCGCTACGGATCCGATCGCCGCTTTACAGCGGAAGAACGTGCGGACCTGGCCAGCCGCTACGAAGCCCTGACCCGTGTGCTTGCGGACGGCCGCTATGCCGACCCCTCGTCGGAAGTCGCCTCTGTCGTCGCTGGTAAGGCGGAATTTGACCGCCGGGTCGATACAGCCGTGTCGGCGCGTCGCCTGAGCCGCACGGAAGGGTCGCGGCTGAAGGCCGACTACGCCGCCCTGATCCAGGTTGAAGCGGGGTATCTGCGCGACGGCCAGATCACGGCTCGCGAACGCGAGGATCTCGATTCCCGGCTGGACGCCCTCGACGCCCGCGTCGGCGACGTGGGATACGGGAGCGGGACACCGGTCCAGACACCGCGCAGTCGTCTGGACGCCGTCCTTCGGAGCCTGCCCTATTCGGGCCTTTCCGCCGCCGCCCAGACGCAGCTGCGCATCGAGCACGGCGACCTTGACCGACTCGCTGCGGCTTATGAACGCCTTGCTCCGTCGGCGGATGACCGGACCTATCTGGAACGGCGGGTCGGCGAACTCGAGACGCGGGCCAAGGTGCGGCGGTGAAGCGTCGGGCGTTCGGCACGCGCGGGGTAGAGGCGAAGCCGATCGCCGACCTGCCTCGTAACGTCCGGCCGCGGCCATTCCGGGAGCAGTCCGGCCCATTCAGGCAAGACATGCGGCTTGGCCGCTGAAAAGCTGAGGGCTTCGGAACCTGCCAGCTGAGGTCAATCAAGGCAGGCCGCTGGCTTGTCCCATGGCTCAAGGATCGCTCCATCCCATCACCCGAACGCGGGCCTGGGGTTTCGCACTGGAGGAAAACACCAGGGTCGCCCGCTTTTCACCGCGCCCCGGCACGTAGTCGAGGCTGGCCTGGGCTCGCTCCCCTTCGGATTCGCCTTCTATCTCGACAGCGGCCGCCGTCATGTCGCCCTTGTTGAGCACCCTGACCTCCACAGCCCAACCGGATGCGACGGGCCGGGGGGCCTCCGTTCTGACGGAGAGGTCCGGCGGCGACTGATGAGCGAAAGCGGAGCGCGCGAGCACCACGATTGCGGCCAGGGTGACGATGAGACCCAGGAAGGCGCACAAGGCCTGCAACCGGGACGACGTCCCCCCGTCGGATGTTCTGCGGTTCTTCATCCCGGTCATACTCACACCAGAAGCCGGGCGGCTGCGGCCCCCAGAGCGGCGGGGAAAGCCAATACGACCACATTGGCCGTTACAGCCCCCGCCCCATGTCCATCGACAGCGGCGAAGGTCCACAGCATGGCGAGGCTCGCCGCCAGACAAAGGGCGTAACCAGGCAGGGTGAAGTGCAGGAAGGCGCGAAGCGGCGTTTCCTTCTCTTCCTGGCCTGCAAAGCCTGCTTCGAAGACGATGACATGCAGAAGAAATATCGACACGACCAGAAGCGCCAGAGCGCCCAACGGCGTGGTCAGATAGGCGATCAGTCGCATTTCTTCGGTCGGCGCGAGATTCATGGCGAAATAGAGCGCACCCGCCAGCATGAGAAAGAGCTCGCCGGGATAGGAGGCCTCGTCCTCGTCCCCCTGTTTTCCGTCGCCCGAAAGCTGGCGGCGCGCCACCAGGGCGCCAAGAGCCGCCGGCGCCGCCTGGAGAGATATCTGTCCGGTCGCCGACGTCAGGGAAGCGTAATCAAGGACATTGAACAGAGCCAGGAGCGCGGCCGAGGTCACGTAGCCGACGGCGAGCGCGACCAGGGTGTCCAGAGTGTTGTTCATCAGACCCCTGCGCGCCGAGAAGCCCGCGTAATGCGCCAGACCGTAAAGCACCGGCAGCGCCCCGAGCACAAAGGCGAGGCGTCGCAACGGGGGCGCGGATACGCCCAGAGCCCACATCTCCATCGTCATCAGAAGAGGCAGGCTGAACAGCAGGGCCCCGCCGAAGGCGCGGCCGAGATCCCCGAGATAGCTCAGTTCCGATTTGGCCCCATGAACTGCGGCTTGCATCCTTCCCCCTCACCTCACTGGCCGTCGTGGTTCGACGCGTTCCGTCGTCTGCGCGAGGCCGCCGGGCCGCGCAGTCCGAAGCGTGCCTGGAGCCAACGTCGACCCAGCCTTGCTGTTCCTCTCTGTCGACGACCCTGCTTTGGGACGTCTCAGCCGACCCCCGCCCCACCGGTGACGCCCCATACCTCTCCCGTGACAAAACTGGCTTCCTGTGAGGCCAGCAGCACATAGACAGGGGCGATCTCCACAGGCTGTCCCGGACGGCCGAAAGCGCTATGGGCGCCGAACTGCTCGACCTTCTCCTGCGGCTGGCCGCCGCTGGGCTGCAGCACCGTCCAGAATGGCCCAGGCGCTACGGCGTTCACACGCACGCCCTTGTCGATCATCTGTTTGGCCAGGGCCTTGGTGTAGGCGACAATACCGGCCTTGGTCGTGGCGTAGTCCAGCAGGATGTCAGACGGCTCATAGGCCTGAATCGAGGCGGTGGTGATGATGGACGCGCCCGCAGGCAGGTGCGGCTCCGCCGCCTGACACAGCCAGTGCAACGCGTAGAGGTTGGTTTTCATCGTCGCGTCGAAATCCTCTGTCGAGACCTTCGACACGTTCTCTCGGTATTGTTGATGTCCGGCGTTGACGACGAGAATGTCCAGTCCGCCGAACCCCTCAACGACGCGCTCGACCATGGTCGCGTTCCAGGCCTCGTCGCGGATGTCGCCCGGCAGGGCCAACGCCCTGACCCCGGCTTTCTCGATCAGGGCGATCACCTCCCTGGCGTCCGCATCCTCGGACGAAAGATAGCCGATCGCCACGTCTGCGCCCTCGCGGGCGAAGGCGATGGCGATCGCCCGCCCTATGCCGGAATCTCCGCCCGTGATCAGGGCCTTGCGCCCCTTTAGCCGACCATGGCCGACATAGCTGTCTTCGCCGTGATCCGGCCTGGGGCTCATGCGACCCGCCAGCCCCGGCTCGGGCTGGGGCTGGCGGGGAAAAGGCGGTCGGGGGTACTGTCGGCGGGGATCCTGCATGGCGAGGCGATCGGACATCGGGTCATCCTTGTGAGGAGGCGCGCGACGTCAGACGGCGCGCTGGAACATGCCGGTCTAATGTCCTCGCCGCGCCGCTCGTTCCGCTGCGCAGACCGGCTGCATGACCGCGGCGGAGCTCAGGCTTGCTTGCCGTCCCGACCTCCGCCCTCTTGGGTTCTTTGGCGATCAGATCACGATCGCGTCTCCGCCGGGATTTCGCCATGGCGCCCTTTGCCGTCTCGGGCGTTGATCAGCTTCACCGGAGGCGATCTTGATCAACCGACCTGGCCCGAAATCAGTCCCTCAATCTCTGCGTGCAGCCGTGATTTCCGGCTGGAGTCTGGTGAAGGACAGGGCGGACCGGCTCAAGACGTATGTGGTGGCCGAAGACCCTGTCTGGCTGGCGTTTCGACATCCAGGAAGGCCGGAGGCCGTGGCGGTGGGGATAACCCTGGCCCTGGCGTTGGGTTGTCTGTTGTTCCTGGTTCTGTTCGACTGGAACTGGCTGCGCGGACCGATCAGCCGCGCAGCGTCCGCCTCGACCGGCCGCGAGGTCCTGCTGAACGGCGATCTGGATGTCAGGCTGTTCAGCTGGACCCCGTCGGCCACGGTGCGCAGGCTCAGTATCGGCGGCCCCGCATGGGCGCGCGGTCGGAATACGGCCGAGGTCGAACAGCTGGACGTCTCGGTTCGGCTGCGTCGGCTGTTCCTGGGCCAGGTGGAGGTGTCATCCCTGACCATGACGCGCCCGACGGTTCATCTGATCGTGGACGCGCAAGGCCGGCGCAGCTGGGACCTGAAACCGGATCGACCCGACGACGGTCGCGGGGCGAAGCTGCCGGTCATCCAGCGTCTGGTCATCAAGGACGGCCGCCTGACGCTGGACGAGCAGCGACGGGGCATGAAGCTCGACGCCATGCTCGCCGCGCGCGAAGCGCGGTCTCCCGAGGACGGCGAAAGCGGTTTCCAGCTTGACGGCAAGGGGACGATGAACGGCGCGCCGCTAAGCCTTAGGGTCACGGGCGGCCCCTTCGTCAATATCCGCCGAGACCGGCCCTACGCCTTCACCGCCGATCTGGCAGGGGCCGGGTCGAGACTGAAGGCAGAGGGCGCCGTCACCCGGCCCTTCGACCTTGGGCGTTTCAACGCCGTGCTGGAGCTGGAAGGACGGGACCTGGCCGACCTCTATCTGCTGACGGGCATCACCACGCCGAACACGCCGCCCTACAGATTGAGCGGCCGCCTCAGCCGCGACGGCGCCCTGTTCCGCTTCGCCGATTTCAGCGGACGGGTCGGATCGTCAGACCTGTCGGGAACGCTGGAGGTGAACAAGATGGGCGCACGCCGCCGGGTTGATGCGGAACTGGTCTCTCGCTCGCTCGACATTGATGATCTCGCGGCCGTCCTCGGCGCCCGGCCAAGGGTCACGAGCGGCGGGACGGTCGCCAGCTCTGGCGCCCCCGGCAAACTCCTGCCCGATGCGCCGCTGCGCACCGAAAGGCTTCGCGCCATGGACGGGTCCCTGTCCTATCGCGCCGCTTCGGTGAAGGCCAACACCCTCGACATCCGGCAAGTCCGGCTCGGCGCCGACCTGAAGGACGGGATACTCAAGCTCAACCCGGTGTCCTTCACCTTCAATCGCGGCGAGCTCAACGGGACAGCGCGGATCGACGCCCGCAGGAGCACGCCTTACAGCGCCGTCGATTTCCGCTTGAGCGGGTATACGCTGGAATCGATCATCCCCGCACGAGGGGGCGCCCCGACGGTGACGGGCCGCGCCCTGGGTCGGGCGAAGCTTGAAGGTCCAGGGGCCTCCATCCATGATCTGGCGGCCAACTCCAGGGGAACCATAAGCTTGGTCGTGCCCCAGGGGCGGATGCGATCAGCCTTCGCCGAACTGCTGGGCATCAATGTCGGCGTCGGCTTGCGCAAGCTGCTGTCCGGCGATCAGTCCACATCCGGCATCCGCTGCGCCGTGGCGGATTTCACAGTCGCCGGCGGCGTGGCGACCTCGCGCACCCTTGTGATTGATACAGACGTGGTCCTCGCCCAGGGATCGGGCACCATCGACCTGGGGGCCGAGACGATGAACCTCAGGATCGACGGCGAGACCAAGAAGCCTCGCCTGCTGCGGGTCTGGGCCCCGATCACGGTCAAGGGCCCGCTCGTCTCCCCGAGCCTTGGCGTGGACGTTTCGGCCGTGGCGACCCAGGGCGGGATCGTCGGCGCCCTGGCGACCCTGGTCAATCCGGTCGCCGCGCTGCTGGGCTTCATCGACCCGGGACTGGCGGAAGACGCCGACTGCGGCGCCCTGATCGCCGGCGCCCGCTAGGCCGACTTGCCTTGCCCGTCGCCTGCACCCGGTTGGGACGGCCAGGCTCTGGTCGCCGGGAACGCAACCTCGCCCAGCGTGCTTTGCTCGCCAGGGCAGCAACTCCGGAAGAGCACAAACGTGGCCGCAGAACTGAATGCTCGACGTGATGTCGTCATCATCGGCGCCGGCCCGGCTGGCCTTGCCGCAGCCCTTTATCTGGCGCGATATTGTCGGGACATTCTGGTGCTGCACGACGGCAAGAGCCGTGCGCTAAGGATTCCCCTAACCCACAACGCGCCGGGGTTTCCGGACGGCATTCGCGGACCAGAGCTGATCGCGCGGATGACACGCCATGCCGTCCAGTACGGCGCCGCCGTAGAGGAGGCGGAGGTGATCATGATCGACGCTGTCGCCGACGGATTTCGCCTCCGTCTCAAAGACGGCTCTACGCGAACGAGCCGCGCGGTCATCCTCGCCACAGGCATAGAGCTCAATCAGGTCGATCTGCCGCACGCCGTCCATGAGGAAGCGATCCGAGCGGGCGTGCTGCGTTATTGCCCTGTGTGCGACGGTTATGAGCATCTGGGCATGCGGATCGGCGTGGTCGGTTGCGACAGCAACGGCGCCGCCGAAGCCCTCTTCCTGCGGCAATACTCCGACGACGTCACCCTGATGCCGCTCAGCCATCCCGAACTCTCCCCCGCCCAGGTGCAGGAGTTGGCTGCATCTGGCGTCAGCGTGGAAAAGGGCGCCCTGCTCGCTCTGGAACCGGGTGCGGACCGCATCGGCGTGCGGCTTGAAGGGCGCGCGTCTCTGGAGTTCGACGTCATCTATCCGGCCCTGGGGTGTCGGCCGCGGTCAGTTCTGGCGGAGCAGCTCGGCATCGGTCTGACCGGAGCCGGTTGCGTGTCGGCTGCCTGCGTCGCCGATAGCGGCGTTCCCGGCGTCTTCGCCGCCGGAGATGTGGTGGAAGGTCTGGATCAGATCAGCGTCGCCATGGGTCACGGCGCCATAGCGGCGACAAAGGCTCACAACTGGCTGCGTGAGCAAGATCAAGACACGCTGCAGGCTAAAGCCTAGAGCCCCAAGACTCCCGTCCAATGCCGAGCGATGCGCGCGACGCCGTCAGAGTGATGCGCAACCTTCTGAACTCAGAGGAACAGCGGCTCAACGGGCACGTTGCGGCGTCATGAGCGAACTCGTTGCGAATATCGTGGGCTCGGCGGCGGCCGTCTGCTCCATCACCAGTTTTGCGCCTCAAGGCATAAAGATCTGGAAGGAGAAAGACGCCTCGGCTGTCAGCTTGAAGACCTACGCCCTGACGGTCATCTGCTTCATCCTGTGGGTGGTCTACGGCGTCATGACTGAGGCGTGGCCCGTCACGATCGCGAACGCCTGCGCCCTGGCGATGGCGTCCGGCGTTCTGTTCATGAAGTGGCGCTTCCGGGACGACGCTGCGAAGGCCGCCCATTCCTGAGCCACCCGTGCAGGTGAACACGCCCGACCGCGACGAAGACCTCAACCCGCTCCTGCCGGCATGGATGGCTAACCCCAGCCCGTCCTTGGGCCTCGAAAGGCCGCCAGATTCAGCACGGCGTTATGATCGGATACGCAGGCGGCCAGATGCCTCGCCATGACTTCACGTGTGACCAGATAGGCCAAGATTCCCTCGTACGGCTCCCCGCCTCTACGAGCAAAACTCCAGAAAGGCCTGCCGTCTTGCGAATGCCTGTATTTGGGCCCGTGGCTGCGCGCCGACGGTTCTTGTGGAACACTGGGGCGCGGGCTCCTGACACGCGGACTAGCAGGCGTCGCGCGCTTTGGCGACGACGCCTGCCCGCCGAAGGATGGAGCGCATCACTGCCCCTTTCCCTCAAATGGTTCATCCGCCAAGGGGTTCCATGCGTCAGGCAGAGGCAGCCGACCGGGCCTCGCCGAACCGCTGCCTTAAAAATGGGCCATCTTTCAAAGGGCGCCGCCTGAACCTTCATGCCTTCAAGGCTTGAGGACCACCTTGGTCCACTCATTGGGGTTGTCGTGGAAATTCTTGTAGGCCGTTGCGGCCTCCTCGAGCGGCAGGCGATGACTAATCAGGTCCGTGGTGTCGATCTGGCCGTCCATCACAAGCTCCAACAGTGTGGGCAGGTATTTCTGCACGTGGGTCTGGCCGGTTTTCAGGGTGAGCCCCTTCTGCATGAAGGCGCCGATCGGCAGCTTGTCGCCGATCCCGCCATAAACACCGGGCATGGAAATACGCCCCCCCTTGCGACAGGCCATGATGGCCTCGCGCAGGACATGCTGGCGGTCCGTCCCCAGTTTCGTCTCCTGCTTGACGGCGTCGATGATGTTATCCGGAGCGAAACCGTGCGCCTCCATGCCCACCGCGTCGATACAGGCGTCGGGGCCGATGCCTGCCGTCATCTCCTTGAGAGCTTCAAGCACCTTGACCTCATGATAGTTGAGCACCTCGGCGCCGTTCTGTTTCGCCAGGGCGAGACGGCGCGGATGGTGGTCGATGGCGATCACCCGCCCCGCCCCCATGTGGATGGCGCTCTTGATCGTGAAAAGGCCGACCGGGCCGCAGCCCCAGACCACCACGGTGTCGCCGGGCTGGATCCCGGCGTTTTCCGCCGCCATCCAGCCGGTGGGGAAGATGTCGGAAAGGAAGAGCACCCGCTCGTCTTCGATGCCGTCGGGCACGACGATGGGACCGAAGTCCGAATAGGGAATGCGGGCATACTCGGCCTGCCCGCCTGCGTAACCGCCGGTCAGGTGCGAATAGCCGAACAGGCCCGCTGCCGGGTAGCCGTAGGCGACCTCGGAGGCGTCGGACTTGTCGGCAGGATTGGAGTTGTCGCAGGCTGAATACTGCTCCTTGCCGCAGAAGAAGCACTGGCCGCAGGCGATGACGAAGGGCACCACCACCTTCTGCCCCACCCGCAGGCTGGTGTTTCCGCGCCCCACTTCCACCACCTCGCCCATGAACTCATGGCCGAGAATGTCGCCCCGGTGCATGCCGGGGATGACGCTGTCATAGAGGTGGAGGTCCGAGCCGCAGATGGCGGTGGCGGTGATTTTGATTATGGCGTCTCGGGGATTGACGATCTCGGGGTCGGGGACCGTGTCCACCCGAACATCGTGTTTGCCGTGCCAGGTCAGTGCGCGCATGGAATTCGTCCTTGATGATCAGCCGCGGGGCGCGGCGACGGGAGCCTGGGAGGTGGAAACCTCTCCTGTCTCCATCAGCTGTTTGAAGCGGCGAAGTTCACGTCTGGCCTGAATGCGCGGCTCGCGCTGCATCACCTTGGCCACGAGCTTGCCCACGGCGCCGGCAGGCGGGTCATAGCTGATCATGACGCGCACCTCGGTTCCGCGGCCGAAAGCGTTGTCACGGAACTCGACCCAGCCTTCGTGATCGATGTCCGCTGATTCAGTGGAGCGCCAGGCGATCTTCTCGCCCGGGCGATCCTCGATAATCTCGGTCTCCAGCTGAACCTCGAAGCCGCCGGGCCCGGCTATGATCCAAACGCGTCCGTCGCCGCTGACCGATCGTACATTGGCCATGAAGAGGGGGAGATTCCGGAACTCGCGCCAGAAGCCGTAGAGCTCGGACCGGGGCCGGTTGATCATGACGGCCTGGATGGATGAGGATGAATGGTCCCCGTTGTGAACGTCGTTGTCCAGGAATCCCGTCGACGCCATCTCGGCGTCAGTGCTTGTCTGCTGCGTCCGCATTGGCTCTCTCCGATTGGCTGGGGGGGGGGCGCGGGCGCCTCAGCCGATTACAGTTTCTCGCTCGCCCGCTTCAGGTCCCCGGCGAGCTTGGCGCGGGTCTTGTCGAACCGCGCCTTCTCTTGCGATGCCTGCGCCTCGAGCCGCCCGGTCTCGGCGCGAAGGGCCTCCGTGCTGGCGGCGTAGGCTTGCTCCAGCGCCTCCAGTTCGTCAGCGAGGCGCTGGGCCCGACGTTTCTCGGCGGCGGTCGGCCCCTTACGCGCCTTCACTCGCGCCGTTCGGGGTCCGGTCTTGCCGATGTCGATCGCCAGCCCCCTCTCGACGACCTCCCCTGATCGCGCCCGGGCCGCCTCCGCGTCCTCGGATTCAGGGGCTTCCTTGGCGAGGCCTGAAGCGAAGATGTCCTGCTGGATGCCCCAGGCGGCAAGGGCCTTTGGCCTAGAGGAGGCCGCCACCGTGAAACGATGAAAGCCGTCCGACCATTCAAAGACCTTCAGCCTGGGGGCCATGCTACTCGCCGGAAATCGCCTTCTGGATTTCCTCGGCCTTCTGCAGATGGGCCTCGATCTTGGGCAGGACCGTGCGCGCATGCGTCGCCAGGGCGGGCGCCTCCGCGTTGTCCGAGAAGCCCCGGTGCAGGGTTACGGCCTCCTGGTGAGCCGCGACCTGCTGATCGATGTAGACTTTGTCGAAATCGGCGGCGCCGGCGTCCCTCAGGTTGTCCAGCAGTCCCTTGCGGCGCTGATCGAGTTCCGCAGGCGCCGTCACGTTCGGGGCCGCTGTGGAGGCGGCAGTCTTGAACGCGGCGCTCGCGGCGGTGTGATCCGTCTTGATCATCTGAGCCAAAGCCTTGACGTCAGCGCGGCTGGCCCGCTCCAGAGCAATATCCGCGGCCTGGATTTCATACATGTCCCCCATGGCTGCGGCCGGCACATAGGCGCTGACCAGGTTTCCTCCCATTGTGGCGGCCGAGGTCTGGCCCACCGGCGCTGACACCGCATCCTGAGCCTTGTTCACAGCTTCATTCCCGTCCCGGGGGCTGCAGGCGGACAATAGGGCGGCGGCCGCAGCGGCGGCGACAAAGGTCGAGGCGTGGCGCATGGTCATCAGCTCCTGATTGATGTGAAGAACAAAGCGCCTCCGACGCCATCGGGTTTCCTTCAAAAGGGGGCGGGCGCGGCATTGAGGCCATCGGGCCCCCCCACGACGGGCGGGCGGGCTCACTGTCCGCAAGCCGACACAAGATTCGCGTCTCCGGCGCCGTTTGGGTCGCTCCGGCCAAACACGGGCAATCTCGGCTCGCCGAGAGCGTAATGAGACACCATCGCTCGCTCCGCGTTCCGCTCGCGCGGAGACCAGGCTCTTGCTCTCTCAGAGCTCGCAACCAGGACGAAGCTCGGCGAGGAAGCCCCTTGGTCACGTCCATCATCATGCGCGCTGCCGCCTTGGCCCCCACCGGAGCATTAGGCGATCCTCCTCCTTGGTATGGAAGGCGCTTGCAGGCTGACGACTAGGCGACGTCCGTCATCTGCGCGAGCGCAAGCGCGTCAGCGGCCGCCTCTCCCATGGCGGTGTTATCGAAGATGACCCAGCGGTCGCTATCGCTCGAATCCCATGCCAGCACCTTGTCGCGGATGGTCTCGAGCCGGTCGCGACCATAGGCTGACCGATACATGGCCGGACTGCCGTGAAGACGGAAATAGACGCACCCGTCGCCGCCAGGCAGGGCCGCGCCTGGCGCGGGCTCCGGGTCCGCCGCGACGCGCGCGGCCCCGTGGTGAGCGAGCAGACTATCTGCTTCTTCCGTAAACCAGGATGCGTGCCGGGGCTCGAGGACGATCTGCGCTTCGAGGCGAGCCCGAAAAGCGTCCAGAAAGGCCGCCGTCCTGGCGTTGTTGAAGAGAAGGCTGGGCGGCGTCTGCGCGAGGATCGGACCCAGTCGGTCGCCCAGACTCGCCAGATCGCAGGCTAGTTCCGCGAGCAGGTCGTCGCAGTTCTCCAGCTTCCGAAGGTGAGTGATATCGCGCGGAGCCTTAACCGAGAAGCGAAAATCCGGCGGCGTCGCGGCGGCCCAGCGCGCGAACGTGGATGGGCGATGGCGGCGGTAGAAGGTTGAGTTTATTTCGACGGCGCCGAGGCGCGCGGCGTAGCGCTCCAGCCCACTGCCCGTGACAGGAAACCGGTCTCTCACCTCAGCCGGAATGGCCCAGCCTGCTGTGCCGATCCGGATCTTCATTCTCCCCGGCCCAAGAGGTTCGGGGCCGGACGACAGACCTCCTGGATCACGAGGCGTCGCGACGTGCCGCCATGCCCGGCGTCGTCGGCGCGAGTTCCTCAGCCTGGGTCTTAGGCGGGGGACCGTCAGTCTTCTGGAGACCATCGTCGGGCGTCTGGCGGATCGAGAGTATGGATTCTCCGCTTTTCAACAGGGGCGCGGCGGCGTCCACGGCCTGGGCATCTGTCGGGGACGGCACCCTCAATCTCCGTTCGGCGCCAAGGGCGTCGGCGACGACGATCTCGTAGAATTTCATATCAGCCCTCATCTGGTTCGGACATGATCCCTCGTCGGATCCAGCGCCCTGACTGTCTGGGTTAGCGCGCCGCTCGCCTACCCGTTCCGCCCGCATTTCGGCAGGAGCGGATCTCAGTCATCGGGAACAGACGACGCCTTCCGAGACTTGAAACCCATGCCGCCGTCTCTGCTCGAAGGACCGACCTGGCATGAAACCTGCCGACAAGCCCCCTGTAATGCGCGACCCTCAACGTCTGCTGCGCTTCGCGGGACTGCTCCTCCTCCTGCTTGGTGTCGTCTACCTCGGCACGGCTCTGACGGGCTTTTTAAGAAATCAGGAGAAACGACCCGATCCGAGAATGACGGGCGCGGAGGCTCCGCTTGAGCGCGCCGGAGGCGCTTGACCGTCAACTGACGCACGCCTTGGGTCGTGTATCAGTCTAAAGGAACGTGGTGCGCGCAATCTAGTTACCGGCTCCCTGTTGAACATCAAGGAGACGGATAATTCGATGTGCGCGGATGGGGTTTATGATCGCGACTTTTTCGCCGCCATGGCCGATCGCGGCTTCTACATCTTCACTTCCCGGCCGATCGTCAACGCAAAGCCGCAAGCCTGCGATGCGCTTTCATCGGGCCCGGCTCTTTCGACAGCCGCCCCCTGCGCCGAGGCGAGCGCAGACGCTCAAGCCGAGGCGGCGTGACCGGGTCCCGGCGAAGCTCGATTTACGCCTCTGCTTTAAACCCGCAGATTCTGCCGGACTAGGTAGCGTGGACAAAGTGGATTCCCAAATCACCAGATGACTGATTCAAGGCTGCTCTTTGCGGAGGGTGGCGTTGGTTCGTGGTTTGATGTCGGACGAGGAATGGGCGTTCTTCGAGCCGTTCGTTGTCGAGAAGGGGCCGAGACGGGGGCGGCGTCCTCGTGATCACCGACGGGTGCTGGACGGAGTGTTCTGGATCGCTCGGACAGGCACGGCCTGGCGTGACCTGCACAGCCATTTCGGCGAGTGGAACTCGGTCTATCGGCAGTTCCGGCGCTGGACGCTGGCGGGGACCTGGGAGGTGATGCTGGAGGCGCTGAACGAGGCCGGCGCAGGGCATGGCAGCGTCCAGATGATCGATTCCACCATCATCCGCGCCCATCAGCACGCCGCCGGCGCGCTAAAAAAGGGGATGAGGACCAGGGTCTTGGCCGCTCTCGCGGTGGCTTCTCGACCAAGATCCATCTCCGCAGCAACGCTTTGGGCCTCCCTGTCGCGGTCACGCTGAGCGGCGGTCAGGTCTCCGATGTGAAGGGCTATGCGCCGGTCATGGACGAACCCGGCCCACAGCCTCGCGTGCTGCTCGCCGACAAGGGATACGACGCCGACTTCATCCTGGCCGACCTTGACGCCAGGGATGTCGTCGCCGTCATTCCCGCAAGGCGGAACCGCAAGGTTCAGCCCGTCATCGACGGTCATATCTACGCCCTGAGGAACCTCGTTGAGCGCTGCTTCTCAAGGCTCAAACACAGCCGCCGACTGGCGACCCGATACGACAAGACCGCCGACAGCTTCCTCGGTTTCGTCCTCGTCGCTTCAATCCGCCTGTGGGTCAGGCACTTTGTCCACACCACCTAGAGCAACCCGCGCCTATGTCGGATACAGTCTCGTTCTCCATGACCGCGTTCGCGCCCTGCAGCTCAGCTTGAGCGACACAGTGGCTCTGAACAAGCGTAGTCGCGCGACGGCGCTAGGGCACACGCTTCCAAGGTGTCGGCCTCCGCGGCTTGGAGGCGGCGGCAGGTAAACGAAGCTGACCATTACAACCAGGCGACGCGGAACGCGCGTAGGGCGCGCAGGAGCGCACGACACTCCCTCGACGAGATTAAGCAGAACCCCGTCTATCTGGCTTCTGCGTCGGGCGCTCCCTCCGCAAGCTCAGCCAGAATCGCCTCCAGGAACGCCGGCTCATGCGGCTGGCCGTCGGCGGTATCAATAATGAGGCGTTGAGCCGACCAACGGCGCCCCTCGGCCGCCGGGAGAAGCTTGGCGGCTCCTGCCGACCGCTCCGCTGCAAAACCGAATGCAGTGGCCTTTGGTCCCGACACCACCTCCGTCACGCCGGCGGCGAGGGCGAGGATCGTCAGACGATTGGCATTCATCAGCGCCGTTGCGGCCTCTGGAAGAGGCCCGAACCGGTCTTCGATCTCCTCGTGGAGTTGATCAATCTCCTCCGCGCTTACGAGTCGGGAAAGCCGGGCGTACAAGGAGATGCGCACTGCGGCATCCGGGATATAGTCCTCCGGCAGACGCCCCACGCCGCTCAAGGTCATCCTAGGCCGAACGGGCTCGATCCCAGTCTCGCCACGCGCCGCGCCCAAGGCCTGCGTCAATATTCTCTGATAGAGGCTGGCGCCGATCAGCCTGATATGACCGGCCTGTTCCTCGCCGACCAGATCCCCTCCGCCGCGAAGGTCCAGATCCCGTGCGCTGATGGCGAACCCGGCCCCCAGCCGATCCAGGGCCTCAAGCGTTTGAAGGCGCGCCCGAGTGTGATCGGCGATTTCAGTCTCTGGCTCGATCAACAGATAGGTAAAGCCCTGGCGGCGTCCTCGCCCCACCCGTCCCCTCAATTGATGAAGTTGGGCGAGGCCAAAGCACTCAGGACGCCAGACCAGCATGGTATTGGCACGCGGCACGTCGAGCCCGTTTTCTACAATATTCGTGGCAAGCAGAATATCGCCTTTTCCGCTGGCGAAGTCCGACATGACCCCCTCCATCTCGTCAGGAGGCCGCTTGCCGTGAGCGATAAGGACGTGGAGCTCGGGCGCCAGCTCCGCTAGTCGGATCGCCAGCGGTTCAATATCCTCAATACGAGGCGCGACGACAAAACTCTGTCCGCCGCGGCGCTTTTCGCGCAGGAGCGCCGTCCTTACCGAGGCGGCGTCGTAGTCGGCCAAAAAGGTGCGTACGGGGCGCCGCCGCGCAGGGGGGCTGGCGATTATGCTGACATCCTGAACGCCTACGAGGGCTCTCTGAAGGGTTCGGGGAATCGGGGTCGCAGACATGGAGAGCAGGTGTGACGCCCGGGACGACAACTGGGCCTTGATCCCGGCGCCGAACCGATGCTCCTCGTCTATGATGACCAGGACGGGATCCGCGAAGGCCAGGGTCTCGTCGGCCAGGGCATGCGTGCCGATCACGACCCGGATCGAACCGTCGGCGAGACCGTCTCGCACTTCCCGAGCTTGCGGGGCTTCGATCATGCCCGACAGCAGGCCGACCTGGAATTCGGCGCCCTCGAAGCGTCGGCGGAAGGTCTCGTAGTGCTGGCGGGCGAGGATGGTGGTCGGGGCCGCCAACATGACCTGTCCTCCAGAGAGAGCGACGGCGGCCGCTGCCCTCAGGGCCACCTCCGTCTTGCCGAAACCGACATCTCCACAGACGAGACGGTTCATGGGTCGCCCTGAGGCCAGATCATTCAGGACAGCCTCTATAGCGGCGAGCTGATCCACGGATTCCGGGAACGGAAAGCGGTCCACGAACCGGAGGTAGGCCTGGCGCGGCGGAACGATCTTGGCCGCTTCCGCAGCTTCACGCGCCTTGGCCGTCTCGACCATTTGAGCGGCGGTCGCGTCGATTTGCGCACTGACTTCCGCCCGTCTCTTGGGCCAGCCAAGCGTGTTCAGGCGATGAAGTTTAACTTTCGAAGGTTCAGCGCTGTAACGCCAGATACGATCGAGTTAGTCTACCGGGGCCAGCACGGTCGCTCCCCCGTGATACTCCAGCCGCAAGACGTCGCGCAGAGCGCCGTCGGCCTCAATCTGCTCGAGCGCCCGCAGCACGCCCAATCCGTACTCCTCGTGGATGACGACATCCCCGAGGCGGGTTTCTGTATCGCCGAACGGGTCAGTCGCGGGACGGGCTTCTCGAGCGAGACGACCGCCCATGATGTCTGTCGCCGTCACGACGACCCGGTCCCTCTTCTCATCCTCGTAACCCCTGTCGAGGTCGGCGATGACGAAGACAAGCGCGCCGCGCTCCGCCTCCTCAAGGGCGGTCCAGTTCGAAAGCGGGAGGGCCGTCTCGATACGGTTGCGCTTCAGGAGCCGTGCAATGACCCGCTGCTCGTGAGCCAGCCCCGCGACGATGACCTTACGTCCCTGCGCGCGCTGACCCAGAAGATAGCGTTTCAGCGCGGTCCCTGGGGCGCCCGCCCGGGCGAAATCGGGCGTCGCCTGCACATTTTCCACATCGATCGTCTTCGCCTTTGCAAGGGCCTTGGAGACCTCTCTCAAGGAGAGATAAAGATGATCAGGCGGGGGTGGCTGGCGATCATCGGGGTCGCCGAAAGTCCGACGGGCCTCAAAGGCTTCCAGGACGTGCTCGGCTGTTCGTTCAGCGCGCTCGGCTACGTCGTCCTCCATCAGGAGGACCGCCTTGGGCAGCGCCTCGAACAGGCTGCCGAGAGGCGCGTCGTACCATTCCGCCATCCTATGCTCGTCCCCGGGCGCATCCTGGGCGCCCTCAGCGGCATCATTCAGAACCAGCTCTGATGCTACCGTCAGGGACAGAACGGGCGCGCTGTCGCGAGACCTCTGACTCACAGGATCAAAACGTCGGATTTCCGCCACGCTTCCGTCGTGCGATATTACAATGCGGCAGGGCCAATCCGCCGCCGGCGGATAGACATCCACCACCTCCCCGAGAAGACCGACCTCGCCCGGTTCGTCCACGCGTTCATCGGCGAGGTAGCCGGTCCGGGCGGTGAACCGGCTGAGTGCATCGCGATCAAGCGGCGCTCCCACGGCGACGTCAAACCGGGCGGAGACAACCTCGAACGGAGCCGTCCGCTGCATCGCCGCCTCTGGCGAGGTCACGACCAGCCGTCCGTGACCCGACGGCTCCGACAGCCTCGCGAGGACGGCCATTCGTCTGCCCATGCTCTCCCGCGACGGCGAGGCGCGATCATACGGGAGGCAATCCCATGGCGGAAACACCAGAACGGCGGCCTCCTCAGGAGCGACCATCGCGCTGAGAGCGCGGCCGATTTCATCGGCCCGCCGCTCGCTCGCCGCCAGCACCAGGAGATCGCCGCCCTTGGCCACCCAGGTTTCCATGACGCGCGCCGCCACGGCGGCGGGCGGCGTTCTTACTCCTGGGGATCCGCCATCTCCCTTGGGCGCAGGACCGTCCACCAATGGCTGAACGGCTACGGGGGGCTCAAGCGTGTCAATCATGAAGAGTTCGTGCTCCGGAGGCCTAGCAACACCGTGGCGATGATCCGGTTCTGTCGGCTATCGGACACAATCTTATTGAGCGGGATGATCCTCCGCGGACGACAGGGCCGGCGAGCCCCTCTCTCGCTAGTTTGCCCTCTCGGGTCCTCGCGCACCCCGAGGCTCAAGCGCTTTCAGCCTCCGCACGCAGGCTCAGCCTTCGGGTGCGGACGCGACCCACCATTGAGGACCCTAGAGATCTGGAGTGAGGACGATCCGGGCCGCGGCTTCAACCGTCGTGTCGCCGTCGTGCGAAGGTTGTTCGCACCTCAAAGGCGTCGCCATGGCGGCAGGTCGCATACAGGACAGAACAGCGGCGCCTGGAGCCGATCTGGCGGGAAGCCGTTGGCGTCCGGCGCAACGGGCGCACAATCAAGGATTCACTCATGGCTGAGAAAACGCTCGACAATCTGTTCCACGACACGCTTCGCGACATCTACTACGCCGAGCGAAAGATACTGAAGTCCCTGCCCAAGATGGCGCGCGCCGCGCAGTCGCCCGAACTCAAGGCTGCATTCGAGAAACACAAGGACCAGACTGAAGGCCAGATCGAGCGCCTTCAGCAGGTGTTCGAGATCATCGGCAAGGCGCCCCGCGGCAAGACCTGTGACGCCATCGACGGGATTCTGGCAGAGGGGGACGAAATCGCTGAGGAATACAAGGACACCGCTGCGCTGGACGCCGGCCTCCTGGCCGCCGCTCAGGCCGTCGAACACTACGAGATCACCCGCTATGGCACGCTTAAACGCTGGGCTCTGGTGCTCGGACTTGATGACGCCGCCGCCCTGCTTGACGAGACGTTGCAGGAAGAATCCCAGACTGATGAGGATCTGACCACCATAGCGGACGCTAAGATCAACGCAGAGGCGATGGGTCTCGCCCGTTAGTCGCAAGGCGGTCGGACTTGGCTATCCTTCTGACGGCCCGCGCCTAGCCGCTGCAATGCGGAATGGGCGCGGGCCGTCAGCAGGGGGCTAGGCCCGAGATCTAATGGCGAAGCAACTGCGTCGGCCCGACCTGATAGAGGCCCCAACGCATGGAAACTTCTACACAGTTTTGGCTCCTACTATCTGAGTGTTTCGCGGCCAGGAACAGCTTAAAAAGACTTAAAATTTCAAGAGATCTCAATATCTTTATTTTAAGTCTGAAACTGGACTTGTGGAGCCTAGGCTCAGGACCCATTGATGTGATGTGCTCGATCTGATTCAGGCTCTGCAAGGAGACTGGATATGAGCGACCTCTATTGGCTGACGGACGAGCAGATGGCGCGGCTGCAGCCGCACTTCCCCAAGAGCCACGGCAAGCCCAGGGTGGATGATCGTCGGGTGTTGAGCGGGATCATCTTCGTCAACCGCAACGGGCTTCGCTGGCGTGATGCGCCGCCGGTCTATGGCCCACACAAGACGCTGTACAATCGCTGGAAGCGTTGGAGCGAGGCCGGGGTCTTCATCCGGATGATGGAGGGACTGTCCGGCGCTCAGGCCGAACGGCGCACCCTCATGATCGACGCGACCTATCTCAAGGCGCACCGTACGGCTTCGAGCCTCGCGGTAAAAAAGGGGGTCTTGGGCGGCTCATCGGACGCACCAAAGGCGGCATGAACACCAAGCTTCACGCCGTAACCGATGCGAACGGACGCCCCATCAGCCTGTTCATGACGGCAGGCCAAGTCAGCGACTACACCGGTGCTGCGGCCCTGCTGGACAGCCTTCCCAAGGCCCAATGGCTGTTGGGCGACCGGGGCTATGACGCGGACTGGTTCAGGGATGCCCTGGAGGCCAAGGGCATCACGCCCTGCATCCCCGGTCGGAAATCCCGGACTGTGCCTGTCCGTTACGACAAGCGCCGGTACAAAAGCCGAAACCGCATCGAAATCATGTTCGGCCGACTGAAAGACTGGCGGCGCGTCGCCACCCGCTACGATCGATGCCCGACCGTCTTCCTCTCCGCCATCGCCCTCGCAGCTACCGTGCTCTTCTGGCTATGAGTCCTGAGCCTAGGGCCCTCGTTTCGTATTAGGCGGTCACGGACTCTTTGGGGGAGGAGATCCGTAGACGGTCGGCTTGGCGATCACCTCTCGAACGCCACCGGCCGTCTTTCCCCCTCTTCAAAAGATCCTCACACGCCCCCCGGGAGAGAGCACGCGGTCACGCGACAAACTTCTCCCCCTCCGCTTTGAACAATGACTTGAAGCGAAAATGGTCCACCCTCCTGAACATTTATCTCACGCAGCATTTCAGAGAGAAACAGTATGGCTTCTCGCCAAGCGTCTGCATCCGAGCACGCCGCCCCCCGGAAAGCCGCTTCGGGTTCCACGCCGGTTACAATGTAGTCATAGGTCGCCATGGCTCTTCTACGCCCGTGAGAGCAATCAGACTTCATGTGGCCAGTTTCCGACTCAGCGCGCGGTAGAGGACGAGGTTGGCATGCCCTCCACTTCTACGGTCTGAACTGCAGGTCGTTCTCGTCCATGCGGGGAAGGAACCCTCGCCTTTGCAGCTCCGTTTCCCTGACCTTCTTCAGGAGCCCCCACTGCATGTCTGACACCGTCGCCGAGCCCGCATTTGAACCACCGCCCGAGGCCATGGCCTTCTACGAGGAGAGCCTGCGGCTTTTGAAGGAATCCGGCGTACCCTTCTTGCTCTCCGGCACCTATGCGGTGACGGCCTATACCGGCATCCGCCGTCCGACCAAGGATCTGGACGTCTTCTGCAAACCAGGCGACTACCCCCGCATCCTCGCCTTCTTCCAGGCTCGCGGGTACCGCACGGATGTCGAAGACGAGCGCTGGATCGCCAAGGTGTGGAAGGACGACAAGCACTTTTTCGATGTTATCTTCGCCATGTCGAACGGCACCATCGCCGTGTCGGACAGCTGGTTCGGCGAGGACCGGATCACGATCTACGGCCATGAGGTCACGATCACGCCGCCGACCGCTCTGATCCTTTCCAAGGTCTTCATCCAGGATCGGTATCGATACGACGGAGCCGACGTGAACCACGTTATCCTAAAGCAGTCCGACGCCATCGACTGGAAGTCGATGCTGGATCAGATGGACCTCTATTGGGAGGTCCTGATGGCCCACCTCCTGAACTTCCGCTTCGCCTATCCCACAGAGCGCGGCCGTGTGCCGGCATGGCTGATGACTGAGCTGTTGGAACGACTCCAGGCCCAGGTCGATCTGCCGGCGCCGCGCGTCAGGGTCTGTCGCGGCCGGCTGTTCAGCCCTCGCGACTATATCGCTGACATCACCGAATGGGGCTTCGGCGACGTTGTCGGCAAGGGCCTGGAGGAACGCCATGACCCCGTCGTCTGACATCCAGACGCCTCAGCCGGGCATGGAGGCCGGACCGGAAAGGAAGCTGCGTATCGCCGCCGTTGGGGACCTGCACGTCGGCGAGACTTCCCACCGCGTCTATCGCGACCTTTTCGACCGGGTGCACGAAGACGCCGACGTCCTTTGTCTTTGCGGCGATCTGGTCAACTTCGGCAAAACGGTCGAGGTCGAGAATCTGCTCGAAGACCTGCGCGCCTGCCGCATCCCCATGGTTGGGGTTCTCGGCAATCATGAGCATGAATGCGGACAGCCCGAGGAAGTCGCCAGATTGATGTCTGAGGCTGGCGTCAGGATGCTGACCGGAGAATCTTATGAGATCGGTGGTGTCGGTTTCGCCGGCGGCAAGGGCTTCGTCGGCGGCTTCGGTCGTTACATGCTGAGTTCGTTTGGAGAGGCTTCGGTCAAGCAATTCGTCCAGGAGGCTGTCGAAGACGCCAATCTGATCGAGAATTCCATCCGCACCCTTCGTACCGAACGCAGCGTGGTTCTGCTCCACTACTCGCCGGTCGTCGACACTGTGGTGGGCGAGCCGCCGGAGATCCACGCCTTCCTCGGCTCCTCTCGTCTAGGTGAAGTCGTAGACCGCTACGAGAACGTCAAACTTGTGGTTCACGGGCATGCTCACCGTGGCGCGCCTGAAGGCCGTACCGCCCGGGGCGTCCCCGTGTACAACGTCGCCCTGCCCGTTCTGCAAACCCTGGGTGACCTCCCATATCGCGTGTTCGAGGTCTGATAGGTCAGGCGGAAAGAACGCCTTGCGCCAGCTATGGCAGTTGCCCAGGTGCGCGTGTCAAACGCATGGCCAGAAACGCGGCCCTTTCCGCGGTCCTCGATACACGGCGCCGCCGTGTTCCGTTCATCGGAGTATCTCAGTCTATCGACCACGAACATCCCCGCAATGCAGTGCCCCCAAGGTCCGGCCTTGTTCCTGTCATGCATTTGATAAATCGTGAGACGCTTAAGCAAAGGTCTTCCCGGTGGCGGGCAGCCCCTGGAGAAACGGAAAGGAAGCCATCCTGCCCAATTCCTTTGGACCGGCCCCCGCGATCAGCGCCCGCTTCAGGCTAAAGGCGGCCACCGCCGCCGCCCATGAGCGCCTGGACGCATGGTTGTCTCGCTATGATCTGGCCTGTCGCGCCGACTATGGCGCCTTTCTCCAGGCGCAGGCCGGCGCCTTCATGGGCGTTGAGGCCGCTCTGGATGGAGCCGATGCCGAAACCCATCTGCCGGACTGGCATGAACGGCGCCGGACAATGGCGCTGCGATCCGACCTGGGCCTGATGGGCCTGGCCCTGCCCCAACCCGCCGCGGTCGCGCCTTTTCGCGGAGAGGCGGAGGTCCTGGGCGCGATCTATGTCCTTGAAGGCTCCCGTCTCGGCGGCGCCGTTCTCATCCGCTCGGTTCCCGATGATCTGCCGAAATCCTTCCTCTCGTCCGGGAACCCGGCCGCCTGGCGCGCATTAGCCTCTGTTCTTGATGAACGGCTTAGTTCGCCGGACCGCTTCGACAGGGCCGCAAGTGCGGCCTGTTCGGTGTTCGCCGTGTTCGAGAACGCCGCACGCGCCTATCCCGGAGCCGACCGAAAGTGACGACACCCGCCGCCTCGGTCGACCTGACCAATTGCGATCGCGAACCCATCCACATCCCTGGAGCCATCCAACCGATCGGCTTCCTGGTCGCTTTGACGGCCGACTGGCAGGTGGCGCGCGTCTCCGCGAACATCGAAGATTTTCTCCATCAGTCGCCAGAGGCCGTGGTTGGAGCTCTGATCCAGGACCTGTTCACGCCCAAGGCGGTTCACGACCTGCGCAACCGCGTCGCCATGCTGGGAGGCCGCGACGCTGTCGAACGCCTCTTCAGTTGCGTGCTCGTGGACGGCGGCCCGGCGTTCGACGTCGCGGTTCATGTCTCCGCCGGGGAGGTCGTGATTGAAGCCGAGCCGGCGTCTGGCGAGCACGGCGACGCAAGCGGCGCCGTCCGATCCATGATGTCGCGGCTGGATCAGGCAGCGGATTTTCCCGCTTTCTATAGAGAAGGCGCCCGCCAGGTTCGCGCCCTGCTCGGCTATGATCGCGTGATGGTCTACCGGTTCGCCGAGGACGGGTCCGGCGAAGTCGTCGCTGAAGCGGTGCGCTCCGGCATCGGTCGGTTCATGGGGCTTCGCTATCCGGCGACCGACATCCCCACTCAGGCGCGGGAACTGTACCGACGCAATCTCCTGAGATTGATCACAGACGTGAACGCCGTGCCGGTGCCCATCATTCCCGCGCGCAACCAGGACGGCCGCCCGCTCGATCTGTCCCTTTCGACGCTGCGCTCTGTTTCACCGATCCACATCGAGTATCTCAAGAACATGGGCGTCGGCGCGTCGCTGTCGATTTCCATCATCGTGGACGGCAAGCTCTGGGGTCTGTTCGCCTGCCATCACTACGCGCCGCGACGCCCCACCTTTGAGCGCCGATCGGTCAGCGAGCTGTTCGCCCAGATGTTCTCCATGCGCCTGGAAAGCCGTGAGCGTAAGGAAACCGTCGAGTACGAACGTCGCGCGCGAGATATTTCTGATCAATTATTGGGGGCCGTGGCGTCGGACGAAACCCTGCTCAAGGATCCTGACTGGCTCGCAGACATCCTCACCCACGCCATACCGGCCGACGGCGTCGGCGTATGGCTTGGCGGCAACCACGCGTTTTCCGGTGAGACGCCCCCTCTGGAGGATTTCCGTCGCATCGTGCGCGCGCTGAACGGCACGGCCGCCGGCCGCGTGTTCGCGACGGATCACATCGGGGCGCTGGTCCCGGACGCGAGCGCCTTCGCGTCGGGTGCGGCCGGCCTGCTGGCCATCCCCATCTCTCGCTCGCCGCGTGATTACGTCATCCTGTTCCGTCGGGAGCTGGTCCATTCCGTGCGTTGGGGCGGCGACCCGCACAAGCCGGTGAGCTTTGGTCCAAACGGCCCTCGACTGACGCCGCGCGAGAGCTTCGCGGAGTGGAAGGAGTTGGTCGAGGGACGATCCCAGCCGTTCACGGCCTCAGAAATACGGGTAGCGGAAACCCTGCGTGCGACACTCATCGAGGTCGTCTTGCGTCTCGCCGACGAAGCCTCCGCCGAGCGCCAGCAATCCAGCGCTCGTCAGGAGCTGCTGATTGCGGAGCTCAATCATCGGGTGCGCAATATTCTGGGACTGATACGGGGATTGATCCGCCAGTCGGAACCGACCAGCGCCAGCATCGCGGATTTCGTCAAGGTCGTGGACGGACGCATCCACGCCCTGGCGCGCGCTCATAACCAGATAACCGATGATCACTGGGGACCCGCGCCCCTCCAGGCGCTGATCGACGCGGAAGCGGCCGCCTTTGTCGATGAGCGGGGACGCATCACCCTTCAGGGAGAACCGGTTCTCCTGAACCCGAACGCCTACTCGACCATGGCTCTGGTGCTGCATGAGCTCGTCACAAACTCCAACAAGTACGGCAGCCTTTCGACGCAGGACGGGCGGGTGGTGATCGGCTGGAGCCGCAATGCGGCCGAAGACCTGGTCATGGAGTGGCGGGAAATCGGCGGACCGCCGGTGACCCCGCCGACGCGCCAGGGCTTCGGCACCACCATCATAAGCCGGTCGGTTCCCTATGATCTCGGCGGATCGGCCGACGTCGCCTATGAGCCAGGGGGCGTGCACGCCGTGTTCCGGATCCCGGCGCGCCATCTGTCGGAACCCCGCTCCACGGACGGCGCCAAGACGATCAAATACCCGCGTCCCGCCATCGGCCACCCCCAGCTCCTTCCGGACGCGGTCCTGGCCAATCACGACATTCTGCTCGTCGAGGACAGTCTGATCATCGCGTTGGACGCCGAGGATATCGCCAATCGCCTGGGTGCAGCCTCCGTCACCACGGCCGCCACGGTGGAGGGCGCGCTCGAGTTCATCGATGCGGCTCGTCCCACGGTTGCCATGCTGGACATCAACCTCGGCGATCGTCACAGCTATCCGATCGCCGACAGGCTGGCCGAAGTCGGCGTTCCCTTCATCTTCGCGACCGGTTACGGCGAACAGGCAAACCCGCCGATCGAACACAGGGGACGTCCGATCGTGCAAAAGCCTTACACGCTGGAGAATGTGGCAAGAGCTTTCGACAGTCTGATCGGCGAAACCTCGTAGACAGACGATCGCGCGCGATCAGGGGGATTTGTGATTCAGACGGCTGCAGACAGGAGCTTCCTGAATGGTCCGGGCGAAATGGCCCGGCTCATCCGGGATCATGACTGGTCGGCGACGCCGCTCGGCCCCAGGTCCGCGTGGCCGCAGAGCCTGACCACCATGGTCGGCATGATGATCGCTGCCCCGAACCCCATGGTTCTGCTCTGGGGTTCGTCAGGCGTCCTCATCTACAATGACGGTTATGCGCGTTTCGCCGGCAAGAGGCATCCTGAGCTCCTGGGCATGGGCGCCCGCGAAGGCTGGCCTGAAATCGCGGATTTCAACGACGCCAATATTCGACGCGGACTCGCAGGAGAATCCTGGTCCCTTGAGCAGCAGGAGCTGGTGCTGGATCGGGGAACCGGTCCGGAATCTGCCTGGCTTGACCTCCACTACGCCCCGGTCCCCGATGAAAGCGGCCAGCCCGCCGGCGTCATGGTTTTCGTTTCGGAAATCACCGAGAGGATCCGTCTCGCCGCTCACGAGGCCGAGGCGGTCGAACGGCTCGAGCTCGCGCTGTCGGCCGGCCGCGGCGTCGGGGCGTGGGATTGGGACATCGCCGCTGATGTCGTTCGCGCAGATGAACGCTTCGCCCGGCTCTACGGCGTAGATCCCGTTGTCGCTCGAGAGGGCGCGCCGCTCGAAGTCTTCTTCAGCGCCATCCACCCCCAGGATCTTCCGGGGATCCAGGCGGCGATTGCGCGGGCCATTGAGGCTCGTTCGGCCTTCAGCAAAGAATATCGCCTGGTCCAGCCCGATGGCGAAGTGGTGTGGGTCGTCGCCGAAGGGCGATGCGTCCTGGACGCCGCGGGGCGTCTCATCCGCCTTCCGGGCGTCAGCTTTGACATCAGCGAGCGCAAGCAGGTCGAGGTCAGGCAAGCCGCCCTGCTCCGCCTGCACGACGAGCTCACGGCCCTGGACGACCCCGGGCAGATCCCGGCCGCCGCCGCTCGCGTCGTCGGCGAAACCCTGAACCTGGCGGCGGCCTATGTCTCGCTCGACAAGGGGGCGAAGCCTTCCGGGGCGGAGCGGGATGGGGACGTGACCCTCGATGCGAAGCGGCCGAGGCAGGCTTGGTCGCCGCGAGAGCATCCCGAGGTCTTCACGACCTTGGCCCAGGGGCGCCCCGTCGCTGTCGCCGATGTCGTTCAGGACGCCCTCACGCGCGACAAGGCCGCCCCTCTTACTGCAGCGGACATCCACGCCTTTGCAGCCGTGCCCCTGCTGGAGCGTGACCAGCTGGTCGCCATGCTGTTCGTCACAGACGCCCGCCCTCGCGCCTGGAGCCAGATCGATCTGGACTTCCTGCAGGATGTGGCGGCCCGAACCCGGAACGTCCTGGAACGTCTTCGCGCCGAAGCCGGGCGCTCCGAAAGCCAGCAACGCTACCAGACCCTGTTCGACACCATGGACGAGGGGTTCTGCGTTATCGAGTTCATCGACGGGCCTGACGGGCCGCTCAGCGACTATGTGCATGTCGAAGCCAACGCCGCCTACGCCGAACACGCCGGAATTGGCGACGTGGTCGGCCGTCGGGTCCGCGACATGGTGCCTACGGAGGCCGACAGCTGGGTTTCGCTCTATCGCGACGTGCTCGAAACAGGTCGGCCGATCCGTTTTGAAAAGGAACTGGAAGCCACCGGCCGATGGCTGGAGCTGGCCGCCTTCAAGGTCGGACCGGCCGGAGGTCGACAGGTCGCCGTTCTCTTCAAGGACCTGACGGCGAGAAAACGGGCTGAAAGAGCGCTGGCGGATCTCAACGCCTCGCTCGAAGCCCGGGTCGAGGCGCGGACCGAAGAATTGCAGTCCGCTCATGCCGCCTTGCGTCAGAGCCAGAAGATGGAGGCTGTCGGTCAGTTGACGGGCGGCATAGCCCACGACTTCAACAATCTTCTGGCCGGAATTTCCGGCAGCCTGGAATTGATCGCCAAACGGATGGCGCAAGGCCGCGGAGCCGAAATCGGGCCCTATGTCGAAGCAGCGCAGGGCGCCGCGCAGCGCGCGGCCACCCTCACCCAACGCCTTCTGGCCTTTTCCCGCCGCCAGACCCTGGCCCCTCGAGCGACGGATGCGAACCGCCTGATCGGCGGGATGGAGGATCTGATCCGTCGTACAGTCGGGCCTGCCATCGACCTCGAGGTCGTCGGCGCAGGGGGTCTCTGGCTGACCGAGGTTGATCAATCCCAGCTTGAGAACGCCTTGCTCAACCTCTGCATCAACGCCCGGGACGCCGTGGCCCCCGGCGGAGGACGGTTGACGATCGAAACGGCAAACAAGTGGCTCGACGATCGTCATGCCCGCGAGCGCGATCTCGCTGCCGGGCAGTACATTTCCATCTGCGTCACTGATACGGGCTCGGGGATGTCCCCCGAAATCATCGAGAGGATTTTCGAACCCTTCTTCACCACCAAGCCGATCGGACAAGGCACTGGCCTGGGTCTGTCCATGATCCACGGCTTCGTGAGGCAGTCCGGCGGACAGATCCGCGTCTATTCCGAACCGGGTCTGGGCACCACCATGTGCCTCTACCTGCCGCGCCATCACGGAAGCCTTGCCGAACCAGACCCGCTCCTGGCGAGTCCGGAGCCAGGGTCCGGTCATGGTGAAACCGTGCTGGTCATCGACGACGAGCGCTCTGTTCGAAGCCTCGTCGCAGAGGTTCTGCGTGAGCATGGCTACGCCACGCTGGAATCGGGCGACGGGCCTTCGGGCTTGCGCATCCTGGACAGCGAGCACCGGATCGATCTTCTGGTCACCGATGTCGGTCTTCCTGGCGGCCTGAACGGGCGTCAGGTGGCCGACGCCGCCCGCATGAGGCGGCCGGACCTCAAGGTCCTGTTCATCACGGGCTATGCCGAGAACGCCGCCGTAGGCAACGGACTGCTGGAGCCTGGCATGGAGGTCATGACCAAGCCGTTCGCGATGACGGATCTGGCGGCCAAGGTCGCGAGCATGATCGAGGCCTGAACCGCCGTCGAGCCATCCGCCCTGTCAGAGCCGAAGACAGAATTAGTGGGCGCTGGCGGCGAGGATCACGCCCATGCAGCCTGGCCTGTAACTGCGTCGAGGCCGTCGGATCGACGTAATCGATCACCGCAAGCCTGTCCGATGCCCGGACCGCCGCTCAACCCCCTTCTTTTCGACGAGATGCCGCAGACCCGCCTTCCCCCTCCAAAACATCGGCCTCTTGTCTGTACCGCTCGGCGATCCGTCCGAACCTCTCACGGTCAGCCTTGAAAGGCGACAGCCTCGCCATGTTTTCGGCATTGAGTTGGAGCCGGCGAAGCTCGGGAAGGCGGGACGTAAGGGTCATCAATGAACTCGGGAACTGCAATCGTGCTGACGTGACCCCCTGAAACTCCTCCAGGAATAGCTAGAGTCCGCGCTAACGAAGGACGGACAGAATGAAGCGATCAAGGTTCACGGAAGAGCAGATCATCGGGATCCTGCGGGAGCAGGAGGCCGGAGTGACGACGGCGGAGGTGTGTCGGCGTCACGGGGTCAGCTCGGCGACCTTTTACAAATGGAAGGCGAAGTTCGGCGGGCTCGACGTGTCGGAGGCTCGGCGGCTGAAGACGCTTGAAGACGAGAACGCCCGGCTCAAGCGGATGCTGGCGGACGCGATGCTGGACAACGTGGCTCTGAAGGACCTGCTGGGAAAAAAGTGGTGACGCCCGCCGGCTGGCGCGAGGCGGCAGGTCATCTGCAGGCCGCCTACGAGATGAGCGAAAGGCGGGCGTGCCGTGCTCTGGGCGTCGATCGGACGAGCGTGCGCTATCAGGCGACGCGTGCGGACGACGGCGCCCTGCGCGACCGGCTGAAAGCCCTCGCCCAGGAGCGTCGCCGGTTCGGCTATCGCCGCCTGCACGTCCTGCTGCGGCGCGAGGGCCATGCGGTCAACAAGAAGCGGGTCCAGCGGATCTATCGCGAGGAACGGCTGACGGTGCGCCGGCGCGGCGGGCGGAAGCGAGCGATGGGCACGCGGCGACCGCTGGACCTGCCGCTGGTGGCCAACCAGCGCTGGTCGCTGGACTTGGCTGCTACGCGCCGCCCTCCGGGTCGTCGCCGACCAGATGACGGACGGGCGGCGCTTCCGCATCCTGACGGTGATCGACAACTGCACCCGCGAATGCCTGGCGCTGGTGGCCGATACCTCGCTGTCGGGCGCGCGAGTGGTGCGGGAGTTGGACGCCGTCATCCGGCAGCGGGGCCGACCGGACACCATCGTCAGCGACAACGGCACGGAATACACCTCGAACGCCGTCCTGGCCTGGGCCGACGACACCGGCGTCGGCTGGCACTACATCGCACCAGGCAAGCCCCAGCAGAACGGCTTCAACGAGAGCTTCAACGGGCGCCTGCGTGACGAGCTGCTGAACGAGACGCTGTTCCGCTCCCTGCCGCACGCCCGCGCGGTGCTGGAGGCCTGGCGGCGTGACTACAACGAGCGGCGACCGCACTCGAAGCTCGGCTGGCTGACGCCGCAGGCCTACGCGCAAGCCCTTACTGGAAACGTCGGGCGGCCTGCTGCGCTGGTTGAGGGCTGCGCAGGCCGCCCTATTGCCAACCCAACCAATCTCTACTCAGATCAACCTCGGACTCTCGTTATGGCTGGATGAGAAACGGGGGTCACGTCACGACGAGGAGCGCCTGCATCGTCTTCGCCTCGCCTGTCTTTACGAGCAAAACGCCAGGCTGGAAGATCGCGCACGCCGTCAACATTTGCGCCGTCCTTCCGCAAGATGATCGCCTGATCAGGACGTCCCGCCGCGGGTGACGATATTATCGCCAAGAGGACGGTCCTGACGATCCCGCAGCCACACGGTCCGCCTTCCACGCCGGTCCTTCGATCTCGTAGCCCTGGGCCTCTAGCCCATCCAGCACGCCGTCCGGCTCGGCCAGGACGCGCAGCTGGGCCACCGCCATGGTGACGCCCGGCTCGCCCAGCGCCGTCTGCACAGCCTCGGCCCACTGGCGGCGCAGCAGGGGCGCAATCTCGGGATCGCCCCAGGGCCAGCACAGGCCGAGCGCCTGCTCCAGCGGCTGTGCCATGACCTCGGGCACGCGCCGGGCGCGCCAGTCGCTGATGCGGATGGCGGCGCCTTCCAGCCCGGCTTCGGCGGCGGCCAGGGCGCGCTCCAGGCAGGTCGCATAGGCAGCGGGCGGCGCCGTGATCAGGCTGTCGACGATCTCGTCGCCACGCACCGTGCCGACCGGGCGCACCGGAATGCGGGCGTCGCGCGCCGCCTTCTTGATAACGTCAGTGGCGTTGCGGGTCCGCCCCCGCTCATAGCCGGCATGGTCGCTCATAAGGTCCATACTGAGGATCATCAGACTGTTGGTGCGCCAGCTGGCGTTCTTCTGATCCGCCATCACCGTCTCCAGCCGCGCCTGGACCTCGGGCGACAGATAGTCGGCGGTCGTCGTCCCGCGCGGCAAGGTGGCCACCGTGCGGATGCGCCAGATCAGGCGCAGCACGTCGGCAACCGAGGCCCGGCCCTCCTGCGGAAAGAGGATACGCTGCGAACGCCGTGTCGCCGCCTCCAGCGCCTCGGGCCGCCATTCGACATCGCGCGGCACGCCGCTGATGGCGCCGACCAGGATCAGGGTGCTGTCGCCGCGCGTGATTTCCCAGATCGGCGCCTCGGTGCGGCGGGCCGTGACGAAGATCTCGTCCACCGTGGTTACGGGCATAGCCGACGTATCCTGAGCCTGCGCGGGCGCACCTAACAGGCCAAGAACAAGAGCTGAAATGACAAGGATACGAATGGTCATGTCTGCTGGCGTAACAGTATCTAACCAGACTGTAATCTGACTAATCGGTAATGCTGTCCGCGATTTAATCCACCTGTCAGGCTTGTAACTGGAGACTTGAGCCTCCCCCCGCCAAACCTCTCCTCACGACCGAGGGAGAGGACAACGCCATGACCAAGACCATTCTGCTGGCCACCACCGCCGCGCTGGCGTTCGCCACAGCTGCACCGGCTTTCGCCGACACTGCGCCTGCGCCCCAGACCGCCGAGGCCAGCGATCAGGGCGTGCTGGTCTTCACTCCCGACTTCTTCAAGGACGCCCGTCCCAATACGGCGCTTGACATGGTCAATCGCGTGCCGGGCTTCTCGGTCAACGACGGCGACGGCGCTCGCGGCTTTGAAGGCGCGGTCGGAAACATCCTGATCAACGGCGCGCGCCCGGCGTCCAAGAACGACACCGGCTCCAATGTCCTGGGCCGCACAGTGGCGACGCAGGTCGAGCGCATCGAACTGGTCCGCGGCGGCGCCCCCGGCATCGAGATGCAGGGCTATTCGGTCGTCGCCAACGTCATCCTGAAGACCACCTCCAGCCGCGAACACGTGCTGACCGCCAACGCCAGCCTGTTCGAGGGCGGTCAGGATCTGTTCGGCGGCACCTATCAGTTCACCGCCCGCGAGGGCGAGCGCACCTGGGGCGTGACCCTGAGCGACGGCATCTCGTCCAGCGACTCCAACGGGGCCGGCTATGTCGTGCGCACCGACGCCAACGGCAACGTGCTGCGTAACGAACAGTATTACAACGACAACTACGGCGGCGGTAACTCGATCCGGGGCAACTTCTCCAGCCCCTTCATGGGCGGTAAGGTCGACCTGACCGCCCGTTACGGCGTCAACGACTGGCACAGCCTCAGCCGCCAGACAGCGCCCGATATCCTGCGTGAGAACCTCTATGACGAGGACGGCCACAGCGGCGAGTTCGGCGTCGTCTTCACCCGCCCGCTCGCCGAAAAGCTCAAGCTGGAAACCCGATTCATCCACGAGTTCGGCGACTTCGATTCGGTTTCGACCTCGCGCACCCGACTGAAGGGAATCGACGAACCGGAACAGTTGTTCAACGCCGACGGCGAGTCGTCAGAGACCATCCTGCGCGGCCTGGTCCGCTATGAGCGGTCTCCCGCGATGGACTTTGAGGCCGGCGGCGAGATCGCCTACAATATGCGGGAGGTCGAACAGGCCTATTCGGTCGGCGGCGTGGCCGTGGCGCTGCCCTCAGCCTCGGTCAAGGTCGAGGAGACCCGCGGCGAGCTGTTCGGCAAGGGTACCTGGCGGATCAATCCCAAGTGGACGCTGGAGAGCGGCCTGAGGCTGGAATCCTCGACCATCAGCCAGTCGGGCGACGCCTCGCAGGAAAAGAGTTTCTTCTTCGCCAAGCCCCGCCTGCTGGCCACCTGGACGCCCATGGCCAACACCCAGATCCGCGCCCGCTTCGAACGCACCGTGGGTCAACTGGACTTCGGCGACTTCGCCGCCTCGGCCGAGTTCGCCGACGAGAACGTCTTCGGCGGCAATGTGAACCTGTCGCCGGAATCGCGCTGGGTCAGCGAACTGACCTTCGAAAAACGCTTCTGGGGCGAGGGCATCGTCAGCCTGGGGCTACGCCACGACGAGATCACCGACGCCATCGACCTGATCCCTCTGGACGGGGGCCTGGCGGCGGTCGGCAACATCGGCGACGGGACGCTGGACCAGTTGGCGCTAAACGTAACCATCCCGACGACCAAGCTGGGCCTGTCGGGCGGCAAGTTCGGCTTCCGCAACACCTGGAACAGGACTGAGGTCACCGACCCGACCACCGGCGAACAGCGCCCAATCTCGAACGTCCGGGCCTCGCAAGCGGTGATCAGCTTCCAGCAGGACCTCACCGCATTGAAGCTGCAGTGGGGCGCCGCCTGGATCCCGCTGTTGGGCCAGAAGGGGTACCAGCCAGATCAGATCTCGGGCTGGCGCGGTCGCGACTATTACGAACTGTGGGCCGAGTATAAGCCCGCCCCGACCCTGTCGATCCGCGCCCAGGTCAACATCTGGAACAATTTCGACCAGGAGAGGATCGTCTTCGCCGACCGCGAAACGCGCCCCGTGGCCTTCGTTGAGGAACGCTTCGTCGACCCGCGCACCTTCTGGCAGGTTCGCGTGCGCAAGACCTTCTAGGGAAAAAAAGCAAGAACCCGCGCCCTCCCGGTCCCAATGCCGGGCGGGGTAGCGCGGGCCTCCCCCGGACCAACTGAAAAGGGCGGCGCCTCCTGCGAGACGCCGCCCTTCATTTTGGCTCAGAGATTATCAGGCGATCAGTGGACGCCCGCCATGCCCTTCTTCAGCAGCGGCGACAGCACCAGCAGCACCACGCCGACGACGACGCCGGTCCAGCCGATGGTCCCGAAGATCGAGCCGTAGGTCTGCAGCGCCAGCTCGGGGCTGGTGACCACGCCCGCGACCGTGGCGGTCGAGGTCGCCTGGGCGATGAAGCCGGCGGCGATGTGGGCCACCGAGCTGGACAGGAACCAGACGCCCATCATCAGACCCACCACGCGGTCGACCGACAGCTTGGTGATCATCGACAGCCCCACCGGCGACAGGCAGAGCTCGCCCATCGTGTGCAGGAAGTAGGTCAGGAAGAGGAAGATCAGCGGCACGCGGAAGTCCACGTTGGCCTGCGTCGCCGACGCCCAGGTCAGCAGCAGGAAGCCGGCGCCGACCAAAACCAGTGCGAAGGAGAACTTGACCGGGGTCGAGGGCTCCATGTTGCGCTTGCCCAGCCAGACCCACAGGGCGGCGATGATCGGGCCGCCGATGACGATGATGCCCGGGTTGAACATCTGGGTCATGGGCGCATTGAACCACGACGGCATGGCCGTCGACTGGTCGGCGAACAGGGTCAGCGACGAACCGGCCTGCTCGAACAGGGCCCAGAACAGGACCGAGAAGAAGATCAGCGCCAGCGCCACCAGCATGCGGCTGCGCTCGGAACCGCGCAGCTTGAACACCACGTAACCCACAACCGAGGCGAAGATCACGCCGGCTAGCCAGGGCAGGGCCGTCTCGATGATGTGGTGACGCTGCATCAGCAGCCAGACCGGGAAGACAGCCACCAGGCCGCCGATCCAGAAGATGGCTTCGAACGGAACGCCCAGCACCTTGCGGCTTTTCAGCGCCACCGGATTCGGCGGACCGCCGCGACCTTCAAGCCAGCTCTGACCCAGGATGAAGGTGATCAGGCCCAGAAGCATGCCGATGCCGGCCAGGCCGAAGCCGTAGGCCCAGCCGTATTTCATGCCGAGGTAGGAACAGGCTGCGGTAGCCAGAACCGAACCCAGGTTGATGCCGACGTAGAAGATGGTGAAGCCGCCGTCGCGACGGGGATCGTTCTCTTCATAAAGGGCGCCGACGACGGTCGAGATATTGGCCTTCAGGAAGCCCACGCCAACGATGATCAGCGACAGTGCGAAGAAGAGGACCGGCTCCCCAAAGCCGAGATCCCGAACCGTTTCCAGCTTGTAGCCGTCCGTGGCGGTGAAGGCCGGGAAGCCCCCGGCCGCAGGCGCTACGGCCGGGGCCGCAACGTCCGCCGCCATCGCCGCCGCCGGCTCTGCGCCGACCCGCGAAACGCCTTCCGGCGAAATCGTGATCTGGGTGCGTTCATCGCCGTTGACGGCGAAGATGGTGCGGTTCTGGTCGCGACCTTCGACCTGAAGCTCGTAGGTGGTGGCGCCGATGGTCAGGTTTTCACGACCGCCCTTGCCCTCGAACGCCATCGTGAAGTGGCCGGCGACTAGCAGGACGGCGCCGATGATGACGGCCTTGCGCGAGCCCAGATACTTGTCGGCGATCATGCCGCCGACGACCGGCATCAGGTAAACCAGCGCCGCATAGGCGGCGTAAATGCCTTGCGCCTCTCTCGGGCCGAACAGGAAGTGCTGGGTCAGATAGAGGACCAGCAGGGCCCGCATGCCGTAGTAGGAAAAGCGTTCCCACATCTCTGTGAGGAACAGGACCACCAGCCCCCGCGGGTGCCCCAGAAACGTCTTGCGAGGCGCCGCCGACAGCGCGCCCCCCCCATCCGTCGTGCTCAACGGCGTTCTCCCAAATGCTACGCCCTGACTGGCGCATTAAGGCCGCAGAAACAGCACGGCGGGGCCACGGGAACAAGCGTTAACGCCACGACCCGTCACCGCAATGACGCATTTGTCAGGGTCCGACACGCAACCCCAGTTTGTTTCGCGCACTTATAACGGGTCCACGCAACTCGAAGTTCGGTCGAATCGTTAAGGCCAAGCCTAGAATGAGATGCGCCGCGCATGACTGTCCGCCGCTTTCACCCCGCCGACGTGCACGGCGTAATCCAGCTGCACGGCAGCGTCTGGTGGCCCGAGCGGTCGCGTGAGGGTTGGCGCTGGCTGGATGACAATCCGGCCCGGCGCGCGCTCGATGCGCCTGCTGGCTGGGTGATCGACAACGCCGACGGCGACCCCGCCGCCTTCCTAGGCAACTTCATCCAGCGCTTCTGGCGCGAGGGACGCCCCCTGTACGGCGCGACGGGTTTTTCCGTCATCGTCCCGCCGGATCAAAAGGGTCGCAGCCGCGATCTGATCACCGCCTTCGTCCGGCAACCCGGCTGCTTCGCGCGCTACACGCTTAACGCCAACGCCCGATCCAGCCCTTTGTATCAGCGCTTCGGCATGGTCGCCTGGCCGGCCGCTACCCACGCGCTGAAGCTGTCGTGGATCATCAACCCCGCCGCCTGTCTCTATAGTCGCGGACTGCGGTCGCTGGTGGCGCGCGAGCCCCGCGCCGCCCGCTGGCTCGGTGAGCAGATGATGCCGGCGCGTGGCGACGAACGGCCCGTCGACACGCGAAAACTTGCTGAAGGGGTTTCAGAGCTGGATGATTTGGCCGACACCTCGCCCTACGCCGCCTTCTGGAGGGCGCTACGCGACCAGGGGCGACTGGTCGCCGACCGCAGCCCGGCCACGCTCCGTTGGCGGCTGTCGGACCCCGACCTGACGGTCCGCCCGCTTCATCTGGTGCGGCGGCTGGGCGACGAGATCACCGGCCACGCCCTGGCTCTGCTGGGCAAGGGCAACTCCATCGAACCGCCGGTGCTGGAAATCATCGACCTTGAGGCGCTGGACCGCGACCCGCAGGCGATCCCGGCCCTGGTCGGGACCCTATTGAAACTGGCGCCCTCGCTGAGCGCCGCCAAGGTCCGGCTGCAGGTGGTGACTGAGACCACGCTTCAACATCTGGGCGACCTGACGCGCAAGGCTCGACGCGAAGGCGGCTGGGGACATTGCCATGTCGCCTTTGCCCCCGAGCTTGAGGAGACAGAGATCGCGGGCGCCGGCGACTGGCGCCCCACGCCGTTTGACGGCGACTACTCCTTCTGCAACCGCCCTTTGCCGGCTCGCCCGCCCCGCGCACAATGGCGATGGTTCTCGAACAAAGAAGCGCCGACAGGCTCGAAGGCCGCAGCCTAGGTGCAGCCTAGGTTTTGGGGAGGGCCTTAAGTTCGTCGCGGATCTCGGCCAGCAGGGCCTCGGTCGGGGTCGGGCCAGCGGCGACGGCCTCAGCCGGCTGTTCGCGACGCATCTTGTTGATGCCCTTTACCAGCAGGAAGACCACAAAGGCCACGATCAGGAACTGGATCAAGGTGTTGATGAAGGCGCCGTACTGGATCGCCACCTTCTCGACGGCCTCGGTGGCCGGATTTTCGGGCACCAGGACCCATTCCAGCTTGGAGAAGTCGACCCTGCCCAGCAGCAGGCCGATGGGCGGCATGATGACCTGATCGACCAGGCTGGTGACGATCTTGCCGAACGATGCCCCGATAATGACGCCGACCGCCAGGTCGACGACATTGCCGCGCGCGGCGAATTCACGAAACTCGGTCAGCAGGCTCATAGCTCAGTCTTTCGTTCAGGCGTCGCCGGAAGCGTTCAGGCGTTCGCGAAGTTCCTTGCCGCTCTTGAAAAACGGCACGGCCTTGGCGGGCACTTCCACTGTCTCGCCGGTGCGGGGATTGCGGCCGACGCGCGCCGGACGGCTGCGCACCGAAAAGGCGCCGAAGCCCCGAAGTTCGACCCTTCCGCCGTCGGACAGGGCCTCGGTCATCTGACCCAGTATGACGTTGACGACCCGCTCCACCTCGGCGTGCGTGAGGTGGATGTTCTCGGCCGCCAGCTTCTCGATCAGTTCAGACTTGATCATTCAGGCCCCCGCCCGTGGCTGTTTCAGATGCAGTCGCTTCCGTTCAGGTCCGCACCCTAACCGTCTGACGCCACAGGAAGAAAGGGGGTCGCGTCGTTTAGGAGCGATTCTTACGGGCTAGCCTCGCCATTGGTGCGGGTTCTTGCCGTTCGCGCAAGAAAAAAGGCGGCTGGATTGCTCCAGCCGCCCCGTTTTCTGGTCGAAGAGGACGTTTAGTCCTTCGAACCGGCCTTCTCGCGAAGCGCGGCGCCCAGGATGTCTCCCAGCGAAGCGCCCGAGTCCGACGAACCGAACTGTTCGATGGCCTCGGCCTCGTCCTTCATTTCCAGCGCCTTGACCGACACCGAGACGCGGCGCGTGGCCTTGTCGATGCCCGTGATCATGGCGTCGATACGATCGCCGACGGCGAAGCGTTCCGGACGTTGCTCGTTGCGGTCGCGCGACAGGTCCGACTTGCGGACGAAGGCCGTGACCGGCGCGTCGTCTTCACCGAACTTGACTTCGATGCCGCCGGTTTCGATCGACGTCACGGTGACGGTGATCTGCTGGCCGCGCTTGTAGACGTCGCCTTCCATCGGGTCGCCGCCGAGCTGCTTGACGCCCAGCGAGACGCGTTCCTTCTCGATGTCGACGTCAAGCACCTTGGCCTTGATCGTTTCACCCTTGCGGTAACGCTGGATGGCTTCTTCGCCCGACACGTTCCAGTCCAGGTCCGACAGGTGGACCATGCCGTCGATGTCGTTGTCCAGGCCGACGAACAGGCCGAACTCGGTGGCGTTCTTGACTTCGCCCTCGACGGTCGAACCGATCGGGTGAGCCTCGACGAAGGCTTCCCACGGGTTGTTCTGGGCTTGCTTCAGGCCCAGCGAGATGCGGCGCTTGGCGCTGTCGACGTCCAGGACGATGACTTCCACTTCCTGCGAGGTGGAGACGATCTTGCCCGGATGGACGTTCTTCTTGGTCCAGGACATTTCCGAGACGTGGACCAGGCCTTCGACGCCGGCTTCCAGCTCAACGAACGCACCGTAGTCGGTGATGTTCGTGATGCGGCCCGTGTACTTGGCGTTGACCGGGTATTTGGCTTCGACGCCGTCCCACGGATCCGACTGCAGCTGCTTCATGCCGAGGCTGATGCGCTGGGTGTCCGGGTTGATCTTGACGATCTGGACCTTGACGGTGTCGCCGACGGCCAGGACTTGGCTCGGGTGCGAGACGCGCTTCCACGACATGTCGGTGACGTGCAGCAGGCCGTCGATGCCGCCCAGGTCGACGAACGCGCCGTAGTCGGTGATGTTCTTGACGACGCCTTCGCGGACTTCACCCTCTTGCAGCTGGCCAACCAGCTCCGTGCGCTGTTCGGCGCGGGCTTCTTCCAGGATGGCGCGACGCGAGACGACGATGTTGCCGCGCGGACGGTCCATTTTCAGGATGGCGAAGGGTTGTTCCTTGCCCATCAGCGGGCCGACGTCGCGCACCGGGCGGATGTCGACTTGGCTGCCGGGCAGGAAGGCCGAGGCGCCGCCCAGGTCGACGGTGAAGCCGCCCTTGACGCGACCGACGATAGCGCCGTTGACCGGCTGACCTTCGGCGAAGACGACTTCCAGACGGGTCCAGGCTTCTTCGCGACGGGCCTTGTCGCGGCTGATGACGGCTTCACCCAGGGCGTTTTCGACGCGTTCCAGGTAGACTTCGACGTTGTCGCCGACCTTCGGGATGACGGCGCCTTCGCCGATGCCGAATTCGCGAGCCGGGATACGGCCTTCGGTCTTCAGACCGACGTCGATGATCAGGATGTCTTTTTCGATGCCGACGACGCGGCCGTGGACGACTTGGCCTTCGCCGAGGTCGCGGCCCTGCAGGGTTTCGTCGAGCAGCGCAGCGAAATCGTCACGCGAGGGATTGTGGGTGTCGGTCATATAGCTCTGGGGTTATGGCGCGCGACCGAATGGCCCCGCACGGGTGGATAAACAGAAAAAGGAAAAATCAGGTCGTCAGGACGCGAGGCCGGCCCAAGGGGGGCATACAAATAAAGCCAGAACGTCCGCGGCAGCCGAGGTCAGGAGCGTTGGATTTGCCCGGAGAGATTTCTTTGCCTTCCCTACCGCATCGCTGCTTAAGGGAATTCTAGATCCCGGCCCGGACTCGCGCCGCCTCGACGATACGGCGGGCCGCATCGAAGGCCGCTTCTATACCCAGATCGGTCGTGTCCAGCAAGACCGCGTCGTCAGCCTGGACCATGGGCGCGGAATCCCTACCGGAATCGCGCTCGTCGCGACGACGGATGTCCTCCAGCATGTCATTGAAGGCGATATCCTGGCCCCGCGCCGTCAACTGCTTCCAGCGCCGCTCGGCGCGGACCTCGGGCGTGGCGGTGACATAGAGCTTGGCTGCGGCGTCCGGAGCGATCACCGTGCCGATGTCGCGCCCGTCCAGAACCGCGCCGCCGGGCTGGCCGGCGAAGTCCTGTTGCAGCTTCAGAAGGGCGGCGCGGACGCCGGGGTGGCTGGCGACCCGGCTGGCCGCCTCGCCAGCGTCGCGCTCGGTCAGGCGCGGATTGTCCGACAGGCCGACGATATCCAGCGACAGGGCCGCCGCCTCGGCCGCCACGGCGTCGTCCAGATCCCGTCCCGCATCCAGCACCGCCAGACCGACGGCGCGATACAGCAGGCCGGTGTCCAGATGCGGCAGGCCGTAATGGGCCGCCAGACGCGCAGCGATGGTGCCCTTGCCCGAGGCGGCCGGGCCGTCGACGGCGATCACCAGAGCGGTCATGAGCGCCCTCCCATCACCATATCCCAGAGGCCGAGCAAGCCGACGGTCAGGGCCGCCAGGGCCAGAAGAGAGAAAAAGATAATCGCGCCCCAGAACTGTTCAGGCTGCGTCGCCAGATCTGCATGGAAGGAGGCCGAGCCTCGGCTGCCGTTGAACCCGATCTCGCCAGATCGTGCAGCGGAGTGAAGCCATAAGGCCAACAGGCCGAACAGCGCGAAGCCGCCGAACAATCGGCCTGGCGGAGACGACATCAGGCGCTCGTCCGTCACGACGCGATCTCCGCGCCCAGGCCGTTCATCAGCTCGACGAAGCCGGGGAAGCTGGTGGCGATCATTTCCGGATCCAGGACCGAGACGGGCGCTTCGGCGGCGAGGCCCAGGATCAGATGGCTCATGGCGATGCGGTGATCATGGGCGGTGGCGACGGTCGCGCCGCCCCCCACAGGACCGCCGGTGACGATGAAACCCTCGGCCTCTTCTTCGACCGCGACGCCGCAGGCGGTCAGACCGGCGACCATCAGGGAGATGCGATCGCTTTCCTTGACCCTCATCTCGCCGATGCCGCGCATGACGGTGCGCCCCTGGGCATAGGCGGCGACCGCCGACAGGATCGGGTATTCGTCAATCATCGAGGCGGCGCGCTCTTGCGGCACCGTCACGCCCTTGAGTTCGGAGTAGCGGGCCGTGATGTCGCCGACGTCCTCGCCCCCGCTGACGCGACGCTTGGAGATGGTCAGGTCTGCGCCCATCTCGATCCAGGTGTCGAACAGGCCGGTGCGCTGCGGGTTCAGCATTACGCCCTCGACCGTGACTTCCGAACCCGGAACAATCAGGGCCGCCGCCAGAGGGAAGGCCGCCGAGGACGGATCGCCCGGCACGGCTACAGCGGTTCCGGTCAGCTTTTGTCCGCCCTTGAGGCGAATGCGCCAGCCCTCGCCTTCTTCGGTCACGTCCACCATCGCGCCAAAGGCGCGCAGCATCCGCTCGGTGTGGTCGCGGCTCTTTTCCGGTTCGACCACGACAGTCTCGCCCGCCGCGTTCAGTCCGGCCAGCAGGATGGCCGACTTGATCTGGGCCGAGGCCACCGTCTGCACATACTCAATGGCCTTCAGACCGCCGCCGTCCAGGGTCAGGGGCACGCGGTCCTCGGCGCCGTTCCAGTCGAAACGCGCTCCCATATCGGCCAAAGGCCCGGTGACGCGCTTCATCGGCCGTTTGCGCAGCGAGGCGTCGCCGTCGAAGGTCGCGCTCAACTCATAGCCGGCGGCGGCGCCCATCAGCAGGCGCACGCCGGTTCCGGCGTTGCCGCAGTCGATCACGACGCCGGGGCTGCGGAACCCGCCCTGCCCCTTCACGCGCCAATGCCCCTCGCCCAGCCGTTCAACCTGAGCGCCGAAAGCTTCGACGGCCCGCGCCGTGGCCAGGATGTCATCGCCTTCCAGCAGGCCCTCGATCTCGGTCACGCCCTTGGCCATGCCGCCGAAGATCAGCGAGCGGTGCGACATGGATTTGTCGCCTGGGGCGCGCACGGCGCCCCTAAGGGACTTGTCGCCCGACGCGCGCACAGCGCCATTCAGCGAGGCGGAAACAGGACGCGCAGTCAGGGTCGAGGGGGCGGTCACCTGGCCAAAAACTCCGATTGTTCAGGAACGGCCGCGCTGGGCGGAGAAGAAGGCTTTTGACAGCGGCCCCCTTGGGTGGCAAGGGAGCCGGCCTAATTCTGAAATTCAACTCCTGCCGAAGGTTATCCCGTGGCCAAACCCGAACTGGGCCAAAAGCAGGTCTGCCCGAACTGCCAGGCCAAATTCTACGACCTGAACCGTCGTCCGGCGCACTGCCCGAAATGCGAGACCGAGTTTGATCCGCTCGAAGAAGCCATGCGCAACCGTCGCGTTCGCGGCCGGACCGGCCCTGGCTTCGCTTCGGACGACGAGGCCGAGGATCAAGTCGTCGACAAGGCCAAGGACGCCGAGGACGAGGACGATGAATCCGAGCCCTCGACCCCAGAGATCGACGAGGAAGGCCATGAGCCGATCCTAACCCCCGACGACGACGACGACGCTGAACCCAGCGCCGACGACGCCGGCATGGGCGCCGCCGACGGCGACGACGAAGACGCCCTGGCCGACGATGATGACGACTCGGTGCCCTTCATCGAAGACGAAGACGACGACGATCTCGAAGACGACATCGTCAAGCCGTCGCGCGACGACGACTGATACCAACGGTCAGAAAAATAAGCGGAAAAAAAGTTGTCAGACCGGCTTGATCTCTCAAAAGCCCTGACATAGTTTCCGCCCCTCGCCGGGGACCACAATCTCCGGCGAGGCCGACCGAAAGGTTCGGGGCTTTAGCTCAGTTGGTAGAGCGCTTGCATGGCATGCAAGAGGTCAGCGGTTCGACTCCGCTAAGCTCCACCATCGAAGGCCTCGCGGAAATCCCGCGGGGCCTTCGTCCTATCGCTCCTGGCTACGGGAGCGGACATGTTTCTTAGCCGCAAGGCTTGGGGGCTTTAGCTCAGTTGGTAGAGCGCTTGCATGGCATGCAAGAGGTCAGCGGTTCGACTCCGCTAAGCTCCACCACTCTCAAAGGGGTTAGCTGCGATGCAGCTAACCCCTTTTGCTTTGGGGTAACGCCGAGGTAACGAACGGCGTTTTTGTTTTCCCTTGTTCCGCCCAGCGTCGTCCGCGCCGTCGGCGCGCCCCGAAAGGCGATCACTGGACCACCTGGACCCGCCTCGCCCGACTTCCGATTACGGATCGCCCGGATCGCCTGTTTGGCTTCGAGCTGCGCCGCCGTCTGGTAGGCGCCGCGCCGCGATCCCCGCCAGGCGGTCCTGACCTGAACCGCCGCGATCGTTGAGGTCTCGGAGGCCGCGTCACGGATCAGCTCGCAGGCCTGCGTCGCCGCATCGTCCGAGCGGGCCTTGGCGGTGGCTTCCTGAAGGTCTACGTCCGCAGCCTCCGATCCGTCGAAGTCCCGGTCGAGCGATCGCATCGCGTACCGGGCCAGGTCGGCGTCCCGTTCAATCCGTCCCGCCGCCGAATGGAAGGCGCCGATCAGGGCCTCCCCCAGGATCGTCGAAAGTCGCCGGAAGACGACCGCTATCTGGGAGGTGGGAGCTGCGCCGGGCCTTTCCTTGCGCGAAGGCAGCCATGTTATGATCTGAGGCGATGATCTCGCCTATGCCCCCCCCTCGGGGAGCGACGATTCGATAGGAAGCATCCTGGGACTTTGATCGGCACGGCGACGCGAACCGACGAGTTTCATCGGCAAGCCTCGTTTCCATCCTCGCTAAAACGGATGCACTGCTCAAAACCCTACATACGCCTATCAATCTGGAAATCTTATTATAGTTTCTTTCACGAACCTTTTGTATGGATAGTGATAACGTCATCCAAATAGAAGCTTATGAAGAGAGCCGATCTTAGCGCAGAGGTTCAAAGGACCCTCGTACGGCTGCCGCCCCCGCACGACAGCCATTACGGGGTCGTGCCTGTCGCACCCCCCGAACGCGACCTAAGCTTCGCCGCGGTCGCAGCCCGCCATCGCGCGGCGGAGGAGGCGCTCGCAAAGGTCGACGCCTACGCCCGCGGTCTCCATGATCCCTTCGTCGTCAGCCGTATCCTCTCCCGCCAGGAAGCTGTCAGCAGTTCGGCCATAGAAGGGACGCACAGCACCCTCGACGAAGTCCTCACCGGAGAGGCGACCCAGGACGAGGAGGCGCGCGCGGAAGTCCTGCAGGTGCGCAAATACGCCACCACTGTCACCCGTTTCATCAAGCAGGCTCATCGGCAGGGAAACGAGGTCTTCAGCGCGAACCTGGTCCGTCGTCTTCATAAGCGCATCATGGAGGACGCCCCGAACTACCGCGACGCGCCCGGCGATCTGCGCGAAGTCTCCGTATGGATCGGCGGGCGGGACATGGCCTATTCGATCTTCAACCCGCCGCCGGCTTCCAAAGTCCCGGCCTGCCTTGAGGACACGGTGCGCTACATGCGCGCAGAGGGCATGCACGAGATCCAGCAGAGCATCATCACGCGCATGGCGCTCGCCCATGCCCATTTCGAAGCCGTGCACCCGTTCCGGGACGGAAACGGCCGGGTCGGCCGGATGCTGCTGCCGATCATGATGGCCGCCGATGGCCGTACGCCGCTGTATCTCGCCCCCTATATCGAGGCGAACAAGCCCGCCTATGTCGAGGCGCTGAAGGCCGCTCAGCAGCGGCTCGACTGGGCGTCGATGGTCGGCTTTGTGTCCGACGCGGTCGTGGGATCGGCGAACGAACTGTTCACGACACGCGAAGCCCTAGAGGTCTTGTCGACCCGTTGGAAGGCGCGACGCGCCTTTCGGCGGGGCTCGTCGTCTCTCAGGGCCCTGGAGATTCTGCCACAGTATCCGGTGATCACCATCTCCCGCCTGGCGACCCTCCTGAAGGTCACCTATCCAGCGGCAGCGACAGCGGTCGCGCAACTGGAGGAGATCAAGGCGCTGGTGGAGCGCACCGGCTACACCCGCAACCGGGTCTTTGCAGCCCCCGAGGCCTTGTCGATTCTCAATCGGCCGTTCGGCGAGGAGCCGATCCTCCCCGAGGCGTAAGCTCCCCCCACACACTGCAAAGCGCGGTCCTCTTCATGGCCGAACGCCGGCCCAGTATCGCGGATCAGAGGATCAGATCGGACAATCCCCGACAGTGCAGCCGACCTACGGCGACGAAACCGACAGACGCTTGAAGAAAGTGCGGCTACGGCGCTTGGCGACGAGCTTGAAGCCGTCGGTGAAATGTTTCCATGTCGTCGAATGGCGACAATTATCATTGTTATCGAACGCTAACAATACTATTTGTCGACGAACGCTGACAGGACTGGTCATGATTATCCGCTCGCCGAGAGACCTAGGATCTGCCGTTCGGGCTCGCCGCAAAGCGCTTGGACTGGATCAGGCCGCCGTCGCCGATCGGGTCGGGGTGAGCCGCCAATGGATCGGTGCTCTTGAGCATGGCAAGGCGGGCGTAGAGCTCGGCCTCGTGCTGCGAACCCTCAAGGCGCTGGATATCCCCCTTAGCCTGGGCGATGATCTCCTCGTATCCAGCCCTCCATTCTCGTCCGTGGACATCGACGCCATTGTCGATGCGGCCAAAGCGCCATGACCGCCCCCCTTACTCTTCTCCTGGACGGCCAAAAGATCGGCTGCATCCATCGAGAAAAGGGTCGACTGTCTCTCGTCTATGAAGACGCTTGGCGAGCAAGGCCCGACGCCTATCCACTATCCCTCTCCATGCCGCTGGCTTCCGCCGAACATCCGCACGGCCCCGTAGAGGCCTTTCTCTGGGGGCTGCTGCCGGACAGCGAGGCCGTAATCGACAGATGGGCGCGTCGTTTCCACGTCTCTCCGCGTAATCCCTTCGCCCTGGTCGGCGCGGTCGGCGAGGATTGCGCCGGCGCCGTGCAGTTCGTCCGGCCCGATCGTCTGGACGCGCTTCAGGCTGGCGCGACGGACGACGTTGCATGGCTCGATGAGGGAGGCGTCGCCGACCGACTACGTGCGCTGCGCGAGGATCATACAGCTTGGCGGCAAGCCCGCGACACGGGGCAGTTCAGCCTTGCCGGCGCCCAACCCAAAACGGCCCTGATTTTCACCGACGGACGTTGGGGCGTGCCCTCGGGGCGTTTGCCGACAACCCACATTCTCAAGCCGCCAACCGGCGAGTTCGACGGCCACGCTGAGAACGAGCATTTCTGCATGATCTTGGCGCGTCGCCTCGGCTTGCCGACGGCGCGATCCGATGTGCGGACCTTCGGCCATGAGATCACTATCGTTATCGAGCGTTACGATCGCGTGCTGATCGGCGAGCGGATTGCCCGCGTTCATCAAGAAGATTTCTGTCAGGCCCTCGCCCAGTTGCCTTGGAAGAAGTACGAGAACGAAGGCGGCCCGAATGTGCGGGCCTGCATCGACCTTCTGGCCGACCAATCGAGCGATCCGTCAACCGATATCGCCACCTTCGTGAACGCCGTTCTGCTCAACTGGATCATCGCTGGCACGGACGCCCACGCGAAGAACTTCTCGATGCTGATCGGCGGCGGAGGCCGGGCCCGTCTGGCCCCTTTATACGATATCGCAAGCGCCCTGCCCTATGACGGTCTGGATTTTCAGAAACTGAAGCTCGCCATGAAGTTCGGAGGCGAATACCGCCTACGCGATATCGGCGCGCGACATGTCGCCCGTCTCGCCAAAGACGCCCGACTGGATCCGGTCAAGCTTGCGATCCACGCCAGAGACTTTGCTATTCAGACTGGGCGCATGACCGCTCTAGTCAGGATCGAACTCCATGAAGCCGGCCTGACCCATCCGATAATTCCCCGCCTGGCCGAAGCCATATCCGCGCGTGCGCAGCGCTTGGCGAAACTTCTGGAAGCTTGATCTCGTGATCAGACGGCTCGCACGGCGAACGTCACCGAGCCGCTCGAGCCTCTGCGGCTCCAACAGTCGATCCTCGAGGTGGGCGATCACGGCCTCGTCTAGCTTGTTCATTGGCGCTGCCATGCCCTTGCAGCCCGCCGCGCCCATGCGCGCCTTGGTCGAGCAGGCATAGTAGCGGCAATGACCGCCCGCCCTGCCTCGACCCGTCCGCAGTGTCATCGCGCCGCCACAGGCGGCGAAGAAGCAGATGCCGGTCAGCAGATTCGGGCAGCTCGATATGCCCGGTGGAGTCCACCTTGGGTTGCGAGCCTTGAGCTTCGCCCTGACCGCTTCGAACTCCTCGCGAGAAATGATGGGCGGAACCGCCATGACGGCGTGTTCGGATTCCGGCTTTAGCTGACGGGTCTTATGATCGCGTGTGTTGAACCGGTGCTCGTCTATGTAGGTCGAGCGAGTCAGGATCTGATGGATCGCTGAGATGCCCCAGCGCCCGCCGTCGCGCGTGCGGATGTTGCCGTTACTGAGCGTCGTTGCGAGGGTCTTGAGCCCCATCGGTCCGCTCCGGCCATCACCCCGTAGCGCCCAGCGATAGGTGGTGCGCACCGTCTCAGCCTGAAGCGGGTCTACCTCCGGCGTCTTCTTGATCTTGGCGCCGCGCTGACCTTCCTCGACAATCCGATAGCCGATGGGAGGTCGGGCGCCGTTCCAGCAGCCTTACCGGGCATTCTCCATCATGGCCCGCAGGGTGGCGAGGTTTGCAGAGTCATGTTTTCATAGTCGTTGACGCCGTAGCGCCCGTTCAGGTCGATCAGGCCGCCCGGGAAGAGCATTGCCGCCACTCTTCTGATCGTTGGAAAAGGCTTCATTGCGCAACAATGCGCCCGCGCCGTCGCGACGCACAACGGGTCCGACACCGTGGGAATCGTTGACGTCAAATCCGTCAGAAAGCGTGAAGCCCCAGGTGCGCCCGCGTGGTCCGCGATGAAGCCGACGTGCGGGCCATTCGCCTGACGCGTCGATAGCGATCAACGGCTTTCCTAGGCCGACGCCCAGAACGAAGCCGATCAGCGGGAGGGTTAGTTTCGGGCCGGATTTCCCTTGGGAAACAGGCCGGAACTAGAGAAAATCGATAATCTTAGGGGCGGGTGGGAGATTCAGGTCCGAACTCTCTTGGGGATGGTGCCTCACTCCGTCCTCATCCATTTCGTCGAGTTCTGCGGCTTCAACGAAAACCACGGCCTCGCCCGGACGCAAATGGCTTTCGACGGCATTTTGTGCGTCATCAGCACTGGGAGCTTTTACGCGGATCAACCGCGAGGAACCATCCTCCTTGCCCAACGTCACTTCATAGACGACAGCCATAATATTCTCCGTTCAAGATATGGTCGGCAACGCTACGGGCCGGGCGATGTTGCAGTAGCGGCAACCGGCGCTCCCGACCTATTCTGGCGGAACATCATCATCGCCCTCGACACGATCTCTATAAACAGCGGCGCGCGCCAGGAGGATCATGGTCACGGGCGTTGTCACGGTCAGGAAGATCCCAATCAGCAGGTCTTGCAGAGCCAGGCGTCCCTCGGTCATCGACCAGAACATCGCCGAGGCCACGACTATCGATGCCATGCCAAGCGTGGCTCCCAGGGTCGGGGCGTGAACGCGCTCATAGAAGCGTTTCAGGACCACAAGGCCCACGGAGCCGGTCAGCGCGAGCAGACTGCCGAACACCACGACGGCGACTATGGTCCAGGCCGCCCAAAGCGGCAGGTCAGAGGGCGTCATTCGATCACCTCGCCACGCATCAAAAACTTGGCCAGGGCGACGGTGGCGGTGAAGCCCAGCATGCCGATGATCAGGGCCGCCTCGAAATAGAGGCCGACCCCGCTGCGCATTCCCTGAACCAGGATCAGTAGCATGGCGTTCAGATACAGGGTATCGAGGCCTAGCACCCGGTCCTGCGCTCGAGGGCCGCGCATCATGCGCCAGGCGGCCAGCAGCATAGCCAGCAACAGTATGGCCTGGGCCGCGCCCAACCCCCAGTAGAGAACGGCGGAGGCGGTCACGGGAAGATCTCCAGCAGCAGGCGTTCGTATCGTCCCTTGATCAGGTCGATCCAGTCCTGTTCCTCGACCAGATCGAGAACATGCAGCAGCAGACGGCCCGACGGCCGGTCATACTGGACCCACAAGGTGCCGGGCGTACTGGTCACGATGATGGCGAGCACGGCCAGGCCGTATCGGTTGCCCAGGTCCAGCGGCACATGGATGAAGCCGGACACGCGTTGACGTTTGCGCCGCCCCAGGATGATCGTGGCCACGGCGTAGTTGGACCGGACTACGTCGACGGCGAAATAGCTGGCTAGCCGCAGAACGGCCCCCGGCGAGCGGACGCCGGATCGGTCGGGCTCCAGCCCTCGCATGACTTGCGGGATCGCCAGGGCCGCGACCAGGGCGAGAAGCACGTCGCCCGCTGAAATCGATCCGCTCAGCAGCAGCCAGGTCGCAAACAGCCCAAGCGCCAGAAGGGGATGGGGCAGGAGGGCGCGGATCATTCGGCGTCTCCCAGTACGGCGCTGATATAGGCCTTGGGCGAGGTCAGCCATTCGCCGGTCTTCTCTGCATAGGTCAGGCCGGCGGCTGCTCCGGCGCTCAGCCACAAACAGCACAAAACCAGGCCGCCGATGGCCAGGAACTCGGGACTGCGGACCTTGGGCGCGACGGCGTCCTCGCGCCAGAACCCCGCCACGCCGAACCGCGTCAGCGCGATCAGGGCGGCAAAACTGGACAGGGTCAGCACCCCGATCAGGGTCCAACTGGCGGGCGACATCGCACCGTCGCCCGACAACAGGGCGACGAAGATGCTCAGCTTGCCGGCGAAGCCCGCCAGCGGCGGCAGGCTAACGGTCACCAGCGCAGCCAGGATGAAGGCGCCTCCGAGGAAGGCGGTCGAGGCCGGCAGGACGCGCCCGACCTCATGCACGTCGTCCGCAGCGAAGGGGTCGTCATACTCGTCGTCGAAGACTGCGTCGTCCGGCGAGGCCGCCGCGTCCTCGCCGCGCGCCAGGATTTCGGCGATCAGGAACAGGGTCCCCGCCGCCAGCGTCGAGGCCGACATGTAGAAGAGGGCGCCGCCGACGGCCTGGGGCACAGTGGTTCCTGCGATGGCCAGAACCGTGCCCGACGAGACCATGACGGCATAGCCGGCGGCCCCTTCCAGGCGTCGCGCCGAAACCATGCCGGCCGCGCCGAAGACAACCGTGGCCACGCCGGCCGCGAGCAGCCAGGTATTGCCGAACCCTTCGGAGACTCCCGCGTCGGCGCTGAACAACAGGGTGGCCAGGCGCAGGATGACATAGACCCCGACCTTGCTGAGGATGGCGAAGACCGCTGCAACGGGCGCGCTGGCGGCGGCGTAGGCGCCGGGCAGCCAGAAGCCGAGCGGCCAGGCCGCCGCCTTGACAAGGAAGGCCACGCCCAGGATGGCGCAACCGATGTGGAACAGGGCGCGATCAGGGTCTGGGATAGAGGCGACCTTGCTGGCGATGTCGGCCATGTTGAGCGCGCCGGTCACGCCGTAGATCAGGCTGACCCCGATCAGGAAGAACAGCGACGCCGTCAGGTTGATGGCGACGTAGCCCAGTCCGGCCCGTACCCGCTTCTCGCCCGACCCATGCAGCAGTAGCCCGTAGGAGGCGGCCAGCATCACCTCGAAGAAGACGAACAGGTTGAACAGGTCGCCGGTCAGAACCGCTCCGTTCACCCCCATGACCAGCAACAGATAAAGGGCGTGGAAGCGCGGCCCGGCCCGGTCCCAGCGCGCGTAGGAGAACATCAGCCCGCCGGCCGCCAGCGTCGCCGTCAGCGCTAGCATCAGGGTCGACAGCCGGTCCGCCACCAAGGTGATGCCGAACGGCGCCGACCAGGCGCCGAGGTTGTAGATGCGCGCGGTGTCGTCGCCCGCCGGTCCGCCGACGGCGGCTTGGTGAAGCAGGGTGTAGGCGACGCCGACCAGGGCGATCAGGCTTAAAAGGCTGATCAGGGCTTTCAGGCCATAGCGCTGCTCCTTGAGCAGAAGCATGGTCGCCGCCGCGATCAACGGTAGTACGACGGGCACGACGATGAGGTGGTCTTGCCAGTCGGTCATTCGCCCGGCTCCCGTCCATCGATGTGGTCGCTACCGGTGATCCCTCGACTGGTCAGCAGAACCACCAGGAACAGCGCCGTCAGGGCGAAGCTTATAACGATGGCGGTCAGGACCAGGGCCTGGGGCACGGGGTCGGCATAGGCCGCCGGATTAACCGGCCCTTCGCCCTTCAGCACAGGCGGAGCGCCCGCCCGCAGCCGCCCCATGGCGAAGATGAACAAGTTGACGGCATAGCCGAGCAGGGACAGGCCGATGATGACCTGGAAGGTGCGGGGGCGCAGCAGCAGCCAGACGCCGGCGGCGGTCAGCACCCCGATTCCGAGAGCGAGAACCAGCTCCATCAGACGGCGTCCTCTTCAGCGACGACAGGGGGGACGGGACGAGACTTTCGCAACGATTGGTGGGCGATGGCGACCAGCATCAGCACCGTGGCGCCGACCACCAGCAAGGCGACCCCCGCGTCAAACACGACTGCAGAGGCCAAGGGCGTCTTGCCGATAAGCGGCAGGTCGACATAGCGGAACCAGGAGGTCAGCAGGGGATAGCCGAACAGCCACGAGGCGACCCCCGACAGCGCCGCGATCAACAGCCCGCCGCCTATCCAGACCAGGGGCCGGATCTCCAGCCGCTCTTCGACCCAGCGGGCGCCCGAGGCCATGTATTGCAGGATGAAAGCGATCGACAGGGTCACGCCTGCCGCGAAACCCCCGCCTGGCAGGTCATGCCCGCGCAGGAAGAGGTGCAGCGCCAACAGCACGATGAAGGGGAAGAGCCAGCGCATGACCACGCGGGGGATCAGCATGGTCTCGGACAGGGTGTCGCCCAGCTTGCGGTCTTCACGGCGGTCGTCACTGTCGTCCTGAATGCGTTTCTGCTCGGTATGGCCGAGACTGTCGGCCGCGGGACGAAAGCGACGCAACAGGGCCCAGATCGTCAGGCCCACAATGCCCAGGACCGTGATCTCGCCCAGGGTGTCAAAAGCGCGGAAATCGACCAGCAGAACGTTCACGACATTGCGCCCGCCCCCCTCGGAATAGGCATGGTCGAGGAAGTATCGGGCCAGCGGCGACGCCGACGGACGCGTCATGACGGCGAAGGCGACCAGGGCGACCCCGGCGCCAGCCAGGATAGCGATGGCTAGGTCGCTGGCGCGCCGCCGCCGGGCCTTGGCTTCCTGTTGGGGCGAGGCCAGACCTGGCAGGCGCTTGGGCAGCCAGCGCAGGCCGATCAGCAGCAGAACCGTAGTGACGACCTCGACCAGCATCTGGGTCGTGGCCAGATCGGGCGCTGAGAACCAGACGAAGGTCAGGCAACTGACCAAGCCGGCGCCGCCGACCAGCACGACCGAGGCCAGGCGGTGATACTTGGCCTGCCAGGCGGCGGCGATGGCGCAGGACCCGCCGATGATCCACAGCAAGGTGAACCCCAGGCCGGGACGCTGAATGGTCAGCCCCGCCTCGTCAAAGCCCAGACCGGCCATGCCGCTGGCCAGCACCGCCGCCAGCAGGCAGGTCAGGATGATGGCCCGCAGGCGCGCCTGCTGCCGTGCCGCTCCGAGACGTTGCACGATCCAGGCGGCGCCGTTGTTGAAGGCCCGCATGGCCCGGTCATAGGCGCGGGCGCCGTTGAAACGGCCGACCACCCAGGGACGCTGGCTGGCGTTGATCCGCGGGCCGAGCAGCTTGTAGGCCGTGACGCCGCCGACCAGGGCGATCATGCTCATCACCAGCGGCAGACTGAAGCCGTGCCACAGGGCCAGACTGTAATAGGGCACGTCCGGACCCAGAACCGAACGAACGGCGACGGCCAGGATCGGGCCGATGGTGATGGCCGGCAGGACCCCGACGATGATGCACAGGCCGACCAGGACCTCGATGGGGAAGCGCATCCAGCGCGCCGGCTCATGCGGTGTCTTGGGCAGATCGACGGGCGGCGGGCCAAAGAAGGTTTGGTGGATGAAGCGCACTGAATAGAGCACGCTCAGCAGGCTGGCGACGGTGGCCAAAACGGGCAGGGCCAGGTTCAGGTGGCGTCCGCCGGTATGGGCGACAGCCTCCGCCAGGAACATCTCCTTGGACAGGAAGCCGTTCAGCAGCGGCACCCCCGCCATGGCGGCGGCGGCGACGATGGCCAGGGCCGCCGTGACCGGCATAGAGCGTCTGAGGCCGCTGAGTTTGCGCATGTCGCGCGTGCCGGTCTCGTGGTCTATGACCCCGGCGGCCATGAATAGCGAGGCCTTGAAGGTGGCGTGGTTCACCGTGTGGAAGATGGCGGCCACCGCCGCCAACGGGCTGCCCAAGCCGAGCAACAGGGTGATCAGACCCAGGTGGCTGATGGTGGAATAGGCCAGCAAGCCCTTGAGGTCATTCTGGAAGACGGCGCTCCAGGCCCCGAACAACAGGGTCGCCATCCCCGCCGTGCTGACAATGACATACCAGGCGTCGGTGCCCGCCAGCACGGGCCAGAGGCGGATCAGCAGGAAGACGCCCGCCTTCACCATGGTCGCCGAATGCAGATAGGCGCTGACCGGGGTCGGTGCCGCCATCGCGCGCGGCAACCAGAAATGGAAGGGGAACTGCGCGCTCTTGGTCAGGGCGCCCGCCAGGATCAGGATCAGGGCGGTCAGGTACCAGGGGCTGTTCTTGATGAGATCGCCCGACGCCAGCACCACGTCCAGATCGAAGCTGCCGACGATGCGGCCCAGCACCACGACCCCGGCCAGCAGGCACAGCCCGCCCGCCGCCGTGACGGTCAGCGCCATTCTTGCGCCGTCGCGCGCGGCTGCATTGTGGTGCCAGTAGCCGATCAGCAGGAAGGAAAAGAGGCTGGTCAGCTCCCAGAAGACAGCCAACTGGATCAGGTCACCGGCCATGACCATGCCGGTCATCGCTCCCATGAAGGCCAGCAGGAAGGCGAAGAAGCGCGGGACCGGATCGTCCGCCGACATATAATAGCGGGCGTAGAGCACCACGAGGGCGCCAATGCCCTGGACCATGACCGCGAACAGCCAGGCCAGTCCGTCCAACCGCAGGGTGAAGTTGACGCCGAGTGTCGGCAGCCAGGCCATCGACCAGCGCACGGGCTCGCCGCTGGCGACCGCTGGGAATAGGGCCACCAGACAGAGGAGCCCCGCCAGAGACGTCAACCAGGCCAAACCTGCTGCAGCATTCCGCGCGCGTGACGGCAAGAATATCGCCATCAGGCTGGCCACGAAGGGCGCGCCGAATGGAACAAGCAGCAAGAAGGTATGCGGCATACGTAGCGGTAGTCCTGTAGCTGGAGGATCGAACAGCTAACCTAGAGCAGTCTCAGAACCATAGGGTGATCTGCGACGATCCGACCCACAACTATCGTCTATCCAACAAGCGATAGCATACCTGATCCCACAGGCTCGCTGCAGTGTCTGAGCCGGCGCGACACGCATCTCCTGACGAAGGTCGTCTTTCAAGCGGCGGTCCAATGTGCGCTCCTGGCGCTTCCCAGACCGCAGCGCGCCTATGCGGCCCAGGCAAACATGGCCGCATAGTTGTCAGGATCATCCACGCCAGCGCCCTAACCAAACCAGTCAGTCTTCGTCCATCGCCTCGAACATCGCCTGAGCTTCATCGAAGGTGTCATAGGCCAACACCTCGGGCGGCCGGGTGATGACGAACCGAACTAACGCCGTCCCTTCGGCGGGGATCAATCTTTGCCAGAAAGAGCGATCATGGCGCGTCTGAAGAAGCGTCCAGTCTCCTTCTCCTTGCGGGTGTGTCAGCTCTTCGCGCATCATAAATTTCCCCCGTTCACATGCCGTCGCTCCACTCGAGCGCAGTCTGCAGGACATGTCAAAATGCACCGGCGAACGACGTCTGCCGGTGAAGGAGGCGATACCTTCCAGAATAGGTAGAGACCGCTTAAGCTCTACGTCGCCCGGGCGGCTCCCGCGCATGTCCAGGCTTCGGCTAAAGGCGGCGGCGCATGGCTCAACCATGTTCTCAACGCCCGGCGCACTCCCTCATTCGCTTTTGGCGGGCGGCCCAGCCGCTTTGAGCACCAAGGCGCCGTCTGGAGCGGTAACGACCACCAGAGACAGAGCTTCAGCTGCAGCGTATGCGAAGGCCTCCTCCTGGCCGGCTTCGAAAGCGCCGCTGATCGGCGATCGGGACAAGGGCCCGGCTTCGACCCGCACCGCCCGGCGCGCGTAGCGGTTCATCTCGGCCGCCGCCTCATCAAGCGGGATCGCGCGAAAAACGAAACGCCCGTCAGCCCAGTCTTCGATGCGTGCTGGATCGACCGGCTCGACAGGTCCGCCCGAGGCCGGAACGCCTTCTCCCGGCCCGAGGATCCAGGATGCGGCCGCGGTTCCTCGCCTCGCCTTGCGGACCTCGAGCCTGCCCTCGATCAAGGCGACGCTGGTGCTGTCCTTGTCGCGGCTGACGACGAACCGGGTGCCCAGCGCCAGAACCTTTGTCCCCCCGGCCTGGACGACGAAGCGACGCGACGGATCCTTGGCGACGTCGAACAGGGCGCGGCCGCGCAGGAGCGACAACCTCCGGGAACGACCGTCGAAGCGCGCGGAGATGCGCGCACCGGCATCGAGTTGCACGACCGATCCATCTTCAAGCTCAATCGTTCTGCGGCTGAACTCAGGTGCTGAATAGGTTTGGGGCGCAAGAAGGATCCAGGCGGCGGCGCTGACGGCGAGCAGGCCGCCGCCCAGGGCCGCAGTCCAAGGAAGAGCGCTCTTCGCCCGCTTTATTTTCCGACGAGGGATAAGCGCGAGGGCGGACTGGATTTCAGGATCGCCGGCCAAGACGCCTGACTGCGCCCAGAGGGTTTCCACCGCCTCAAAGGCTGAGCGGTTCCGAGTATCTTCGCGCCAGGACTGGAAGGCTTCGATATCAGTGAAACTGACGGCGGGGTTGGAAAGGCGCACGAACCATTCAGCCGCTTGCGTCTCTGCGGTTGTCGCCCTGACGGTCTTTTTCATCATCCCTCGTCATCGCGCAAATGAGCCGCGCAGTGGGCCAAGGCTCGCGACATACGCCATTCCACGGTTTTCACCGAGATGCCCAGGGCGCGGGCGATGGCGGCATGCGGCATGCCTTCGAAGCGGCTCATCAGCAAGACCTGACGTTCGGCCTCGGGCAGGGCCAGAATGATTTGCTTGAGCATGACGGCTTCAACCTGTCCTCCAGGCAAGGCCGGGGCCGTGACGCTCAGGACGCTATCCGAGGCGCTGGCCCGCGCTGCGGTGCGTCGGCGCCGGGACAGATCTCGGCCCAGATTGAAGGCGACGGTCAGAAGAAATCCTCTCGGATGATCGAGCGACTTCGCCCTGTCCCCTGTGCGGATATAGGCTTCCTGCACGATGTCTTCGGCGTCGTCGGGGCCGAATTGCCGACTGACGCGTCCCCGGAGCCAGTCGGAATGCTCGCGATAGAGCCGCCCGACATCCTCTTCGTCCGGTCTTTCTTTCAAACCCATGACGCGCGGCGACGCAGACAAGCCGACCTCCCTTTGCATGAGAGGCGCCCGGAAACCGGTCGAGCACAGCGTTCAAGCAGGAGTCATCGCGGCGCAACGGCGCAAAGCCAAGCGAACGGTTCTCCATATTCTCAAACGAGGTTCTCACGCCTCGGCGCCGGTACGGCGCGAACGAAGAGTGAACTGAACGAACGGCGTTTGCAAGTCGTTCGACTTAGGCAAGCTGATGGGCGCGCGTCGAGCAGCCGCAGGAGAGGCTCCTGCGCCGATCATGGAAAAACTTTCCAGGGTTTTCCCCCTCCCCGTTCGTCTCTCCTCCAACCCGCGCTTCGACGGGAAAAAATAGGGGGAAAGACATGCGCTCCGGTCTCATTTCAACGGCTTTGGCTTCGACGGCTCTGGCGTCAACAGCTCTGACGTCAACAACCATGGCCGCCACGGCGATCGCCGCGGTGATCATGGCGTCGTCTACGCCCGCGGCGGCGCAGGCGCCGACCTCGCCGAGGGCATACAGCGTCCCGGCGGGTGAGCTGGCGCAGGCCCTCCAGGACTTCGTCTCCCAGAGCGGACAGCGCGTGCTCTATTCCTCCCAGCTGGTCTCAGGCCTGAGCTCCCCTGGCGTCTCGGGAAACCTGCCGCCTGAAGAGGCCCTGAGGACCTTGCTGTCCGAGGCCGGTCTGGAGTTCCGCCGAACCGAGGCGGACGTTCTGGTGCTTTTCGACCCGCTCGTCAGCAGCGATCTCAGGGGTTCCGCGACGACGGTGGACGACGTGGTGGTGACCGGCAGCCTGATCCGCGGTCTGGAGCAAGGGTCGTCGCCTGTCATCGTTATCGACAGGAACCAGATTGATCGGGACGGTCACGCGACGGTCGCACAGGCTCTGGCCGCCTTGCCGCAAAACTTCGGGGGTTCTGCGAACGAAGCCGCGATAGACGCTGGCGCGGATCGAACAGCGGGCAACAGCACCTACGCCAACGGGGTCAATCTTCGCGGCCTCGGCAGCGACGCCACCCTGGTGCTGATCAATGGTCGACGTCTCGCAGGGACCGGCATCAGCGGAGATTTTACGGACCTTTCGTCCATCCCCGCCAGCGCGGTGAAACGCATCGACGTTCTGCTGGACGGGGCATCTGCGCTTTACAACGCCGGCCCGCAGAGAGTGGCGCGCCTCGGACGGATTCCTGAGATCGCTGAGACGCGCGCCTACGTCTTCGCCGTTACGGAGTGTTTTCTAGCACTCTCCGCCGGCCGCCGTATCCGATCCCGCAACGACTGCTCTTCGCCAGGCTCATCGCCATAAGACAAGTAACTTACGAGGTTGCACGGCGGTCTCGCTGGAAAGCGGCTGGCCCCGAGCCCTTTTTCGCGGCGCCGGTGTCGAGCAAAGTCCCATTCCTAGCTGTGCTATTCCGCCGCGTTTTTGCGCGCGTAGTAGCGGCGCCGCTTCTTTTCTCGGTTCCGGAAATGGCGGCGTTCCATTTCGCGTTCCAGTCGGGGTCGGGCGATCACCAGCGCCAGCAATGCGAAAGCCACAAATAGCGCCAGTCCCAGCAGCATGATCAGCCCGTCCCATTTTATTACAGATTGATAGAACCTCGTTTGCCGCATAGCAAGTTGCGGGCCCAGACAGGCCGTATCCCTCGAAGCATTCGCCATCCGCTGCGAAGGAAGGGCCCTTATTGCAGCGTTTGGACTATCCCTGCGACGCTTGAACTCCGCTAAGATCCCCCACCATGAAGACTGACCTCAGCCATTTGCCGGACCGTCAACAGCAAGAGCTGGCCCATGCCCGCAGCCTGCTGCTGAACGGCTTTGAGGCTGCGCTGAAGAAGGGGGCTGGCGGGACTTCGGACCATCGCCGAAATGGCCAGGTCCTCAAGATCATCCTGTTCGGATCCTACGCCCGCAATGACTGGGTGGACGAGCCGGAGAACGGCTATCTTTCCGACTTTGATCTTCTCATCATCGTCAGCCACGAGAAGCTGACGGACATCGCGGAATATTGGTGGGAGGCCGAAGATCGGATTCTGCACGATCCGTCCGTAGGCCGCACGGTCAATATCATCGTCCACACCATAGCCGAGGTGAATCAGGCGCTCGGACGAGGCGAATACTTCTGGTCGGACATCGCTCGCGACGGCGTTACCCTATACGAACTGCCCGGCCATCCGTTGGCCGCCATCCGCCCAATGACGGCGCAAGACGCCTATGCGCTCGCCTCACGCTATAATTCTACCAAGCGTTCCGATCTCGACAGATGGCTTGCAACGGCTGATTTTCAACTTTCTAAGGCTCAAGCGGACGCGGGTTTCCGTAAGCTTTCAGCCTTCAGCCTGCATCAGGCCATCGAAACCGCTTACGCCTGCTTTCTTCTCGTCCACACCTTCTACTTCCCGCGTTCCCACAACATTAAATTCCTCCGCTCGCTGGCGGAAAGCCATGAGCCAACCCTGATCGAGGCGTGGCCTCGCCTTGACCGAGCCGACCGCCGTGTGTTCGAGGCCCTGAAGCGCGCCTATGTGGAGGCCCGTTATTCTGAGCACTACGACGTCTCGCCCGAAGATCTGGCGCTCATGGCCAAAGGGGCTGAGATGCTGAGAGACAGGGTCCTGTCGGCTTGCGAAAAGCGCCTCGCCCAGTTGAAGGCCGCAGCCGGCTTCAGCTGACCGCCTTTTCATTGCCGCCCTCTTCACACGCCTAGAGTGTCGGCCCTATAGCACCCGTCCCGCAGACGACGCTGTCGCGGCTGCCGACGAGGACCGGGCTATGGGCGAGAGAAGATACTTCGGCACCGACGGCATTCGTGGTCGCGCCAACACCCATCCGATGACGGCCGAGGTGGCGCTGCGCGTGGGTCTGGCGGCGGGCAAGATGTTCCGCACCGACGACGACCGCCGCCATCTGGTGGTGATCGGCAAGGACACCCGCCTGTCCGGCTACATGATCGAGCCGGCCCTGGTGGCGGGGCTGGCCTCGGTCGGCATGGACGTGCGCACCTTCGGGCCCCTGCCGACGCCGGGCGTGGCCATGATGACGCGCTCGATGCGCGCCGATCTGGGCATCATGATCTCGGCCTCGCACAACGACTACGCCGACAACGGCATCAAGCTGTTCGGGCCGGACGGTTACAAGCTGTCGGACGAGATCGAGCTGAAGATCGAGGCCATGATGGACGAGGGCCTGGATCAGGACCTGGCCCCCGCCAACAAGCTGGGCCGGGTAAAGCGCATCGACGACGCCCCGCCGCGCTATATCGAGATCGCCAAGTCGGCCTTCCCCAAGAAGCTCAGCCTCAAGGGCCTGCGCATCGCCATCGACTGCGCCAACGGCGCCGGCTACCGCGTGGCCCCGACCACCCTCTATGAGCTGGGGGCCGAGATTTTCCCCGTCGGCGTCGAGCCGAACGGCCTGAACATCAACGCCGAATGCGGCTCGACCCATCCCGAGGCGGTGTCCGAGGCGGTCAAGCGCTATCGTTGCGACATCGGCATCGCCCTGGACGGCGACGCCGATCGGGTCATCATCTGCGACGAGAAGGGCCATGTGGTCGACGGCGATCAGATCATGGCCCTGATCGGCCTGGCCTGGGCGCGCAAGGGCCGACTGAACGGCGGCGGCGTGGTCGCCACCGTCATGTCCAACCTGGGCCTGGAGCGCAAACTGAAGGCCGAGGGGCTGACGCTGGAGCGCACCAAGGTGGGCGACCGCTACGTCATGGAGCGGATGCGCGCCGGCGGCTTCAACATCGGCGGCGAGCAGTCGGGTCACATCATCCTGAAGGACTACGCCACGACAGGCGACGGCCTGATGGCGGCGTTGCAGGTGCTGGCGGTTCTGGTCGAGACCGGCGTGCCGATGAGCGAGCTGGCGCGGCAGTTCGAGCCGGTGCCGCAACTGCTGCAGAACGTGCGCTACACCGCCGGCAAGCCGCTGGAGGACGCCAAGGTCAAGGCCGCCATCCTGGAGGCGGAAGCCGCCCTGAACGGCTCGGGTCGTTTGCTGGTGCGCCCGTCCGGCACGGAGAAGCTGATCCGCGTCATGGCCGAAGGCGACGACGAGGCCCTGGTCAAGCGCGTGGTTGCTGATGTCGCCGCCGCGGTGCACGAGCTCGCCTAAATACGCCCCAAACGACCGGAATCCTGAACCATTTTGGGATACCGACAGGCTGTCACCTTACATCCACACGCAGGGCCTCTAGAAAAATCAGCGTTCTAAAGCCGCTAAAAAACACCTTCACACGCTCAACGTGTTGTGGTTATAGCACCCCCTTAGCGCTGCGGAGCTCTGCGCGCCCGGGGATTTTTGTCGTATCATGTGTGGGATTATCGCCGCCATCGGTGAGCGGGCGGCATCGTCTGTTTTAATCGACAGCCTGAAGCGGCTGGAATACCGGGGCTATGATTCCGCCGGCATCGCCGCCGTCGTCGACGGCCGCATCGAGCGTCGCCGCGCCAAGGGCAAGATCCGCGAACTGGAGGCCGTGCTGGCCGCCGAGCCGCTGGCCGGGACCCTCGGCATCGGCCACACCCGCTGGGCCACCCACGGCGCTCCGACCACCGCCAACGCCCACCCGCACAAGGCCGGCCGCGTCTGCCTGGTCCACAACGGCATCATCGAGAACTTCGCCGAACTGAAGGCCGAGCTGGAGGCCGAGGGCCGCGTCTTCGAGAGCCAGACCGACACCGAGGTCGTGGCCCACCTGCTGGATCACAAGTTGGCGGCGGGCCTGACCCCGCTGGACGCTTTCAAGGCCACGCTGGACCGGCTGACCGGCGCCTATGCGCTCGCCGTCCTGATCGAGGGCGAGGACGAGCTGATTCTGGGCGCCCGCCGGGGCAGCCCCCTGGTCGTCGGCTGGGGCGAGGGCGAGATGTACCTGGGCTCAGACGCCCTGGCCGTCGGCCCCTTCACCCAGAAGATCTCCTATCTGGAAGAAGGCGATTACGTTGCCATGACCCGTTCGGGCGCGCGCATGTTCGACGCCCAGGGCCGGCCCGCCGACCGCGCCGTGGTGCAGGTGTCGGCCTCCTCGGCCACGGTCGAGAAGGGCGCCTATCGCCACTTCATGGAAAAGGAAGTCCACGAACAGCCCGACAGCGTCCAGCACACCCTGTCGGAATACCTTGATCTGGTGACGGGCGCGGCCAAGCCCCAGAGCGTGAACTTCGCTACGGTCGACCGCCTCCAGATCATCGCCTGCGGCACCGCCTTCTACGCCGGCCAGATCGGCAAATACGCCTTCGAGAAGTATGCAGGCCTGCCCTGCGACGTCGAGATCGCGTCGGAATTCCGCTACCGCTCCCCCGCCCTGACGCCCGGCACAGTGGCCGTGGCCGTCAGCCAGTCAGGCGAGACCGCCGACACCCTGGCCAGCCTGACCTGGTGCAAGGCCCAGGGTCTGAAGACCGCCGCCGTCGTCAACGTCCACACCTCGTCCATGGCGCGCGAGGCCGACGTCCTGTGGCCGACCCACGCCGGGCCGGAAATCGGCGTCGCCTCGACCAAGGCCTTCACCGCCCAGGTCTCGGCCTTGCTGGCCCTGGCCGTCGCCGCGGGCGTGGCGCGCGGCCGCATCGACGCGACGCGCGAGGCCGAACTGGTCAAGGCCCTGTTCGAGGCCCCGCGCCTGATCGCCGAGGCTGTTGAAAGCCACCGGGACATCGAGAAGATCGCCCATGACCTGGCCAAGGCCACGGACGTCCTGTTCCTCGGCCGGGGCGCCATGTTCCCCCTGGCCATGGAAGGCGCGCTGAAGCTGAAGGAGATCAGCTATATCCACGCCGAGGGTTACGCCGCCGGCGAGCTGAAGCACGGCCCCATCGCCCTGGTGGATGAAAAGACCCCCATCATCGCCCTGGCCCCGCTGGACGAGGTGTTCGAGAAGACCGCCTCCAACCTGGCCGAGGTCGCCGCACGCGGCGGTCCCGTCATCATGATCGCCCCGGCGACCGCCCCGGCTCCGCACGGCGACGGCATCCGCCGGGTCGACGCCCCCGACTGTCACCCCCTGATCGCGCCCCTGGTCTATGCCGTGCCGGTGCAGCTTCTGGCCTATTACACAGCGGTCCAGAAAGGCACCGACGTCGATCAGCCGCGCAACCTTGCCAAGTCGGTGACGGTCGAATGAACCCCGTCCTTCTGACCGTCCACATTATCGCCCTGCGTCCGCTGCCCATCGAGCTTGGATAAAACATGCCTTCGCACCTCCGGCCGCCCTCCCGGCTCAGCGCGACCGACGCCGCCAAGTTCGGCCTCCACGTCGCCCTCCTGTTCGTCGCCTTCCTGGCGGCTTATGAAATGCGTCGCGCCCTGCCCATTAGCTGGTGGCTGACCCATTCGGACGCTCTACGCGTCATCGGCTGGGCCGCCCTCTACGCGGCCATCGGCGGCGGCGTAGAACTGGTGCTCAAGACCGAACGCTCGGCCTGGCGTTTCTCGTCACTCGGTGACCTGGTGGTTCTGGCCCGCAGCCTCGTGATCGGCATGGGGCTTTTCCTGCTGAGCGTCTTTGTCCTGGATCGCGGACTTCAGCTGCCCCGTTCGGTCCTCGTCCTGACTCTGGTGTTCAGCTTGGCCGGACTTGGCGGACTGCGCCTGAGCTGGCGGCTGGCCCACGATCCTCGTGTCCTGGGCCGTCTGGGCGGCTCGCTTCACCAAGCTCTGTCCCAGCCCTCGTTGCGGGACCAAAAGCCCATGCTCGTCGTCGGCGAACTCGCCAGCGCGGACGCCCATCTTCGCCACCTGCTTTCCGATGCGACCTCCCCCTACCGCCCCGTGGGCATCATCTCGCCCCACGCCGCCGAAGTAGGTTTGCGCCTGCACGGCGTCCCCGTCCTCGGCGCCATCGGCCATTGGAAACTGCCGCAAGGCTCGGCCGAGACCCCCCGATACGCCATCCTCTTCCTCGACGATCCTGTGCAGGCCTGGGGCGTAAGCCCCTTGCGCATCGGCGAAGTTCGACGAGAAGGTCACACCCTGCTTCGTCCGCGCCGCCTCGTGGATCTCGCGACGCCCGACGCTGACCCGCATGCCCTCAAGGAGATCCCGCTCGAGGAATTCCTGCCGCGAAGCCCGATCCAGCTCAACCCCTCCCAGGTCCAGACCCTGATACGGGGCAAACGCGTTTTAGTGACGGGCGCCGGTGGCAGCATCGGTTCGGAGATCTGCCGCCAGCTACAGGGCCTCGACTGCGCCCACCTCACTCTGGTGGACCATTCAGAATTCCTGCTGTTCGAAATCGACCGCGAATTGGCCAACGCCGACGCGCTCGCCAGCCGTCGCGCCGTCTTGGCCAATGTCCGTAACGAACAGCGCATTCGGGACCTCTTCATGGAGGAGCGGCCGGACATCGTCTTCCACGCCGCTGCCCTAAAACACGTCACGCTGGTCGAGCAGAATCCCTCCGAGGGCGTGCTCACAAACGTGCTGGGCACCTGGAACGTGATCCAGGCCGCCATCGCCGCCGAAGCCGCGCAGTTCGTGCTCGTCTCCACCGACAAGGCCGTGGCCCCCACCAATGTCATGGGCGCCACTAAGAGGATTGCCGAGAGCCTCCTCGAAATAGCCCCGCCTTCCTCCACCCGCCTGTCCGCCGTCCGCTTCGGCAACGTCCTCGGTTCCGCTGGCTCTGTTGTGCCCATTTTCCAGAAACAGATCGCCCAGGGCGGACCGGTCACCGTCACCCACCCTGACGTCGACCGCTATTTCATGACCATCCCCGAGGCCGTGCAGTTGGTGCTCCACAGCACGGCCATCAATGCCGCACGCCCACAATCCACACCCAGCAAGTTCCTGCTGGAAATGGGCAAGCCCGTGAAGATCGTAGATCTGGCACGCCAGATGATCGAATTGACGGGACAGGTTCCGGACGTCGACATCAAGATCGAGTTCACCGGTCTCAAACCCGGCGAGAAACTCTCCGAAGCTCTCTACGACAGCGACGAGATCGTCTCCGACTGCGCCCACGGCATCATGGAAGTGCGCCCGGCCACCGCCCCCATCACGACGCCGACGTCGATCACCGCCTTGATCAAGCTGGCCCGCGAAAGCGACCCGCAGACCGTCGCCGCGTCGGTCAACTGCATGCTGACCGCCAGCCGCCAGCCGCCAGCCGCCTCTTCCCCCAATGCCAAAGCCACTGTAGGGCACACAGCCTGATGATGATGAAAATTGAAGACGCCCGCATCGCGGTGCTCGGCCTGGGCTATGTCGGCTTGCCGCTGGCGGTCGCCTTCGGCGGAAAACACCCCACCGTCGGCTTTGACATCGATCAGTCGCGCATCGACGAGCTTCGTCGCGGCGAGGACCGCACCCTCGAGATCGACGCCGACGAACTAGCCGCGTCCGGCGGCCTCCAACTGTCCAGCGATCCAGCCGATCTCGCGAACTGCAATGTCTATGTCATCACCGTTCCGACGCCGATTGATGAGCACAAGCAGCCCGATCTGACGGCGCTGAAAAAAGCCAGCGCCTCGGTCGGCAAGGCGCTCAAGCGCGGCGACGTGGTCGTATATGAGTCCACCGTCTATCCTGGCGCCACCGAAGAAGACTGCGTGCCCGTGCTGGAGCGGGCATCCGGTCTGACTTTCAATCAGGACTTCTTCGCCGGTTACAGCCCCGAGCGGGCTAACCCCGGCGACCGGGAGCACCGCCTAGCGACCGTCACCAAGGTGACGTCGGGCTCAACCCCCGAAGCCGCCGACTTCGTTGACGCCCTTTATAAGGAAGTCGTCACCGCCGGCACGCACAAGGCCCCTTCGATCAAGGTGGCCGAAGCTGCCAAGGTCATCGAGAACACCCAGAGGGACCTCAATATCGCACTCGTCAACGAGCTGGCAATCATCTTCAACAAGCTTGACATCGACACTCAGGCCGTGCTCGAGGCAGCTGGCACCAAGTGGAATTTCCTTCCCTTCCGTCCCGGCCTGGTCGGCGGTCACTGCATAGGCGTCGATCCCTACTACCTGACGCACAAGGCCCAGTCGGTCGGCTACCACCCCGAAGTTATCCTCGCAGGCCGCCGCATCAATGACGGCATGGGCGCTTATGTCGCTTCCCAACTTGTCAAGGCCATGGTCAAGAAGCGCATCCAGGTTGAGGGTGCCCGCGTCCTGATCCTCGGCCTTGCCTTCAAGGAAAACTGCCCCGACCTGCGCAACACACGGGTGGTGGACATTATTCAAGAGCTGAAGGACTACGATATAGCCGTCGATGTGCACGACCCTTGGGTCGATCCAGCGGAAGCGCAGCAAGAATACGGCTTGACCCTTACCGCGAGACCCGAAACTGATGCGTACGACGCTGTGGTGCTGGCAGTCTGCCACCACCAATTCCAAGCGCTAGGCACCGGTGACCTTAGAGCCTTCGGCCGAGGACCCTGTGTTATCTATGATCTCAAGGCCGCGCTTCCACCCGGAGTAGCAGACGTGCGGCTATGATGCCGACCCGGCGATCCACACTGCTCGGCATGATGTTTCCATATTTATTGAAGAGCTTGCCGCTCGGCCTCGGTTTAGTCACGCTGTTTTCATGCCAGATACTGCTCGGAAGACTGCTGGGCCCGGCACTCTACGGCGAATACGGCTATTTACTGACCTGGGTCACAGCGGCTGCCATTCTGTCGCGGGCGGGACACGAATGGTCACTAATGCGACTTCTGCCGCCACTCATCGATGAGGGTGCGTTAGGCCGGATGCGACATCTTGTTGTGCGCAGCTTCGCTGCAGTATCGGTCCGCGCAGTCGTTGCCATGGCGGTTTTAATGATCGTTTTTACAACAATGGCTTCTTTAAACTGGCCGACGCGATTAATGGCGCTTGCACTTGTTTTTGTCATGGCCCACGCAGGCTTAATGCGATCCTTCGGTTTGACCCATTCTGCAATCTGGACATCGGACGCACCCGAGAACTTTCTGAAGCCCATACTGTTCGTCGCTTTAGTATGGATCGCTACGAATAACGCCAATATAATTATCGTCGACGACATATTGGCGATCAATTTGGGCGTCAGCATCGGAGCCCTCTTACTGACGACAGTCCTGGTAGTTGGCCACAAGGCCAAGTCATTGCTCAGAGCCCGTGCCGAACCGTTTGATTTGAGCGAGGCACGCAGTGTGACCCGAACCTTGTTCCTTTCGAACGCCATGAATATGGTCTTACGAAACGCAGATATGTTGGTAGTGGGGGCCATCTCCCCCCCGCTAGAAACAGGCCTCTATCTCGCGGCCACACGCGTCGCAGCGATTCCAAGCGCTATAGTCACGATCATAGACCCTGTGGCGGGGCCCGGGATCGCTCGCGCGAGTCACGCGGGTGACGCTTCGGCCTTGCGTCGGATCATCAACGCCTACTCCCTGACAACCACTGCGGTGAGCGCGGGAGCCTTGATCTTCTTCCTGATCGTCGGGGACCATCTCGTCAGTCTGCTGTTGGGAGATACCTTCACCAAGGCCGCGAATTTCACGACCATCCTGCTGCTCGGTCACCTAATAGCAAACATAACGGCTCCCGGCGGATCACTACTAAGCCTCACCGGCAATCACAAAATATCGTTACGTATTTCGGTGCTGTCAGCACTAGCTTTTATCCTGTTGTTGACCGTTCTGACATATCTTTTCTCAGCCGAAGGGGCTGCCTGGGCCTTCGTGATCGGTAGCGCCATAAAGGCTACATTGCTGATATTCCATGCAAAAAATGCAACAGGAGTTTCACCATCATTCATACTAAGATAAATAATAGCCTCTAGGACCATGTGGAAAATAAAAGAACAACAAATAGCCGCTTACCGCTTTAGACAAATCCATTAGTTATAAAATTATTATGACCGAGCGCCTCATCCTATCTTGGTTTACTTCAGTCTTGTCAAAGATTGAATACTTTTTGGCCAGATCACTATTTGCTGGTTCACATCAAAACCAAAGGATTTTCATACCATTTTATGAACACGAATGGCTGCGCGTGTGACAAGCTCGACCTTCACATCATCCACTTTCGGAGCGCTGATACGCTCCAGCATGCTGGCCGCAGGTATCGCCTTGTCGGTAGCGGCCTTGCTTTGGGACGGATCATTTAATGTGTTCATGACGCTGACATTTTGGGCAGCGTCAACCCTTCTGCTGTTTGTGCTCTACCTGCCGCGGAGCCAAGGCTCGGGAATCTTGAAATCGTACTTCGCCGCGCTTGTCGTGTTCCATTTCGGCTTGTTGCCTGCCTATTTGTTGAGCGACAAAGGCGTGCCGCTTTCACGCGTGCAAATCTGGATTAGCCAAGACGTTTTTGTACGGCCTGCACTTGAGGCCTGCCTCGTATTTGTGCTGGCCTTCACGCTGGCGATCCTGACAGTGAGAGCAAGCGCACGCGCTGATAGGGTCCCGAGACTTATTGAAACCGTCCAGTCGCCAATGATTTACCGCGTGGCTCTGTTAGGTTTGATCATCTGCACGGCTGCTTGGTTCGTGTTCGTTATGGGCATCCTGAGGCCAAAAAACTATGTTGACTATATTATATTATTCGAAAGGAACGCTGCGCTAGGCAATCTTATTGGAATTTTGCACACAGCTATACCTGCAACATTTTTCTTAGCTACGCAGAACGCACGTAAGCTTTGGGTGCCCCTTTTAATATTTGGTATTTGGGCCATTTTCGCCTTTCCACTAGGCTTGCGAGGCGAGGTCCTATTTCCCATAGCTTTGACTATTCCGCTTCTTATGACACAAGGACGCCTCCGCATTCACTGGTCCTTCCTGACCCTAGCTGTTCTAGGCGTCTTCTTCGCCTCTGCTGTTGTGGCCAGTTCACGCGTCGGTGGTTCAATGTCCGACACGCTCGCTTACGCTTCGCCCCTAACTACTATCTCAGAGCTCGGAGGGTCTCTGAGGCCCAGCTATGAGGTGGAACGGTGGCTTCAGCAAGGAGACACGTTCCGCCTTGGCTCGACCTATTATGCTCCATTCGAGAGGACCTTCCTCGGCCTAATTCCTTTAGTCGAACGCCTGCCGGCCAACGAAGACTATCGGTTGATGAATGTACTCATTATGCAACGCGCGGGCCCCTACGGATTCTCAATAGTAGCTGAATCTGTCATCAATTTCGGATTTCTTGGCGCCCTCGCAATGGGGGCATTGTTTGGAATCGCCATAACGACATCCGCTTCAAGATTGGTCGCGAACCAGCAAACTCTAATACAGGCGTCGATCCTTTTTGGTGCATTTATCCACATACGCCAGAGCTTTGTGAGCGCCTTCGGGGCAACAGTTGTATTTTTTGTTGTCACTGCGGCAGTAATGATGACCGCGTACTTGCTGAAAAGTTTGAGACAATGAAACTTGTATACACCCTAGGTAAGCTCGATGTTGGAGGAGCTGAAGTCCGATCTCTGCGCCTGTTTCGAGGATTGCGGGAGCTCGGCGTAGAATTTGACGCTGTTATATACATTATATCTGGGGAATTAGGAGCACTAGATAAAGATTTCGAAGCTCTTGGACTCAAGATTGTTTACGGAAGACCAGGCTTGAGAGGCCTAATCCATCTATGGAACTTCCTAATGAAATATAGGCCTACAATATTCCATACCAACGTTTCTACCGCTAACGGATATTATGCACTTGCAGCGAAAATGGCTCGGATCCCAGTCGTGATCTCCCATTATCGTAGCCTCAACGATGTTCGGGAGGGTGGTTTTCATGCCGCGAAGGCCGCTCTCGGCCGATTTTTAGCGAATAGAATCAGCCGATCAGTGGTTGGCGTTTGCAACGCAGCGCAAGCATTCGCACACGCGCCTAACGATAAATGGGTGACGCTATACAACGGTATAGACTTGCCTCACTCTAATAACAATGATTGTCGCAGGAACGATCTAGTAATCGGCTATTTGGGACGCATTTCTCCGGAAAAGAATCCGCATCGTTCGCTTGACATACTTGAAGCCATTTTGCGCGACGATCGCGGCCGGAACGCTAAACTGCGCGTGGCCGGCGGGGGGACACCTGATCAACTGCGAGTTTTTGCTGAAGATGTAAAACAACGGAGACTGGAGAATTCTGTTGAGATTTGCGGCGTCACCGATCAGCCAATCGAATTCCTCCGAAAATGTACCGTGCTTTTGCTTCCATCACATCGAGAGGGTCTTCCGGGTGCCGTGCTCGAAGCGCTGTCGGTAGGAACGCCGGTCGTTGCGAATGATCTTCCGGGCGTACAGGAAATCGCTACTGCTGTTGAAGGTGTCCTCACCTGCCCTCTCAGCGCAAATAATATAGAATGGGCGGAGTTGGTATTCGACGCGACCAAAATGGCTCGTCCGAACATCGCCGCTTCCTTTGCCCAAGGCCCGTTCCTGATCCATCGCCATCTACAGAGTGTGCTCGCCCTCTGGGAACATTCAATAGCGAGTGTCGCGCCATGACAGGTCGCCTTGCTTTGATACTTGAAGAGCGTTTCCAGAGATTGCCGGACGGTCGCATTATTAGCCCCTCCGGTTTCGACGACCATATCTTGGGACGCTACCTGGAATCGTTCGATCACCTTCTGGTCATCGCGCGCATCCAGCCCACGAGCCGTCAGTCTGAAACAAGTGGTAGTGTGCCCATTTCGAGCGATCGGATCCAATTCATCCCGATCCCACCCTATATTGGTGTCGGAGCGATGCTTCCTCGTCTGCCCATCATAGCCGCCGCTGTATTTTGCGGCTTAAAACAAGTCGACGGCGCTATCCTCCGAGCCCCAGGCATAATGGCGATGATCGCGGCCCCTCTGCTGCGCTTACTTAAGCGCCCTTATGCCGTCGAGTTGATCGGAGATCCGATGGGCGTCTTCGGCTCGGGCGGCGTCGGCGGCACTGCTGCGCCGCTGTACAAGTTAGTCGCCGTCTCCGCGACAAGACAGCTTTGCGCCAAGGCTAGGGCGGTCAGTTATGTAACCCACCATACCCTTCAGGCAGCCTATCCGCCGGCCGAAAGCGCATTCACTGTTGCCTGTTCCGATGTGGCGCTTGAGGATTCAGACTTCTTCGAGCCAGACGCGCGGAGGCCCGGCCGACCCGGCCGGGCCACGCTCTTTGCGGCAGGAAGCCTTGAACAAATGTACAAGGGGGCGGACACTCTCGTGGCCGCGATCGAATGGCTTACGCGAGAGGAAGGTCTAGATCTCGTGGTGCGCTGGGCGGGCGACGGCCGATGCCGGGCTGAGGTTGCTAACTTGATTGAAAATGCGGGTTTGAGCGCGCGATTCCATCTGCTTGGTGCGCTGAATAGGCCCGCGGTGCTGGAAGAAATGAGGGCTTGCGATATCTATGTTCAGCCCTCACGAACGGAAGGGCTCCCTCGCGCAGTGATAGAGGCCTGCGCGCAAGGCGCGCCAATAATAGCCACTAGGGTGGGCGGCATACCAGAACTGGTACAGGAGGAATGGCTTTCACCTCCTGCAGAACCAAAAGCGTTGGCCTTCAATCTGGCGCGGATGGTTAGAGACCTGGAAGCACGAAAACGATCCTCTGCAGTCAATCGTGCGACTGCTGAGTCATTTCGTGCCAGCGACCTATCCCAGCGCCGCGGAACTTTTTTTTCCACTTTCCGCAGCATCGTTAATAGCGGGCAGCGATGAATAAGAAGTTGAAAATTTTACTAACTGGCGGTGCCGGCTATATTGGATCGCACGTGTTGCTGCGTTGTCTTGAGGCCGGCTATGAGGTCATCGTGCTCGATAACCTTGAAAACAGTTCGCGTGAGTCAGTACGGCGGGTTGAGCATTTAACTGGCCGAGTCGTGCATTTCTGCCTGGGCGACATTCGTGATGCCGAGAATCTTGACCGCATTTTCACCGAACATCAGGTCGACGCGGTGATGCATTTCGCAGGCCTGAAGGCTATAGGTGAAAGCTTAGCCGAGCCGTTGCGCTATTATGACACCAATGTAAATGGCAGCGTCACGCTGTGCGCCGCGATGGCGAGAGCTGGCGTATTCCGACTGGTATTTAGCTCGACTGCCTCAGTTTACGGCAATCAGACTGAAATGCCACTAAACGAAAGCAGCCCGCGTGGGAGCCCCGCTAGCCCCTATGGCTGGTCGAAGCTAATGGTCGAGCAGATTTTGGAAGACCTAGCATCTAGCGACCCACGCTGGTCCATCGGGACCTTGCGCTATTTTAATCCGGTAGGGGCGCATCCTAGCGGGCAAATAGGCGAGGATTCGCAGGGAGAACCCAGCAATCTGGTGCCATATATCGCTCAAGTTGCGTCGGGGCGGCGCAAGCATTTGTCAGTCTATGGCAATGATTATCCGACTACTGACGGAACCGGGGTTCGCGACTATATTCATGTGCTTGATCTGGCTGATGGTCATCTTGCGGCTATGGATCGTCTGACCCAGTCGACTGGCTACAAGTTATGGAATCTCGGAACGGGACAGGGTTTCTCGGTGCAAGAAGTTATCCGGGGATTTGAACAGGCCTGCGGGCAATCGATCCCACATCGCTTTGTCCCGCGCCGGCCGGGAGATGTCGCTCAATCCTGGGCCGATCCGGCCTTGGCCAGAAGTGAACTTGGTTGGCAATCTAAATTGGGGTTGGATGATATGCTGGCCGATCACTGGCGATGGCAGAAGATGAACCCCACGGGGTATACGAAAAAATGAGCTGCGACATGGCTGCGGTTCGAATCCAATCGACCGAACAGAATGAACCTTCAAGTCTCGCCCGCGCGTCTAGATTTTAGTCAAAACAAGCTCCCAGTGCCGGAAAGAATTAATGCGTTCTCTGCAACTTATAAAGACCACGCGGGGCGCTACCTGGGCGCTGCGGCAGGTGAAAATCTTGCGAGAGCTGGGCGTCGATGTTCACGTAGTCCTTCCAGACGATGACGGACTGGCACCCGCATATCGCGCGGCAGGTGCACACGTGCACGTCCTGGAAACCGACATAGCTCGGCTGAAGATGCCCTCCACCTTCCTGCGGGCCCGCAGAGCGTTTCGTGACCTTGTGGCTGCCGTCGAGCCGGACGTCATTCACTCACACTTCGTCGGCACGACGCTGTTCATGCGCGCAGCCATGGGTCGTGACGGACCTGTTCGCATCTTTCAGGTTCCAGGACCGCTGCATTTGGAAAACCCTGTAACGCGTGCTGTCGATATCGTCAGCGCGAACGCGCGGGACCGCTGGATCGCCAGTTGTCGATTTACTAAGGACGTCTACCTGAAGGCAGGCATCGATATACGCCGCGTTGGCCTTTCATATTATGGTCTCGACCTTGACCGGTTCAGGGTATCGCATCCAGTTGATCTGCGGGCGCAACACCAACTGTCTCCTGAGACAAAGATCATCGGGATGGTAGCCTACGTCTACGCCCCTAAACGGATTTTGGGTCAGACAAGAGGGTTAAAGGGGCACGAGGATCTGATCGACGCAGTAGCTCTTCTCATCCAGCAGGGGCGCGACTTGGCGGTCGCGTTTGTCGGCGGCCCCTGGAACGGAGCCGAAACATATGCCGCCAAGCTTAAGGAATACGCGCAGCGGCAGCTGGGGAATCGGGCGATTTTTTTGGGGAATCGATCCGACGTCGCTAATCTGTATGCAGGGTTCAACGTGGCTGTGCATCCCTCGCATTCAGAAAATTTGGGCGGTGCCGTGGAATCGCTCTGTCTCGCTGTGCCGACGGTGGCGACCGATGTTGGCGGCTTTCCCGACATTGTTATCCCGGGACAGACCGGTTGGCTTGCTTCCCCTCGCAGCCCAATCGATCTTGCCCGGGCGATCGCGCACGCACTTGATGACCCCGCCTTCGCAAAAGAACTTGCGATACAGGGCGCTTCACTGGTTCGTCATCTTCTCGACGTGACCCGAAATGCTCAGGAAATCGCCTCCTACTATGAAACGTTCACTCGCAAAGGCACAGCATAACACTGATAAAATGACAGCCCTTTTGATGTCTCGGACGAAATGTTGTTCCAAGGCCTCTATTTTGATAGTTGCATGTGCCCGCCACGCATTTCAGGTCATATAGATGCGCTTTCTCGTCACCGGCACGGCCGGCTTCATCGGTTTCCATCTAGCGCAGCGACTGTTGCGGGAGGGACATCAGGTTGTAGGAATCGACAACTTCTCCACCTATTACGACCCGCAGCTGAAAGAGGACCGGAACACTATTCTGGAAACCTACCCAGCCTTTTCTGTTGAACGTCTGTCGCTTGAGAACGCCCCGGCGCTGAACGCCGCCTGGAAGCGCCACCAACCCGATGTCGTGGTACACTTGGCCGCCCAGGCCGGCGTGCGTTACAGCATCGAGCATCCCCAAGCTTATATTTCCTCCAACATAGTCGGCACCTTCAACGTGCTCGAGGCAGCCCGCCAGCACGGGGTGAAACACTTGCTGGCCGCGTCGACCAGCTCGGCATACGGTGCCAATCTGGAGATGCCGTTCCGCGAGACGGACAAGGCCGTTCACCCGATGACGCTCTATGCGGCCACTAAGAGCGCTACGGAGCTGATGGCGCACTCCTACGCCCACCTGTTCGGCGTGCCGACGACCTTCTTCCGCTTCTTCACAGTCTACGGCCCGTGGGGGCGACCGGACATGGCGCTATTCAAGTTTGCCAACGCCATGCTGAAGGATGACCCTATCGAGGTATATGGAGAGGGTCGCATGTCGCGCGACTTCACCTACGTCGATGATCTAGTCGAAGCGATTACGAGGCTAGTGCTGGTCATTCCAAGTGAGAGGCCGCCGGTGGAAGGCGACACCCTTTCCCCCGTCGCTCCTTTCCGCCTCGTCAATATCGGGGGGGGCAAACCTAGCCCGCTGATGGACTATATAGAGGAACTTGAAAAAGCTCTGGGCAAGCCCGCGATCAAGACCTTCCTTCCTATGCAAGACGGAGACGTTCCAAACACGACGGCGTCACCTGCCCTCCTGCAACGCCTGACCGGCTACAAGCCTGAAACTCCGATCGGCGTCGGCGTCCCTGCCTTCGTGGACTGGTTCCGACAGCGTTACGATCTCTGATGACCAGACCAACCGTGCGGACACCTATAAAGCGCCTCATGGACGTCACCTTATCGAGCGTGGCCCTAACGCTTCTTTCTCCTGTGCTGGCCATCACAGCGCTTGTTGTTCGCCGACATTTGGGCAGTCCCGTCCTGTTTCGTCAAATGCGACCTGGACTGCACGGCAGGCCGTTTGAAATGATCAAATTCCGCACGATGCGAGATGTGATCGGCCCCGACGGACAACCGCTGTCCGACGCCGAACGCCTGACACCCTTAGGCCGGTTCCTTCGCTCCACTAGCCTGGACGAGTTGCCCGGCCTCTGGAATGTGTTCAAGGGCGACATGAGCCTTGTTGGCCCCCGCCCCCTGCTCATGGAGTATTTGCCGCGCTACAGCGCCGAACAGGCCCGTCGACACAACATGCGCCCTGGCATTACCGGCTGGGCTCAAGTCAACGGCCGCAACGCCATCAGCTGGGACGAAAAATTCCAACTGGATGTGTGGTATGTCGACAATCATACACTCCTACTTGACCTGAAGATCCTCTTTCTCACGGTTCTCAAGGTAGTCAAGCGAGACGGCATTTCCGCCGAGGGGTCTGCCACCGCCGAGAAATTTGAAGGATCCCAGCACGTCATCTCGCAGAAGGTCGCCAACTCATGAAACGGCTCGCCATTCTCGGGGCCGGCGGCCATGCGCGCGTCGTCGCCGATGCTGCAGAGGCTTGCGGTTGGCCGGAGATCAGTCTTTTCGATGACGCGTGGCCGGATGTCACCCGAGAGCCCTGGCCGGTCTTAGGCGTCGGTAGTGATCTGGAGACTCGTCTTGCCGATTTTGACGGCGTTGTCGTCGCCATCGGCGCCAATGCCGTAAGACTGCACAAGCAACGACGTCTGGCCAGGCTCGGAGCGCAGATCGCTTCAATTATCCATCCGGCCGCAACGGTCAGCAGACACGCCATTCTAGGGCCGGGCAGCGTCGTGTTCGCTGGCGCCGTGATAAATCCTGGCGCGAAAATCGGGGACGCAGCCGTCATCAATACGGCAGCCACCATCGATCATGATTGCCGAATCGGCCATGGCGTCCATGTCTCACCGGGCGCGAATGTCGCCGGAGGCGTGAACATCGGCAATGAAACTTGGATCGGCATCGGCGCCTCGGTGCGAGAACTGGTGTCGATCGGAGCTCGTGTAAGGATTGGTGCAGGCTGTGCCGTCATAGCGTCCGTACCCGACGACCTAACCGTAATCGGCGTTCCCGCACGCCCTCTTCAAAAGCCAGATAATGCTTAACACCCCCTTCTCTCCCTGGCCGAGCTATAGCGCCCAAGAGACAGACGCCGTCGCAGGAGTGCTGCGTTCCAACCGCGTGAACTACTGGACGGGTGACCTGTGCCGCGAGTTCGAGACCCGTTTCGCCGCCTGGGCCGGCACGGCCCATGCCGTAGCCCTGGCCAACGGCACGGTGGCGCTGGACGTCGCCCTAAAAGCTCTAGGCATTGGCTCGGGCGATGAGGTCATCACGACGTCGCGCACCTTCCTGGCGTCGGCGTCCTGCATCGTGACGGCCGGCGCCATCCCCGTCTTCGCCGACGTGGACGCCGACAGTCAGAACATCACCGCCAAGACCATTGCAGCTGTTATTACGCCCCGCACCCGGGCGATCATCTGCGTACACCTAGCCGGCATGCCCTGCGACATGGATCCCATCGTGGAGCTCGCGCGCGAACATGGTTTGAAGGTGATCGAGGACTGCGCCCAAGCCCACGGCGCTAGGTACAAGGGTCGTAGCGTAGGCTCCATCGGCCACATCGGGGCTTGGTCCTTCTGTCAGGACAAGATCATGACCACCGGCGGCGAGGGCGGCATGGTCACGACCAATGATAAGGCGCTCTGGGCCACGATGTGGTCGTACAAGGATCATGGCAAGAGCTGGGAGGCCGTTTACGAGCGTCCTCACCCACCTGGTCCACGTTTAGTGCACGATACCTTTGGCACCAACTGGCGAATGATTGAGATGCAGGCTGCTATAGGCCTGATCCAACTGGAGCGGATGACGGCTTGGACTAAGCGTCGCACTGAGTTGGCGGAACGGCTCGTCGTCGCCTGTGGCGCCCATGATCTCCTGCGCGTCCCTGCCACCCCTTCCGACGTGACGCACGCCTGGTACCGCTTCTACGCCTTCGTCCGACCAGAACATTTGGCTTTGGGTTGGACGCGTGACCGGATGATCCAGGAGATCAACGCGCGCGGCGTCCCCTGCTTCCATGGCTCGGCGTCGGAGGTCTATCTGGAGGCGGCGTTCGACGACACTGGCTGGCGCCCTGCCGAGCGGCTTCCAGTCGCAAAGGCCCTGGGTGAAACCAGCATAGCCTTCCTGGTTCATCCGACCCTGACGGATGCAGAGATCGAAAAAACCTGCAGTGTGATCAATGAGGTCACGTCGCAGGCTCAGGCCTGACACCATGGGCGGTGGCGCCTGACGAAGTCAGCCCACCGCCTCTCGCAAAGCCCTGACACGCGTCTCGCAGGCGGCTGCGACACTGTTCCGGAGATTTTGCGCTGCGGTCACCATCTCTGCCAAATCGTCTGACGACACGTCATACTGATCGGAATAGCGGGCTTCGACGTAGGCCCGCTTGAGCAGTTCAAACCGCCGGCGATCAACACGGTTCTCGCGGGGCCAGACCTCAGCCAAGGCCTTCTCTCCGTCTTCCGCCAACGATCGGAGGAATTTGATGTTGTGGGATCGCGGAGAATAGAAGCTGCTCACGAGCAAGAAGCAGATGTAGGACGTCTCAACGGCTTGGTGCAGGTTGAACGCTGCGAGTCTGGCCTTCCCATTGGTTAGACAGAAATTGGCTACTTCAATTAGATCGTCCACTTTCGGAAGCCACTGATCAAAGTACCGCTGCGCCATTGATTCAGCATCCTGCGGCGTCATGGGTCTGGGTGCGTTCAAGGGATGGCCCGGGAGGTCGTAGAGCATCACTCCGTCGCGATGGATATCGGACCAAAAGGATTCGCCGCGGCTGAGGGCCTGGTTCACATCGGCCAGGGTGTGCACGATGATGTTGACGGGGCGGCCTATGTAGGGATCGCGCAGCATCTGGTCTTCGGCGACCCACCAGTAGGCGGCGATATCTGTCAGTTTCTCATGATTGACGACAATCAGAAGATCGAAGTCAGACTGATAGCCGTTCTCCGCCTCGTCCACCCAGTCGTTACGAGCGTAGGAACCGAATAGGATGATTTTCAGAACCCTGCCGTTGCGTCGCCAGGGCTGGGTCCCGCCCCCGCCAGCTGTCAGGGCCGTCTCGAACGCATTCAGCAAGGTCGTGCGGATAAGAGCGAGCTCGTCCTGCTGTTTCTGCGGAAGATGATCGATATCGGCTTTCATCCGCCGAGCCTAACCGATTTGAGGCCTTTCCGCACGGCGTAGGTAAAGAGGGCTGTCGAACCTTGCGAACACGACTGGTAGCTCGTCCGTCACGGCAGGTGGGTTGGTCCTGGGGACCCGTCGAATAATAGGTTGCGCCAGAGCGCATGCGATCCCCTCAAGCTTGGGGGGAGAACTTGATCCAAACTTGTCGACGGGCCCGGCCTCGGTCAAGTTTGCCTGGCCCAACATCAAGCCTCCCTATTAAGCAGCTTCGCTCGCCAGCGCCCCCTCACGCCAGTGCCCCAAGGTCATCTCGATCAGGCCAACCAAACCCAGGAGGGCGTCAAAACGATCTTCCTGCTGCGTCTGAAGCCGTAGGCGTCGCCTACGGCTTCAGTCACGCTTGCGGCCGGACGACGCCCCTCCCATCCGCCGATAGCGAATATCTGCTCCGACCGGAGGAGGCGATCCTCCTGCCTTCTCTCGCCGCGCTGGTGACCGAAGGCTAAGCCGACGTGAGCATAGGCTGCGGCCGAGCAGGTCTCGGTCATTACGACGCCGCGCACATACCTCTGCCAAACGGAGCCGCGGCCGACTGCTCGGCGGCTCATGCAGCCGGCGCTGCCCCGTTTCGGCGCGGCGATCCCGGCTATGGACCCATGTGGACCGAGACTCAGACGGCGTGGGCTGCGAACGGTAGCTTAGAAAACCAGACGGCGGTTCTATCCGAGGTCACCGTTCCCAAGATTTAGCCTGTGGTGATAAGCTCGCGCCTATGGACAAAGCCGATATCGCCCCCTCGGATGACCCAATCTATCGCGCTGGAGTCCTCATGGGGCGCAACCAGGCGCTGACCGATGTCATGGAGCGTCTATTCTCGCCTGATGCAGTGTCGGCCGAGAAGACCGTCCGAGCGCTACACGCTTGGACGCAACAGACCATGGAAGAGGTCCGGATCGAGATGCAGCTGGTGTTTGCTGGCCTTAGCGCAGAGGACGGCGACCAGGACGCCTGATCTCAGGTCGCCAGCACCATAGCATCGCGTCATCTTGGCGTGCTGTTGTTTACGACGGCTAAAGCCTTCACGCTCACCGGCTCCGCCGGCGGGCCAGCCCTGCCGACTGATCAAACTGTTAGCTCGCACACGATGCGTTGTACCGGAATCGAAGTGCCGAAGATCGCCGCCAAGCGCCGGCGGGTAACATCATCAACAAGGTTGAGCACGCGACAGCGGCAACCCTGGTGTGCACAAAGTCCGCGTGGACCAGGCAGTCGCGAGGCAGCGTAGCCTCAGCCGAGGTTGGATCCGGCAGGCTACGCTCCTTTCTCCCTGGCGCCCAGCCTCAGCCGACCGTCTTGGGCGGGCGACCCCGACGCGGTTTGGCCGGCTGCTCCTGCGTCCCCAGTGACGGGCCAGGGTTGGCCGCCTTGGCGGTCTGGCGCCCGCCCTGACCGAGCCCTATGGATTTGGCGAGCTCCGAACGCCTGGCCGCATAGGCTGGCGCCACCATCGGGTAGTCTGCCGGGAGGCCCCATTTTTCACGATACTGCTCGGGTGTCAGACCATATTTGATCGAGAGGTGGCGCTTGAGGGATTTAAACGGACGCCCGTCCTCAAGACAGATGATGGCGTCCGGCGTCAGGGACCTGCGGATGGACACCGCCGGAGCCTGGGGCTCTGGCTCAGGCTCGCGGGGCGCCGCTCTGGTCGCCGCAAGCGCGCCGTGGATCTTCGCGACCAGGCCGGGCAATGCGTCAGCGGCGATGAAGTTTCGGCTAACGAAGGCTGAGACGATCTCCGTCGTCATGCCCAGAAGTTCGTCAGGCGCGTTATCTTCGGTCATTGTAGTCTTTCACGTAAGAAGATCGAAATCATAGTCCATGGCGAAACGGACGCCAGCCCTGGATGCCCTGAGTTTTACAAATACTTTGCAGAACAAATCAGGACTGCTCGTTTAATTGCAAAGCAAGGGTCTGACGCTGAACAGGGGGACGTCATGGAGATTTTGGAGCAGCTCAGGATCTGTGGATTCACCGAAGCCGGTCGGATCGCCATGGCGGGCGACTATCCGGCGCCTACAATCGACAAGGCCTGCTGCTGGAGCGGAGGCGTCTACGCATGGGTGGCGCATTGGGAAGGGGCCGCTGAAATCCTCTACGTCGGAAAGGCCGGCAGGACACTGCGTCAGCGCTGCCGTGAGCATCAGGCGGGCTTCAACGGAACGGCCGGAAGCCGGGCTGGTCTTCGCAACGGCGCCTATCTCGCCGAAGCGCTTCGGACCGGCGCCAGGATCAGCATATGGGGACGCGCGTCCGCCCATATCGAACTCTTTGGGCAGTCGGTGTCGCTTTGCAGCACGGAGGAAGAGGCCCTCATCGCGAGGTTCACCCCTGCCCTCAATCGCAGCGCCAAGCCGAAGGTCCGGCTGGAGAGGCCGCCGATGAGGTGTGACTGAACGCCGAACGGGCGCGAGGATGACACAAGGCCGGAACGCAGAGAGCCAGCGAGGCGCCCGACCGATGCTGCGTTTTGTGAAGGCGCGGATATCAAAGGCCGGCTGAAGGCCGGCGTCTTTCGATTCCGCGGTGCGCTGCGATTGGCCACCGGGACCAAAACCAGAGCATGATGGCCGATACGTCCGGTCCGAGCGCAGCCGCAGGGCCGATGCCTGCGGATATGGTTTGCAAGCGACAGACCCGGCGACAAACCGCAAGCGCATATCACGCCCCAACGCCTCGAGGAGAGAAGCGTCCTCGGTCGTATGGCCCGACAGCGTCGGCAAGCGACCCGGCGACAACGCAAAGGGGGGATCGCTCTCAAGCCGGGTCGCCGTCCCCCGGGGGGATGCCCCTCCTTAGGCGGCGCAACCGCCCCGGTCCAGAACATTGGTCTCCTTGCCCGTCGGAGGTCTTCCCGCCCGATCGGGCGCGCCAAGTTTCAATTCCTAGCGCCTGATGTCGCCTAAGGCTGGCGCGTCGGACCTTTAGACAATGACTGCCCCGAGTTGAGAGACTGGGGACTGACCGGACTGGAGCCGCTCGGCCGCCTCCTGAAGGGCTTCGCGATGGCGCAGCAGTTCTTCACGAGGCACTTGACGCAGGACTTCTCCGGTCCGCGGATCATAGATCTTGTAGATATAACGACCATCGCGCTCCTCGATGATCATGCGAGAATGGCCCGGCTCGGCCGCCTGGCCTTGAGCGGCGACGGGGGGCGGCGGCGCCGGAACAGGGCTGGCGGCGATATCCAGGGAGAGATCGGTCCTGGCCAGATCGGCCCCAGGGGAAAGCAACACATCCATCGTTATGGCTCCTTGAAGCCCCAGCACGACTGGGTGTCATTAAAGAAGAACGGGGGCGGCCGGAGCCGCCCCCGCAACGACCTGATCCTTAACGGAACAGGCTAAGCACGATGCTCGAGGACTGGTTGGCGATCGACAGGGCCTGCACGCCAAGCTGTTGCTTGGTTTGCAGGGCGGTCAGCCGAGCGCTTTCCTTGGCCAGATCAGCATCCACCAGGTTGCCGACGCCTGTTTCCAGGGCGTCCTGCATCTTGGCGGTGAAGGTCAACTGCCGGTCCAGAGACTTCGACTTGGTGCCCAGATCCGCCAGCACGCCGGTAAAGGCGGTGATGGCCGATTCGACATCGGTGACGCTGTAGTCTTGGTCATCCACGGCGGCGGCCTTGGTCCAGACCCCTGCCGCCGCCGTGCCCCCGAACATAAAGTCGGCGTCCGCGGCGGGATTGGTGGCGGGCGCACCGGCGGCGAAAGCGCCTTTCAGCACCATGCTGGACGACGTGCCCGTCATCACCTTCAGGTCAGAGGTTTGCTCTTTGAAGATATTGACGCCGTCGAAGGTAGCGCCGCCAAGGGCGGAGTGGATCTCCTGGACGATGGCTTCAAAGTCCGCGACCAGCTTCTTGCCGCTGTCAGTGTAGCCCGTCTTGGTCGTGCCTGCGGCGTCGTAGGTGGTGTTGTCCTTGATCGCCACCGCCAGACTTTTCAGCTCGGTCAGGGCGCTCATCACCGTATCGCCGGCCGCCATGGCGACGTCGACGATCGATTGACCGCGTTGCATGGACTGCTTGACCGAGTCCAAGGCCGCCATTTCCGACCGCTGCCCGGCGGCGATGGCGAAGATGGCGCCATTGTCCTTGGCCGAAGACACCTTCAGGCCCGTATTGATCCGGCTCTGGGCGACGCCGAGGTCACGATTGGTCTGGTTAAGGTTCTGCAGCGCCACGAGTGCGCCGGTATTGGTGTTGATGCTGTTCAACGCCATGGTTCATGTTCCTTCTGGATATGCGACGCCGTTCTGACGCCTGTTTCCCCCCGCCCCGGCCCGGAAGCCGTTGCGGGGAGGAAGAGCCGGACCGGACGAAACCGGGCCGCGCCTGAACCTTAACGGAACAGGCTGAGCACGATGCTCGAGGACTGGTTGGCGATCGACAGAGCCTGCACGCCAAGCTGCTGCTTGGTTTGCAGGGCGGTCAGCCGAGCGCTTTCCTTGGCCAGATCCGCATCCACCAGGTTGCCGACGCCTGTTTCAAGGGCGTCCTGCATCTTGGCGGTGAAGGTCAGCTGCCGGTCCAGAGACTTCGACTTGGTGCCAAGATCCGCCAGCACGCCGGTAAAGGCGGTGATGGCCGATTCGACATCGGTGACGCTGTAGTCTTGGTCATCTACGGCGGCGGCCTTGGTCCAGACCCCTGCCGCCGCCGTGCCCCCGAACATAAAGTCGGCGTCCGCGGCGGGATTGGTGGCGGGCGTACCGGCGGCGAAAGCGCCTTTCAGCACCATGCTGGACGACGTGCCCGTCATCACCTTCAGATCAGAGGTTTGCTCTTTGAAGATATTGACGCCGTCGAAGGTGGCGCCGCCAAGGGCGGAGTGGATCTCCTGGACGATGGCTTCAAAGTCCGCGACCAGCTTCTTGCCGCTGTCAGTGTAGCCCGTCTTGGTCGTGCCTGCGGCGTCGTAGGTGGTGTTGTCCTTGATCGCCACCGCCAGGCTTTTCAGCTCGGTCAGGGCGCTCATCACCGTATCGCCGGCCGCCATGGCGACGTCGACGATCGATTGACCGCGTTGCATGGACTGCTTGACCGAGTCCAAGGCCGCCATTTCCGACCGCTGCCCGGCGGCGATGGCGAAGATGGCGCCATTGTCCTTGGCCGAAGACACCTTCAAACCAGTGTTGATGCGGCTCTGGGCGACGCCCAGGTCGCGGTTGGTCTGGTTGAGGTTCTGCAACGCCACAAGTGCGCCGGTATTGGTGTTGATGCTGTTCAACGCCATGGTTCAGTTTCCTTCTGGATATGCGACGCCATTCTGACGCCTGTTTCCCCCCGCCCCGGCCTGAAAACCGTTGCGGGGAAAAGAGCCGGACCGGCCGTAGCCGGGCCGCGCCTGATCCTTAACGGAACAGGCTGAGCACGATGCTCGAGGACTGGTTGGCGATCGACAGGGCCTGCACGCCAAGCTGTTGCTTGGTCTGCAGGGCGGTCAGTCGGGCGCTTTCCTTGGCCAGATCCGCGTCCACCAGGTTGCCGACGCCTGTCTCCAGGGCGTCCTGCATCTTGGCGGTGAAGGTCAGCTGGCGATCCAGTGACTTGGACTTGGTGCCGAGGTCCGCCAGGGTGCCGGTGAAGGCGGTGATGGCCTTCTCGACTTCAGCGACCGAATAATCCGTATAGGCCGTAGGAGCCGCTGTGCTCGTAGAGGTCGTCTTGGCGGCCCAGACGCCCGTGGCCTGGTCGAAGGTTGCGTCTCCGGCCGTGGTGTTCTGGGTGCTGCCAAAAGCGAAGCTGGCGGCGGCGGCCGTGGCTGCGGCTCCGCTAGCCTTAAGGGTGAAGGTCGAGCCCGTGCCTGTGCCGGTGGCTACCTTGAGGTCGGCGGCCTGGGCCTTGAACAGGTTGACGCCGTCGAAGGTCGCGCCGGCCAGCGAGGTATGGATTTCCTTCACGATAGCTTCGAAATCGGCGACCAGCTTCTTGCCGCTTTCGCCCATGCCCGTGACGGTCGTGCCGTCAGCGGCGTAAGCCTTGGGCGCGTCCTGAATGGCGACCGCCAGGCTTTTCAGCTCGTTCAAGGCGGTCATCACCGTATCGCCGGCCGCCATGGCGACGTCGACGATCGATTGACCGCGTTGCATGGACTGTTTGACGGAGTCGAGAGCGGCCATTTCGGCGCGTTGGCCGGAGGCGATGGCGAAGATGGCGCCATTGTCCTTGGCCGAAGAGACCTTAAGACCAGTGTTGACGCGGCTCTGGGCGACGCCCAGGTCACGGTTGGTCTGGTTAAGGTTCTGCAGCGCCACGAGTGCGCCGGTATTGGTGTTGATGCTGTTGAGCGCCATGCGCCTGTTTCCTTCGGAAGAGTGCAGCGTCGTTCTGACGCCTGAGCCTTGTGCTCACCCCTCTCCCATCAATATTTAGGCCGAAAATTTCGCCGATTTTTTCCCTTTGGATTCAATCATCAGAGGCTCGATACGCTAGGCAGAATCCGCAGGCCAGGCACATTCTGCCGGGCGCCCGGCAATTCTTGCCGCCCATGGCGGGCCGCCAATGGACGCTTCAGGATTCGGATTGACGCGGCAGCAGCGGGTGGTCAGGGCGCTCCAGGGCGATCAGCCCCCTCGCCTCAACCATGGCCTCGTAAAAACGTCCCCCCGCCGCATGCTCGCAAATGCGCTCAAGCCGGCGCTCAACCTCTTCAGCTGACGCCGCAGCGATCGGCGCAGCCTGCAAGGCTTCTACGGCGTCGCGAAGCCGTCCCAGACTACCGGCCGGATCGCCGCCGCTGAGCAGCATGGCTTCATGGTAGACCCTTTCGCAGCAAGACGGGCTCGACGGCAGCTCAAATCGATCGCGTTCACGCAGGACACGGACATGGTTGTTCAGTTGCAGGCGGATCTTGTGGGGATGCGGATTTTCGACACGCGCGCCGTTGAGCATGATTTCCTCGCCCGGCTTGAGCCAGATCAACAACCCCAATGTCGCTCTCCTGAGTTTCGGAAGCCTCCAGCACGGAACTTCAATCGAAAGGCTTCAAACGGTCAGACGCCCCGGCGCAAGATGGCGGCTGCCTTCGGACGCGGGCGCGCAAACCTGCCTTAGAACATTCCATGCCGGACCAGAACGGCCGTGCGCATAGAGCCCCCGCCGACCGCCATCCCGCTCCCCCTAAGGAGAAGGACGAGCGCGTCGCGGAGCGGCGGGGATTAGCTGGCGCGAACCTACTGGAACAGCTTCAGGATGATGCTCGGTCCCTGGTTGGCGATCGAAAGCGCCTGGACCCCTAGCTGCTGCTTGGTCTGCAGGGCGGTCAGCTTGGCGCTTTCCTTAGCGAGGTCCGCATCGATAAGATTGCCGACGCCGGTCTCCAGAGAATCCTGAAGCTTGCCCAGATAGGTGATTTGACGGTCGATCGACTTGGACTTGGTGCCGATCTGGGCCAGCGTGTCAGTGAAGCCAGCCAGGGCTTTCTCGACATTGGCCACGGAATAGAAGCCCAGCTTGGCGTCGACCTCTGCCTTGGTTCCTTGAGCCAGGGGCGACCAGGCGCCCGTCGCCTGGTCATATTCGCCGACCACGCGGGGAGCGGGCGGGGTGGTGGCCGTCGACCCAAACTTGAAAATGTCGGCGGTGGCGTCCTCAGCTAACGCCTTCAGCTGGAACGTCTCGCCCGGCTTGGTGCCGTAGATGACCTTGAGGTCGGCCGTCTGCTTCTTGAACAGGTTGACGCCGTCGAAGGTGGCGCCGGCCAAGGCCATGTGGATCTCCTTGGTCAGGGCCTCGAAATCCGCGACCAGCTTCTTGCCGCTTTCACCAAGCACCATTTCAGAGGCCGGATCCGCGGGGTCCGCCAAGGCCCGGGGCGCGTCGGCGATGGCCACGGCCAGGCTCTTGAGTTCGCTCAGGGCGCTCATGACGGTGTCGCCTGCGGCCAGGGCCACATCAACGATCGACTGCCCCCGCTGCATCGACTGCTTCACCGCATCGAGCGCGCTCATTTCGGCTTTCTGCGTCGCGGCGATGCCGAACACAGCCCCGTTGTCCTTGGCCGTCGCCACCTTGAGCCCGGTATTGACCCGGTTCTGGGCCACGTTCAGGTCGCGGTTGGTCTGGTTGAGGTTCTGCAGGGCTATCAGCGCGCCGACATTGGTGTTGATGCTGTTCTGCGCCATGGGTGCGTCCTGTTGATGTGCGTCGCGCGACGCGTGAGCAAGGTTCAGCAACACTCCATCAAGTTCCGAGCCATATGTTTATTCTTTTAAATCAACATCTTAAAATATATATCAAGGCTCGTTAAGGATGTTTCTGCCGGGTGATCGGTAAAAGATGCCGCCCTGAAAGCCTTTGAGAGGCCAAGACCGGCGTCGCCTCATGCCTTGCTCGCCCCCTGCCGGCAGACCTGAAGGCGGCCTCTGCAGGGTTCTTCCGGCTTCATGAAAGCAGGCTCGAGCCCAGCGCCCGGATTATAAGGCGCGTCCGGCGTTTCTGCTGGCCAGTTTGCCTATCCCGAGACTTGCGGCGATTTTGCAGCCCCCGATTTACAGGGACAGGCTTGGTCAAACCGGCTTTCCGCCCAAGGCGGACGCGTCTTAGCCTCGCAACGCGTGGCGCCGGCCTTTTACGTCTCGAGGACGTTCATGGTGGCTCCGATCCGCGTCATGGCGCCGCTTGAGGACCCGCGCCCGGCGAACCTATCCCGGCGCCCTTTGGCGCCTGCTCTCTAGAGGCAGGCTAGAGGCTGGTCCGCTGTCGGCGCAGCGGGCGTCGGGGCGCAGGCTCGAAACCGCCCCCCTGTTTGTAAGCGCTCAGCGCTTCCTCGGCCGCCCGCCAGGCCGCGGCCCGTTCCGGCCGCGTCGGATCGGCCCAGTCCTCGGGCCGGAAGGTGAGAAGGCGGCGAAGCGCTTCAATGGCGTCTGGCGCCCGTCGCGCCTCAGGCGAATCCACCGGCGGCTCGCATCCCATGGCGGTGCGCCAGAGCTCGGCCTTGTCAGGAAAATGCTTGAACAGGGACGCAGGAGAAATCTCGGCCACACCGGCGATGAGACGGGTTGTAGCCGTCTCATAGGGAGAGGTCTCAAAGACCCGACGCGCCGCCCGCAGAATGCGCTCGCGAGTCTGACGCTTGCTTACCTGGCGTCCGCTGTCGGGCCCATGGCGACGACCGCCGCCAGACTGCGCAGCCGGGACGACGTCGGCGAGGGCCGCTTCGCTATCCTGCCCCCGCATTCGCGCATCATCCCCCGCAGCCTCACCTTCCAGCAGGCGACCGTTCATCTCTTCTATCGTCAGCGGATCGCCGGCTGCGCCGGCCTGTCCCTTTTCACCTTTCATGAGGGATGACGACCGCCGGATGATCCCTCCGGGGTTTCGTGACCCTCCCCCGGCGCCGGGGACCTGACCGCCATTCCACCTTCCGCCTGGGCGATAGCCTTTTCCGCGGCTGCCCAGGCCAGGTCGACGCGCTCGTTCGGGGCGGCCAGAGCCGCCGGGTCGTTCTTCAGGGCCACCAGGCTCTTGAGCGCCGCCAGCATGGAGCCCGCCGCGCGCGTCAGGGCGCTGTCGACGGGCGGCTCACACTGCATGGCGGCGCGCCAGATTTCAGCCTTGTCGACGAAGTGGTTGGTGACCGCCCCCATGGTCACGCCCGCCTCCTGACAGATATGGCGAAGGGTCGCCTGTTCATAGGGAATGAGGGTGAAGAGCGAGCGCGCCGCGGCAACGATCCGGGCCCGGGTCGCCGCCTTGGCCTGGGCGCGCCCGCCCCTTGGCGTGAGGTCATTCATGGGCCAGGCCTGCGGTTGCTGCGCTGCGTCTGGAGGGGCGCGCTCGCGCGCCGCCCGCTGCGTGGATCTCTCGAATGGCGGCAGGCTGCAGAACCCTGACGAGGGCTTCGGCCTCCTCCCACAGGAGATCCTCATCCTCCGGCGTCCGCGTGGCGACGAGCGCCTCCAGCGCTTCGAAGAGGCTTAGCGCTGATCGGGATAGGCGGCTGTCGACTGGCGGCTCGCAGCCCATAGCGGCCCGCCAGAGGCCCGCCTTATCGGGGAAATGCGCAAACATCGTCCCCACCGACACCCGCGCCTGGGCCGCGATCCTTCGCATGGTCGCGGCTTCATAGGGGTAGAGGTCGAAAACGGCGCCTGCGACCGCGACGAGATAGGCTCGCGTGATCGCCTTGTTGCGGAAACGACGCGTCGACAAGCGCTTTCCCGGCAGACAGCTGTCGTCCCCGCCGGCTTTCGTGTCAGCGCTGATGGCGTCACGGCCGGCGGTCAAATGCCCTGCTCCCGCTCATCATCCCCCTCGAACTGGGCCAGCACCGCCTCAGCCCGGCGCCACGCCGATCGACGATCCGCCGCTTCGGTCGAATCCGCCAGCCTGGCGGCGTGCAAACCGCGAAGCATGTCGAGAAGACGGCCCGACGCGCGCACGAGATCGCTGTCGAGGGGCGGTTCGCATTCCATGGCCGCCCGCCAGAGATCGGCCTTGTCGGAAAAATGCCCATGAAGACCGCCGATGCTCACGCCCGACATGCGGCTGACGTCGCGAAGCCTGGCCTGAGCATAGGGTCTGTCCGCGAAAAGCGCTCTCGCCGCCATGAGAATCCGGTCGCGCGTCATAGCCTTTTGCACGGCGCGCGCCCTCGGAAGGCTTGTCGGGATCAGGTCAGCGGCGCCCTCCCCCGCCGGTCCGGGCTGCCCTACGTGTGACCGTTCGGATCGCACCTTGCTGTCGGGGGCAGGGTCGGCCCCGTCACGCCCGCTGGAAACCTTCGTCATGCGGGGAAGCTGACGGGGGAGCATCGGCGGGTCAACACCCCGGATGAGAGTTTCGGGGTTGCGTGCGTCTAGGGCGGGAAACCGCTCTTCACTCTGCCAACAGCCTAGATCTCGCGTCTACGAGGGCGCGCCGGACCACACGGATCGGCCGCCGCGCGAGCGACCTCCCCTTCCCAAATCCTATCCGACCTCCCGTGCGCTCGACCTAAGGGTCCGCATCCGGTTTCCGGCCGCCTGGCATGCGAGCTCTCGCAGCAGAGCCGCTTTGCGCGCGTGTCCCTGCTGGGGCCAAACACTCACCAGCCGCTGAGGCCCAAGGCCGGTTTAGGCGCTCCAGATCACGACGATGGCGCGCAGCACAGGATCATCGATCGGGCCGAGTTCAACTTCTGGCCAGCCGGAGCTGTTTACATGCCTGCTCCATATTTCACAAAGTCAAACAGCGCACCCCGGCGCGACACGGACCGCAAATACCATCTAATCGTCTATTAAAGCTAAGCTTGAAAAGACATCGGATAGATTCGTAGCTCGAAAGGTGAAAGCTTCACCGTTAAACTCATTCAAGCCAGGCGCCCAGCCGTGTTTACGGGCGCATATACAAACTCGCCGCCAAGGCGAATAAAGCAGCATACCCTAAATTGGGGTCGCTAGACCTCTCTGCGCCTGCCAGTAATGAAATCATTAAGGCTTCATTAAGGCGTGGAGGGAGTGCTACGGATACGGCTTCAACGACCGTTTTGCGGCCCACGGTGAACCCTGCCAAGCCGGTCGACAGTCTCCTTCACAACAAACGTTTTTGAGCGCGTCTCGGCTCCAGCGAGTTCCGGGCGCGCCTGGAATGGCGATGGCTGACGCCGTCGACATGGGGACCTTTCGTCCCTCAAACCGAGGCTTGGCCTCAAAACTTGGAGAGAAGAAAATGAAACTGATGATGGTGGGCGTCGCCGCCCTTATGCTTCTTCCGGCCACCGCCATGGCGCAGGTCGCCACCAGCGACAGCGAGGCAGCCACCTTGACGCTGACAGGCGCCATTCCGGTGGAATGCTCGCTGGGCCTGGGCGACACCTCGACGAGCAGCGCAAGCCGCACCGTCAATCTGAACCAGGGACGCCTGACCAACCAGGCCATGCCGTCCCTGTATTACGGCTGCAACGCGCCCTACACCCTGACGGTGTCGTCCGCCAACGGCGGCATGCGCAATCAGGACGCACCTGACGGCAGCTATCAGTACACCGCCCGCTACGGCCTGAACTTCAACGGCATTCCCACCGGCGCCGCCGGCGGCGCCGCGGGTCTCGACCAGTACGAACTCGGACAGACCCGGACGACGCCCTTCGCTATCGTCACCCAGGGCTGGAGCAACATCGCAAGCCTCGTCAACCAGATCTCAGTTCTCAACGTCGAGGTTGATCTGGGCGCTGGCGGCGCGACTGACGGCACCAACTATCTGGCCGGCTCCTACGAGGACGTCCTGACGTTCGAGATCTCGGCGTCGCTCTAAGACGATTGTTCAAAACTGCTGCGCCGGACCTGAACAGGATTTCAGGCCCGGCGCTCGGCAGTTTGGGGGGAGTTCATGTTTCATCACCATCGTCTCGCGCAGGCTGCGGCGGCTCTCGGCCTGGCCCTCACGAGCCTGACAAGCGGCCCGGCGGCAGCCCAATCCTACGAAATCTCGCCGCTACTCGCCGAACTCCAACCGACGGCGTCGCGGTCGGAGCAGACCTTCAGAGTGCTCAACAAGTCGGATACGCCGATTGCGGTAGAGGCCATCATTCGCCAACGCCTGGTCAGCGACAGCGGCCAGAACCTTGACGGCGAAATCTCCGAGGATTTCATACTCGTTCCGCCTCAGATGGTGGTGCCGGCTCAGGGATCTCAGACCCTGCGTCTTCGATGGATCGGCGAGCCGCAGCTTGAGAGGGAACTGCCCTTCCGCATGCGGGTCCGGCAAATTCCGGTGACGTTCGACGCGCCCGGCGAAGGCGGGCGCGTCACCGTGGCCTTCTCCTACGTGGCGAACATCTACGTGGCCCCGCCCGGGGCGGCGTCGGACATCGCGCTGACAAAGGCGGAGCCCCTGGAGAGCGAAGGCAAGCGACACCTCGCCATCACCCTGGAAAACCGCGGCACGAAGCGGGCGGTGATCGACAAAGCGGAACTGCAGGTCACCGGGGCCGACGGCGCGACCAGCCTTGCGGCGGGATCGCCGGCCACGGAAGCCTTGACCACGCAGACCATCCTGGCGGGCGCCTCGCGTGTCTTCCTGCTCCCCTGGCCTGACGCCCTGACGTTCGGACCGATCACGGCGAGCCTCAACGCCCAGTATCTGATCCGCTAGGACAAGAACCGGGGTGCTGGAACTTCTCACAATCCTTGCGACACAGGAGCCAACGGGGCTCTCCGTCGCGCAAGCCACGCCCGCCGCGCCCACGACCCCATCTGCGGACGATGTGTTCGAACGGGCTTTCGGCCGGCGCCAGTCGCGGCCGGCGCGTTTTGACTATCCGGTCTTCGTCGACGACGAGCGCATCGGCGCTGTCGATATCGTGGTTGGAGCCAGTCCGGCCGAGACCACCGTGGACGCGGCTGCGCTCCTGGCCGCCCTCGAGCCCCTCCTGGACACCGAGGTCATCAAGGGGCTTCAAGCGAGCGCTGCAGCCGCGCCGGACGGGCGCCTCAGCCTCGCCGGCTTGCAGGCGGAAGGTCTTGACGCCGCCTTTGACAATCAGCTGCTGGCCTTAAGGCTGGAGCTGCCTCTGGCGATGCGCCAGCGGCGCCTGCTCTCGCGACAGGACCGCTACCTGCGTGAAGTCGCCAACGCCCTGAAGCCTGAGCCCTTCTCGGTCATCCTGAACACCCGGCTCGATATCCTCTACGGAGAAGCGGAGGGTCGCCGCTATGGGCGCCTGCCAGCCGCAGGATCGCTTGACCTTGCCGTCAACCTGCACGGCTGGGTGCTGGAAACCGGGGTCGACCTTCAGGAGAGGCTAGAGGCGGAACCGACTGAAGCCCGCATGGATGAAGTCCGCCGCAAGGTCACGACCCTGACGTGGGACGATCCCGCCCGTGCTCGGCGATTTCGTCTGGGCGACATCCAGGCGGAAGGATCGGGTTTCATCGCCCTGTCCCCGCTTCTAGGAGCCTCGTGGGGACGCGATTACACCCTCCAGCCCTTCCGCGAGAGGCGGCCGAGAAACCTCCAGGACTTCGAGATCGCAGACGACGCTCTGGTCGACATCTATGTGAACGGCGTCCTGGCGCGCTCGCTCAGACTAACGCCCGGACGCTACAGTCTGGCCGATCTTCCGATCATACAGACCGCTTCCAATGTCATCGACATCGTCGCCCGGGACAATCTGGGCGGGGAGACGCGCTTCAGTTTCGACGCCTTTTCCTCCACGTCCCTGCTGGCCGTGGGGGAAGCGGACTGGGGCGTGTCGGCTGGCTTGGAACGATACTTTGATCGCGGACGTCTCCGGTACGAGACGGACCGGTTCGTGGCGTCGGGCTTTTACGAACGCGGCCTGACCAACACCTTCACGGGCGGCGGCGCCTTGCGGCTGACCCAGGACGGCGGGGTCCTGTCAGGCCTGGCCGTCAAGGCGACGGCCGTCGGCAGCTTCAGCCTGCGGGCGGCCGCCTCGCAGTACGATCGATCAGGCTCAGGCGGCGCCGTCGACCTGACCTATAACTATCAGCAGGCGACCGAGGGGCTTCGAGCAGGATTGAAGCTTAACGCCAACCTTGGCTGGCGCAGCCCGCGCTTCACGCCCGTGGAGACCAGCACAACCGGCGCCGCCGGTTTCATTGCGCCGGAATGGACAGTCGCCGCCACGGTCTCGGCGCCGCTCACACCCAATATCGGCTGGTTCATCAGCGGATCCTATGCGCTACTGCGCGATCAGGCGGACAGCCACACTCTGACCGCCGGCGGATCCTGGGCTTCTGAGCGAGCTAGCCTCACAGCCTCGGTGGGGCATAGCTCCGGCGCCGGCTTCGGTCGTTTCCAGCGCGACGAGACCATCGTGCGCCTGCAATTTAACTGGCGTTTCGGACTGGGGTCCGGAGCCAGCGCCTCCTATGATTCCCGTACAGATCTTCGTCGGCTGGAGTATCTTCACACGGGCGTTCCCGGCGTGGGGGCCGTGGATTACCGCATCGGCTATCAGGGCGTAACGGGGTCTGATGGGCTCACGGGCGAGTTGGGCTACACGGCCAACCGGTTCGAGCTCAGGCTGTCTCAGGACTACGAGACCTTCCTCACCACTGAAGGGCCCGACGATGTCGTGGTCGGCGATAAGGATCGCCTCAGGACCCGCGCCACCTTGGGGACCGCCGTGGTCTACGCGGGCGGCCAGCTCGCCCTGAGCGCGCCCGTCGCGGACAGCTTCGCCCTGATTCGGGGGCATGAGGATCTTGAAGGCGCCGACCTGGCCGTCAACCCCGACCTGGCGCGACTGGAACAGGGCCTGGTCTATCAGGCCCGCTCGGACCGTATGGGGCCTGCCGTGCTGAACAATCTCTTCTCTTACCGGCCCCAGCTCGTGACGGTGCAGCCTCTGGACGCGGAACGCTCCGTCGCCTCGCCGAAGGATACAGCGGTCTTTGCGACTTACCGCTCCGGCGTGATCGTCGACTATGGGGAAGGCGGAAGCGCAGCGGCCATCGGCATTTTGCGCGATGCGCTGGGCGAACACCTCGGGTTGCGCAGCGGGGTGGCCCGGCCGGTTGACGACCCGACGGCGACCGGCACTCTGATATTCTCCAATGAAGCCGGGCGCTATTACGGCGACGGGCTTCGCGCCGGCCGTACTTACTCCATAGAGATCCGGGGAGAAGAAGGCTTTACCGGCGTCCTGGTCATGCCGGAGGACGCCAAAGGCGTTGTCCGCGGCCTGGACATCGTTCTCACGCCGAAAGGAACCATCGCCCCATGACGCGGATCATGCTCCTGCTGGCCATCGTAACAGGCGCGCTCGTCGCCACGCCGGCCTCGGCCTGCGTGTCCGGTTTCTCCCAGCGCGCACTACATATACACCTCGCCCATGTAAGGGTGGATCCCTTCGGGCTGGTGACGCGCGGCGATCGCGGATCGTCCTTTCTGCGCCTTTCTTCTGAGACCACGGACGAAGAGGACAACGGGCGCTGCGGCGCTTTGCTGAGGGTCACGCCGATAGGAAGCCCCCACTTCGGCATCACGAACGGTCGCGGCGCCAACCTGGATCTGGAGCTCACTGCCGACGCTCAGGCGGGAACGCCGTCTATTCGCCAGCCCGGCGCCCTCGTGTTCATGCTGCCCCGTCAGGACACCACCCTCGACGCCGCCATTCTGGAGGGACTGGCGACAGGCTCCGGCCCCTTCGAGGGCGCCTTCCGCATCGAGCTGACCACCGCTGACGAGTCCGACGTCGTCGACATCGCCGAGCTGACAGTCACGACCGTCATCCCCCCTGCGGTGTCCATCCGCTTCGACGACGCCATGGGCGCTTCTCGCAAGATGCTCGATTTCGGTCACATGACGTCCGGCGACATGCGTCATCTGACACTGCATATCGCGTCGACGACCGCCTATACCGTCGCTGTGTCGAGTGAGAACGGGGGGACGATGGTTAACCGCGAAGCCGGCGTCAGGGCCGACGTCGCCTATGATCTCCTCCTCGGAGGCCGAGCGGTCGCCCTTGGCCAGACCCCGACGGAGCTGGCGAGAGGAGCCCCGCCCCCCGGCAGGCCGACACGGCAGTCGCTTGACCTGGCTGTCGTGCTGCGAGAGATCGCCGGATACGCAGGTCGATATCAGGATACGGTTACTTTTACGGTCTCTTCTATTTACTAAGACCATCCACCAGACTTTAAAAATACAGCGTCTAGTTTCCACCACGGAGACTAGATGTGATGATCATAAAAAACACAGTCGCAATCGCGCTTGCGGCCGGACTTTCGATGATGTCGGTCTGCGAGGCGAAAGCCCACACAGATCCTGAACGTTACGTGGCGGCCGCTCCCCAGCTCATGATGCAGGTTTGCAGCGCTTTTTTCTCAGGGGCGCCTATGGCGCCGGTCCTGAGGGATCTGGAAGCCTGGCCTGCTCATGAACCCCTGCGCAGTCGTCTGCTCGGCGATCGCGAAGGGAAGGTCTTTCTGACACGCCAGTTCGGCTACGGCCTGTATGCCCTGACATTCGAGGCCAGCGGTCAATGCGGCGTGGAGGTCTTCGCCGTGCCGACCGGACTCGCCCGGTCACGTTTTGCCGGGATAGGCCAGACAGCCTCCGCGAGCTTCATAAGCGCGCCTCTAATGCACCGCGACGAGACGGCGCCGCAGTCCATCCCCCTGGTGCGTAACCCCAACGGGGCTGGCTTGGACCTGCACTTGCGCATCACTGAAGACACATCCGGCCGAGGCTCTGCCGCCTTCATCCTTACTCGCAAACGCGCGACGACGTATTCCCTCTAGGCATTGGGCGATCGCCCCAGCAGAGCCTTCGCCCTAGCCGAGCCGGAAGGGCAGGAGTTCGGCGAACATCTCCTCGCGACTGCTAACGCCAAGCTTGCCGTAGGCTCGCTTTATGTGCGTCCGGGCGGTGGCTACCGACACGCCCAACGCCAGCGCTGCGGCCTCGACATTAGCCCCGTCCACTAGGCGCTTCAAAATGCTCTCCTCCGCCGCGGTCAGGCCCAGAGCAGGTCCGAACTTCGCCCAGATCCGCTCGACGTCTCTTGTATCGCTGAACGCGATTACAAAGGCTTCGTTAGAGTCCAGAAGCACCTTGGTCACGCGCATGACAATGCAGCCTCGCTCTTCGCCTCGGGGCAAGACCCAGGCGCAGGGCTGATCATCGACATCGTTTAAGAAAGACCGAAACTCTTGCGTCGTCCCGGCCTTGAGTTGAAGCCGCCCGCCGATTTCGCGGAGATCGGGATCCGTGGACAGCAGGAGCCCGCCGGACGGGTTGCTCCATATAAGTCTGAGATCGGCATCAATGATAACCGCGGGCCGACTGCAATGGCGGCCCCATAATTCTATAGCGGCGGCCTGCTCGCCCGCAGACCACCTGTCATCGCGAAGCTTAGAACCGCTGAGCTGCATGCCCACCCCCCACGAACAATGTTATAATGTGTACCAAAACGGTTCAACATCAAGACCTGATCGAGAATTTTCAGCGCTGACCCTCGGTTCGGAAAGGCAAAGGTCTTCAGCGTCCGGCCCCGCGCCGTCCAAGCCGTCTGCCGACTTCGCCCGCGCGCAGGCATCCCGGGAGGCATACTGGCGACATTGAGACCCATTTGACGAGGCGTCTTTAGATAAAGATCTTTCTGATTGCGGTGGCTTCGCTTGCGACGGCCGGTACAGCGCCGCTTTGAGATATAACCGGCCTATCGAGATAAAAGGCTGTCGCGCCTTGCTGAACACCTACGCCCAGACAACCGAGCAGGACACTCGGGTCGGTTTCACCCTGACATTCGGCTTCGGCGTCGGCGCCCGCGCCAATGCAACGGCGAGCGTGGGCCTGGAACAGATCTACCGATAGAGAAAGCCTTCGCGGGGGACTATCGCCGGTCGCCAACCTAAGTGTTTCGCGTCGGGACGAATAGCGGGACTACAACCTCACAAGTCAGGCTGGGCTGTCGCCCAACGCCGACAATGATCGAGTTTACGCCTCCACGGTCGTCGCTTCCCGTCTTGCGACAGCCGAAATCACCGCCCAGCACATCATCACCCGGAGCGGCGATTTCTCGACAATCTACGGCAACGTCCAGTCTGGCTTCGCCATTGGCGGCGGCGCGGCCCAGTTCGGGATGGCCCGTCCTGGTGAATCCGTGATCATTGCCGAAATCCAGGCTGACCGATCCGATAAGCTCGTTGACCCCGCTTCCGGTTACCGTGTCCGGGTTGATTCTCAACCTGCTGACCTGTTGCGGCCAGGCGCTAGAGCGGCTGTGGGCCTGCCCGCCTACGCCAACTATGAACTCACGCTCACGCCGGAGAACGCCCCGCCCTTTGATGCTGATCTCTCGATCCGCCGGGTCACGCTTTATCCCGGGAACGTCGTGCGACTGCAGTTCGACGCCAAGCGAGAGTACACCCTCTTCGGTCGCCTGGTCGGGCCGCAGGGCGCGCCGTTGGAAGGTGTGATGATGCGATCGGGAGGAGACCTGACGGTTACAGACCAGTTCGGCTATTTCACCATTACAGCCCTGGGAAACGGTAAGATCGAGTTCAGGCCTATTGAAGGAGTCACCACCTGTGAGCCTCTGGACGTCTCGAGCTTGATCGACGCGCAAACTGAAACCCTTGCCTTCCACCGCCTTGGCAACGTGGAGTGTCGGACAGCAGATCCCGCCGGGCTTTGAGGCTGAACTAGCTGTGCCTGCAGCGAGGGGCTTCGAACCCCAAGGCCCCATAACCACCGAACGTCCAGACTGGCTTTGAGCGGGCTCGGCGCCTACGATGTTCTTCGCGCGTCGCTTGGCGAGGCGGGATGTCAAATGGGCTGGAGGCAGCGATGACGACTCGCCCACACGGCGACCAGGCCCGCCGGACCCAAATCAGGCGCCTGCCCGCGCTGCTTCCTGTCAGGCGCGGCGCCGCCGATGCGCTTGGCCTGTAGAGGCCAGCCCCGCAAGCAGCAGCCCCGTCAGGGCCTGGAGCGCCGGCGTGCGCAGCGGATAGTCGACAATGGACGCTGCAAGAAGCAAGGCCAGAGCCAGGATGATGAAGGGAGCGTTGCTGTCTCTACGCGCCCCTCTCACCACGACGATCGCCGCGAGAACCATTGGCAGTATCGCTGCAACCCCATATTCGACGAAGATCTCCACCCAGTCATTGTGCGCCTGGTTGACGAACCCGGCTGTGAGGACGTCAGCGGTTTCCTGGCCCATGTAGACTGCACTGAAGCTCCCGCCCCCGGCGCCGAACGGAAGATGGGCCAACGCCAGACTGAAGGCGTTCGCCCATAGATCGAAGCGTAGGTCCTCACCTGCGCCAGCGAACCGAGATGCTGCAACCCAGGTCCCGAGGATGGCGAAGATCAGTCCAGCGGCTGCAGCCGCCGCCGGGAGAAGAAACCGACGCGCCCCTGCGCCCCGGCCGCCCTGCCGCCACAAGAGAAATACGGATCCCATGACCGCTGGAGCCAGAAGCACCGCGCCCGCGCGTGATCCGGAAATCGCTACGCCCGCCAGAAGCGCCACAAAGGTCGCAAGAAGAATGGCGACCGCCAGCGGCGCCATGCGCCCGTCCCGGCTGCTGCTGCGGCTCATGACAAAGGCGAGGATCGGCAGGGAGGCCGCCAGCCAGACGGCCCAATGGTTGCGATTGGCGAAGAAACCGACCGCCGCTCCGCCACGGTCGCCGTAAAGCCTAAGCCCCCCGCTCGCCAGCTGCAGGGCTCCGAGGGCGACGGACGCAAAGGCGAGGATCGCTGTGCCGACCCAGAGCCGCTGGCGCTGGTGCGGGCTCAGGCAGGCCGCCGCCATCAGAACGGCCGCAAAGGGAACCACGCCGAAGAGGGCGTCAAGCGTCTCCTCGGGCGTAAGGGAAAGAGGGCGCCAGACCGGGGCGACCCCGGCCATGCTCAGATCCGCCGCCAACTCGGCTCGGCCAGGCAGCGCCGCCCAAAGTCCGGGCGGCAAGGGAATGAGTTGCAGAGCCGGCAGCAAGATCAGCGCGCCAAGAAGCGCGAATGCCGGCCAGGATGTTCCCGGGGCTCTTCCCGCCAAGAGCCGATAACAGGCTGCGGAAAGGAGGGGGACGCCCGCCAACCGCAAGATCAGGTCGAACCCGTCGTTAGCCTGCGAGGCGCCGCCAAGAACCAGGCACAGCGTCAGATAGGCGCCCGTAGCGAGGAACAGGCCTGGCGACGACCGGGTCCCGTCGTCCTGGAGACTTGCCTGATAGATCATCGCATCGTCCCCCCGCCGCGCCTTGCGGCATCGCCCTCTTCCAACGGCGCGCCGGCCGACCGGCCGCCAACCTCTGCACGGGTGATGTCGATATCGTCAAAGACGACGAAGACCGGCGCCAGGCTCGACCCCGGCCGCGCCTCGAGACGCAGGCGCTGCGCGGGGCAGTCTTGCGGCACGACGACCGCAGCCTCAAAGGGCGTCCATCGGCCGACAGGGCCGTTTGGCGCCTCGACTGACGCCAGCAGGCGGCCGGCCCCGCCTTCGCATTGCACCGTCCAGACCAAACGGCCGTCCGGGTCGCCGCTTTCGTTCCAGGCCCGACCGCTCAGCCGGTATCCGCCACGAGGGAGGATCATCATCTGTTCGGCGATCCTGCGTCGCGCCAGACCGCCAGAGACCGCCGCCTGCAGGCCGAAGCCCTCGCTATCCGGCGATGGGACGCGCTGCGCCGAGGCGCCATCGCCTATCCCCAGGGTCCAGCCGAATGGAGCGAGGCGCGGACCGTCGATCTCGAAGCCCCCGTCCGACACGCCGCCTCCCGCCCCCGACGCCGCGTCGGGTTGATGCTCGGCCCAGGCGACATAGGCCGGCACATAGGCCCGGTCACGCAACAGTCGGTCGAGATAGGCTCGCATCTCGGCATCGGTCGGCGGCGCGTCGGTCGCGCGCAGCAAGGACAGGAGGGCGTGAACCGCAGCCGGTCGGGCGCTCGCTCGACCATAGGCCGCCATGAAGGACGATCGCCAGCCCGGCGCCAGGGCCAAACGCGCCGCCAAGGCCGCGCGGGCTTCGTCCAGCCCATCAGCCGCCGCGAAGACCGGCGGGGAAAGGGGCTCCGCCAGATCGGGTCGCCGGCGCATCAGGACGTCATAGGCTGACAGGGCGGCGGGAAAATCACCGCGTTCAAGGGCTCGTGCGAAGATCCAGGTTTGGCTGGGCGCATCGCGCAGAGACCGACGCGACGCCGCCGCCATCAGGCCGTCGGCTCGCGCCGTGTCGCCCTGGACGATCGCCGTCCGACCGAGAAGCGAAAAGGCTTTGGCGGACAGAGGCGCATATTCGAGCGCCTGCCGGGCGTGGGCGGCGGCGGCGGCCTCATTTTCAGCCTCGAGGGCCGCCTCGCCCCGGTCCAGATGAGGCGCCGCCCGCCAGGGCCAACCCGCCAGGCTCGCCGCCGGCGCAGTCTGGAGGCGGGACACGCCGAAAGCAGCGACGGCCCCGCTCAGGGCCAGGCCTGCGCCTACGACGGCCGAAAGGAGTAGGGCGGACTGACGCCCTCCGCGTCGCGTGGAAGTCTTGGGTCCCATCTCCGCCCCCTTCTATCGATCAGGCGCGCCGGCCGCGCTTGCGTCCCGACGCTGGGCGGTCCTCGGCCGCGCCGTAATCATAGGAATAGGCGTATTCGTAGCCATAGCCCCCGAGGTTCGCCTTGCGGGAATCGAACCGCGCCAGAACGCCGCCGACGACGTCAGCTCCGGCCGCGCGCAGGCGGTCCAGCGCAGTCAGCGCTGCGCCACGACGCACAACGCCGGCGCCGCTGATGAAGATCACGCCTTCCACGGCGTTGCCGAGGACGGTGGCGTCCGCCAGGCCCATGACCGGCGGGCCGTCGATCACCACGAGGTCGACGCTCTTGCTCATTTGATCGAGGAAGACGCCAAGCGCAGGGCTGCTGAGGAGGTCCGCCGGGCTGGGCGGGCGCGGACCGCTGGCCAGAAGCGTCATATGCTCCTGGTCTGTGCGCTGGACGGCGCTGGCGACATCCGCCCCGGCGAGGACCGAAGAGAAGCCGACGCGGTTCGCGGCGCCCAGCATCTTGTGCAAGGACGGATTGCGCAGGTCGCCATCGACCAGAAGGACCGACTTGCCCATGCGGGCGAAGGCCCGAGCGATGGCCACCGAAGACGTGCTCTTGCCTTCGCCGGGCTGCGAACTCGTGACGAGGAGAGTCTTCGGCGTACCGCCGACACGGGCGAACTGCAGGGCGGAACGAACCGAGTGATAAGCTTCCGTGAAGCCCGAGCGCGGGTCGCGCTCGGCCTCGGCCAGCGCCGCCGCCGACGGCAGGAGGGGGATGCTGCCGAGCAAGGGCAGGCCCAGTTTCGTCTCGATGTCCGAAGGGACCTTCAGGGACTCGTCCAGGAACTCCAGGACAAAGACCACCGCGGCGCCCAGCAGCAGGCCGAGGAGACCGGCCAGGGCCAGGTTGATCAGGGGTTTGGGAGCGACCGGATTGACCGGGGTTTCGGCGCGATCGACCACGGAGACGTTGTTGGTGCCGACGCCCCCGGCGATGCCGATCTCGCGATAACGCTGCAGCAGGCCGTCATAGAGGACACGGTTGGTGTCCAGCTCGCGCTGAAGGATGTTGTAGCGGATGCTGCGCTGATCGAGGTCGATCGCCTGTGTCTTGAGCTGAGCGATTTCAGCCTCGATCGAACGTTCCGCCGCGGCTGCAGATGAATACTGGCCCTGCAGGGACTGGCGAACGTCGCCGGCCTCGGCGGCCAGCTGACGGTCAAGTTCGGCGATCTGGGCCGCCAGCTGAAGAACCGCGGGATATTCGGGCTGGAAACGCTCGAGCAGGTCCTGCCGCTTGGAGACCAGCTCGGCGCGCTGCTGACGCAGTTTCTGGATGGTCGGGCTGGCGAGGACTTCGCTGAGCGCCAGGCCGGTGGACGCCTGGGCCGCTCGCCAGCGCTGCTCGGCCTCGATCCGGTCGGTACGGGCCTTGGAGAGAGAGCCGTTGAGGGCTTCCAGCGACGAACTGATCAGCGAGCGGCCGCGATTGCCGCCTTGTTCGGCGTTTCCGCTCACGCTCGGGATGTTGATGATCTGCTCGTTGGATGCGTAGGCGACCAGTTCGCGTTCCGACTGTTCGAGCTTGGCGCGCAATTGTTCGATACGCTCTTCGAGGAACTTCCGCGCATAGGAGGAGGCTTCGAAACGACGCTCCAGATTGCTGGCGATAAACGTCTCGGTGATGGAGTTGACCACGGCCTGGGCCAAAGCCGGATCCGGGCTGTCGTAGCTGATCGTGACAAGGCGCGAGTTCAGCGAGGGGGTGACCCGCAGGTTCTGGCTGAACTGGTCGATCGCCTTGCGCTTGAGCTCCGCGGCTTCCGCCGCACGGGCGACCGGACGCGCCTGCCCGGCAGGCGTGCGGCGGTTTTCCTCAGCGTAAAGAGGGTCGGTTGCAAGGCCGAGGCCCGTCACCACCCTTTCCGCGAGCGAGCGGCTCTTCAGCAAGCCGTATTGCGTCTGATAGAATTCCTGCGCGCTGTAGAGATTTTCGGCAGGCAGAACACCTTCGACGTCGATGACCTGCGCCGCTTCACGGTCGATCTGAATGGTCGCGCTGGCGCGATAGACCGGCGTCGACAACAGCGTGACGATGACGCCGAGAATGAGGAGCAGGGCGACTGAGCCGGCCAGGACCCACCAGCGTTTGAGGACCACATGCCAGAGGCGGCGCAGGTCGATCATGCCTTCGCCGGAGGCGCCGAAGAGAGCGCCGCCGTTACGGGCAGGCGGAAGGGCCTGGACGGCCTTGGGATCGTTGAAGGTCATCGGAGAACCGGTTAGTCGAAGGCGCGGAAGACGGCGAACAGTGAGCCGAGCGGAGCAAGGTCGCGGATAAGGCGGCGAGCGCGGGCCGTGTCGACGATCACTGTATCGCCCGGCGCCAGTTCAGGATCAGCCATGTGACCCGCCTGGATGGCGCGGAGGTCGAAACGCGCCGCAGCCTGCACACCATCGACCTCGCGCAATATGATCACATTGGAAGCGTTGGCGTAGTCGTCGAGACCCTTGGCCTGAGCGATGGCCTGATTGAGCGTTAGACGCCCCAGCACCGGGAAGACGCCCGGTTCGCCGACAGCCCCGCCAACCACGACCCGTTGGCTCTGCGGCGTGGTCACCTGCACGGTGATGCTCGGGTCACGCACGAAGCGTGCTCCGTAGGCGCGCTCAAGTTCAGCCGCCAGCTGAGGCGGCGTCAGCCCCATGGCCGCCACGCCTCCGACCAGAGGAAGAGTGAGCATTCCTTCGCCGTCGACCTGGGCCGGTCCCGACAATTCCGGCACGCCGAAGACGCTGATCTGCAACAGATCGAATGGCCCGACCCTGTAGGAGGGCTGCGCCGCCTGTTGCACGCTCGGCGCTGGCAGTCCATCGCCCGCGTCCGCGCCGAGGCCCCGGCCTTCGCCAATGCCCATGCCGGCCGAACAGGCTGAAAGAAGGGCGGCCATGCCGGCGCCCGCGACTGGCCTAAGGGATCGTATCAAAGTCATTGTCATCTCCCGAACCAGCGACGCCAACCTGACGCTCGTTCGGCCCGTTGTTGAACCCCCGCGAGGGCGGGCATGTCTTCAGGCGAGCGGTCGAGAAGTATCCCCTCCGGTCGACCGCGCACCATGTCCAGAGCCGCCGCCTCGCCGAGCCGCATGGCGACCGCGTCCCGCGCGGCCGATAGCACGGGCCTGCGTCGGCGCATATTATGACCGTCGCTGGCGATGAGATGCACGCGACCTTCGTCGAGCATGCGCTCGGACCAGTATTGCGCGCGCCGGCCGAAGTAGCCCGTCACCGACCCCGCGGTCAGTTGAATCCACGCCCCCCCGTCGAAGGCGTCGCAGACCGTGTCGTAGTGGTCCTCAATCCAGGTCAGTCGTTCTGGATGGGTGATCACAGGGACATACCCTTCCGCCACCAGGCGAAAGATCATGTCCGGCATCCGCGGCGGCGCCACATGGTGCGGAGGCTCAAACAGGAAGTATCGCGTCCCCGCCAACGTGGGGATGCGTCCGGTCTTAAGGCCTTCCACCATATCCGGAGCAAGCTGGACATCTGCGCCGGTCAGGAGTCGAAGATTGATATCGGCCTCGTCGAGCGCCTTTTGGAGGCGATCAACGGCCGCCATGATAGACGGTCCGTCGTTCTCATAGAGACCAGGGTAGATGTGGGGGGTGCAGGCAAGCTGGACCGTTCCATCCGCCACAGCCGTCCTCGCCATCTCGAGCGATTCCGCGAGGGTCTCGGCGCCGTCGTCGACGCCTGGCAGAAGATGGCAGTGGAGATCGATCATATAGCCTTAACGCCAGTCTCAGTGGGCCCGCTCGCACGCGCCCGACAAAAAAAGAGCGGCCGAAGCCGCTCCAAGTTCGCCTTTTACCTTACGCTTAATCAGGCGCTGACGGGCTCGTCGTCGTCAGAAGCCGCCACTGCAACCCCGGCAACCACAGCCGCCAAGCCGGCTCCGATGCCGACCATGGCGGTCGTGCTAAGGCCTGCAACTGTACCGATGCCTGCGCCTGCCGTTGCACCTGCACCTGCACCTGCCGCGCTAGAACCCGTCGCCGCACCTGCTCCGGCCTGAGCCTGGACGAAGGCGGCCTTGGTCAAGACGGGCGACTGGGCGCAGGGGGAGGCTGCTGCAACCGTGAAAGCGTCCAGAGCAGCCACCTGCACCGAGCAGCCGTCGCCGTAAACGAGGTCGCCCGACGAGGCCAGACGCACCTGGTCGCCGGCCGCGACCATGGCGGTCGAGCCAACCGCGGTGAAGCCTTCGCCGCGGTTCACCTGGACGACGCCTTCCGACGCCACGCGGGCGACAGGAGCGGCGGCAGGCTTGAGCGACGGAGCAGCCGCAATGGCGACGCCGCTAACGGCCAGAGCGCTGGCGACGATGACGCCAAAGGCTTTCTTCATGGGGCTACCCCTCCAGATAATATCGGTTTCTGCAATCCGACTACACGCTAGAAGCGCGAGAGACAACCCTTTCCGCCCCGCTTGAGCGTGACGTTTAAGCGACCACTCTCACCCTATTCTTTTCACCGCCTATCGCTGTTGAGCCCGCAGGTCGCCAAGCCCCATGAGCAAAAGCACCGCGCCCGCCACCAGTGCGTCCCAGACGCCTTCGGCCACACTAGGCCCTCGCCCAACTGCCGGCGCGGCCTGAAGAATTTCGATTCCTCCACCGAGAACAGCCAGGCCCAGCCAAAGGACGACAAGAGATCGTCCCGGGAGGGCCAGGGCTGCCAGGACGGCGAGCACGGCGAAGGCCACGCCATGGCTTATCCAGTCGGAACCGCCGATCGAGGGGGCCATCTCAAGCGGCGCCACGGCAGCCGCCAGGACCCCGACTAGCGCAATCAAAAGCGCCGCCCGGGCCGCGACGACCACGGGCTTTGTGCGTCGACGATTCGTCGCAGAATTCAGCGACGGCCCTGACAAAGGCGGTCTGATCAAAGGAGGTGACAAGTCAAGGCGCCTAGATTGGAAGAAGACTGCTCTTAACCTCCGACCTGCGTCGGGGGCAATCGAAGCCGCAGTGCGCAGCAGCAGGCGCCCATCACACCTCAGACGTGCAATTCGCCTTGCCAGCCCTTGCAGCGCGCGGCACTAACCGAGGCATGACATTGGTCACTCTTCGATTTTCGCGCTTCGACGATCTGTTCGACTGCCGCCTGCGGCCGCAGATAGAATCTCGCGCGTTCATGTCTTCGGAAAAGACAGTCGTGACGCTGGCGCACAAGACAGGGAGCGCTCACGACGATAGGGCCCCGATAGATGGACACGCACCGCCGACCTCAAGCGCCCTCTAAGAGCACCTCGCTCTCCTTAGAGCCGGCGCTAACTTGCCCCCTTCTCATAGCCAAAGCCCTGGTCACAAGGCGAGGTAGGCGCGAACGGCGAATAGAAGCTGCAGTCTGACCGATCAGACATTGGCGTGAGCCCGCTCATGCCGACCTGTGTCAAACCGCTCCCTTCAATAACGTGAGCAGCCTCGACGGCGTCCGAAACCCGCGCCTCATCCTGGACCACGAAAAGTCCCCCCCGGAGCGAAACCATGCCGGGAGCCAGAAGCGAACAGCCACAAGCAAGCTTCACTAATCGTTTACCTCCACCTAGGCATAGCGGAAGACGCTGCCGTGAGTAGCAGGCGGTCTGATCCGAACCTTCTTGGCTTAGGGCTGGGCCGCCACCTTTGATACGCTCATCCGAGGAATTGCTCATTCCCGGATGACGATCTCAACCCCCCGGTTTTCAGGTTACGATGAACCCTATGCGCCGCTGGACGATCCTATGATCGCGGCGCAGCTGACAGGATAAAATGACGGTCGTCGATCAAAAGGGGTCACCTCCCGCTCGACGTGTCCGATGCAGTCCGCCTGCCAGCGTCAGAGATGGCGTGTCGCCGGACACTCCAAGCCTGCTTTTATGTCGGCGTCTGACCGGGCTGGCCTGGCTGGCCTGGCTGGCCGTAACTCGACCGCTCCAGAAGATCTTTCGCCAACTTGATCAGCAAGCGGCGCGCCGCCGCGTCAAGCCTATCGTAAAGACGAACAAGCTCATCAGAGCCGGGCGTCTTCATCAAGCTTTGCGTGGCCGGGATATTCGGTCTGTCCTCGAGGCCTAGAACGTCCTCGGCCGCAAGGCCAAGGCGCGCGTGAAGAATGGCGGAGGCGCTGCCTGGAAGACGATTGACGCCGCGTTCATAGCGCTGGACTTGTTGAAAGGAGACGCCGATAAACCGGCCGACCTCGCTCTGGCTCAAGCCCGCAGCGATACGCGCCTCTCGCAGTCGCTGCCCCAGACGCACGTCAAAATCAGATGCGCTCTTGCCAGCCATGCAACTCACTACCTCAAGTGTGCTCTGACGATAACGCAAATGTCAGCAAGTGTCATCCAGGTTCTTCCTGGTGATCCAGCGTGACAAGGTAGTCGGCTACGCGTTGGACCGCACCGAGATCACGCCCGTCTCTGCGACCGCCGACCTCGAGGTCGGCCAGAGCCAGACGGAGAAGCGCCGACGCTTCTGAAGGGCTGGAGGGAAGCCTATCCAGGGTGCGCTGCTCGGCTTCGATCACCCGCTCAAATGACGCGTCCGTACCCGCCGTTCCTTTTCGAACCGCCTCAAGGGCTTCTACAGAATGTTCAAGCGTCCAATCGTTCATCAGTCACCTTGTATGTCTAACCGGGGCCCTCCCACGTCCGAAACACCCCATCCCGCCACCGGCGGCAAGTTCGCCCGATCCCCCTGAGTAGCTCTTACTCACCGTGCGAGCGAAATCTTATGAGAATGCATGTGACCGCTTGCGGCCTGCACTCACGCTCGCGATGCATTGACGCCGATCAAACACGTCAGCGCCAAGGGCAAGATTGTCGCCATGGACATCCAAAACCGCGTCCCCACGCCGGGTTTTACATAGGGGCGGAATCTGTGTTGGCAGTTGGGGAGGCGGCCGCCTAATGCGGTGGACGTCGGCTCCTGTTCTGCGCCTGTCGCACGCTCCTATAGCGAGAGCTGTTTGATCATCGCGTCCCGCTCTTTCCAGAGTTCAATATAGTGGAGCGCCGTCTGTGCGTGCGTCCGCCTTTCTTGGGGATTGCAAGAGGCCTGCGCGCGTTTAAGCGCCTCAAGCGCCGCGCGCTTCATGGTCTCTCTATCCATGTCCTCTCCATCACAAAGGCGTCCGCAAACGATATCGTTGATATATTAGAAATTTGTTAGCCCGGATAGCGAAATCGCGTCCCGACGCGCCAGACGAGAGGCCAAGGGATCTCCAAGCCTAGGGAGGAACAAAGCCATTGCCACAGAGGCCCTTCAACACAGACGGCGCCGGACTGCCAATTTGTTCCGGCTAGGCGTATGGAACCCTCCATATCCCCATTCAGAGGCCCTATCCGCCCGTGAGCTCTCCGCTGACCGCATCCTCCGCCGAGGACCAGACCAAGACCCGCGCCATCGTCCCCGTGTCGATGCAGGGCTATGACGCCGACTTCCAGGCCTTCGCCGACGCCCTGGGCGCCTCGTTTGCGCGCTACGGCTTCGCCGTGATCTCCGACCACGGCCTGGACCAGCCGACCATCGACGCCGCCCTCGCCGACGCCAAGGCCTTCTTCGCACTGCCGGAAGACGTAAAGCGTCAGTACCACCAGCCCGGCACGGGCGGCGCGCGCGGCCTGACCCCGTTCGGCGTCGAAGCCGCCAAGGGCGCCGCCGCCGTGGACCTGAAGGAGTTCTGGCACGTCGGCCGTGAACTGCCGGAAGGTCATCCTTATCGCCAATACATGCGCGACAACGTCTGGCCGACCGAGATCGAGGGCTTCCAGAGCCACCTCTACGGCATGTTCGACGCCCTGGACCAACTGGGCCGCAAGATCCTCAAGGCCATCGCCCGCTACATGAAGCTGGGCGACGACTATTTCGAGGACAAGGTCGAGTTGGGCAACAGCGTCCTGCGCATGTTGCACTATCCCCCGGTCCCCGCCGACGCGCCGGGCGTGCGCGCCGGGGCCCATGAAGACATCAACGTCATCACCCTGCTGCTGGGCGCCGAAGAGGCCGGCCTGCAGCTCAAGGACGCCGACGGCGAGTGGCTGGACATCGCCCCGCCGCCGGGCGCCCTGGTGGTCAATATCGGCGACATGCTGCAGCGCCTGACCAACCACGTCCTGCCGTCGACGACGCACCGCGTGGTCAACCCGGCCCCCGAGCGTCGCGGTTTCGCCCGCTATTCGACGCCCTTCTTCCTGCACTTCAATCCTGACTTCCCGATCGAGACCCTGCCCTCGACCATCACCCCGGAAAACCCGGACCGGTACGCGGGCAAGACCATCCTGGCCGAAGACTTCCTGATGGAACGCCTTAAGGAGATCCGCCTGATCTAGGCGGATCAGCACGGCCGAAGAACGAAGAAAGGGCCGGCGGAACGATCCGCCGGCCCTTTTGTCTGTCCGCTCGCCCGTATCAGCGCGCGATGCGCAAGCGGGTGATGTCACGACCGATAGCCTTGAAAGCGTCTTTCAGGTCGGTGCCGCTGTTGGCCTTGAAGAAGTGCTTGTCCTTGGAGGTAGCGCATTCCTCCATCACCTCAATGGCCGTATCGATCCCGGCCTTCCCGCGGTCCGTGCCGAGATTAAACCCGACCGTGTAGACCATGACGCTTTCGCTCTTCATCGCATCGCACATGTTGACCGACTGAGCGAAGGGGGTGCCGTTCGCTCCGCAGTTAATCTGCAGGCTGGCCGTACCGGCCGAGCCGTCATCAGGCGCGTCTTGGGAAATCACGCCCGCGCAATAGGGGGTGTTGAAATTGCCGTCCGTCATCAGGATGACCACCTTCAACGTCTTTTGCGGTTCATAGGGCCCGGGCGCGCTGGCGCTCGGCCACAGATAGGCGAACCGGGGGGAGACCATATACCAGGCCCAGCCTATGCCGATCTGACCGGCGGTCGAGCCGCCTTCGCTGTAGCTGGCAATCTTGCTCTTGAGGTCTGCGATAGTGCTGGACAAGGGGGTGATCTGAGCAGTCAGGCAAGGGTTTCCGCTGGTCGCCGGATAGTTGCGCCCCACTCTACGATCCGAAGACGACGGCGCCTCATCGGTGAAGGCGGCCACGCCAGGGCGCTCGCTTACGCAGGTGCTGATATTCAGTTTTTGGACCTGATTGTTCGGGTTCAGATAGATGCGCCTGGCGCAGCCATCCCGGCCGCACTGAACCTTGCCGGCGCCAGTATACTCGCCGTAGCTCGTGTTCCGCACGCCGGTGGAGAAGGTGTCCGCAGTGAGAACACGGATCTGATAGGTCTTGTCGTTCAACTGGGTCATGCCGCGTACACCCGTGATTTCGACCAGTTCTTCGTCGGACAAGCCGTGGTTCGGCGAGGTGACCATGATCGTGCAATCGGACAGGATGCATTTGCGCACCGATCCGCCCGTGGCGTTGCTCTTGGTGTTCGATCGCCCGATCAGTTCAAAACTATTTGTGTTCAGGACCTTAACAGTCAGGACGCGGTCATTCACGTCGCCGCCGTTACTGACCCCGCTGATCCACACCGTGTCCCCCGTCGTCAGCCCATGCCTGTTGGAGGTAACAACGGGGGTGTTGGCTTTCGTCACCGTCGAGATGGGGGTGGGGTCCTGCGGGGCCCAGGCGGCGTCGGTGATATCCGTCGCCGCTATCGGGACGCCGCGCACCGCATTGGCGTAACTCCCGACATTTACCCCCATGGAATAGGGCACCAGAGCGACCTTGGAATAGAAGGGGGTCTGCTCAGCCTGCACCACGATGTCGATCAGGTCGCTGGCCGCCGCCTTCAGGTCCTTCAACGGCTGCCCCTTCATCGAGCCGGTGATATCCAGCGCCATGGCCACCTCGACGTTGCGCGAGGCGCGCAGCACTTCGGAGGAACTGCCCACCGGCAGGTAGTCGTCCATCAGCTTGCCGTAGGGCGGCAGGACGATGTTGGCGACCAAGACCTTCACATTCACGCGGGCGTTGGCGGTGATCCTGTTGTCGTTCAGGGTGAAGCTGGCGGTGTCCTGGCTCCCGTCCTTGAAATAACTGGGCATATTGGCCTTCAGCGCCGCCAGCCCCACGCGGTTCAGGTTGACGTCGTCGGTGTATTTCGAGCGGGCGGCGGCCAGGGCGGCGGCGTCCAGCGCGTCCTGCAGGTTGGCTTTCACCTTGGACGCCTGATGGATATCGACAGCGCCGAAACTGATCATGATCAGCACCGGCAGGGCCATGCCGAACATCATGGCCACATTGCCGCGCGTGCCCTTGGCGAAGCGCACGGCGAAGGTCCGCGCCGCCCGCGCCAGCCGATTTAATCCGTTCTTCGCGCCGTATTTCACCGTCTCGGCCCCTGAATTCCGCAGCGGACGCAGGTCCGCATTCCCGCGGACGGTGCCGGACTTCCGTTAAGGCTTGGCCCTATGGCGACGGTTAACGCCAGGTTTCAGCGGTCGACGCAGGCGTCCAGGCCCTGTTCGCGCACCGTGCCCATGGCGGTCTGGATGCGGCTGGCGCGGCGGCGGACATAGGGGCCAGGATCGGCGGCCCGATAGCGACGCGGGCTGGGCAGGATGGCGGCCAGGCGCGCGGCCTCGCGCGCGGTCAGCTTGTCGGCGCTCTTGTTGAACCAGTGGCGCGAGGCGGCCTCGGCGCCATAGACCCCGGGCGCCCACTCGGCGACGTTCAGATACATCTCCATGATCCGCCGCTTGCCCCAGACGACCTCGATCAGGCCCGTGTAGCCGACCTCCAGACCCTTCCTCACCCAGTCGCGGCTTGGCCAGAGGAAGACGTTCTTGGCGGTCTGCTGGCTGATGGTCGAGGCGCCGCGCCGCTTGTCCGAGCCGCGTTGCTCGGCCCGCTCATTGGCCTCCATCGCCTTCTGGATGGCCTCGACGTCAAAGCCGTGGTGCTGACAGAAGCGGGCGTCCTCGGCGGCGATCACCGCCTCGACCAGACGCGGCGAGATATGGTCCAGCGAGCGCCAGCGATAGTCCATGCCCTGCCCCGCGACGGCCTGCTGGACCATCAGTATGGTGAACAGGGGCGGCACAAAGCGGTGCAGCGCCACCCCGCCTATCGGGATCAGGGCCAGGATCAGCAGCAGGGTCAGCAGCGGGCGCCGCTTGCGGGTCTTCGTACGGGTCATGCCGTCATCCTGCCGGGCTCAAGCGTCAGCGCAAGCGGGTTTACAGCGAGACCACGCCGGCCTGACCGTCCTCGTCCGCCCAGGCCACGCGGGCCGCGCCGGAGCTCATGGCCAGGGCTACGATGGGCGCGCCCTTATCCTTCTTGATGAAGTCCAGCCCCTGCCCTGCCGGATCGGCCCACCAGACGCGGCCGTCTTCCAGACCCGCGGCCAGCCGACCATGCTGTTCAGCGGCGGCGACGTGGGCGATCAAGGTCGTCTCGTCAAAGCCGATCTCGGTCGCCTCGCGCCCCATCGGGCCGTTTGCGCCGATGAAGGGCCAGAGCACCACGCCCTGCGCGCCCGAGGTCGCCAGCAGTTGCCCCTTGGCCATGAAGGCGAAGCTCTTCACCTTGGTCGGATAGCCGCCCATCCGCATGTTCTTCTGATCCTTCAACCGCCAGCCGTGCAGTTGCGCGTCCTGCATCGAGGTGACCACGAAGGCGCCGTCAGGCGAGAAGGCCACCGCCAGGTGCGACCCGGCCCAGGCCAGCTTGACCGGCTGCTGCTGCTCGATGCGCGCGTACCAAAGGGCCGCCCCGCCATAGGTGGCGGTGGCGATGCGCCGTCCCTTGGGATCAAAGGCCACGCCCGAGACGGTGCGTTCGTGCTGGAAGTCGCGGCGGAAGGCGACATCCTTCACGTCGATCACCGACAGGGTGCGCCCCGCCGAAAAGGCGATCAGGCCGGAAGCCGGCGAGGCGGCGATGGAGTCGATCCACTGACCCTTGGCCGTGGCCAGCAGCACGGCCTCCTCCTCGCGGCTCCACACCACCTTGCCGTCGTCGCCGCCGGTGACGACGCCCTCGCCCGAGGGGTGGACGCAGGCGCACAGGATGGCGCCGTCATGGACCTCGCTGCGGGCGCCGTTCTCGAACCGCACCGAGCCGTCGCCCAGGGCGAAGATCGCGCCCGTCTTGTCGAACAGGGTGGCGGTGACCTGGGCGTCGAAGGAGAAGGCAGTCATGTCGGCTCACGCAAGCAGAGAAGTCAGACGCGCCTCATAGCGCCCCGCGTCGCGTCTGTCGCGCATCGGGCCTATAGAGCGGCCCATGACCCTGCTGCTCATTCCCGGCTTCATGGCCGACGCTGCCCTGTGGGACGCTATGACCGACGATCTGGCCCCGTTCGGGCCTCTGGTGGCGACCGACCTGAGCCAGGGCGAGGATATCGAGGCCATGGCCGCCGCCCTCCTCAGCGACGCGCCCGACCGCTTCGTCGCCGTCGGCTTTTCCATGGGCGGCTATGTGGCGCGCGAACTGGCGCGGATCGCGCCGGAACGGGTCTGCGCCCTCATCCTGGTCGCCACCTCGGCCCGCGGCGACACCGAAGAGCTGATCCGCCAGCGCCGCTCGGCCCTGAGGGCCGCACCGAAGGCCTTCAAGGGCCTGAGCCGCCCGGCCATCGTCTCGTCGCTTCATCCCAATCTGGCGACCGACGAGGCCATGATCACGCGCGTCCGCGACATGGGCCTGAGGCTGGGCGGCGAGATCTTCCATCGGCAGTCAGCCATGGCCCGCGCCGGCGACCTCGACCGACTGAACGAGATCGCCCAGCCGACCCTGATCATCGCCGCCGACGCCGACCGCCTGCGCGGGCCGGATGAGGCCGAGGAACTGCATCGGAGGATTGCGGGCTCGACCCTGGTTCACATCCCCCACAGCGGCCACATGATCCCGCTGGAACAGCCGCAGGCGTTGGCGCGCGTGATGACGGAGTGGCTATCCCGACTCCCGAGGTCCTAGGCGACGGTCATAGGACCTCGGGCCCCACCCACCTTTCCGGGATCATTCCCGCATCCAGACCGGCAGATCGCGCTCGCCATGCAGAACCCGCCACAGGTCGATCCGGTCTTCACGTTCCACATAGAAGAGCAGGTAGGGATAGCCGCGAACGCGCCAGAACCGCAGCTCCGGCAGATCAAGCTCATGGGCATAGCGGGCCGAACCGGAGGCCGGATGCCGGGACACATGACCCAGTAGAGGAAGCGGAAAACTCTAGCCTAGGGTGCTCCAGAAAACGGGGGCGGATCACTAACCCAAGGAATCTGGTCGCCGCTGGATGAAAACTCAGGGGCACGTCAAGTCTTGTTGTCATGATCGTGCGAACTCGATCAGGGACTCATAGTCGTGATTGTCTGCAGCCTGTAGCGCCCTGACATAGGCGGTCCGGGTTGCGCCCGGATCGACCAGACTATTGCGCCCCCAGGTAAAAGCCCTTTGGCCAAGCTGCATCGCGAGCCTGTCGCCAGCCATTCGAGAGTGCCGTCCATTCCCGTTCGGAAACGGATGGATCGCAACAAGTCTGTGGCTAAACCGCACGGCGAGTTCGTCGGGCGGAAAGCTGTTGTGGTCGATCTGGAACCGTACATCTCCTAGGAGCTGGCGCATTTCCATCGGGATAAGATGGGCCGCTACGCCGATATTGCGTTCGGTGGTGCGGTAATCACCGGCCCATCGCCAGACTTCGCTGAACATGCGGCGATGCAGCTCACAGTGAAAATCTTCGTCGACGACCTCTCGTTTGATCCCTCGAAGCCACCGCATCGCCTGGGCGATATTGGCTTGTTCAGCTTCGTTCAGCTCTCCGCGTGTCGTGATGTAGGACAGGCGGAGCTGCTGCCGCTCCTCGTGGGCGAGGGGCGTGTTGGCGTCGTCATCGCCATCGAGAAGCGCGTCGGTCATTGCGCCTCCCACAGCCGCCTTGGCGAACCAGTGAGGAGATCATCGATAAGGCGCTGTCGTTCTTCTTCCAGTTCTTCGCGGCCTACGGCCTGGTTCTCCAGCCTCATCGTATGGTGAAGGCTGGAGAGCTCACGCTCGGCGATGATGGCGGCGCGTTCGCGCCGGATCGCTTCTAGCGTCGTCTTGGGCACGATGGCGTAGACAAGGGTACAGTCCATCGCCTCCGCCGCTTCACGCAGTGAGCGCAGCGTAGTTCCCCCTGTCACCTCGGCTTTTTCCAACGTCGTGACGCGAGACGGCGCGGCGCCCATGCGCTCTGCGAGCTGGCGCGTTGACAGCCCCAGCGCTTCGCGAATAGCGCGCAGCCATCCACGCGGCGGTGTGGCGATACGCGCATCGCGGATGGCCGCAAAGCGTTTGTCGAGACTCTTGATAGCCAGTGCGGCGTGGGTGGCGACCATGTTTATGTGTCCAATCTTGCACTAAGATAACACATAATTATGAGCAAAACAATCTCTTTCGCTCATTCCAATATGAGCAGTCGATCACCATTCGATCATGTATATAGGAGCGAAACTCCAGCTCAGAACAAACTGAGCTGGCGCGCCGCGGCGACATGGACCTTCGCCTCCCGCTGCGACTCCGCCAGAACCGCCGCCGCCCTCTCGCGGGCTTCTTCTGCCGTCACGACGCCGTGCCCCGCGATCTGAATGAGGCGGTCCGCGCCTCCGGTCGTCCGATAGCGGACGACGTAGGTCTTGATGTCGCTGGTCGCGACCCGGATGCCGAAGCCTTTCAGCTGCGTGTCCCAAAGGATGTAACGGGCGTCTTCGGGCACCAGGGAATGGACTACCCTCTTCGTGATTTTGGCGGAACGGGCGTTCTGGACCACTAGATTTCCCTCGGGCCCAGTCAGGGCCGCGTTTCTGGCCCCGTTTTTGGTCACCACATGGTCACCAGACTGGGGGGATTTCGGAGGATAATCGAGAAATCGGCGGCAAAAGAACGAACCCTGAACCTGCCCACCACAAGGGCGTTTGAGCACCCTCGGGCCACCAGAAAGAACCCTTGGGTTCGAGCTCGATGTCCCAGGGCGTCTTCAAGCGCGTCGACGAAAGCGCTGGCGACAACCTCGCCCGCCGTCGCAAGATAGGGGTCCAAGGCCTGGTTGATGTCGCGCGCGGCCTGTTCGCGCGGAATGACGACCTAGATCTTCACGACGGGCGACGGCCCTTTATGCGCGCCCGCAGGGTGTCGAAGTAGGCCGCGTCGGCGGGCTCGGCCGGGCTGGATTCCGCCCCGCCCAACAGCAGGCCCCGCAGCCTCTGCCGATCGCCGTCCTTGCGGATCAGATCGCGGGCATACTCGCTGGAAGAGCCATGGCCCCGCGCCTCGACCCGTTCGTCCACGAAGGTCTCCATCGGATCGGGCAGCGAGATGTTCGTCCTGCTCATGGGCAACGCCTACGCCGATGGCAAAAAATGGCAATCTCGCTCAGCCCTTGTGCGTCTCGACCCAGCGCTGGGTCATCAGCGCGCCCGAGGCGTAGGCCTCCTGCAGTTCGACGCTCCAGTAGTTGAGCATGTCCAGCGGGATGACCGCGCCCGAGACGGCGCAGACGACGTGGTCGCCGCCCTTGACGATCTCGAACTCGGGCGTGCCGTAGATCACCTGGGCCTCGACCCGCGCGCGAGGGGGCGGGTTCATGCCGCGCAGGCCTCGAAGCCGGCTTTCAGCGCGGCCTCGTCCAGATCGCGGCCGATGAAGACGGCGCGGCTCCAGCGGCGCTCCTTCTCGCCCCAAGGCTTCTGCAGGTCGCCTTCCAGGATCATGTGCACGGCCTGGAAGACCAGACGGCGGTCCTCGCCGTCCACGTCGATGATGCCCTTGGCGCGCAGGATGTTCTGGCCCTGCTCGCCCAGCAGCCTGTCGAGCCAGGCGGTGAACTTGGCGCCGTTCAGCGGACGGTCCAGCGTCAGCGAGATGCCCTTGATGTCGTCGTTGTGAGCGTGGCCGCGCGGGCCGTGATCGTGATGATCGTGTCCATGATGGTGGCCATGGCCGCAGTGCTCGTCATGGACATGGTCGTGACCGTGGTCATGCCCGTGGCCGCAGTCGGCGTCATGGACATGGCCCTCGGCGCCGTGGGGCGGGTTCACGAAGTCGGGGCGCACCTCGACGATGCGCTCCAGATCAAAGCCGTGCAGGCCCAGGATCTGATCCAGCGGCACATTGGCGCGCTCGGCGCGGATGATGGGCGCCAGCGGGTTCAGGGCGCGCAGACGGCGCTCGACCGCAGCCAGTTCCTCGTCCGTCGCCAGATCGACCTTGTTCAGGATGATGCGGTCGGCGAAGGCGACCTGCTCGCGCGCTTCCTTGGAGTCGTCCAGACGCGCCATGACGTGCTTGGCGTCGACCAGGGCGGTGACGCTGTCCAGCTGGGTCTTGGCCTTGACCTCCTCGTCGACGAAGAAGGTCTGGGCCACCGGGCCGGGGTCGGCCAGGCCGGTCGTCTCGACGATGATGGCGTCAAAGGCCGGCTTGCCGGGGCGCTGGCGCTTCATCAGGCCCGAAACGACGCGGATCAGGTCGCCGCGCACCGTGCAGCAGACGCAGCCGTTGTTCATCTCGAACACGTCCTCGTCGGCGCCGACCACCAGGTCGTTGTCGATGCCGATCTCGCCGAACTCATTGACGATGACGGCGTAACGCTTGCCGTGGTCCTCGGTGAGGATGCGGTTCAACAGGGTGGTCTTGCCGGCGCCGAGGTAGCCGGTGAGGACGGTGACGGGAGTCTTCTGGGTCATGGGCGGCTAGATGGAGGGTCTGGGGCGGAAAGGGAAGGCCCTGCTCAGCAGGTCGGGCAGTCCGGCAAGGCGCCGCTTTCCAGCTGGAAGGTCGTGTGGCTGATATTGAAGCGGCTGCGGGCCACGGCCTGTGCTTCGATCAGAAGCGCGTCGGCGTCGGGCCGGTCGTGGACCAGGTGCGCCGTCAGGGCCGTGTCCGAGGTCGACAGACCCCAGACGTGCAGGTCGTGCACCGCACTGACGCCCGGCAGGGCCACGAAGGCCTCGCGGACCTGATCGACCTCGACCCCGTTCGGGACCGAGTCCAGCGCCAGATTGACCGAGTCCTTCAACAGGCCCCAGGTGCTGATCAGGACGACCGCGACGATGGCCAGGCTGACCAGGGCGTCGATCACGGCCCAGCCGGTCAGCAGGATCACCGCCCCGGCGACCACCACGCCCAGAGACACGGCGGCGTCAGACATCATATGCAGATAGGCCCCGCGGACGTTCAGGTCCTTGTGCTGGTCCTTCATGAACATCAGGGCCGTGCCCAGATTGATGACGAAGCCGATGCCGGCCACGATCATGATGACGCCCGACGCCACCGGCGCAGGCTCGGCCAGACGGCGGATGGCCTCAAAGGCGATGGCGCCACAGGCGAAGATCAGCAGCAGGGCGTTGCCCAAGGCGGCCAGCACCGTCGCCTTGCCATAACCATAGGTGCGCTTGGACCCCGCCGCGCGCCGCGCCAGCCAGGCCGCCCCGCCGGCCATGGCCAGCCCCAGAACATCGGACAGGTTATGACCCGCATCGGCCATCAGCGCCGACGAATCGGCCCAGAGACCGGCCCCGAACTCGCAGACCACAAAAACCAGATTGACGATCAGGCCGACGGCGTAGCGCCAGTCGCCGGTGTCCACCGGGCCATGATGGTGGCCGCCGATGCCGTGGGAATGGCCATTATCATGCAAATGATCATGGCCTGCATGGTCGTGGCCCGCGTGCGAGCGCCCCGCCTGGGAATGGTTGTCATGGTCGTGTGCGTGATCGTGATCGTGCGCCATGGGATTTCTCTAGGCCCGCTTCCCGCGCCGCGTCAACGACGACGAACATAAGTCATTGAATGTAAATATATAACCTATCAGCAGCCTATCACTCCGACCTAGTGCTGATGGGTCATCACCAGCAGGCCGATCAGGATCAGGGCCACGCCCAGAATGGCGCCTTCATAGCGGGCCCAGCGCTCCAGCCGCAGGATGGAGTATCCGGCGCTGGCCAGGGCGGCGAGCAAGGTCATGCCCAGCACCGTCCCCGCCGCAAAGCTGAGGGTCAGCAGGGCCAGGGCCATGACGCCCTCGGTCGCTGACGACAGATAGATGGGCAGCAGCACCTCGCCCGGCGTCACCGCCATCATCAGCACCAGACCCCAGAAGGCGCCGCGGTCCGAGACAGCGGGCTCCGGAACATCAGCCTCAGGCCCCGTCGCCGTGATGGGCTTCTGCAGCGAGGCACGCGCCAGATAGAAGGCGCCGAAGACGAACAGCAGAGCGGCCGAAAGGTGCGGCAGCAGCCCGCCGATCCAGGCGTTCAGCGCCAGTCCCGCCGCCACGATCAGCGATCCGACCAAGGCGGTCGAGGCGATGTGGGCCAGCCCTGCCGTCACGGCAACAGCCATGACCCGCCCCAGACTCCACCGCTGCGCCCGTCCTACCAGAACAAAGGGCAGCCAGTGAGTCGGCAGGGCGGCGTGCAGGAAGGCCGCGACGAATCCCCCGCCCAAAAGCGAAATCAAAACGGGCTGCTGAAGGTCGTGCGGCGACATTCCGTGACCTCTATACTGTTACTTTGTAACGGTCGAGAGGCCTTGCGAACGAATCTTCCGCAAGACCGCCCTCTTACGCGGGCGTTCCTTACTATTGCGAAAGCGCGACAAATCAGGCCAGATCGCCGCCACAACGCCGCCTGCGCACGGGTTTTAGGCCCAGAGGCCGCCCTTTCGCGTTGACTCTGGCTCGCCCTTCCGTATATGTCGCCGCTCTTCGCCCGCAGGGTTTCCTGGCGGGCGCATTCTTTTTTGCGTTCACGCTGAGGCTTCCAAATGTACGCGGTGATCAAGACCGGCGGAAAGCAGTACCGGGTCCAACCGGGCGATGTGATTGTTGTCGAGAAACTCGACGGCGACGCTGGCGCTGCCGTCAATTTCGGTGAAGTCCTTATGCTGGGCGGCGACAAGGGTGTGACGGTCGGCGCTCCGCTGATCGACGGTGCGGCGGTTGCTGCAACCCTGGTCGAAACTCGCAAGGGCGAGAAGATCAAGATCTTCAAGAAGACCCGTCGTCAGGGCTATCGCCGCACGAACGGCCATCGTCAGATGGAAACCGTCCTGCGCATCACCGGCATCGAAGGCGCCGGCGAGAAAGCCAAATGGGACGGCACGGTCGACCTGATGACCAAGCTGGAAATCAACGCTCGCGCCCGTGGCCTCGCCCCGCGCGTTGAAGCTGTTGAAGCGGCTCCGGCCAAGAAGGCTCCCGCCAAGAAAGCCGCCAAGGCTGAAGGCGCCGAAGCCTAAGACATTCACCGGCGCCCCGTTCGGCGCCTGCCAAGACGTTAAGGTCGCGCTCAAGTAGCCCCCAGGGGCGATAGCGCACCCAAGGAAGAGGAGCAGCAAGATGGCTCACAAGAAATCCGGTGGTTCGTCGCGTAACGGTCGCGACTCCCATTCCAAGCGCCTTGGCGTGAAGAAGTACGGCGGCGAGAACGTTCTGGCCGGCAACATCCTCGTGCGTCAGCGCGGCACCACCTTCCACCCCGGTGAGAACGTCGGCCTCGGCCGCGATCACACGCTCTTCGCCACGGCGACGGGCGCGGTGAAATTCACCACCAAACGTGGCGGCCGTTGTTACGTGTCGATTCTCGCTGCGGCCAACGACGACGCTCAGGCTATGGCCGCCGAGTAACGCGAACTGGACCAAAATCCGGGATCGCGTTGCTCTTAGAAGCCGCGATCCGGACCAGGGAAATATTCCGCGGGGAGTCTGGATCACCAGGCTCCCCGTTTGCGTTTCCCCGCCTCGCTGACCGCCCGAGCCCTGATGAACAAGGACGGCGGTCGCACCAAAGGGGCGTGACCCATGTGCGTGATTGAAACTTCTCCCGTCGTCGAAACCCGGCGCCTCATCCTGCGTGCGCCCGGCGCCCAGGACGTCAGCCGCATCGCGGCCATGGCCAACGACCGCGACATCGCGCGCATGACCCAGCGCATGCCCCACCCCTTCCAGGTGGAAGACGCCGAGGACTTCGTCCTGCACGTCGCCGCCCAGGACCCGAAACGCGCCAACACCTTCGTCATCGAGCACGAGGACCTTGGCCCCGTCGGCGTCATCGGCCTGTTCGAGAACCAGGATAAGGTGCCCGAGACCGGTTACTGGATCGGCCGCGACTTCTGGGGCCGGGGGTTCGCCACCGAAGCCCTGGAAGGCGCCCTGGTCTGGGCCTCCAGGCGCTGGAAACGTCGCGCCCTGATCGCCGGCCACTTCGCCGACAACCCGGCCTCGGGCCGCGTGCTGGAGAAGGCTGGCTTCCTCTATACGGGCGAGACCCGCCGCGCCTTCAGCCAGGCGCGCGGCGAGATCACCGATACCCGGATGATGGTCTGGCTGGCCTGATCAGCGCCGCTCCCTATGCGGGGGCGGCGACCGTCGCTCAGCGCGGAACCACGACGGTGTAGAGCAGAGCCGCACCCGACAAAGCCATGACGCCGAAGGTCAGCCAGACGAAGGTTCGCGACCAGGGACCGCCGCGCGAATCACCCATGATCGCCCGGTCCCCGTTGATTCGCGCTACCACATACAGCAGGGGCACGGCGGCGATCCCATTGAACACCGCCGTATAGACCAGGGCCTTGATCGGGTTGACGCCGATGAAGTTGAGCAGAAGGCCGATCAGGGTCGCCACGGCGATGACGCCGTAGAATCCGCGCGCGTCGCCCAACTTGTTCGACAGCCCCTCCTTCCAGCCCAACGCCTCGGACAAGGCGTAGGCCGCCGAGCCCGCCAGCACCGGAATGGCCAGCAGGCCAAGACCGATCACCCCTGCAGCGAACAGAACCTTGGCCGCCTGGCCAGCGTCAGGGAAGGACTTCACCAAGGGCTCCAGCGCCTGGGCCGCATCCGCCGCGGTCTGGATGTCCGTCACTCCGTTGCGGAACAGGACCGAGGCCGTGGTCATGATGATGAACCACTGCACCAATTCAGCCGTCACCATGCCTACACTGACGTCCAGCCTCATGTCAGAAAGATAATAGCGGGGCAGGCGCGGCCGTCCCTCCTCATCCATCGACACCTTCCGGTCCAGCAGTTCCTCCACTTCCTGCGAGGCCTGCCAGAAGAACATGTAGGGCGAGATCGAAGTGCCGAAGACCCCGGTGATGATGAACAGGAAGGAAGCCGTGAACTCGATATGCGGCACGAAGGTCGCATAGAGGATCTCGCGCCATGGCTGCTCGATGATCAGGGCCGTGGCTGGATAGGCCAGCAAGGCGAGGGCCAGCCACTTCAGGAACCTAGCGTAAACCCGGTAGCTGACGAACACCTCCAGCAAAAGGACCGTCGCCGCCGTCAGCAGCGCCAGGGCCCAGACCGGCGCGTCGACCACCAGGGCTGCCGCATCGGCCACGGCGCCGATGTCCGCACCGATGTTTATGGTGTTGGCCGCCACGACCAGCAGGACCATGGCGATCAGGACGTGTCGAGAATAGTGCTGCTTGATGACCCCGGCCAAGCCCTGCCCTGTCACCGCGCCTATTCGGGCGCAGGCCTCCTGCACCGCAAGCAGCAGGGGGATTTGATAGAGGGCGGTCCACAGCATCCCGTAGCCGAACTGGGCTCCGGTCTGGGAATAGGTGGCGATGCCCGACGGATCGTCGTCGGCGGCGCCGGTAATCAGGCCCGGCCCCAGAACCTTGAAGACTCGCAGCAGATCGCGTTGGCGCGGCCCTGCGTCGTCCCCGGGGCCGACGGGGTTCGATGCAGGCTCTGACGACGGAGGCGGCTGCGGCTCGGACAATCATCACCTGCGGAACCTGACGTCTGCCCCGCCAGCCTACGCCTCCTCTTGCCGATGAAAAGACAGCCCCCGCCGATCCCCTGCCGCGGCAAGATCGCCGGCTAGCGGACAAGGGCCAAGTCAGACTGATAGAACGCGGATTTCAAATAGCTTTTAGTCAACAGTGCAGTTTTTTCAGAGATCAGAAAAAAGGCTGTTGACCGCTCAGGAGGTCCCCCCTATTAGATCGCTCCTCGGCGGGGCGACCCACCGGGCCCAGATGGCGGAATTGGTAGACGCGCTGGCTTCAGGTGCCAGTGACTTAACGGTCGTGGAGGTTCGAGTCCTCTTCTGGGCACCATATTCTCAAGCGGCGTCGTATCCCACGGATACGGCGCCGTTTGTCATTTCAGCCCTCCTCTTTTCTCGTACGGCGGCAAAGGTTGGCGCTGCGTCCTAGCGATAGCGCGCGGTTCGTCTATGTTGTCGCCCTGATCGACCACCCGAGTTTCTGCCCATGACCGTTTACCTGCACGAAGGCGACCTGCCCGACGGCCTCGACCTCGGCCCGGAGGTCGCGATCGATTCCGAGACCATGGGTCTGCGCTTCCGTCGCGACCCGCTGTGCGTGGTGCAACTGTCATCGGGCAATGGCGACGCCCATGTCGTGCGCATGAGCCGCCCCGACTATGACTGCCCCAACCTGAAGCGGCTGCTGGCCGACCCCAAGGTGTTGAAGCTGTTCCACTTCGGCCGCTTCGACATCGGCATGTTCGACCTGCACCTCGGCGTCGAGACGCGTCCGGTCTATTGCACCAAGATCGCCTCCAAGCTGGCCCGCACCTATACCGACCGTCACGGTCTGAAGGACGTGGCGCGCGAACTGGCCGGGGTGGACATGTCCAAGGCCCAGCAGAGCTCGGACTGGGGTTCGCCGGTCCTGTCGCAGGCCCAGCTGGACTACGCCGCCTCGGACGTTCTCTATCTGCACGCCATCAAGGCAAAGCTGGACCTCATGCTGGAGCGCGAAGGCCGCGCCGAGCTGGCCCGCGCCTGCTTCGACTTCCTGCCTACCCGTTCGCGTCTCGACCTGGCCGGTTGGGACGAGATCGACATCTTCGCGCACGCCTAAGGACGAGCATGAGCGACCGCGACGCCCAGGAAGCGCGCAAGCGCGCCGACGAGGCCCGGGTCGCCCAGGCCGGCGAGCGCTGGCGCGCGCGCTCGCGCCGGGTCAAGCTGTACCGCCGCGTCCTCCCCATCGTCATCCTGATGCTGGCGGGCGGAGCCCTGACCTGGACCGTGTTCCGCACCGTCATGTCGGGGGTCGAGCGCAAGGCCAGCGAGACGCGTGAGATCCGCCTCGACAATCCCATGTTCCACGGCCAGGACGCGCAAGGGCGCTCCTTCGTCATCGGCGCCCAGGGCGCGATCCGCGATCCGGCCACCGGCTATTTCCGCCTGGTCGGCCCCCTGCTCCGTCTAAACCTGGGCGGGCGCAAGGTGACGGAACTGACGGCGGACGGCGGCACCTATATCGAGCCCAGCCGCAAGGTGGTGATCGGGCCGAACGTCAAGATTTCGGACGGCGGCTCCGGCTTCGTCCTGACCACGCCTGAAGCCGTGGTCGACACCAACACCGGCGTCGTGACGGGCGACAAGGGCGTCCAGGGGCAAGGGCCTCTTGGAACCATCAATGCTTCGTCCTATGCCATCTATGATCAGGGCCAACGGGTCGTCTTCAGCGGCCAGGGCGACAACAAGATAAGCGGGACCATCAACCCCGCGGGATCCGGCAAATGACCATGTCCAAGTCGAACACCATGATCGCAGGCGCCGCCCTGCTGCTGGCCCTGACGGTCCCCGCGGCCTCGGGCGCTCAAAGCCGCGCCGACGCCTCAAAGGAGCCGGTCCAGTACGGCGCCGACGGCGGCGAATACACGCCCAACGGCTTCGCCCTGCGCGGCCGGGCCGAACTGACCCAGGGCGGCAATCGCCTGCGCGCCGACGCCATCACCGGCGTTACGGCCAATGGCGATCTCAGCCGGGTCGAGGCGACGGGCAATGTCTATTTCGTCACCCCGGACCAGAGCATGCGCGGCGACCGCGCCGTCTATACCCTGGGCAACGCCGAGGTGGTGGTGACGGGCGACGTCATCCTGACCCAGGGCAAGAACGTCCTGACCGGCAGCCGCCTCGTTTATAACGTCCGCACCGAGACGGCGCGCATGGAAGGCGGAAACGGCCGCGTCCAGGGCGTCTTCTATCCGCAAGGGAACTGACCCCGTTTGGCGCGCAAGGAACTTTCAGCCCTCAACCTCGATCAGGCGGACGCTGACGACGCGCCCGCCCCTGAAGAGGCGCGCCATACCGGCCTGCGCGTCGAGCACATCGCCCGCAGCTTCGGCCAGCGTCAGGTGGTCAAGGACGTCTCCCTGACTGTCCAGCGCGGCGAGGTCTGCGGCCTGCTGGGCCCCAACGGCGCCGGCAAGACCACCTGCTTCTACATGATCACCGGCCTGATCCCGGCCGACAGCGGCTCGATCTGGCTGGACGGCGAAGAGATCACCCAGCAGCCCATGTATCAGCGCGCCCGCATGGGCCTGGGCTATCTGGCCCAGGAAGCCTCCATCTTCCGCGGCATGACGGTCGAACAGAACATTAAGGCCGTGGTCGAACTGCACGAGAAGACCGCCGCCGGCGTGCAGCAGGAAACCAGCCGACTGCTGGAAGAGCTGCGCATCGACCACCTGCGTCACGCCCCGGCCACCGGCCTGTCGGGCGGCGAGCGCCGCCGCGTCGAGATCGCCCGGGCTTTGGCCGCGCGGCCCAGCTTCATGCTGCTGGACGAACCCTTCGCCGGCATCGACCCCCTGGCCATCGCCGACATCCGTCACGTGATCCGCTATCTGTCCAGCCAGGGCATCGGCGTGCTGATCACCGACCACAACGTCCGCGAGACCCTGGACATCATCGACCGCGTCTCGATCATCTCGGCCGGTTCGGTCCTGTTCGAAGGCACGGCGAACGAGGCTGTTCGCGACCCCGAGGTCCGCCGCGTCTATCTGGGCGAAATGTTCGGCTGACACACCGCGGCGTTCTGTCGAACGCGCCGTTCGCCAGACGTTAAACTCTCTGCCCCACGATCCCAGCAAGAACCGGGCCAACAGGCCATCGGAGGGATTGAAACGACGTGATCGGTCAGAGGCTTGAGGTCAGGCAGGGTCAGGGGCTGGTCATCACGCCCCAGCTGCAGCAGGCGATCAAGCTGCTGCAACTGTCGAATCTCGAGCTGGAAGCCTTTGTCGAGGGCGAGCTGGAACGCAATCCCCTGCTGCAACGTGACGAGGGCGACGCAGGCGGCGAGCCCACGAACGAGCCCGCCGAGGCCGCCGCCTTGGGCGAGGCGGGCGAGCTGCAATTCACCGAACCGTCCGGCGACGCCGAGCGCGCCATGGATGCGCGCGCCGAGGACATGCACGACGACGCCCCGCCAGGCGAACGCGACGCCGACCGCAAGCGTGATGCGGGTGAGATCGGCGAACAACCCGGTCTGTCCGACTGGTCCCGCGCTGGCGGCGGCGGCATGGACGGCGAGGACATGGAGCGGCCGGACACGCGCGAGATCACTTTGTGGGAGCACCTGCAGGCCCAGGCTTCATCCGCAGGGTTCAGCGCCGCCGACCACGCCATAGCCCTGACTCTGATCGACGCCACCGACGAGGGCGGCTATCTACGCGGCGATCTACAAGAATTCGCCGACCGGCTGGGCGTGGACCTGGCGCGGGTCGAGGCGGTCCTCACCGTCTGCCACGGCTTTGAGCCGACCGGCGTCATGGCGCGTTCAGCGCCGGAGTGCCTGAGGCTTCAATTGGTAGAGCGTAATCGCTTCGACCCGGCCATGGCCGCCCTTCTGGACAACCTGGAACTGCTGGCGCGGCGCGACCTGTCGGCCTTGCGCAAGGTGTGCGGGGTCGACGCCGAAGACCTGAACGACATGATCGCCGAGCTGAAGGGCCTGACGCCGCGCCCCGGAGCCGGCTTTGGCGGCGAGCCCGCCCAGATGGTCGTGCCCGACGTCCATGTACGACCCGACCCCGCCGGCGGGTGGCGGGTCGAGTTGAACAGCGACACCCTGCCCCGCCTCCTGATGGACAAGCGCTATCACGGCGTGGTCGCCGCCGGGGCTCGTTCGAACACAGAAAAGGCCTTCGTGGCCGACTGCGCCGCCCAGGCCAGCTGGCTGGTCAAGTCACTGGATCAGCGGGCCAAGACCATCCTCAAGGTCGGCTCCGAGATCGTACGCCAGCAGGACGCCTTCCTGGCCTTCGGCGTCGAGTTCCTGCGCCCGCTCAACCTGAAGACCGTAGCCGACGCCATCGGCATGCACGAATCGACGGTCAGTCGCGTCACCTCGAATAAATACGTCTCCACCCCGCGCGGGGTTTTCGAGCTGAAATTCTTCTTCACCGCCGCCATTCAGTCGTCGGACGGCGGCGCCCTGCACTCGGCCGAGGCCGTCCGTCACCGGATCAAGTCCATGATCGACAACGAGGCCGCCGACGGCGACGTGCTGAGCGACGACAGGATCGTCGAGATCCTCAACGAGACCGGGATCGACATCGCCCGCCGCACCGTGGCCAAATATCGGGAAGCCCTTAGAATTCCGTCTTCTGTCCAGCGTCGGCGGATGATGAAGGCCGGCTGATCACGCTGCGGCCAAGCGTCACCACAAATCGGTGATCGGCGTTGACACCAAACGCAACCCGTCGCGTTCTATGCCTATGCAGATCCAAGTCAGCGGCAAGCAAGTGGATGTCGGCGAAGCGCTAAGCTCGCGCATCTCCCAGGAACTCGAAGAGGGAATCGGCAAGTATTTCGCCCGAGGGGGCGATGACGCCGAGGTCGTGGTGTCCAAGGACCGCCATGGCTTCCGCGTCGATTGCTGGGTCCGCCTGGCCTCGGGGCAAAGTCTTGTGACCACAGGCTTTGGCGGCGACGCCCACGCCGCCTTCTCGGACAGTCTGGACAAGCTTGAGAAGCGGGTCCGCCGCTACAAGCGTCGCCTGAAAGACCATCACATTGGTCCCAAGGGCCTGTCGCCCGAGAAGACTGAGGATGCGGCGCGTGAAGTCGCCGCCATGACCGTCTTCCGTAATCCCGACACGGTCGAGGACGACGCCTTCGGCGAGGCTGGAACGCCCGACGAGCCCCCGCCCGTCGGCATGGTCATCGCCGAAACCGAATCGGAAATCCGCACCATCACGGTGGGCCGCGCGGTGCTGGAACTGGACATGACCGGCTATCCGATCGTCATGTTCCGCAACGCCGCTCACGGCGGCCTGGCGGTCGTCTATCGTCGTCCGGACGGCAATGTCGGCTGGATCGATCCAGAGCGCACGCTCAAACAGAAAAACGGCACGGGGTCGTAAGGCTTCCCCGCGGGGCGCGAAGGCGCTAAAGACGCCTCGCCCTTCCGCAATGTCGGGTTCGAGCTTTCGGGGTCATCATGGACATCGCTGATTTGTTGTCGTCGGGCGGGATCGTCCTGCGGGGCGGCGTGTCATCCAAACGCCAGGCGCTGCACACCGTGGCCGAGGCCGCGTCCATTGCTCTAGGCATCGACGAGGGTCGGGCGCTGGACGCCCTTCTGGAACGCGAAGCCTTGGGCTCGACGGGACTGGGATCCGGCGTCGCCGTGCCCCACGCTCGGGTTCCCGGCCTGGACCGCGTCTGCGCCGTCTTCGTGCGGCTGGACACGCCGGTGGCCTATGAGTCGGTCGACGATCGGCCCGTGGACCTGCTGTTCGCCCTGTTCGCGCCGGTGAACGCGGGCGCCGAGCATCTGCGGGCGCTGGCGGCGGTGTCGCGCGCCATGCGATCGCCGCAACTGCGCGAACACCTGCGTCAGGCCCGCACAGTCGACGCGGTCCGCGCTCTGTTCGTCAAGGACGCCCCTGTCGCCGCCGCCTGACCAAGCGGCCGCCGCCGACTGGCCGATAGCGCACTAAAATCAATGCACTGAGACGGGTTCCAGCTCGTGCGCCGCCGCAGCCGCAAAGGCGGTCTCGCGGTCCAGCATGACGGCCAGACGCTCGCCGTCGGCGCCGTGGACGGCGTAGAGGATCTGGTCGGGGTCGATGCTCAGATCCGGGGCGACCTCAACGTGGGCGTCTTCCATCACGTCAGACGCGCGGATCGCGCGCACATAGACGAGGTCAGGCGCCCCAAGGCCGGCGAAGTCTTTGTTATTCATAACAGGCGTCATAGGACCGCCTCCTTACGCTTCACTAAATGCCCGACAAACCGGGCGGTTCGACGGTGAAATCAGCCCGTCGTGATGGGGATGCGGCGGACCTGCCGCTCCTGTTCAGGACGAACCATGTCGACGTGCAGCAGGCCGTGTTCCAGCCTCGCCTCGGCGACCTCCAGGCCGTCGGCCAACACGAAGCTGCGGACGAAGCCGCGCGCCGCTATGCCGCGATGCAGAAAAGCCTGCTCGCCCTTACCGGCTTCATCGCGCTTGCCCGCAATGGTCAGCTGACGACCTTCCAGAGTGATGGCCAGTTCGTCGGGTGCAAATCCGGCCACGGCCAGACTGATGCGGACAGCCGCATCGCCGAGCTGCTCCACATTATATGGGGGATAGCTCTCGGCAGCAGCCTTGGCGGCGCGGTCGATCAGAGCGCGGGTATGGTCAAACCCCAGCAGAAAGGGGCTGTCGAACAGTATGGTGCGCGTCGTCATGGGGCCCTCGCAAACAAGCGACCGCAGCCGTCTGCGTCCTCCCTGATGCGGCAAGGACGCCCAACTGTCGGCGACAAATGGCTATGCGCGGCGGCCCGGTCAACCAGCACATGGATCTGAAAGCTGTTCACGTCAGGTACAGATCGGAACCTTCACTTTAGCGGCGCGTTAGGCCCCTGTTACAAATATCGAAAGAATTTTCATGCGCGCCCAATTCGTCGCCGCCATCAGTCTCGCCGCCCTGCTGGGCGCCACCGCCTGCACCACGACCGATCCTTACAGCTCGGCCCCGAACCGCAACAACACCGGCACTGGCGCCATCGCAGGCGCGCTGGGCGGCGCGGTTCTGGGCTACCTGACCAACACATCCAACGGCGAGCAAGGCCGTAAGAACGCCCTGATCGGCGCCGGCGTCGGCGCCCTGGCCGGAGCCGGCGTGGGCCAGTACATGGACCGTCAGCAACGCGCCCTGGAAGCCGAGCTGTCCGGCACCGGCGTCGGCGTGGCCCGTCAGGGCGACACCCTGGTGCTGCGCATGCCCTCCGACGTGACCTTCGCCACCAGCCAGTCCTCGATCGACAGCCGTTTCCTGCCCGTGCTGGCCGACGTGGCTCGGGTTCTCAACGAATATGATCGCTCGATGGTGGATGTTATCGGCCACACCGATTCCTCGGGCGGCGACGCGATCAACCAACCCCTGTCGGAGCGCCGCGCCTCTTCGGTCGCCGCCTATCTGATGGAAAATGGCGTGATCCGCGAACGCCTCTATGTCGCGGGCAACAGCGCGCGCAACCCGATCGGCGACAACAACACGGTCGAAGGCAAGGCCAAGAACCGTCGCGTCGAGATCCTGATCCGTCCGTTCACGGGCTGATTTTCGGCTTCGGCTGGAACGACGAAGGGCGGCGCTCACGCGCCGCCCTTTTTTTGTGTCCGAGGCTTAGCGGGCGCTCTCAGGTCGCCCGATGGAGCTGTAGTGGAAGCCGCGCGCCTTCATATCCTCGGGTCGATAGACGTTGCGCAGATCGACCATGACCGGTTGCTTCAGCAGCAGCTTGATCCGATCCAGATCCAGTGCGCGGAACTGATCCCACTCGGTCATGATGACCACGACATCGGCGCCCTCGACGGCATCATAGGGGCCGTCGCGGAAGACCACGCCGTCCATCAGCTTGGCCGCCTCATGCATGCCCTCGGGATCGAAGGCCTGGACTGTCGCACCCATGGCCATCAGGGCCGGGGCCACATCCAGCGACGGCGCGTCGCGCATGTCGTCCGTGTTCGGCTTGAAGGTCAGACCCAGCAGGGCGACCGTCTTGCCCTTGAGATCCGTCCCGCCGAGGGCGGCGGCGACGCGATCCGCCATGGCCTTCTTGCGCGCGTCGTTGATCTCGACCGTCGTTTCGATCAGACGCAGCGGCGAACCGGCGTCGGTCGCCGTTCGCACCAGGGCCAGGGTGTCCTTGGGGAAGCAGGAGCCGCCGTAACCCGGCCCGGCGTGCAGGAATTTCGAGCCGATGCGGTTGTCCAGGCCAATGCCGCGCGCCACCTGCTGCACATCGGCGCCCAGGCTCTCGCACAGGTCGGCCATCTCGTTGATGAAGGTGATCTTCAGCGCCAGGAAGGCGTTGGCGGCGTACTTGGTCAGCTCCGAAGTCCGACGGCCGGTAAACAGGATGGGCGTCTCGTTGAGGTTCAGCGGACGGTAGAGCTCGGTCATCAGGGGGCGGGCGCGCTCGTCCTCGATGCCGACTACGACCCGGTCGGGGCGCTTGAAGTCGCCGATGGCGGCGCCTTCGCGCAGGAACTCGGGGTTGGAGACCACGGCGAAATCGGCGTCCGGGCGACGGGCGCGGATGATACGCTCGATCTCGTCGCCGGTGCCGACCGGGACCGTCGACTTGGTGACGATGACGGTGAAACCGTTGATCAGGTCGGCGATCTCCTCGGCGGCGGCGTAGACGTAGGACAGGTCGGCATGGCCGTCGCCACGGCGGGAGGGCGTGCCCACGGCGATGAAGACCGCATCCGCCGTCCGAATGGCGTCAGCGCCGTCCAGAGCAAAGGACAGCCGACCGTCACGGACGTTGGCGGCGACCAGATCCTCAAGCCCCGGCTCATAGATGGGCATCCGTCCGGCGTTCAACCGGTCGATCTTGGCCGCGTCCTTGTCGACGCAGGTCACGACGTGGCCGAAGTCGGCGAAACAGGCTCCAGAGACAAGGCCGACGTAGCCAGTGCCGATCATTGCGACGCGCATGCGCTCATCCTCTCGATGCAGTCAGGCCGAAATAGCGGTCCAGCATGGCCTTTGCGAGTCGCCCGGCCAAGCCGCAAGCAAAGAAAAAGGGCGGCCGACCCGAATGGATCGACCGCCCTCAATCTTATCGACCTTCGCGGTCATCGGGACCGGCGTGAACCGGTCCCTCTGAGCCTTAGAAGTTGATGTCGACGGTGGCGCGACGGTTCAGCGGCTCACGCACGCCGTCAGCCGTCGGCTTGGCCAGGTTGGCTTCACCCTTGCCGTCGAGGGCGATCACGCCGCCGTTGACGCCTTGGGCGACCAGGGCGTCCGCGACGGTGCGCGCACGACGGTTGGACAGACCCAGGTTGTAGGCGGGCGAACCCGAGGTGTCGGTGTAGCCGACGACCAGCACGCGGGTCGGAGCGCCCGACTTGGCGTAGTTGGCGGCTTGCGTCACCACCGAACGAGCTTCCGTCGTCAGGTCCGAGCGATCCCAGTCGAAGTAGACCACGAACTGACGCGCGGCCGGCTTAGCCGGAGGCGGCGGAGGCGGCGGGGGCGGCGGAGGCGGCGGGGGCGGCGGGGGCGGAGGCGGCGGGGGCGGCGGCGGGGGTGCAGCCGGCTCGGCGCCGAAGGCGTAACGCAGACCCAGGGTCACGGTGTGCGACTGATCGTAATCGCCAGCCATTTCGCCGAACTTGTTGGTCGCCGAGTTCGTGAAGGTCTCGAACTCAGCATCGCCCGTCAGGTAGCGGTAGGTCAGGTCGATGTTGGCGCGGTCCGAAACGGCCCAGGCCAGACCCGCGATCGCCTGAGCGGCGAACTTGGTCGAGCTGTCGTCAGCGGCGAAGGCCACGCCCGGGGTCTGACGCAGACGGCCGACGGTGTCGGTGTTGACGCGGTTGGCGCCGACGCCGAGACCGACGAAGGGACGGATGCCCCAGGCCGAGTAGCCGAAGTCATAGATGACGTTGCCCATCAGGGTGGTCGACGTCATGTCGCCTTCCGGCGAGTAGCACGGACCGGTCGCGGGCGTGATGTTGCACAGGCCTTGCGGACCCGAGACAGCGCGCACAGTGCCGATGTCGCCCGAGCGGTAGCCGCCCTCGAGTTCAACGCGCCAGTTGGGGTTGAAGCGGTAGCCGAGGCGGGCGAAAGCGGCCCAGCCGTCGTTGACTTCCCAGTTCCAGTTGGAACCGTTGAGCGACGACTCGGTGTTGATGTCGTCGATGATGTGATAGCCGGCGTCGACAGCGCCGTACCAGCCGTCCGGCTCAGCCGAAGCGGCGCCAGCCGACAGGGCCAGAGCCGCCGCCGCGCTAGATGCCAGGATCAAACTCTTGACGCGCATATTTGCGGCCCTCCGAGATCTATTGTTCGTGGACGACGGACACGTCGCCTGCTGAACCATCTATCAGCGTTGCCGTGTACGGTCGACTCGCAAACGCCGCCATTATCAAAGGTGGCGAGCCTACCGTGGCCGAGGCGCTACAAAATCTTAACTGCGGGGCCCATTTTCGTTAACTTAAGGCGACGGCGAGGTCCCAGCCATCGCCATAGAGATGTGAGTACTGCGCCAGCTGAGTGAAGCTGGATATAATGTGATACAAAGAACTAGCTGGCACAGCCTCCTCTACGAAGCTGCCGCTCTGGAGTTTCTTGTCGCGCCAAAGGCCGTCAGGGGTCAGATATAGCCAAAGCGTCCTCAAGGCGACGGATGCGTCGTTCAGATAGATGGCGCGATCAGCCCTCTCACTCCCTTCCGCCAAAATCAGAGCCGCCTTCAACCATTCAGACTGAGGCCAGAGCCGCGCCTGATGCGTGCGGAGCGACCCGTCACTATTCGAGACGCCCACAGCCGCATCGTGCCGCATGCTGACACCTTGGCATCCGGAAGCGTAGAGACGCCGCGCCACCTCCATACCCTCTTTATCACCGCGGAGACGGGCATGGCGCGCCAGCAGCCAGGCCCACTCGAACTGGTGACCGGCCTCCACTCGCCCACCGCTTTCGCCGCGCTCCGTGTTCAAAGTCGTTTTCTGAGATTTTCCCAGACGTCCCGTTATCGGGTTAATGAACACCGTACGCGCGAGGGTGGACAGGCTATCCGCCAAGGCCCCCCACGCGACATCATTGCTGACTTCTTCCCAAGCCAGCGCCGCCTCGAGAAGACGCATGGAGGCGTTGGACTGGTAGGCAAACTCGCCAGATTCTCTGAACGCGCCGTCTTGCGAAGCTATCGCTTCCAGGGCTTGGCGAACGAGTGCGCCGCGTTCAGCCGCCGCTGCTCTATCGATAGCGCCAGTCTTGACCGCAGTGGCCAGAGCCAAAAGATAAAATGCCTGATCGTAAACCAACGCCGCTTCATCCAGCGGTTGATTATTCTCATCAAGCAACGTCCGCACCAGGCCATCATCTCGAAGGAAATCCGCATCCAGATTGGCCAAGCCAGAGCGAACACCGCTCAGCCACCGTCCCTGCCATCCCATCAGGCCGGCTTGCGCATACACATAGATTTGCCGCGCCTGCACCCCCGCGCGCCGAGGCGCGGGCAAGCATCGTCCGTCCATCGCCAGCAGCTCAACGAAGGCTCCGTTCTCGCGCTGCCCCATAGATGCCCAGATCGGCAGGGCTCTACGTCGCAACCAGTCCTGAAGACGCCGAGCACCGATATTCAGGGGCTCGTCCGTGCGACGTGCGAAATCCGCATGCTGCGGTGATGACACCCGGATACGCTCAACGACCTTTTTCACGTCCTGCGAGCGACTTAGGTCGCAAACCAACACCGCGTCGGGCTCGGCGATGATCGCCAGATTGCTCACCCCGACCGCGGCGATCAGCATGCCGTCCGCAGCCCGCGTCAAACAGCCGTCAACGTCTTCCAGTATGAGTTCACCCGCCCCGCCCTGTCCGCTCGCCGCTATAGCGTCCCAAGCGCCAAGGTCTGACCAGTTGAAGTCAACCTCAAGAACCGACGCCAGCGACGTTTTTTCCATCAGAGCATAGTCGATCGACACCTTTGGCGCTTGACGGAAAGCCTCGCCCAGCACGCCTACGGCCCCACGCCCCAAGTCGGAGAACGAACGCCTGACTGCATCCTCGATTTGCGGCGCGTAGATTTTTAGCTCGGAAAGGAACACCTCAGAGGAGACGATGAAGTTGCCGCTGTTCCAGAGGTAGCCGTCACGGACGTATTGTAGCGCCCGCTGCTGATCCGGCTTCTCCACGAAGGCCCTGATCGGAGACAATCCTTGCCCGGTCGGCGCAATGTAGCCGTAGGCCGACGACGGGTCGTTTGGCTTCACCCCCAAGGCGACGATGCGCGCCAGACCCGCGCCTTCGACCGCCTTGAGGACAGCTGCTCGAAAGCCCTCATGGTCAGGAATGTGGTGGTCCGAAGCGATGAAGGCGTTGATCCCGTTTGGGTCGGAGCTGTGGGTCCAGATGGCCGCAGCGGCCATCGCCGCCGCAGAATCGCGCGCTTCGGGTTCGAGCAGCACCTGCGCCGGAACCTCGATCTGTTCGAGTTGATCGAGGATCCACGCCTTGTGGTCGACGCCGCCAACGACGATCAGGCGACCACCGTCACTCGCTAGAGGTGCGGCTCGTAAGACCGCTTGCTGGAACAGGGAATGGTTGCCGCCGAGCGACATGAACTGCTTGGGACGGGATGGACGGGAAACCGGCCAAAGGCGCGTTCCAGCACCACCACACATGATTACCGGGTAGAGAGCCATGGCGCTTCGATAGCCCAGTTCTCAACGATTGAAAGGGTTGTTTCGGCTGCAATCGTGACGCGACTGACAGCCGCGCCAACAGGTACGTCGTGACAGGCGCGCCCTTGGCCGCTATCGAGCGGCCATCATGCAAGAGACTGAACGGCAATCCGAGGAACGCAGCTGGGAGACGGCGAAGACGCTCGCCGAGGCCCTGCCCTATATCCAAGTTTATGACCGCGAGACCGTGGTCATTAAATACGGCGGTCACGCCATGGGCGAGAGCGCCGTGGCCAAGCAGTTCGCCGCCGACGTGGTGCTGCTGAAACTGATGGGCGTGAACCCCGTGGTGGTCCACGGCGGCGGGCCGCAGATCAGCGCCATGCTCGACAAGGCCGGAGTCAAATCCGCCTTCGTCGACGGCCTGCGCGTGACGGACAAGGACACCATGCAGGTGGCCGAGATGGTTCTGTCGGGCGCCGTCAATAAAGAGATCGCCCACTGGATCACCGTCGCCGGCAAGGAAGCCGACGTGCGCGGCGTCGGCCTGTCGGGCAAGGACGCCGGCCTGCTGACCGTCGAGCGTACTCGCCGCACCAAGCGTGACCCCGACAGCATGATCGAGCACGAGGTCGATCTGGGCTTCGTCGGCGAACCGACCAAGGTCGATCCCAAGCTGATCAAGGGCCTGATCGCCTCCGAGACCGAGGACTGGGTTCCGGTCATCGCCCCCATCGGCGTGGCCGAGGACGGCATGACCTATAACGTCAACGCCGACACCGTGGCGGGCGCCATCGCCGGGTCGCTGGGCGCCAAGCGCATGCTGCTGCTGACCGACGTGGCCGGCGTGAGGGGCGCGGACGGCGAGATCATCCGCCAAATGAACCTGGATGAGGCGCAAAACCTGATCGACACCGGCGTCGCCAACGGCGGCATGATCCCCAAGCTGGAGACGGCCATGGCCGCCGTCCGCGCGGGCGTCGAGGCCGTGGTCATCCTGGACGGGCGCCGCCCCCACGCCATGCTGGTCGAGCTGTTCACCGAGTTCGGGGCGGGCACCCTGGTGAAGGCCCAGTGACGGCGGAAGCGACCACTCAGCCTCTGACGGCGAGCACCGAGATCGGCGCTGATCTGCGCCACGTCCGGTCCTGGGTGTTCGACCTCGACAACACCCTCTACCCGCCGGAAAGCCTGTTCCTGAAGCAGGTCGAGCAGCGCATCAACGCCTATGTGGTGCGCACCTCCGGCCTGCCATCAGCGGAAGCCTTGAGCGTGCAGAAGGGGTATCTGCACGACTATGGCACCTCGCTGGCCGGCCTGATGATGCATTATCAGATCGACCCGCACGACTTCCTGGCCGAGGTCCACGACGTGCCGCTGGACGTATTGACGCCCGATCCCGGCCTGCACGCCGCGCTGGAGCGCCTGAGCGGCCCGCGCCTGATCTTCACCAACGGGTCCATCGGCCACGCCCGTCGGGTGATGGAGCGGCTGGAGCTGACGCGCTTCTTCGACGGGGTCTTCGCCCTGGAAGACGCCGACCTGGTCCCCAAGCCCGACTCGCGCACCTTCGACAAGATGCTGGCCCGGTTCGGCGTCGATCCGACCACCGCCTGCTTCTTTGAAGACACGCCCAAGAACCTGGAGCCGGCGCACGTCCTGGGCATGACCACCGTTCTGGTCGGACCCAAGGCCTTCACGGCCGAAGGCGAGCACATCCACCATCGGGCCGCGACCGTCGGTCCCTTCCTGACCACCGCCATGCTGGACGGAGATCCGCAATGACCGACCTGACCCATCTGGAATCCGTGATCGAAGCCGCCTGGGAAGCCCGCGCCGAGGTCTCCGCCGCCACCCGCGGCGAGGTCCGCGACGCCGTCGACACCGCCCTGGCCCTGCTGGACGCAGGGCAAGCCCGCGTGGCCACGCGCGGCGAAGACGGCGTCTGGACCACGCACCAGTGGCTGAAAAAGGCCGTGCTGCTGTCCTTCCGCCTGAACGACAACGTCATCATGCGCGCCGGCCACGCCCCGACCCTGCCGCTGTCGGCCGACCATCCGGTCGCCGTCGGCCCCTTCTGGGACAAGGTGCCGAACAAGTTCGGCGACTGGAGCGCCGCCGACTATCAGGCCGCCGGCTTCCGCGCGGTGCCGGGCGCCATCGTCCGTCGCGGCGCGCACGTGGCCAAGAACGTGGTGCTGATGCCGTCGTTCGTGAACATCGGCGCCTTCGTCGATGAAGGCTCGATGGTTGACGCCTGGGCCACGGTCGGCTCCTGCGCCCAGATCGGCAAGAACGTCCACCTGTCGGGCGGCGCCGGCATCGGCGGCGTGCTGGAGCCTCTGCAGGCCAACCCGACCATCATCGAGGACGGCTGCTTCATCGGCGCCCGCGCCGAGGTGGCCGAGGGCGTCATCGTCCGCGAAGGCGCGGTTCTGGCCATGGGCGTCTATCTGTCCGGCTCGACCAAAATCGTCGATCGCGCCACCGGCGAGATCTTCCGCGGCGAGGTTCCGGCCTATTCGGTCGTGGTCCCCGGCGCCCTGCCCGACCCGAACGGCGGCCCGTCGCTGTATTGCGCCGTCATCGTCAAGCGCGTCGACGCCCAGACCCGCGCCAAGACCGGCGTGAATGAACTGCTGCGCGACTGAGGCCAACGACGCTAATTGCTCCGCCCAGGCTCGGAATCAGGCTCGCAAAGACGGAAAAATATGGCCTAATGGCGCCCTTGGTTTGGGGGAAAGAGCAGTGGTCTATCAGCGTCTGCGTGGCATAGCAGTTTCAATCGGCGTCATCGGCCTTTTGGCCCTTCCCCTGGCCGCATGCGGCGGGGGAGGCGGGGGAGGAGGCGGAGGTGGGGGAACCGGAGGCGGAATCGTAACGCCTCCACCTCCACCTCCGCCTCCCCCACCTCCGCCTCCCCCACCGCCGCCACCTCCGCCGCCGCCGCCGCCGCCGCCGGCCATTCCGTCCGCGAGCTCGTCCGAGTATCTGCGCAACTACGGCGTGGCCAATACGGGCGCGATCACGGCCTGGCAGACCGGCGCCACGGGGCGCGGGATCACGGTCGGCGTGGTGGACAGCGGCATCAAGCTGAACCATCAGGACCTGGCGGCGAACATCTCGCCGAATTCCATCGACATCGTCGCCGGACGCGGCCAGCCTCAGGGAGCCGACAGCCACGGGACGCGCGTCTCCAGCGTGATCGCCGCGCCCTTCAACGGCTTTGGCACCGTCGGCGTCGCCTTCAACGCCACCATCCTGTCGATCCGGGCCGACATCAGCGAATGCAACGATCCCGATAACGCCGTCTGTTTCCGCGGCTCTGACCTGGCCAATGCGCTGGACTACGCCGTCGCCAACGGGGCCAAGGTCATCAACCTGTCGCTGGGTGGCGAAGGCCCGCTGGGGTTCGCGTTCGAGGCCGCGCTGCAACGCGCGATCAACGCCGGCGTGGTCTTCGCCATCGCTTCGGGCAACGAGGCCGGGGCCAACCCCGAATGGCCGGGCCGTTACGCCAGCGACGCGCGTTTTGCGGGCGGCATCATCGTCACCGGCGCCCACGATTCCGCCAACCAGATCGCCGACTTTTCCAACCGCGCGGGTATTTCGCAGTCCTGGTTCCTGTCCGCGCCCGGCGTCAGCGTTGTGGTCGATTGCGAGGACACCAGCTGCTGGCGCGTCAACGGCACCTCCTTCGCCTCCCCCGCCGTGGCCGGCGCCCTGGCCCTTTTGCTTGAAGCCTTCCCCAATCTGACGGGCAGGCAGGCTGTCGAAATCCTGCTCCGCACCGGACGTGAAGCGGGCGACCTGGGCGCCGACGTCGTCTATGGCCGCGGCCTGCTGGACATCGCCAAGGCCTTCCAGCCGGTCGGCGCCACCTCATCGCCGCAAGCCAAGGGCGCCGCGGTGAATATCGCCATCGAACCAGGCGCCTATGTCGGCGGGCCGTTTGGCGACGCCCTGGGCCGCACTGGAGCGATGAGCACCATCGCCTATGACGAGTATCAGCGGCTGTTCCGCATCAACATGGGCGCCGCCTATCGCATGGCGCCGCGCCGCAGCTATCAGCCCGAGAACCCCACGCCGATGCGCCAGTCGCAGGTGACGATGGACGGTCCCGCCGGGGCCAGGTTGTCGCTGGTCGCCGCCGTGCCGGTCGAGACGCCAGAACCGATCCTGAACCGCTACACCCCCTTCGACGCGCCGTGGTTGGGCGACGAGGTCAAGCAAGAGGCCCTGTTCGACGTCACGGCAGGACGCATGTCCTTCGCGGCCTGGCAAGGCAAGGGCGGGGCGCGCTCGCCCTTCCGCACCGGCTCGGGCGACGGATTCGCCGCCCTGGCCCAGGCCGACCACGCGGTGCGCGGGGCCATGGTCTTCGACGGCCTGGGCTTCGGCCCTCTGACCCTCAGCGCCGAGACCGGCGCCGGCGACCGCCGCGCCCCGCTCCGTTCGGTCGAGCAGGACGTCTCCTCCTACGCGCGCGCCGCGCTGGACTGGCGCAGCGCGCGCGGCGGGCTGTCGTTCAGCATGGGAGCCCTGGACGAGAAGATGGGGCCGCTGGGCGCCTATATGCCGACACGTTCGGACTTCGCCATGCCGTCGCGCACGCGTTTTGCGGCCTTCGGCGGCGATCTGTCGCTGGGTCACGGCCTGGTGCTGAGCGGCGAGGCCGGCTTCGGCCGCACCGAGATCGAGGGCCGGTTCCTGAACCTGTCCAGCGCCGCCGTCAGCTCGACCTGGCGCATGGCGTTGCAGTCGGACTGCCCGTCGTGGGCGCTCGGCTGCAGCCGTCTGACCTGGGAGATCTCCCAGCCGCTGCGGATCGAAAGCGGGACCTTCAGCGCCTTCCTGGCCGACGTGCCGCTGGAATATTTCGACCCCGTCACCTTCTCGGAGCGCCGCTTCTCGGCCAGCCCCTCAGGCCGTCAGATCGACGTCTCCGTTCGCAGCCTGCACCCCCTGCCCGGCGGGTCCATGCTGCAGTTGGAGGCCGTGGCCAGCCGCGACGAACAGCACCGCGCGGGCGCCCCCACCGGCTACGCCCTGCTAGGCAGCTGGCGACGCGGCTTCTGATCCGTCGTTCCAGACATGAGAAAGGCCGGCGGAGCAATCCGCCGGCCTTTTACTTTTCAGCCTGTCGGGTGCGCGCTTAGCGCTCGACGCACAGGGCCACGCCCATGCCGCCGCCGATGCACAGGGTGGCCAGGCCCTTCTTCGCGCCCGAGCGCTTCATCTCGTGCAGCAGGGTGGTCAGGACGCGGGCGCCCGAGGCCCCGACCGGGTGGCCGATGGCGATAGCGCCGCCGTTGACGTTCACCTTGGCCGGATCCAGGCCCAGTTCCTTGACCACGCACAGCGACTGGGCGGCGAAGGCTTCGTTGGACTCGATCAGGTCCAGGTCGGCGACGGTCCAGCCGGCCTTTTCCAGCGCCTTCTTCGAGGCCGGGATCGGACCAGTGCCCATGATCGACGGATCGACGCCCGCCGTTGCCCAGGACGCGATGCGGGCCAGCGGCTCCAGACCACGCGCCTTGGCTTCATCGGCCGACATCAGCACCAGGGCGGCGGCGCCGTCATTGATGCCCGAGGCGTTGGCGGCGGTCACCGAGCCGTCCTTGACGAAAGCGGGCTTCAGCTTCTCCATCGCCTCGATGGTGGCGCCGTGGCGGATGTATTCGTCCTGATCCACGACCACGTCGCCCTTGCGGGTCGAGATCGTCACCGGGGCGATTTCGTCGACGAACTTACCAGCCTTCTGGGCGGCCTCGGCCTTGTTCTGCGAGGCGACGGCGAAGGCGTCCTGGGCGGCGCGGTCGATCGACCACTTGTTCGCGATGTTCTCGGCCGTCTGGCCCATGTGGTAGCCGTGGAAGGCGTCGATCAGGCCGTCCTGCAGCATGCTGTCCTTGAAGCCCAGTTCGCCCATCTTCTGCCCGTTGCGCAGCTGGGCGGTGTGGGGCGACTGGCTCATGCTTTCCTGACCGCCGGCGACGACGATCTTCGCATCGCCTTGAACGATCTGCTGATAGGCCAGGGCCACCGCGCGGAGCCCTGAGCCGCACAGCTGGTTCAGGCTCCAGGCCGGGGTCTCATTAGGCAGGCCGGCGCCGATCGAGGCCTGACGCGCCGGGCCCTGACCCGCACCCGCCTGCAGCACCTGCCCCAGGATGACCTCGTCCACGTCAGCGGCGGCCACGCCGGCGCGTTCCAGCGCCGCCTTGATGGCGACTTCCCCCAGCTTGGAGGCGGGCAGGCTGGACAGGGTGCCGAGGAAGGAGCCGACCGGGGTCCGGGCGGCGGAAACGATCACTACGTCAGTCATGATATTCACTCCGGGGAGAAATTCTGCAGGAGGTTGTGCCGCATTGCACACTCCGCGTCACGTCTCGCAAGTGCGAAGTTCAGCACTTCGTCATCATCCGGGCGCAATCTGTCGGGAACGATAGCCTCGACTGATGCTTTTCAGGAGTGATGCTGGTGCGGCTGAAATCCTTGGCAGGCCGGGTTTGTACGCCCGACGAGCTCGACATGATCGAGCATTATCAGACGCGCGCCGAACGTTTGGCGGACCTGTGGGTGCACGCCGTTGGCCTGGGTCTGGCGGCGGTGGGCGGGATCGTGCTGGCGGTGCTCGCCGGCCTCTACAGCGGTGTCGGGGCCGTGGTGGCCACCGCCATCTACGCTCTGTGCCTGGTGGCCATGCTGACGGCGTCAACGGTTTACAACCTGACACACCCCTGCGCCGCACGTCCGATTGAGACGGCTCGACGAAGCGGCCATCTTTTTGATGATCGCGGGCAGCTACACCCCCTTCACCACCCAGAGGTTCGAGGGCGCCTGGTCCATCGGCTTCACCTTGGCCGTCTGGCTGATGGCGCTGACGGGCGTAGGGGTGAAGATGTTCGCGCCGCGCATCTCCGACGCCTTCTGGAGCGGGGTCTATGTCCTGTTCGGCTGGGTGGCCATCTTCGCGCTGAAGCCGATGATCGAGACGGTGCATCCGCTTGCCCTGGGCCTGCTGGTCGCGGGCGGCCTGATCTACACCTCGGGCGTCTTCGTCTTCATCAGCCAGAAGGTGAAATTCCGTCGCGCGATCTGGCACGGCTTCGTCGTCGCCGGGGCCGGGGTTCACTGGGCCGCCATCTTGGTCGGCGTGGTTCTGGCCCCCGGCGCAGCCTGACCTTGCGGCGCCCTCTGGCGTTCGCGCTCGCAACGCGTGATAGTGCGGCGTTGCAACAACGCGAGAACAAGCGTGGCCGACAAGAAATCCGAGGGCGGAAAAACCCGTGACGGCGTCGTCGTCATCAAGAAGTATGCGAACCGGCGGCTCTATAATACCGCCACCAGCGCCTATGTGACGCTGGAAGACCTGGCGCAGATGGTGCGCGAGGGGGTCGAATTCGTCGTGTTCGACGCCAAGACTAATGACGAGCTGACGCGTCAGATCCTGACACAGATCATCTTCGAAGAAGAAAGCCGGGGCGAGGCCCTGCTGCCCGTCCAATTCCTGCGCCAGCTTATCGGCTTCTACGGCAACTCGATGCAGGCGGTCCTGCCGTCCTATCTGGAGATGTCGCTCGATAGCTTCAGCCGTCAGCAGGAACAGTTGCGCACTCAGTTCACCCGCACCTTCGCCGGCACGCCCGGCGGCGGGCTGATGGAGGAGGCCGTGCGTCAAAACATGGCCATGTTCGAGCGCGCCATGAAGATCTTTCCCGGTATGGCCGGCTATGTTCGCCCCGAAACCGATGCGGCGCCAGAGCCGACGCCCAAGGCGACGCCGGCAGATCCTGCCCTCGACGAGATGCGTCGTCAGATGGACGAGATGCGCGCCCAGATCGACCGCCTGGCCGGCGCCGACAAGTGACTGACGGCATCCGCCCGATCAGCCCGATCGAGGGCCATGCGGTGCACGAGCGCCGCGAAGGCGATCGGCGCGAACGCGACCGCCGGAACGCCGCGGAAGCCAAGGCGGCCGAGGCGTCGCGCGCCGTGCTTCCGGCCGGGGAGCGGGTCGATCATGCCGCCTCCCCGGCAAAGCCTGCCGTGTCGCCGCTCGCCCCCCCGGCGCTCTTCGCCGCCCAGGTGCTGGGCCAGAAGGGCCAGAAGCGCGGCCTGAAGGGCGGTCCGCCGGTGCTGGACGCCGCCCGCTCGACCTATCTGGGCGCGGAATACTCTGGCAAGCGCGACCGGCGCCCCCGCGTGGGCAGGGCGAGACAGACCGAGGTTTAGCCGCCTTACGCCTGATGGCATGGCGTTTGCGACTGCTCCGGCGTCTTAGACCGGAGTTTCGCCCATGGCCGTCCTCAACCTCGCCGCCCGACTGTTTGACGTGACCGTGGTCGCCCTGGTCTTCGTCGCCTTCAGCTAAATCCCCGCCAATCAGCGCGGGTTCATGTCGAAGTCGCGCCGCGAGGCGATGATGGTGACGATGAAGCCCGCCAGCACGTCCAGCAGCACCATGGTCAGGATCAGGAGGAAGACCGATCCCGCAAACCCCGGCAGCAGCAGGAACTCGACCAGGCAGACCACGAACAGCGCCATCGACAGGGCGTGATTGACGATGGCGACCCGCTGGCTGGAGGTCGACTTCAGCAGTTCGACAAACAGCAGGATCAGCGACAGGAAGAGGATCAGGTCGCCGACGCTGATGCTCCAGACCGCGCCCGAGGTCATCGGCACGCGAAACAGGACTTCGCTCAGCACTGAGGCCTGACCCAGCACCGCGTCCGGCGCGCTTCCGCCCAGCAGGATCACCAGATTGTAGATCACCACCGGCACGACCAGCAGGGGTATGGCGATCAGCATGGGCGGTCCCTCCAGATCGCCCTGCTTAACCCGGTTTCCGACGCGCGGCCATATGGCCCCCAAGACCAGAATGGTCGGGTCAGAACTCGCTGATCGCGCCGGGACGCCGCGAGCGCGACTTCAGCCACATCACGCCCAGCAGGTCCGAGAAGGAGGCCCGCAGCCGCCCCCAGTTGGTGTATTTCGACCGACCGACCTCACGGTGGCGGTGATCGACCTCGAGATAGCGATTCTCGTACCCCTCGCGGATCGTCAGCGCCGGCAGGTAGCGGTGGATATGATCGAAGTAGGGCAGACGCAGGAAGACGTCGCGACGGAAGGCCTTGAGCCCGCAGCCGGTGTCGTCGGCGTCGTCGGCCAGCAGCTTCCTGCGGATGCGGTTGGCCCAGATCGAGGCCTGACGCTTGGCGTTCGAGTCCTGACGCTTGGCGCGGACGCCGCCGACCAGGGCGACATTGGGGGGCGCCGCGATCAGGGCGTCGGCAAGACGCGGCGCGTCGGCGGGCGGGTTCTGGCCGTCGCCGTCCAGGGTGACAATGATGTCGCCGCGCGCCGCCAGGACGCCGGTGCGCACGGCCCGGCTCTGACCCGCATTGGTCGCGTGCGACAGCACCCGCAGGGTCGGCAGTTCCGCCATCGCCGCCTGCAACTCAGCCAGGGTCGAATCCCGGCTGGCGTCATTGACGAAGATCATTTCATAGGACCGACCGGCGAAGGCCTCGGCGATCTCGCGCGCCAGAGGCACGGCGGCGCCGGATTCGTCATGCACAGGCACAACGACGGAGATGTCAGGATTAGAAGCAGGGCTGTCGGTCATTTGTCGCTCTGTAGCGCATCGCCGGGCCTTAGGAAAACCGGGCCGCGCGAAGAGGTTACAAGCTGAAGCTTCCGGGGGGCGGCGTCGGCGTGATACGACAGCGCCATGAACCGCCCGAACCTGGATCACCTCATCGCCGGCTGGCGCGGCCCCGTTCTGGCGGCCCTGCTGACCCTGCTCGCCGGCCTGCCCAGCCTGCTGCTGCTGCCGCCGCTGGACCGCGACGAAAGCCGCTTCGCCCAGGCGACCGCGCAGATGCTGGAAAGCGGCGACTATGTCGACATCCGCTTCCAGGACGAACCCCGCTGGAAGAAGCCCGTCGGCATCTACTGGATGCAGGCCGTCGCCGTCAGCCTGACTTCGGACGTCGAGGACCGCAACATCCAGCCCTATCGCCTGCCGTCGCTGTTCGGGGCCATGCTGGCCGCCTGGGCCGTGGCCTGGGCCGGGGCGGCGCTGTTCGGCAACCGCGCAGGCTTTTTGGCGGGCACCATGCTGGGCGCGACCTTCCTTTTGTCGTCCGAGGCGGGCATCGCCAAGACCGACGCCATGCTGTGCGGCCTGACCACCCTGTCGATGGCGGCGCTGGCGCGGATCTATATGGCGACGCGGGCGGGCGAGAAGCCGGTGCGCTGGCACAAGCTGCTGTTCTGGCTGGGCATCGGCCTGTCGATCCTGATCAAGGGGCCGATCGGGCTTCTGGTCGTGGCCCTGTCGATCATCGCCCTGTCGGTCTGGGACCGGAACATCAAGTGGCTGGGGAAGCTGGGGTGGGGCTGGGGTCTGCCTCTGGTCGCTCTGGTGGTCGGACCCTGGGCCATCGCCATCACCATCGCCACCGATGGCGGCTTCTGGCGTGAAGCCATCGGCGGGGACCTAGCGCCCAAGCTGGCGGGCGCCCACGAAAGCCATGGCGGCTTCTTCGGCATGTACGTCCTGCTGTCGCCCCTGCTGTTGTTCCCCGTCACCCTGATGCTGCCCGCCGCCCTGTCGACGGGTTGGCATCGCCGCGCCGAGCCGGCCATCCGCTTCGCCGTCTGCTGGCTGGTGCCGGCCTGGCTGATGTTCGAGATCGCCCCGACCAAGCTGTGGCACTACACCCTGCCCACCTTCGGCGCGATCGCCCTGCTGGCGGCCGCCGCCCTGACCCAGCCGATCGGCAAGGTCTCGCGCATTTCCGGCGCTCTGCTGGGCCTGTTCGCCGCCGTCATCATCTGCGCCATCACCGTCTATGGCCTGACCGAGTTCGGGCGTTCGACGGCCCAGACCTGGGCCACCGTGACCATCGTCTTCGCCGTCATGGCGGCGGCGGTCGGCGGCTTCCTGCTGGTCAACCGGGCGGCGATCACCGGGGTGCTGGCCGCCATCGCGTGCGGCGTCATCGCCCACGCCGGTCTGGCCGGGACCATCCGCCAGTTGCGCCCCCTGTCCATCGCCCCGCGTCTGGTGAAGACCCTGGAATCGGCCGAGCTGAGCCCCGCCCAGGGCCGCTATCCTGGACCGGTGGCCATCACCAGCTTCCACGAACCCAGCTTCGTCTTCCTGACCGGACGCGACACCCAGCTGACCGACGGCCCCGGCGCCGCCCGCGCCCTGGCCGAGGGCCGCCCCGCCATCGTCGAGGCCCATGACGACGAAGAGTTCCGCCGCGCCCTGGCTGATCTCGGCGCCGCCGGGCGCGCCGTGGGCGTGGTTAGCGGCCACAACTACTCCTCGGGCGACGACGTACGCCTGACCGTCTATGCGCCAGCGGGCGCCGGCGAACGGAGCGCACGCTGATGGGTCGCTTTATCCAGATCGTCGAGGTCGGCCCGCGCGACGGCCTGCAGAACGAAAAGGCCGTGCTGACGCCCGCCGTCCGCGCCGACTTCGTGCGCCGCCTGGAAGCCGCGGGCGCCAAGCGCATCGAGGCCGTCAGCTTCGTCCATCCCAAATACGTGCCGCAGATGGCCGGGGCCGAAGAGGTCATGGCCGCCCTGCCTCCGGCCAAGGGGCACAGCCGCATCGGCCTCGTTTTGAACGGCAAGGGCTATGACCGCGCGCTGGGCACGGCGGTGGACGAGGTCAATGTCGCCATGTCCGCCACCGACGGCTTCGGCCTGAAGAACCAGGGCCTGAACGTCGATCAGCAGGTGCAGATGCTGGCCGACATCATGGCTGGCCGCCGCAACGCTGAAGGCGCGCCCGGCGCGGCGCCCAAGCTGACCGCCACCTTGTCCTGCGTCTGGGGCTGCCCCTTCGACGGCGAGGTCTCGGTCGAGCAGGTCAGCGGACTGGTGGCCCGCATCGCGGCCCTGGGCGTCGAGGAGATCGCCCTGGCCGACACCATCGGCGTGGGCGATCCGTGGAGCGTCACGAAAAAGGTCGAGGCCGCCCGCAAGGCCGCGCCCGACGCGACCCTGCGCCTGCATTTCCACGACACCCGCAACACCGGCCTGGCCAACGCCTACGCCGGGGTAGAAGCCGGGATCGACATCCTGGACGCCTCCGTCGGCGGCATCGGCGGCTGCCCCTTCGCGCCGGGCGCGACCGGCAACATCGCCACCGAGGACTTGGTCTACATGCTGGAACGCGCCGGCTTCTCGACCGGCTACGACCTCGACCAGTTGATCGAGAGCGCCCGCTGGATCGGCGATCAGATCAATAAGCCTCGTCTCAGCGCCCTCAGCCGAGCCGGCGGATGGCCGGCTTAGCCGGCCGCCGTTTTGCATCCAATCTGGAGTTGTTGGACACCGGCAAGGTCGAGATCGAGCAGTTCATTAATCCCGCACGAGATGTGATAAAATGAACTTGCCGGTACGAGTTCATCAAGAAACGTGCCGTCTCTCAGCATCTTGTCCATCCACAGTTCGGGACGGTCAGGCAGGAAATACTTTTCAAGGCCGCGGTAGGCGTTAATGATTTCCCGGCCATCGTCATCGGAGCCAGTGCGCGCATAGCGAGACACGGCTGCCTTCATGCGCTCTGTTTGCGGCCACAGGCGGGCCTTGTCATCGTGAACGCCGCCACGGGTAAGGACTTCATTGATGGCCACCCCACGCGTTGCATCGATGCCGCGCGTGCGCGCGAAGGCGGTCAGGCGGTCAGATGACATCAGGGCCTCGTCGCCCCAGATAGAGGCCAGCCCCTCGAAAAGCCAGGCCCACTCCAGACAATGCCCGGGCTCGGCGATCTGGCCGCGCACATCGGCTAGCGGCCGCCAGTCCTGCTCGAAATATTCAAGCAAGGCGCCGGTGTCTGGATCAATGAAGCGCGTTCTGCAAAGCTCGGCGATCGATACGGCGGCGTCACCAAAACGCTGGCGCCCGCTGACCTTGTAGAGAGTGCTGAACGCCTCCAGCAGGTGCATATGGGGGTTTTGGCGACGAATGGAGCGATCGACGACCTCGCCCTCGTTAAATCCGCCAGCGGCGTCGCTCCAGCGATCTTCGAGAACATCGAGCAGCCGTTCGGCTTCATCAAACAATCGCGGTGCACAGAGGAGATCGCCGGCGGCTCCCAGACCGAATAGAATGAAGGCCTGATCATAGAGATCGGCCCGGGCGTCGAGGACGCTTGCGTCATAAGCGAGCCGGTGGACGAACAGGCCATCCCCGCGACGGGCCTTTTCCAGCAGACAGTCTACGGTTTGTTGAACCTGTTCGGCTCCTGCCCCGCTCCAGCCCTTTTTGCAGGCAGCCGAAAACGAGAAGATCTGACGCGCCTGAACAAAGGTGCGGTAATATTCAGTGTTAGGCTGACCTTGCCGGTCAAGCCGTTCAGCGTAGAGGCCTGACGGCGTGCGCCCGGCATCGCTCCAGAAAGGCGCCGCGATATTGATCAGCCAATCCCGGGCTTGCGTCTGGACTTGTTTCAGCTCGGCGACGGTCATGCTTCGCCCCTTTCCGACAAAAGTTCGCGCGTAAATAAATAAAGGTCCGGACCACTGAAAAGATAGCCACGGACGCCGGCTGCTTCGGCAGCGGCGACATCGCTTTTCTGATCACCGATCATGAGGCTGCGGGCGACGTCTATGTCCCATGAATTCATCAGGTTCAGGAGCATTCCAGGCTCGGGCTTGCGCCATGGATGCGCTGTAGACAGTCCTTCGACCACGCCTTCGGGGTGGTAGGGACAGTGTCTCCAGTCATCAATATAGGCGCCCTCCTGTCGCAACTCGTCCTGCATCCAATCAAAGAGGGTCACTACGTCGTCGGTCGTGTAGTAGCCGCGGGCCACGCCGGACTGGTTGGTGACTACAAACACAAAATAGCCGGCGTCATTGGCGAGGCGGATGGCCGCCTTGGCGCCGGCCATCCAGCGGAAGCGGTCCTTGGAGCCTACATAGCCGTCATCATGGTTGATGACGCCGTCCCGATCCAGGAACAGGGCCGGGCGACATTGGCGCGCCGGAATTTCGACCTGGCTGCGGACGTAGGTGTCAGGCACGCCGATGTCGAGGAAATAGCCGTCTGACTTCAGGGTGCGAAGCTTGCCCGCCTCGCACAGGGCGGGAAGCAGGTCTTCCTCAAGAGAAAACCTGCCTTGTCGATCCGTAAAATGCGACCTGGCGAAGCAATAGACACCCCCGTTGACATAAAATGGAGCATTCGCGGCCTCGCCTCGGTTGATGACCCTCACGGCGAGACCGGCATCATCGACTTCGATTGTCTCGTATCTATCGGCAAGGTCGATTTCGCGGATTGCTACGCTTGCCGTGTCCTCGTCATGCCCGGTGCACAAGCCGTTCCAGTTGAAATCGAACCAAGTGTCGCCATTGATGAGCAAGAATCGCTCGTCCAGATAATCCAACGCGTTGACCACCGCTCCACCCGTGCCCAGCGGCTCGTTCTCGATAGAGATGTCGAGCGTACACCCATGAGGCAGCGTGTTTCGCAGATCGGCGACCATCTGAAGAACCCGCTCGGAGCGATAGCCCGCCAAGAGCAACACCTTGCGAAATCCCATTCTCCAGGCTTCTCGGATGAGCAGTTCGACAAAGGGGCGATCCCCGACGGGAAGCAAGGGCTTGGGCGTTTCGCGAGTGAGTTCGCCTAGACGCGTCCCCAGTCCGCCAAGCAGGATGGCGCATTGGTCGACCATGTTATTCAACTTTCATCTGCAAGATCGGGCGGTTCAGGGTTGATCGGTCGGATCGGCCTCGTCGCTCAGCCGGGCACAACCCAGGATTCCGGACCTTCAAACGTCAGGCGAACAGCACTCGCGGCCCCACCGTTTTCGTTGAGAGCTTCGATAAGATTGTGGCGTCTCGACGGGTCCGCCAGCAGCATGATGAAGCCGCCACCGCCGGCGCCAGAAACCTTCCCGCCCCAGGCGCCGTTCGCCATCGCCACACCGATGAGATCATCTATTATGCTGTTGGTTATGGTCGTAGCGGTGCTTTTCTTCGCCAGCCAGGATTGCTGCAGAACGTCGGCGGTCTTGCGGACCTGCCCGGCCAGAAGCAGGGACTTCATCTCGGCGGCGTGTTGCTTGATTTCATGCATGGCTGCCATCGTCTGCTCATCTAGAGCTTTGAGGCCCGTGACCTGCTTCTCGATGATTTTCGCCGATTCTCGAGACTGGCCGCTGAAGCAGATCACCAGCGAGGATTCGAACTCATTGAGATACTCCCTGTGAAGGCGCAGAGGGTTGACGATAACCCCGACGTCCTTGGCAAGGAACTCTGTGTAGTTAAAGCCGCCGAAGGCGGCGGCGTACTGGTCCTGCTTGCCGCCCAGCATGCCGAGCCGCTCACGCTCCAGCTCATAGGCCAGTTCCGCGACTTCATAGGGGCCGAGCGGCAGGCGCATGGCCAATGCGTAGGCCTCGATCAAGGCAACCGTCAGGGCGGAGGACGCTCCAAGACCTGAGCCTGCGGGCACGTCTATGGTGGTGGAGATCGACAGCGGCATGGGCCGCCCGTTGTTATAGCGTTCCATCATATGGGCGTAGGTCACGCGATGAAGCGGAAGCTTGCCTTTGACGTCGAAATCCAGGGTGCACGGCAGATGGTCGATCTCACCCAGATCGTCTGCGCGGAAGCAGATCCCTCCCTCGTTGTTCTTGGCCAGGTGGGCGTAGGCGTAGCGGTCTATAGTCGCGTTGAGGACTGCTCCGCCATGCTCACGGGCATATGAGCTCAGGTCAGTGCCGCCTCCGCCGAGGCCGAGACGTAACGGCGCCCGTGCACGAACGTTGTCGTGCTTCAAATTCTCAAACATCGCATCGTCCCGCTGGGTAGGGTTTTTCGTTTAAAGCTTGAGACGCAACAACCGCTTCCAGCCGCGTTTGCGTCTACGCCCCTCCACGACGCTGGCGTCGAGCAAGGCTTGCAGGCCGCGAAGCTGAACGCTCTTGGCACGCCCCTCTTCACTGAGCGCGAGGCTCCGGACGACGGCCGCCTTGCTTCTGCCTGCATTGAGCAAACCGACATAGTTGGCCAGGCCCCCGCTGTCAGCTTCTCTTAGCAGAAGTTTTTTGTAGGCCATGCGCACGAGCGCCTCGCCTTCAAGCGCCAGAAGCTGGTCGACGGAGGAAACGTCGCCGTCGGCGTGATCCTGGAAATGGATTTCTCGCAGCTCTTGTGCAGATCTGGTCCCTGTCGGTTCGGACGTCTTCGGCGCCCTGGTCTCGGTACGAAAGACCTGCCCGACCCGTTCCGGCCCGACGGCCTCCAGACAAGCCGCTAGGGCTTCGATCATGTCGGCTTTTTCGATAATCAGGTCCGCATGGTGCAGAATCTGGCCCATGGCGTCAGCAAGATTGACGAGCTCGCCTCGTCTCAAGCCGCAAAGAAGAATGGCCAGGCATCCGACAACCGGCTCTTTCCCGCCCTCATGGCGCGAGAGAATCCAACCTTCTTCGACGGAGGGCGGACGACCGACGGCTGAACGCAGGAAGCCGTTGAGGCTGTCGACAGACCTGTCGTCCAGAGAAGACGCCTGGGCCAGGATGTCCGGCAGTTGAGCGCGCGCCCAACCCAGCAGCCTTCCGCACCATTCAGCGCGCCCCGACGCCATGGCCCAAACGGTCGCAAGCGCCAGGGCGCTGGAGGGGTTTTGTCGCAGGGCGATCAGGCGGTCGACGCCGCCGTCGCGCCCGGCATCGCCCTCGCCGGTGATCGTCTCCCGTCCGGGAAATGATATCGTCGTTTCGCCTGAAGCCTTGGCCAGACGAGCCGCGAGTTGGAGTGGCGTCAATTTTGAACGCCCGGCGACGCCGGCCCGCCGCGCGATGTCGTGGATCAGTTCAAGATGAACTCGGGGGTCCATAACCTTCAGCAGACAGGCCCGAGAGGTGAGGATTTGCAGAAGGACGAGGTAGCGCCCCCTTGGACGGCTCGCCCAGCCGCGCCAGAGGATCTGTTGGTCCTGAGAAGGGAGCTGTGAATTCAGGTCGAGGCTAGCCGTCTGGATAAATACTTCGACGTCGTCAATAAGAAGGGCGCGATCTACAGCTGTCTCGGCCGAAAGGGATGCAAGAGCGCTTAACTTCCAGGCGATTGTTTTCACTTCAACCGCGTCAAAATACTCCGCCGCGGCATTGGCGCGGATCAGCGTTTCCGTGCGGTTTCTAAACTCCTGGCTTTCCAGCGCTTCGATAAGGAGATGAAGCCGCGTGTGCGATACCTCGCGATCAGGGAGATGGCTTTGCAGCTCTGAGCCATCGATGTTTCGCTCATGGAGTTCGGCGAAGACACGCTTTACGTAATGCCGGTAGTCAGGCTCTCGGCATATCGCCCGGAACTGCGCCTGCCATTCCCGCCAGGGGCCGGACTGCAGGGCGGGCAGGCCCAGCTTGTCTTGCAGAGACCTGCGCACGAAGGCGGACGGAATGCCTCCGTTTGAAGGTCTAGAGGCCAGGTTCAGGACGACGTCGACATTGGTCCAAGCGGCTGAACGCGCCTCGTCCTGGACCCGGGAGATCTCGAGGCTGGAGACATCCGGGTTCAAGGCCCGCAAGACGCCTTCGATCAAGCCTTCGCGGGACAGTTCGCGCATTTGCGCTAGCGACCTGAGGAGCTCCAGCGTTTGAGCATAGCCCAAGGGCTGCGGATCCCCGCAGGCTGGCGCCCGCTCCTCAATCATGGATGCGACGCCGTCGACGAAACCTTGCCAGGTCGGCAAAGCCAAGGTCTCGATCTCGTCTTGCAGGGCGCGAACGACGGTGTCGTCCATCAAGCGGCGCACCGCTTTCAGCAGGGCTGAGCCGTCGTCGGGCGCTATACGCACCTGACCGTTCGGCTGCATGTCCAGCACGCTCGGAATTATGGCGGACACGATGCACGGCGTGCCCAGGGCCAGGCTTTCCACGGGCGGAGACCCAAATCCCTCGGCCAGTGAAAGATAGATGGTCGCGCGAGCGTTCTGCATCAGCCCGCGGAGCACCTCATCGTCTGGACCGTCGACCCATCGCACCCAAGGATAGTCTGAGAACGCTTTTAGAAGGCGTTGCTTATCATCTGCCGTCAGCCACCCCATGCGCCCAGCGAAACAGAGGTTGGCTGCGTGGCCGTCCGAGTTCAGCGCTTCGAACGCCTCCAGGATCAGGATCGGCTGTTTGCGCGGCTCGAGCGTGCCGACCACGACGAACTCATTCGACGCCGGCTCCCCCTTGCGATAGGTGCGGCCTAAGCCGTCGGCTCCAGGCGGTATGACGAAATAGTCCCGGTCATCTCCAGGATTGATGCGTGTGACGTACTGTTCACGCATTGCCGTGGAGGTGAAGAAATTGTTCCGATAGCGACGCCTATTTTCTAGAGATAGGAGAATATTATCAGCGCTGTCCCAGTTCACATTGAAGTGCTGACCATGGGTCCAAACAAGAAAATCGTGGCATAGATTAAAAATCTTCTCAGGCCGATAGCGAGCCGCAAAGGCGTAGAAATCTAGATTTAGTGATTCTTCTAACGAGATGACGGCCCTGCATGCATCAAGGGCAGCTTGGACGGACACCTCAAAAACGATCCTGTTACGGGCCGAGATCAATCCGATCCAGCCAGCGTTGGGCTCCATACGCAGCGAAGGGTCCCGGGCTTGGACGGCGCCCAGAACCTCGTCGTCCTGCTCGAACAGTTTGCGGATATCTTCAAAGACTTCAGGACCGAGCAATCCTATTCGATCCGGCCCCAGCTCCACGAAGGGGATGGTGTTCTCTATATGCGGCCAACGCGTGCAAAACTCATAGCAAACGCGCTGGATGCCTGTCCGCCCTGGCGCCGACACAAGATTATTGATGTTGATCAGAAAGCGGCCGTTCAGCAGCGCTTCTTCAAAGGCGTGACGGGATTGATCCAACATATCAGCGACCTTCGCGACCGCGGCCGAAAATCATGGCCAGAAGGTTTCGCGCATAGACGACGAAATCATGCTTGACGGTAAAGTCGTTCCAGCCAGGGCCCGGCCGTTTTTCATAAGCCTTCGATGCGATGATCTGAGCTATTTCCTCTGCATAGATCGTGGGCGAGGCGCCGTCAGTGACACGACGGATCATCTCGGGGGCCTCAATGGAGCGGGCCAGATTTTCCGAGGCGACGCCGTGCATGCCTGCAGAAACAGCGTCTAGCAGGGCTCCGGAAACTTGACCGAAGGGGATCTGGCGGATTTGCAGGACAAGATCCCCAGCGACGAGATAGCGGATGTAGTGTTCTTCCGAAACGGCGCCGACGATTTTGACGTAGTCAGTCAGCGACAGATTTTCGATATAGTTTTCAAGCTCGCATCTCAGAGCGCTCTGGATGGGGCCTACAAACAGAAACTGGAACTCCACGCCCCAGGACCTCAGCTCGTTGAGAACGAATAGGCACTGCTTGGCGCCCTTCTGCAGGTGCACCTCTCCAAAAGAAACTATGCACGGAACTCGAGGATCAACACCGAAACTGAGCTTGGCCTGAAGCCGCTGGTCGGGCGCGAGTTTTTCTACATCGAAGGGATAGGGCATACCGACCGGAAAATATTCCACATGGCTGTCATAGAGGTTGTCGATGACAGAACGAGCCGTAGGACTGTGAACGATCACGCCGTGTGCGGTTTCTACGATCGGCGAAAGCAACGGTCGGCCGAAAGCGGCCAGGTCTTTGATCAGGGCGCCGATGTCATGGGCGGGAGGGCGATAGCCTAGTTCGCGCAACAGGAGGTCTTCAAGACCGCCTCGGCCAAGAGTGGCGTTGAGGAAATCCAGCATATGAGCGTCGTGTTGGATGACGACGCCGCCGTAGCGCCGCATCATGGCGTAGATGGGCGCATACATCTTGTGGTTGCCCATGACGTAAATGATTTCGTCATAGCGGTCGGCGGGAAAAGCGTCGCTCAGCCGATACACATTGCTCACCTTCTTGCGGTGCAGAGGCAACATGTCGCTGTTGGTCCAGATATCCAGATCGCACAGCTCGGTCAGAGCCATGGCCAAATCCAGAGATGAATGCGGAGGTCCCCCTTTGTCGGGGAACATCGGCGTCACCAGGGCGATCCTAGGCCTGTCTGGCGCATCAGGAATAGACTGCCGGGGCAAGGCCGCCAAGACGTCAGGAGTCGCCGGAGCGTTATGGACGTGAGCGGACGAGCTGGCCTCGGCGGCCAGCAGGCAAAGATCGGACAGGCTCTTGACGACATCACCCGCTGAAATCTTCAGCCAGACACCGCCCCAAGCCTCCACTTCCCAGCTGGTGAGGGCTGCCGGCTCGTCATGGGGCAGCAGCACCGCCTGGGCCTTTTCGACAAGTCTGCGGATCCCGCCAGCCCCTAGGCGCAGACTTGAGACTTCAGGCGCTTCGACAGCGCTGTCGCCGTTTAGAACAACGATGCGCATGTCGCCGCCACGCGCCGAAGCGACAAGATCGCGCATGATGTCCTTGTTCGATGCGACAGCGGCGTCGACCACAAGAAACGCTTCACAAACATCCGCGAGAAGATTCAGTTGAAGCTGATCAAGGTCGGAGACATCTGTCTCCGTAGGTGCGGTTCGGCCCACAGGGGCGTCAGGCACGCCGTCACCGCAAACCGCATACCCTTCAACGCCGTCTGCTCCTTTTCGCCATTCAATGGTGAGCAGGCGCACGAACGGCTTCATCTGCGGCCGCATATCGGCGGCCAGCGCTACCGCCTCTTGCCCCGCGGATATCACGGTGACGGCCTCACGCCTTATCGGCAAAGCGCGAAGGACAGCTACGCCTTCTCGCGCGAGCTCGGCTGGGAGAGGCGCGTTGACGCTGGCCAATAGTCTTGCGGATCGGGTTTGGATCAGGGCTTGCGCAGCGTCCATGAGCGCTCGTCCAAGAGGAGAGTCGCCGGCGGTTCGCTGCAGCGGCCGAACATCAATAATCAGATTGGCGATTTTCATTCAGCGGGGCGCAATATGGCTTGAGGATGTGCGAGCATTGGCTGGGTGGGAAGTCCGGGCCGACTTTGCGATCCCTACCACTGATCTCTATCCAATCCGGGGAGCCCCAGCCAGACCTAATACCACCCCCCCCCGGTCAGCCTGACCTGAACCTCGCCGCGTCCCGATGTCGCACACCCGAAGGACCGAGCGTAGTGCAGGAGCGCCTCGCATGCTAAATGGGCTTTCAGCGACTGGCAGGTTGGCCAACCTACGGCATACCAGACGCGCTACATCCGACTAGCGAGGGGTCATGAGAGATTGGCCAGACCTGATTTTTTCGTTCGATTTTCGAGAAACAACGCTGGCGGCGACGCTTGACGGGTTTTTCAGACAGTGAGGAGATCGGCCGATGGACAGATGGACCGTCTGCGCGCGCCCTCTTCCCGAACCCGTCGCGATAGCCGGCAATTGCCGCTCGGGCCAATACGGCGGTCAGTTGCTTGGCACAGAATATCGCTGGGATTATCAAGACTGATAGATTTAATAAATAAATCACCCGAAGAAAAGAACTCTCACTCAAATAAATAGAGCCGAACGAAGATTACACCTCTTCAGATCGATATAGAAAATCATAAAAGCCCATAAAAGATTCTTTAATTATGGCAACAGGTATTTGGAGTTAATGAAACGCACTTTCGTCGAATTATAAACCCATAAAAACCGCCCGTTATGAATTGGTTCACGTCGAACTCTTTCTTCGTCTAAAGGCGACATGAGCTCAAAAATCTAATACTTCAGCGCGCTGCCCGAAGCCTATAACAAATATACAAGCGATCCACAGCCTTAGAGTTGATATTAAAGGGGTAGAGATAATGAAAAATTGGTCTGATTTTCGAAACATCAAAGAATACGATTTAAAATCGGAAAACTGCGAAATTCACGCCTCCGGCATGTCGGGTCCCGAGGCCTGTTGGCGCTGGACAGACGCGTATGACGTTAAGCTAAGCATTCCGAATGAAGCCGACAGCGATGATGATGTGGCCGTCCTCATAGAACTCATGGGCCACCTTCGTGCGGACGCCTTGCCGTCACAAAGGGTCATTGTGTCACACAAGGGTGATGTTCTTGCCGAATGGGTCATCGTCGATAGTTTGTATCGAATAAAGGGCCTTCTGCTCTCGCGCGAAAGAGTTCGCGCTCTCGATCGTATCGACCTCGACATCCAGCTTCCTGACGCCAGGAGCCCGAAAGATCTAGGCGGGTCCGATGATGAAAGAATAATCGGCATCGCCATTAATCGCATATGGGTGGGCGTTGCCAATGAGACACAACGATCCGCAGCCCTATTTGGAATAATTGGCACGCGCTACGTTGGCCCCGAATCACGAAAGACTTGGGACCAAAAGCATTTAGACGGCTTCTGGAATAGATACATCACGGGCCCAAATGTACTTGATATCGGATTTTCAAGTTATGGCGACACTCGGGTAGTCCCCATCATGGAGGGAGCGGTCGGCGTAGATATTGACTATCCGGGTTATGACGGCAAACGTCTGCCATTTGAAGACGGTAGCCAGGACACGGTCTATTCCAGTCACTGCCTCGAGCACATCCCCGACCCCTTGAACGTCATCCAGGACTGGTATCGCGTGACGAAGGTGGGGGGGCACATCATCATCGCCGTTCCGAGCCGGGATCTTTACGAACGCCGTCGGCGTCCGCCATCGATCTGGAACACCGAGCATCTACGCATGTACAGCTGCGCCTCCCTGCTTGCCGAAATTGAGGCGGCTTTAGAGCCCAACAGCTTTAAAGTACGCTACTTAGCAGAGAACGATGATCTGTTCGACTACAGCAGACCTCCAATGGTCGCCCCTTACGGCAACTACGAAGTTACAGTCGTCATCGAAAAGCTTCGCACTCCCGAATGGCGCCTGGTGGACTAGTTCGATAAGAGCTCGCGGACCCGGCAGACTGAGGGACCTTTGCTCGCGTCGACCGGTTTGCGCTGCGGCTCGCGATGCGCCCTGCCCGAATTTTGGAGACCTTTAGTGGGCATTTGGACGAAAATGCGCAATGCGCTGGAGCGGCGGCCTGAGCCTCATTGGTTCGAACGGATCAAGATCCGGTGGAGCCGTCGCACCATCGAGGTAAAAAGGCGCGGGAGCCCGCCTTGCGGCGCTCGCCGGCTTTTTGTGGATGTTTCGGTCATCGCCAAGAACGATGCGGGCACCGGCATTCAGCGGGTGGTGCGCGGCGTAGCCCTGCGCGAGGAACAGCTTCGGCGAGCAGGTTGGGATGTCTGGTTTGTGGCCGCGACGCGCAAGCGCCCTTATCATCGCGTCAGATGGCCTCTTCCGGGCGAAGAGGACCGCACGCCGATCGAAGGAGGAGCAGGTGATCTGTTTCTCGGGCTTGATTATGCTTTGGATACGGTTCGTTTTCACGAAGCCCAGCTTAGACGGCTCGCGCAACGCGGCGTGCGCCAGTGGTACCTCGTGCACGACCTACTGCCGGTGCAACGGCCTGATTGGTTTCCTCAATCCGCGGGTCTTCGTTTCCGCAAATGGCTTCGGGTGCTGTCCTCCGTCACTGATGGCTACCTCTGTAACTCCACGCAGACAGAGAGGGACTTGAGACTGAACCTGAGGACGCTTTTCGGCGTCAAAGAGGGTTACGAAACGCACGTCCTGCCCATGGGAACAGACATAAAAAACAGCCTTCATGCAACGGGCCTGCAAGACGATTTCGCAGAATGGCTGGATCAGCTGACCGGGCCCATGGTTTTGACCGTGGGCACTATTGAACCCCGCAAGGGCCATAGCGATCTGCTCGACGCCTTTTCTGAACTATGGTCACGTGGCGGCGACGCCAACCTGGTTCTGGTGGGGCGCGAAGGGTGGAAGGTTGAAGCCCTGTTGGAGCGTATTCGATCGCATCCAGAGTTTGGGCGCAGACTGTTCTACTTCAATAAAGCCAGCGACGAGGCCCTGATGCGGGCCTACGAAGCCTGTCGGGGCGTCATCATCCCGTCCTTGGCCGAAGGGTACGGGCTGCCTCTGATCGAGGCCTTGGGATACCTTCGTCCGGTTCTTGCGCGGGATATCGAGGTCTTCCGGGTGCACGAAGCCTCTGGGGTACGCTATTTCCCCGAGCATGCCTCGCCGCAGATGCTCGCCGACAGCATTCAGGGCTGGCTCAACGACATCAGCTCCGGCCAGGTGAAAGTGACGGACGTCCAGTGTGTCACCTGGGAAGACAGCGTTAAGGTTCTGTTGGAGGTATTGGAGCCTCTGACCCTTAGCCCGAAGCCTGCTTCAGCCGGGTGACCACTGCGCCCACCAGCCTGGCTCTGCCCTGAAAATGTGGCCTGAAGGACTGGATACGGGCTCGCGCATGGCCGCCGACAGCCCACTGCGCCGACTGGGTTACAGAGTAGCGGCCAGGGCGTCTTACGACCTCGAGCAGTTCCTGGTCGCCCCATTGGAAAAGAAGGTCGACGACGCCGCCTTCCGGGTTCACATCGACGAGCCATTCGATGGACCACGGTCCGGCGCCCAACGACATACCCGGGTCGTCCGCCACGGCCTTTATGCGTCCGGTCATATCGACCCACTCCGCAACATCAGCCGTCTGCTCGTCCGCGGCTGCCGTAAAAAGAACAGGGCTCCAAAACGCCCGCGCTCCAGGAGAAGATCGACTGCCGTAGACGCCCAAGGCGGGGTCTGCGGCTCGCAACTCGCCGAGATCTGCAGGGCGATCCAAAGGCCCCAGTCCGTCAAGATCGATTACCGTCCATTCAGCGCTGACCAACAGGATGCCGCCCGCGCTCTCGGCCGCGGCCACGCTGGAGCTGGCGAACCAGCGCGTTCCGTAAACACAGGGCACGGGGCGGTGGCGGAAGTGATCTGCCAGTTGAGCGACATCCATCCGTCCAAGGTCCGCTGCGGCGAAGTCGGGCCCCAATATTATGACCACCCCCTCATCCTCAACGTCAGCGGCGGAAGACAGCACCCAGTCTGGTTGGCCAGGGACCACCGGAGCTTCAGGAACCCGCCCGACCACATTCCAGCCGCACGATACGGCTTGCGCCACGACATCGTTAGCCCACGCCCATGAGGCGTGCGAAGGGCCGGCGTGCAAGGCGATACGCATGGTCAGCCAGCCCTGAGCCAGGAATAGACGTCAATGGCTTCATCGATGTCGTCGAAACATTTTACCTTCCCCGATTCGATGATCAGGGCGCGGTCGCAATGCTGGGCTATGAGGTGCATGTCGTGCGAAGCCATCAGATACGCTCGTCCCGAACGGTGCTGGAAAAGCTCTTCCTCGCATTTACTTTGAAAACGCGCGTCACCCACGGCGACGAGTTCATCGATCAGGTAGCAGTCAAACTCGATCGCGAGCGAAAGGCCGAAAGCCAACCGCGCACGCATGCCCGAGGAATAGTGCTTTACGGGCCGTTTGAGCGCATGGCCAAGTTCAGCGAACTCGTCAACGCGCAGTAAGATGTCATGATAGTTTCGATTGTAGAGCCTGGATAGGAAACGGATATTGTCCAATCCGGACAGGCTGCCTTGGAAACCCCCGCCGAACCCGATGGGCCAGGAGGAGGTCATACGCCAATCGATGCCGCCTGCGCTCGGCCTCAGGATGCCGCCAAGCATCTTAATGAGTGTCGACTTGCCCTGCCCGTTGCGACCCAGAATGGCGAGGCGCCCGTTGCGGGCGACGTCAAAGGACAGCCCCGTAAATAGGGGCTTTGAGGCGGAAGCGTAGGTTTTGCTTAGCTCCCTGACGCGGAGCCCAATGCCGTCGTCCATCAGAACTGCTTATGTTCTCGGATGCCTGCGTAAACCAGCCAACCGAGACTATAGATCAGCAGTGTCGAAAGCAGCACGCTGAAAATGCCAAACCAGCGCCGCGGCAAGATGGGTCTGTCCGCGACATTCGGATTAACAATTCGTTCGAGGTAAAGGTTTTGACGGCGCGCATCATCTCGAGCTGAGATCAAGGCGGCTGTAGCCTGCCCTAGCCGTTTGTCGGCTATCTCCTGCTCCAGGAGAAGCTGCCGATAGTCGCCAACCGATGAGGCCAGCGAACCGGCAGCGCCAGCCATCCTTGCCCGTTCGGCGCTCAGCTGACGTTCGAGCGCAGTGATGCGGCCATTCAAACCGGCAAGCTGAGGGCTTTGCGGCGCTTCGGACTGGAGCTGATCGCGCTCGGCCTTGAGGCGTGCGACAGCGCCTAGCAACTCAGACGTCACTGCCGAACTTTCCCGAGCCGACAGTTCGGGATCCACGTAGCCCCGTGAATTGCGGAAAGCGGTCATACGCTGTTGCACCTGGTCAAGACCCACCCGCGCTTCCTCTTCGGCGCGCTCGGCGTACTGGACCGTGTCCTTGGCGGCCCGTTCATTTAAACGGTTGACCAGCCCTTCTCCTCCCGACAGGAGAGCGCTGGCTACGGCCTGCGCATCGCGTCCGCTGAAAGCCTTGACCCGCAGGGTGCTGATGCCTGTGCTGCTTTCATAGCCCACCGTAACAAAGCGCTGGAAGCCTTTGTAAAGACCCTCCGCACTCTCATCTTCCCCGACGCGGGGATAGCGCATGAGGAAATCGGCGTTAGGGCTCCCGATTTTCGAACGCACATCGACGGATCTCTGGACATAGTCCAGGCCGTCGCGCGAAGTCATATACTCGTGGACCGCAAATGAATCGTTTGCCGCACTTTGAATCCCGACTCCCTGGAGAGCCATGCCAATACCCGACGGTTGCTTTTGGGTTGGACTACGCACCACAAATCGCGCCTCTGAGACATAGATAGGCGACGCGATGACAAGGTAGTAGACCATCGCCACCGCCGTAGGCAGGACGACGATGAGCAGAAAGCCTAGGGGCAGTCGCCGCCACCAGGCTTCGGCAACAGGCTTGGCGGCGCCGTCGGTCTGGAGCGCACTCACATATTTGAGCTGAGACTCAGTCATTTTAGCATGAACCGATAAGTGTTGATCGACGCGTCGGGGCCACTACTCGACCTCAATACGATCTAGAGAGGCATAGATCATTAATAGACCGATGACATTCATTATAGCTCCAACCAGGAGAGCGTAGCCAAAGTCGTAATGCGTCTCAACGAACTCGCCAAAAATGGCGGCCCTAATGGATTCCGTTCCGTGAACGAAAGGGATGTACATCATCACCTTTTGGGCCGTTGGGGGCAGCCAAGACACCATAAAAAATGCGCCCGATACAGGCATGAGGAGATAGCTGACCAGGCCAACGACGCGTTCGACCATCTCAAAACGCATGACGAGGCCGGTCATAATGAGTCCCAGACCAGTGGCGCAGAAGGCGACCAAGCCCCAACCCGCATAAAGCAGTAGATAGTTCTCCGGCGGCTGAACCTGCTGGAGCAGCCCTAGAACCACGTACAAAATAGCAAAAGATAAAGTACCACCGGCTATTTCCAGCAAGATACGAGTGAGCAGGATATGCGCTGGCGTCACAAACCGATGATACAGAAGGCCGACATTTGATTGAACGGCCGGTGTGAGCAGCCCAATGAGGTGCCGCATCAATAGAAGGCACATATAGCCCGTCATTATAAAGGGCGCGAGACGCAGGCCGTGGTCGCTGGAAAAGGTCGGCTTGACCAAGCTCCACAGCAAGATGACGCCCCCGCAAAATAACAAGGGCTCGCCGACCAACCAAAGAAAGCCGATCCCCTCGCGTCCAAAGCGGGTCGTCATCTCGCGCATGAGAAGTGCGCCGATGACTCGACTGTGCTGCCGAAGCTCCGCGACAATCATTGACCTGCCCCAAACGCGAGAAGTGAAAATCTCCTCGCGACCCGTTCATGGCTTCGGCGTTGGAGAATACCCGCACCTATGACGCATAACCTGTCGCGAGAAAACGGCCTTATCGCGACCTGGCCTCCATCGCGCCAGTCCCTATAGGTTCAGGAGGGCCGGATCCCCGCCCTGGGCGGCGATGTTGACGCTGATGGCCTTCTCCGCGGCGTAACGGATCAGGCTGTTGGGGCCGCCGGCCTTGGGGCCGGTGCCGCTGAGGCCCTCGCCGCCGAAGGGCTGCACGCCGACGACGGCGCCGATGATCGAGCGGTTCACATAGACGTTGCCCGCCGGCACCAGACGCACGACCTCGTCGGCGAAGGCCTCGATGCGGCTGTGGACGCCCAGCGTCAGGCCGTAGCCGCGGGCGGCCAGTTTGGCTGCGACTGACTTCAGATCCTTCGAGTCATAGCGATAGACGTGCAGGATCGGGCCGAAGACCTCGCGCTCGAGGAAGTCGGGAGTCGGGATTTCGGCGATGGTCGGGGCGAACAGGTCGCCCTTGTCCGAGCCGGGCGCCAGTTCGGCGCGGGCGACGATCTTGGCGTCTTTCGACAGGCGTTCGACGTGGGCTTCCAGGTTGGCGCGGCTCTCGGCGTCGATGACAGGACCGATGTCGGTCTTGGGATCGGTCGGGTCCCCGATCACCTGGGTCGCCAGCGCGCCCTTGAGGCCATCGATCAGGGCGTCGGCGGCTTCCCTGGGCGCGTAGAGGATGCGCAAGGCCGAGCAACGCTGACCGGCCGAACCAAAGGCCGACAGGATGACGTCGTCGATGACCTGTTCCTTCAGCGCCGTGGTGTCCACGAACATGGCGTTCAGGCCGCCGGTCTCGGCGATGAAGGGAATGATAGCGCCGGGACGGGCGGCCAGGCCGCGATTGATAGCCGAGGCCGTGTCGGTGCCGCCAGTGAAGGCCACGCCGTCGATGCCTGAGTGGGCCGTCAGGGCAGCGCCGACGATCTCGCCGCGACCGGGGACCAAGGCCAGAAGCTCGGGGTTCAAACCGGCCTTGTAGAAGAGGCGGACGGCCTCGGCGGCGATCAGCGGGGTCTGCTCCGCGGGCTTGGCCACCACGGCGTTGCCGGCGGCCAGGGCGGCGGCGATCTGGCCGGTAAAGATGGCCAGAGGGAAGTTCCACGGGCTGATGGCGGCGAAGACGCCGCGGCCATGCAGGATCAGATGGTTGGTCTCGCCGGTGGGACCCTTCAGCGTCTGGGCTCCGCCGAAGTCGCGCTCGGCCAGAAGGGCGTAGTAGCGGCAGAAGTCGGCGGCTTCGCGAACCTCGGCCACGCCGTCGTTCAGCGTTTTGCCCGCTTCACGCGACAGCAGGGCGACCAGACGATCCATGTCGGCCTCCAGCGCGTCGGCCATGGCGCGCAGGATGGGCGCGCGGCCCGAACCGCCGATGCGGTCCCAGGCGACCTGGGCGTTAGCGGCGGCGTTAACGGCGGCGTCGACGTCCTCGACCGAAGCTTCCGAGACATGACCCAAAACCTGCGAGCGGTCGAAGGGATTGGTCACGTCCTGCGGGTTGACGCCGGCCTTCAGCTTGCCGCCGATGATCGGGCCGGACGTCAGCTTCTCGCTGTCGACGCGCTCCAGAGCCTTGGCGTGGCGCTCACGGTCGGCGGCCTGAGAGTAATCGCGGCCGAGGGAGTTCTGGCGATCGCCGTAGATGTTCATGGGAACCGGAATCCTGGGGTGGCGGTCGGGCTGGGCCTCGACGGCGGTGATGGGGTCGGCGGCGACGGCGGTCGCCGGAACGCGCTCGTCCAGCAGGGCGTGAACGAAGGAGGAGTTGGCGCCGTTTTCCAGCAGGCGGCGCACCAGATAGGGCAGCAGTTCTTCATGCCCGCCGACGGGGGCGTAGGCGCGAACGATGACCTGCTCGTCGACCCAGGCTTCTTGTGCGGCGTCATACAGTGCCTCGCCCATGCCATGCAGGCGCTGGTGCTCGATGGTCACGTTGCGGTCGCGGGCCATGCGACGCACGGCGGCCAGGGTGTGGGCGTTGTGGGTGGCGAACTGGGCGTAGATGTATGGCGAGGCCTCGATCAGGGCCTTGGCGCAGACCAGATAGTTGAGGTCGGTCGCCGGCTTGGTGGTGAAGACCGGATAATCGGTGCGGCCGTTGACCTGGGCCAGCTTGATCTCGGTGTCCCAATAGGCGCCCTTGACCAGACGCACCATCAGGCGACGCCCCGAGGACCTGGCCAGCTGGGCCAGCTTTTGAACCGTTTCAGCCGTGCGCTTCTGATAGGCTTGGACGGCCAGGCCCAGCCCCTTCCAGTCGCCCAGCTCCGGCTCGCGCGCCAGCCGCTCCAGCAGCTTCAGCGACAGTGCCAGGCGATCAGCCTCTTCGGCGTCAATGGTGTAGTTGATGTCGTATTTGGCGGCGATCAGGGCCAGGCGCAGGATGCGGGGATACAGTTCCTCCCAGACGCGGTCTTCCTGCACCGCCTGATAGCGGGGCGACAGGGCCGACAGCTTGACCGAGACGCCGTGGCCGGACTCGGGTCCCTGGCCCTTGGCGGTCTTGCCCACGGCCTCGATGGCGTCGGCGTAGATCTTCTCATACCGCTCGGCGTCGGCGACGGTGCGGGCGCCCTCCCCCAGCATGTCGAAGCTGCACAGCCAGCCTTCGCGATCCGAGCGCTTCAGCGCCGTCTCGATGGTGCGGCCGACGACGAACTGCTCGCCCATGATCTTGACGGCGGTGGCGACGGCTTGACGGATGACCGGCTCGCCCAGACGTCCGGCGATCCGCTTGAGGAAACCTGACAGGTCGGTCTTGGCTTCGTCGTCGGCGTCGACCAGCTTGCCGGTCAGCATCAGGCCCCAGGTCGAGGCGTTGACGAACAGGCTGTCGGACTGGCCCAGGTGCGAGGCCCAGTCAGCCGAGCCGATCTTCTCGGCGATCAGGCGGTCGCGGGTGTCCGCGTCGGGCGTCCGCAGCAGAGCCTCGGCCAGGCACATCAGGGCCAGACCCTCGCGCGTACCAAGCGAAAACTCCTGCAGGAAGCTCTCGACCACGCCCTGTTTTTTCTGGCTGGCGCGGGCCTGATCGACCAGGGCCACGGCGTCGCGGAAGACGTCAGCGCGCTCAGCCGCTGTCAAGCCGGGATTGGCCAGCAGGTCTGCCACCACGGCGCGTTCGTCGCGGAACTTGTTCCGGTCCAGATCGTCCCAGTGCTTGAGGTCGGTCGGCGTCATCATCTCACCCCTGGGATCAAACCCTTCGATTCACGGCGTATATGGCGGACTTGGCCGAATGTGCATTGTATGATGACGGACAGAACCAGAGATCCTTCGGCAATCAGGCTCATTCGCCATGCAAATTCTTGACGATACCGACCGCCGTTTGCTCCGCGTTCTGCAGATTGACGGCCGCATCTCCAACGCGGAACTCGCCCGAAGGTGCAATCTGTCGCCCGCCGCCTGCTTCGAGCGGATCAAGCGGCTGAAGGACCGTAAGGTCATCACCGGCTACGCAGCCTTGATCGACCCGGCGTCGGCCGACCGGGCTCTGCTGATCTTCATCGAGGTTCAACTGGACCGGACCACGGGCGACGTCTTCGACGCCTTCGCCGAAGCCGTGCGTCATCAGGCCGAGGTGCTGGAATGCCACATGGTCGCCGGCGGGTTCGACTATCTGATCAAGGCGCGGGTCGCCGACATGGACGCCTATCGCGTCTTCCTGGGAGACATCCTGGTGCGGATGCCCGGGGTGCGCGAGACGCGAACCTATGCCGTTCTAGAAGAGGTGAAGTCGACGACGGTGCTGCCGCTTTAAACCCGTCTCGCCTTCGTCATGCGAAGCGGCTAGAACTTCCGGCTCAGCGAAACGGCCCGGGCCCACTCGACTTCATGCGCATTGTTCTGGTCACCGACGCCTGGGAGCCCCAGGTCAACGGCGTCGTCCGCACCCTGACCCGTACCGTGGCTGAGTGCCGCGCCATGGGTCATGAGGTCGAGGTCATCGAACCCAGCCAGTTCAAGACCATCCCCTGCCCCACCTATCCCGAGATCCGGCTAGCCCTGGGCGCTGAGGAAGAGATTCGCGAACGGCTGCGCGCCTTCGAGCCCGAGGCCGTCCACATCGCCACCGAAGGGCCGCTGGGCATCGCCACTCGCCGCATCTGCGTGGAGTGGAAGCTGCCGTTCACGACCAGCTATCATACCAAGTTCCCCGAGTACGTCTCGGCCCGGTTCCCGATCCCGGTTCAGGTAGGCTACGCCTACATGAAGTGGTTCCACAAGCCGTCGGGCCGACTGATGGTGGCGACGCCGACCCTCCGCGACGAATTGGTCGAGCACGGCTTCCGCAACGTCTCGCCGTGGACGCGCGGCGTGGACACCGACCTGTTCCGCCCCGACCTGGAGCCCATCTACAAGGAGATGGGCGGCGAATCATGGCCTCGCCCCTTCTTCCTCAACGTCGGCCGCGTGGCGGTAGAGAAGAACATCGAGGCCTTCCTTGAGCTGGACCTGCCCGGCACCAAGATCGTGGTGGGCGACGGCCCGGCCCGCGCTGAGCTGGAAGTGAAATACCCGGACGCCAAGTTCCTGGGCGCCCGCTTCGGAGAGGACCTGGCGCGCTGCTTCGCCGACGCCGACGTCTTTGTGTTCCCTAGCTGGACCGACACCTTCGGCCTGGTGATCCTGGAAGCCATGGGCGCCGGCACGCCGGTGGCCGCCTATCCGGCGCACGGCCCGATCGACATCATCCCCGGCTCGAACGCCGGCGCGATCGACGACGACCTGAAGACCGCCTGCCTGAAGGCCCTCGAACTGGATCGCAAGGACGTGCGCGCCTACGCCGAGAAGTTCAGCTGGCGCGCCTCAGCGGAGCAGTTCGTTGAGAACCTGCAACCCTATCCCGATCCCGAACGCGGTCGCTTCTGGCGTCGCCTTCGCCGCATCGCCCGCCTGAGACGCAGGGCTGCGGCCTAACGGCATCGAAGCACTTACTTCGGCGCCCGGAACCGTCAGGGGCTGACCAACACCACCCACTCGACGCCAGATCGTTACTAAGCTGCATCAGCATCTTCACTATGTCGCCAGCTGAGACAGGTCGCTCAAAGCAAATCCTCTTTCACGAAGGATAGCGGCTTGGCTGTTGAGTAGAAGCTTTGGCGCCCCACCCGCAGTCGTCCCAGCTGACAACACTTGGCATCCGACAATTGACGCGCCCCGACCATGCGACGCAATCACAGGCGCACCGGGCGTCTTGCGTTTAAGGATCAGCTCGATTCGTCCGTTTACCTAAAGGACTGCGCCAAGCTCTCAGCCCGCCCGCCTCGCCCAACCTAGATCGACGCCGGGAAGAGGGCGCCTTCCAAAACGGTTAGGGTGCGTGTCGCCGGGGAGGCAGCCTAACAGCAAGATCCAGGCAGCCAAGGTTCCGCTCATAAGGAGATACGCCTCTCCCATATGTCCCTCGTTCGCAAAAAGTAGGCCCGCTAGACCGATTGCGAGTTGGAGGCCGTAAACGGGCGTGATCCACCAACCAGACCATCCCAGGTCATGCATTCGCAGAATACACGGCACCGCAAGGACTACGCTCAAATGGCTAACGCTTCGCTCCGCAAAAAAGGCGACTGCGATGAACGCCATCAACACAGCTACAAAGGACCAAAAGGTCGCGCGATTTACACGGTATTCCAACAAGCGCACGTTTGATCCTTCGTAAAGAAACGAGGCAGGGTATTGGCGCAATACGACCTGAATCAAGGACCGATCCATAGCCTTCTAAAGTAGCATTTGTACTGGAATAAGCGCCAAGAACGATATTCGCGCTTACCAGGCCCTTCCATGGGAAACGCCCCGGACGATGATCGTCCGGGGCGTTTGTTTTTTAGCCGGCTGACGCTCTTAGTTCGGGCGGGCCATCGAGGTCATCGCCGCGGCCTTGGCGCGTTCGGCGGTCAGTTGATCGACGGGCAGCGGCACCAGGCCGCGATCCTGCAGATAGCCGCCGCGGGCGGCGGAGCCTTCCGACATGAACTCCTGGACGAACTGTTCCAGACCCGGCGTCACGCCCACGTGGGCCTTCTTGACGTAGATGTAGAGGCTGCGGGCCAGGGGGTAGCTGCCGTCGGCGATGGTGTCCGCCGAGGGGGCGACGCCGTCGATGGTCTCAGCCTTCACCGTGTCCATGTTCTGCTCCAGGAAGGAGAAGCCGAACACGCCCAGCGAACCCGGGGTGCGGGTCAGGGTCTGGACGATGGCGTTGTCGTTTTCGCCTGAGTCGACCCAGGCGCCGTCTTCACGCAGGGTGTGGGTCAGGGTCTCGAACTTGGTCTTGTCGTCCTTGAAGGCGGCCACCGCCGGTATCAGCAGACCGCCGGGCGCCATGCCCAGCTCGAGGAAGGCGTCGCGGGTGCCCGAGGTGGGCGGCGGGCCATAGACCTGGATGCGCTGGTTCGGCAGGCCCTTGTTGACCTGGTTCCAGGTCGTGGCCGGGTTGGCGACGAAGGTTCCGTTCGGGCCAGGGACCTCCTTGGCCAGACCTTCATAGAGGTCGTTCAGCTCGAAGTTGAAGCTGTTGCCGGTGCGGGCCGTGGCGATGACGATGCCGTCGAAGCCGATCTTGATCTCGACGATGTCGGTGACGCCGTTGGCGACGCAGCGGTCGAACTCGCCCTGCTTCATCGGGCGCGAGGCGTTGGCGATGTCGGGGGTCGAGGGGCCGACGCCGGCGCAGAAGGCCTGGATGCCGCCGCCGGTGCCCAGGGATTCAACGCGCGGGGCGGATCCCCCGGAAGTACGGGCGAAGTTCTCGGCCACGCGGGTGGCGAAGGGGAAGACGGTCGAGGACCCGGCGGCCCAGATGCCCGCGCGGGCCTTCTGGCTGCCAGGGGCGCCGCCCTCGTTGTCGCCGCAAGCCGCCAAGGCGAGCAGGGCGGATGCGGCGGCGGTGAGTTTCAGGGAACGGATCATGGCCGGACCTCTCCAAGTCGTCAGTATGCGACGCTTTAGAGCAGCAGAGTGTGACGGTCCGGCCAGACCTTTGTGACAGTCAGGGCAAACCTTGCCCTGACGCCGTTTCGATTACAGCAGGCGCTTGCGCATGATCTGCGACAGGCTGTCGATCAGGGTCACCGCGACGACCACGATAATGACGATGGCCGAGACCGCGCGGAAGTCGAAGGCGTTCATGCTGTCGAACAGCACCTGACCAATGCCGCCGGCGCCGATCAGACCCAGGACGGTGGCCGAACGGCTGTTGGACTCGAAGCGATAGAGGGCGAACGAGGTCCACAGCGGCGCCACCTGCGGGATCACGCCCCAGACGATCTCGTGCAGCTTGGACGCGCCGGTGGCGCGCACGCCCTCGACGGGACCCTTGTCGATCGACTCGACGGCTTCCGAGAACAGCTTGGCCAGGACGCCGGCCGTATTCAGGGTGATGGCGAGCACGCCGGCCAGAGGGCCCAGACCTACAGCGGTGACGAACAGCAGGCCGATGACCAGATCTGGCACCGAGCGCAGGAGGTTCATGACCCAGCGCACCGGCGTCACGACCCATTGGGGGGCCATGTTGCGGGCGGCGGCCAGACCCAGCGGGATGCCGAACAGCACGGCCAGGAATGTGCCCCAGAGGGCGATCTGGACCGTCTCCCACATCTTGCCGACGAACATCTTCCATTCGGAGAAGTCCGGGCGCAGCAGGTCGTGGACGAACAGGCTGGTGCTCTCGTTCCCCGAGAACAGGCGCGAGATATTGCCCAGATCGACGGCGTCGATGCTGTAGAGCAGGACGGCGATGACGCCGCCCCAGACGAGGATGTCCATCGCCCAGGAGACGGCGGACTTTTGCGGCGCCGCCGGGATGCCGCCCGCCGCCGTAGAGGGCGTCGTCAGGGGAGCGGCGGTCAAGGCTGGACCTCACGCAGGCTGCGCAGACGCTGAAGCTCAGCGTTCGCGGCGGCGGCGGCGGCCTTGTCGCCCTTGGCTTCGGCGTCGCCGCGCTTCTGATCGGCGATCATTTCGCGGATCGGGTTCAGATAGCTGTCGTCGGCGGCGGCGAAACGCGAATATTCCAGCCCGGCCAGAACCTTGCGCTGACGCTCGGCTTCCGGGCCTTCGCCCTGGCCATAGGTCAGGAAGAAGCTGCGGATCTTTTCCTTCAGCGCCGGGTCAAGGTCCTCACGCACCACGATGCCGCTTTCGGGGATCGGAGGCGAGACCCAGATCTCTTCGATCTGGTCGGCCAGCTGCGGGTTCTCGCGGCGGATGAAGATGGTGTTGACGCTGTTCGAGGTCGCAACGTCGATCACGCCGGTGGCCACGCCGAAGGCGTTGGCCTGATGATTGGCAGAGCGGACCGTCTTGAAGCACTGCGACGGCACGACGCCGCGCGCGTTGAAGAGGAAGGTCATGGGCGCCAGGGTGCCCGAGGTCGACTGGGCGTCGCCGATGCCGAAATTGTACTGCTTGCCGCAGGCCAGGACCTTGTCCAGCGTAATGCCTGAGCCCTTTTTGACGATCAGGGTCGACTGGTAGCTGTCCAAGCCTTCACGGTTGACCGTGCGGGCGATGACCTCGGCCTTGGCGCGATCGATGGCCTCGACCTCGGGCTTGGCAGAGAACCAGCCCACCTGGGTGTGGTTGCCGCGCATGGCCTCGACGAGCACGGTGTAGTTGGAGCCGAAGTAGGGCTTCACCGTCACGCCGATCGACTTGGACATATCGTCCAGCAGCGGCTGCCACAGCGGGCCCGACGAGGCCTGGCCCTCAGCCGACAGGATGGAGAAGGTGATTTCGGTCGGCGCGGCGCCGGGCGCCTTGTCTTCGCCCTTGCCACAGGCGGCGAGGCCAAGACTCAGGCTTACGGCGGCGACGCCCAGCAGGCGGCGGGTGATGGCGGTGCGGGTCATGCCTTGGCTTCCCAGAACGCGTCCTCGTACTCAGGACCGTAGATTTCAATCAGGCGCTTGGAGTCCAGACCGGTCGAGGGGCCGTCATAGACCACCTTGCCCTTTTGCAGGGCGATGACGCGGTTGCAGTAGCGGATAGCATAGTCGACCTGGTGCAGGGTGACGATCACGCCCATGCCGTCGCGCTTGTTCAGCTCGACCAGCAGTTCCATGACCTTGCGGGCCGAGACAGGGTCCAGCGAGGCCACCGGCTCGTCGGCCAGGATGGCTTGCGCGCCCTGGACAATGGCGCGGGCGATGGCGCCGCGCTGCTGCTGACCGCCCGACAGGGTGTTGGCGCGCTGGGCGGCGTAATCCGACACGCCGACCCGGTGCAGGGCCGCCATGGCCCGTTCCTTGTCGGCCCTGGGCCAGACGCCGAACACGCCGCGCCAGCCGGGCAGACGCCCGAGAGCGCCCAGCATGACATTGGAGAAGAGCGACAGACGCCCCACCAGATTGAACTGCTGGAAGATCATGCCCAGCTTGCCGCGCGCCTTGCGCACAGCCCCGGTGATGCGGCCGTTCTGTTGAACGGTTTCGCCGAACACCTGGATCGTCCCAATGCCGGGGTCGATCGGGTGCAGTCCGGTGATGGAGCGCAGGAGCGTGGACTTGCCCGATCCGGACGGACCGATCAGAGCGACCATCTCGCCGGCGGCCACTTCGACGGACACGCCGTCGAGCGCCTTTCGGGCTCCGTAGGTCTTCGACACATCCCGTACGGACGCGACGGCGGCGGTTGAAGGATTCATGAACCCGTGGGTGGCGGTTACAACAGGGGGCGCCGCATGACGCGCCACGCGCGTTTCGACAAGTCTTAATGGCATGCCTGCGTCGTTTTCGTCCAGTGCGGGCGCGGTGCGGCGACGCTTTCCGCCCTTTCCCCTGTGGATCAGGTCACGAAATTACCGCTTTACATGACAGTCCGACATCCTTACATCGCGCGTTCCGGCGGACCCCGTGGTCTAACCGTTAAGCGCTGCTAACGCCGGTCTGGGTTAACAATTAGCAGGGGGCTACGTGAATTGCGCACGTACCAATTTCCCCTGGACCTGGTCCGCGAGCGGTCCCCTGAACGTCCCGTCGCACTCGTGCGGCCGCGTTCAGTTTCCGTAGCGGCGCGCTGGTTCCAGGACAATCTAAAAGCCGACGTCTTCTATGCTGTGAAGGCCAACCCTTCACGCTGGGTCATCGAGACCCTGGTGGAACAGGGCGTCAACGCCTTCGACGTCGCGTCTCTGGCCGAGATCGAGCTGGTTCGCTCGGTCAGCCCGAACGCGCGTCTGGCCTTCATGCACCCGGTCAAGAGCCGGGGCGCGATCCGTGCGGCCTACGCCGATCACGGCGTGCGCACCTTCGTGCTCGACAGCCAGGACGAATTGCAGAAGATCCTCGACGTCACTGATAACGCCGACGATCTGAACCTGATCGTGCGCATGTCCGTCTCGGCGGACGGCGCGGCCTATTCCCTGTCGGGCAAGTTCGGCGTCTCGCCGGATCAGGCCCCCGCCCTGCTGCTGGCCGTTCGCCAGGCGGTGCAGGACGGTCTGATGGGCGTCAGCTTCCACGTCGGTTCGCAGTGCATGCGTCCGTCGGCCTATGAAGCCGCCATGAACCAGGTCGGTCGCGCCATCAAGAAGGCGGGCGTCTTCGTCGACATCGTCGACGTCGGCGGCGGCTTCCCTTCGGTCTATCCGGGCATGGTCCCGCCGGACCTGAGCGAATACGCCGACGCCATCCATCGCGGCTTCAACGAGATGCCGGTGTCGGAAACGACCGAGCTGTGGTGCGAACCCGGCCGGGCGTTGGTCGCCGAAAGCTCGTCGGTGCTGTGCCGCGTGGACCTGCGCAAGGGCGACGCCCTCTATCTGAACGACGGGTCCTACGGCTCGCTGTTCGACGCCACCCATTCGCGCTGGCCCTTCCCGACCAAGCTGGTCCGGGATGCCGACGCCTCGTCGGAGTTGAAGCCCTTCCGCTTCTATGGTCCGACCTGCGACAGCATCGACCATATGCCGGGCCCGTTCTGGCTGCCGGCCGATGTGCAGGAAGGCGACTTCATCGAGATCGGCATGCTCGGCGCCTATGGCGTGGCCATGACGACCGGCTTCAACGGCTATGGCGAGCACGAAGTCGCCGTGGTCGAGGACGCCCCTATGGGCTCGATGTACGGCCTGGCGCCGCGCTCGATCCCGACGGTCCGTACCTCTGCCGAAGAAGCCGCGCGCAAGATCGTCCGCCTGTCGCGCCCCAAGGGCAAGGCCGGCGTGCGCAAGCGCAAGCGCTGATCGACTGACCCAATACCGTCTTCGGACGTTGGGATGATCTGCAGCGGCCCGTCGCTCCGTCCGGGCCGCTGCTTTTTCTTGACGACGGGCGCTCATATCTTAGGGAAACCGCCGAAATGAACGCTCCCGTTCAGTCGAACCAGAAGGCTGCGCTGCTGCAGAACACTGTCGAGCACGTCGACATGACCAGCTTCGACGCGCGCCCCATCATCGACAGCATGCGCAAGATGTCCTTCAGCTCGCGCGACACCGCCCGCGCCGCCGACATCTTTTCCATGGCCATTGAGGACAAGGACTGCTCGCCCTGGCTGATCCTGGCCGGTTCGACCTCGGCCGGCGGCTGCATGCATGTGTATCGCGACATGGTGAAGTTCGGCATGGTCGACGCCGTGGTCGCCACCGGCGCCTCGATCGTCGACATGGATTTCTTCGAGGCCCTGGGCTTCAAGCACTACCAAGCGGCCGGCGAGGTGGACGACAACGTCCTGCGCGAAAATTACATCGACCGCATCTACGACACCTATATCGACGAGGAAGAGCTTCAGGCCTGCGACCACACCATCCTGGAGATCGCCAACCGTCTGGAGCCGCGCGGCTATTCCAGCCGTGAGTTCATCTGGGAGATGGGCAAGTGGCTGTCCGAGGGTAATGCGAAGAAGCCCGGTTCGCTGATCCAGACCGCCTATGAAGAAGGCGTGCCGATCTTCTGCCCGGCCTTTGTCGACAGCTCGGCCGGTTTCGGCTTGGTCAAGCACCAGAAGGAACGCGCGGCGGCGGGCAAACCCTATCTGATGCTGGACGCCATCGCCGACTTCCGCGAACTGACCGACATCAAGATCGCCGCCGGCGTCACAGGCCTGTTCATGGTCGGGGGCGGCGTGCCCAAGAACTTCGCTCAGGACACCGTCGTCTGCGCCGAGATCCTGGGCGTGGAGGCCGAGATGCACCGCTATGCGGTCCAGATCACCGTCGCAGACGTGCGCGACGGCGCCTGCTCGTCCTCGACGCTGAAAGAGGCCGCCTCCTGGGGCAAGGTCCAGACCACCCACGAGCAGATGGTCTTCGCCGAAGCCACGACCGTCGTGCCGCTGATCGGCTCGGACGCTTATCACCGGGGTGCCTGGAAAAACCGCGAGAAGCGGCGCTGGAACAAGCTGTTCGGGAAGTAAGAAGCCCCGATCAAGGGTCATGGGCCGGCGGATCACTCCGCCGGCCTTTTTCTTTGGGGAACCATCGCCCCGCTGCTTCGCGTTATTCCTGCAACAAGGAGACGACGATGGCTGACCCCAGGACCGAGAACGAAGAAGCTCGAGAAGCCGCCGACATGGGCGAGAAATCCGATCGCGGCCACCTCGCCGACGCCTTGAAGAAGGCGCTGGAGGGGACCGACGGAGGATCCGACACCCGCGCCGGGTCGTTGCGCGGCGGCTCGGCCTCCGGTTCGGACATTGATCCGGATCAGGACGTCATCAACGAGGCCCTGGCGTCCGAAGGCATGCGTTTCGCCGATCGCGGCTCCAAACCGGCGGGCGGTCCCGCCGAGGCGCGCAAGTCGACCGGCCAGCCCGGCGACGATGTGGACGCCCCCACCGGTTGAACCGCCTTGCTGCCGCCGCACGGATGGGCCACGGTGTTCATCAAGTTGAACAGTCTCAAGGACGTAGGCGGGATGAAGCGTAGCGTGGCAGCCGTCGCCGTGGCCCTCACGGTCGGCCTTATCGGATGCGACGAGCGTAGCGAGGCTGCGCCCGAGACCGCCCTGCCCCCGCCCGCCGACGCCCCAGCCGAAACGGTCGCCGTCGCCGCCCCGATGGCTGAGGCTGCAGCCCCGCCTGCTGACGCCGCGGCCATCGACGGCGCCCCCGCCTTCGCCGCCCTCTATCCCGGCGCCCAGGCTGATGGCCCAGCCACCGTCGCTAACGGCCCGGCCGGCCCCGGCGGCCTGATCACCTTCACCACCGACGCCGCGCCTGACGCCGTCGTGGCCTTCTATCGCCAGCGGGCCGAGGCCGCCGGCCTGGCCCCCGTCATGGCCATGAACCAGGGCGAGGCCCGCGCCTATGGCGCCGCCGCGCGCAAGGCAGACGGCGCCACGTTACAAGTCGTGGCTTCGCCTGGCGAAGACGGACTGACCTCGGTCCAGTTGACCTGGAGCGCCGGGGTCTGATGAAGCGCCGGGGGGCCTTCATTGTCGCCGCCGCCACAGCCGCCCTGCTCTCGGCCTGTGCAGGCACCCCCGCCGCCCTGCGCCCCCAAGCGGTTCAAGCCGCCGTCCCGGAAACCAAGGGCTATCTGACCGGGCCGCTGATCCAGGCCCTGGCCGACGCCGTGCCGCCGCCGCCCGCGCCCGGCTCCCCGCCCGATCTGGCCGACAAGGCGCGCTCCGCCCAGTTCAAGACGCTGGAGGACAGCGACCGATGGCTGCTGGCCACCGCCCACGCTGAACTGCGCCCGCCCCTGGCGCTGCAGCATTTCGACTGCGCCCTGGGCGTGCGCCTGGGCGCGGCGGTCACGCCCAATCTCAACCGCCTGATGCAGCGCCTGTTCGACGATTCCGACGCCGCCGCCGAACGGGTCAAGGCGCGCGGCTTCCGCGCCCGCCCGGTCGGCGACGATCCCGAGCGTCGTCCCTGCCAGCGCGTCAGCGAGGCGGGTCGCAAGAGCGCCTCCTATCCTTCCGGTAGTTCGACCGTGGCCGCCGTCTATGGCGAGGCCTTCGCCGCTCTGGAGCAGCAGCACGCGGCCGAGGCCCGCCGCACCGCCCAAGAGATGGGCCTCAGCCGACTGGTGTGCGGGATGCACTATCCCAGCGACGTCGCCGTCGGCGAGGTTCTGGGCAAGGCGGTGTTCGAGGCCGCCGCCGCCAGGCCGGGCTTCGACGCCGACCTGGCCGCCGCGCGCGCTGAACTGGCCGCCGTGCGCGCCACCGGCCTGGCCAGCCCTGCTTGCGCCGCCGAGCGTCTGGCCCTGGCGGCGCCCCTGCCCTGATGGCGACCTGGCTGGCGACTCTGTGGCTGAGCGCTGCCCCTGAGGCGTGGTCCCTGCCCGCCGCCCGTCCCTGCACGGCGAGCCAAATAGGCGAATTGACCGCCGACGCGACGACGCCCTACCGCCTGACCTGCCGCGCCGTGCTGAGCGCCGGACAGGCTATCACCCGTCCCCTCCTGATCGAAGGCGCCGAGGCCTCGGGCGCCGGGCTGGACTGTCGGGCCGGCGTCGTCGGACGCCCCGGCGTCGCCACCACCACCCGCCAGCCGACGGTCGCCATCTGGTCGCGCCGCGTCTCGGCGTCGCACTGGAGCCGGCCCACCGACATCCGCATCGAGAACTGCACGATCCACGGCGCGGTGCGCGTCTGGGGCATGGGGGCGGACGGCGGCTATGACGACCTGCGCGCCTCGTCGCGCACCGTCGACCACACGGCGACGACGCAAGGCGCGGCGCCCTCGCATATCGAACTGCACCGCGTGACCATCGTGGGGACGGGCTCCATCCCCCTCTACGTCGGGCCGGGCGTGACGCGCCTCAGCCTGACGAACTCAACGCTGACAGGCCGTAGCGACGCCACCGCCCTCTATCTGGACGCCGAGAGCGCCGACAACCGGATCGAGAACAGCACCATCGCCGCGGCGACCCGCCGCGAGGCCGTCGCCGTCGACGGCTCGGCCCGCAACCGCATCACCGGCAACCGCTTCACGCTCGGCGGACGCGGCGGCGTCTTCCTCTATCGCAACTGCGGCGAGCGCGGCGTGATCCGGCACCAGACGCCGTCGGACAATCAGATCACGGATAATATCTTTTCGGACGCCGCGCGGCTGCGCCCCAGGCTGGTCGTGGTCGGCGCACGCGAAGGCAGCCGGTCATATTGCAGCGCGGATCGCGGCTATCCTTTCGGCAGCAGCGCCCACGACGGCGACGGCGCCACGAACAATGTCGTGGCGCGCAATATCCGTCGCTGACTAGACCGGGCGGCCGGTCGCCAACGCCCCGTACAGCTCCGGACGACGGTCGCGGAAGAAGCCCCAGGCGGCGCGGTACTGATCCAGGAAGTCGAGGTCGAAGGTGTGGACCAGCACGCCCTCCTCGCGCGTCAGGGTTTCGACCAGATCACCGCGATGGTCGGCGATGAAGGAATGGCCGTAGAAGCTCTGGCCGGCCTCGGTCAGGGTCTCGTGGCCGATGCGATTGGCGGCCACGACCGGCACGACGTTGGACACGGCATGGCCCTGCATCGCCCGCTGCCACGGCAGGGCGGTGTCCAGTTCGGCGTCGTGGGGTTCCGAGCCGATGGCGGTCGGGTACATGAGGATGTCAGCCCCCTGCAACGCCATGGCGCGCGCGCTCTCGGGATACCACTGGTCCCAGCAGATGCCGACGCCGATGCGGCCAAAGCGGGTGCTCCAGACCTTGAAGCCGGTGTCGCCGGGACGGAAGTAGTACTTCTCCTGATAGCCGGGGCCGTCGGGGATATGGCTCTTGCGATAGACGCCCAGGGCCTCGCCGTCGGCGTCCAGCATGACCATGGAGTTGAAGTAGTGCGGGCCTTCCTTCTCGAAGATCGAGACGGGGATGACGACGCCCAGTTCCTTGGCCACCGGCTGCAGCTGGACCACGGCCGGATGCTCGCGCCACGGGTAGGCGGTGGCGAACCAGTGCTCCTCCTGCGTCACGCAGAAGTAGGGGCCTTGGAACAGCTCGGACGGCAGGATGACCTGCGCGCCCCTGGCCGCCGCCTGACGGATCAGGCCGATGGTCTTGTCGATATTCGCCTGCATGTCCTCGCCGTACGAGGTCTGCAGGGCGGCGACCGTGATGGTGCGGGCCATTATGCGGGCTCCTGTTGCGAGATGCAGTGGAAGGATCCGCCGCCGGTCAGGACGGCGTTCGACGGCGACAGGACGATCTCGCGGTCGGGGAAGACCGTGGCCAGGGCCTCGCCCGCCAGGCGCGCAGCGACATCATCGCCATAGGTCGGCACCACGATGGCGCCATTAGCGATCAGGAAGTTCATGTGGCTGGCCGGAACCGGACGTTCGTCGGCGTCCAGCACCAGACCGGGCGACGGGACGCGCAGGACCTTGAGCTTGCGCCCCATGGCGTCGGTCGTTTCCGACAGCAGACGGGCGGTCTCGTCATAGACCTCGGCGTTAGGGTCCTTGCGGCCAAAGGCGATGGGACAGGCCACCACGCCCGGCGCAACAAAGCGGGCCAGGTTGTCGACGTGCCCATCGGTGTGGTCGTTCAGCAGGCCGTCGCCCAGCCAGACCACCACCTTGGCGCCGACCGAGGCGGCCAGCGCAGCCTCGGCAGCCTCCGCGGTCCAGTTCTTGTTGCGGTTCTTGTTCAGCAGGCACTGGCGCGTGGTCAGGACCGTGCCCTCGCCGTCGTGATCCAGGGCGCCGCCTTCGAGGATGAAGTCATGGCGGGTCGTCGGCACGCCCGAGAAGGCCGCGATCTGGTCGGCGACCTCGTCGTCGTGCGGATAGTCGTACTTGCCGCCCCAGCCGTTGACGCTGAAGGTCTGGGCCGTCTTCGAGCCCGCATTGAAGATCGGGCCGGTGTCGCGCAGCCAGATGTCGCCGAAGCGGGCGGCCACGACCTCGACGCCGTCGACGCCCTCGAAACGCGCGCGGGCGCCGGGCAGGGCCTCGTCATTGCCGACCATCAGCTTGACCTGTTCGCGCCCCGGACCCGCCAGGGCGCGGACCAGAGCCTCGACCTCGTCCTGGGCCTGCGCGAAGTCCTCGCCCCACAGCTCGGCGTGGCTGGGCCAGCCGACCCACATGGCGCGGTGCGGCGTCCATTCGGCGGGGATAGGTTGGGTCATGGGCGAAGTCGATCCGATGGGAGGAAGGTCAGCCGCGCCAGATAGGCCGAGACGCCCCCCGGTTCAATGTTTGCGGGCGATAGGCCGCAGCGACAGCCGCAGAACGGGCCTCAAGTAGCGCAAGGCGCGATAGGCCCCGAACAAAGAAAAGGGCGGCCCGTTTCCGGACCGCCCTTCCCTGTCGTGTCTAAACCGAAGCTTAGAAGCTGTAGCGCAGCGAAGCCATGATCGTGCGCGGAGCGCCGACGTTGGCGAACGGGCGGCTGTAGCCCAGTTGGCCCGGCGTGGCCGAAGCGCGGCTGCCGATGCTGCTGTAGTACTGCTCGTCGAACAGGTTGGTGACGTTCACCTGCAGGTAGGTGCCTTCCAGACCCAGGGTCGAGAAGTCGAAGCGAGCGTCCATATCGACGACGGTGTAGGCGTCGACCTTCAGATCGTTGACGTCGGTGACCCAGCGCTCGCCGGTGTACTTGCCCTGAACGCCAGCCGAGAAGACGTCGTTGAACTTGTACGAGGCGCGCAGCGAGAACATTTGTTCCGGCGTTTCGACCTGCTTCTTGCCCTTGGTCGGCAGACGGTTGCCGTTACGATCGTAAACGTAGTCGTCCTGCAGTTCGCTGTTGAGCAGCGAAACCGTGCCGTACAGGCTCAGTTGCTCGATCGGCGACCAGCCGATGGAGCCTTCGAAGCCGACCGTTTCCACCGAGCCGACGTTGCGGTCGACGAACTGGTCCAGATCCGAGTCGAAGGTGCTGACGATGCGGTTGTCGAACTGGTTCTGGAACACCGACAGCTGGGCCACGATGGTCGAGGTGGTGTAGCGGTAGCCCAGGTCGAGGTTCTTCGAGGTTTCCGGCTGAACCGTCGGGTTGCCGAGCGAGCCGTCAGCCAGACGCGTGGTCGAGTACAGGCTGTCCGTACGCGGAGCCGACAGGGATTCGCTGTAGCTGCCGAAGACCGATTGGCCTTCGCCGAAGCGGTAGGTGGCGCCGACGTTGGGCAGGATGTCGTCGAACTTCACCGTGCGCTGGAACGGCTTGATGTACTGGGTGCCGCCCTTCGAAGCGAAGGTCACGTTGCCGTTGGCCAGCGTGGCGTTCGGCACTTCAGTGGTGCAGACCACGTTCGACGAAGCGTTCTGCGTGTAGCAGTACTGGTTCAGTTCACGCTCGAAGAAGGGAGCGCGAACGCCCAGGGTCACCGTCAGGGCTTCTTGCAGGAAGCGGCCGCGGTATTCCGCCGAGAACTGGTTCAGCGAAGCGATCGACTTGCGGTTACGCGCCTGAAGGGCGAAGCCGTCCAGGTTGACGACGCGGTTGTCTTCTTCGTTGCGGCCGCCGAAGTCGTCGACGAACGTCGGGTTCGAGGGGTTCGAGAAGTCGATGAAGCCGTAGTTGCCGGTCTGGCGGTGACGACCCCAGTCCAGGGCATAGGCCGCGCGCAGACGGTGGTTCTCGTTCAGGTCCCAAATCAGCGAGCTGTTCAGGCCATAGCGGTGCGTGTTGGTCACCGACGGCGTGTGAACGCGGACGCGGTCCAGGGTGTCGCCGTCGCCGTTCAGGTCAACGCCGCCCGTGGTCTTGGTGCCGCGCAGCAGGGCGTCGGTTTCCGACAGAACGGTTTGCTGGCTGCCGCCGGCGGCCAGGGTGTACTGGAACGAGGGGTCGACCGTCAGGGTCAGGCCGTCGCGCAGGGTGAAGCGCGAGGTGCCGCGGATGTTGCCCGTGTTGGACGGGTTGATGCGCAGGCCCCAGTAGTTGGCGCTGTTGCTGTCAACGTCGGCCACGCCGGCGCGAACGGTCGGTGCGGTGTAGGTGCGGTCGAAGTCGACGCCCCAGCCGAACGGGCTGGTTTCGACATCGCTCTTGCAGACCTGGGTCTTGGCGACGTCGCAGAAGCCCGTTGCAGTGGCCAGGTTCGGGCCATTGTAGTTGTAGTTCTTGTTGACGTTGTAGTGGCCAGCCAGCGAGATGAAGTCGCCGTTGTCGCCCAGCGGCTGATAGATGCGGGCGTTGTACTGGGCCTTCTCGAGGTTACCGATGCCCTTGAACTTGTCGTAGTCCTGATACGAGGCGGCGAACCAGGCCGAGGTGCCCCAGGGGCCGACTTCGCCCGTGTCGATCAGGCCCATGACGCGGCGATAGTTGAAGTCGCCCAGCGAGCCCTGGACCCAGCCGCCGAAGTCCGCAGCCGGACGGCGCGTGACGTAGTTGATGGTGCCGCCGGTGGCCGATGCCGTGGGGCTGTCAACGTCGGTCGAACCGGTGTTGACCGAGGCGCGCTCGATCAGTTCCGGGTCCATCTGCTGGTTGGTGTAGGAAGCGTAGTTGCCGGTGTCGTTGAGCGGGATACCGTCGAAGGTCAGCGAGACGCGGTTTCCGTCAAAGCCGCGCAGACGGATGTTGCCGCCCGACGAGCCATAGGGGTCGGCGTTGGTGAAGCTGAGGCCCGGCGTCAGGTTCAGGACCTGCAGGATGGTCTGGCCCGCACCCTGGGTGGCGATGAATTCCTGGTTGATCGTGTTGCGGGTCTTGGCGACCGTTTCAGCAACGGCCAGACCTTCGATGTTGCGCGGGCCGCGCTGGCCGGTGACGACGACGTCGCTGACTTCCGTAGCTTCGGTGCCGGTCGACTGGGCCGAGGCGGCGCCGGCCATGAGAAGGCCGCTCATAAGGGCGGTGGTCGCCCAGAAGAGCTGTTTGCGGTTGGTCATCTGTTGGTATCCCCAGTGATGAAGGCGTAGCGCCATGACGGCAGGCCGTGGCGCCTGTCGAGATGGGCTGGGCCTTAAGGCCGCTGCGGGAAGTTTGGGCGACAGTCGTGTGACAGTGATATGACAGCCCTCAGGGGTGGCTATATCGTCACACCCCTGTGGATGAATCTCTTGACCCGTCCAAGCGGCGTCAGACGCGAAGGGCGAAGGCGTCGGCGATCAGGCCTGCGGTCGAGCGCATGGCCCGCGGCTCATGATAGTTGCCGTTGATCTGACTGCGGGCGATGACATGGGCGCGGAAGGCCGTGAACAGCTTGGGATCGGCGGCGACCGGAGCGCTCCAGAAGCCGTCCAGCGGCTGCTGGTCGGTCAGCCCCTCGAAATCGAAGAAGGCGTCGCCCATCACCTTGACCGGGGTGCGGAAGCCCAGAGCCGACAGAGCCGCGCTGGAGTTATTGACCACCATGCCCCGCGACGCGCGGCACAGTTGAGCAAGATTGCCGCCGTCGATGAAATCGACCCGGTCTCCCAGACCCCGCTCCACCGCCAGGCAGCGGGTCATGTGCGCCAGATCCGAAAGGCCGGGATCGAGCGGATGGTTCTTGACCACCAGCCGGCATTCCTTCGGCGCATGACGGGCGAAGCTGCCCATCACCTCGGCCAGGAACGCCATGTTGTCGGCATAGGATGAGTATCGCAGCAACTGTGCATCGCCTTCACGCTGCAGACAGGCGATGTAGAATGGCCCCCGCGCCTGGATCACATCAGCGTCGCAAGAGCGTTTCGGGCGCGTCGCCAGACCGAAATAGCGCCGGATGTGACCCAGGAACTGCCGCCAAGGCGAGACCGTGTAAGGGTGGCGATAGTGCGGGAAGGCCGCCCAGCCGAACGGCTGGACCGCATGATAGAAGCTGATGTTGAAGACGTGGTGCGGCAAGATCTTGCCGACAGGACGCGTCACCGGCAGCTCTGGTCCCGGCATCGGATAGCCCTCAGCCGAGCGCGGCAGGGCGCTTGACCCATTCACCCCGTTTCTTTCCAGCGTGATCCAATCCGGACGGAAGTAGCCGTTCTCCAGCACCCATATGCGGGCGCCGAGCGTTTGAGCCTGGGACAACACCCCCTGATTGTAAGGGCCGCCCTCGCCAAACACGATTATGTCGGTAAAGGTCTGCGCCAGTTCACGGACGCGGCCAGGCCAGTGCCGGACATCCTCGCGGAACATGACGCCGCCAGGCCGCCGCCAGGTCGCCAGGTCGCCTGCATTGAAGATCATGCGTGACGCCTCGCCGCCACGGGCGACGACGGCATCGGCCAACAGACGCCCGAACCCCCCGAACGGCGCTGTGACAATCAAAAACCGACGATCACGCAGGTCCGCACACACCAGGGGAATGGCGTTCGGCTGATCAGGATCAAATGGCGCGAGCAACCGCTGTGTATCTTTCCAAGGAACAGCCTCTTCCTAGTGCCAAGCCCCCTGCTATGACAAGGCGGGCTGCGCGAAGAATACGGTTCTGCTTGATACAAGAAAAGGCCGCCAGCTCATGCCGAGTCCGGCGGCCGCTTCTCTTCGACACTCCCGAGCGATGGGCCCCGGAACTGACCTCTCGGTCGCTCCGGGGCTCAAGGCTTAGAAGTTGATGTCGACGGTGGCGCGACGGTTCAGCGGCTCGCGCACGCCGTCAGCCGTTGGCTTGGCCAGGTTGGCTTCACCCTTGCCGTCGAGGGCGATCACGCCGCCGTTGACGCCTTGGGCGACCAGGGCGTCCGCGACGGTGCGCGCACGACGGTTGGACAGACCCAGGTTGTAGGCGGGCGAACCCGAGGTGTCGGTGTAGCCGACGACCAGCACGCGGGTCGGAGCGCCCGACTTGGCGTAGTTGGCGGCTTGCGTCACCACCGAACGAGCTTCCGTCGTCAGGTCCGAGCGATCCCAGTCGAAGTAGACCACGAACTGACGCGCAGCCGGCTTAGCCGGAGGCGGCGGAGGCGGCGGGGGCGGCGGGGGCGGAGGCGGCGGCGGGGGCGGAGGCGGCGGGGGCGGCGGCGGGGGTGCAGCCGGCTCGGCGCCGAAGGCGTAACGCAGGCCCAGGGTCACGGTGTGCGACTGGTCATAGTCGCCCTCCCATTCGCCGAACGGGATAGCCCCCGTGCCAGCCACAGCCGATTCGAAAGCCATGTCGCCGGTCAGGTAGCGGTAGGTCAGGTCAATATTGGTGCGGTCACCCACAGCCCAAGCCAGACCAGCGATCGCTTGAGCAGCGAACTTGGTTGACGTGTCATCGGCAGAGAAGGACACCGCCGGGCTGGCGCGCAGACGACCCGTAGCGTCGGTATTGACGCGGTTCAGGCCGACGCCGAGACCAACGAAGGGACGGATGCCCCAGGCCGAGTAGCCAAAGTCATAAAGAACGTTGGCCATCAGCGTCGTCGACGTGATGTCGCCTTCAGGCGAGTAGCACGGGCCGGTCGCCGGGGTCGAGTTGCACAGGCCCTGCGTGCCGGAAACGGCGCGCACCGTGCCGATGTCGCCCGAGCGGTAGCCGCCCTCGAGCTCAACACGCCAGTTTGGGTTGAAGCGGTAGCCGAGACGAGCAAACGCCGCCCAGCCGTCGTTGACTTCCCAGTTCCAGTTGGCGCTGGTCGTGGACGATTCCGCGTTGATGTCGTCGATGATATGGTAGCCGGCGTCGACAGCGCCGTACCAGCCGTCCGGCTCAGCCGACGCCGCGCCGGCTGCGAACAGTCCGGCCGCGGCGACACTGGCGAGAAGTTTCAGCTTCATGGTGTCCTCACACTTCAAGTTGATCCGAATGCCGACGCACAAGGCGATAGCGCTCAAGGGGCCGAACGAGGCGGGACGGCTAGGGTTCCGATGCTGGTCGAAGGATTGTGACGACTGTGGCGCCATTTCAACACAAACGCCCGTTTTGCCACTCAATCCTGCCTGCTAAGACCGTAGCGAAACAAAACGGAGACCATTCATGACGATCAGGTTCGACGGCCAGGTGGCGATCGTGACGGGCGCGGGCGGTGGTTTGGGCCGCGAACACGCCCTGGCTCTGGCGGCGCGGGGTGCCAAGGTGGTGGTCAATGATCTGGGCGGCGCGCGCGACGGCTCGGGCGGCTCAGCCACGGCGGCCGAGGCCATGGTGGCCGAGATCGAGGCCGCGGGCGGCGAGGCCATGGCCAATGCGGCCTCCGTCACCGACGCGGCGGCGGTCGAGGCCATGGTCGCCGAGATCATGGCCGGCTGGGGCCGGATCGACATTCTGGTGAACAACGCCGGCATCCTGCGCGACAAGTCCTTCGCCAAGATGGACCTGGCCGATTTCCAGCTGGTGATGGATGTCCACCTGATGGGCGCGGTTCACTGCACCAAGGCGGTGTGGGAGATCATGCGAACCCAGAATTATGGCCGCATTGTCATGACGACATCGTCGTCCGGCCTGTTCGGCAATTTCGGCCAAGCCAACTACGGCGCCGCCAAGATGGCCCTGGTCGGCCTCATGCAGACCCTCGCCATCGAAGGGGCCAAGAACGACATCCGCGTCAACGCCCTGGCCCCGACCGCCCACACCCGCATGACCGAGGACCTGCAAGGTCTGCCGCTGGAGGCTCTGGGGCCGGACCTGGTGACGCCCGGTCTGCTGCATCTGGTCAGCCGCGACGCCCCGACCCGCGCCATCCTGGCCGCCGGCGCCGGCGGCTTTGAGCGCGCATACGTCACCCTGACCCAGGGCGACTTCGCCATCGGCCCGGACGCCGCCGAACAGGTCGCCGCCCGCTTCGACGCCATCTCGGACCGCACCAACGAGATCGTGCCCGAGATGGGCGCCGCCCAGGGCATGATCGAACTGACCAAGGCGAAAGCTGCGCTTTCTTCTTAGAGAGGCCTATCGCGCTTCGCGCTACTTGAGGCCGACGCGTCTCTAGATCAGGACACGGCGCCTCGCTGGCTCGTTTACTTCTGCGAAGGCGCCTTGCGTTGCCCCGACGTGAGGCGCCTATCCTCTCATCGTTAGGCAGGAAACGCGCTTACCGCAGCGCGCGTCCGCATCGCGGCGATAGCGCCCTCTTTTGCGCTCAAGCAGCGAGCGACCGCGTCGCGAGCGTAGCGCCCAAAAAACGAGAAAGCATTTCTCCATGCGTGAAGCCGTCATCGTCTCCACCGCCCGCACCCCGATCGGCCGGGCCTATCGCGGGGCCTTCAACGACACCCAGGCGCAACAGCTCGGCGCCCATGCGGTAAAGCACGCGGTCGCACGCGCCGGCGTCGATCCAGCCGAGATCGAGGACGTCGTCATGGGCGCGGCCCTGCAACAGGGCTCGACCGGGACGAACGTAGCGCGTCAGGTGGCGCTGGCGGCGGGTCTCCCCTCCTCCGTGCCGGGCATGAGCCTGGATCGTCAGTGCGCTTCGGGCCTGATGGGCATCGCCACGGCGGCCAAGCAGGTCATCTTCGACCAGCAGAAGATGGCGGTCGGCGGCGGGCTGGAGAGCATCTCCCTGGTGCAGAACCAGCACATGAACCTCTATCGGATGAAGGACGAGGCGCTGCTGAAGCTGTCGCCCCACATCTATATGTCGATGCTGGAGACCGCCGAGGTCGTCAGCCGTCGCTATGGCATCAGCCGCGACGCCCAGGACGTTTACGCCCTGCAGTCGCAGCAGCGCACGGCGGCGGCCCAGGCCGCCGGTCATTTCGATGCCGAGATCGTGCCCATGACGACCTCGATGCTGGTCATGGACAAGGCCACCGGCCAAACCTCGTCGCAGGAAGTCACGCTGGGCAAGGACGAGGGCAACCGGCCGGACACCACGCTCGAAGGCCTGCAATCGCTGAAGCCCGTCTTCGGCGGCGGCGAGGAAATCCAGCAGGGCGAGTTCATCACCGCCGGCAATGCGTCGCAGTTGTCGGACGGCGCCTCGGCCTGCGTCATCATGGAGGCGGGCGAGGCGGTGAAGCGCGGCCTGCAGCCTCTGGGCGCCTATCGCGGCATGGCCGTGGCGGGCTGCGAACCGGACGAAATGGGCATCGGCCCAGTCTTCGCCGTGCCCAAGCTGCTGAAACGTCACGGCCTGACCATGGACGACATCGGCATCTGGGAGCTGAACGAGGCCTTCGCCGTGCAGGTCCTCTATTGCCGAGACAAACTCGGCATCCCCAATGACCGGTTGAATGTCTCAGGCGGCGCCGTCTCCATCGGCCACCCCTACGGCATGTCGGGCGCGCGGATGACCGGCCACGTCCTGATCGAAGGCAAGCGGCGCGGGGCCAAGTACGGCGTCGTCACCATGTGCATCGGCGGGGGCATGGGGGCTGCCGGATTGTTCGAGATCTACTGAAGCCCTTCGCACTCGGCGGCCCGCCGCACCTCCATCGCTGCGAACCAGCGCTGGCGCAGGACGGCGGGCCGACCGGGATAGCGGTCTTCCAGAAACTCGGCGTCGACCACCCGGTCGGCGCGGAAGCTGCGGAAGTCCTCGCGCGTCTCGCACCAGGCGATTAGCAGACGCGCCCTCTCGTGATAGCCGATCAGGCAGGGCCAAATGACGCGCGTCGTCTCTCGCCCCTGCTCGTCGGCGTAATAGAGCCGCAGCTTGCGCCCGGCGTGAATCCAGGCCCGCACCTGGGCCAGATCCACAGTCTCCATCTTCTGCTCCCACGGCGGCGGCGTGGCCACTGAAGGCTCCAGCACCACCGAGCGCAGACGTTCCGGCACGATGGCGGCGATCTTGGCGGTCAAGTCACGCGCCGCGCGGGCCAGGGCCGGATCGCCGCGCGCCGCCACCCATTGCGCCCCCAGCACCGCCGCCTCGATCTCATCGGACGTCAGCATCAGCGGCGGCAGGTCGAAACCGCCGTCCAGCACATAGCCCAACCCCGCCTCGCCTCGGATCGGCACCCGCTGACCCAGCAGGGCGGCGATGTCGCGATAGACGGTGCGTTTGGAGGTCTCCAGCTCGGCCGCGATGGCGTCGGCCGTCACCGGACGCGTGGCCCGGCGCAGCACCTGGATGATCTGGAACAGTCGGTCGGCGCGTCTCATGTCCCCACCCTGGCCGAAGACTGCTGACAGCATGGTGGCAGCAGGGTGTCAGTAGTCAAGACGGACCGCCGCCGACGCTCCGTCGCGGCGCGATATCTGGGAGGATTATCGATGCTGACCCTGTTCCACGCCCCCTGGTCCCGTTCCTCGCGCCTGGTCTGGCTGGTCGAGGAGCTGGGGGCCGATTGCCGCATCGAATATTGCGACATCCGCCGCATGGACGGCACGGGCGCCGCCGATCCCAGGAACCCTCATCCCGACGGCAAGGTCCCGGCCCTGCTGCACAACCGCGCCCTGATCACCGAATCGGCGGCGGTCGCCCTCTACCTGACCGGCCTCCATCCCGAGGCGGGTCTCGGCTTCCCCCCGGCGTCGCCGCAGCGCGGTCCCCTGCTGACCTGGATGTTCTGGGCCTCGGGCGAGCTGGAGCCGTCGCTGTGGAACAAGATGACCGGCGCGGTGGACGCCGACGCCTATGCTCGTGCCCGTTACGACGCCGCCATGACCCGGCTGCTGGAGGCCCTGTGGGAAGGTCCCTGGCTGATGGGCGACCGCTTCACCGTGGCCGACGTCCTGATCGGCAGCACCGTGGCTTGGGCGCGCGAGCACCTGCCCGAAAGCCCCCTGCTGGACGCCTATGTCGAGCGGCTGGCGGCGCGTCCCGCCCACGCCCGCGCCCTCGCCCGCGACGGCACGCCGCCGCAGTACGCCGAGGCCAGCTAGGCCGCAGGTTCGGCCGCGTCGGCGACCACTTCGTCGTCGGCGCGGATCGCGACCTTCTTGAGCGCCCCGACATAGCTGTCGCGCCATATCCCCACGTCGGTGTCGCGCACCACCTGCATCAGCGCCTTCCATTTTCGGATGCGCTCCTCCAGGGGCATGGTCAGGGCCGTCTTGATCGCTTCCGACAGCTCTTCACGGCTGAGGGGATTGACCAGCAGGGCCTCGCCCATCTGCTCGGCGGCGCCGGCGAAACGCGACAGGATCAGCACGCCGGGATCCTCGGGGTTCTGGGCCGCCACATATTCCTTGGCCACCAGGTTCATGCCGTCGCGCAGGGGCGTGACCAGGCCGACCTTGGCCGCGCGATAGAGCCCCGCCAGCTGATCCCGCCGGAAGGTGCGGTTCAGATAGCGGATCGGCTGCCAGTCCATGTCGGCATAGGCGCCGTTGATCCGCCCGGCCAGGGCGTCCAGCCGCCCGCGTATGTCCTGATAGGTATCCACGTCGTCACGCGAGATCGGCGTCACCTGCAACAGGAAGACCTCGCCGCGCATGGCGGGGTTGTCCTCGAGGAACTGCTCGAAGCCCAGCATTCGCTGCTCCAGCCCCTTGGAGTAGTCCAACCGATCCACGCCGACGATCATCGAGCGGAAGGCCGCCGAGGCCGCCATCCGGTCGTAGGTCTTGCCCCCCAGCACCGAGTCGCGCGCCGCCAGGAAGCCGTCCACATCGATGCCGATGGGGAAGACCCCGCATTGAACCCGACGGCCGAAGGCCTCGATCACATGGTCGGGCGACACCCGCCCCCGCGCCTCGACCTCGACGTAGCGCTCGAACAGGCCGAGCCATTCATGAGTATGGAAGCCGATCAGGTCGAAATAGAACATCGACTCCACCAGCCGGCGATGATGCGGCAGGGTCACCAGCAGCTGGCGCGCCGGCCAGGGCGTGTGCAGGAAGAAGCCGATCCGATTCTTCACCCCCAGACGGCGCAGGTCCCGCGCCATCGGGATCATGTGATAGTCGTGGATCCAGATGATGTCGTCGGGCTGGATCAGCGGCTGCAGCACCTCGGCGAAGCGGCGATTGGTCCGTTCATAGCCCTCGCCATAGGACCGCTCATAGGCCGTCAGATCGACCCGGTGATGGAAGAGCGGCCACAGGGTCTTGTTGGCGTAGCCGTTGTAATATTCGTCGACGTCCTGCGGCTCCAGATCGACGGTGGCGACGGTGACGCCCGCCCGGTCCTCGATGTTCAATTCGCCGGTGAACTGCTCGACCGTTTCGCCGGACCAGCCGAACCACAGGCCGTCGTATTTGCGCAACGCCGCTGACAGGGCCATGGCCAGCCCCCCCGCCGAGCCCGCCGCCGGGTCCTTGGGCGCCGAGACGCGGTTCGAGACGACAATCAACCGGCTCATCGCGCGTCCTGCCATGAACGACTGAGCAGGACCGCGCAGTTGATGATCCCGACCAGGGAATAGGTCTGCGGGTAGTTGCCCCACAGCTCCCCGTCCTGAATCGAGATATCCTCGCTGAGCAGACCCGCGTGGGTCCTTTGACTGAGCATTTGGTCGAAGATGGCCCTCGCCTCCTCCGTTCGCCCATTCAGATGCAGGGCCTCGATGAACCAGAAGGTGCAGAAGTTGAACGCCGTCTCCGGCTCGCCGAAGTCGTCGGGGTGGATGTAGCGGAACAGATAGGGGCCGCGCTTCAGATCCCGCTCCACAGCCTCGAAGGTCTTGACCTGACGCGGGTCGCGGGCGTCGAGGAAGCCCAGATCGGTCATCTGCAACAGAGAGGCGTCCAGCTCTGTCCCGCCGAAGCTGGCGGCGAAGCGGCCTTCCTCCGGCAGGTAGGCCTCGGCCTCGATCCGCGCCCGAATCAGCCGCGCCCGCTCGTCCCAGAGCTCGCCCCGCTCAGTCAGCCCCAGATGGCGCGCCGCCTTGGCCAGCCGGTCGCAGGCGGCCCAGCACATCACCGAGGAATAGGTATGGACCCGGGCGATGGTGCGGAACTCCCACAGGCCCGCGTCCGTCTGGTCGTGCATGGCGAAGGCGCGGTCGCCGACCTTTTCCAGGGCGTGGAAGTCGTCGATCGTGCCGGGCCTCAGCATCCGCTCGTCGAAGAAGGCCTGAACCAGCGGCAGGACGATCTGGCCATAGACGTCGTGTTGCAGATGCTCGTGCGCCTGATTGCCGACGCGCACCGGCTTCATCCCGCGATAGCCCTCGACGCTGTCGACGATCCGCTCGCCGATCGCCGCTTCCAGACCCACGCCATAGACGGGCTGGACATGGCCGCCTTGAGCGTCGTCCACCAGATTGCGCAGGTAGCCTAGGTAGTTCTCCAGGATGTCCACCGCCCCCAGCCGGTTCAGCGCCCGCACCGTGTAATAGGCGTCGCGCACCCAGCAGAAACGATAGTCCCAGTTGCGCCCGCTCTCCGGGAACTCGGGGACTGAAGTCGTCATCGCGGCGACGATGGCGCCGGTCTCCTCATAGACGCAGAGCTTGAGGGTGATGGCGGCGCGGATCACCGCCTCCTGCCAGTCCAGCGGCACATAGAGGGTCCGGGTCCACAGCTTCCAGTGCTGGATGGTCTGATCCAGGGCCGCCGAAACCCCCGCCATCACCGACTGGTCATAGCCCTCGTCCGGGCCAAGGAAGAAGGCCAGCTCGCCTTCCAGCCGGAAGGTCCGCTCGTTCTGGACATGGGTGACGGGGCAGTTGGTGGTCAGCCGCAGCGTCAGGTCGGTGCACAGATAGCGGATGTGGTTGGAGCCTGAGGTCTGCTCCGCCCGCCGCGCGCCCCAGTCCGCCGACGGCCGCAGCCGCACGGTGATGCGCGGCGCCCCCGACAGGGGTCGCACCACCCGCGCGAAGGCGATGGGGCGATAGATGCGCGAATGTTTCAAATGGCGCGGCGCGAAGTCGAGAATCTCAACCGCAGCGCCCCGCTCGTCCGTCATGACGGTGCGCAGGACGGCGGTGTTTCGCACATAGGCCTGCTCGATGGCGACCATGTCGGCCAGTTCGATGGCCCAGAAGCCATGCTCGGGCTCATCGCCGTCCATCAGGGCTGAAAAGACCGGGTCGCCGTCGATCCGCGGGGCGCAGGCCCAGACGAAGCGTCCCGTCCGGTCGATCAGGGCGCTGACCGAGCAGTTGCCGATAGGGGCCAGGTCGAGGTTGGGGCGAGTCATGGCTGATCTCCTTCGATCTGATCCAGCCAGTCGAGAACGGCCTCGACATCCTCCAACCGATAGCGGGCGGCGGTCGGGCGTTCGGTCCCCACCAGAACGCCAAACCCGCCCAGCCGCTCAGCCGCCTCGAACCCATGTTCGTCGGTCAGGTCGTCGCCGACCATGACAGGCACAGCCCCTTGAAACGGCGCCTCGGCCATGAAGGCGGCGAGCGCTACGCCCTTGTCCGTGCCGGGGGTCTTCAGTTCCAGCACCATGGAGCCCGGCTGCAAGGCCAACCCCGTTTCCTCGGCCAAGGAAGCCGCCAGGGCCAGGGCGTCCACCGAAACGTCGGGAGCTTGTCGATAGTGAAGACCCGCCGACAGCTCCTTGTCCTCCACCAGCACGCCCGGCCGGTTGGCGGCGAAGGCGTCAAACGCGGCCACCGCGCGGCGTACGGCGGGGTCCGGCGTCCGGTTGGCGAAGGAGCCGTCGCCGCGTCGTCGTTGCAGACCATGCACCCCCGAGGCCGCGCGGGCCGCGCCGTCGCTGATCCGGTCGATTTCGTTGAGGGTCCTCCCACTGACGATGGCCACGCGGCCTTGCAGCCTGTCCGTCAGCCGGGTCAGCACCTCAGTACGTCGCGCATCCGGCCCCACTGCGTCCGGCGTCGGCGCCAAGGGCGCCAGTACGCCGTCCAGATCGAGGAAGAGGGCGGGTTTGGCAAGGGCGACGGGCGGCTCAGGCAGACGTGAGGCGATCGCCTCGGATGCAGACGGCATAAGGTCCGAACTCGTTTCGATGCTGTTGTCGAGACTGTTGGGAACGCACCCGGGCCCGGAAGGTTGTCCGCCGAGGTGACAATTCCGCTACGGCCCCGCCATTGTGCGAACAATCCAGATGGGGCAATTCGCAGATGCGCCACGAAGAACCGCCGCAGCGGTCCGGCGCCTCAGGAGCCTGCCCATGCCGAACACGCTTCACTCGTCGCCGGAACAGATCGCCGCGATGACCGGCCGAGCACGCGAGGTCGTGCGGCTGAACATCGAGGCTCTGGAGGCGCTGGAGCGCTCCATCGACGTCTCGATCGCCCGCGCCTGCGACATCATCCTGTCGCGCCCCGGCTATCTGGTCGTCACCGGCATGGGCAAGTCAGGCCACATCGGCGGCAAGATCGCCGCCACCCTGGCCTCGACCGGCACCAACTCCTTCTTCGTGCACCCGGCGGAAATGAGCCACGGCGACTTAGGCATGCTGCGTCCTGACACCACGCTTCTGGCCATCTCCAACTCGGGCGAGAGCCGCGAACTGCGCGACCCCCTGCTCTATTGCCAGCGCAACGATATTCCGGTCATCAGCATCACCCAGCGGGCCAGCAGCTTCCTGGGGCGTCACTCGGCCGTCAGCCTGACCATGCCCAAGGTGGCCGAGGCCTGCCCCAACGGTCTGGCGCCGACCACCTCCACCCTGATGACCCTGGCCATCGGTGACGCCCTGGCCATGGTGCTGATGGATCGTCGCGGCTTCACCCGGGAGGACTTCGGCCTGCACCACCCGGGGGGCGCCCTGGGCATGAGCCTGCAGAGCGTCCGTGAGTGGATGGGCGACAATGCCGCCACCCCCGCCAGCGTGCCGCTGGACGCCAGCTTCAGCGAAGTTGTCTCGGCCATCAGCGCTGGTCGCAAAGGGGCCGTCGCGGTCCTGCATTCCGATGGCAGCCTGGCGGGGGTTATCACTGACGGCGACATCCGCCGCGCCTTCTCCAGCGACATCACGGCGATCCACGCCGAGGACATCATGAGCCGCAGCCCGATCACCGTGGAGCCAGACGCCCGCATGAGCGACGTGGTCGACCTGTTGAGCGCCAACAAGATCGCCAACCTGTTCGTGATTGAGAACAACCGCCCAGTCGCCGTCATCCACATCGCCGAACTAATGCAGGCCGGCTACGTCTCCTGATGACCCACGACATTCTTTTTGACGCCAGCCGCCTGCTGAGCCGGACCGACCGCAGCGCGCCGACCGGCGTCGACCGTGTCTGCCTGGCCTATGCCGAATGGCTTATCAGTCACCCGGATTACCGGATGGTGCCCGTTCGCTCGCGTCACGATCAGTTGGCGGCCGTGGATCAGCAATGGTTCCGTGAGTGCATGGTCGCGCTGCGCCGCCGCTGGACCGGCGGACCGCCCGAACGCGACCTTAACGCCCACGAGCGTCGCCTATTCGCCGCCCTGGAAGCAGAACAACCGACCGCGTCGATCATCGGCGAGGCCCCCGACCCGCTCAAACCGGAAAAAAAGCGAAAAAAGGTTCGCGTCTGGAAACAGTATTTCCGTTCTCGCGGGATCGTCGCGCCGCCGCCGGCCCAGCTCTATTTCAACGTCGGCCACTCTAGTCTGAACACGCCCGACATCCTGACCAGCCTGAGCGCTCAGGGCATCGAACGCGTCGTCATGCTGCACGACCTGATCCCCATCACCCATCCAGAATTCTGCCGCCCCGGCGACGGCGACAAGCATCGGCGCCGGGTATTGACCGCCCTGCACCACGCCTCTCGCATCCTGGTCAACTCTCAATACACTGCTGACGAAGTGCTGGCTTTCGCCGATCGTGAAAAGCTGAAGGCGCCGCCCGTAGAGGTCGCTCACCTGGGTCTTGAGCCGGTCTTCATGAAGAGCGCGCCAAACGCGACGCGCCGTCCCTATTTCGTCCATGTCGGCACGATCGAGGCCCGCAAGAACCTGGCCTTCCTGCTGACGGTCTGGCGGCGCCTCCAGGAATGCATGGGAGACAAGGCGCCACGGTTGGTGCTGATCGGCCGCTATGGCTGGGAGAACGAGGCCGTGCTGGACCACCTGCAACGCTCGCCCAATCTTCAGGGCCTGGTGCATCAGGTCGAGAACCTGCCCGACACCGCATTAGCGGACCTGATGCGCGGCGCCCAGGCGGTGCTGGCCCCGTCCTCCGTCGAGGGCTTTGACCTGCCGGCGGTCGAGGCTTGCGCCCTGGGGGTGCCGCTGATCGCTTCGGATATTCCCGCGCACCGCGAACTGGTGCCGCAGGCGACCCTGATCGACCCGCTGGACGGACTGGGCTGGTTGAAGGCGTTGGAAGCGGCGACGCTGCATCGCCCGACCGCACCCGCCTATCAGGCTCCGACCTGGCAGTCGCATTTCCAACAGATAGGGGATCGTCTTCTGCCCCCTCTGGCGGCGACAGCCGTCGCCGGGTAAGCATCAGACGAACTTGAAGCGAGCTGCAATGACCCGTACCGCCGCCAGTCTGATGATCGTCGCTCTTCTCGCCGGCTGCTCGACGCTCCCGCGTGACGGGCCCTCCGGCATGGGGGTGGTGAAGAGCGCCAGCACAGAGCAGCAGCAGGGTGACTACGCCCTGGTCAATCTGGACTTCGCGCTCAGCGAGCTACTGAAGGCGGCGCCGCAACGCTCCTTCAGCACCCTGGCGCTGGCCTCCAGCGAAGCGCCGACGGACGTCATCGGCGTGGGCGACACGCTGGCCGTCAGCATCTTCGAGCCGAGCGGGGGCCTGTTCGGCGGCGGGAGTTCGAGCCGCAGCAGCGAAAGCGGAAACCAGACCCTGCCGCCCCTGGTGGTGGATCGGAACGGCGCCGTGCCGGTTCCCTTCGCCGGATCGGTTTCGGTTCAGGGCTTGACCCCGGCCCAGGCTTCCGCCGCCGTACGCCGCGCCCTGGTCGGCAAGGTCGCCAACCCCCAGGTCATCGTCACCATGGCGGGCAACACCTCCAACGCCGTCACGGTGCTGGGCGAGGTGCGCAACCCTGGCCGTCAGCCGCTGGCGGCCAACAACGATCGTATTCTGGACGTCATCGCCGCCGCCGGCGGCTCATCACGCTCCGTCTATGACGTCACCGTCCGCATTCAACGCGGCGGCCAGACCTATTCCGCCCCGATGTCGATCGTCACGACCGAGTTCAACGAGAATGTGCGGCTGCAACGCGGCGACCAAGTCAATCTGGTCTACCAACCCCGCCGGTTCAGCTCCTTCGGCGCTTTCAACGCCGTGGCTCGCACCGACCTGCCGCCCGGCCCGCTGACCCTGGCCGAGGCGCTTAGCGGCGTCGGCGGCCTCGATTCTAATCTTGCCGACGCCAAGTCGGTGCTGGTCTTCCGCTTCGAGCGCCCCGAAGTGGCCCAAGCCCTCGGCATTCAACAGCCCGCTACCCCGCGCGGCGTGCCGGTGGTCTATCGCCTGAACCTGAACGAAGGCTCGGGCTTCTTCATCGCCAGCAACTTCCAGATCGAGCCTGACGACATCATCTATGCGCCGCGCGCCGGCGCCGCCGAGGCCCGCAAGTTCTTCGAGTTCGTGCAGAGCGTGACGCGCGTGGTCTATGACGTCTCGGTCACCAGCGCGATCAACGTCGACTAGTCGATTGCGCGTTCGCTTCGGCCGCAGCCGCTTCACCGACCCGCCCGCAGCGCCGGCGAGCGGAAGCGAAGACGCGAACGCTTCTACCGCCGATCTTCTGTCATTGCTTCAGGCGATCGAAGCGGCGGCGGGACGGGTCTATGGCCGACACGGTCTGCCGCAACAGCCGGGGCACTATCGTCGTCCGGCTGACAGCGACGCCTGGGAGCGTCTTGAAGACGCCCTGACCCCGGCCGAAAAATGGGCCCTGGTCAGCGCGCCCGACAGCGTACATTGGCGCTACAGCACCTATGAGGCCCTGGGAAGCGCGGCGGATGCGCCGGACGTGCGCCATGCCTCGGCGCTTCTGGCCGCTTGCCAAGGTCTTCGCCAACGCCTGAGTGAGCGCTCAGCCATCTCGGTCCAGGATCTTGCGGACTCCATTCGTCTGGGCGAGGCGTGGCGCCGCCTTGTCGAGGAAGCCGGCCCGATCGCCGCCTCGCCGACGGCGCTCAGGTTCAGCCCCCCTGACGAGCCGAGTTAACCTCCACCCTGCCCGACCGCCTCGGCCAGCAACTCCAGCGAGCGCACCCGCGCCGCGGGATCCCAGATCTGGCTGGTGACCATCAGTTCATCCGCGCCGGTCCTTGCGACGAAGGCCTCCAGACTTGCGCGCACCGTCTCGGGCGAGCCGACGGCGGAACAGGCCAGGGCGGCGTCAATCATGCCGCGTGCGGCGCCGTCCAGACGCTCGTAATAGCCCTCGACCGGGGCAGGCAGCTTGCCGGCACGGCCCGTTCTCAGATTGACGAAGGCCTGCTGGACCGAGGTGAACAGCAGACGCGCGGTCTCGTCCGTCCCGGCGGCGAAGACATTGTAGCCCAGCATGGCGTAGGGCTTTTCCAAGTGCTCGGACGGCCGGAAGGTCTGACGATAGACGTCCAGCGCCCGCATCATCTCGCCCGGCGCGAAATGGCTGGCGAAGGCGTAGGGCAGGCCCAGATGGGCCGCCAGCTGCGCCCCATAGGTGGACGACCCCAAAATCCATATCGGCACGGCCTGCCCCTCGCCGGGGTTGGCGATGATGCGCTGATCCGGCGTCGCGGGCGCGAACCACTGCATCAACTCCATCACGTCCTGCGGGAAGGCGTCCACGTCGCCCTGAAGCGTACGGCGCAGCGCCCGCGCGGTGGCCTGATCCGAACCGGGCGCGCGGCCCAGGCCCAGGTCGATACGGCCGGGGTGCAGGGCGTTCAGGGTGCCGAACTGCTCGGCGATGACCAGGGGCGCGTGGTTGGGCAGCATGACGCCGCCGGCCCCGACGCGGATAGTCTTCGTCGCCGCCGCCACCGCGCCGATGACGACCGAGGTCGCAGCGCTGGCGATGCCCGGCATGTTGTGGTGCTCGGCCAGCCAGAAGCGCTTGTAGCCGAGACGTTCGGCATGGCGAGCCAGGTCGAGAGTGTTGGCCAGCGACTGCGAGACATCGGAACCCTCGGGCACCGGCGCGAGGTCGAGAATGGAAAGCGGGATCATCCGCTCGATATGGGGCCGCGCGTCAGCGACGCCATAGCGGCGAGTGAAACAACTGACGATTTACGTCAGTTCGACGCCCGTGCTGCGCATGATCTCGGCGCGCAGTTCCGGCATGCCCGTGCCCTTTTCGGACGAGGTCACCAGCACGGCCGGGAAGGCGGCGGGGCGTTTCGAGATGGCCTTCAGCGTCTCCGCCTGGACCTTTTCGATCTCGCCCTTCTTCAGCTTGTCAGCCTTGGTCAGGATGATCTGATAGCTGACGGCGGCCAGGTCCAGGGCCTTTAGCGCGTCGTCGTCGACCTTTTTCAGGCCGTGACGAGAGTCGATCAGCAGATAGACTCGCTTCAGCGTCACCCGGCCGCGCAGGTAGTCGCGGCCCAGATCCTGAAACTTCTTCACCGTGGTCTTGGACGCTTTGGCCCAGCCGTAGCCGGGCAGGTCGACCAGACGCAGACGGCCGTCCAGGTCGAAGAAGTTGACCTCGCGCGTACGGCCCGGCTCGTTCGAGGCCCGCGCCAGCTTGTGCATCCCGACCAGGGCGTTGATCAGGCTGGACTTGCCGACGTTTGACCGGCCCGCAAAGGCGATCTCGGGCAGGTCAGGATCGGGCAGTTGTTCGATCTTGGCGCAGCCCAGGACGAAGGTGGCCGGGCGCGAGAACAGCACGCGCGCCTGCTCAATCTCGATGTCCGAGTATTCTCCGACCTTGGGCTCTGCCGACGGTTGATCCAATGGGTCAGGCTTTCTTGAAACGGGCGAGGAACGTGTCGATCGGGTTCTCGGCCTTGAAGCGGTGCATGATGACGTACTGCTGCGCGATCGAGAGGATGTTGTTCCAAGCCCAGTAAATCAGCAGGCCGGCCGCGAACGGGGCCATGATGAAGGTGAAGATGAAGGGCAGGAAGGCGAAGATCTGACGCTGCATCGGATCCTGGGCCGGCGGGTTCATCGACTGCTGCAGCCACATGGTCAGGCCATAGACGATGGGCAGGACGCCCAGGTGCAGAGGGCCGTTCAGCAGGGAACCGACCAGCGGCAGGGTCGCGGGGTCCCACGGAATGGCGCCGAACAGGTTCCAGATCGTCGACGGGTCGCGCGCCGACAGATCGCGAATCCAGCCGAAGAAGGGCGCGTGGCGCATTTCAATGGTGACGAACAGCACCTTGTACAGGGCGTAGAAGACCGGGATCTGAACCAGGATGGGCAGGCAGCCCGCCAGCGGATTGATCTTCTCCCGCTGATACAGGGCCATCGTCTCCTGCTGCTGCTTCTGCGGGTCGTCCTTAAATTTCTTTTTGATCTCCTCCATCTTGGGCTGGAGGGTCCGCATCTTGGACAGGCTTTCGTAGGACTTGTTGGCCAGCGGGAACATGATCAGCTTGACCACGACCGTCAGGGCCAGGATGGCCAGGCCGAAGTTGCCGAGAACGCCGTAGAAGAATTCCACGATCATGAAGATCGGGCGCGTCAGGAACCAGAACATGCCCCAGTCGATGGCGTAGACGAAGCGCGGCAGATCCAGGCTCTTCTCATAGCCGGCCAGGATTTCGTTGCGCTTGGCGCCGGCGAACAGACGTTGGGTCTCTTCAATCTGACGGCCCGGCTGAATGGTGCGGGTCGCGCCCAGCATGGCGGCTTCGTGAACGTTCAGACCGTCGGGATCGCGAACGGCGAAGCGGCCTTCGATGGCTTCCTTCTGGTCCGGGATGAGCGCGGCCATCCAGTACTTGTCGGTGATGCCCAGCCAGCCGCCGGTCGACTGCTTCTCAATGCGCGGCTTCTTGGCCCAGTCCTTGTACTTGACCTGTTCGGTGGTGAACTTGCCGTTCGCGCCGAAGGCGCCGATGGCGCCTTCGTGCAGGATCATCTGCTTGCCCAGATCAGCGGGCACGCCCTGGCGCTCGACGCGGCCATAGGGGGCGATGGTGATCGGCTGGCCGCTCAGGTTGGCCACGGTGTCGCTGACGGTGAAGACATACTGGTCATCGATGGCGATGACGCGCGTGAAGCGCAGGCCCTGGCCATTGTCCCAGGTCAGTTCAACCGGCGTGGTCGGGGTCAGGGTCGCGCCCTTGGTCAGGGCCCAGGGCGTGTTGGGTCCGGGAACGCCGCCGGCGACGTTGGGGCCGCTCCAGCCGAACTGGGCGAAGTAGGCGTGCTCCATGCCCTGCGGGCGGAACAGCTCGACCGGCGGAGAATTCTTGTCCAGCGTCTCTTTGTAATCGGTCAGGTACAGGTCGTCGATGCGCGCGCCCTGCAGCGACAGCGAGCCCTTGAGCTTGGGCGTCTGGATCGGCACGCGGGCCGCTGTGCCCAGGGCCTGGGCGCGGTCAGCCACGAAGGCGGCCGGAGCGGCGGAACCGGACGTCAGGCCGCCGTCGGCCGTCGCAGCCTGCTGCTCGGCGGCCACGACCTGCTGCTGGCGGCGCATCTCGGCCTGCGGGCGCATCACCATGAAGTAGTAAACGCCCATGATCAGGGCCGCGCACACAAAGAAGATAATGGTGTTGCGCGAATTCTCGTTCTGCATCGGGGTCAGCGGTCCTGGCCGGAGGGGCGCGAATCGTCAAAGGCGCGGGCGGGCGATTTCGCCGCATCTCCCATATCGGGAGCCGCACGCGGGGTTGCGAGCCTTGTAAGGGCCGATTTCACATCGTCAAGCAAGCGGTCCCAGTCGCGGTCCGCCGTGCCCATGCGGGCGATGAACACATAGTCGCAGCCGGGACGCCCGTGCAGGGGCGCCAGAAGCCGCGCAGCCTCGCGCAGGCGGCGTTTGCAGCGGTTTCGCACCACAGCTCCGCCCACCTTGCGGGTGGCGGTGAATCCCAGGCGGATCGCGGTCTGTCCGTCCTGGCGATCCAGTTGCTGGACCACCACGGCGCCGCGGGCCTGAGAAACACCTTTGGCGGCCGCCAGAAACTGGGGCCGCCGTGTCAGGCGATCGATTTTCATCGCATCGGTCATGCGCCCGCCCTGAAGGGTAATGGGCGCCTGACGCTAGGCCGTCAGGCGCTTACGGCCTTTGGCGCGGCGACGCATGACGATCTTCTGTCCGTTCTTGGTGGCCATCCGCGAACGGAAGCCGTGACGGCGCTTGCGCACGAGTCGCGACGGCTGATAGGTCCGCTTCACGTTCGGCTCCAGGGCTACAGGGTTTGGCAACGGACACAGTCATCCGGTGCAGGAGGCGGGCGTATAAGCGGCGGTGACGGACGAGTCAACGCCGACAAGCGATCCAACGCGTTGCAATGCGTCTGAAACTTCTAGGGAAGCTGGGCCGCGTCGGTTACGGAGCAGGGATGAACCGGGTCAAACGATTTCTGCCCCTCGCCGTCCTGCTGGCGGCGATCGCGCTGATCTTCGGCATGGGCTGGAACCGCTACCTGTCGCTGGACACCCTGCGCCAGCACGGCGCGGCGTTTCAGGCCCTGGCGGATCAGCACTATATCCTGACTCTGCTGGCGCTGATGCTGGTTTTCGCCCTGCTGACCGCCAGCGTGGTGCCCGGCGTGGTCTTCATCACCGTGACGGCGGGTTATCTATTCGGCCCCTGGGTCGGAGGGGTCTCTACGGCCTTCGCCGCCACCATAGGGGCCCTCGGCGTCTATTATGTGGGGCGCACCGCCCTGGGCGAAACCCTGCGCCGACGCGCGGCTCAGGACACCGGCCTGTTAAGGAAGGTCTGCGAAGGCGTGGACAAGAACACCTTCTGGTACGTCCTGGTGGCGCGCCTGGTCGTGTCGGTGCCCTTCCACCTGATCAATGTGGCGGCGGGCGTCATGGCCGCGCCCCTGCGCCCCTACATGGTCGCCACCTTCATCGGGCTTTTGCCGGCGCACATCATCTATTGCTGGATCGGGTCCAGCCTGAACGAAATCCTGATCCGCGATCCCGATCCGAACCTGGAAAGCCTGTTCGCCGAGTTCATCTGGCCCTTGATGGGCGTGGCCTTCCTGTCGATGTTGCTGCCCCTGGGGCTCAAATTAGTGCAGAAATGGCGGGCTCGGCACGGCATGGACGCCGCATGACGGAACGGAACGCGATCGAGACTCGACTGCCTACGCGCCCCCGCGACGAGACGGGCCTGATTGCACGCCTGCAAGCGGTGCGCCTGCCTGAGCTGCTGCCCCCGATTTGGCGCGAGCGCCTGACGCCTCGTGCGCCCGACGGGCTGTCCAGCCGCCTGCTGCTGCTGACCGTGGCCTTCACCCTGGCGGTCGCCGCCCTGATCATCGTGCCCAGCGCCGCCTCCTTCCAGGAGCGCTGGCTGATGGATCGGCTGCAGGCCGCGGAACTGGCCTCCGTAGGGGTCGAGGCCCTGCCCTATTCGGCCGTCGAGGATTCCACCGCCGAACAACTGCTCAGCATCGGCGGCGTCCAGTCCGTCGTCGTCGGCGAGCAAGGCGTACGCCGCCTGCTGCTGCAGGCCCCCAACCTGCCCCGCGCGCCGGATCTGATCGACCTGCGCCAGCGCAATGTCGGCGCCCGGCTGCTGGACCCGTGGAAGACCCTGTTCGGCCACCCTGACCGCTCCATCCGGGTGCAGGCCAAGCCGCGCTATCGTTCAGGTGACTTCATCGAGATCCTGGCCCCGGCCCAGCCGCTGAAAACCGAGCTGAAGTCCTTCCTGCTGAACAGCCTGACCATGTCGCTGCTGATCGCCGTGGTCGCGGGGGGTCTGCTCTACGCCGGCCTGTCCTTCCTGGTTCTGGCGCCCTTGCGCCGAGTGACGCGCGCCATCGAACGCTTCGCCGCCGACCCTGAAAGCCCCGCCGAGACGCCTTCGGACCGCAAGGACGAGATCGGTCGGGTCGAGCGCGAACTGGCGCGGATGCAGGAAGAGGTGCGCCAGTCCCTGCGCTCACGCGCCCGTCTGGTGGCCCTGGGCGAGGCGGTGGCCAAGATCAACCACGACCTGCGCAACATGCTGACCTCGGCCCAGATGGCGTCCGAGCGCCTGTCCAGCTCGTCCGACCCCCTGGTGGCCAAGGCCCTGCCCCGGCTGGAGCGCGCCCTGGGCCGCGCCGCCGCCCTGGCCCGCAACGTGCTGGAATACGGCAAGTCGGAAGAGGCCGCGCCGCAACGGCAGAAGATGCTGCTGGCCCGCGCGGTCGCCGTGGCCGCCGAGGACGCGGGGCTGGAGGAAGACGGCGTGCGTCTGGTCCGTGACCTGCCCGCCCGCCTCACGGTAAACGCCGACAGCGACCAGCTTCATCGCATCCTGGTCAACCTGATGCGTAACGCCCGCCAGGCCATCGAGAGCGATCCCGCGCGCGACAAGAAGGGCCGCATCACGGTCCGCGCCGAGGCCCGCGACGGGGTCGTCGCCGTGCGCATCACCGACGACGGACCTGGCATTCCCGACCGCCTGGCCGGACGGCTGTTCGAGGCCTTCGTCAGCGGTCGCGCCTCGGAGGGCACAGGCCTGGGCCTGACCATCTCTCGCGAATTGGCGGCCAACCACGGCGGCGAGCTGCGCCTGCTGAACACCAGCCCCGAGGGCACCACCTTCGAACTCCGGCTGCCGGTCTAAACGGCATTGCAGCCCTTGGCCTGACCCGCGCGTTGTTTCGGTTTAAGGTCCCCAAGGCCAAGCTTCGATCCGGCCTTATTTGCCCGGCAGGATACGTCCCATGATCACCGCCCCTCGTCCACACCGCATCGCCCTTCTCGCCGTCGCCCTGAGCCTCCTGACGGGCCCTGTGGCGGCTCAGACGCAGGCCCCGGCCCCCACAGCCGCCCAGAGCGCCGCCAGCGACCCTGTGGCCGACCTGCTGCGCCGCCAGGGCGAACGCTATCGGCGCGCCCCGGATTCGGCCCAGGACCCCGACGAGTTGCGTCAGACCCAGGCCCTCAACGATGAAGTCGTCGCTCAGAACGACCTGGCCGAAAACGAAGACCGCGCCAACGCCGCAGCCTACGCCAGGGCCCAGGCTCAGTACCAATCGGAACTGGAGGCGGCGGCCATCGAGGCTCGCGAACGCCGTGAAACCGACCTGCGGACCGCCGCCGAGGCCCAGGCCGCCTATGAGCGCCAGATGGCCGACTGGCGGGCCACAGTGGCCGCCTGCGAACGCGGCGACCGGGCGCGCTGCAACGCCGGACGGCAAGCGCCCTCGCCCAACTAGAGCGGGACCTCGGCTCGACGCTCGGCGCTGATCAGACCTGCCTCCAACACCTCTATCACCGCCACGGCCTCATGCGGCGGGACAGGATTGGGCGCACCGTCGCGGATCGCCCCGGCGATGGCGGCGTAATAGGCGGGATAGTCGCCAGGCGGTCCCGTCACGATCTCGCGCGCGCCGGTCGCGCCGTCCACTGCGACGCCGGGGCGAGAATCAACGCCCCAGCCCGCCACGCCGGGGGTCAGGCCCGATTTCAGTTGGTCTTCTTGCACGTCCAGCCCGTCCTTCCGCCAACTGGCGCGTGCGCCGTGGACGACGAACCGGGCGTCGGCGGCAGGCGTGACCATGTCAGCGTGCAGGATGATCCGCTTGTCGGCATAGCGCAGCACGGCGTGAGCATAGTCGACCGCCTTGCCGCCCGGACGCATCACGGCCAGGTCGCAGGTCACGCCCAGAGGACGCCCGAACAGGACCAGAGCCTGATCGATCAGATGCGGCCCCAGATCGTACCAGACGCCCGCCCCCGGTCCGTCGCCCTCGCGCCAGCGATCGCGCACCTCGGGCCGCCAGCGATTGAAGCGGCTTTCGAAGCGCACCACTGGTCCCAGACGGTCGTGGGCGAGCAGGCCCTGCAGCGTCAGGAAGTCGGCGTCCCAGCGACGATTGTGGAAGACAGACAGCATCGACCCGCGCGTGTCGGCCAGGGCCGCCAGCCGACGCGCCTCGGCGGCGGTCAAGGTGAAGGGCTTGTCGACCACTACGGCCTTGCCGGCGTTCAGCGCCGCCTCGGCCTGCGTCGCGTGCAGATCGTTCGGCGTCGCAAGGACAATCAGGTCGATGGCGGGATCGGCCAGGGCCTGATCGTAGGACGTCAGCACGCGCGCGTCGGGCCAGACCTCGGCCACCGCCTCGGCCTGGCGACTGACCACCGCCTCCAGACGCAATTCAGGACAGGCGGCGATCAGCGGGGCGTGAAAGGTCCGCCCGGCGTAGCCGAAACCGACCAGCGCCGCCCGGACCGGATGGGTCACGCCGATCAGCCCTCGGCGGTCTCGCGGCGCTTCATCATGGCGTCGAAGCTGTCCCAGACGCCGTCGGCGCCGTGCCACGAACCTTGCGTCGCCGCCTTGGAGTATTCGGTCGCGCGGGCCTCGAAGAAGTTGGCGTGTTCGACGCCCGACAGCAGGGACTGCAGCCAGGGCAGAGGGTTTTCCGTCACGCCGTAAACTTCCGGCAACTTCAGCTGACGCAGGCGCCAGTCGGCGATGAAGCGGATGTACTGTTTGATGTCATCCGGCGTCATGCCGTGGACCGGACCCATTTCGAAGGCCAGGTCGATGAACTTGTCTTCCATGTCGACCACGGTCTTGCAGCAGTCGACTATGTCGTCGGCCACGGCCTTGGTGACGGCGCCCGTCTCCTGATTGAAGGCGTGGTACAGCTTGATGATGCCTTCGCAGTGCAGGCTCTCGTCGCGCACCGACCAGCTAACGATCTGGCCCATACCCTTCATCTTCGACTGGCGCGGGAAGTTCATCAGCATGGCGAAGCTGGCGAACAGTTGCAGACCTTCCGAGAAGCCGCCGAACATGGCGAGCGTCCGGCAGATGTCGGCGTCGGTCTCGACCCCGAACTGGCCCATGAAGTCATGCTTGTCGCGCATGGCCTCGTATTCCATGAAGGCGCCGAACTCGCTCTCGGGCATGCCGATGGTCTCGAGCAGCAGGGCGTAGGCCGCGATATGGATCGTCTCCATATTGGCGAACGACGCCAGCATCATCTTCACTTCGGTCGGTTTGAACACCCGACCGTAGCGCTCCATGTAGTTATCCTGGACCTCGATGTCGGCCTGGGTGAAGAAGCGGAAGATCTGCGTCAGCAGGTTGCGCTCGCTGTCGGTCAGGTTGGCGGCCCAGTCCTTGACGTCCTCGCCCAGCGGCACCTCTTCGGGCATCCAGTGGACCTGCTGCTGGGTCTTCCACATGTCGAAGGCCCACGGATAGCGGAACGGCTTGTAGGCCGCCGAAGGCGTCAGCAGTCCAGCCGTTCCGGGACGGATGATCGAGGAGTGGGCGTTCATCAAAATGACCTGAAGCGAATCCGGGAGAAGTGAGTTTCACCATGCGTCCGACGCAGCCCGGCGCCAAGTCGGAATGCGCCTATCTTGCGATCACATTTTAATCCTACCGCTAGATGTGGTGGTCTGCGGACAATCAGATGGGGAGAAGCCTGGGGACGCTTTTCAACATCGCCGCCACGGTTCAGGGCCGGTCGAGGCGCCATGAGCCTGATCGGAAGCGCCTTTCGGAGGTAACCCTTTCCGGTGGAGAGCGCCGCCCCCCCCTAGGCCGCGTGGACCTGGTGGCGTGCGGCGGCGACGCGGAAAGTCTGGTCAATGGCGGCGTAGAGCCGATCATGCGTCACAGGTTTGGCCAGATGGGCGTCCATGCCCGCCGCCAGGCAGCGCGCGGCGTCTTCCGGCATGGCGTCGGCGGTCACCGCCAGGATGGCCACCTCGCCCGCATCGGACGGTAGGGCGCGAATACGGCGCGAGGCCTCCAGCCCGTCCAGACGGGGCATCCGCACATCCATCAGGATCAGGTCGAAGCCGCCGCCGCTCGCCTGTTCCAGCGCCTCCAGCCCGTCGGCGGCTTCGACCGCCTCACAGCCCGCCGCCTCGATCAGCAGCCGCAGCATCTGGCGATTGACCGGAAGGTCGTCGACGATCAGCGCGCGCAGCGCGGTGACTTCCGTCGGTGCTTCTGCGGCGGGCGCGTCGAGCGCCTCCAACTGCGCCGTCAGGTGGAACACCGAACCTGACGACGAGGTCGAAAACAGCACCACGTCGCCGCCCATGCATCGGGCATGGCGTCTTGCAGCGGGCAAGCCCACGCCCGCCCCGCCGTGGCGACGGCGGAGGGAATCGTCACTCTGTGCGAAGGGATCGAACAGGCGGGGAATGAAATCGTCGGCTATGCCGCAGCCGGTGTCGGCCACCTCGACCAGCAGGCGGTCTCCGTCATGTCGCGCCAGGAGCCGGATCGCGCCGCGATCGGTGAACTTGACGGCGTTCGAGACCAGATGCCGCAGGACCCCGCGCAGACGCCGAGCGTCCCCGAGCACGCGGCCGCCGGGCTGCAAAGCCATTTCCATATCGAACAGGAGCCCCTTGGCCTGCGCGGCTACGACGTTCAGAGCCACTGCGTCTTGGATCAGCGCGGCCAGGTCGAAGGGTTCCAGGCAGAGGGGTTCGTCGCCGCGCGACACGTCCAGGACATCCTCGACGAGGGTCAGCATGGCCTCCCCCGACTGGCGGATAGCAGCGACCTGAGCCTGGGCTTCGGGCGACAGATCGGAGCGGCGTGACAACAGGTCGGCGTAGCCGCTGACCCCGTTCAACGGCGTGCGCATCTCGTGGCTCATGAGAGCCAGGAAGCGTGACTTAACCGCGTCGGCCGCTTCGGCCCGTCGCCGTTGCTCCAGAGCGATCGCCGTGCGCCGGGCCAGTCGCGCAAGGAAGGAGCGCCGCTCGGCGATCAGGGCGCTGATCGGCAGGGCGGTCATCGCCGCCACCAGCAGGAAGCCATAGTAGAGAGGCATCTGCCGCATCCGCTCCGAGAGGCCATCCAGATCCGCGACATAGGGAACAGGCGAGGCGCTGATCGGCCCATGCCCGGTCATGGTCTTCAAGCCGCTGATCGCGGTGGTCAGAATCAGGGCGACCGCCATCCACGGCGGCGACAGTCGGAAGGCCGCCAGCATCAGCGGCGGAAACATCAGAAAGAGCAGGGGCGTGGACTGGGTGAAGATCCAAAGCGCCGTCGCCGTCACCAGGCCCAGGACGGCGATGATCTCCAGCGGCGACGGGCTGACTTGGCGGAAGCGATGCGCCCTGGCCAACAGCAGCAGACTGGGGGTGACGATCACCAGGCCCAGCAACTCCATCGCAAATAGGTGTCGCCAGGCGAAGGCGGCCCGGACCAGAGAATAGTCACGCACGGCCAGAGCCACGATGACGCTGATGGTGGCGGTCAGGGCCACCGCAGGCGCCGCGGCGCCGACGGCGAACAGGACCATCCGCCGAGGCCGCCGCATATCCAAGGCTGCTCCGCACACGCGCCGCGCCAGAAGGCCCGCTACCAGGACCTGGAGCAGGTTCAACAGGGGATTCAGCCAGACGAAGGGCGGGGCGTCTCCGCGCACGATGGTGCTCAGCAGGTTCAGCCCGAAACAGAGGGCCAGAACGACCCCCGCGCGCCGCCGGGGCAGTTGCAGGAAGGCCGCCAGCATCACCCCATTGGCGGGCCAGGCGATCACCGCCTGGAAGGTCGTTGCGCTCCAATGGCCCAGCAAGAGGCAGAGCATGAACAGAAGGACATAGACAGCGGAATGGGGACCGGCCTCCTGGCCCGCCTCGTGACGAAACGCTCGCCAGCGACCGCTCATACACCACTCCCCTAACCAATCCGCCCTAGTTCAAACCTGCGCCTCAATTGTAAACAAAGCCTGCTGCCAGGATTACGTCGGTTTCCCTAGGCCGGGATCATTCCCATGGCCCGCGCCTCGGCATGAAGACCCTCACGGAACTGCGGCGCGGCCAGGCCGATCAGGGCGCGGGCGCGCTGATCCACGGTCAGGCCGCGCAGATTGACCCAGCCATGCTCGGTGACGACGATTTGCGTATCATTGCGCGGCGTGGTCACGGGGCCGTCCAGTCGGGCGACGATGCGCGAGACTGCCCCTTTCGCCGCCGTCGAATGACAGGCGATGATCGACTGGCCGCCCTGCGACGCCGAGGCGCCGCGCACGAAGTCCAGTTGTCCGCCCGAGGCCGTGTACTGGCGCCCGTTCAGATACTCCGAGCAGCAGGCGCCGAAGAGGTCGATTTGCAAGGTGGCGTTGACCGAGACCATCTTGTCGTTGCGGGCGATGACGGCCGGATCGTTGACGTAGTCGACCGGGCGAGCCTCCAGCGCCGGATTCTCGTGCAGGAAGTCATAGGTGGAGCGGTCGCCCATGGCGAAGGTGAAGAGGGTCTTGCCCGGATGCAGGCTCTTCTTCGCATTGGTGACGACGCCGGCGCGCATCAGCTCGACCAGGCCGGGCGTCAGCAGCTCGGTGTGAATGCCCAGGTCGGCGTGATCATGCAGGGCCTCGCAGACCGCGTCCGGCAAGGCGCCGATGCCCATTTGCAGCGTCGAACCGTTTTCGATCAGGCCGGCGATGAGGCCGCCGATGATCAGGTCCTGCGGCTGCGGCGCGGCCTTGCCGGCCTCCAGCAGGGGCGCGGCGTGCTCGACCAGGGCCGTGACCTGCGACACATGCACGGTGCACTCGCCGAAGACGCGCGGCATGTGCGGATTGACCTCCAGGATCACCCGCTTGGCGGTGCGCGAGACGGCCAAGGCATAGTCGGTGTTGGTGCCGAGGCTGAAGTTGCCGTCGGCGTCCATCGGCGAGACCGTGGCCACAAGCGTATCGACCCCGATCTCGCGCGTCAGGACCTTGGGCGTCTGCTGGAAGCCGGTGGGGACGAACCAGACGCCCTGGCGCCCTTCTTCGATCCCGCGCGCCTCCAGCTTCCGTTCGATGGCGCCGTGGAACAGGCTGTGGGGCCGCAGCCGGTCGGTCAGTTCGTAGCGCAGGACGGTCTCGCCGGCGATGGCGGTGGACAGCAGGTAGTAGATGTTGATGTCGTCGACCGCCTTCGCTTCGGCCCGGTCGGCCAGGGCCTTCAGCAGGGCGGGCGGCTGGGCGACGCCCAGGGCCATGGCCACCTTGGCGCCCGACGGAATCAGGGTGGCGGCGGCGGCGGGCGACATCAGGCGCTCGGCGTACTGAATGGCGTAATCGGTCATGGCGCTTCCTCGAACGGCACTTCGGCTCTGTTCGATCCGTTATCCGGCGCCCGGCGCTTTCCGACCGCTAGACATTGGTCGAAGGCGCGTCCTGCAAGGGGGCGTCATGCAGCCGCTGGCGGCGCCCGATGGCATAGGCGGCCAGCCACAGCAGCATGGCCCAAGCGGCGCCGACGCTCCATCCGGCGAAGACGTCCGAGGCCCAGTGGGCGCCCAGATAGATGCGGGTCAGGCCGATCAGCAGGGCGATCAGGATGCCGCAGCCCATGACATAGGCCTTCATCCGTTTGCGCGGAAAGGCCCGCGTCAGCATGACCCCGAGCGTCAGATAGAAGACGGTCGACAACAGGGCGTGGCCGGAAGGGAAGCTGGCGTTCAGGGTCTCGACCGCCTGAAACTCCAGCGGCGGGCGGTCGCGTTCGAACAGGGCTTTCAACCCTTCGCTCAGCGCCACCCCGCCCGCCAGCCCGACCACCAGCAGCAGAGCTGACAGCCGTTTGCCCTGGATCAGCATGAAGCCCAGGGCGATCAGGGCGAACAGGGTCAGGACCGAGATCCCGCCCAGAGACGTGAGGTCCGCCGCCGCCTCCTTCAGCCACCACGGCCCCCAGGGGCGGCCCGGATCATCGGCGAAGGGACGAACGGCGTGCAGCACAGCCTGGTCAAAGGCCTCACCATCCGGCTCGCGCATGTCGTCGGCCACCTCGATGAAGGTCAGTGTGCCCAGGGCCACCACCAACAGGGCGGCGACGGCGGCGATTTCGGTGCGGGCCACGCGCAGGGCGCGGGTCAGGAAGGCGGTGGGATGCGGAGCCATAGGCCGCTAACGGTCAAGCTGGCGAGCCGTTCCCGTTGTCCCTCAGCGTGACAAAACAGATCCGAACCTCCGTGTGATCCCAAATCGCCAAGCCGCTCAGCCAAGCCCACTCAGACATTCACAGTTGGCAAGTCTTTAATCTTCATCGGAGCCCAAAAAAAAGTTTGAATGCCGACGGGCCTTAACACTACATTTAGGGACGACAGGTTGTTATCCACACAACATCTGGCGTTATCCACAGCACGACGGGGCATAGCGATGGCAGGCGGCGAAGCGTTGCAGACGACGGAATTCACGGCGCTTTCTAAGGCTCCGGCCGGCGAAAAGCCCCATCTGCAAGTGGTCACGGGCCTGACCCTGGACCGTTCGCGCGACGCCGTGTTGACCGACTTCGGCAAGAAGACCCTGGAAGACCGTTACCTGCTGCCGGGCGAAAGCTATCAGGACATGTTCGCCCGCGTCTCGACGGCCTATGCCGACGACGCCGAACACGCCCAGCGCATCTACGACTACATGTCCAAGCTGTGGTTCATGCCCTCAACGCCCGTCCTGTCGAACGGCGGCGCCGATCGCGGTCTGCCGATCAGCTGCTTCCTGAACGCCGTGGGCGACAGCCTGGACGGCATCCAGAACGTGTGGAACGAAAACGTCGCCCTGGCCTCAAACGGCGGCGGCATCGGCACCTACTGGGGCGGCGTCCGTTCCATCGGCGAGAAGGTCAAGGGCGCGGGCCAGACCAGCGGCATCATCCCCTTCATCCGCGTGATGGACTCCATGACGCTGGCGATCTCGCAAGGGTCGCTGCGCCGCGGCTCGGCCGCCGTCTATCTGGACATCCACCATCCGGAGATCGAGGAGTTCCTCGAGATCCGCAAACCCTCCGGCGACTTCAACCGCAAGTCGCTGAACCTGCACCACGGCATCAACATCACCGACGAGTTCATGGAGGCGGTGAAGACCGGCTCCACCTTCAACCTGAAGTCGCCCAAGGACGGCGAGGTCATGAAGACCGTCGACGCCCGATCGCTGTGGACCAAGCTGCTCGACATCCGCATGCAGACGGGCGAGCCCTATCTGATCTTCTCGGACACGGTGAACCGCCAGATGGCGCCGCACCAGCGCGACCTGGGTCTGAAGGTCAAGCAGTCGAACCTGTGCGCCGAAATCATGCTGCACACCGGCAAGGACCATCTGGGCGTCGACCGCACCGCCGTCTGCTGCCTGTCCTCGGTCAACGCCGAGAGCTTCCTGGAATGGCGCGAAGAACCCAAGTTCATCGAAGACATCATGCGCTTCCTGGACAATGTCCTGGAGGACTTCATCCAGCGCGCCCCGTCCGCCATGGCCGCCGCCGTCTATTCGGCCAAGCGCGAGCGTTCGGTGGGTCTGGGCCTGATGGGTTTCCACTCCTTCTTGCAGGCTCAGGGCGTGGCCTTCGAATCGGCCATGGCCAAGTCGTGGAACATGCGCCTGTTCAAGCACCTGCGTCGCGAGGCCGACAAGGCCAGCCGCGTGCTGGCCGAAGAAAAGGGCGCCTGCCTGGACGCCGCTGAGCAGGGCGTGATGGAGCGGTTCAGCCACAAGCTGGCCATCGCCCCCACCGCCTCGATCTCGATCATCTGCGGCGGCACCTCGGCGGGCATCGAGCCGATCCCGGCCAACATCTATACGCACAAGACCCTGTCGGGCTCGTTCGCGGTCAAGAATCCCTATCTGCAGAGACTGCTGGGCGAGAAGGGCATCGACACCGAGGCCGTGTGGAACTCGATCCTCGAACACGAAGGCTCGGTGCAGCACCTGGAGGCCCTGTCGGACGACGAGAAGGGCATCTTCAAGACCGCTTTCGAACTGGACCAGCGCTGGGTGGTCGAACTGGCCGCCGACCGCGCGCCGGAAATCTGCCAGGCTCAGTCGCTGAACCTCTTCATCCCCGGCGACGTGAACAAGTGGGACCTGCACATGCTGCACTGGTCCGCCTGGGAGCGCGGCGTGAAGTCGCTCTATTACCTGCGTTCCAAGTCGGTGCAGCGCGCCGCCTTCGCCGGCGCCGACGACAAGGTCGAAGCCGAGATCGATCCCAACCAGCCGGATCTCTTCTCCGCCGCCCCCACCGACTACGACGAGTGCCTGGCCTGCCAATAAGGCCGCGCCTCTCGCATCACGATCGGCTGATCCAGCCGCACTTAACCAGCCGCCCGGGGGAACCGTCCTCCGGGCGGTTTCGTTTGAGCGTGACAGGATTGTGGCTTGAAAGAGTCCGTTGCAGTTCCCCCGCTTTAGTGCAGAGTGGAGTTTGTTAACGGGTTTTGGGAGGGACCGTTGATGCGCGTAGAGGCTTGCCTCGCTGGTGTTCTGATCGCTGTGGGCCTGCCCATGACAGCGGGCGCACAGACGACGGCCTCGATCGCAGGGCCCATCGCGGCTCGGGGCAGCGATGTCGTCCAGTTCGAGGACGCCGCCGCCCGGCTGGACAGCGACATCGCCTTCATCGCCTCAGACACGCCCTTTGGCGCGCCGCTGGCCTTGTCGGGGTCGCCCGCGGGACGGGACGCCTTCACCACAGCGCAGAGCGAGGCCTGGTTCGCCGGCGACGGTTTCACGGATCGCCTGCGCGTCACCGCCCGGGGCGAGCCTCGCCGGGCTGACGGCGCGCCCGTGCCGCCGCGCGCCCTGGACGCCCGCACCTATGGCGACGAGCGCTATGACGTCACCTATACGCGCGGCTGGGTCGCGGCTCAGGGAAGGACGGCGTCGGGCCTTGAAGTGTCGCTGACGCCCCACGCCGGGGTCGGTTTCGGCGCCGACGGCACGACCGCCGAGGCCGGCGCCACCCTGAAGATCGGCGAGGGCCTCGACCGGCTGGCGCCTGACGGCGACGAGGCCTTTGGAGATCGGGCGCGCTGGTATGTGTACGCCGCCGGGTCCAAGCGGGCGGTCGGCTACAACTTCGCCCGCACCCGCGACGGCGATTTCGCCCGCTCGGGCATGAGCCACGACGAGGGCGCCTTCCTGGGCGACGCCTCGATCGGCGTGGCCTATCGCCGGGGCGCGCTGCAGGGCTCGGTCGGCGTCGTCTATCGCGAGATCGAGGCCAACGGCATCAAGGCCTATGGCGGCATCAACACCGACGTGTCGGAAGGCCTGGTGGCCTTCCAGCTAACGATCCGCCCGCGCGAATAGCGCGCCCCTACCGGGTGTGCGCCACGCCCTCGCGGCGGGTATCCGCTCCACCGTCCCACTGTCCGTTGCGCCACAGGCCGCCGTGCAGGCCCGAGGTTTCGGTGGTGTTCGGCCGCAGCACCACCCCGCGCGCCGCCATGCCGTCCCGCACGGCGGCGGAGAATCCCTCGGTGTCAGCGCCGAAGCCGTCGCCCTTGGCCACCAGATTGGGCAGGTCGAACGCCTCCTGCAGAGGCAGGCCCCAACCCAGGGCCGCAATAAGGGCCTTGGCGTTATAGGCCAGGATGGACGAACCGCCGGGCGAGCCCAGAGCCCCGACCAGATGGCCCTCGCGGTCCAGCACGATGACCGGCGACATCGACGAGCGCGGACGCTTGCCCGCCGCCACGGCGTTGGCCGCCGGCGTGCCGTCGGCCGCCGTCGGGACCAGCGAGAAATCGGTCAGTTGGTTATTGAGGAAGAAGCCGCCCGCCATCCGGCCCGAGCCGAACAGGCTCTCGACCGTGGTGGTCATGCTGACCGCATTGCCCTTGGCGTCCACGACGACGAAGTGCGAGGTGCCCGCCGGTTCGCGTGTGGCGTCGGCGCCGACCTTCGGCGCGCCCGGCGGCGTCCCGAACGGCGCCGCGCCGCGCAAGGCGGGCGCCAGGGCGGCGCGCTGGGCCACATAGGCCGGGTCCAGCAGACCCGCGACCGGCACCGAGACAAAGGCCGGATCGCCGAAATAGCGATCGCGGTCGGCATACATCAGCCGCTGCAGCTGGCCGAAGGCGGCCCAGGCCTCGGGGCTGGCCGCGCCCTTGTCCAGGTCCGGCGTCTGCTCGCCCATGGCCAGTAGTTGCAGGATGGAGGCGCCGCTGGACGGCGGGGGCGGCACGCAGACGACATAGACCTTGTACGGCCCGCACACGGCCTCGCGCACCACCGGACGATAGGCGGCGATGTCGGCGGTCGTCAGTCCGCCCGGACGCGGGCCCTCGGCCACGGCGGCGGCGATGGCTTCAGCCAGAGGCCCCGTCTGCATCCCGGCCGCGCCTTGGCGCGCCAGAATCCGCACCGTCTCGGCATAGGCGGGGTTCTTCAGCACGTCCCCGGCGACGTAGCGCGTGCCGTCCGCCTTGGTGAAATACTCGCTCGCCCAGCGGGTCTTCGCTTGGGGCGCATTACCGTTGATCATCCCCGCCAGACGCGGGCTGACGATAAAGCCGTCCTGCGCCAGCTTTTCCGCATCCCCGAACAATTCCGACCACGGCAGAGCGCCATGCTGCTTCTGCGCCAGGGCCAGCATGGGCACGACGCCCGGCGCGCCGGTCGAATGGCCGCTCAGCACCGCATCGACAAAGGCCATCGGGCGACCGTTCTCGTAGAAGAGCTCGGGCGTGGCCGAAGCCGGGGCCGTCTCGCGTCCGTCATAGACGGTGAGCGCCGCGCTGTCGGCGTCGTAGAACATCATGAAGGCGCCGCCGCCCAGACCCGACGACTGCGGCTCGACCAGACCCAACACGGCCTGAACAGCGACGGCGGCGTCCACCGCCGACCCGCCGCGCGCCAGAACGCGCATCCCGGCCTCCACCGCCAGAGGATTGGCGGCCGACACGAAGGGACCGCGCGCGGGCTTTTGCGCCGTCGCCACGACCGCTTCCCCCGCCGTCGCTTCCGCGACCGGGGCCGTGGCGCATCCCGCCAAGATAAATGCGCCGACCGCCGCACTCGTCAGAATGAGCGAAATCTTGCGCCGACGGTTCGACGAGGGGATGGAATAGGCGCGCACGAAACGGCTCCTGCGGGGTTCAGGGAGAGGTTCATGCCTAGTGTCCCAGAGCCCAAAGTCCAAGTCTGCATTTTCTATCGGCATTTTCTGAAAAACGCGCTTGCCAGCCCCGGCCCCGCCCGCTAGATAGCCGCCCTGCCCGCAAGGCAATGCGCACCCGTAGCTCAGCTGGATAGAGCACCAGACTACGAATCTGGGGGTCAGGAGTTCGAATCTCTTCGGGTGCGCCACTTCGGTTTAAAACTGAGAACTCCGCCCCCGGCGGCATAATCCCTACCACCAGTGGACGCTAAAGCCCGCAGAAGTTCTGTGCGCGATCCGATAATGCGCGCCTCGGTCTTGCTGATGACCTCCACCCTCTGGGTCAGTGCGCGGAGGTGATCTCGCCGATAGCCGCTGGTGCGATCCCGCAGCTTGCGCCGCGCGGCGCTGGCAAACCGGTTCAGGGCGTCCGGCGTGATCGTCGGCGCCAGCCGGTCCACGGATGCACCGATCCGTTCGGCGTCTGCTCGGGCCTGATCCCAAATGCCTGACAGTTCGGCCACGCGATCCTTTAGTGAGGCGTCGTCAGGCACCAGGAGGCCGTTCTCAATGGCTTCGTAAAGGCGATTGAGTTTGGCATCGGCTTCGGTGGCCCGTTTGCGCATTTCCGCGATGTGGCTGCGCCTCTGGTCGGCCCACTCCTCACGACGATCCAGAAGCTGTTCCATCAGCGCCGCGAGGCGATCCGGGTCCAGCAACCGGGATTCGAGGTGCTCGATGATCGCGTCGTCGAGCTTGTCCATGGGAACCGCGAGACCCTTGCAGCCCGCCTCGCCCATACGTGCTTTGGTCGAACAGGCGTAGTAGCGATACTGGCCGCCCGCGCTGCCCTTGCCGGTTCTCAGCGTCATGGCGCCGCCGCACGCGCCGCAGAAGCAGATACCCGTTAGCAGGTTCGGGCCTGTGGAGACTCGCGGCGGCGTCCACTTCGAGTTTCGAGCGGTGAGCCGCGCCCTGACAGCCTCATGGTCGGCCTTCGACACTATTGCGGGCACAGCCAGGCTACAGCACCGCTGGCCATCGTGCTCTGTCTCAATGCAACGGGTACCTGGCGCGTTTCCGGGAGTACATCGAGGCGGTGCGCGTGAACGCAGGCATTAGCAAGCTGACACAGCCTACGAGCGCCATCATCCTGATCGGTGACTCGGAAACTGAGACGCCAGCGCAGCGAGAGAACCGATCGAATTTCGTTCGCAGTTCAACTCTGATCGACGTGGTCAGCTACCGCCGCATTTTGTTCGCGGCGCGCGGAGACACGGGTTTCACCGCTCGCGGACCGGGCATTCTGGCTGACACCTTTCGAGAGCTTTCAGCCCAGACCGATGTTTGAAGCACTTCTGAAAAGGCCCCCCGGCCTACGACCCGATACGATACTCGGGAGCTATCCATGGGCTTGTCCAATCCAGGACCTCGGAAAAGGCCATGATCTGCCCGTACTCGCGGGCATAGGCCCCAGCCACTTCTGAGCTGTCGATCATTACAGCGTTTTCCCATGACGCCGTCGCGTTCGCGCTGATGTTGTAGCTGCCGGTCCAAACTTTCCGCGGCAGGACATCTTCCAAGCCGTTACCTTCTTGGTCGATGTCGCAGAAGACGAGAAACTTGTTATGCATGCGCGGCCAGGCGGATCGTTTTTCGCGGTTGTGATGGCCGACGCAGCGAATGGCTTCGATGTTGGGGTTGCCGGCGTAGTTTAACCCCGACACGCCTCCGGGAAGAGAATACCGCATCAGCGGCGCCGGAAGCGCATCGTACAATCGACGCAGGCCCGCCGTTCGCATTTGCACCAAATCGGGCCGCAGGAAGTCTTCCTTTTGTACGATGATGCTGACGTGAAGACACTTAGCCAGCGCTTCCAGGACAACAGTGTCCGTTAGCCAAGCCACGCAACCCACGACCACAGGATGGCGAGCAATTTCCTGAACCAGTCGCTCTTGGTGGTTTCGGAATATCACTTCCACCGGCGCGATCGCCGACATGCTGTTGTCGCTTTGGGGTTCGAGATCATGATCAACCGGGACGCCCAGTTGGTTCAGATTGATCCGGTCCATATCGCTGCTCCTTTGAGCGGGATTAGAACTGCTAGTTTGGTCTGCACGAATAGCGGGATTTTGCGCGACATAAAAAGCGGGAAACAGCACAACATAAAAAGCGGGATTTTGCGCGACATAAAAAGCGGGAAATGATACATCATAAAGAGCGGGATTTTGTCCGCGCTTATGGCTGAATCATTTTTGCGATCGGAGCCACGAGATTGGCAACGCCCCAAGAAAAGCTCGCTGATGCCCTTCAGGCTCTTCACCACCTTCAACAGAATGGGCGCGCAGTCTTCCGCTCGAATGACCTAACCCGCATTCACCGTGAGAGATTGCAGGTTCAGGGCTTCATCCAGCCCGTCATGAACGGCTGGTATATCCCGTCGCGGCCGGATGTCGGAACGGGCGAGACCTCAGCCTGGTATGCGTCCTATTGGGACTTCGTCCGTGCCTATCTCGAAGATCGGTTCGGAGAGGATTGGTCATTGGGGCCGGAGCAATCGCTTCTCCTGCACTCTGGGCAATGGCGGGTGCCTCCGCAGCTTCTCGTGCGGTCACCGGGCGGTCGAGACAAGAATACCAAATTGCTCCATGGTGCCTCGCTCTATGACGCAAGGCTTGAGCCCGCACGGGGCAATGACGTTCAAGTCCTGCAAGGTCTGCGGGTTTACACGCCAGAGGCCGCACTAATTGCTGCGGGGCCGGGGGCCTATACGACCTACCCCACAGAGCTGCGGACGCTACTTGCGAGCCGACGTGACGTAAGTTCGATCCTCGAACGGCTCCTGGAAGGGGGCCACACCCTGATTGCGGGTCGGATCGCCGGCGCATGCCGCAACATCGGAAGAGACGCCGATGCGGATGAGATCGTCGCCACCATGCGAGGGATCGGATACGATGTGCGAGAGGTTGATCCGTTTCATGCGAGACTTCCGGGTGTTGTGTTCCGGCGCGACAAGTCTCCATACGCCAATCGCATCCGGCTCATGTGGCAAACGATGCGAGAGGTGGTGATCGCTCGGTTCCCAGCGCCGCCAGCCCAGCCAGTCGATCTCGACCGCTACATGGAAGCCGTCGAGGAAATCTATGTGACCGACGCCTACCACTCGCTCTCAATCGAGGGGTATCGCGTCGATGCTGCGCTCATTGAAAGAGTCCGCGCCGGCAACTGGGATCCCGACAATGATGCAGGGGACCGACAGCAACGCGACGCCTTGGCCGCGCGAGGCTATTTTGATGCTTTCCAGTCGGTGAAGGAGAGCGTCAGGAAAGTCTTGGCGGGTGCGAATGCCGGCCAGGTCGCCGATGCGGACCATCGCGCTTGGTATCGCCAGCTTTTTGGGCCCAGCGTCAACGCGGGCCTAATTCCTGCAGCTAGCTTGGCAGGCTACCGCAACAGCCCCGTCTACATTCGAGGTTCACGCCACGTCCCGTTGAATGCTGCCGCGCTGCGGGACGCCATGGCCGCACTGTTGGACTTGCTGGAGGCTGAGCCCGATCCCGGTGTCCGGGTCGTGCTGGGCCATTTCATCTTTGTCTACATCCACCCCTATCTCGACGGAAATGGTCGGATGGGGCGGTTCTTGATGAACCTGATGTTCGCTTCCGGAGGCTATGCTTGGACCGTCGTGCCGGTCCAGCAGCGTACCGCCTATATGGCGGCGCTGGAGAGCGCTAGCGCGGGCGATGACATCGGACCCTTCGTGGATTTCATCGGCAACCTCGTCGGCAAGATCCCTCCCGCTCCGCCGAAAGGCGACGGAGCCGCCTGATCGCTGAACCTTGATCCTTTGCTAGCTCTGCCCATCTGCGGGTGCCGCCAGGAAAAAATCCGACGATGACCGATCCCGTTCGCGTTCTTGTACCGCTCGATAGCCAAGCGCCGGAAACGGTCCAATACGCCTTCGCCTATGCTAAGAAGATCGCTGAAAAATCGGCGACGCCGTTGGATGTTGTCCTTTTGACCCATACCAAGGCTCAGCCGGGCTTCATGCATCTGGACGCCGTTCTAGGCGCTCGCGGCAGCAAGGCCTTGTCGAAGGGCGCGGTGCAGTTGCCTTGGGGCGGATCTCTGCGATCCGAGACTCTTCAAACCATCAAGAGTTCTGTCATTGGGCCCAAGCCAGCCATCGTCATCGTCTATTTCGCTGAGGCCAAAATCCTCGATTTCGTAGACGGCTTGAAGAACCTCGAAGGGCTGATCGTTGTGCCGGACCTGCCGGGTGGCGCAAAGGCTTGGGCGGAGCGATGGAGTCCCGCCACCCACGGACAGGCGCAGCGCGCCGCTCCAGCAGTGTTGATCAGCGATCCGGTCGTCGTGCAGGCCCTCACGAGTCTCTCGAAGATGGTCAACCTGTCGACAGGCCTCCTCAACCCTCGCGACAAGGACTACGCCGACGAAGTCTTGCGTATATTGCGCGCGAAGGGCCACTCGGATCCGTCGGGCCAGATCAAGTCGTGGGCCATCCAGAACGGATGGCGCCCGGATGGCGCGACGGCGTTGGAAGCCCTGTCACGCAAGGTTTGGAGCCTCCAGCGCGCACCGAGCACAAGAGGCTACCACAACGTCGAAGGCCGGTATGCTCGTTGGAGCGGCGGCGAGGACTAAGCCGTCTACCTTAGGCCCCGCCACCGTCGTCAGGCTGTTTCATCCAGAGCGTCGAGGGCCGTCTGGATCGCGAGCCTGATGCGCTCGACCGACATCCGTTCATGGCGGGTGTCGCAAGTCCCGGGAGATCCGTTTCATAGGCTGCTCGTGCTGACATCATGAATGCGCCCCGGAACCATCGAAAGATGGAGCTGGGCCGAACTAAATGTTCATGCCAAGCGCCAACTATCCAGCGCGTGCAGTTAACCGGTTCGCCGCCATGCGCGCCCACGCGGAACGGCTGGCGGCGCGCGGCGCAGCCGTTCGCTATGTCCGCATCGACGCCCCGCGCAACACGCAGTCCATCATCGGCGAACTTCACCGCGCCCTGGCCGACGACGCCTATGCCCGCGTCGTGATCACCGAGCCTGGCGAGGTCAGGCTGGCCGAAGCCTTCGCGGCGTTCGCCGCGACCGCCGGACTGCCCGTCGATATCCGCGAGGACCGGCGCTTCATCTGTTCTCATGCCCGTTTTCGACGATGGGCGGCTGATAAGCGCGAGCTGAGGATGGAGTATTTCTATCGCGAGATGCGCCGCGAGACGGGCCTGCTGATGGAGGGCGCCGATCCCGAAGGCGGTCGCTGGAACTTCGACGCTGAGAACCGCAAGAAGCTGACCAAGGGACTCCGCCCGCCACCTCGGCTGCGCACAGTCCCGTCGGCCACGACGAAGGGCGCGATCGCCGACGTTGCGCGCCTGTTTCCCGATCATTTCGGCGATCTGGACGATTTCGGTTGGCCGACCACCGTGGATGAGGCCGAGGCTGCGTTGAAAACCTTCCTGACGCGCATCCTGCCCGGCTTCGGCGACTGGCAGGACGCCATGGCCCACGGCGAGCCCTGGATGTGGCACGGCCTGGTCTCGACGGCGATCAACATGGGCCTGCTGGACCCGCTGGACGTCTGCCGACGGGCCGAGGCCGTCTATCGCGCCGGCGGCGCGCCCCTGAACGCGGTCGAGGGTGTCATCCGTCAGATCCTGGGGTGGCGAGAGTTCGTGCGCGGGGTCTATTGGCTGAAGACTCCCGAGTACGGGCGCATGAACTTTCTGTACGCGGACCGCGCCCTGCCCTGGTTTTCTGGTCAGGCGAGACGGACATGGCCTGCGTCGCCGACGTGGTGTCGGCCACCCGCGCCAACGCCTATGCCCACCATATCCAGCGCCTGATGGTCACAGGCAATCTGGCCATGATGCTGGGCGTTCATCCCGACGCCGTGGATGACTGGTACATGACGGTCTATGCCGACGCCTATGAGTGGGTGGAGATGCCGAACACGCGCGGCATGGCGACCTTCGCGGACGGCGGGATCGTCGGGTCCAAGCCCTACGCCGCCTCCGGCGCCTATATCCAGCGCATGAGCGACTATTGCGGTGCCTGTCGCTATGACGTGAAGGGCAAGAGCGGCGATGGCGCCTGTCCGTTCAACCGTCTGGGGCTTTCTGGAACGCAATCGCCCGCGCCTTCGCCACAACGCCCGCCTGGCCATGCCCTATCGCACGCTGGACGGCTTTGGAGACGCGAAACGCGCCGCCTTGCTGGCCGAGGCGGAAGCCACGCGGCTGGCCCTCGGCGCCGTGTCGCTCAGCGACGCGGACGACGGTCGCGACCGATCTCAGCCTTGAGCCGACAGGGTGTGCGCCGCGCCGCCAGCCGCGCTGATCCGGGCCAGCGCCTGATAGAGGGCTGAGGCCGTGATCGGCTTGGGCAGGTGAAGGTCCGCGCCCGCCATGAGCGCGCGAACGACATGATCCTGCAAGGTGTTGGCGGTCAGCATGATGATCGGAGTCCGGCCCCGACCTTGCGCCGCCTCCAGATCCCGAATAGCCCGCGTCGCCGCCAGGCCGTCCATACGCGGCATCATCATGCCCATGAGAACGGCGTCGAAAGGCGTGGTCCGGCAGGCCTCCACCGCCTGGACCCCGTCCTCGACCGCGGTCGTCATGATGCCGGCGGCGGAAAGGATAAGCTCGGCCACCCGGCGATTGGTTTCGCTGTCGTCGGCGACCAGAATGTGAGCGAAGGCCTGACTGCCCTGATCGGTCGTAACCGGCGTTTCCTTCTCGAAGGCGGGCCTGCCCTCGGCCAGCCTGATGTCGAACCAGAAGGTCGCTCCTTCGCCGGGCGCGCCCTGACAATCTATGGAGCCGGCCATGGCTTCCACCAATTCCCGGCAGATCGACAAGCCCAGCCCCGTACCGCCGTATCGGCGATTGATGGCGCCGTCCGCCTGCTGGAAGCGTTCGAACAGGCTCTGGCGTTGCTCTTCCGAGAAGCCGATGCCCGTGTCCTGGACTTCGAAATGGAAGACGCCGCCCTCGCCCCGCGTGACACTGAGCGACACCGACCCGGCAGAGGTGAACTTGATGGCGTTGTTCAGCAGGTTGATGATCACCTGCCGTAGCCGCAGGGGATCGCCGACGACAAATCCGATCCCCTCGTCGCAACGCAGCACGAGGTCGAGCCCCTTCTCAGAGGCCTTTAGCGCGCAGAGCTGGCAAGCCCGTTCAACCTCGGCGGACAGATCGAAGACGTCCTGGGCGATCTCGATCTCGCCGGACTCGATCCCGCCAGATCCAGGATGTCCCCGATCAGGCTTCGCAGTTGATCGGCGGATGTCTGGATGATCCCCGCCAACTCCCTCTGATGATCGGACAGCGGCGTGTCCGCCAGCAGCTCGACCACCCCGATGACGCCGTTCAGGGGCGTGCGCAGTTCATGGCTCATATTGGCCAGGAAGGCGCTCTTGGCGACGCTGGCGGCCTCGGCCTCGGTCTTGGAACGGATCAAGGCCGCCTTCTGCGCCTCTCGTTCAGAGATGTTGCGGATCGCCGCGCTGGTGCGCTTGACGCCGCTCTCATGCCAGACCGCCAGGGAGACCTCGACATTGATGATCGAGCCGTCCTTGCACCGCGCCGTGGCCTCGGCGCGGGCGCCGTCCAGCACGGCGCCGACGCCCTGAAAGCCCTCGCCCAGGGCCAGGGCCTGGATGGTCTGACAGGTGAGGCCGATGAGCTCTCCCGTCTGGCCCAGAGCTTCCGTCGCCGAATAGCCGAACAGCCGCTCGGCGCCGGGGGACCAGTAGATGTAGCGATTGTCCTCATCCGCCATGATGACCGCGTCCGCAGCCGCCTCGAGCGCGCGCTCCAGCGCCCGATATCTTTGACGCCCTGCCAGGCGCTCGGCGGCGATCCGGCTCAGGTCCTGCAACAGGCTCGCGATCTCGGCGTCAAAGCTTCGCGGTTCGGGCGCAATCAGACAGAGGCTGCCCACCGCCCGACCGTTCACCACCAGCGGCGCTCCGGCGTAGAAGCGGATCGCGGGCGGTCCCAGGACCAGAGGATTGTCGTGAAACCGCGCGTCGAGGCGCGCGTCCGGCACCCACAGAACCTCATCGGGCTGAAGAATGGCGTGACCGCACAGCGCGACGGAGCGGTCCGTCTGCATCAGGTCCACGCCGCTTCGCGTCACAAAACGCTGATAGTCCTCATCCAGAAGGGAGATGAAGGCAGACGGCGCGCCTGAATGGCGGCGTACAAGGTCGAGGATGCCGCAGAGCACGGCATCCTCCTGATACCCGTCGCGGCCCAGGGAGCGGACCATCGCCAGTCGCTCGACCTCGTCATGCGGCTTTTCAGGGATCAACATGCATACCTCACAGGCCTGACCCTTGCCGCCCCCTGTATTGATCGTGGGTTAATCTGTGCAGGACTACGGAAACCTACGTAATCTACGCCTTGCGTGTTCGAGATCATCTGATCATCGCCAGCGGCCTTACCTGCGCGGGTTGTCTGACCGGCCTGATCGAATACACGCGGCTGGCTCGCACGAACCGACGCGCGACGGGGCCCGGGCCGGGGCAATGCCCGCATGCCAGCCCTCACTTTACGCCAAGACCGACGAAGTGATCAGGCAGACACCCACCGCCAAAGTCAGCCAAACGCGAAGTCGACCGTACCAGTGAGGAAGCTCGCGCCGTCCGACGCATCTCAGATCGTAAGCCAGCAGGATTGCGAAGCCGAAGCCCAGCCCTGCAAAGCCGATCGGCGCCGGCGCGAACGTCATCAACCAGGCCCACAGAGCTGGCAGGACGCTGACCGCATAGGGCGACATCCGCGCTTCGCTTCGCAAACTCGCGACGCCCCAGTGAACGCCGCCCATAAAAGACAGAATGACAGCTCCGTAAAGCCGCAGTGCGTCGGAGACCTCGTCAGGATTCCCCACGCGGAACGCCAGGGCCCCGACAAGGCCGACAAAGGGGAGCACGCCGCACCAGCCCAGTACAATCGCCGGTCGCGGCGCTTTTTTCATCGTCATTAGCCTCGCCGTTCCCGCCGACGGAGGATGGTCTGTAGCCCTGGACGAACACGCAGGAACCCCGTGTAAGCGAGCTCAAGAAGCGGGAGTACAGGACGGGTCGCCGCAAATCGACCAAGCCATTTCAGCGCCGGAAGCTCGCGCCATACAGCAGCGAAGGCCGCCGCCCCGCTCACGGTCCGACCGTCGGCCCCTTGCACGTGAAACCGACGAAGCAGAGCGTCGCGATCCATGTCCCCGACGTCGTCAGTGGTGACGTCGAGAAACGAGAGCCGCCGGCGTCGATCCAGACGTCGCATCGCTCTTATTTCTCGGGAACAGAGCGGACATCCGCCGTCATAATAGACGATCATGCTCGAAGCCGGAGCCTCTGTCCGATGTTCAAGGCGGGTCACGGCAGAACTCCTTGCGCCAGTAGGTCGGGATACGCGCTATCCCGACCCCTGGATCAGCTCCGGCCAGCAAGGGTCATGGCGCGTCCGCTACTGTTGGGGGTCCACGACATCATCGCGCTGCAAGGCGGCCAGGTTGCCTCGTCGTTCAACCATGGCCGCCAGGAAGACCACCGTCATCCTCGATCCGGGAGGTTCAGGGCGACACGGCCTTACCTACTGAGGACCTCTCACCGGGTGCTTCAGATGCGGTGCAGTTCGGGACTGTCAGGAGCCAGGGCAAAGCTGGCGATCCTTGATATCTGGCCCCCGGGCTTTTGAACCTGGTCCATGACCATGACGTCGGTGCGCCACTCCCGAGCCGTGATGTCATAGGTCTGGTAGCCACGCAGATCATTGCACAGTGCGAGGTGTGGATTGTCCGCATCCAGGAAGCGGGCGACATTCGGCGAGCGAAGGGCCCCGTCGCCGTTGGAGGTGATGGAGGAGCACAGGAACTCGGCCCCGACCGAAGGGCCGTCAGGCTCGTCATCGCGCAGCGGCACAGAGCCGACAGCGTGCATGTGGGCGTCGCCGCCCGAGAAGACGACATTGGTCAGCTTCAGGTCGGAAATCGTCTGGACCAGCCTGCGACGCGACGCGGGATAGCCGTCCCATTTGTCATTGAAGGCCGGCAAGGCCTGCCCTTGAGGATTAACGCCCTTCAGCGGCATGATGAAGACCTGCTGGGCGACCAGATTCCAGACGGCCTCGTTGCGCAGGCCGTGGTTCAGCCAGCCTTCCTGAGCCTGACCGAGAATGGTGGCTTCCGCCTCCCCTCCTGTCCGACAGTTCTTGTGTCCCGGGCGCACGCACAGCTGATCATCGCGATAACTGCGCGTGTCGAGCACATGCATCCGCATGAGGCCGCCGTAATCGAGGCGGCGGTACATGGTCACTTCGCCCAGTCGGGGGAATTGGGAACGGCGCACGGGCATGTGCTCGTACCAGGCCTGCATCGCCGCCTGTCTTCTCAGCGCGAACACCTCAGGAGGCGTGCCATCCTGATCATAGGCCGACGCCCAGTCGTTATCGACCTCGTGATCGTCGAAGGAAGAGATGAAGGCGAAGGCCGCCTGGGCCGCCTGCAGGTCCGGATCGCTCTGATACTGGGCGTAGCGTCGGCGATAGTCGTCGAGGCTGTAGATTTCGCCCCCGACATGAGTGCGGCCGTCAAAGACCGCGCCCGATGCGTCACGGATTTCGTAGCGGCCTGCGCCGTGAGCGGCGCCGCCCTCATAGATGTAGTCGCCGTAGTGGAAAACCACGTCCAGGTCGGCGTCACGGCTCATGTGACGATAGGCGTCAAACCAGCCATGATAGAGGGCCTGGCATCCGGCCACCGCCATCCGCACGCGATCCGCAGTCTGACCGGGCGCTGGCGCAGTGCGAACGCGGCCGACCGGACTGGCCTCGGCGCCTTCGACGCGGAATCGATACCAGTAGTGGCGGAAGGGCTGAAGCCCCTCGACCTCGACGTGGACCGAGTGGGCCAATTCGGGACGCGCGTATGTTTCGCCGGTCTGGACGATGCGCCCGAAGCGCTCGTCTTCGGCCACTTCCCACCGCACCGGGACGACAGCCAGCGGCATGCCGCCATGGGGTTCGAGCGGCTGCGGCGCCAGACGGGTCCACAGGACGAAGCCGTCGGGCCAAGGGTCGCCCGAGGCGACCCCCAGCGTGAAGGGATAGCCGCTGAAGCGATCCGCGCCCCAGGCCCGGGTTTGCAGGCTTACCCCACCGACGAAGGCCAGGCCGCCCGCGGCGGTTAGCAGTTTGCGGCGATCAAGCGCGATGCCGGTCATCAGAAACGCACCCGGATGCCGGTGGTCAGGTTTCTGCCCCCGTGGATGTAGATGGCGCTGTGATCCTCAAGATCTCCCGCCGGCGCCAGTTCTCCCGGCACGATCACGTTGCGCGCATTGTCGAACAGGTTCCGCACCGAGAAGAAGGCTTCCCACCCGCCTTCCAGGCGATAGCTGCCGGACAGGTTGGTGTCCCAATAGGCGTCGAACCAGGAGGGCGTGGTCGAACGGTATTTCTGGTCCGTCCAGACATTGTTCATGAACAGCTTCACCGGCCCCTTGCGATAGGACAGGGACAGGGTGGCCAGTTTGTCGGCCACCCGCACGATGGGGATGTCGGGATCATTCTTCATGAACGAGCCGCGTACAGACAGGCCGTCCAGCACACCCGGCAGATAGCTCATCTCGTGGCTGAATTCGAACTCATAGCCCTGGATGTTGATGGCTTCGCCGTCGACGGTGCGGGTGGTTTCAAAGATATAGTCGGCGTAATCGTCGCCGGTGTAGCCGAACTCCTCCGCGGTCAGCTCGACCGTCTGGAACAGGCCCTTGATCTTGTTGCGATAGTAACCGACGGCGATCATGCCGACGGGTTCAAAATAGTGCGATACGCGCACCGAGTAGTTGTCGGACAGCTCCGGCTCCAGCCCTGGATTCGGCGCGCGGACGATCCGGTTCACATCATCAACGCTCCAGACGCCGGCCAGTTGGCTGACTTCCGGCCTGCGGATGGTGCGGCTGAAGCCGACCTGCAGATCCGTATTCTCGGTAACGGCGAACTTGGCTGAGGCGCTGGGGAAGAAGTGATCATACTCGCCCCGCCGATCCGCCATCGGCAGGCTCAGATACTGATACTTCAACCCCTCGATCGTCGTGGCGCGCCCCGTGGTTGCGCTCACGGCATAGCCGGCGGCCGCTACCTCCTCCGGCGACCGGGCGTCAGCCTCGCGCGCGGAGGTCTCTGTTCGCTCCCAGCGCAGGCCGGCGCGCAGCTTGAGCCGGGGCGTCAGTTCCGCCGTAGCCATGGCGTAGGCTGCGTCGGTCGCCTCTTCAAAGTGACGACGGTTGGCGACGTTGGCGTTGTACCAGTTGGTCGGAGACAGCACCTGGGCCCAGTCGCCCGGATTGTTCAGGTACATCTGACCCAGCTTGTACATGCTGGGCAGATAGAACTCGCTGTAGCCGTTCAGCGTCGTGATCGAGATCCCGCTATCGGCGTAGGAGCCCTGGTTGGTGCTCTGTATGGCCTGCAACAACTGGCCGTTCGAAAGGGCGCCGACGTACTTGTACAGATAGTTGTCCGACTGATTGTCATAGTCGTATTCGCCCGTCTGGCTCTTTATGCCGGTCTTGAACACGACAGGCATGGCGCCGATGTCGGTCGCATAGGTCAGGTTCAAGGCCCCGCCGGTCATCTTCACCTCGGCTGCGCTGGCGTTGCGCAGCCGGATCGTCGGCGTGCCGGCAATGCTGAACGACGAGGCCTGGCTCCAGTCCGGTCCGCTCACCTGTTGGATGCGCCACGCCTGCCCGAAGTAGTCGCCCGGTGCGCGTGTCGCCGAGAAGTTGCCGGTGGAAACCGGCAGGGTGGTCATGGTGTAGACCGCCCCCTTCTCGCCGAGCGGATCATAGGTGCCGGTCGAGCTGGAATAGGCCAGATGGCCGTCAACCCTCAGCCCGCCGCGTTGATACTCGAAGCCGGGCACCAGATTGCGCCCCTGCCCCTTCTTGAATGTAACGGTGTTTTCCGCCGTCATCGTCGTGACGCCGGCCGGCTGCTGGGTCGTAAAATCGAAGACGGAATCCCCCTGAACGCCGCGCGTGCGAGAGCCCGTGGTGAACAACGGCGAGGTCGATCCCGCCCAGATCGTTCCCCGGTTCAGCATGGCGACTATGGACAGGGTCAGGTTGTCGGTCGCTCGGAAATCTACGTTCAGCGACGCCGACGCCCGCGAAATCTCGCGCGTTCCCATGGCCGTCTCGATGCTGTTGATCGCCAGCGGCGCGGGGTTCGCCGCCGTCTTCACATAGTTGCGGCTGAGCGTGATCTGCTCCTGCTCGGCGTACAAGTTGGACACGCTGGCCGAGGCCACCACCCCCAGGCGACGACCGAAGAAGACGTCGGAATACTCGACCTGCGCATTGGGCAGGAAGCGCTGATCGCCGTAGCCCCCCTCCGCCGGCCCCGTGCGGCGGCTGTCGTCCCACTGGTTCGAATGGGTGGTCGCACTGACCTGGGCCATGATCCGACGCCCACGACGGTCGAAGGCGCGCTTGGTGCGGACATTGATGGTGCCTGCGGGTGCGTTGGCGTCGACATCGGCGCTGACGGTCTTGGATATTTCGATCGAGTCCAGGCCGCTCAGCGACATCTGTTCGAAGCTGAACGAACGAGACGCGCCTGCGCCGTCATTGGCGTCGGCAGACGCCAGATTGACCCCGTTCAGCGTCACACCCGTGTAGGCCGACGGCATGCCCCTCAGCGAAACCGTCCGTACTGTTCCGTCGCCTATGCTGTCCGTATCGACGCCCGGCATGAACTTGATGAACTCACCCGGATTTCCCTCCGAGATGTCGCCGTAGGATTCGGCGGACAGGCTGTTCTTGATGTCCATCGACTGGCGCTGGGACATAATGGCCCGCGCATCGCCCTCTCGCACGCCGACAACGACGACGTCGCTGACCCGCACCGCGTCGCTCATCCGCGCCATGGCGACATTCAGGCGCGCCGCTTGCCCGTCAGACACGACGACCTCGGACACCTGATCAGGATAGCCGGAGAAGCTGACCGTTATCTGCGCCGGGCCGGCGGCCAGGTCCGTCAGCCGAAAGGCGCCGCCCTCCCCCGAGGTCACGGTACGCTTGACGCCTTCGGCGTCCACAACCTGCACGCTGGCGTTGCGCATATACTCGCCCGTCGCCGGGTCGATCACCGCACCCGTGATCTGGCCCCTGCCCGCGCGAGCCTGGGCCGCGCTGACGCCGAGCGTCAGGGTGCGGCCCGTGTCGGAAGTGATGACCAGGCCGGACCCTCGCAGCGCCAGGCGGACGCCCTCGCGGGCGTCATAGGCGCCGGTGACGGCGGACACTCGCCGGCCGACGAGATCGGCCCGGGCCGCCAGAATCTGCAGTTCGGCCTGACGACCCAATTCGGGCACGCCGCTTTGCGCGGCCTGCGCCTCGACATTGAACCGGCGGCTTTGGGCGGACGCCGGGTCCGACGCCATGATCGCCATCACTGAAACGCTTGCGGCCAGCACGGCCTTCACACCAACCATCGAACTCATTCCGCATCCCCGAGCATCAACCACACTCGACGGACCACGATGAGCCAGACTCAGCTCCCCTCCACTTTAGAGCCGAAGTTTATTGTGAAGATTTGACGACCTATGACGGGTCGCCGAGCACAATTTTATCCGGATACACGCCAATATTCACATTAAGTACCTGAGCGCTCGCGCGCGCAAAGCCTTCAGCGTCGCGCGCATTGAATACGCCGACGACACGCTCGCCCGAAATGGCGGGGGCAACCTGGATGACCTTTTGGCTGTAGCGATTAAACTCTTCCGCGGCGTCGCCCAGGCGCTCGCCATCCAGCATGATCAGGCCGTCGCGCCAGGCGAGACGACGCTGCAGTTGCTCATCCTGTAGCCGGGAAACCAGAGGCCCTTGGGCAGAGGTCAGGCGCATGGCTTCGCCCTGGCGCAAGACGGCCCTTGCGCCCGCCGGCCCCCGCACCTTCACAACGCCTTCCGACACCATGACGTCGGTGAAGCCGCGCTCCTTTCGCACGGAGAAGGCGGTGCCGACGGCCGTGACGGTGGCCGAGCCTGCTGTCACGACAAAGGGCCGCGCGACATCCTTTTCGACCTGGAACCAAGCCTCGCCCTGTCGCAGTTCGACGCTCCGCTTCTGCTCGGAATACCTCACGGCGATTTCAGCGTCGGCGTTCATCACCGTGCGCGAACCGTCCTCCAACGCCAGACGCCGCACCTCTTCGCGCGTCGTGCGATATGTGCGGCGATTGATCAGCGCCACGCCGACGCCGGTCAGAGCCACGCTGGCGGCCAGCGCCCCTCCCGCCAGAAAACCCCGACGGCCCAGATAGGGCGAGTAGCCCGTGGACTGATCCTGTGACGCCCCCGGCCTCTGCACGCCGACCGCCGTCGCCCAGACCGCGCCGGCTCGCACGAAGGCTGAGTCGTGGCGGGGGTCCAGCGCGCGCCACTGTTCGAGACTCGCACGTTCACTGTCCGTCAGACCTCGGTCGTCGGCGACGACCCAGTCCGCGGCGCGGCGCTCGATTTCCATATCGCCGTTCACCACCATGCGCGGCGCTTCCCTCGCCCCACACTCTCAGCCTCGGCGTCGTTCTGATCCGCAGCCTCCCTCAGCGCGGCCAGGAGCAAGCGCAAGGCCGTGGCCGCACGCTTCTCGATCGTGCTCTCCGGGACGCCCAGCCGACGAGCGATCTCCTTTTGCGACAGGCCTTCTATCCGGCGCATCCACAGCACCTGACGCGGTTTCTCGGGCAGGGACTGAATCATTTTGACGACATGCCGCAGCTCATCCCGATCCGCCGCAACCCGCTCCGGGTCGGGCTCCTCATCTACGATGAATGTCTCGCCGATATCCGCCACGACCGTCATGGGCGTCAAACGCGCCCGTCGCATGTGCTCGAGCACAATGCTGCGCGCGACGGTGAAGAAATAGGCGCGCGGTTCCCGGATAGCGTCGACGCAAGCCAGGGCCGAGAACCTGGCGTAGGCCTCCTGAATGACGTCATCCTCATCGACCACCGACAGCGACGAATGACGCAGCCAACGCCGGACGTCGCTTTCATGAGGCGTGATGCTGGCGGCGATCCACGCAATCCTGTCTGGCACAACCCGCTCCGATCAAAGAAGGCTGGCCTCTAGGCGGCGCTCGCAATGGTTTTGCGACAATACCAAAGTTGCGGGGGTTCGGTCAGGAGAGGGCTGAGCGGTGTAGCCGCTGCTTACGCCCTTGGGTCCAGTGCTGGACGGCGTAGTTCAGCCCCTGCTCGAGCTGCTAGGACTGAAGCTGAGCGAGGCCGCTGTGCGTTTGCACGCGGTCCAGTGCCCGACCCAAGATCGGACGCCGGTGCTGGTTGGACAGGAAAGGACGGGCCAAAGGCCCCGCCCGTCAACCTTCGACGGAACGCAGACCCGAAGCCGAGGCCTGTTGCACCACCGGACGGCGCTGGCCGCCGGCGGCGATGACCCGGTCGATGCGGCTCTTTTCGGCGCGGAAGGCGGCGAGGTCCGAGCCCGTCAGAACGGTGCCCTCCTGGGTCTTCACGCCAGCCGGATTGATCCGTCGTCCGCCGCGCCAGATTTCATAGTGCAGGTGCGGGCCGGTGGATGCGCCGGTCGAACCGACATAGGCGACGATCTGACCTTGCGACACGCGCTGACCCGCGCGGATGCCCGAGCCATAGCGCGACAGGTGACCGTAGCCGCTTTCCAGACCGTTCGAGTGACGGATGCGCAGCCAGTTGCCGTAGCCGCCCCAGCGACGGGCCTCGACGACCACGCCGTCGGCGGGCGCCACAATGGGCGTGCCTGTGGTGGCCGCAAAATCCATGCCCTGGTGCATCTTGCGATAGCCCGAGATGGGGTGGGTGCGGACGCCGAAGTTGGAACTGACGCGGCGGAAGCTTTGCAGCGGCGTGCGCATCATGGCCGAACGCGTGTTCTTGCCGGTGGCGTCGAAATACTCCGCCGTCTTGGAGCCGGGGCGCTGGAAGCGATAGAAGGCGTGGCCCTTGAGCTCGGCGTAAAGGAGGTCGCCGGTCTCGACGGTGCGGCCGGCTTCGGTCACCGACCTGTCGAAGACCAGGGTGAACTCGTCAGACGCCTTGACGTCGCGCTGCATGTCGAACTTGTGCGCGAACAGCTGGCTGGCGCGGCGGACGACCGCCGAGGTGGCGCCCAGTTCGCGGGCGCTGGCCGACAGCGAACGCTGGACCTTGTCGTTGGCGACGACGGTTTCGTGCGTCACCTTCTCGTCGAGGGCGCGCAGACGAAGGGCGCCGTCGAAACTGCGCGACACGGTCAACTGGCTGGCCGGGCCGGTGCGCATGGTCAGGCCGATCAGGCGGGCGTCGCCCCGGCCGCCGCGCGGCTTGGAGACGGCGGTTTCGAATTTCAGGCCCGCGCGCAGGTCCTTGAGATCAAAGGCGCTGGCGATGGTGGCGGCGACGGCGCTGGCTTCTTCGGCGCCGATGCCGGTGCGGCGCACGGCCTGCTCGAAGGTTTCGCCGCGGCGGATTTGTACGGGGATGGCCTCCGGAGCCGTCAGACCGGCGGGCGCGCCAGCGGCGGCATAGGCCTGGGTCTCAAGATAGGCGATCTGTTCCGAAGTCAGCGCGGGAACTTCCTCGGCGCGGACGGGTTCATAGGCTTGACCCGCCACAAGGGCGATGGCCACAGCCGCAGCTGTCGTCAGGAGATGCGGCGCAAGCCGCATGGGCTGGCGGCGCGGATCGAACTGAGCCATCGGTCCCCGGCAATCGACGACGCCCTACTGGCGCCAAACCATTCGAATCGTGGATCGCGCCCCGGCAGCCCCGAAAACGCGAAGCGAGCGATATAGCCCGTCTGTTCCATCTTGGGAAGCGCGGAGGTTACAATTGGTTAACTCGGCTGGAGCGACACCAAGTATTCCACTGTTTTTCATGAATCATCGGCGATGAACGGCCCTTTTCTGGCCTTGCTTGACTGAACAGTGACTGAAGCGCCACGCTTCAGTGTTTATGCGGCCACAACTGTTGTCCGCGAGCAATCTGTGGCGTTGTCGCCCCATCCTTCCGCCGACCACCGCCGAGCGCCTTTGACCGACGAAACTCCTTCGCCCCAGCCCGAACCCAGACAGCCTCGCCGGGGCGCGCGTTCCGCCGTCAGGACGGCGCTGATCGTCCTGCTGATCGGCATCCTGCTGCTGATGGTGCTGGCCGCCGCTCTCTATCTGAACCGCCGCGCCGCCGCGCGCGAGTTGTTGGTCGGCTGGCTCGACCGCAAGGGGATCGACGCCGACGTCGAGGTCGAACAGCTCGAGATCGACGGCTTCGTCGGCAAGATCAGCATCGGCGATCCTCGCAACCCTGACTTCAAGGTCGCACGAGTCGAAGTCGACTACGCCCTGGGCATGCCGTGGTCCCAGAACGGGCTGGGTGTGACCCCCAGCCGCATCCGTCTGGTTCGCCCTCTGGCTCGCGCCAGTTGGAAGGCCGGCAAGTTCTCGCTGGGTTCGCTAGACCCGCTGATCGAAGAGTTCACCGCCAAGCCGCCACGCCCCGACCAGCGCGCCCCCTTGGTCATTATCGAGGGCGGCCGCGCCCGCATCGACACTGAATACGGTCCCGTGCAAGTTCTGGCCGACGCCCGCGTCGACGACAGCAAGTTGATGCGCCTGAGCGCTCGCCTACCCGCCGCCTCTCTGAAAAGCGGCGAGACCGAAGCGCGCGGCCTGAGCGCTGTCGTCGATCTGACCACCACCGGCGACCGGGTGGCGCTGAAGGTCGAGGCCGCCGCCGACCACTTCACCGTGGGTGACGCGGGCGGGACCGCGGCCCGACTGAGCCTGACCGGCGACCTGCCCTATCCCGATCTGAAGAGACGTCGCGGCGACGGTCGCGCCGTCATCGCCGCCCGCCTGACCGCCGACGCCCTCTCGGCGGGCGGAATTGAAAGCCGCAAGGCCCATGCCACGCTGGACTTTGACGGCCTGACCGAAGGCTGGATCGAGACCTTCCAGATTATCGGCAAGGGCCAGACGCGGATGCGGGCCCAGCATCTGAGCGGACAGGGACTGGAGACGCGCGGCGCCGAACTGGCCCTCAGCCGCGCTGACATCATGGTGAAACGCGGCCAGCGGGGGCTGGAATGGCGTGTCGCCTCGCCCGCCGTGATCCGGCTGGCAAGCGGATCGGCGGCCGGAACCCGATTGAGTCAGGCTGTTCTGACCTCCGACGGCCTGACGGCGGGCGGACGCGACGACGCCTTTGAAGCGCAGGGGCCGCTGGCGCTGAGCGCCGGGCAGTTGGTCTCGGGCGACCTCAGCCTGAGTCAGGCGCGCGGACGGCTGGATCTGGATCTGGTGCGCGACGGCGTGACCCGAATGAGAGCAACCGGCGCCCTGTCCGCCGCCCGCGCCTCATGGCCCGGCCTCGGCGCGCCGACCCGTGACGACCTGCCCGAGATGGCCGAGTTAAAGCGGGCGATGGGCGCCTTTGGTCTTGATGCGCCAGGGGTGAGGCTGGCCGCCGGCAGCGCGGGGACAGAACTGATCCTGACCCGCCCGATGACAGCCCGCCCCGCAAACGGCGGCGTCCTGACGCTGACACCCGCCAAGACGCCCCTCTTCGCAGCCCAAGCCGGTCAAGCAGGCGGCGGCGCCCTCGGCCTCACCTCGCAACGCGGAGGCGGCCTGCCCGAAGCCCAGATTGTCGTGCCGTCGTGGAGTCTGACGCCCGGCGGCTTCCGCGCCACGCTGGATGGCAAGGCGGCGCTCGACTTCGGTCCCGCGCGCAACATCACCCTGGCGACCCAGGGCGAGTTGGTCTCGAACGGCGGACGGCTGACCTATACGACCCGCGACTGCATCCCCCTCAGCGTCGAGCGGCTGGAATTGGGGGAGAACGACGTGACCGACATCAACGGTCGCTTCTGCCCCGCCGAGACCCCGCTGATCATGGTCGCGAACGGGGCCTGGCGGGCGCAAGGCGCCTTGGCCGATGTCGACGCCACCGCCCCCTTCCTGGCCATGCGCTTCTCGGACGCGCAGGGACGGCTGGTCGTGGACGGCAAGCCCGCCGGCCTGTCGATGACCGCGACGGTCAGCCGCGCCCAGGTCGCCGACACCACCACTCCGCTGCGCTTCCTGCCGCTGAAGGCGGTCGGCGAGGCCAGACTCAACGGCGATGTCTGGAGCGGCGGCTTCGACCTGACCCGTCTGGAGCACGCCATCGGCCGCATTAGCCTGCGCCACGACGGCCAGGCCGAGGCTGGCGGCGTGACCATCAGCGCGCCCGACCTGGCCTTCAGCCAGTACGGCTTGCAGCCCAGCGACCTCAGCCCCCTGGCCGCCGACTATCTGAAGTCGCCGGTTGAGGGCTCGGCCGGGTTCGAGGGACGCATCGACTGGTCGCCGACGACCGCGACCAGTTCGGGCGTCGTGACCATCCCCGAGCTCGACTTCACCAGTCCGGCAGGCAAGGTCCAGGGGATGAAGGGCCGGATCGAATTCACCAGCCTGACCCCGCTGATCACCGCCCCCGATCAGGTGCTGACCATCAACCGGCTGGAAACCGTCACCCCCCTGACCGATCTGGAGTTGCGCTTCGCGCTCGACGAAAAATTCCTCAGTCTGGCGGGCGGCAAGATCGAGGCGGCGGGCGGCCGCATCAGCATCGAAACCATCAACGTCCCCCTGACGCCGGGCGAGGCCTGGGGCGGAGTGATCCTGGTCGAACAGGTTCAGTTGAACGAGCTGATGAAGAGCGCCAACCTGCAGGACAAGGCCCAGCTCGACGCCGTGGTCTCGGGCCGCCTGCCCTTCACCTACGCCCCCGACGTGGGCTGGCGGATCAGCGGCGGCATCCTGAACGCCGTGCGCCCCGGTCGCCTGTCGATCCAACCCGAGGTCTTCGACGATCTGGACGCTGGCGCGGCCGCGGTCGAAGGCGAGACGCCGCTGCCGCCCAACACCATGCAGGATCTCGCCTATCAAGCGATGCAGGATCTGGCGATCAGCGACCTGAGCGCCAAGGTCAACAGCCTGGACGCCGGGCGACTGGGGGTCCGCTTCCATATCCATGGCCGCCACGACCCGCCGGAACGCCAGCAGCTGCGCCTGAGCTGGATCGAAGTGATCCGCCGCGACTTCCTCAAGAAGAAGCTGCCCCTGCCGTCCGACACGCCGATCGACCTGACGCTGGACACGACCTGGAACGCCAACCAGATCGTGTCCGACCTGCTGGAATATGCGCGTCGCGGCGAAACGCCCAAAGTCGCCCCTTGAGATACGGCGCCGCTTTGTTCAGAACCCATTCACCCGCGACGGCGTTAGATCGTCACGACCTCAACCGCCGCCTTCGGAGTTCGGCCCCATGATCAGCAAGCGTCAGATCGGCCTGCTCGGCCTCGCCGCCGTCGGCGTCGCCGCGTGCACGCCGACCGTGAACATCAAATTCAGCGAGCCGCTGCAGATCAACGCGAAGCTGGACGCCGACATCCGCATCAAGCTCGACCAGGAACTGCAGAACCTCCTGCTCGAAAATCCCAACCTGTTCTGACCGTTCACGAAAGGGGCTGAACATGAACCATCGTAAACTCTTCGTCGCCGTCGCCGCTGTCGCCGCTCTGGGCGTCGCCGCCGGCGCCGCCGTGGCCCAGACCGCCTCGCAAAAGGCCCTGGTCGACCAAGCCAAGGCCGCCGGCGCCGTTGGCGAGCAAGCCGACGGCTATCTGGGCGTTCGCACCTCTGTGAACCCTGAGACCCAGGCCGCCGTCAGCGCCACCAACGCCGGACGGCGTCAGGCCTATGCCCGCAGCGCCGCCGACGCCGGCACCACGGCCGAAGTGGCCGGGGCCCGGATGTTCGAAACCCAGCTGCTGCCGCGCATCAGCTCGGGCCAGTGGTACAAGAACGCCGCGGGCCAGTGGGTCCAGCGCTGATCTGATGCGATGAAGACGCCCCGGGTCGAAGGTCGGGCAGGACGATTCCTGCTGGCCCTCGGCCTGGCGGTCGTCATCGCCGCCGTCGCCACGCTTGGTCTGGCCGGATACTGGCGACTGATCGGCGGCGGCCCCATGTCCGTCCACGGCTGGATCGCCATGGGACTGGGCGTGCTGTGCACCGTCGGCCTGGCCTGGGTCTTAATGAGCCTGGCCTTCCGCTCTGATCGCGAGGGCTGGGACGATCAGGTGGACAACCGGCTGGACCCCGGCCGCGACGAGGTCGACAACGAGGACCTCAACCATTGATTTCCTTGGAGCCCGCCATGCGCCTCGCCCTGCTCTGCGCCGTTTCCGCCGCCGCCTTGACCGCCTGCTCGCAGCCCGCAGCCGAAAAGGCGCCGGCCGCCCCCGCCGAAGCCCGCACCCTGGCCAAGGTCGATCTGGATCAGCCGTTGCGGGCTTTGGGGACCGAACCCTTCTGGGCCGTCGAGATCACGCCCGCCGGCCTGACCTATTCCGGCGTCGACCGCCCGGAGCAGAAGGCCGCCAACCCCGGACCGGCGCTGCAAGGCACGGTGGCGATCTGGACCACCGAGACCGAGGCCAAGACCCCGCTGGTCGTCACCCTGATGGCCACCGACTGCTCCGACGGCATGAGCGATCGCACCTACCCCCTGACCGCCAAGGTCGAGATCGGGGGCGAAAGCCTGACCGGCTGCGCCGCCTCCGTCGCGGCGATCGAAAAGGCGAGCGAAAGCGGCCGGGTGGAATAGGCGCTTGGCGCCGGATTTGCTGCTGAGACTGCTGTCCGCTTAACGCTTCCCAAAGCGGCGCTATCTCATGGTGGCCGCATGTCCCCCGCTCAGACGCCCGTCGATCTTCGTCCGCTGACCGCCCTGCGCTTCATGGCGGCGCTGTGGGTCGTGCTCTACACTTTCTGGCCCAATCTGGACGTCAGCTTCCTGCCGAACCTGGCGGCCAAGGGGTATCTGGGCGTCGAGCTCTTCTTCGTCCTGTCCGGCTTCATCCTCAGCCACGTCTACCTGCACGCCTTCGCCGAGAAGCGCTTCTCATATCGCGGCTTCCTGTGGGCGCGGATCGCGCGGGTCTATCCGCTGCATGTCTTCACCCTGCTGGGCGTCATGGCCCTGGGTCTGGCGGCAGTGGCCGTGGGCATGAACATCGACGCCAGCGTGCTCAGCTGGAAGAGCCTGCCCGCCCATCTGCTGATGCTGCACGCCTGGGGCTTCGCCAGCGAGGCCGGCTGGAACCACCCGTCGTGGTCGATCTCGGCGGAATGGTTCGCCTATCTGGCCTTCCCCCTGTTCGCCCTGGCGGCCTGGCCGCTGAGGAAGCGCCCCTGGGTGGCGACGGCGGGGGCGGCGGTCTTCCTGATGGGGCTCTACGCGGCGTTTGAGCGTCTGGCGGGCTTCCCTCTGACCGAGGCCACCTTCCGCTGGGGTGCGCTGCGGATCGTCCCCTGCTTCGCCTACGGCTGCGCCCTCTATCTGGTCTATCGCCGAGCCCCCCTGCCCCGCGCCGGGCTGCTGGCGCTCAGCGCCGCCATCGTCATGGTCGCCTCGGCTTCCGTCCTGGCCTGGGACGCCATCACGGTCCTGGCCGCCGGGCTGCTGATCCTGGCTTTGGCCTCGATCCCAGACGGTCGCGCCGGCTGGCTGGGATCCAGACCTGCCGTCTACCTCGGCGAGATCAGCTATTCGGTCTATATGGTCTGCGCCCCGTGGCAGATTCTGGCGGTCAACCTGGCCGCCCGTGCGACGGGTGTGGAGGACAAGCGGCTTCACGTTCTCGTGTGGCTGGGGATCATTCTGGGCCTGATCGTGGCCGCTGCGGCCACCTATCACCTGATCGAACGCCCGGCCCGACAGGCGTTACGCGCGATGGCCGACCGGCGGCGCCCGCCTGTGGATCACACGGCGAAACAGTCGGAAACGGTTCTTCAACCTTCGGACACTATCGTCTAAAGCTTGGTCCGCGTTTTAGTCGGGAGCACGCCAGATGATGAAACGGCTCACAGCCGCCGCGGTTGCGGCGACCCTTGGTTTCTTTGCGATCGGCCCTGCGCCGGCCAAGGCTGACGACGCCTACTGGCAGTGCGTCACCTTCGCCCGCATGTTCTCGGGCATCAATATCTTCGGGGACGCCTGGACCTGGTGGAACCAGGCGGTGAACAAGTTCCGCACAGGCCGCGCCCCGGAAACCGGCTCGGTGCTGGTCTTCCAGCCCAACGGCCGCATGGACAAGGGCCACGTCGCCGTTGTTTCCGACATCCTGACCGACCGCGTCATCCGCGTGACCCACGCCAACTGGGGCGGCAGCCGCGGCAAGGTCGAGGAGAACGTCACCGTTGTCGACGTCTCCCCCTCGGGCGACTGGAGCCGCGTGAAGGTCTGGTACAACCCGATCAACGCCCTCGGCACCACCGTCTATCCGACCTACGGCTTCGTCTACAAAGGCGCCCGCGACGCCTTCGACAGCGGCCGCCAGATGGCTTCCAACGCCGCTGAAGCCCGCGCCTCCAACTGATTTTTCCGCCGCGTTCGGGCTGGCCCTTCAGGCCTGATCCGGCGATAGGTGGCGGATGACCGACGCACCCAACGACATTCGCGGCCAGGCTATCGAGACGGCCAAGCATGAGCCGACCGGCATCACCTATGCCGGCTATCTGTCGCTCGACGACCTGCTGAGCGCCCAGCATCCGCGCTCCGACCAGCATGACGAGATGCTGTTCGTCATCATCCATCAGACCAAGGAACTGTGGCTCAAGCAGATCCTGCACGAGATGGCCCTGGCCCAGAGCCTGATCCGCGCCGGCGATCTGGTCCCCGCCTACAAGAGCCTGGCCCGCGTCAGCCGCATCCAGGCCGTGATGACCCAGAGCTGGGATATCCTGGCCACCATGACGCCCTCCGACTACCTCAAGTTCCGCGGCGACCTGGGCGCCAGCTCGGGCTTCCAGAGCGATCAGTTCCGCCGCCTGGAGACCATGCTAGGCCTGAAGGACCCACGCTTCCTGCGCTTCCACGTCGAACGGCCCGAGGCCCATGCGGCCCTGGTGGCGGCCATGGAGGCCCCCAGCCTCTATGACGACGCCCTGCGTCAACTGTCGCTGGCCGGTCTGCCCGTCCCCGCCGAGGTGCTGAACCGCGACGTCAGCCAGACCTATGAACCGTCTGAGGGTGTCGAGGCCGCCTGGCTGGAGGTTTACCGCGACACCGAGCGCTGGTGGCCGCTGTATCAACTGGCCGAAAAGCTGGTCGATCTGGACGACGCGCTGCTGACCTGGCGTCACAAGCACGTGGTCACGGTCGAGCGCATCATCGGCCGTCGCCAGGGCACCGGCGGCACCGACGGCGTCGGCTATCTGGTCGAGACGCTGAAACGCCGCTGCTTCCCGGAACTGTGGTCGCTGCGGACGAAGCTTTAGAGCGGCAACCTTCGCCGCTGGCGCGGGTTTTACCTGCGTCAGCCACGGAGGTTTCTGGTGAGCAGCCTCAACAGCCACGACATCAAGGTTCTGAACAGCCTGGCCGTGGGCGTCGTCGATAGCGCCGACGGCTATGCGGAGGCGGCGGCCGAGACGGACGCCCCTCGCTATCGCGACCTGTTCTTGCGCCGCAGCCAGGAGCGGCGTCGTGTGGCGGCCGATCTGCAAGCCGCCGCGCGCGGCATGGGCGGCCACCCCGAAGACGAGGGTTCGATCCTGGCCAAGGCCCAGCGCGCCTTCATGGACATCAAGCACGCCCTGATGCGGGACGAGGCCTCGGTCGTCGGCTCGGTCGAGAGCGGCGAAGCCCACCTGCAGGCCCGTTTCGACCGCGCCCTCAGCGACAGCGCCCTGTCGGCCACCACGCGAGAAACCATCCGTCGCGCCCAGGCCGCCGTGAGGTCGGGTCACGAAGAGATGCATGTCCTGCGACGCAGCCTCGAAGGCCAGCACGACGCGGACAATCCCCTGCACCCGCAGTAGGGCGTAGCAATCTCCCTCCCCTTTATGGGGAGGGTGGTCGCGTAGCGACCGGGTGGGGCGGGCGCGGCAGCCATCCCCAAGTGGGAGGGAGAAAGTCGCTCAAGCAGCAAGCGACCGCGTCGCGCGCGTTAGCGTCCAAAAAAGAAAAAGGCCCCGGCGTTTCCGCCGGGGCCTTGATCATTTCAGCGTAGGCGGGGCTTGGACTAAGCCTCGTCGCCCTTGTCAGCCGAACCGGTGACCGGAACAGCAGCGCCCTTGACCGGACGAACCGTCTGGCGCTCGGCGATACGGGCCGACTTACCGCGACGGTCGCGCAGGTAGTAGAGCTTGGCGCGACGGACGACGCCGCGACGCTTCACTTCGATGGAGTCGACGTTCGGCGACAGGATCGGGAAGCGACGCTCCACGCCTTCACCGAAGGAAATCTTGCGGACCGTGAAGGTCTCGTTGATGCCGCCGCCGTCACGGGCGATGCAGACGCCTTCGAACGCCTGGATGCGTTCGCGCTCGCCTTCCTTGATGCGCACGTTGACGCGCAGGGTGTCGCCCGGCTGGAAGTTCGGGATGGTCTTGCCTTCGAGCAGGCGGGCTTTTTCTTCTGCAGCGAGCTGCTGAACGATGTTCATGTCTATTCTCCTCGGGCTTTAGCGCCCTTTGCCTTTGATTTGGCGGAGCCTGGCTCCGCAGCCGTCTTTGCCAGATGCGCCGCCCAGAGGTCCGGACGCCGTTCCCGCGTAGTCTCTTCCCGCTGCGCCTCTCGCCATTGCGCGATCTTCTTGTGATCGCCCGACAGCAGCACCTCGGGAATGTCGTGCCCCTCGAACGTCCGCGGTCGCGTGTACTGCGGGTGTTCCAGAAGACCATCCTCAAAGCTCTCGGACGAAAGGCTTTCAGCCGCGCCAAGAACACCGGGGACCAGTCGTACGCACGCCTCGATCGCCACCATGGCCGCCGCCTCGCCACCGGCCAGGACTGCGTTTCCGACGGAAATCTCCTCGAACCCGCGGGCGTCGAGCACCCGCTGGTCCACCCCCTCGAAACGACCGCAAAGCACGACGATGCCGTCGGCCTTGGCCCATTCCTTCACTCGCGCCTGCGTCAGGGGTCGACCGCGTGCGCTCATGTACAAAAGCGGCCGAGGCGGGCCTTCTAGGCTGTCTAGAGCCCGGGCCACCACGTCCGCTTTCAGCACCTGACCGGGACCGCCACCCGCGGGGGTGTCGTCCAGGAAGCCGCGCTTATCTTCGGAAAACGCCCGAATGTCCAGCGTCTGCAGCTCCCACAGCCCCTTCTCGCGCCAGGCGGTGCCGATCAGCGACACGCCAAGCGGCCCGGGAAAGGCCTCGGGGAACATGGTCAGGACGGTGGCGGTAAAGGGCATGGCGGCCCTTTACCGCTCTCAGACCTTAAACGCGAGCCTCAGAGAGCCGGCTTGCCGCCGCCCGCTGCGATCCAGGTGTCGACCTGGTCCGCCAGGACGTCCAGCGGCACCGAGCCGGAGCCGAGGACCACGGCGTGGAAGTCCTTGATGTCGAAGCGGGCGCCCAACGTCGCCTCGGCCTTGTGGCGCAGTTCCTCGATCTTCAGCTCGCCGATCTTGTAGCTGGTCGCCTGACCCGGATTGGTGATGTAGCGCTCCACCTCCTTGCCGATGTCGCGTTCCGACAACAGGGAGTTCTGGCGGAAGTAGTCCATCGCCTGCTCGCGGCTCCAGCGCTTGGCGTGCAGGCCGGTGTCGGTCACCAGACGCACCGCGCGCCAGAGCTCGGTCGAGAGACGGCCGAAGTCGGAATAGGGGTCCTGATAGAAGCCCATCTCCTTGCCCAGTTGCTCGGCGTACAGCCCCCAGCCCTCGGCGTAGGCGCCATAGCCGCCGAACCGACGGAAGCGCGGCAGGCCCTCGATCTCCTGCGCATAGGCGATCTGGAAGTGATGGCCCGGCGCGCCCTCGTGATAACTGATGCCCTCGATCTGGGGCTTCAGCACCTGGGTCATGTCCGAAAGGTTGACGTAGTAGATGCCGGGACGCGAGCCGTCGGGCGCAGGCGCATTGTAGAAGGCGATCGAGGCCGTGGCCTCGCGGAAGGGCTCGACAGCGCGAACCTCCAGCGCAGCCTTGGGCAGGTTGGAGAACCACTGGGGCGCCACCCCCATGACCTGGGCGATGAAGGCGCGGGCGTCGGTCAGATACTGCTCCTTGCCCTCCGGCGTATTGGGATACTGGAAGCGCGGATCGGTCTTCAGGAAGACGAAAAAGTCCTGCAACGAGCCCTCAAAGCCGACCTTCGCCTTGATGACCTCCATCTCGCGCTGGATGCGGGCCACCTCGTCCAGGCCGATCTGGTGGATCTGATCGGCGGTCAGGTCGGTCGTGGTCGAGAGTTGAAGCCGGGCGTTGTAATAGGCCTCGCCCTGCGGCAGGCGCCAGACGCCCGCGTCGCTGTCGGCCATCGGCTGCACCTCGGCGAGGGCCGTCAGCACCGTGTCGAAGCCGCGCTTGTAGGGGCCGGTCAGGGCGGCGCGGGCCGAGGCCAGCAGCCGGTCCTTGGTCGCCTGATCGGCGTCGAGCGCCCCGACCTTCTTCTGGAAGTCGGCCCAGACCGGGTTTTCGGCGCCGTTGTCGAAAGGCGCGCCGGTGATGACGTTGCGGGTGTTCTCGATCGAAGGCGCAAAGACGAAGCGCGGCGAGACCACGCCCTCGGCGGCGCGGGCCTTCAGCGTCGTGGCCACCTGGCCCATGTAACGTTCGGCCTCATTGATCCGCGAGACATAGGCCTCGGCGTCCGCGACGCTGCTGATGCGATGGTTGTTGATCAGGAAGACCGGCAGACTGGTGGTCGGATTGCCGTTGGCAGCGAACTGGAAACCCCAGTCGCGCCACTGGTTCGACAGACGCGCTTGCTGCACGCCATATTCGAACAGCCGCCAGGACATCTTGCTCTGCGCGTTGAGCTTCGACGGATCGAACTCGGCCTTCATGCGCGCCAGTTGCGCCTCTTGCAGGGCCAGCGAACGGGCCGAGGCCGCGTCGGAGACGTCGTCCAGCTTGTCGTAGTCGGTCTTGAGGCCCAGCGCGGTCATCGACTGCGGGCTGAGGGCGATCCACTCCTGGAAGGCCTGGTCGAAGAAGGCGTTAAGACGCGCGTCCTCGCTTTGCGCCTCCGACGAAGCGGCGGCGGGCGCCGTCGTTTGGGCCATGACGGCGGGCGCGGTGGCGCAAAGCGCCAGAACGGCGACGGACGAGATCAGAAAATGACGCATGAAGAACCCCCTCGGAACTACGAGGCGGCACTGTTCCCGCATAGCGCGGGATGCGCAAGTTTCTCGGTCAGCCGCCGCGCAGGTCCGTGATGGTCCGACCCGGCGCGATCTGTTCAGCATCGGTGATCAGGTGGATCAGGGCCGGACGCCCGCCCGCCGCCGCTTCCCGCGCCGCCGCCAGGGCCGCCGGGAAGTCCTCGGTCCGTTCGCAGCGCACAGCGAAGGCGTCGAAGGCCTCGGCGTATTTGACGAAGTCGGGGTTCTTCAGCTCGGTGGCGATGACGCGGGCGGGGTATTCCCGCTCCTGGTGCATGCGGATGGTGCCAAACGTCCCGTTGTCCACGACCACCACGATGACGCCGAGCCCGTACTGGGCGGCGGTGGCCATCTCGTTGGCGCTCATCATGAAGTCGCCGTCGCCGGCGATGCAGACCACTTCGCGCGACGGATCGACCACCTTGGCCCCCAGGGCCGCCGGGTAGCCGTAGCCCATGGCGCCCGAGGTCGGGGCCAGCTGGGTCCGGCGGGCCTGATGGCGATGGAAGCGGTGCAGCCAGGCGGCGAAGTTGCCGGCGCCGTTGGTGATAATGGCGTCTTCGGGCAGGGCCTGCGCCAGATGGGCGACGACCTCGCTCATGTTGACCGCGCTCTTCACTTCGATGGGCGAGGAGAAGGCGATGAAGTCGGCGTGGGCGGTCGCGCCCTGCTCGCTCCAGGCCCGGCCCGGTTCGATGGCGGACAGAGCCAGGGCGGCCAGAGAGTTATCGGCGGTCGCGGCCAAGGCCGGGGCCCAGACACGGCCCAGTTCCTCAGGCCCCGGATGAATGTGGATCAGGGTCTCAGCCGTCCTGGCGCGATCCAGCAGGGTGTAGCCCTGGGTCGGATTCTCGCCCATGCGGGCGCCGATCACCAGCAGCAGGTCGGCGTCCTTGACCCGCGCGACCAGCTTGGGGTTCGGGCCGAGGCCCAGGTCGCCCGCATAGCCCGGATGATCGTTGCGGATCAGGTCCTTGCGCCGGAAGGACAGGGCGACCGGCAGGCCCAATCGCTCGGCCCAGCCCGAAATGGCGTCGGTGGCGGCGTCGGTCCAGCCGGAGCCGCCGAGGATCAACATGGGGCGCTCAGCACGCGACAGGCGTTCGCGCACCTGCTCGACGAAGGCCGGGTCCAGCGCGGCCTTGGCGGCGGCGACGGGGCGCACCGGGGCCGGGCCGCCGTGGTCGTGCAGGATGTTCTCGGGCAGGGCCACCACCACCGGACCCATGCGGCCCTGCAGGGCCGTAGCGAAGGCGCGCTCGACCACCTCGACGGTGCGTTCGGGGCTTTCGATCTCGGCCGCCCACTTGGCCAGGCCGCCGAAGACCTCGCGGTAGTCGACCTCCTGGAAGGCGCCCCTGCCCCGGTCGGTCAGGGCGATCTGGCCGACGAAGAGGATCATCGGGGTGGAGTCCTGATGCGCCGTGTGCACGCCGATCGAGGCGTGGGTCGCGCCCGGTCCGCGCGTGACCATGCAGACGCCCGGCTTGCCCGTCAGCTTGCCATAGGCCTCGGCCATGTTGGCGGCGCCGGCCTCGTGGCGGCAGACGATGACCTCTATCTTGTCGCGCACATCGGCCAGGGCGTCGAGCACGGCCAGATAGCTCTCGCCCGGCACGCAGAAGACCTTGTCGACCCCGTTCATCACGAGAGTATCGACCAGACGGCGGGCGGCGGTATCGAGAGCTTGCGTCATGGTTTCGCCGTTAGCAGATTGAAGGATGAATTGGCCATGCAACCTTATGGTCAAGCTTCACGTTGAAGCGTCAATCGCCATTTTTCGGGGACCCCTCCATGCGCAAGCTCATCATTCTCGGCGTCATCGCCGCCGCCCTGACCACCGCCGCCTGCAACACCGTCGCCGGCGTCGGTCGTGACCTGGAAGCCGCCGGTCAGGCCGTGACCTCGGGCTCCAACTCGGCCCGCAACTAAACCCAGACCCTGGCGCGTTTGCGATCCCGCCACAAAAGCGTAGCGTCGTTCCTTCAAACTGCCGACCTCACATCGGAGAATGACCATGGGACTGCTGGATAACGTGCTGGGCGGCCTCGGCGGAGACGCCGCCGGCGGCCTGTCGGACCTGCTCAAGGGTCAGGGCGGCGTCGGCGGGCTGGCCGAGAAATTCGGTCAGAACGGCCTGGGCGACGTCGTTGGTTCGTGGATCGGCAAGGGCGGCAACGCCGGGATTTCGCCGGAACAGATCGCCTCGGTGCTCGGCTCCGGCCCCATCGCCGACTTCGCCGCCAAGCTGGGCATTTCGCCGGAACAGGCCAGCGAGACCCTGGCGGGCCTGCTGCCGGAAGCCATCGACCGCCTGACGCCGAACGGCTCGGCCGAGGGCGCCGACGACCTGCTCGGCGGCCTGATGAACAACCTGCCGGGCGGCATCAGCGACGCCCTCGGCGGACTGTTCAAGCGCTGATCTTTAGCGCGGTCCCCCTCCCCCGCTGCGCAGGGGAGGATGGGTCGCTTCAGGCCTCGGCCTCATAGGTGACGCCCGTCAGATAGAGCCCATCTGACGGCGCCACCGGGCCACATCGCGCGCGGTCCTGCGCCGCCAGCGCATCCGCCAAATCGGCTACGGCCCAGCGGCCCAGACCGACCTCGGCCAGGCTGCCGGCCATCGAGCGGACCTGACGGTGCAGGAAGCTGCGCGCCTCGAACACCAGATGCACCTCTTCGCCGACTCTGGCGACACGGGCCACGTCCAGGGTCTTGACCGGGCTGGCCGACTGACACTGGGCATCGCGGAAGGTGGTGAAGTCGTGCAGGCCGATCAGGCTCTGCGCCGCCGCATGCATGGCCTCGGCGTCCAGCGGCTTCTTGACGTGCCAGACCCGGCCCCGGTCCAGCGCCGGGCGGCCCGGGCGGTTGAGGATGCGATACAAATACTTGCGCCCGTTGGCGGTGAAGCGAGCGTGCCAGTCGTCGCTGACCCGGGCGCAGTCCAGCACCGCCACCGCCTCGTGCATCAGGTGGGCATTGAGGGCGTTCATCACCGTCCGCGCGGGCCAGTCGCGCTCCAGATCGACATGGCAGGTCTGGCCCGTGGCGTGGACCCCGGTGTCGGTGCGGCCAGCGGCGGCGATGCGCACGGTCTGGCCGGTAAAGGCCGTCACCGCCGTCTCGATGGCGCCCTGCACCGTCGGCTGACCCATCTGGGCCTGAAAGCCGTTGTAGGCCGAGCCGTCGTACTCGACGGTGAAACGGTAGCGGGGCATTACCCGAGCACAGTTCCAGCGGGCACTGCAAAGCCGCGCAGCATTTCCTCGGCGGATTGCGCCGCCTTGCCGGGGCGCTGCACGCGGGTCAGGCGCACCGCGCCGTTTCCGCAGGCCACCGTCAGGGCGTCGTCCAGCACCTGACCGGGCGCCCCCTGCCCTTCGGCCAGAGCCGACATCAGCGCCTTAATGCGCACCGGCTCGCCGTCGGCCTCGACCTCGAACCAGGCGCCGGGGAAGGGCGACAGGCCGCGAATGTGGGCGTCCACCTCGGCCGCCGAACGTGTCCAGTCGATGCGGGCCTCGGCGGGGGTGATCTTCTTGGCGTAGGTCGCTTCGCCCGTCTGTTCGGTCTCGGTGAAGCCGCCACGTTCGATGGCGGCCAGGGCGCGCGGCCACAGGGCGGCGCCGAGGTGCGACATGCGCTCGGTCAGGCTGGCCGCCGTGTCGTCGGGATGGATGTCCATGACCTCGGACAGGATGATCGCGCCCTCGTCCAGGCCCTCGCTCATCCGCATGATCTGGGCGCCGGTCTGGCGGTCGCCGGCCATGATGGCGCGCTGGATCGGGGCCGCACCGCGCCAACGCGGCAAGAGCGAGCCGTGCAGATTGAAGCACCCCAGACGCGGCGCCTCCAGCACCTCGGGCTTGAGGATCTGGCCGTAGGCGACGACGCAGGCGGCGTCGAGGTCGAGGCTCTGGAAGTCAGCGATGGCTTCTGGCGACTTCATGCTCTCGGGCGTGAAGACCGGCAGGCCCATGGCCTCGGCGAAGGCGTGAACGGGCGACGGCGTCAGCTTCTGCCCCCGGCCCTTGGGGCGCGGCGGCTGCGAATAGACGGCGACGATCTCGTGTCCCGAGGCGATCAGCTCGGCCAGCGACGGCACGGCGAAGTCGGGGGTTCCCATGAAGGCTAGGCGCATGGCCACGCCTTTAGACCCTGGGGCGGATTACATCCAGCGCGTATAGACGCCGCCGCCCTCGTCCCACTCGCCGCCCGCATCCAGGGCGTCGTCGAAATCGAGCAGACGGTCCAGCAACAGGCCCGCCACCACGCCGACGGCGGCGACGGCGACGATGGTGGCCAGGCTGGCCGCGCCGACCTTCTGGTTGCGGGTCAGGCGGCGACGACCGCGCGGGTCGATGATCGTGGTCTTGCGGGCCATCAGGCGGCGAGCCTTGCGTTCTTCTTGACCTTGGCGACGGCCCGCTCGCGGCGCAGGCGCGACAGGTGGTCGATGAACAGGACGCCGTTCAGGTGATCCAGTTCGTGCTGGAAGCAGACGGCGTAGAGACCTTCGATCTCTTCCTCGATCTGCTGGCCGGCGTAGTCCATGTAGCGGACGCGGATGCGGGCCGGGCGTTCGACGGCGTCGTAATAGTCCGGCACCGACAGGCAGCCCTCTTCGTAGGCGTACATCTCGTCCGAGGCCCAGACGACCTCGGGGTTGACGAAGAAGCGCGGGTTGCGACGGGCCAGTTGCAGGTCCTCGCTCTCCTCGGCCTCGGGGTCGTCCGACGCGCCTTCGACCGGGTTGTCGCCCAGGTCCATGACCACGACGCGCTTCAACTCGCCGATCTGGGCGGCGGCCAGGCCGATGCCCGGCGCGGCGTACATGGTCTCCAGCATGTCGTCCATGAGGGCGCGCAGCTCGTCGGTCACGCCGCCCTCCACGGGCGGGGAGACGGCCTTGAGGATCGCCAGGTCGGCGGCGTTATCGATGGTCAGGATGCGACGAATAGCCATGGCCCGCAGGTAGGGTGCGAAGCCTCGAACGTCAAGAATTACCGAGTGCGGCGCTTGGTCTTGGCTTGACCGTCAAGCGGCAGGCAAGGGGCGCGGCTTGCGGTCCGCGTCGATGGCCACATAGGTGAAGACGCCTTCGGTCACGCGCACTGAGCGGGCCTCGGCCTCACCGCGCGAGCGCTTCCAGACCTCGACGTGGACGCGGATCGAGGTGCGGCCGGTGTGGATGACCTTGGCGTAGGTCGAGACCTCGTCGCCGACCGAGACCGGCTGGTGAAAGACCATGCCGTCCAGGGCCACGGTGGCGCAGCGGCCGTTGGCGCGCTCGAAGGCCGGGGTGGCGCCGGCAAGGTCCATCTGGGCCAGCAGCCAGCCGCCGAAGATGTCGCCCTCGGGGTTGGTGTCGGCGGGCATGGCGATGACGCGCCCGACCGGTTGGCCTTCGGGCAGGAGGACGGGGGTCTGTTCGGCGTCGGTCACGATCGGGGCCTTGAAGGTCTTGGGGAGAAGGCCTTCTCCATGCGCCTCCCGTTCGGCTGCATCAAGGCTGCTACGCGCGCGGCCGCAATCGATCCAGCAGCCCCTGAAGACCCTGTCGCTCGGCCACCGGCGAACGCCACAAATCCCCCGCCCGCGCCCGCTCTCGCGCGGCGTCGAACAGCCGCTTCATCGTGAGGGTGTCGAAGCTCAGCATCCCCCCCTGATCCGGGGCGTCGGGGATGGAGGCGACGCTGATCGACAAGCCTTGCGCCGCGCAGAAGGTCGTCGCCACGCCCAGGGCCTGGCGATAGGAGAACCGCAGCATGGCGTCGAAGCTGCGGGTCAGCACCGCCGCCACATTGGGCGCCGTGGTGCGCGGCTCCGGTTCCAGCACCGTATTGACCAGGACATGCACCCGCCCCCGGTGCAGCCGCCGCCCCAGGCGGTTCCAGCGCAACAGGCCCTCGGGCATCAGGAACAGTGGCGCGGCCACCCCGCCGTCAACGTGCATCTCCTCGAACGTGTCGCCATCCTCGCCATCGACTGTGCAAGGAAAACGGCGTGGTGGGAACAGACCCGGCAGGCTGGCCGAGGCGGCCAAGACCTCGCGGAACAGGGCCACGGCCCGCTCGCCGCCATGCGAGGCGATGGCCCCCATGTCCCAGATACAGGCGCGCTGGCTGTCCAGATCGGTCGTCGCCACCAGCAACCGGCGCCCCCGCGCATGCTCGACCGCCACGGCGTCGATCATGGCCTCGTCGACAAAGGGATGGATCAGGGCGTCCAGGGCCTCGCCCCGGAACAGCCCGCCGGTGAAGGTCGACGCCAGCCGGCGCAGGCTCAGCAAATCCGCGGCGTGGCCGCCGACATAGGCGTCGGCCAGACGGTCGTCCCAGGCCGGCCCCAGAAAGGCGAAGGGCGCGATGAGGGCGCCGGTGCTGACCCCCGTCACCAGGGCGAACTCGGGCCGCGTCCCCGCCTCGCTCAGCCCGACCAGAGCCCCTGCCCCATAGGCGCCGCCCGCCGCGCCGCCGGAAATCGCCAGCATGTCGAACCGCCCCGACGACCAGCCCGAACGCGGCAGCGACAGCCGATCCGCCGCCGCCTCCAGCGAAGCCTCGGCCTGCTCGACGCTCAGCCGAATATCGGAAAACCCCGCGATCCGCCCCATGCCCGGCGGGGGCGCGGGCAAACGGCCCTTGGGCTGGCGTCGAAAGAGAGGGGCATGTTCGCTCACACGGCATTCATTGACCGCGGCGCAGCTTGGGTCAAATGACGATGACGAGGAGATGGCGCACCCGAGAGGATTCGAACCTCTGACCCCTGCCTTCGGAGGGCAGTACTCTATCCAGCTGAGCTACGGGTGCGTCTGCGACCTTGAAGGCCGGACGGCGGTGCTTACAGCATGGGCCGGGCGGCCTCAATCCCTGAATCTCCGCGGCGACGCCTTCTTGGCGTGGAAGCGGCAAACGCCTAGCGTCCCGGCCGGAGAGAGGGAGTTTCCATGCGCGTTTCCACCATCGCCGCCCTGACGGCCGCCGTCGCCCTCCTGGCCGCCTGCGCCGCAACGCCGAAAACGGCGCCGGACAGCCTGGACGCCGTGGCGCGCGATTATGTGGCCCTGACGCTGGAGATCGGCGAGCGCGAGCCGGGCTATGTCGACGCCTATTACGGTCCGGCCGAATGGGCCGAAGCGGCCAAGGCCCATCCACGCGTCCTGCCCCAACTGGCCGAAGGCGCCGCTGGTCTGAGCCGGCGCCTCGACGCCCTGCCGACGGCGGAGCTGGACGCCGAGAGCCGTCAGCGTCGCGCCTATCTCACGGCCCATGTCTCTGCAGCCTCGGCGCGCCTGCGGATGCTGGGCGGCGAGAAGATGGGCTTCGCCGACGAGGCCGAGGCTCAGTTCGGCGTGCGGCCCGAGTTGCGCCCGCTGTCGAGCTATGACCCGGTCCTGGCGCGCATCGACGCCCTGATCCCCGGCGAGGGGCCGCTGGCCGACCGCGTCGCGGCGTTTCGCGCTCGCTACGTCATCCCCAAGGATCGGCTGGAGCCGGTGATGCGGGCCGCCATCAACGAGTGCAAGGCGCGCACCGAGCGGCGCATGACCCTGCCCGCCCATGAGACCTTCACCCTGGAATTCGTCAACGACAAGCCGTGGTCGGGCTACAACTGGTACAAGGGGAACGCCTTCAGCTTGATCCAGGTGAACACGGATCTGCCCATCTATATCGACCGCGCCGTCGATCTGGGCTGCCACGAGGGCTATCCGGGCCACCACGTCTATAACGCCCTGCTGGAACAGACCTTTGTGAAGCAGAAGGGCTGGGTCGAGATGAGCGTCTATCCCCTGTTCAGCCCCATGTCCTTCATCGCCGAGGGCAGCGCCAACTACGGCATCGACCTGGCCTTCCGCGGTCATGAGCGCACCGATTTCGAAAAGCGCGTGCTCTATCCCCTGGCCGGTCTGGACCCGGCGACCGCCGAGGCCCAGACGCAGCTGTTGGCCCTGACGCGCGAACTGGGCCGGGCGGAATACACCGTGGCCGACGCCTACCTGGCCGGACGCATCGACCGCGAGACCGCCCTGGACCAACTGCAGAAATACAACCTGGTGGCGCGCGACCGGGCGGCCCAGCGGCTGAGCTTCATCGACACCTATCGCTCCTACATCATCAACTACGGCCTGGGCCGCGACATGGTGCAGGCCTGGGTGGAACGTCAGGGGCCGGATCATTGGGCGACGACGGAGGGGCTGCTGGCCAGCCAGACGCTGCCGGTCGATCTGGACTAGGCAACTCGCAGCCCCTGACTGCGTTTACAGCCAAGGTTCATCGCAAGAAGGGGGATATTCCCATGCGCATCCGCACGCCCGCCCGCACCCTGGCCATCGCCGCCGCATCCGTCCTCGCGCTTGGCGCCGCCGCCTGCACTCAGGCCGAACAGGAAACGGCTGAAACCAAGGCTGAAGTGGCCGGCGACAAGGTCGCCGCCGCCGCCGCCCAGACCGGCGAAGTGGTGGAATCCGGGGCCATGAAAGCGGCGCAGGCGGTCGAGGACGGCGCCAGCAAGGTGGCCGACAAGCTGGAAGACAAACAGGCCCAGGCCGCTCGCGAAGGCCGCCCCGGCGCCGTCGATCCGGCCACGGACACGCGGGTTCCCGCCAAGAACTGACCGAACAGCGCCCTTCTCTCTCGCGAGAGAAGGGTCCGCCGTCACGTCAGCCGGTTCGCCTTCCTGAGGCTGGGGAAGACCCTGGCCCAGATGCCGGTCGCGGCCAGGGCCCCGACGCCGCCGAACACCGCCGCCCCGATGGGGCCCAGCAGCCGCACCATGACCCCCGAATAGGCCTCGCCCAGTTCATTGGAGGCGCCGATGAACAGCATGGACACCGACGACACCCGCCCGCGCATGTGATCGGGCGTAGCCAGCTGGATCAGGGTCTGTCGGATATTGACGCTGATCATGTCCGCCCCGCCGCCGATGAAGAGCGCCAGCGCGCTCAGCCAGACCCAGTGCGACAGGCCGAACGTCAGGGTGGACAGGCCGAACACCGCCACAGCCGCGAACATCCAGCGCCCGCCGTGCTTCACGATGGGGAAGCGGCTGAGATAGAGGGCCACCAGCAGGGCCCCCACCCCGAACGAGGCCCGCAGCAGGCCGAAGCCCTGCGGCCCCACATGCAGGATGTCGCGCGCGAAGATCGGCGTCAGCAGGGCCACGCCCGCCAGCAGAACCACGACCAGATCCAGAGAGATGGCGCCGAGCACGATCTTGGTCTTCCAGACGTAGGACAGACCTTCCTTGACCAGCTCCATCGGCCCCACACCCGTCTCGACGAACTGCGGCTTGCCCTTGGTGCGGATCAGCAGGAAGCAGGCGATGGCCACAAAGAACAGCGCCATGGCCGAGGCGTAGGCCCAGGGCACCGCGAAGCCGACGATGACGCCGCCGAGCGCCGGGCCGGCGATGGCCCCGGTCTGGAAGGCGATGGACTGGGCCGCGATGGCCGGCGGCAAGGCTTTGCGCCCCACCACCATGGGCAGGAAGGCCTGGCTGGCCGGGGCGAGGAAGGCCCGCGCCGCGCCGAAGACGGCGGCCACGGTCAACAGCCCCCACAGCGGCGGCGACCCGTGCAGGGCCATGGCGAGGAAGGCCAGGGCGCACAGGCTCTCGACCACGATGGACAGGGTCACGGTGTGCTTGCGGTCGCGCCGGTCGGCCATGGCCCCGGCGGGCAGGGTGAAGGCCAGCAGCGGCAGGAACTGACACAGACCCACCAGACCCAGATACAGGCTGGCCTCGGCGATCGGATGATCGCGGCGGGCGATCTCATAGACCTGCCACAACAGGGCCGAGGACTGGATCTGGATGCCCAGAACCGCCGCCACGCGCCCGACCCACAGCAAGCGAAAATCGCGAATAGCCCACGGACTGGATGGGCCGCCATCGTGCGAATCAGGCGGCAAAGGCGGCTGGGGCGGAACCGTCGGGGCGGTGTCGATACTGTCTGTGGTCACGTTCTTCGAGGCGTCTTCGGATAGGGGGTTCCGTCGCGATGGAAGTAGCGGTCGGCGCCCTTTGGCAGGATCATGTCGATGTCGGGATAGTCGCAGGCGTCGTTAGCGGGGCGCCGCGACCCGACCTCCAGCAGCACCGCCTCACGGTCGCTGCGGTTTTCTATTCTGTGGCCGTTGGGGACGCCTGCCTTGAAGCCGGCGCAGTCACCCGCTTTCAGGACCGTCTCGCCGTCTTCCTCGACCAGAACCACCTCGCCCTCAACCACCCAGACGAACTCGTCCTCGGCCGTATGCCAGTGGCGCTGGCTGGACCAGGCCCCGGCGGGCAGGCGCAACAGATTGACGCCGAACTGGTCCAGACCGACCGCGTCGCCCAGCCGCCAGCGCCGCCGCGGCTTGCAGGGGGCGGCGAACTCGTCCGGGTAGCCCGTCCCATGTCCGGTGGGCGCATTGTCGATGTCGATCTTCGGCACGGTTTCGGGCCTTCTCGCGGATGCGGGATATGCCTAAAGCATAGAGCCCATGAGCGCCGCATCACATTCCGTCATCGATCCTGTCGAACTGACCCGCGACCTGATCCGCATTCCCTCCGTCACCCCCGCCGACGAAGGGGCCATGGACGTGCTGGAACGGACCCTGACCGGCCTGGGCTTCACCTGCCGCCGCATGGTGTTCGAGGGGCCGACCGGCGTGGGTCATGACGCCCGCATCGAGAACCTCTACGCCCGACGCGGCACGGCCTCGCCCAACCTCTGCTTCGCCGGCCACACCGACGTGGTGCCGACCGGCGACGTCGCCGCCTGGACCGCCGCCCCGTTTGAAGGCGAGACCCGCGACGGCATCCTCTATGGACGCGGCGCCGTGGACATGAAGGGCGGTATCGCCGCCTGGGTCGCCGCCGTCTCGCGCATTCTGGCGGAAGGCGACGTGCCCGGCTCCCTCTCCTTCCTGATCACCGGCGACGAGGAAGGCCCGGCCCTGCACGGCACCAAGCGCGTGGTCGAGGCCCTGATGGCCGAGGGCGAGGTCATCGACGCCTGCGTGGTCGGCGAACCGTCGTCGGCCCACCATCTGGGCGACATGATCAAGGTCGGACGGCGCGGCTCGCTCAACACCTGGATCACCGTCCACGGCAAGCAGGGCCACGTCGCCTATCCCGACCGCGCCGCCAATCCGGCCCCGGTCATCGCTAAACTTCTGGCGCGCCTGGACGCCCACGTGCTGGACGACGGCTATCCATCCTTGGACGCTAACGCCCCGCTCGCGGAGCGGGACTGCGTGAGCGTAGGGTTCCCGCCGTCGAACCTTGAGATCACCACCATCGACGTGGGCAATCCGGCGACCAACATCATCCCCGCCGAGGCGAAGGCGCGGCTCAACATCCGCTTCAATCCGACCCACACCGGCGACGGCCTGATCGACTGGCTGAACCGCGAGGCGGGCCTCGTTCAGGCTGAAACCGGCCTGCGCATCGAGCTGACCCATATGTGCTCCGGCGAGGCCTTCCTGACCGAGCCGGGCGTCTTCGTCACAGCGGTGCAGGACGCGGTGGAGGCGACCCTGGGCCGCCGCCCCGAGGCCTCAACCACCGGCGGCACCTCGGACGCCCGCTTCATCCGCGCCCTGTGCCCGGTGCTGGAGCTGGGCCTGGTCGGCCAGACCATGCACCAGGTGGACGAGCGCGTGCCCGAGGCCGAGCTGCGCGCCCTGACCGACGCCTATCAGGCGGTCATCGGCACGGTGTTCGAACGCCTCTGATCAGGGCGTCCGAACGCCGCCAAGGCCTTAGTTGCCGCGATAGGTGCTGTAGCCGTAGGGGCTGACCACCACCGGCACGTGATAGTGGACGCTGGGATCGACCACCTGGAAGACCACGTCGATCTCGGGGAAGAAGGGCGGCGTCGTCGGCTCGCCGTAACGCGACATGTCGAACACCAGGCGATAGGTCGCCGCCTCGGTCTTAATCGCGTCGCCGAACGAGCGGACTCGGCCGTTCTCGTCCGTGCGGCTGGTCGCCAGATCGCGCCAGCCGCCGTCGGTCGACTTGATCTGCAGCGTGACCGGGACGTCCCGACCGCCGACGCCGCGCGCCAGGTCCAGCACGTGGGTCGAGATCGTCTCAGCCGCGGCGGGGAAGGCGAAGGCGGACAGGGCGGCCGCCGCAACGGCGAGGGTGCGAAGGTTGATCGAACGAACTCCTGAAAGTGAAATGCAGTAGCGCGGCCTTATTCGCGCGAAAGACGGCGACGGATGGGTCGCGCCCCACATTTCATCAGTCGCTGAGCGTCAAGCCTCGCCCGCCGCTTCCAGCCGGGCGATGCGGCGATCCATGTCCGCGACCTGATCCTTCAGGCGCTGCTTTTCCGAGACCATGTCGACGGGCGTGCCGTCCTCATAGGTCAGCTGCGCCCCCTTCTCGATCAGGTCGAGACGAAACAGGGCGGTGACGCGCGTCGCCTTGAACCGCTCCAGTTCGCTGTCCTTGTCGAGGGCCATCAGAGCGCCGCCACGACAATGATTTCGACCAGGTAGTCGGGCGTAGCCAGTTTGGCTTCGCTGGTGGCGCGGGCCGGCGGATTGGCCTTGTCGACCCAGGCGTCCCAGACGGCGTTCATGGCCTCGAAGTCGGCGATGTCGGCCAGCCAGATGGTCGCCATCAGGATCTTGGACTTGTCGGTGCCGGCCTGGGCCAGCAGGGCGTCGATCTCGGCCAGGGTGGTCTTGGTCTGGGCCGTGACGTCGTCGCCCGGCTCGCCTACCTGACCGGCCAGATAGACGGTGTTCCCGTGGATGACGGCCTCGCTCATGCGGGCGCCGGGCTGGATACGGGTGATCATGGGGAGGCCTCCTGAAATCGGGCCTCCGGCTTAGCCCAGCATCATCTCCATCACCAGCAAGGCGGTGAGGAAGACCGCTGCAAACGAGATGCAGAAGAAGACGGCGTCACGTAGTCGGCGGCGCGCGGGGCCGGTTGGAGTGGCGGACGGTAGATTGATCGGCAGGCGCGACATCAGCGGACCCTCATCATGAACCCTGAGCTTGCACCGTCATGCTTACCCCTTGATAAACAGAAACAATCAGTTTTCAGACTCCTCTTGTGAAGTTCCTGTGGCCCGGCCCGCGCCGTCTTGCGCCCGTCGCCGCGAACGCCGATCTTCCGCCCATGAGCAAGACGCCCAAACCCTTCAAGGTTACGAAGACCCGCTGGAACGAGGTGGTTCTGGTGTGCCGCAAATGCTCCAAGAAGCTGGACGGCGGCTTCGGCCCCGACGGCGACCAGACGCTGAAGAAGGCGCTGCGGCGCTATCTGCACGCCGGCAAGGGGCGCAAGGCGGATCTGGCCGTGCTCGGCGCCGACTGTTTCGACGTCTGCCCCAGGAACGCCGTGGTGGCCGTCAACGCCCGCCGCCCCGAGGAACTGCTGATCGTCCCCGCCGGGGCCGACCTGTTCGAGGTCAAGGCCAGGTTGGGTCTGGACGACGGACGCCGCCTCAAGCCGGCTCTGCCCCCCACGGATACGGGCAGCGATCCGGTCAAGACGACTTCCTAAAGTTCCAAAGCCGTGGCAGAGGCAAATCCATGGACACGACCCGTATCGATAAGCGTATCGGCGTACGCGCGCCGTCGGACCGCATCTGGGAGATCATCACTGATCTCGAGAACTGGCATAGCTGGAATCCCTACGAGACCGGTGTGACCGGCACGGTCGCTTTCGGGGGCTGCATCAGCCTGACCGAAGCCCTTCCCGGCATGGCCGAACGCCAGGTGCAGGCCCGCATCGGGGATTGGCAGCCCCTCGCCCAGCTGGTCTGGGCCGAGAAGCGCGGCTTCATGTTCAACACCATCCGCTACTACGAGATCGAAGAGCTGGAACGCGGCAACTGCATCGTCTCCAACGGCGTGATCTTCAGCGGCCTGCGTGGCGAGCTGTTCCACGACAAGCACCGCAGCAAGATCCGCCAAGCCTACGAAGAGATCGCCGAAGCCTTGCGGCGCGCTGCCGAGAGCTGACCCTTGGGGGGGGATTAACCGCCCTTCATCATGTCCTGGATGTTGATGATCGCGGGCCCCAGAATGACCACGAACAAGACCGGCAGGAAGAAGACGATCATCGGCACGGTCAGCTGAGCCGGCAGGGCCGCGGCCTTCTTCTCGGCGGCGGCCAAGCGCAAGTCGCGATTTTCCTTGGCCATGATCCGCAGGGCGTTGCCCAGGGGCGTGCCATAGGTCTCGGCCTGGGTCATGGCGGTCGCCACAGCCCGAATGCCGGGGTGATTAGTCCGCTTGGCCATGCCGTCATAGGCCATGCGCCGGTCGGGCAGATAGGACAGTTCAGCGGACAACAGGCTCAGTTCTTCGGCCAGCTCAATCGATTGACTGCCGACTTCCTGGCTGACCTTCTGGATAGCCGCCTCGATCGACATCCCGGATTCGACGCAGATCAGCAACAGATCCAGTGAGTCAGGGAAGGCGGCCACGATGGACTGCCGACGCGAGGAAATGCGGTTCTGCACATAGATGTTCGGCGCATAGAACCCAGCCGCCGCAGCGAACACCAGCGCCCCAAGCTTGTGCATCAGGCTGAGGCCAAAATCGTTCAGCAGGAACAGGTAGAGCGCCGTCAACAACATGAAGATGAACGGGGTGGCGAAGCGGAAGAAGTAGAAGGTGGTCAAGGGGCGCGGCCCGCGGAAGCCGGCCTGGGCCATGTTTTCAGCGACCTTGGGGTCTTCCAGCAGGGCGGACAGGTTCAGGCTATCAACGACGCGCTTCTTGAAGCCCTCGTCCGAATGACGCAGCGTCGCCGTGGTCGCCGGACCACCAGCGCCGCTTTTCATCGCCTGGCGCGAACGGCGCTTCAGCTCGTCGCGGCGCTCCGCCACGGCCTTCATCCGCTTGTCCAGGCGTTCGCCGCCCATGAAGGAGCCCAGTAGGGTCAGGATGCTGGCGAAGACGGCGATGCCGACCCCTATGCTCAGCAGGTTCTGCGGGTCGGTGATGAAACGCATGAAGCCGTTCATGACGCGCCCCTCAGAACTTGAACGAAATCATACGCTTCATCATGAAGATGCCGCAGCTCATCCAGATCCCCGCCCCCAACAGCATGACCTGACCACGCATGTCGGTGAACAGCAGCATCATGTAGGCGGGGCTGGAAAGCAGCACCAGGATCATGACGACCGGCGGCAGGGAGCCGATGATGCCCGCTGAAGCGATGGCTTCGGACGACATGGCCTTGATCTTCTCGCCCATCATCCGGCGCGAGCGCAGGACCGTGGTGAGGTTGCCCAGCGCCTCGGCCAGGTTGCCCCCGCTCTTCTGCTGAATCGCGATGACGATGGCGAAGAATTTCAGTTCCGGCACCGGCATCCGCTCGAACATCTTGTCGAGCGCCTCAGAGAGCGTCAGCCCGACCCCCAGCCCTTCGACCAATAGTTGGAACTCCGCAGCCAGCGGCTGAGGGCTTTCGCGGGCGATGATCTTGAAACAGTCATGGACCGGCAGACCGGTCTTGATGCCCCGCACCAGGATGTCGACGGCGTCGGCGAAGGCCAGAGAGAATTTCTTCATCCGCTTCTTGCCCTTCATGCCCACGATCCAGCGCGGCAGACCCAGCCCCATGACGACGCCGATACCCAGCGACAGAAGCGGATTGAGGCCCAGCACAAACGCGACGAGGGCGCCGACGAGGCCGAGAACCACGCTGATGATGATGAAGGTGCGCAGACTGATCGACAGGTCGGCCTGTTTGAGCTTGGCGCTCATGGTCATGCGAGCCTTGCGATCGCGTCGATCGACCTCCTGCAACTGGAGCATGATCTGCTTGCGGCGCGCCTCGGGCGTGTTGACCACGGCGGCGCGCTTGCTGGCCGATTCCGCCCTGGCTGCACCGATGGATTTGGCGCGCTTGACCGCTTGGGCGGAGGTGTCCTCGCCGCTGACCAGAACCCAGCCGACCCCGCCGATGGTGATGAAGGCGAGAAACGCCGCGAGAATGGGAAGCATCAGGCCTACTCCGCCGCGTCCAGGGCTTCGGCCAGTTCGCGCTCCAGACCATAGTAGCGAGCGCGGTCCCAGAAGCGCGGCCGCGCAATGCCGGTCGAACGGTGACGGCCGGTGATCTTGCCGTGCGCGTCCTCGCCGGTGATGTCGTAGACAAACAGGTCCTGGGTCACGATCACGTCGCCTTCCAGACCCAAGACCTCGGTAATGTGGGTGATGCGGCGCGAGCCGTCGCGCAGACGCGCCGCCTGGATGATGACGTCGACTGAACCCACGATCATTTCGCGGATCGTCTTGGACGGCAGACCATAGCCGCCCATGGTGATCATGGACTCCACACGGGCCAGGGCCTCGCGCGGGGAGTTGGCGTGCAGGGTGCCCATCGAGCCGTCGTGGCCGGTGTTCATGGCCTGCAACAGGTCGAACGCCTCCGGCCCCCGGACTTCGCCGACGATGATCCGTTCGGGACGCATCCGCAGACAGTTCTTGATCAGATCGCGCATGGTGATCTGGCCCTGGCCTTCCAGGTTGGGCGGGCGGGTCTCCAGACGGACCACGTGCGGCTGTTGCAGCTGCAGTTCTGCGGCGTCCTCGCAGGTGATGACGCGCTCGGTCGGGTCGATGAAGGCCGTAAGGGTGTTCAGCAAGGTGGTCTTGCCAGAGCCGGTACCACCCGAGATGACCAGGTTGCATCGCGCCGCGCCGATAACGCCCAGGACGCGGGCGCCCTCGGGACTGATGGAGGCGTACTCCACCAGGTTCTTCATCGTCAGCTTGTCTTTCTTGAACTTACGGATCGTCAGCGTCGGGCCGTCGATGGCCAGGGGCGGCGCGATGACGTTGACGCGTGAGCCGTCCGGCAGGCGGGCGTCGCAGATCGGGCTGGATTCATCGACGCGGCGGCCGACCTGGCTGACGATCCGCTGGCAGATGTTCATCAACTGGGTGTTGTCGCGGAAGCGGACGTTGGTCAGTTGGACCTTGCCGTTGACCTCGATGAAGACCCGCCCGGCGCCATTGACCATGATGTCGGCGATGTCGTCGCGCGCCAACAGCGGTTCGAGCGGACCATAGCCGAGGACGTCGTTGACGATATCCTGGACCAGATGTTCCTGCTCGGCGACCGACATGGAGACATTCTTGATCGCCACCAGTTCGGCCACGATGTCGCGAATTTCCTCGGACGCCGCCTTGGTGTCCAGCTGGGCCAGCTGGGACAGGTCGATGGTGTTCATCAAGGCGTTGAAGATCGTCGTCTTCGTGGCGTGATAATAGTCGGACTGTTCGCGGACGATCTCGGCGACCGCCTGGGCCTTCTTCAGTTGCTCCAGACCGGCGGTGGCGCGCGGCCCCTTGGCGGGTCCGCCGGGCGTCGGGGCGGGGGCTTCGGCGCGCGGGCGCGCGGCCAGGGCGTCCAGCCGGTCGGCGGCCTCCGAGGTCGGCGCGGAAACCGCCTCGAGTTCTTCGATCGGAAAGCCGTCAACGGGTTCAAACGCACGCGCCTGGGCCGCCGGCTGCGGCGCCGGGACGGCGACGGGCCGCGGAGCGACCGCGACGCCAGGCTGGGCGGTGCGTTTACCGAACATGGCCTCAGCGCTTCTTGCTGAACAGGGAAGCGAGCAGCGAGCCGCCCTTCTTGGTCGAGCCCCCAGACGCCGCTGAGGTTTTGCCCTTGGCGGGCGCGGTCGGCAGCTCGCGACGCGAGACGATCTGGGCCAGGGTTTCGAAGGCTTCGGCCGCCTTGGTCTTGGCCCCGGCCTCGACAATCATCTGACCATTGTTGGCCGCCGAGCCGAAGACCTTGGCGTCAAAGGGAATGATCAGGCTGGGATGAATGCCCAGGGCGGCGCCGAAGTCCTTGGCCGGGATTTCGGGGCGGCCGGGCACGCCGACCTGGTTCAGCACCAGACGCGGCGGGGCGTCGTTGGGACGCCCCTGCTTGATCAGGTCGATCATGTTCTTGGCGTTGCGCAAGGAGGCCAGGTCCGGCGTCGCCACGATCACCACCTCGTCCGCCGAGATCAGCGTCTTGCGCATCCAGCCCGACCACAGGTGCGGCAGGTCCAGGACGACGAAGGGAGCGGTCGAGCGAATCCGGCTGGTCACCTCCTCGAAGGCCTCGGGCTGGATATCCCAGTCGGCGTCCAGGGTGGCGGGCGCGGCGAACAGGCTCAGCTTGTCGGTGCAGCGGACCATCATCCGGTCCAGCAGGGTGGCGTCCAGACGGTCAGGCTGGCTCAGGGCGTCGGCGACGCCGCCCAGGGGGTCCTGGTTGAAGTCCAATCCAGCGGTGCCGAACGGCAGGTCATAGTCGACGATGACGGTGTTGACGCCGATCCGCTCGCTCATGGCGTAGGCGGTGTTGTGGGCCACAGCCGAGGCCCCGGCCCCGCCGCGCGCGCCGACAAAGGCGATGGAACGGCCGACAAACGGCTGGGCCGGGTCGGCGAACAGGCCGCCTATGGCCGAGATCAGTTGCAAGGGCTGAACCGGCGCGACCAGGTATTCGCTGACGCCGCGCCGCATCAGTTCGCGGAACAGCAGGATGTCGTTAGTGGCGCCGATGATGACGACCTTGGTGCCAGCGTCGCAGACCTCGGCCAGCTGGTCGATTTCAGCCAGCAGGGTCTGGGCGTCCTTCATGCATTCGACGACGATCAGCGGCGGCGTCGGCTCGGACTGATAGGCCTCGATGGCGGCTGCGACGCCGCCGACGCGGATCTGGGTCGTGGCGCGAGACATCCGCCGATCCTGACCGGCACGTTCTGCGGAGGCCAGGGTGTCGTGACGTTCGGCGAAGACATGAACGGCGATCCGCGGGATCGAAACCTCGACTGCACCGCTCGATCCGAGCGCCAGACCCGCGGGCTCGTAGGCCGCCAGAGCGGCGGGCGATGCGACGGGTTCGTCGATCGGCAGAGCGGGGAAGACCTCGTCCATCGCCATCGACACCGAGGCGACGACCGCGGCGGCGGCGGTCTCGGTCTCGGCGACCAGCGCCCCGACCGGGTTGTAGGGCTCATGATCGATCGGCAGCGCGTTCTCGCTGGGCGCGGCCGAAGCGTTTAAGGCCAGCACCTCTGGCTCCGGTGGGAACCCAGATGGTGGTGCGGGCGAGGCGACGGCGTTTATGAACTCGTCGTCCATGTCGAACGTGTCCAGAGCGTCGAAGTCCTGTGCGACGAAGGGCTTGGTCATGTCCATCAATCCACGGCGCGGGCGAGACGAGCCCCGGTCACCAATTCCTCGCGAGCGGCGGCGGTCTGCTCGCCCTTGCCATAGTGGTCGAACACCACCGAGCGACGCTGGGAGTCAGCCGGGGTCATGGCCCGCGGCGCGACGATGTCGCGCGGGTTGGCGATCTGAGCCGCCAGATTGGCGGTCACGGCGCACCCGAAGTTCGAGGCCGACTGGTTGTCGCCGGTGCGGGTCAGGCTGCCCCATTGCCTGCCGCACTGCGGCACGACCGCGCGAAGGGTCTCGAACCCGGCCAGGATCGGCGCGCGCGGATCAGGGGCGGCGTAGCTGACGACGCGGATCATGTTCGCCGGCGCGCCTGCGGCCACCAGCCCGGCCTTGACGTTCCAGGCCGCCTGATTGGCGACCGGATCGTCGCCCGCCGGGGCCTCGACCACCAGAGCGGGCGCGCCTTCGATCGCGAAACGCTGGACAAGATCGGCCAGGGCGGCCTGCTGGTTGGTCGACAGGCCCGTCTCGTGCACCGCCAGAGCAATACGCTCCAGACCCGGCTCGACCTGCAGGCTGTAGCGCGAGGTCGGGGTGAGCGGGGCTTCACCGCCCAGGCTGGCCGGACCACCGACGCAACCCGCCAGAAGCAGGCTGCCAAGCGTCAGCACGGAGGACAGGTTCAGGGTGGATTTTGCGTTTCGGATCATCGCGCTCACTCGATCACATAGCCCACCGGCCCCTGCCATCCGGCGCCCAGTTGGGCGTTCGGGGCTGGCGAGCCATAGGCCTGGTTCAACTGGCCAAAGAAGATGGTTTCGGCGTCCTGAGCGATGCGCAGGCCGTCAGCCGGCGTCTGCATACGATTCGGCGAGGTAGGGCTGACGATATAGGGTTCAACGATCACGACCAGTTCGGTCTCGCCCATCAGATAATCGCGCGAGCGGAACAGCTGGCCCAGCACCGGCAGGTTGGTGGCGCCCGGCAGGGAGTCGATCGTCTGACGCGTCGTTTCCTGCAACAGGCCGGCGATCATCATCGATCCGCCCGAAGGGATTTCGATGGTGTTCTCGCTGCGACGGACCGACAGGCCCGGCAGGCTGATCGCCGACACCGTCCCGGCGCCGATGGTCAGGCCGCCCTGGGGCGTCAGTTCGGACACCTCGACCTTGACCTGCAGCGAGATGCGGCCGGCGGTCAGGACGACCGGGCGGAACGACAAACCCACGCCGTAGGGCTTGTACTCGACCACGATCTGGCCGTCCTTGTCCCGTCCGGCCGGGATCGGGAACTCGCCGCCGGCCAGGAAGCTGGCGGCCTCGCCGTTAACCGAGGTCAGGTTAGGCTCGGCCAGGGTGCGGACCAGACCGACCCGCTCGAAGGCCTTGATCGTGGCGTTGCCCTTGTTCAGCCCGTCCGAGCCAGGGCCGGTGCCGGGCTGGGCGGTGTCCCAGTTGGCCGGATCGCCAGGGGCGCCGCCGTTAACCGTGACCGGACACAGGGTTCCGGCAGGAAAGCCTGGACCGCAAGGCGCCTGCATCTGATAATTCTTCGTCGTGTCGCGCGACACCCCCCCGGTAATTCCGCCGAGGAGCGAGCCGTTGACGCCCCAGGTCGCGGCGTTGCCCAACAGCCACTGGGTGTCGCCGATTCGGCCGATCACCGCCTGGGTGTCGAAGCCCAGTTGCTTGATGGCGCTGCGCTGCACCTCGACCACGCGGACCTTCAGCGTCACCTGATCCGAGCCGGCGACGCTGATCATGTTGAACACCTTCTCCGGGGCCGAGACGAAGGCGCGGGCCACCTGGGCGGCGCGCTGGGCCTCGGCCGGGCTGGCGGCGGTTCCGGTCAGGATGATGCTGTCGTTGACGGCTTCGGCGCGAACGTTCGATCCCGGCGCAACCCGGCTCAGCGTATCCTGAAGCGCGCTGGTGCCCGCGTCCACGCGCACGCGCAAGGCCAGGATGGTGCGGCCGGCCGCATCGAGGAAGACGGCGTCGGTTTCACCCGGCGCAACCCCGATGACGGTGATGCGGCGCGGCGAATGCAGCATGGCCTCGGCCACCTGCGGATTGGACACGATCACGTCGCGCGCATCCGCCGGCAGATCCACGGCGAAGGAGGTGCCGCGCGGCAGGTGGACCAATTGCGTCGCCACACCCGTCGAAACGGCGGCGCGAGTCTGGGCCAGAGGCGCCGAGGCGGTTCCGCCCAGGGCGATCAAGGAGGCGCAGGCCGCCGCAATCAAACGATTCATGCCTGGCTTCCTCATGGGACGGCGACCGCTTCGATCGCGCCTTCGCGATAGACGCGCACCACGCCGCCAGATGCGGGTCCATTTCCTCGGCTCGTCGCGCCCGGGACGCGGCCTGATGGTCCGGCGGTGTCGGCGTAGGAGCGCAGCACCAGGGACAACTCGCCTTCGGACTTGGCCAGGGCCAGGACCTCGGCGTCACGGCCGCTGACCTCGAGCGTAGCAGTGGCGCCGACCACGGCCTGTTCGTTCTCGGCGGCGCGGGTGTTCTGGTCGATGGCCAGGACCTTGACGTTCTGCATCACGGTGGCGGCGACGAACTTGGTCGTCTCGCTTCCTGCGCTGCCGCCGGGCGTCTTGACCTCTCGGGTCAGAAGCACGTCGGCCCGGTCGCCCGGCAGGATGAAGCCGCCGGCGGCGGTCTCGACGGTGACGCGGATCGCCATGGCCCGCATCCCGGGCTCCAGATAGGCGGCCATGTATCCGCCGTCGCCGGCACGAACGATCTTGCGACCAACAATAGGCTCGCCGGCCAGAATGGGTTCACGCACCACGGCGCCGATATAGTCAGCCTTGGCGCCCCCCGTGGCCATGTCCGTCGCGGCGCGGGTCACGCGGGCGGCGGCGCCCTCGGCCTTCTTGGCCATCTCCGCCTTGGCGTCGGCGGGCTTGGCCTCGGCATCGGGGCTCGCGGCGGCGGGAACCGGCACGCTGCCGTCGGTGATGAAGAGGGGATTGAGTTCGTCGACCGGCCAGTCCTTCCAGCTCAGGTCGCCGTCGGTCAGACGGCGACCCGGCTCCAAATCCTTGGCGGCGACCAGCACCTTAGCCATGGGTCGGGCCTCGACGGCGGCGACGGCGACGGCGGTCGGCTCCCCCGACGACCCCATGGCGCGGACCACAAGGGCCAGACCAATGGCCGAAACGGCGGCGATACAGATGACGGCGATCTTGGCGGGCTTCATCGACGGTCTCCGGCAGGCGCGGCGACGTGGATTCGGTTCTTCGCCCTCTGCCGTTAACGACAATGAGGCCCGTCGGTTAACGCGCCCCTAAGCGAGAAGTCAGGCCCTCTACGCGCCCGTGAAAGCTTGGATCAAAGGGCTGGACGGATAGGCCAGCAGAGCGCCGACAGCGATGGCCACGCCATAGGGAATGTCGCCCTTGGGCTGCATCAGCCGCGTCACCCAGCCCGGGGCATTCAAAGCAAAGACCTGAAGCTGGGCGCGCGCCGCCATCAACACCAGACAGAAGCCCCCGCCGACCAGGGCGGTGAAGGCCAGGAAGGGCGCGATGCCGGAAAGACCTAGCCAAAGACTGGCCGCCGCCATCAGCTTGGCGTCGCCGCCGCCGATCCAGCGCAGGGCGAACATCGCCATGCCGGCCAGCAGGGCCGCAAAGGCGACGCCGAAGGCGATAGCCATGCCCATCAGAGGCAGGCCCGTGGCGAAGGCCGCCGGAAAGAACGCCAGGATCAGAAGGCCCGAGATCCAGTTAGGGATCTTCATCGTCGTCAGGTCGTGGAGACCGCCGATGATTACCAGCACAGGCATGACGCCCAAAATAACAAGAGAAATCTCGGCCATGAACATCTGTTTCGCCTATTCGCGTTAAGGCAAGGTTTCAGCCCCCCAGGCAAAAGCCCACCAATACAAAAGGCCGGGACGTCGCCGCCCCGGCCTTCCATGCCGCCACCCAAAGGCGCGAAGAGATTCCGCTTACTGGGTCTTGGTCAGCTCGCCCGAGACCTTGGTGAAGGTGCCTGTCAGGCCAGTCTTCACGGCGGTCAGGGCGCCGATGATAGCTACAGCGATCAGGGCGGCGATCAGGCCGTATTCAATGGCCGTGGCGCCGGATTCGTCGTTGGCGAAGTTCTTGATGAAGTTACGCATGATGATCTTCCTTGTTTGTCTAAGCGAGCAACAGTTTCACCGTAAGGGTCACCGGTTTTGCCCGCTTGACCCCCGTTTGCATGGCGACAATGCGACGACGATCATTAAGAGCGAGTAAAACGACGCATGAGCAGGCAATTTTTTGATGGTTACTCGATTGTTTACTATAGATGCAGGTCAAATCATCCACCTCGGCTTGCCCTTCAGGATTTCTTGATCTTTCGGCACGAGATTTCGCGCCTGGCGCTCGCGCGCGCCCATTCTTCTCAGTCGGAGCCGCCGCCCATGCCCAGGACCTTCAAGAGGCTCGCCGTCAGCGCCATCGCCGCCCTGTTCGCGCTCGGCGGCGCCGTCACTGTCCAGGCCCAGGCCCGACCGCTGAACGTGGAGATCGACCACGCCACCCGCGTGCAGCTACGGGCGCCGGCCGGTTCCGTGATCGTGGCCAATCCCAAGATCGCCGACGTCACCGTGGTCGACGCGACCACCCTGTTCATCACCGGCAAGGGCTACGGCGTGACCGAGATCATCGCCGTCGACGCCCTGGGCCGCCCCCTATTCCAGAGCCAGGTCGTGGTCAGCGCCGGTTCGGCCGGCTCGGTCCGCGTCTGGCGCGGCGCCCAGGCCACGGAAATGGCGTGCGCCTCCAGTTGTTCGCCCAGCGTGCGGGCCGCTCCGGCGCCCTGATCCCGATGGTCCGGCTGTTTTTCCGTCATTCCGAGCAAGGGTCGCGTTTGCGGCGACGGAAACGGGCCCGTGAAGGCTCCACGGCGGTCGAATTCGCCATGATCGCCCTGCCCTTCTTCGTCCTCCTGTTCGGCATTCTGGAAGTTGGGCTTCTGCTCTTGCTAGACGCCGTGGTCGAGACGTCGGTTTCCGATGCCAGCCGGCTGATCCGAACGGGCCAGGCCCAGCAGCAGGCCATGACGCCCCAGCTGATCAAACAGAAGCTCTGCAGCCAGATGAGCGTGTTCGCCGCGGACTGCCCTTCGCGCGCCTACATCGACGTGCGCGTGGTCGACGCCTTCAGCAATCCGGTCGCCCCGGACCCCTTTGCATCCGGCGTGTTTGATTCCTCCAAGCTCGACTTCAAGCCCGGCGGCCCGGGTGATCGCGTGCTGGTGCGAATCTGGTACGAACACCCGATCGTCACCCCCTTCATCAGCCAGGCCTTGTCGCGGACCACGGATCATAAGGTCTGGTTGACGACCTCCCTGGCCTTCCGCAACGAGCCCTACCAATGAGCCGCCGCGTCGCCCTCGGCGTGATCAGACGGTTCGAGCGCGACCGACGCGGCGCCTCGGCCGTCGAGTTCGCGCTGATCGCCCCCGTCATGTTGCTGATCTATTTCGGCCTCGTGGAGATCTGCCAGGGCTATATGGCCAGCCGTCGCGCCAGCCACACCGCCTCCATCGTCGCCGACCTGGTGGCGCAGTCGGACGCGACGACCACCCAGGACCTGACCAGCATCTTCGCCATCGGCGACATGATCATGCGGCCCTTTCCCTCCACGCCCCTGGCTATCCGCGTTTCCAGTGTCACCATGGACGCCAACGGCGTGGCCCGCGTCGACTGGAGCCGAGGCAGCAAGACAACGACCCTGACCGCACGCGGCAAGACCTCCGTCGTCAGCGACTTGCCGCCTGGGCTGATTGACAGGGGCGAAAGCCTGATCCTGGGCGAGACCGAGTTTGAATACACCTCACCCTTCGCCCAGGTGATCAAGACGCCGATCAAATTCACCCGCAGCTACTACCTGAGACCGCGGACCGTAGAGCGGATCACCTGCGCCAACTGCTAGGCGCCGGCCAGAGCTTCCTTCAGCGCCTGGATCTTGGCCTCGGTCTCCTCGCGCTCAGCTCGGGGGTCGCTGTCGGCGACGATGCCCGCCCCGGCCAGGGCGCGGAACCGCCAGCCGGCCTCGTCCCGCTCGAACGACGCGGTACGGATCAGCACCGAGGCCGTCAGCCCGCCATCGCCCGCTAGACCCAGGCCGAACAGCGAGCCGCACCAGGGCCCGCGCGGCGGCTCATGCCCGGCGATGACCTTCATGGCCTGATGCTTGGGAGCGCCGGTGATCGAGCCGGGCGGGAATGTGGCCTCCATAACCTCGGCGGCGCCGACGCCGGGCGCCGCCGTCGCCGTCACGGTCGAGACCAGATGATGCACGGTAGGATGGCTTTCGACCTCGAACAGCCGCTCGACCTTGACCGAGCCGGGCACAGCTCCCCGCGCCAGATCATTGCGCATCAGATCAACGATCATCAGGTTCTCGGCCCGGTCCTTGGCGCTGGCGACCAGGTCGGCGGCCAGTTCCGCGTCGCGCGCCGGGTCGCCGGCGCGCGGCCGCGTGCCCTTGATCGGGCGGGTCTCGATGCGGCCTGTGACCGGATCAAAGGTCAGGAACAGCTCCGGCGAGTTGGACACCAGCGCCCGCTGGCCCAGCCGCCAGAAGGCGCCGTAAGCCGCGCCGCGTTCAGCTGAAAGCCGCGCGAAGACGTCGAACGGATCGCGCCCAGCCGCCAGTCGGCCGCTCCAGCCGCGGGCGATATTGGCCTGAAACAGTTCGCCCGCCCCGATGCGCGCCACGACGTCTGCGACAGCGGCCTCATAGGCTTCAGGCGAGGCCTCGCCGACAAAGGCGGCGGCGGGCGCGGTCGGGATCGACAGCGCGACCGCCTCGGCCCGCCAGCCCGCCGCGCGGCGGCCTTGCGCCTCGGCCTCAATCGCGTTCACACCCCGGCCAACCGCCCGGACCTCGCCCGCCGCATGGTCAAAGGCCAGCAAAGCCGGATAGCGGGCCAGCATCAGGTCGGGCCAGATCTCGTCGCGCGCGCCCGTGGCCGGACGCGCTCCAGCGTCATAGCTCATCAGCCCGACCACGCCGCCGCCCGCGAAACAGAAGTCGCGCAGAGTTTCGAACGGCGCTGCGTCATCAACTGCGCCCACGAACATCCGGTCCGGCTCGCAGGCGACAAAGGACCAGCGCCCGCCATGCGCTGAAGGATCCCCTGCCCCTGCCAGAAGCGCCAAAGCCCCCTCGCGCCGGTTCAGACCGACGGCGACGGCCAGCGGCTCAACCCAATCCAGCCGCGCGATATGGACGACCGGCAGGCTCATGTCGTCAGTCGCCCTCTAATGCGCTCGGCCAGGACGGCGTCCACGCCCAGAGCCTGCTCCAGATACCCTCCTATCGACCCATGCCGCGTCGCAATCTCGGCGAAGGCGCCGTCCAGATAGGCGGGCTCGACGCCAAGGAAGGCGACCACCGCCCCGTGCGAGGCAGGACGCCCCGTCATCTCGGTCAGCTTCCTGGCGATGCCCTCGGCCCGGCCATCCAGATCGACGGCGACATTGGTCAGCAGATAATCGTTGATGAGGTCGTCGCGCGACACGCCCAGCAGGCTGTGGGTCAGGGCCGCCAGCAGGCCGGTACGGTCCTTGCCCGCCGCGCAGTGGAGAAGCACCGGCCCGTCGGTCTCGGCCAAGGCGCGGAAATAGCGGCTGAACAGGTCGACGTGGGCCGCCTCGAACGGCAGACGACGATAGGTGTCGGTCATGAAAGCGCGGCCCGAGGTCTCGTTCAGGTCGGCGGTCTTCAGAAAGGTGATGTGCGGGGCCTCGCCGTCGTCGTCGTGATCGCTCTCGATCAGCTGTCCGGCCCAGTTCGCCGGTCGTCGCGACGGCTGGTCGCGGCGCTCGCTGGGACGGCGCAGGTCGACCACCACAGAGAGGTTCAGCGCCGCCAACTGCGCCAAATCGGCCTCGGTCGCCCGCGCCTGATGGGCCGAGCGATACAGACGCCCGCGCGCGACGCGCATTCCGACCTTGGCCTCGCCTACGGCGTAGTCGCCGTAGTCGCGGAAATTGTCGAGGGCCTGAAACGGCAGAAGACGGTCGCTCATGACCGCCTTCCTTAGCCGGTTTCGAGAAAGTCGCTAGCGGGCGACCAGACTGGACATGGCGTCCAGATAGGCGACGAAGGCGTCGCGGCCCGCCTCGGTCATCGTCGCCCGCGTCAGGGGCTTGCGGGCCTGAAAGCTCTTGGCCACCTCGACGAAGCCCGCCTCTTCCAGCTTGCGCAGGTGAACCGACAGATTGCCGTCCGTGGTCTGCAGCCGGGCCTTCAGCTCATTGAAGTCGGCGGCCCCGACGCCCGAGAGATAGGCCATGATCCCCAGACGCACCCGCCCATGAATGACCTCGTCGATACGGCCGATATCGAAGGCGTCAACCGTATCCCCAGCCGTATCCGAGGCCATCAGATCACCTCCGACGGTTCCTGGCGCACCAGCAGGACGCCGGGAACGAGGGCGAACAGGAAGAGCCCCGCCGCATAGCCCAGCCACATCAGCGGACTGCCGGTCAGCAAGGCGATCAGCGGCGCGGCGATCCAGCAGGCGATGGCCAGCCTCCACTGCCACTTCTGATCGCTCATCGTCGCCGACACCGCCCAGCCCGAGCCGTAGAGAGCGAAGATCAGCGACGGGAAGAGCATGAAGGCGACGTCGCTCTGCATCTTCCAACTGACCACGGACATCGCCAGCGACATGACGAAGATGGCCAGACCGACGCCCATCCAGCCTACGCCGGCCGCGCGGTTGGCCACCGACTGTGCGCCGGGCTTGCGGTCAGTCTGGCGGATCTGCCAGATCAGGATCGCGAAGAAGGCCAACAGAGCCCCACCCCACAGGACGGCGTAGGCGACCGGCGGCACGGCGAGAATTCCGCTGTCGATGCCATAGGCGACGACCGAGGCCAGGCCGAAGATCAGACCGGCGGAAATCAATATCCGACCGCCCAGCAGCGGAGTCTGCCGCCCCTCCTGGGCCAGGGCCTTCATATAGGCGATGTCGTCGTGAACGGACTGAACTTGATCTCGGGTCATGGCGTCTCTCCCTGCCTGTTGGTCGGAAGGTGCGCCAAGAACTTTATGTTGTAAAGTTCTTTTTCTGAGACGAGACGCGCGACGCATTCTAGGCCTTGGCCATGCGCCTCGCCTTTCATCACATCGCCTATCAGCCCCTGGCCGTCTGCAACGCCCTGTCGATGGACCGGCTGGACGCGACCATCAGGCGCGCGGGGCTAAAAGCCGACGCCCCCGTCATGGACATCGGCTGCGCCTATGGCGAGGTGTCGATCCATCTGGCCCGCGCCTTTGACGCCCGCGTCACAGCCGTCGAACTGGACCCGGTCATGGCGGAGGGCGCCGAGGCCCGGATCGCGGCGGCAGGCCTGTCGGACCGCATCACGCTGCGACGTGAGACCTCGGCGGCGGCCCTGGCCGCCTTGCCGCCCTTCGACCTGATCGTGGCCATCGGCTCGACCGAGCCGGCCGGCAAGGGCCTGCGCGAGCCCGCCGCTGTCTTCGCCGCCCTAGCCGAGCACCTGACGCCGGGCGGCGCGCTTCTGTGGGGCGACCTGTTCTGGCAGGACGAGCCGCCCGCCCCCTTGCGCCAACTGGTCGAGACCGGCGGCTATTACGTCGCCCACGAAGCCCTGCAATCGGCGGCGCGCGAGGCAGGGCTGGAGGTCGTCTCCGCCGAGATCAGCGACGAGGCCGAATGGGCGACCTATCGCACAGGCATGGAGACGGCCATCGCCTGCTGGCTGGACGCTTGCCCCGACCACGCCGACGCGCCGTCGCTGGCGGCGACGGCGCACCGCATCAAGATGATGCTCGACTTCGGCGTCGACTACCTCGGCTTCGGCCTCTACCTGTTCCGCAAGGGCTGACGCACATCATCTCTCGCTCCCCTTCATGGGGAGGGTGGCTGAGGGGAAGCGGCAGACGGGTGGGGGCGCTTCGGCCGTTCAAGCGCCGCGCCCGTATCACCACGCCCTCCCCACCCGGTCGCTGACGCCCCCCCCTCCCCATGAAGGGGAGGGAGAAAGCGCGCCCTTCTCTTCCTACCGGAACGGCGGCTCGTCGAAGGCGCGCAGCTTGCGCGAGTGCAGCTTGCCGCCCTCGGCTCGCAGAAGATCAACCGCCTGAATACCGATCTGCAGGTGCTCCGAGATCGAGCCTTCGTAGAAGCGATTGGCCTGACCCGGCAGCTTGATCTCGCCGTGCAGCGGCTTGTCCGAGACGCACAACAGGGTCCCGTAGGGGACGCGGAAGCGATAGCCTTGCGCGGCGATGGTGGCGCTTTCCATGTCGATGGCGACGGCGCGGCTCTGGTTGAAGCGCAGGGCCGACTTGGAATAGCGCAGCTCCCAGTTGCGGTCGTCGGTGGTGACGACGGTGCCGGTGCGCAGCCGCTTCTTGACCTCTTCGCCCGGCGCGCCCGAGACCAGCTTGGTCGCGTCATAGAGGGCGCGCTGCACCTCGGCGATCGACGGGATGGGGATGTCGGCGGGCAGGACCGCGTCCAGCACGTGATCGTCGCGCAGATAGGCGTGGGCCAGGACGTAGTCGCCGATGGTCTGGCTGGCGCGCAGCCCGCCGCAGTGGCCGATCATCATCCAGGCGTGCGGACGGGTGACGGCCAGGTGGTCGCAGATGGTCTTGGCGTTCGACGGGCCGACCCCGATGTTGACCAGGGTGATGCCCTGACCGTCGGCGCGGGTCAGGTGATAGGCGGGCATCTGATGCCGGCGCCAGGCCGCGTCCATGATGGCGCGTTCCGGGTCCGGGGTTTCGCGGTCGATGATCACGCCGCCGGCGCACGACAGGGTCTGATAGACGCTGGTCGGATCGGCCAGCTGGGCGCAGGCCCAACGCACGAACTCATCGACATAGCGGTGATAGTTGGTGAACAGGACATAGGACTGCACGTCCTCGACCGGCGTGCCGGTGTAGTGACGCAGCCGGGCCAGCGAGAAGTCGGTGCGCAGACCGTCGAACTGGGCCAGGGGGAAGTCCTCGCCCGGCGCGAACAGGCCGTCGGAGATCTCGTCGCCGATGTGGGCCAGGTCCGTGGTCGGGAACCAGCGCGCGATGGACGCCGTCATGGTGCTGTCCAGCGCCACGCCGGAACCGTCCAGCACATAGGGGAAGGGGATTTCCTGATCCGAAGGCTCGACCGTGATCGTGGCGCCGTACTCGGCGACCAGCAGGCTCAGCTGCTCCAGCAGGTAGTCGCGATACAGGTCCGGGCGGGTGACGGTCGTCGTATAGACGCCGGTGCGCGACAGGCGGGCGAAGGCCCGTGTCTCAAGGTCCTGGGGACGGTCGCCGAACCAGCTGACGGTCAGTCGCGGATAGGCGAACAGGCCGGCGGCCCGCGCTTCGGGATCGGCGCGCTCGCCGGTCTCGAGGAAGCGCTTCACTGCGGCTCGCAGATTGGCGACGGATTGATTGTAGAGGGTTTCGAGGCGGTCCAGCGCCGCCTGGGGGGTCATCTTGTCTGTCATGACTTCCTCTAGCCGAAAACCGTGACCGTGGCGAGACGGGGGAAACACAAGGACACGACTGTTGACCGCGGGCGGCGGTTGGCGTTCCGCTGTCGCTCAGGAGAACGCCTATGTCCCGACAGCTGATTTCGGTCGCCGCCGCCTTGCTGATGCTGACCGCCGCCCCTGCCCTCGCCGAGGTCAAGTCGGCCACGCCGGGCGGCTTCGAGGTCGGCGGCACGGTCGCGATCGAGGCCCCGCCTGCCCGCGTCTGGGCCGTGCTGACCGCGCCCGACGCCTGGTGGAGCCGCGACCACCGCTGGTTCAAGGCCTCGACCCTGTCGCTGGATCTCGCGCCCGGCGGCTGCTGGTGCGAGCGGGCGGCGGACGGCCGCGTCTCGCGCCATCTGGAGACGGCCCTGGTCGAGCCGGGATCGAAGCTGGTCCTGCGCGGGGGGCTCGGCCCCTTGCAGGGTCAGGGTGCGAGCGGCGGACTGACCTTCGAGATCAAGGCCGAGGGCGAAGGCAGCGTCCTGACCTGGGCCTACATCGTCGGCGGCTACACGCCGGGCGGACTGGAGGCCTGGGCCGCGCCGGTCGACGGCGTCCTGTTGGCGCAACTGGCCAATCTGAAGGCCCGCGCCGAGGCCGATTAGGCCAGTTCGCGGCGGAAGAAGCCGACCACGTCGTCCAGCACCGGCGCCTTCTTCCTGAACAGGGGCGAGAAGGTCGCGATCAGGTCGGCGTGGTCCAACCCGGGATAGAGACGCGCCTCCGACCGCCCGCCCACCGCCTGCATCCGGTCGTTGAGGATGGTGGTGTCCTCGGCGTGGACTACCGTGTCGGCGGTTCCGTGCCCCAGCCACAGCGGCGGGGCATCGGCCCGCGCAAAGGTCACAGGCTGGGTCAGGGTCGGATCGGGCGCCCGGCCAAAGGCCTTCTGCGACGCCGCCACGTCGAACGGCAGGAAGTCATAGGGGCCCGCCAGCCCCGCCGCCGCCCGGATCAGATCGGGCCGATCCACGGCGGCCATGTAGCGGCGATCCAGCGCGATCATCATGGCCAGATGCGCGCCCGCTGAATGCCCCAGCACGCCCAGGCGCCCGGCCTCGCCGCCATAGGTCGCGGCCAGTTCGCCGGCGCGCGCGGTCGCCGCCGCGGCGTCCTCGATGAAGCGGGGGAACCGCACCTGCGGCACCACCCGATAATCCGGCAGGAAGACCACGAAACCGCGCGCGGCCAGGGCCTGCGCCGCCCAGCCATAGACGTCCTTCGACCCCGAATCCCAGCCGCCGCCGTAGAAAAAGACCAGCACCGGCAGGCTGGCGGCGCCCGCAGGCGCATAGACGTCCATCATCTGTCGCGCGTCGTCGCCATAGCGCACGCCCTTGGCCATCCGTCCCGCGCCCCGGTCGCGCGGTCCCAGGGTGTTCAGGGCCGCCAGCGGCGAACAGGCGGCGGCGAAAGCGCCAATCAGCGGTGCGAACAGGCCTCTTCGGGTCATGTCCCACTACGCCCCAGCCCTCGCCCCGGATCAAGGCGAAGCGTCGCCGCACACCCGCCTACATGAAAAAGGGACGCGGCCTTCGCAAGCCGCGCCCCGCTTCGATCCGTCGTCCGGCCCTACTTGGCCAGATACTTGTCCAGCCAGCCGAAGACCTCGTTGTGCCATTGCAGGCTGTTGGCCGGCTTCAGCACCCAGTGGTTCTCGTTGGGGAAGAAAACCAGGCGGCTGTCGATGCCGCGACGCTGCAGGGCGGTGAAGGTGGACAGGCCCTGGGCCGTCGGGATGCGGTAGTCGAGGTCGCCCTGGACCACCAGCATCGGCGTCTTCCAGTTCTGCACGTGGTTGGCCGGGTTGAACTTCTGATAGCCCTCCGGGTTTTCCCACGGCGTGCCGCCGTATTCCCACTCGGTGAACCACAGCTCCTCGGTCGAATAGCCCATGCCGAAGGTGTCGAAGACGCCGTCATGGTTGACTAGGCACTTGAAGGCGTCCGACCAGTTGCCGGCGATCCAGTTGATCATGTAGCCGCCGTACGATGCGCCGAGCGCACAGGCGTTTTGGCCGTCGAGGAAGCTGTACTTCTCCTGAGCCGCAGCCCAGCCTTTTTGCAGGTCTTCCAGCGGGCGGTCGCCCCAGTGCTGGCTGATGGCGTCGGTGAACTCCTGGCCGTAGCCGGTCGAACCGTGGAAATCGATCATCACCACCGCATAGCCGGCGCCCGCATAGGTCTCGGGGTTCCAGCGGTAGGACCAGGAGTTGCCGAACGAACCCTGCGGTCCGCCGTGGATCAGGAAGGCGACCGGATACTTCTGACCCTCGACATAGTTGGCCGGCTTGATGACGAAGCCGTGCACCGTCTCATTGTTCCAGCCGGGGAAGCTGAACTGCTCGAACGCGCCAAAGGCCTTGTTCGCCAGTTGCGGGTTCACATTGGTCAGGCGACGCGGCATCTCGCGCCCGCGCCAGGTCTTGAAATAGAGGTCGGCCGGCGAGGTGAGGGTGTCGACCGACATGACGAAGCCCGCGGGCGTCTGGCCGAAGGCGCCGACGTGGCCTTCGCCGGTCAGGGGCATGACCGAGCCGTTGCGCGCATCGATGGCGAACAGGCGGGTCTGACCGACGTCGCCGGCCGTGGTGTAGAGGGTCTTGCCATCCGCCGACCATTGCAGGCCGTCGGCCGAACGGTCCCAGTTGGCCGCGATCTGGCGCGTCTGACCGGTGGCCATGTCACGCAGGAAGATCGAGAACTTGTCGGCCTCGAAGCCCGGACGGGCCATGGCGCGATAGGCCAGGGTCTGGCCGTCCGGCGAGAAGACCGGGCCGGTGTCCCAGGCCGGATTGGCCTCGGTCAGATTGGTCAGCTGGCCGGGCGCCGAAACCGCCACGCTGTAGAGGTCAAAGTCCGTGCTCCAAGGCTCGCTCTTGCCCGCTTCGCGCGCAGAGAAGACCAGGGACTGGCCGTCGGGAGCGAAGACGAACTCGCTCTCGTCGCCGAACGGCTTGGAGGGGGTGTCGCCGTCAAAGCCCTTGGTGACCCAGACCGGGTCGCCGCCAGCCTTGCCGTCCGCGCCGATGGTCTGGACGAAGAGGTGGTTCTGGGTGTGGTCGCTCCAGGTGTCCCAGTGACGCACGAACATGCGGTCATAGACCTGACCGGTCGACTTGACCTCGGCGGCGGCCTTGCTGCGCGCGACCGAGGCGTTCAGGTCGGGCGCCTCGGGATAGACGGCCAGGGACACGGCGACCGCGTCGCCCGCGGCGTTGATGCGATAGGCGTTGACGTCGGTCGGCAGGCTGGTGACCTGGGTCGCCGTCGCGCCCTTGTCGCCCGACACCCAGACCTGGCTCGAGCCCGAACGGCCCGACAGGAAGTAGAGCTTGCCGTCGGCGCCCCAGCGCGCGGTGTTGGCGCCGCCCTCGGAAATGGCCAGCTTCTGGGCCTCGCCCTCGCCCTTCAGGCTCAGGATATAGAGGGCGCTGGAGCGCTTGTTGGCCGCCACGTCCGTCTGCGTCAGCGAATAGACCACCCAGTCGCCGTCCGGCGACACCTGGGGATCGCCCAGGCGGTTGGCCGAGATCATGTCCTGATAGGTGAAGGCGTTGGACGCCGCCGGCGCAACAGCAGCGGCGGGCGCGGGCGCCTCGGCCAGGGCCGGCAGGGCCGAGGCCGTCAGCAGGGCGACGGCGCTGAGGCCGCTCAGAAGGTGGGGCAGATGACGCATGGGCGATGATCCTCTCGGGCTTCGCGAAATTCTTGGCCGCAGGCGTAGCACCGGCGACGCTGGCGTCAAACCCGCGAGGGATGGCCACGACCGCTTGCCGCCGTCGCCGGGACCGGCGACAAGCAGGGGCATGAGTCCTGCTTCCCCTCATATCGTCGATGTGCTGATCGCCGAGCGCGCGCCGCGCCTGACGCGGTCGCCTGCCTGGCCGTTGGTCCGCCCCGCCCTCTACGGCCTGCTGGACTACGCCAAGGCCCGGCGCATGGCCGACGCCATCGGCCCGATGGGCGGGCGTCAGGCGCTGGACTATGTCTCCGACCTGCTGGCGCTGACGGTCCAGTCGCAGAACCTGAACCGCTTGCCGGCCACGGGCCGCTGCCTGGTCATCTGCAACCACCCGACCGGCATCGCCGACGGCCTGGCCGTGCACGACGCCCTGCGCACCGTACGGAACGACCTGATCTACTTCGCCAACGCCGACGCCCTGCGGGTGTCGCCCCGCCTGGCGGAAACCGTGGTCCCGGTCGAGTGGGTCACGGCCAAGCGCACCCGCGAAAAGACCCGCGCCACGCTGCAATCGGCAAAAGACGCCTTCGAGGCCGAACGCTGCGTCGTCATGTTCCCCGCCGGACGCCTGGCCCGCGTCGACGATCAAGGCCGCCTGACCGATCCCGAATGGGCTGCGACCGCCGCCTCCCTGGCGCGCAAGTACGCGGCCCCCGTGGTCCCGATCCATGTCGCCGGGCCGACCAGCCGCCTGTTCCACCTGTTCGACCGCTTCTCCCAGGAACTGCGCGACATCACCCTCTTCCACGAACTGCTGAACAAGCAGGGGCGCGCCTTCGACCTCAGCGTCGGCCATCCGATTCCGTCCGAACGGCTCGACATCGACGCCGCCCGCGCCACCGAGGCGCTGAAGACCTTTGTCGAGCGCGTGCTCGCAACCGACCCCGACGCGGTGTTCGCATGACCACCTTTGAATTGCCCGACGCCGAGGCCACCACCCGCCTGGGTCAGGCCATCGCCCCCCTGCTGGAGCCCGGCGAATCCGTCCTGCTTTACGGCCCGCTCGGCATGGGCAAGTCGACCTTGGCGCGCGGCCTGATCCGCGCCCTGACCTCGCCCGACGAAGACGTGCCCAGCCCCACCTTCACCCTGGTCCAGTTCTACGAAAGCGATCCGCCCGTCGCCCACTTCGACCTCTACCGCCTGACCCGCCCCGAAGAAGCCTTCGAGATCGGTCTGGACGAAGCCCTGGATGAGGGCTGCGCCCTGATCGAATGGCCCGAACGTCTGGGCGAGGACCCCGGCCAAATGCTCGGCCCCGACCGACTGACGATCACCATCGCCGAAGACGGCGAGGGCCGCCTTGCGACCGTATCTGGCGCAGGGGCGTGGGAAGCGAAACTGAAGGAAGTCCATGTCTGACCGCGAAGCCCTCAGTCTCGATTTTCTGCGCTCGGCCGGTCTGGCCGAGGCCGTCCGCGCGCCCCTGCCCGGCGACGCCTCGACGCGCCGCTACGAGCGCCTGACCACGGCCTCGGGCGCGACCCTGATGCTGATGGATCAGGCCCCCGCCGCCGAGAGCCAGCCTTGCGATCCGTCCTGGACGCCTGAACAGCGCCACGCCCACGGCTGGAACGCCGTCGCCCGCCTGTCCGCCGGCCGCATCGAGGCCTTCGTCGCCGTCGCCGCCCACCTGAAGTCGCTGGGCCTGTCCGCGCCCGAAATCGTCGCCGTCGACGCCCCCAACGGCCTAGCCGTGATCGAGGATTTCGGCGACGCCCTGTTCGCGAACGTGATTTCTGAAGGCGCCGAGGAATCCCCCCTCTATCGCGCCGCTGTCGAGGCCCTGGCTGTCCTGCACGCCGCTCCGACGCCGGATATCCTGACCGGCGCGGCGGGCGACTGGCCCCTGTTGACCTATGACCAGACGGCTTTGCAGGGCGGGGCCGACCTGTTTGTCGAATGGCTGCCGAAACTGATCCCTTCGCTGGCCTTCAATGACGACGCCGTCGCCGAATGGCGCGCCGTCTGGGCCCCGATCACGGCGGCGGGTGAGGCGGGCGCGACCGTCATGGCCCACCGCGACTATCACGCCGAGAACCTGATCCGGCTGGACGGCAAGACCGGCGCCGCCTCGGTCGGTCTGATCGACTTCCAGGACGCGGTGAAGGCCCACCCGTCGTGGGACCTCCACTCCCTGTTGCAGGACGCCCGCCGCGACGTCTCGCCCGAGCTGGAAGACCTGGCGCTCGACCACTATTTCGCCCTGCGTCCCGAGATCGACCGCGAGGCCTTCATGGCGGCCTACGCCGGTCTGGCGGCTCTGAACGAGGCGCGCATCCTCGGCATCTTCGCCCGCCTGATCGCCCGCGACGCCAAGCCCAAATACGCCGCCTTCATGCCCCGCATGTGGGCCCACCTGAACGCCAACCTGAAGGCGCCCGGCCTCGAAGCCGTCGCCGGCTGGATGGACCGCCATGTGCCGGAGGATGTGCATCGATGACCGCTCCCAGCAACGCCCCGAAGACCGCCATGGTCCTCGCCGCCGGGCTCGGCACGCGGATGCGCCCCCTGACCAACGACCGCCCCAAGGCCCTGGTCGAGGTCGGCGGCCGCGCCCTGATCGACCACGTCCTCGACCGGCTGGCCGAGGCCGGTGTCGAGAAGGCCGCGGTCAACGTCCACTGGTTCGCAGACCGGCTGGAGGGCCACCTCAAATCCCGCACCCGTCCCGCCATCGTCATCTCCGACGAGCGCGCCGAACTGCTGGAAACCGGCGGCGGGCTGAAGAAGGCCCGACCCCTGCTGGGCGACGATCCCGTCTTCGTGGCCAACATCGACAGCGTCTGGATCGACCGGGACGACGCGCTCGGCGACCTGATCCGCCTGTGGGACCCCGAGCGCATGGACGCCGCCCTGCTGCTAGCCCGGCGCGAAGGCTCGATTGGTTTCGAGGGCGGCGGCGACTTCTTCCTCGGCGATGACGGCGCCCTGACCTTCCGGGGCGAGGCCCCATCCGCCCCCTTCGCCTATATGGGCGTCCACATCACCCGCCCCGACTACGCCGACGCCGGTCCCGACGGCCCCTTCTCGCTCAGCCCCCTGTGGCGCGCCTCCGCCGCCCAAGGCCGCCTGTTCGGCTGCGTGCTGGACGGCGACTGGATGCACGTCGGCGACCCTCAGGCCCGCGACGAGGCCGAAGCCCGACTGAAAGACGAGAACTGACCATGTCGGGGGGCCGCTTCGATCCGTTCGCCGGAACCGGGCCGCGCTGGCGCGCCGTGCCCGCCTGGCGGCCCTTCCTCGAAGACCTCGCGGCGGGGGTGCTGGACTGGCTGGGCGATCAGACGCCCGAGACCCTGACCGACGCCACCATCCTTCTGCCCAACCGCCGCGCCGCCCGCGCCTTCTCCTCGGCCCTGGGCAAGCTGGCCGGCGACCGCCCCGTCCTGTTGCCCCAGGTCCGCCCGCTCGGCGATCTGGAGGAGGACGAACCGCCCTTCGCCCCTGGCGAACTGGGTCTGGACCTGCCCCCCGCCATCCCCGCCCTGACGCGCCGTTTCGAGATGGCGCGGATGATCGCCGAGGAGTTCGAGCCAGGCCTGAAGCCGCTGCGCGCCCTCGAAATGGCCGACGCCCTGGGCGGCTTCCTCGATTCCTGCCAGCTGGAGGAAGTCTCCGACCTGTCGCGCATCGCCGGGCTGGCGGAACAGGATCTGGCCGCCCACTGGCAGGACAGCGCCCGCTTCCTCGGCCTCGCCGTCGAGGCCTGGCCCAGGCGACTGGCCGCGCTCGGCCTGGTCGATTCCGCCTGGCGCCGCGCCGCCCTGCTGCGCCGTCTGGCCGAGGCCTGGGACGCGCGCCCGCCGTCGCAACCCGTCATCGCCGCCGGCTCGACCGGCACCGTCCCCGCCGCCGCCGATGTTCTGGCCGCCGTGGCCCGCGCGCCGCAGGGCGTGGTGGTCCTGCCCGGCCTCGACCTCGACCTGGCCGACGGCGTCTGGGACCGCATCGACGACCAGCATCCGCAGGCCGCGCTGAAGGCCCTGCTGCAGCGCGCCGACATCTCGCGCGATCAGGTCCGCCCCTGGTTCAAGCCCGCCGTCGAGCCCCGCATCGAGGCGCGCGGTCTGGCCCGCCAGCGCCTGATCAACGAGGCCTTGCGCCCCGCCGAGGCCACCGACGACTGGCGCGCCGAGATCGCCCGTCTGCGCGCCGACGCCGCCGAGGCGGGCCAAGCCGCTGACCCCATCAACGAGGGCCTGAAGGGCCTGTCCGCCCTCTCCGTCCGCGCCGAGGAAGAGGCCGCAACCGCCATCGCCCTGCTGATGCGCGAGACCCTGGAACGGCCCGGCGAGACCTGCGCCCTGGTCACGCCCGATCTGGACCTGTCGCGCCGCGTCGAGGCCCGGCTGGCCCGCTGGAACATCATCCCCGACGCCTCGACCGGCGCCCCCCTGTCGCGGATGAGCGCCGGGGTTCTGGTCGACCTCTGCGCCCGCTTCATCGAGACGCCGCTCAAGCCCCAGACCCTGCTGGCCCTGATCAAGCACCCCCTGACCCGGCTCGATCTTGGCGAAACGCCCTTGCCCGTCGCCGCCTCGGCGCTGGAGGAACACGCCCTGCGCGGCCCGCGTCCGCGCGACTGGGCCGAGATCCAGACCCGCCTGAACAAGGCCGCCGAACCCGGTCGCGGCGGTAAAGACCTGCCCGAATGGAAGGCCGCCCGCCTGTCCGGCGCCCGCGCTCTCGCCGCGCGGCTGGAAGCCCTCGCCGCCGAGGCCCTGTCCACCTTCACACCCACTGCAGCCCCCGACGCCGCCGCCCGCACCCTGACCGCCATGATCGAGGCCCTCGCCGGTCAGAACGCCTGGGCCGGACCGGACGGCGAGGCCGCCGCCTCGCTGCTGTCCGCCCTGATCGACGGCGGCGGGTCCCTGGGCGCCGTCAGCCGCGCCGACTTCGCCGCCCTGATCGCCGGTCTGCTGGGCGAGGAGACGGTGCGCACCGGCGGCGCCACCCATCCGCGTCTGCGCATTCTGGGCGCCATCGAGGCCCGCCTGACTCGCGCCGACCGCATGATCCTGGCCGGGCTGGAGGAAGGCGTCTGGCCCCGACCCGCCCCGGTCGATCCCTTCCTGTCGCGCTCGATGAGGAAGACGCTCGGCCTGCCCACGCCCGAGCGGCGTCTGGGCCAGACGGCGCAGGACTTCGTCCAGGCCGCCTGCGCCGACGAGGCCATCCTGATCCACTGCGAACGACGCGGCGGCCAGCCCGCCGTGCGCTCGCGCTGGCTGTGGCGCCTGGAAATGCTGACGCGCGGGGCCGACGCTCCCGCCACCCCCGTCGCCATCCCGGCCCCCGAGGGTCTGGCCGACTGGACCCGCGCCCTCGACGCCCCGCCGCCCGGCGCCGCCCGCTTCGCGCCGCGTCCCATGCCGCGCCCCCCGGTCGAGCGCCGCCCGCGCAGCCTCTATGTCACCCGCATCGAACGCTGGGTGCGCGACCCCTACGCCATCTACGCCCAGTGGGTGCTGGGCCTGAACATCATGGACCGCCCCGGCGCCTCGGCCGAGGCGATGGCGCGCGGCAATGCGGTGCACAAGGCCATCGAGCGCATGACCCTGATGTGGCCCCACGTTCTGCCCGACGACTGCGAGGCCCAGATCGAAGCCCTGCTGATCGAGGAGTTGACCGCCCACGGTTTCGAGGACGCCGCCATGGCGCGCGAGACGCCGCTGGCGCGCAACTGCGCCCGCTGGCTGGCCGGGTTCGAGGCCGAGCGCCGGGCGCGCGGCGTCACCCTGCTGATCGAACAGCAGGGGACCATGACGTTTGAGGCCCCCGCCGGCCCCTTCACCATGAAGGCCTACGCCGACCGCATCGAGGTGGGCGCGACCGGCGCCGCCATCATGGACTTCAAGACCGGCGGCGTGCCCTCCGGCAAACAGATCAAGGCCGGCTTTGCGCCCCAGCTGACCCTGACCGCCGCCATCCTGGCCGACGGCGGTTTCAAGGACACCAATGGTCCCGTGCCCGCCGACGAACTGACCTATGTCCGCGTCGTCGGGCGGAAGAAAGCCGGCGAGGTCGCGGTGCGCGCTTCCGGCCCCGAAGCCGCCGCTCTGGGCGAGGCGGCGCTGGAGGGGTTGAAGAAACGGGTGGCCCGCTTCGACCACCCCGACACCCCCTACGTCTCCTGGGCCGCGCCGCAGTTCATGGGCAACTATGGCGGCAACTACGACCATCTGGCCCGCGTCTGGGAATGGCACGTGGTCGGCGGCGAAGAAGGCGACAGCGAATGAACATCGCCACTCCGCACATGGCGGCGCGCCCCGATCCCCAGATCCGCGCCGCCGATCCCGCCCTGTCGGTCTTCGTCACCGCCAACGCCGGCTCGGGCAAGACCACCACCCTGGTCAGCCGGGTGGCGCGCCTGCTGCTGGGCGGGGCCGGGGCCTCGGCCATCCTGTGCGTGACCTACACCAAGGCCGCCGCCGCCGAGATGCAGGCCCGCCTGTTCGAGACGCTGGGCAAGTGGGCGGTCATGGACGACGCCGCCCTGTCGGCCGAACTGGCCCGGCTGGACGCCAGCGATCCCGACGGCCTCAACCCGGCCCGCCTGTCCGAGGCCCGTCGCCTGTTCGCCCGCGCGCTGGAGACGCCGGGCGGCCTGAAGATCCAGACCATCCACGCCTTCTGCGAAAAGCTGCTGCGCCGCTTCCCCATCGAGGCGGGCGTCTCGCCGCGCTTCAGCGTGCTGGAGAACGAGGCCGCCATCGCGCTCAGCCACGCCGCGCGCGAGGAGCTGGCCCGCGCCGCGCTCCGGGACCCCGACGGTCCGGTGGGCCAGGCCTACAGCCATTTCGCCGTCGAGCTGGACTGGGGCCGCTTCGAGAGCCTGCTGGCCATGATCGAGGCCAAACGCGCCGACCTGACCGACTACGTCGCCCGCGTCGGTGACGGCTCGGCCCCCGGCCCGCACGCCTTGACCGGCGCCGATCCCGATCAGACGCCCGACGAGATCGAGGCCGATTTCATCCGCTGGCTGGACCGGGGCGAGGTCCGCCGCATGGCCGAGCTGATGGCGACCGGGGTAAAGACCGACAAGGACCGCGCCGCCGAACTGATCCACGCCCTCGACCACGAGTGGAGCTTCCACGGCCTCGGCGTCGTCTTCCTCACCGGCACGGGCTCGCCGCGCAAGTCGATGGCGACCAAGCAGGCCCCGCCCGACGCCGGCGGCTGGCTCAGCGATCTGCAGGACAAGTATCTGGCCACGCTGGACGTGGTGCGCGCCGCCAAGGTCGCCGCCGACACGATCAAGCTGCTGACCCTGGCCGTCGCCCACGCCGCCTTCTACGAGGCCGCCAAGGCCGAGCGGGGGGCGCTGGACTTCTCGGACCTGGTGGCCAAGACCGTCGACCTGCTGACCACGCGTTCGACCGCGGCCTGGGTGCTGTACAAGCTGGACGGCGGCATCGACCACGTCCTGATCGACGAGGCCCAGGACACCGCGCCCGAGCAATGGGCCATCATGCGCGCCCTGACCGGGGAGTTCTTCTCGGGCGAAGAGACCGACCGCACCGTCTTCGCCGTCGGTGACGAGAAGCAGTCGATCTACTCCTTCCAGGGTGCCCGGCCGGAACGGCTGCGTCAGGAATCCCAGGCCTATGACGCCCTGATCCGCGCCTCCGGTTCCGCCTTCGAAGGCGTGCCGCTGGAGACCTCCTACCGCTCGACCGAGGACGTCCTGGCCTTCGTCGATCACGCCTTCGCCGATCCCGAACGCACCCGCGCCCTGGTCGGCGAGGCGGGCGACATCCCCCGCCACCTGCCCGCCCGCGTCGGCCAGCGCGGCTCAGTCGACCTTTGGCCCCTGTTCATGGACGAGGCCCCGCCCGAGCGCGACGCCTGGGACGATCCGGTCGATCAGGAAGGCGTGGCCGGCGCGCGCAAACGCATGGCCGCCGCCCTGGCTCAGGAGATCAGGCGTCAGGTCGAAACCGGCGCCACGGTCTATGACCGCTCGACCCGCCAGCCCCGCGCCAGCGGCTACGGCGACTTCCTCATTCTGGTGCGTCGCCGCGACGCCACATTCGAAGAGATCATCCGCGCCCTGAAGAGCGCGGGCGTCCCTGTCGCCGGGGCCGACCGGCTGAAACTGTCCAGCCACATCGTCTTCGACGACCTCAAGGCCCTGGCTCGCTTCGCCCTCTTCCCTGGCGACGACCTGTCGCTGGCCGAGGTGCTGCGCAGCCCCTTCTGCGACGTGGACGAGGCCTCGCTCTATGGCCTGGCCGGGCGCGAGAAGCGTCAGGGCCTGTGGCGCGAACTGAAAGCCCGCGCCGACGAACGTCCCGAATGGCGCCGGGCGCTGGAGCTGTGCCTGACCGCGCGCGCGGCGCGCGAGCACGACCCCTTCGCCTTCTTCTCCACCCTGCTGAACCGGGTGGACGACACGGGCGTCTCGGGCCGCGCCCGCGTGCTGACGCGGCTCGGCCGCGAGGCCGAGGAGGCCATCGACGAGACCCTCAATCAGGTCCTGGCCGCCGAGAATCGGGGCGGGACCGATCTGGAAACCTGCCTAGCCCTGCTGGAAGCCGCCGACGTCGAGGTGAAGCGCGAACTGGAAGGCCCGCGCGGCGAGGTCCGCGTCATGACCGTCCACGGCGCCAAGGGGCTGGAGGCGCCCGTCGTCATCCTGCCCGACACCACCATGAAGGCGAAGGCGCAGGGGCCGTCCCTGATGCCGGTGGCGACCGAAGACGGCGAAGCCTGGCTGATGTGTCCCGGCTCCAAGACCGAAGACTGCGCCGCCTCCAAAGCCGCCCGCGAGGCGCGCGAGGCGCGGGTCAGCGACGAGTCCCTGCGCCTGCTCTACGTCGCCCTGACCCGCGCCCGCGACCGGGTCATCGTCATGGGGCGAGGTTCCAAGAAGGCCCCTGAAGCCGGCGACTGGTGGTCGGTGATCGAGGAGACCTTCAACCGCCTCGGCGACGAGGTGCGGACGCTGGACAACCACGTCCGCCGCTACGGCGTCGATCTCGACGTCTTGCCCGCCGTGACCGCTGCCGCCGAGGCCCGCCCCGAAGCCCCGGACTGGACCCGCACGACCCCCGCCCGCGACGCCGCCGCCCGCTTCGCCTCGCCGTCGCAGATGCAGGAGCAGAAGCGCATCCCGGCGCCGTCTCCGCTCGCGCGTGGCGAAGGCCCCGGCGCCGGTCTGGGCCGCTTCCGGCGCGGCGACCTGATCCACCGCCTGCTGGAACGTCTGCCCGACATCTCCCCGATCGACCGCTCCGACGCCGCCGTGCGGATGCTGGCCCGCGAACGCGACCTATCGGACGAGCAGCGCGCCGAGATGATCGCCGCCGCCTTCGCCGTGCTGGACGATGCGCGGTTCGCCCCCGTCTTCGGCCAGGGCTCGCGCGCCGAGGTCGCCCTGACCGGCTCCTCACCCGACCTGCCCCCCGGCGTCTCCATCTCGGGGCGCATCGACCGGCTGGTGGTCACGCCCGAACGGGTGCTGGTGGTGGACTTCAAGTCCAACCGCCCAGCCCCGGACAGGATAGAAGACGCGGACCCCGCCTATGTGCTGCAAATGGCGATCTATACCGCCGTGCTGAAGCGCCTCTATCCCGACCGCGCCGTCGAGGCGGCCCTGGTCTGGACCGACGGACCCAGGCTGATGGCCGTGCCGCAGAGCCTGATGGACGCGGCGCTTTCAAATGCGCGTTGATTTGTGCGGGATTCGCTCCCACATCTCCCCCTGAACGCTGAACCCATCCTCAGCGCGCCACTTATTTGGTGCTCAAGCAGCGAGGCCCCGCAGGCCGAGCGTTAGCACCCCTAAAAGGAGAGCCATTCATGGCGACTGTCAAAGTCACCGACGAAAGCTTCGACGCCGACGTCCTGAAATCCTCGACCCCCGTCCTGGTGGACTTCTGGGCCGAGTGGTGCGGCCCGTGCAAGCAGATCGGCCCGGCCCTGGAACAGATCGCCGACGAACTGTCGGGCAAGGTGACGATCGCCAAGATCAACATCGACGACAGCCCCATGACCCCGTCCAAGATGGGCGTGAAGGGCATCCCGACCCTGATGCTATTCAAGGACGGCCAGCTGGCCTCGATGAAGGTCGGCGCCATGCCCAAGGGCAAGATCGTCGAATGGCTGGCCGAGGCCGGCGTCAAGGCCGACTAAAAAATCTCCCTCCCCTTCATGGGGAGGGTGGCTGAGACCTGAAGGGTCGAGGCCGGGTGGGGGCGGCGTGGCGAAGGCCCGCCGCCTTTGGCTTGTCTGAGGTTTGGATGCGGCAGGTGGCCCTCCCCACCCGGTCGCTGCGCGACCACCCTCCCCATGCAGGGGAGGGAGAAGCTAGGTGGGCCAGGTCTCGGGACTGGCGCCCAGCACTTCTCCGGCCAGATAGAGAGAGCCGCAGATGACAATGCGTCCGGCGCCGAGCGCTAGGGCGCGGTCAAGGGCCTCGTCCACCGAGGCTGTCGGCAGGGCGCCGAAGCCCCGCCCCTGGGCCACAGCGGCCAGGGCCGCCGGATCGGCCGCCGCGCCGTCGAAGGCCACGGTGAAGACCTGGGCGTCGAGCCCCTTCAGCGCCTCGAAGAAGCCGCCCGCGTCCTTGTTGGCCAGCATGGCGACGATCAGGGCCAGGGGGCGCGGCGCCCTTGCCTGGCGCTCGGCCAGGGTCCGGGCCATGGCCCGTCCGGCGTGGGGATTGTGCCCGCCGTCCAGCCACAGTTCGGCGTCCGCCGCCTGCGCTTTTTCAGCATAGGGACCGGCGGTCAGACGCTGCATCCGCGCGGGCCAGCGCACGGCCTTCAGCCCCGCCGCGATGGCGGCCTCGGGCAGGTCCAGTTCCAGCGCCGCCGCCACGGCCACGCCGGCGTTGTCGAACTGATGCGGGCCGCTCAGCGCCGGGGCCGGCAGGTCGAGGAAGCGCTCCTGATCCTGATAGACCAGACCGCCGCGCTCGGCCCAGGCGTCGAAATCCACGCCCATGACGGTCAGGGGCGAGTTCACCTCGGCGGCGCGGCGTTCGATCACCGCCATGACCGCCTCGGACTGACGGGCGATGACCCCCCGCGCCCCGGCCTTGAGGATGCCCGCCTTCTCCGCGGCGACGCCCTCGATCTTGTCGCCCAGGAATTCGGCGTGATCCAGATCGACGGGGGTGATGACGCTCAACAGGGGTCGGTCGATGACATTGGTGGCGTCCAGCGAGCCGCCCAGCCCCACCTCGACAATGGCCAAATCAGCCGGCGTCTCGCTCATGGCGAGGAAGGCGGCGGCGGTCGTGCTCTCGAACACGGTGGCCTCGCCCGACACCGCTTCGATGCGATCGAGGATGGCGTTCAAGGCCTCGTCGCTGATCAGGGTTCCCGCCAGCCGAATGCGCTCGTTGAAGCGCACCAGATGTGGCGAGGTATAGGCGTGGACCCGCAGACCCGCTGCCTCGGCGATGGCCCGGATCAGGGCCACGGTCGAGCCCTTGCCGTTGGTCCCGGCGACATGAACCACCGGCGGCAGCTTGTTCTGAGGATTTCCCAGCGTCGCGCAAAGCGCCCGCATCCGGTCCAGCGACAAGTCGATGCGCTGCGGATGGCGGGCCAGAAGACGCTGGGAAATCGGGTCCATCGGGTGGCTTTAGGCCGCCTTGCGCTTGCCGCCCATCAGCATGGACATGATCTGGCCCAGGGTCGTCGGCAGGTCGCCGCGCGCCACGACCTTGTCGACCATGCCCTTGCCTTGCAGATACTCGGCGCGCTGGAAGCCCGGCGGCAGTTTCTCACGGATGGTGGTCTCGATCACGCGCGGACCGGCGAAGCCGATCAGGGCGCCCGGTTCAGCCAGGTGGACGTCGCCCAGCATAGCGTAGGAGGCGGTCACGCCCCCCGTAGTCGGGTCGGTCAGGACCACGATATAGGGCAGCTGCGCCGCCTTCACCTCCTGCACCGCCAGGGTGGTGCGGGCCATCTGCATCAGGCTCAGCGCGCCTTCCTGCATCCGCGCGCCGCCGGCGGCGGTGAAGCAGATGAAGGGCACGCCGCGCTTCACGGCTTCACGCGCGGCGGCGATGAAGGCCTCGCCCGCCGCCATGCCCAGCGACCCGCCCATGAAGGTGAAGTCCTGCACGATGACGACCGCGGCCACGCCGTCGATCTTGCCGAAACCAATCGCCATCGTGTCCTTGCGGCCCGCCGCCTTACGCGCCGCGTTCAGGCGGTCCTTGTAGGGCTTGCCGTCCGAGAACTTCAGCGGGTCTTCCGGCACGTCCGGGGTGTCGATACTTTCGAACGCGCCGTCGTCGAAAGTGGCCTTCAGACGCGTCGGCGCATTGATCCGCATATGACGCCCCGACGGCGTGACCCACAGGGCCGCCTCCAGGTCCGTGCGGAACAGCATCTCGCCGCTGTCCGGGTCCTTGACCCACAGGTTGTCGGGCGTGTCGCGCCGGCTGACGATCTTGCGCACGCCCGGAGCGAAGCGGGACAGCCAGCCGCCGCGCGGCTTGTTCTCAGGATTCTTGTCGACCATGAGCGCGCCTTTAAACGGTTTCCCCAAGGAAAGCACTAATGGGGGAAGCACTAGTTCTGGCGGTTTTCACCGCATCGGCCAGGGCCTTCACCTTGGCCAGAACGCGGGGAACGACGGGTTCGTTCGCTGCGAGAGCGCCGGCGACTTCATCGACGAAGACTGACCCGGCCACCACCGCATCGGCCACGCGGGCGATCTCGGCGGCGCGCTCGGGCGTCTTGACGCCGAAGCCGACGGCGACCGGCAGGTTGGCGGCCTTGCGGACTCGCTCCGCAGCGGGGGCGACGGAAGCGGCCTGCGCCTCCTTGACGCCCGTCACGCCCGCTACCGAGACGTAATAGACAAAGCCCGAGGTGCCGCGCGCGATGACCTTCAGCCGGTCGTCGTCCGAGGTCGGCGTGGCCAGACGGATCAGCGACACCTCGGCCGCATCCAGCGCCGTCGCCAGAGGCCCGGCCTCTTCCGGCGGGCAATCGACCACGATCAGGCCGTCCACGCCTGCCTCGGCGGCGTCACGCGCGAAGGCCTCGTAGCCGTAGCTCTCAACCGGGTTCAGATAGCCCATCAGGATCACCGGGGTGGCGTCGTCGCCTTTACGGAAGTCCGCCACCAGATCCAGCGTGCCGCGCAGGGTCATTCCCGCCGCCAGCCCCCGCAGCGCCGCGCGCTGGATCGGCGGTCCCTCGGCCATGGGGTCCGAGAAGGCCAGGCCCAGTTCGATCAGATCGGCCCCGGCGGCGGGCAGGCCGCGCAGGATCTCCAGCGCCTCTTCCCGGCTGGGATCGCCGGTCATGACGTAGGGAATGAAGCCGGCCCGGCCTTCAGCCTTCAGCGCGGCGAAACGGGCGTCGATACGGGTCGTCGTCACTGGGGCGTCGCTCCCGCGGGCTCGGCGGCGCAGACATTGCCGGGGATGGTGGCGAAGCCGAGATACCCCGGCGATTCCGGCGCGGAAGGGCCGGCGGTGTCGTAGAAGGCCACCATCTGCAGACCGTCGCAGATCCCGCCGTCCTTGCGCTTGATCAGAACGACGCGGTTGTTGTCGCCGCCCGCCGGCAACCAGCCCTGGCTTTCGAAGTGGGCGATATAGGTTTCGGCCAGGGCGCCGACGCTGGCGAGCGGGGCGGTGACGCAGAAGGCGCGACCGTTCAGCCCATGCAGATTGCCGCAGTCCGGCGCGGCCTTGGCCGCCCCCAACAGCGGCGTATCCGCGGCGGGCGCGCCCTGCGGACCGGGCGCCGCAGGCTGAGCGGCTGGAGCGGCGGGCGCCGCCTGGGTCTTGGCCATCGTCAGGGTCGGCGACACGGCGGCGGCCAGGGCCGCGATCATAAGGGTCTTCATGCTCAAAGCTCCACGCCCAGATGCTTGGCTACGGTGAAAATGTCCTTGTCGCCGCGGCCCGACAGGACCAGGACGACGTCGCCGCCCTGACCCACATCCCTGGCGATCTCGCCGATGCGCGCCAGGGCGTGCGAAGGCTCCAGCGCCGGGATGATGCCCTCCAGCTTGGACAGCATCTGGAAGGCGTCCAGCGCCTCGTCGTCGGTGGCCGACAGATATTCCCCGCGGCCCAGGTCGTTCAGCCAGGCGTGCTCCGGCCCGATGCCCGGATAGTCCAGACCGGCCGAGATGGAGTGGCCCTCCAGGATCTGGCCGTCCGCATCCTGCAACAGATAGGTGCGGTTGCCGTGCAGCACGCCGGGACGGCCGCCCTTCAGACTGGCGGCGTGTTCGGGGGTGTCCAGACCATGGCCCGCCGCCTCGACGCCGATCAGGCGCACCTCGGCGTCGTCGACGAAGGGGTGGAAGGCGCCGATGGCGTTGGAGCCGCCGCCTATGCAGGCCACCACGGCGTCAGGCAGGCGCCCGATCCGATCCAGCGACTGGCGCTTGATCTCGCGGCCGATCACCGACTGGAAGTCGCGCACCATGGCCGGATAGGGGGCCGGGCCCGCCGCCGTGCCGATGATGTAATAGGTGTCCTCGACGTTGGTGACCCAGTCGCGCATCGCCTCGTTCATGGCGTCCTTCAGCGTCGCCGCCCCGGCGGTGACGGCCGCCACCTCGGCCCCCATCAGCTTCATGCGGAAGACGTTGGGCTGCTGACGCTCGACGTCCACCGCGCCCATATAGACCGTGCACGGCAGGCCGAAGCGGGCGCAGACGGTGGCCGAGGCCACGCCGTGCTGACCGGCGCCGGTCTCGGCGATGATCCGCGTCTTGCCCATGCGACGGGCCAGCAGGATCTGGCCCATACAGTTGTTGATCTTGTGCGCGCCCGTGTGGTTCAGGTCCTCGCGCTTCAGCCAGATCTTGGCCCCGCCGAAATGATCGGTCAGCCGCTCGGCGAAATAGAGCGGGCTTTCGCGACCGACATAGTGGGTCAGGAAATCGTCCAGCTCGGCCTGGAAGCTCGGATCGGCCTTGGCCGCCTCATAGGCCGCCTGAAGCTCATGGATCAGCGGCATCAGGGTTTCGGGCACGAAGCGGCCGCCATAGGGACCGAAGCGGCCCTCGGCGTCAGGCCAGGCGTAGGAGTTCGGGATAATTGCGTTCACGAGCGGCAGTCTTTCGCGAGAAGGCGACGAAATCAGGACCGGGATACGGCCTCGAGGAAGGCGTGGATCAGGTCAGGGTCCTTAACACCCGGCGCGCTTTCGACGCCAGAGGAGACATCGACCAAGGGCGCCCCCGAAATCCGCACGGCCTCGGTGATATTTTGCGGCTCCAGCCCGCCTGCGAGGAACCAGCATGCCGGCAGGGCGCGGTTTTGCATCAACGACCAATCGAACGAGGCCCCGACCCCGCCGGGCAGGCTGGAGCCTTCAGGCGGCTTGGCGTCGAACAGCAGATGGTCCGCCACATCGGCCCACTCCGGCACAGACGCGAAGTCGGCCTCGGTGCGGATCGGCAGAGCCTTGATGATCCCCGCCCCGGTCAGCCGCCGCACCTCGGCGGCGCGCTGCGGCGTCTCATGCCCATGCAGCTGGATCAGGTCGGGCCGCAGGATCAGTCCCACCTCGGTCAGCAGGGCGTCGTCAGGATCAACCAGCACGGCGACGATCTTCGCCTTGCCCCGCGCCCGGTCGAACAGGGTGGCGGCGTGCAGCGGCGGGATATGGCGCGGGCTCTTTTCAAACACCACCGCCCCGACAAAGGCCGCGCCGCCGTGCAAGGCTGCATCCAGCGTCTCGGGCGTCGTCAGTCCGCAGATCTTGGCCAAGGTCATGTGAGGGAGGTGCGCGAGCGAGGCCAAGAGGTCAAGCGTCGCCCTCCCCTCTTCGTCATCCCGGAAGCGGCGCAGCCGCTATCCGGGACCGCAGGAAGCGCTGACGGCGGCGTCCTGGGCGGTCCCGGCTCTCCGCTGACGCTTCGGCCGGGATGACGACCTTGGCTTCAGGCGAAGATCAGCTCGATCTCTTCCGGCGCCAGCAGCCGCCACTCCCCCGGCCCCAGATCATCCGGCAGAACCAACCCGCCCAGCCGCTCGCGGTGCAGAGCCTCGACGTGGTTGCCCGTCGCCGCAAACATCCGGCGCACCTGATGATAGCGCCCTTCCGTCACCGTCAGCAGGGCTTCCGTGGGCGACACCACTTCGAGGATGGCCGGCGACAGCGGCTTGTCCTCGTTCTCCAGCACCAGCTCGCCCGAGGCGAACAGCGCGCCTTCCGTTCCGCTCAGCGGCCGCGCCAGCGTCGCGCGATAGACCTTGGCCACATGGCGCTTGGGCGAGATCACCCGGTGCAGCAGGTCGCCGTCGTCGGTCAGCAGCAGCAGGCCCGTGGTCTGCTTGTCCAGCCGCCCGATGGTCGAGATGGCCGGGTCGCGCCGCTTCCACCGATCCGGCAGGATGTCATAGACCAGCGCCCCGTCTTCCTTGCGCGAACAGGTCATGCCCAGCGGCTTGTTCAGAAGCATGACCAGACCCGGAACCGGGTCCAGCGGCTCGCCGTCGATCTCCATCCGGCTCGGCAGATCGGGCGTCACCGGGATGCGCTTGGACACGTCGGTCAGGTCGGCGCCGTCCAGCACGATGCCGCCCGCCTTGCCCATCCGCGCCATCTCGGCCCGCGAGCCGTAGCCCATGGAGCCGAGCAGCTTGTCGACTCTACTTGTTGGGGTCCTACCGCCCTTCGGGCTACTTGAGGACGTGTTCACTTCACCGCCTCAAAGATCTTGTACCCGCCCTTGTCGAGCAGCGGCTTCACCCGCTTGAAGGCCGCGTTCAGTTCGGCCTCGTAGGGCAGGTGCCGGTTGGCCACCAGCCACAGCACGCCGCCGGTTTTCAGCAGGGCCGCCGCCTGACGGATGAAGTTCTGGCCCAGACGCCGATCCTCGGTGCCGCCGTCGTGGAAGGGCGGATTGCTGACGATGAAGTTCAGCTCGCCCTCGGTCGGCAGGGTGCGCACGTCGGCCCATTCAAAGGCGACGCGCGGGTCCTCGACATTCTTCCTAGCCGCTGCGATGGCGCGCCGGTCGATGTCGATCAGACGCAAGGATGTCACCGCCGGCGACCGCAGCGCCACCAGCGACAGGGCGCCGAAGCCGCAGCCCAGATCGGCGCCCGCCCCCTTCAGCGGCGGCATGACCCCGGCCAGCAGGGCCGTGCCCGGATCGACGCGGTCCCAGGCGAAGACGCCCGGCTGCGACCAGGCGTCCAGACCCTCAACCTGCTTCAGGCTGCCCGCCGCAATCGCCGCATCCAGACCTTCAATGGTCTCGGGCCGCGTGACGATGCAGCGGCGATGGTGGGCCTTGGCCGTCTCGCCGACCTCCAGACCGAAGTCCTTCAGCTCCTTGCCCAGACGCGAGCCGCCCTTGCTCTTGTGCGCCATGACGTCGAGGCGCCCGCCGACCTTCAGCGCTCTCAGCGCCATGGCCAGGGTATAGCGACGCTCCACGACGCCCGGCGGGGCATAGATCATCGCCTCGTCCACCGATCCCGGCGCAAGGTCTTCCAGCGCGGTCGAACCGGGGATCAGGGGCGAGGTCTGCTGGGCCCCGGTCGGAACGTCGAACACCGCCGGCGGGCGGCCATAGAGAATGGTGGTCATGGGCGGCGCTATAACGCTTTCCTCCCTGTTCGCGAAGCGAATGGGGAGGGGGACCACGAAGTGGTGGAGGGGGCGGAACAGCCGTCAGACCTCGAGTCGCCCCCTCCGTCAGGCCGCTGCGCGTCCGCGCCACCTCCCCATTGCTGCGCAACAGGGAGGAGAAGCGGGTGACACCCCGGAACGGATCAGGCACAACCCGCCGATGCTCGCTGACCCCCGCCGTTCCTCATCCCCCGCCCCGCTTGACCTGAGCGCCGCGCGCGAGGTTCTGGGCCGGGTCTGGGGCCACGCTGATTTTCGCGGGCTGCAATCCCAGGTCGTGGCCGAGGTTCTGGCCGGGCGCGACGTCATGGCCGTCCTGCCCACCGGCGGCGGCAAGAGCGTCTGCTATCAGATCCCCGCCATCCTGCGCTTCGGCGTCGGTCTGGTGGTGTCGCCGCTGATCGCCCTGATGACCGATCAGGTCGAGGCCCTGAAACAACAGGGCGTGGCCGCCGCCCGCCTCGATTCCGGCGTTTCGATGGAGGAGCGTTCCGCCATCTGGCGCGCCGCCCGCTCGGGCGAGCTGGACCTGCTTTACGTCTCGCCCGAAGGCCTGGCCGCCGGCTCCATGCTGGAACGCCTGTCCGACATCGACCTCAGCCTGATCGCCATCGACGAGGCCCACTGTGTCTCTCAGTGGGGCCACGACTTCCGCCCCGACTATCGCTCGCTGGGCCGTCTGGCCGAGATATTCCCCGGCGTCCCGCGCATCGCCGTCACCGCCACCGCCGACGCCCGCACCCGCGAAGACATCCTGGCCTCGCTGCGCCTGGGCGAGGCCCGCGTCTTCGTCGACAGCTTCGCCCGCCCCAATCTGCAGCTCTCCGCCGAGCGCAAGATCAACGGCAGCCGCGCCCGCACCGACGCCGCCGTGGTCGAGCTGGTGCGCGAGCGCCGGGGCAAGTCCGGCGTGGTCTATTGCGGCAGCCGCGACGGCTGCGAGCGGGTGGCCCAGACCCTGCGCGACGCTGGCACCAACGCCATCGCCTATCACGCCGGTTTCGACGCCAAGGACCGCGACAGGCGGCTGGAGCGTTTCCTCGCCGAGGACGGCGCCGTCATGGTCGCCACCATCGCCTTCGGCATGGGGGTGGACAAGCCCGACGTCCGCTTCGTCATCCACGCCGATCCGCCCGGTTCGCTGGAAGCCTACTGGCAGGAGATCGGCCGCGCCGGACGCGACGGCGAACCGGCCGAAGGCATCACGCTGTACGGTCCCTCCGACATCGCCTGGTCCCTGCGTCGCCTCGAAGGCCGCCCCATGGCCGAGGAGGTCAAACAGGTCCAGACTCGCAAGGTGCGCCAGCTGTTCGCCATGCTGGACGGCGCCGTCTGCCGGCCCCAGGCCGTGCGCCGCTACTTCGGCGAGACCGACGCCCAACCCTGCGGTGTCTGCGACATCTGCGGCGATCCGCCGGCGACGTTCGACGCCGTGGTCCCCGCGCAAAAGGCGCTCGCGGCGGTGCAGCGCCTCGGCGAACGCTTCGGTCGGACCCGCGTCGTCGATCACCTGCTGGGCAAGACCAAGGATGTCCAGAACTGGGAGGCGAACCTGTCCACCTGGGGCATAGGCGCCGACCTGTCGCTGACCGCCTGGCGCGACGTCATCGACCACCTGCTGTTCGAGGGCCTGCTGGTCGAGGACCCGAACGAGGGCAAGCCCATCATCCAACTGGGCGACTCTGAGTCCGTCCGCGCCGTCTATCGCGGCGAGCGCCCCATTCAGGTGCGCAAGGCGCCCGTCCGTGTGGTCGAGGCGGAACGCCCGCGCCGCAACGCCGGCCGCAACCTGGCCGCCGAGGCGCTGGACACGGACGTCCGCGCCCGCTTCGAGGTCCTGCGCGCCTGGCGCCGCGACCGCGCCGCCGAACAGCACGTCCCGCCCTATGTCATCTTCCAGGACAAGACCCTGGTCGAGATCGCCCTCAGCGAGCCGCGCAACCTCGACGCCCTGGGCCGCATCTCCGGCGTCGGCGCCGGCAAGCTGGAACGCTACGGCAAGGGCGTGCTGGAGGCCCTGGCCTCGGCCGACTGATCCGCGCTCTAATGACCAAAGCGTAACTGGAAGCCCCCGCGCCGCCCTGCGATGTCATGTCCCTGCACCGGGTGGGGAGATTGAACATGGAGCGGTTTCTGACGGCGGGCGTCGCCTGTCTGGCGATGATGGGCTCAGCGCAGGCTCTGGCCCAAGAGGCGCCGGCGGCCGAAGGCCCCAAGCCGATGGACCAGCCGCGCGACTGGTCCGCGACCCTGGTTCAGGACGCGACCGCCCTGCACGCCATCATGATCGACAGCCACCCCGGCGTGCACGCCCCCCTCAATTCTGCGTTCCGCGCCCGCCTCGATCAAGGCCTTGCCACGGCGCTGGAGCGGGCGAAGACGACCACGGACGCCGGCGGCTGGTGGTGGGCGCTGCGCGCCTATGTCGCCAGCTTCGAAGACGGCCATGTCCAGATCGGCATGACCCAGAGGGACTTCGGCTTCCCGACTCGCTGGCCCGGCTTCCTGACCGTCTATCGCGGCGCCGACGAGGTGGTGGCGGACCGCGATGACGCCGACTCCGCCGCCCCGCCGCTAGGCGCCCGGCTGATCGACTGCGACGGCGTGGACGCCGCGACCCTGGCCGAACGGCGCATCGGCCAGTTCCGGGGTCGCTGGTTCCTGGAGGCGGTCAAGACGCGCTTCGGCGACTGGATGTTCCTGGGGGCCTCCAATCCCTGGCAGTCAGAGATAAAATCCTGCCGCTTCGAGGCCGAGGGCGCCACCCGGACCTACGTCCTCAACTGGCGCGCCACGCCCGACGATCTGAATGAGCGCCGCACCAAGCTGATGCAGAGCGTCCGTCCCGACTTCGCCCTCAAGCACTTCGACGACGGCGGCTTCTGGATCTCGACGCCCACGTTCAACGGCGATCCCTCCGGGGAGGCCTACGCCGAACTGACTGCCCTGGTCGCAGACATGAAGGCCAAGCAGGATGCCCTGCGCGCCGCCCCCTATGTGGTGCTGGACCTGCGCGGCAACGGCGGCGGCTCCTCGCACTGGAGCGACGACATGGCCCGCATTCTGTGGGGCCCGGACTGGATACAGGCCCATCCCCTGCCGACGAGCGAAGCGGTGGACTGGCGCGCGTCCGACGACAATCTCACCGATATGTCGACCTTCCTCGACCAGCTTCGCTCGACCCATGGCCAGCCGGAACTGATTGACTGGGCCGATCGGGCCGTGACCGGGATGAAGGCCGCTCAGGCGGCGGGCCAGGTCTACTGGCGCGAAGCCGACGAGGAGAAGACCAGGGCCGCCGCGCCCGCCCCGACAGCCTCTGGGCCGCAACTGATGGCCGGCAGGGTCTATGTCCTGACCGACTCCAGTTGCGGCTCGGCCTGTCTGGACGCCGTCGATTTGTGGAAGACCGTAGGCGCCGTCCAGATCGGGCGCGAGACCTCGGCCGACACCGTCTATATGGAGATCCGCGAACCCATCCTGCCCAGTGGCCTGGCCCAGATCGCCGTGCCGATGAAGGTCTATCGCGGTCGCGCGCGCGGCAACAACGAGCCGCAGCGCCCCCAATATGGCATCGAAGGCGACATGAGCGACGACGCGGCCCTGCTCGCCGCGATCCGTCGGCTGCAGCCGGGCTGAGGCCTCAGCGCAGGAAGCGTTCGACCGCCGCCTGGAAACGGCGCGGCTGGTCGATCATGACCATGTGCTCGGCGCCTTCGATCCGCTCGAAGGCGGCGGGCGCGCGCAGCGCGCGGTAGCCGGCGCGGAACAGGCCGTCGATCTGGCTGCGCGGGCTGCGGTCGTCGGCGCTCCAGCCATAGACCACGGTGACGGGGGCGGTGATCGCGGGCAGCCGCGCCCGCAGGTCCACTGTCATCACCTCATACAGCCCCTGGGCCAGGGTGCGCCGGTCGCCGCCCTGCCATGGAAAGGTGTTGAACAGGCTGTCGGCGGCGCCGCCCATGTCTGCCCCCATGTCCTTCGCCTGGGTCTTCAGCGCCTCGTCGCCAAACAGCAGCAGGCCTTGATACGCCAGCCGCGCCAAGGGCTCGACGTCCCCCGTCGTCGCGCCCGCGCTGATCAGCGACGGAAAGAAGGGCGAGGCGTCCACCACCATGACCCGGCCCACGCGCGGTCCCGCATCAGCAGCAACCCGCAGGGCGATCTGCCCCCCCATCGAATGCCCGATCAGGGCGGGCCGCTCCAGTTGCTGCAGAGCCATATAGCGTCGGATCTCCGCCGCCGCCGGGCCGCCTACCAGACCGTCGCCGTTGCCGCCCGCCGGCACATCGCCAAAGCCGCGCACCGTCACCAGGTGCACCCGATAGCGGTCGTCCAGGGCCTCGGCCGTGCGCTTCCATACGGCCGAGGTCGAGGCCAGCCCCGGGATCAGGATGATATCCGGCCCCGCGCCGCGCACTTCGACTACGATGCGATCGGACTGAAAGGCGGCAGGACCGGCCGCCAGCGCGACCATAGGGGTCGAGAGCAGAAACAGCAGGCTCAGAAGAATGCGTGTCATGGGGTCAGCCTATTGATGGATCGCGGCGAATAGTCGGCATAAAGAGCCAGTTGAAATCGCAACGTTTCGGGTGTGAACTCGCCCGATCCTGGGGAGGATCCGATGAAGCCAATTCTATTGACCGCCATTCTCGCCGCTGCCGCCCTATCTGCGGGCGCTGCATCCGCTGAGGAATGGAACGCCTTTTCCCGCAACGCCCGACTGGTCTATCTGGTCGATGTCGGCGGGATCGCGACCGTCGGCGACACGACCAGCATCCGCGTCGCCCGCGTGCCCTTGCAGACGCCTGTCGGCGACTACAGCCACAATATCGACGAGTACGAGATACGCTGCAGCGCCAAACAGGCCCGTTTCCTGGCCGAGATCGAGTTCGGGCCCGACGGCGCCGAGGTGGGGCGCTATCCTGAAGCCGACGCCGCCTGGGACGACATTCGCCCGAACAGCCTTAGCGCCTATTTCCAACCCATCGTATGCGACGGCGCGCGAGCGGACGGACCCAACGCCGCTTCCATCAAGGCCTATATCGACAACGGTCGCGGCAAATAGTTCACGCGATCACCGCCGCACAGCAAAACGGCCGCCCCATCCCTGGGGCGGCCGTTTCATTTTCAGCGCCTGATTGACTAGGCGGTCGCGACCTGGGGCGCGTCCGACCCGCCCTCGGGGATGTCGTCCAGCTCGCCTTCCCACTTGGCGACCACGGCGGCGGCGACGGAGTTGCCGACCACGTTGGTGGCCGAGCGGCCCATGTCGAGCAGGTGGTCGACGCCGAGCACGATGGCGATCCAGGCTTCCGGCAGACCGAAGTAGGTCAGGGTCGCCATGATGACCACCAGCGAGGCGCGCGGAATGCCGGCGATGCCCTTGGACGTCACCATCAGCAGCAGCAGCATGAAGACCTGCTGCGAGACGCTGAGGTGCACGCCGTGCGCCTGCATGATGAACATGGTGGCGAAGGTGCAGTAGAGCATCGAGCCGTCGAGGTTGAACGAATAGCCCAGCGGCAGGACGAAGCTGACGATGCGGCGGCGCACGCCGACGGTGGGCAGGGCGTCCAGAATGCGCGGATAGGCGGCTTCCGAACTGGCGGTCGAGAAGGCCAGCAGGGCCGGGGTGCGGATCACCTTGAACAGCGGCAGGACGCGACGGCCCAGCACGGCGGCGGCGGCCAGGAACAGCAGACCCCACAACAGGGCCATCGAGCCGTAGAAGCCCAGCACGAACTGGGCGTAGACCGCCAGCATCTCCAGCCCTTGCGTGGCGATGGTCGAGGCTAGGGCCGCAAAGATGGCCAGCGGGGCCAGCTTCATCACGAACTCGGTGACCTTCAGCATGATGCTGGCGGCCTGCTCGACCAGGTTCAGCACCGCCGGGGCCTTGTCGTCCAGGGCGGCGACCGCCGTGCCGACGAACAGGGAGAAGACCACGATCTGCAGGATCTCGTTCTTGGCCATGGCGTCGAAGATCGAGGTCGGCACCAGATGGGTGACGAAGCCGTGCAGCGAGAAGGCGTCGGTCGAGGCGGCCGGCGCCGTGGCCAGCGCCGCCTGCGGCAGGTGCATGCCGGCGCCCGGCTGCAACAGCTGCACCATGACCAGGCCCAGCAGCAGCGACACCACCGAGGCGCCGATGAACCAGGTCATGGTCTTGACGCCGATGCGCCCGACCGAGGCGGCGTCCTCCATGTGGGCGATGCCCGCCACAAGAGTCGTAAACACCAGCGGCGCGATGATCATCTTGATCAGACGCAGGAAGACGTCGGTGATCAACGACAGATTCGTCGCCGCCGCCGCCGCCTGATCGGCGCTCAGATACTGGTTCACGCCCCAGCCGACCAGCACGCCCAGGATCATGGCACCGATGATGAGGTAGGCGAATATTCGGTTCATTTTCAATGTTCCAACTGCACTTGGCCCACCCCGCCGGAACACTGTCCCCCCGACCGCATGAGCCCATCCGTTCATACAAAAGCGGGGCGGCGGACCCTCGAAAGATCCACTGCCCCGCTTCGGTCACATCTTTGCTAAAGCCAATCCGCCCCCGCGACTAGATCAGAACGACTTGCGGATCGTCGCATAACGCCGGGATGAAAGCTCAGGCGGTCAGCCGATATCCGACGCCCGGCTCGGTAGCGATCAGACGAGGCTGGGCGGGATCGGCCTCCAGCTTCTGACGCAGTTGGCCAATGACCACGCGCAGGTACTGGGTGTCGTCGGCGTGGGCCTTGCCCCAGACGGCGGTCAGCAGGTCGCGGTGGCCGACTACCTTGCCGGCGTTGCGCGCCAGATGGGCCAGGACGTCGTATTCCTTGGGCGTGACACGCACGGCCTCGCCCGCACGCGTGATCGCTCGGTGGCCAAGACCGGTCTGACCGAGGGCCTGTTCGCCGGCTGGCGCTATGTGAGCATGGACGGCCGCGATCCCAACCCCGACTTTGTCCTGAACACCCCCCGCTACGCCCAGGCGCAAATCCTGGTGGCAGGGGCCAATTTCGGCTGCGGCTCCAGCCGCGAGCACGCCGCCTGGGCCTTGGCGGAATACGGCTTCCGGGCCATCATCGCTCCGTCGTTCAACCCGATCTTTCGCAACAACTGCATCCTGAACGGCATCGTCCCTGTGGTCCTGCCCGCCGATCAGGTCGCCGAGATCGCCGCCGTTCTGGCATTCGCTGCCCCGACCCTGACCGTCGACTTGACGGCCTGCGACGTCCGCCGTGCCGACGGCGCGACCTGGCCCTTCGTCATCGACGCCGAGGCCCGCGAAATGCTGCTGGAGGGCATGGACAGCATCGCCCTGACGCTGAAGCTGGCGCATCGCATTCACACCCTGCGCGACATCGACCGGACTGCGCGTCCCTGGGTCTATCTGTCCGCCGCCTCATGAAGCAGGCTTCGAACGCGGTCAGGAAACGGCGTTCAAGGCCGCAGAGCTGGACGGTTATAGGGCCAGACGCTCAGATTACGACGTTGTAAGCGACGCCATACCGCTACTTAAAAACCACAGCGACAACGCAATTGAGTCATGTACCCGTCATAATTGTTGTGCTTGGGCGATGGAACAACGATGGAACCCTCGCACCAATCATTCCCCGGAGGAAACTCCGGGAGGGGAAAAAAATTGATAACGATCACTAAATCACAGCTCATGGGCTCAACGCTGATCGCCGGCCTGACGGCCGCCGCCATGATCAGCGTCGCACCCGCCGCTGCCTCGGCCCAGGACCAAGCCACCAACCTCGGCGAAGTCGTCGTCACCGGCTCGCGCATCCGTCGCAGCCCGACCAACTCGCCCACGCCCCTGATCCAGATCGGTCAGGAAGAGCTGCTGCAGTCGGGCGAAGTCAACGTCATCGACTTCCTGGCCGACATCCCCGCCCTGTCGACCTCGCAGGTGCCGGAAGACACCACCGGTTCGAACCTGAATGACGGCGGCCTGTCGCTGCTGAGCCTGCGCGCCCTGGGCGCCAACCGGACCCTGGTCCTGGTCGACGGTCGTCGTCACGTCGGCTCGAGCCCCGGCTCGCTGGCCGTGGACGTCGACACCATCCCGCGTCTGCTGGTCGCCAGCACTGAAGTCATCACCGGCGGCGCCGCCGCCGTGTACGGCGCCGACGCCGTCTCGGGCGTGGTCAACTTCATCATGCGCAAGGACTTCGACGGCCTGGAGATCGACGCCTCGATCGCCGAGATCAACCAGGACCATCAGCTGAGCGAACGCCTCTCGGTCCTGTGGGGCCAGAACCTGATGGACGGCCGCCTGAACTATTATGTGTCGGGTGAATTCCAGCGCAACGACGAAGTCCTGGATTCCGACGTCGACTGGCGCCGCGAGGGCTGGGCCCTGATCGGCAACGACGCCGATCCGTCCAGCGCCCCCTCGGACGGCATTCCGGACCAGATCCTGATCCGCGACGCCCGCACCTACATCCGCGGCACCAACTTCGGCGGCGTGACCATTCTGTCGACGGGCACCAAGCCCAGCCTCGCCAGCGACCCCGACGTGCCGTTCCAGACCTGCTCGGCCACGACCTTCTCGGCCAACTGCTTCTCGCTGGCCCCGTCGAACCGCCTGGACAACGCCTACCTCTATAATGACCAAGGCGTGTCGCGTCCGGTCACCTTCGGCACGATCCGTCAGGGCACGGGCTTCAGCCGCACCGTCAGCAACGGCGGCGAAGGCCAGAACCCCAACACCGAACAGGGCCAGTCCAGCCGCCTGCCGGAATCGACCAACTATCGCTTCCAGACCGGCCTGAACTTCGACATCACGGACAATGTCCAGCTGTTCGCCGAAGCCAAGTACGTCGAGGAAGAAACCTACGACGCCGGCCAGCGCGTCTTCCAGGACTTCAACATCCGCGTCCTCGCCCCCAATACGGTCGGCGCCATCGGATCGACCCAGGCGATCGAACTGGGTCTGGACAACGCCTATCTGCCGTCGGACGTTCGTCTGGCGATCCAGAACAACCGTCGCGACATCTTCGACAAGGACGGCGCGGTCACCAGCAACGTCGCCGACGCCCGCGCCCAGCACAAGCTGTACGGCCCGGCGCGCAACCAGCTGAATAACCGCGACCTGCAACGCTACGTCGTCGGCCTGCGCGGCGACCTGGGCGACGTCGGCTTCGTCAAGGACGTCAACTGGGAAGCCGGTTACACCTACGGCGAGATGAACAACACCAACCGCGAGCAGGGCGTGGACGTGGTCCGCTACCAGGCTGCGGCCGACGCCGTCATCGACGTCGCGGGCAAGGTCAACGGCAAGCCGGGCGAAGTCGTCTGCCGCATTCAGCTGATGAAGGCCAACGGCGTCGCCGTGCCGGACGCCGTGATCACCGTGGGTGGCGTGCCGAAGACCTTCTCGCGTCAAGGCGCCGTGATCGACGACTGCTCGCCGGTCCGCGTCTTCGGTCCGAACGGCTTCACCGCCGAGGGTCTGGAGTACCTGCAGGCCGCCGTCACGGTCAGCGACCAGAACAAGCAGCACGACTTCATGGCCTACACCTCGGGCAAGCTGTGGGACTTCTGGGGCGCTGGCCCGATCGGCGCTTCGGTCGGTTATGAATACCGCAAGGAAATCACCAGCGGCGTCGGCCGTGACCGCGACACCGCCGGCCGCTTCCTGTTCCTGAACTCGGGTCCGGACTTCCTGGAAGCCAGCTACGACACCAACGACGTCTTCGCCGAGGTCAGCGTTCCGCTGTTCCGCGACAGCGTCCTGGGCCAGTCGGCCGAGATCAGCGGCGCCTACCGCTTCTCCGACTACTCGCACGTCGGCCAGCAAGAGACCTACAGCGCCCAGTTCCAGTGGCGCCCGGTCGACCAGTTCATGTTCCGCGCCACGACCGCCACGGCGATCCGCGTGCCGAACCTGGGCGAAACCAGCGAGCCCTATGGCCAAACCTTCGCCAACGGCTTCACCGACCCCTGCTCCGCCACGGTCATCAACAACCTGGCTGACCGGTCGATCGCCGCCAACCGCATCGCCAACTGCGGCGCCCTGGCCAAGGCTGCGGGTCTGGACCTGAACTTCGCCGACGCATCGGCCGCCAACGCCTACCTGCCCAACTACGGCAGCGGCTCGGTGTCGGGCCTGGCCGGCGGCAACCCCTTGCTGAAGCCGGAAACCTCGGAAAGCTTCACGGTCGGCGGCGTCTGGACGCCGGACTACCTGCTGCCGAACTTCTCGCTGGTGATGGATTACTACAGCATCGAAATTAACGATGCGATCGACTCGGTGACCGCCCAGCAAGCCGCCAACCAGTGCGTCAGCGGCGACAGCATCAATACGGGCGCCTGCGCCACCCAGACCCGCAACGGCACCTCGTTCCTGGTGACGGGCTTCACTCAGGGCTCGCTGAACTATGCGGCTCTGACGGCCAAGGGCGTGGACTTCACGGCCAGCTATCGCTCCGACCTGCCCGAGTTCTTCGGCCGCAACTGGGGTTCGTTCAGCCACTCGATCCGCGGCAACTGGCTGATCGAGCAGCACGACTTCGTCAACATCGCCGACCCGACCGACTCCACCGACTATGAAGACACCGTCGGCATGCCGCGCGTGCGCTTCCTGTCGACCGTCACCTGGGCGCCGATCGACACCCTGGCCTTCAGCTGGGACTGGGACTGGCAGGCCAGCCAGGAGATCTTCGACAAGGACAACCTTGTCGCTAACCCCGACCTGTATGAAACCGCCAAGTACCTGGAAACGGGCGACTTCTCGCAGCACGACTTCTCCGTGCGCTGGTCCGCTCGCGACAACCTGACGGTCCGCGCCGGCGTGGTGAACGCCTTCGACGCCGAACCGGCGCGCTGGTTGGGCGGCACGTCGTCCGACAACTTCGACCTGTTCGGACGCCGGTTCTTCCTGAGCCTCAACTACCGCCCGTTCTAAGCCTGACGGCCTGAACGGAGAGGGCGGCGGACTTCGGTCCGCCGCCCTTTTTGCTGCCCGCTTCGCAACCATCATTCAGCCGCGGGCGGGGACCATCGCTCGGCCTGGCGCCCAATGTCGTTAGAAGCGGCGCTGCAGGGTCACTCGCACCATGCGACCGATAGGATCTTGAACATCGCGGCCATAACCCGGCGCGGGCGAGCCCTTGGCGAGACGCGCCTCGGGACGCGCGTCGAACAGGTTGGCGATATCGAGATTGACCTGCAGGCCGGCGTTGGCCCGTCTGCCCCCCCCGCCCTGCCCATTCTCGGTTGGCGAGCCGCGGGACGCCATTTGGAAGCTGAATCTCAGATCAACCGAGGTGAAGGGCGCAACGACCAGATCATCCGGGCCATCCGCAGCGCTAATGCGGCGGGTGCGATAGCCGTCCTGCCATTGCGCCGTCGCATTGGCCCCCCAAGGCCCGCGCCTGGCGTCGATCATGATTCTCGCGTTCTGAGGCGACAGGCCTCCGCCATCCCCTTTAAGACGATCCATCTCCGGTAGGCCGGCGCGCAAACGAACGACGTTGGCGAGTTGCAGACCGTAGTTGAGTGCGACACGCAGGACCATCGGCTCACCTGCCCCGCCTGCTGGCCGGGGCAGGCTGAAGTTGAAACCGGCGTTAAGGCTCTCGCTCAGCCCGGAACTCAGATTCATCGGTCGGTAGTCGATGCTGACGAGACGACCTTCGGCGTCCCGCTGGATGAGTTCGGGGAAGGCGATCTCAACATCCTCGGTCAACGCCGGCAGAGAGCCTACGCCATCTGTCGACACCGCCCTTTGGTAGCCCAGATTTCCCGTCACCGCCCAAGGCGTAAAGGGTCCCGCCGACGCGCCTATAGACAGTCGCTCGAATTGAGGCGGTCGCAAATCAGGATTTCCGCCCCGGATCGGGAGGATCTCCACCGCCTCTCCGGTTCGGAAATCAAACACCACGATCGGGGAACCATAGTAGATCGGTTCGGACTTCAGATTATCTGAAACGCCCTCGGTCAAGGCAGACCATTCGCTGGTTAGCCGAAACCCCTTCAGCGGCGTCCACGACAGCCCGGCGCTAAGTTCGTCTCCGCCGTCGCCGCCGACCTGGCGCACGCCACCGCCAAGGGTGGCGACGAGATCGCCAGGAATGGGCCCCACAAGCGAGCGGCCGCCCGCCTTGGTCAAAGGGATGGCGACCGTGCCTCTCGCATTCTGGCCGCTCGTGGTGCTTTTTACATGCGTTTGATCGCGGTCAATCGCCGTCCAGCCGCCCTCGAGATTGCCACTCAAATTGAGTGTGGCGATGCCTGTGGGCAGATCAAACAACGGACGACTTGCGTTGCCGGTCAGTGCAAGCGACTGCATGTCGCTTCGGATGTTCTGAAGACCGTCCTCGTGGCGACGGGACGCCCTCGCATTAAAGTTTCCCTGCAACAGCCAGCCAGCCAGTCGACCGCTCAGACCCGCTGACCCGGCTAGAGTGTCGGACCTCCGGCTGCTTTCGACAGGTTCGGCGGAAAGCCGCACGACCGGGCGGCTATCCTGGGTTTGCGCGTTCACGGTGAAAACACTCGACCAATCACCGAAGGCCCGGGTCAGGTTGCCGTTGAGCGAAATCGAATCCGAATGGGGCCGCAGCGTCACGCGTTCGTCGCTGGGTCGTCCCATCGACAGATCGTAGTCTCGCTCGCCCGTTCTCAGCGCCGTGTCTCGCGATAGGCGCAGGCCCACCTGATGGGTGTTTCGTCCCGCTATGGCCGACCGACGCAGATCGCCTGACAGCGAAGACGTCCCGCCTTGCGTCGGTCGGGATCCGGCGACCCGCCCGTCATAGCTCGAGAACTTGGGTTGCAGGACCAGATTGACGACACGCTGCCCAGGCGCTGCGCCATACATGCCCGCAGCCTGAGGAGGCAGAACCTCGGCCCGTGCGAGAGCCCCCGGCGGGAAGCCCTTATAGGCGTCGACATTGGGAGTCGGCTGACCGTTGATCAGGACCATCGGCCGCTCGCCTAGGCTCAGCGTTTCCGCCATGCGCTCCAGGACTTCATTGATATCCCAGACGCCCAGGGCGTCTATGTCCGCGCCGTCCAACTCAATCTCAGGCGAGGTCAGCGCCGCGCCGCGGCGGCCGAACACTTCGACATCCTCAACCTGGACAGCCTGGCCCAGGTCCTGTTCCTGCCGCGCTATCTGGGGAAGGCTTGTCGGAACGACCTTGATGGCAGCGCCGTCTTGCCCCCCCGCGATAACGGCGGCTAACGACAGCCATCCCATTTCGCCCCCCGTACTCCCGGCGAGTTTGGACGTATCCCGCCACGCTCCCAGGCGAGAACAAGGAAACAGAACGTCACGAGAGGTTAAAAGTCCCCCTCAAAGACGACGCCCAAAACGCGCAGCCAACCGCTACAAAATAATACTTGCCCGGCCAGGTCTACAGTCACACGAGCGATCATCGCTTGAGGAAGTAGAACCACTTCTGGGCACACGATCATCAGCGCAAAGATGAAATGGGATAATCCATAACATTGCAATCTATATTCTCAGCCTCGCTCCCGCCCCGCCCAAAGCCAGCCAGGCGCGGGTCTGGAGGGGGCAGGGACGGGTGGGCGGGGGCGCAGGGATTCTCACAACGCCGGTGATCCCTGCTCCGGCGATGGGCGGCTGGCACAGGGCTTCAGGCTTGCCGTTAAGTCGGGGTCCCGCTCATCCAGACGGTTGAACACAACCGCAACCCCCGCTGTCTGACGTCAGAACCTGAAGGTGAGGAAGGTCCCGAGGTAGGACTGGTCCTCGGCCGCGCCAGTCTCCTTCAGGAAGTCGCCGGCCCTGGTGTAGTTAGCCACGCCCATCAGTGAGACATAGGGCGTCAGGGCATAGCGGGCGAAGACGCCGGTGCGCCAGCCGACATAGGAGGACTGACCCTCGTTGGCGCCGCGCAGCACCATGCCGGACAGGGCGTAGAGGCCGTCGTCCTTGCTCTGACGCCACAGGCCGGCGGTGTTGGCCCCCAGGGTCAGCTTGGGCGTCGGACGCACCGTCACCTCGGGCTGCAACAGCACCATGTTGGCGAAGCCCAGATCGGTGCGCAGGGCCGCCGGTTGCGGGAACAGGGGGTTGAAGCTGTTCAGCTTGCCGTCGTTGGGGTCCTTGTCGCCCGAACCGACGTCCAGACGCACGGCCAGGCGCGGCGACCACTTCACGCCCGAGAAGGTGCGGCCGCCGACCGCCGAGAAGAACCAGGCGTCGATGTCGAGGTCGCGGAACGAGCCCCACTGCTTCACCGCCTCGACCTCATAGTCCCAGGGCGCGACCTTGCCCGACAGGCGCACCGACAGGGTGTCGCGATCGTCGCGGCCCGCGACCTGACCGTCGAACGGCGTCACCAGACGGTCGGTGTTGGCGTAGAGCAGTTCCAGCTTCGGCGCCGTCGCCCCCTGCCCCAGGGTCTTGGCGGCCGTCGCGCCATACAGGCGATAGTCGAAGTTGGTGGCGTCGTCCCAGGAGGCCTTGCCTTCGCGAAGGGCATAGCCGGCGAAGGCGCCGCCGCTCCAGCCGGTCGGGCTGTCGTACATGACCCGCACCATGTCCAGGGCGACGCGGGCGTTGGCGCCCTCGCGCATGTCGAACAGGCGGAACGACCCTTGCCCGAACTCCTGACGGCCGGCGCGGACGCGCAACTTGCCCTCGCCCAGACCGGTCTTCGCCTCAACGAAGGCCTGGTGCAGGTCGGTGCGGTTTTCCTCGATCACCGGCTCGCCGCTAGCCAGGCCCGAGGTGCGGGCGTCCTGCACGTCGACGAAGGCGCGCAGCGAGGAGCCCAGGTTCAGTTCGCCCCACAGGCGGGCGCGGGTCTGGAAGTCGCCGCCGGTGTCCTGAGCCCCGCGGCCGAAGCGCTCGTTGTCGCGGTGTTCGGCGCGGAAACGCAGCTCGCCGCCGAAGCTGGCCCAGACCGGGCTCCCCTCGCCGCCGACCGGTACATACTTGAACTTCGACCAGGTCGAGGTGCGCTTGGCCGGATCAGCCAGCCAGGCGTAGCTCTCGTCGTGGTTGATCAGCTTGAACGGCGGCGGCGGGGCCGAGGCGGCAGGCGGGGCGGCCGGAACCACAGCGGGCGCGGTCTGGATCGGCGCCTCGGCGTCGGCGGTCATGGGGGCGTGCGAAAGCAATGCGGCGGCGGCCGCAGCGGCGATACTCATGGATGTCCTCCGGGAAAGGGCGCGGTTGGCTCCGCGCTCGGTTCGATTGGGATGATTATTCGGCGTCGGGCTGTTTGCCCGGGACGGCGTTCTTGAAGGCGGGCAGTTCGAGGCAGGCGGCCTCCAGCGCCAGCAGACGCGGCCAGCGGATCTCGACGCCGAAGCGGCGGGCGTTGCCCAGCTGCGGCACGATGCACAGGTCGGCCAGAGTCGGAGCGTCGCCGAAAGCGAAGGCCCCCGGCTGGTCGGCCAGCAGCTTGTCGACCGCGTCGAGCCCCTCCTCGATGACGGTCGCGGCCCAGGCCTGAACCACATCTTCGCCCAGACCGAGGTCGCGCAGGCGTTGCAGCACCTTGAGGTTCTGCACCGGATGGATGTCGCAGGCGACGGCCTGGGCCACGGCGCGGACCCTGGCCCGTTGCACCGGATCAGCGGGCAGCAGCGACGGCGCAGGCGAGGTCTCGTCGAGATATTCGATGATGGACAGCGACTGGGTCAGGACCGCGCCGTCGTCGGTGACGAAGGCCGGCAGCAGGCCTTGCGGGTTGAGCGCCAGATAGTCCGGCGTCCGCTGCTCGCCCTTGCGCAGGTGATGGATGACCTGCACGGCCTTCAGTCCCTTGAGGCCCAGGGCGATGCGCACCCGCCACGAGGCCGTGGAGCGGAAATAACCGTGCAGGATCATGGGGTCAGACTCCGGCGCGACGGCGCACGCCGCCGAGGGTGAAGACCGCGATCGAGGCGATCACGGCGGGGATGACGGCCAGCAGGATCAGCGACTGGGGCGTCCAGCCGGCGGCCAGCAGCACGCCGCCGACCAGAGGTCCGACGATGGCGCCGATGCGGCCGACGCCCAGGGCCCAGCCCACGCCCGTGGCGCGGATAGCGGTCGGATAGACGGCCGCCGTCAGGGCGTTGCAGCCGATCTGGGCGCCGACGACACCGAAGCCGGACAGGGCCGCGCCCAGCAGCAGAACCGTCAGATTGGTGCCGCCGAAGGCCAGCAGGGCGATGAAGGCGGCCGAGGCGGCATAGGCTGAACCCAGGACGACGTAGGGGCTGATCTTGTCGATCATCCGGCCCAGGACGATGGCGCCGACGACGCCGCCGAGATTCAGGGTGGCGGTGGACAGGATGGCCATGCTGAGCGGCAGACCGGCGCCCTTCAGCAGGGTCGGCAGCCAGTTCACCAGGAAGTACATGACCAGCAGGTTCATGAAGAAGGCGACCCACAGCAGCAGGGTCACCGGCGTGCGGCCCTCACGGAACAGCTGGAAGACCGAGAAGCCCTTGGCCGCCGACGACTGCTCGTGCTTCAGGCCGGCGATGAATTCGCTGACCGAGGCGTCAGCGTCGATCTTCTTCACGATGGGGGCGATCTTGTGCTCCGGCGCGCCCTTGGCGACCAGGAAGCGAACCGATTCCGGCAGCATGAACCAGAGCACTGGCAGCAGCAGCAGCGGCAGGACGCCGCCGACGACGAAGACCGAATGCCAGTCCCACGTCGCGATCAACCAAGTCGAGATCAGGCCGCCGATGGTCGAGCCCAGGGGGAAGCCGCAGAACATGACCGTCACCAAGGTCGCGCGCAGGCGGGCCGGGCCGTACTCGCTGGTCAGGGCGATGATGTTGGGCATGGCCGCGCCCAGACCGACGCCGGTGATGAAGCGGTAGATCAGCAGCTCGTTCATCGAGGTCGAGAAGGCCGTCAGCAGAGCGAACAGGCCGAAGATGAAGGTCGAGATCAGGATGACCGTCTTGCGGCCGAACTTGTCCGCCGCCGGGCTCAGGGTGAAGGCGCCGACCGTCAGGCCCAGAAGGCCGATGGCGAAGATCGGACCGAAGGCCGACGGGGCCAGGCCCCAGTCCTCGGCGATCTTGGGCGCGACGAAGGCGATCGACTGGGTGTCGAAGCCGTCGAGCATGGCGATGATGAAGCACAGCGCCGTGACGCCGAACTGTAGCGGGCCGAACCTGGCCCGATCGATGACGGCGTTGCCGCCCCCCTCACCCATGGCTGCCATATGTGTCGTCCTCCTGCGGAGGGCGCGTCTGTCGCGCGCCTCTCCGTGTGTTGATGATGCTAATGAAAAAGGATCAGGCGGCGGGCGGGCCGACCTTGATATTGAGCGGGGTCAGGCCGTCGATGGTCACGGTCATGGCGTCGCCAGGAACGACAGCGCCGACGCCGGCGGGGGTGCCGGTGTAGATCAGGTCGCCGGGCTGAATCTCCCACAGACCCGACAGGTAGGCGACGATGTCCGCCACCGGCCAGATCAGGTCGGCCAGGTCCGCCGACTGCTTGACCTCGCCGTTGACGGTCAGCTCGATCTTGCCGTGTTCGGGATCAAAGCCCTCGCCCGCCTTGTGGATCAGGCCCAGCGGCGACGACTGCTCGACGTTCTTGCCCGTGTCCCACGGACGGCCCTGGGCGCGCGCTTCCAGCTGCAGGTCGCGGCGCGTCATGTCCAGGCCGGTGGCGTAGCCCCAGACGTGGTCCAGCGCGTCCCGGGCGGCGATGTTGCGACCGCCCTTGCCAACGGCGACGACCAGCTCGGCCTCGTAGTGGAAGTTCTCGGTCTTGGACGGATAGGCGATGGTGGCGCCGTCCAGCACCACCGTCTCGGCCCAGGCCGTGAAGAAGAAGGGCGGCTCGCGGTCCGGGTCGCGGCCCATTTCGCGGGCGTGGGCGGCGTAGTTGCGGCCGACGCAGAAGATGCGGCGAACCGGGAATTCGTCCCCGGTGTTGGTCGGGGCAAGCACGGGCGCTTGCGGTTGGAACAGCAGGCTCATGCGTTCTCTTCCTTGTACAGGTTCAGTTTTTCCTGACAGGCCTTGTCGGAGTATCCGAACAGGACCAGTCGGCTGGCCGCCTTGAAGGCGACCGATTTCCACGACGGCACGACCACGATGTCGCGCGGCTTCAGGGCGATAGCTTCACCCTCGATCACCGCTTCGCCCGCCCCCTCGACCACCACGAAGATGGTGCCGTCGGTCGAGCGGCGCGGCTTGCTCTCAAAGCCTTGCGGCAACAGGCGGACATGGGCCGAGATGGTCGCCATGATCGGCCCGCCGTTGATCGGGTTCATGAACTCCAGGGCGTGGCCCAGATGCGGGTCGATCTCGGCGCCGCTCTCGGCCATGGCGTCCAGCGCCGGACGCCATTCGGCGTAAGGATAGTGGAACAGCGGCTGATGCGCCGGGCGGCGGTCGGCGGTGTGGCCTTTCAGCGGACGCATGTTGCGGCCATAGCGGTTCAGGCTGTCGCCGGCCGGGGCCTGTTCCGGGAACTGGTCCTCGGCGTAACCCTCGGCGAAGCTGGCGTCGAAGTGGCGGACGGTCGGGATGTCCAGCCCGTCCAGCCAGATCATCGGCGTCTCGGTCGGGTTGCCGTGGTCGTGCCACTGGCCGCCCGGGGTCAGCACCAGATCAAAGGGCTGCATCACCGCCTTCTCGCCGTCCACCGAGGTATAGGCGCCGCCGCCCTCCATGACGAAACGCAGGGCGCACTGGGCGTGGCGGTGGGCCGGGGCGATCTCGCCCGGCAGGATCAGCTGCAGACCGGCGTAGAGGCTGGGCGTGATCGACGACAGACCCGGCAGGCCGGGGTTTTCGAGGATCAGCACCCGGCGCTCGGCCTGCTTGGCGCTGATCAGGTCGCCGGCCCGCATCAGATATTCGCGGGCGTTGTCATAGGACCACTTGTGGACCTTGGCCGGCGACTTGGGCTGAGGCAGGACCAGGGCCGACAGCTTCTCCCACAGGGGATAGAGGCCTTCCGGCTCCATCTGCTCATAGAGGGCGTTCAGCTGGGACTGCTGGTCGTTGGAGAGGACTTCGCTCACGCCTCAGCCCTCCATGCCGACGTGCAGCAGACCGTCCTGAAGCTTGACCGGGAAGCTGCGCACGGCGACCGAGCACGGCGCGTCCACGGGCGCGCCGGTCTTCACGTTGAAGGTGCCCTGATGCAGCGGGCATTCGATCAGCTCGCCGTCCAGAAAGCCGTCGGACAGGCTGGCGGCGCCGTGGGTGCACAGGTCGGCGGTGGCGAAATACTCGCCTTCCACGACATAGAGGGCGACGCTCAGGCCGTTGGCGCTGGCCTTGGCCACGCCGTGCTCCTTGAGGGCCGAGGGCGGCAGGGTCGCCACCCACGACAGGGTCGCGGCTTGGGTCATGCGGGGTACACCAGACTGTTGGGGATCATTTCGGAATCGAAGACGACGATGCGCTCGACAAAGCGCAGGCGGTCGCCGTCACGGACGATGCAGTCGTGGCAGACGGCGGACAGGATGATGTCCGACTGTTTGTCCACCAGGGTCTGCACCACCAGCAGGTTGTGGCGGACGCGCACGCCTTCGTCGTCCTGAGCCACGACGCGCGGCGCGGTGGGGAAACGACGATAGTAGCGCGGCGCATACATCTGGGTCCGCGTCAGGCCGGTCACCCGGTCCTTCAGCATGCCCCGGCTCTCGGCCTGCATGGTGCACAGGGTGTAGCCGGCCTCGTAGTTCTCGCGCGGGATCACCCGATATAGGCAGTCCTCGGTGAAGAAGTCGGGCCAGGCTTGCAGATCGACGTCGTCGAGCACGCCGTAATAGGCGTCGTACAGGTCGCGGATTTCGTCGCGGGCGATGGTCATGGTCTCGCTCACAGGCCCATCACCTTGCGCCAGTAGCGGTACATGCCCCGCACCGCGGTCTCCGTGACCTGGTGATCGGTCGGCGCGATCTCGCGGCCGCCCATCTGCAGGATGAAGTGCTCGTCCGGCGAACCGGCGGCGCCCTGCTGGGTCATTTCCAGCACCTCGCCGTCGTCGGCCGAGACGAAGCCCGCCGGGCCGAACAGGTTGGCCTGACGCGTGCGGCGCAGGCGCATCTCCGGCGTGTCGTCGGCGTAGCACCAGTGGGTCCAGTGGAAGTCGAACCCGCCCGGTCCCTTGGGCACGATCTGACGCGTGGTCAGGCTGTTGACCTGCTGTTGCAGGATCACGCTGGGGAAGATGGTGATCATCCCGACCGTCTCTTCGCCGGGGAACTCCTGCACCACATCCATGACCCGGGGGTCCTCCAGCACCAGATCGCTCTGGAAGTTGCGGATGTCCGCCATGGCCTCGGACTTTTCCTGCTCGCCCTTGCGCGAGATCAGGATGCCGTGGCGGCCCTCGTCGTCGATATCGACGGCCGACTTCTGGTCGGCGCGGAACAGGCCGAAGGTGGCGAAGAACACGTGCAGCAGACCCGCGTGATAGGGGTCCTTGATGTTCTCCTGCATCTGCTTCCAGTTGGCCGGGATGTGCTGACGGTTGTAGCCCAGCACCTCCAGCTTCCGGCCGTCATACACGCGGGTGTAATGCTTCCAGAACTTCTCGCCGAGGTACTCGCGGAAGGGCGGCGTCTCGTCCGAAAAGGTGGCCCAGACCACGCCGTTGACCACCTCGACGCGCAGCTTGTTCAGGCTGTGGTCCTTGGGATCGAAGTCCGACGGCATCCCGCCCTGGCGCTTGACGCCGCGCCGGAAGGGCACGCCCTGCAGGTCGCCGTTCAGCGCATAGGACCACTGATGATAGGGGCAGATCAGCTCCTTGGAGTGACCGGTGCGGGTCTGGCAGAACTTGACGCCCTTGTGGGCGCAGCGGTTCTCGACGACCGAGATCTCGTCCTCGCCAGAGCGGACCATGACGCAGGGCTTTTCGCCCAGGGTCGTCGTCTTCCAGTCGCCGACCTCGGTAAGCTCGCACTCCAGACCGACGTAGAGCCAGTGCGGCCCGTACCAGATCTTCTGCAGTTCCTCAGCGTAGATCGCGGGGTCCGTATAGACCCAGTAGGGCACGGCGGCGTCGACGTCGGCCGGCCATGCGCGGCGGTTGTCGCCCTCCGGCGGGCGTACGGGGATGTTCACTGAAAGCTCCCGGACAAAAATTCGAAGCAGCGATCTCATGTCGCCGTTGACCGCATTGGTGTCGTGGTTTTTGATCCATGTCAAACGCGTTGCATGTAGTGCAACGACAAACGGAGATCACAAATGGCTGAACGCATCGTCATCCTGGGGGCCGGACACGCCGGCGGCGCGACCGCTATCGCCTTGCGAGAGCTCGGTTTTTCGGGATCAATCCTCGTCATCGGCGACGAGGCGCACCCCCCCTACGAACGTCCAAGCCTGTCCAAGGATTATCTATCGGGCGCCGAGGCCGATCCGGTCTGGCTGGCGCCTGCGGAACGCTGGGTCGATCTGAATGTGACCCTGAAACTGGGCGCCGAAGCCGTCGCCATTGATCGCGACAAGGGTGAGATTCGACTGGCCGACGGATCGGTCGAGGCCTTCGACAAGCTGGTGCTGGCCATGGGCGGCCGCGTGCGTCGCCTGCCCCTGACCGACCATCCAGCCGTCCGCTATCTACGCACCGCCGACGACGCCCGCGCCATCGCAGCGGCGGCCAAACCCGGCGCCCGCGCCCTGGTGATCGGCGGCGGCGTGATCGGTCTGGAGGCCGCTTCGACCCTGCGGGGTCTGGGCCTGACCGCCACGGTGATCGAGGCGGGCGAGCGGCTGCTGGGCCGCAACGTCCCGGCCGAGGCCGCCGAGTGGCTGACCGCCGCTCACGCCCGCATCGGCGTCGAGGTGAAGCTGGGCCGGTCTTTGCAAGCGCTGGAAGACGCGGCGGACGGCTCGGTGATCGCCCGTCTCGACGACGGCTCCACCATCGAGGCCGACCTGATCGTCGTCGGCATCGGCATCATCCCCTCGACTGAGATGGCCGAGGCGGCGGGTCTGCCGGTGGCGGGCGGAGTTCTGGTCGGCGAGGACTACCGCTCACCCGCCGATGACCGCATCTTTGTCGTCGGCGATCTGGCCGCCCGGACAAGAGACGGCGCCGCCGTCCGCATGGAGACCTGGGCCCACGCCCAGACCTCGGCCCGCGCCGCCGCCCTCGCCATTCTGGGTCAGCCCGCCGAGGTCGAGCCGACGCCCTGGTTCTGGACCGCCCAGTGCGGGCACAACCTGCAGATCCTCGGCGATCCGGCGGCGGGCGACGCGGTCGTGCCACGCGGCGATGCGGTGCGTCTCTATCTTCGCGACGGCATCCTGGTCGGCGCCGTCTGTCTGGATCAGCCGCGCGACTTCGCCACGGCGCGCCGCCTCATGGGCAAGGTGCTGATGGCGGAAACGGCGTCTGACCCGGCGACCGACCTGCGCAAGGCTGTCGCCGCCTGATCCGTCAGGCCGGACGCACCCCGCCCGTCGCGCGGGTGATCTCGTAGCAGACCTCGATCAGGCGTTCGCGCGCCTGATCGTCGTATTCCGCCTTGAACACGTCGGTGGCCAGCACGGTGGCGGTGAAGACCGCCTCCCCCTGCAGGTCGAAGATCGGCACCGCGGTCGCCCGCAGACCGGGGATCAGATCGCCCCGGATGGCCGAATAGCCGTCGCGCCGCACCCGTGCGCGCAGGCTCTCGACATCGACCGACTGAAACTGAGGCTGGGTTTCGCGTTCGACCATCTGACGCGTCGCCGCCTCTGGCCGGAAGGCCAGAAACACATGCCCCGTCGCCGAACTCAGCAGCGGCAGAGGCGAGCCGACCATCAGCGAGGTCGAGATGGCGGGCGTGCCCATGATCCAGCGCACCACGATCGGCCCGGTCGGCCCCAGGGAGCCCATCTGCACCGTGCGTCCCGTCTCGGCCACATAGTCGGTCAGGGCGATCGCCGCCTCGCGGAAGCTGTCCATACGCGACAGGGCCGCCAGCCCCAGACGCAGCGCCCCCGAACCCAGCTCATACCGCCCCGTCGCCGCATCCTGACGCGCCATCCCCGCCGCGATCAGGCTGGCCAGATAGCGGTGGGCCTGCGACGCCGACAGGTCCGACGCCTGCGCAATCGCCCCCAGCGCCGCTGCCCCATTCAACGACGCCAGCACCTCCAGCACCCGCAAGCCAATGCCCACGGACTGAATGCCCTGCCGCCGCTCGCCTGTCTCACTCATTCGTCGTTCCCGTCACTATGGTGATCGACGCTAGCGCACAGCTAGAACAGCACAAGCCTTTAGAGGCTGAGCCCTGCCCAGCCGGCTGCCCGCTCCCCCTGAGAAACAGGCGAACGGAGGTCATCCTGGCGCTTGGCGCCTTCAGCGGCCAGCCTAGTAGCTGAAGCTCAGTGTGACGAAGAGGCCCTCGGCCCGGTCGTCGCCGGACAGACGCGTGCGATATTCCAGCGACAGATCGACATAGGACGACGGCGCCGAATACCGCGTCTCGCGATACCATTGTCGCCACGACAGACCGACGCCGGCGCCGAGCGCCGCCTTGTTCGCCAGGCTGTCGTCATAGTCGGCGTGGATGACGGCATAGGGGGACAGCACGCCGCGCTCCGTCACGCGGAAGCTGCGCCCGGCGCGAGCGTCAATCAGACCGATCGTCTGGCTGTCGTCGAGGATATGGGCGAGGTCGGCATAGACCCGCCACATGGGCCAAGACGTCCGGTCAACCCGCAGATCCGAGCCCTCGTCCGCCGACCAGGCGGCGCGCAACATCCAGTCGTTGCGCGCATAGTCGCCGACGGCGACCATGCGGCTGCCCTCAAGAACCAGATTGGTTTCGGCCAAGGGCTTCCAGCGCAGACCCAGCCAGGCTTGGGGGTCGTGTCAAAGCCTGTGGCGTCATCATCGACCGCCGACAGGGCGAGCAGGACCGTGACGACGACCGCAAAAATCTGCAGCACGCCGGCATATCCGGACAGGAACTCGATCCATGGTTGGGGGATGGCGAACATGGCGCTCTCGAAGACAGGGCTATGGTCAGGCCGACAGACGGTCGGGCGCGACGGTCATCGGCTCTGACATCACGGCGAAGGGCTCGAACGGACGCCCCATCAGGCTGGCGACGATGCGATCAGCCGCGAAGCCGTCGCCATAAGGGCTGCGGCTGCGGGCGAACGTCAGGCGAACCGCCTCGTCGTTCAGCACCCGCTCGGTCGCCGCGACGATGCGATCCGGGTCGGTGCCGACCAGTTCGGCCACCCCCGCCTCAACCGCCTCGGGACGTTCGGTCACGTCCCGCATCACCAGGACGGGCTTGCCCAGGGCGGGCGCCTCTTCCTGCACGCCGCCGGAATCGGTCAGGATCACGTCGGCGCGCTGCATCAGCCGCACAAAGGGGAAATAGTCCTGCGGCGGGACCAGATGGACGTTCGAACGTCCGCCCAGAAGCTGATGCACCGGCTCGCGAACATGGGGGTTCGGGTGGACTGGATAGACGATTTCGACATCGTCATCCGCCGCCAGCCGCAGCAGGGCGCTGCAGATATCCTGGAAGCCCCCGCCGAAACTCTCGCGTCGATGGCCCGTGACGAGGATCAGTCGCTTGGCCGAATCGAAGGCTGGAAGGTCTCGGTCGATACGTCCACGCAAGCCAGCGTCCCCGGCCAGGATGACCTGCGCCTGATGAAGGGCGTCGATCACCGTATTGCCGGTGACGACCACCCGGCCTTGCAAGCGCTCGCCGGCAAGGTTCAACGCCGAACTCTCGGTTGGGGCGAACATCAGGTCGGAAACGACGTCCACGAAACGGCGGTTCATCTCCTCCGGCCATGGCTTTTGCAGGTCATAGGTTCTCAGTCCCGCCTCAACATGGCCGACCGGGATGCGGCGCTGAAACGCCGGCAGGGCCGCCGCCATCGCCGTGGCCGTATCGCCATGAACCAGAACGCGATCCGGCTTCACCTGCTCCAGCACAGCATCGATACGGGTCAGGATCTGCCCGGACAGGGCGTTCAGCGACTGCCCCTCGGTCATCAGACCCAAGTCAATGTCCGGCGTGATCCCGAAGGCGCCCAGCATCTGATCCAGCATCTGCCGATGCTGCCCCGTCGTGCAGACGACGGATTCAACCGCAGGCTCGACTGCAAGACGCAGCACGACCGGCGCCATCTTGATAGCCTCAGGCCGGGTGCCAAAGATTGAAAGGATTCGCATCAACAACCCCAAGATGACGGGAAGACGATTGAAGTTAACGAAACCTAACAGGCAATTTTCACGGATTTTAGACCTAAAAGATCGCCTTTACCCTTGTTTACGGTCCATTTCACTTAGCCAGACCGATGAGAACTTCATAGATCTGACCGCCGAAATCGCAGCGCAGTTATATTTTCCCACACAAGCTTAGCCATTAGACTCTGGAAACCTAGCCGCTTGAAACCCACAGCGCCGTGGACGAGCCTGAGCCGCAAGGGCGATAGCGCCTTGGGTTGTCGCCGCTCGCAGCGTGGGGGCCAGGGCAGGGGGGCCTGTTGCGGTCAGGTGAGCGGCAGAACTTCGGGCGCGTGGCGACCGATCGATGCGTGCGGCTGCGGCGCCCGGCGAGCCAGGGCGCCGTCGCCAGTGGTGAGGGTCGATCTCGCTGCAGAAAGCAGAAAACCCCGCAGCCTGTAGCTGCGGGGTTTTCTTGAATGCTTGGGTGCGGGAGCAGGATTTGAACCTGCGACCTTCAGGTTATGAGCCTGACGAGCTACCGGGCTGCTCCATCCCGCGGCAAGGCGGTTAGTGAAGGAAGAATGGTTCGAGACCTGTCCTCAAGTCGCCCGAAGGGCGGTAGGACAAGAGAAGACTTTTTTATGTATCTGGTAGACCCCGCGGCGACCTACTCTCCCGCGCCTTGAGACGAAGTACCATTGGCTCTGGAGGGCTTAACGACCGAGTTCGGAATGGGATCGGGTGTGGAACCTCCGACATAGCCACGGGGTCAACCAGACACATAAAAAAGAGAAGACATCGTCGCGTTTTGTATATCGGCAAGTAAAACCGAATGAGTTTTGCTGAGAAACGATCAAGCCGATCGGATTATTAGTACCAGTAAGCTTCACACGTCACCGCGCTT
>NZ_JACHLM010000004.1 GCF_014207965.1 Brevundimonas bullata
GCCATCCAGACTGCGAAGAGAAGCGTGACCCGCGTGATCGATCAGGCCGACAAGGATCACAAACCAGCTTGACCCCTATGCCCGATTAGAGAAGCGGACATTGGCTGAACGCCTGGAGGCGGACAGTCGCTTGGAGCGAGATAGACCCTCACCGTAGGATCCTCTCCTCTGCCCGTGTCAGTCTGGCGAACCTCTTCCCGCCCCAACCTCTTAGACACGCCGCGCACTTGGGCTTGGGCGTCGCCGTTTCGGCAGTCCGCTCGGGTTGGACCAGAAGGTGAAGACCGCCAGCGATCCCAGCAGGGTCAGCGCCAACCCGGAGGCGGCGACCACAAGTCGATAGGCCAGCCCCCCGACCTTGGCGGCGTGGATCGGGTACTGGGCGTTAATGACCCGCAGCCCAAGAGGCAGCCCCATGGCGTCGCGTGTTCCGACAATCCGTCCATCGGCGGGATCGAACCAGACCTGGGTCCGGCCGTTGGGCAGCCATTCCGCCGTCCGCCGCATCCGCAGGCCAATCAGACCGCCCTGTTTGGTTGGCAGGGAGACGATGCGCGCCTCGGCGTCAGGGAAGCGGGCCTGGGCCGCCGTCATCATAGCCGGCCAGTCCAGATCGGCGGACAACACCCCCCCTTCATGTTCCGGCTGGGCCATGACCGCCTTCAGGTCGGCGCCCGGCGACAAGGCCTGGGCCAATCCGTCATACAGGGGCGATAGGGCCACGATCGCCCCGGTCGTCAGGACGACGGCCAGGACCGGCGCGCTCCACACGCCCATGTCGCGATGATGCTTGACGATCCCTGGGCGCTTCCACGCCCTCGGCATGACCGCAAAGACGAAGGTGCGCCGCGTGGGCCACCACAGGATCACCCCGGTGACGACAAAGCCCAGACCCGCCAGGCCCGCGATCCCGGCGATGGTTTTTCCCGTGTCGCCGATCAGCAGATAGTGGTGCAGGTCGAACAGCCACAGCTCCGGCCGCGCCCACAGGCTTTCCCAGCGCGCTACGACCGCGCCCGACTGGGCGGCGTAGGCGCCGCGCGTCTTGTCCTCATAGTTCAGTCGGAGGACGCCCAGACTATCAGAGGCCAGGATGACCGAACGCGGACGGTCCGGCGCCGCGAACGCCTGATCCAGCGCCGCGCCAATAGCACTTGGGTCCGAAACCCGCGCCTCTGCGGCGTGGGGTACGACCAGGCGCAGCCAGTCGTCCTTAAACACCAGGACCGTCCCGGTCAGCCCCAGGACGAACAGCAGCAGGCCGATCAGCCCCCCGGTCCAGCGATGCGCCAGTCGAACCAGACGCATCAGAAGCGACGGTCCCACCCGAGGGTGAAGGAACGGCCCCGACCGGCGAAGTAGCGCAGGTTGTCGGCCGGATTGCTGGTGTCGGAGCTATAGGTCACATAGTCCTCGTTGAAGAGGTTCTGCACCGCCAGCGACACCCCGCCGAAGGCGAAGTCATAGCGCAGGTAGGCGTCCGCCACGGTGTAGCCTTCGAAATTGTTGCGCACGTCGCCGCCCTCGAAATCACGCGCCAGATAGGCCTGGACCTGCAGGCGCGCCGACAGCGGGCCGTTGGCGTAGACGGCGGCGGCGTTGATGCGGTCCGGCGAGATGTTGGCGCCGTCCAGGTCCCGGTCCACCCGGCCGTCGTCGTTGGTGTCGGTCTGGCCGCGCAGGCGGGCGTAGCCGGTCGAAACCGTCAGCCCCTCGATCGGGGTGCGGGCGCGCAGGTTGAGCTCCAGCCCCTCGATCTCGACGGCCTGGCGCTGGACGTCATAGACGCCGTCGGCGTTGCGAACGAGGAACTGACCCAGGTCCGACGAGGACCAGAAGTAGGTCGCCCCGGCTTCGAACGGACCGCGCTTCACCTCCAGCCCGATCTCCTGATTGTCCGAGACGACCGGACTGATGTCGAGGAAGCCCTCGACCGTGACCCCGTCGACGTTGATGGAGCGCAGGATGCGACCCACGTCAGGCACGGTGTAGCCCTCGGCGTAGCTGACATAGGCGCGCACGCCATCCAGCGGTTCATAGACCACGCCGCCGTTGACCAGGGTGGCCTCGAACTTGGGCTTGCCTCCCGTGACCCGGCGCGAACCATAGGAGGCCAGGGTGGTGAAGTCGTCGATCGACAGTTCGACGTTTTCCTGGCGCACGCCGCCGGCCAGGCGCACCCGGCCGTCAAACAGCCGCATATTGGCCTGGACGAAGGGCGCCACGCTCTGGAACTCGGTCGGCGGCACCCAGGCGCGGTTGGTGGCGATCATCAACTGCTCGGTGCGGTCCTTCATGGTGTCCAGACCCAGGGTCGCGGTCAGCCCTGGCACGCCCGGCACGGCCCGTTCATAGCTGGCGCGCGCGCCCAGCTTGCGCGACCGGTTCGACGACTGGTCGAACAGGGTCCCGATGGGAGCGATACTCGCGTCCTGGAAGGTGGCCGAGCGGTCGCCGCCGAAGGTGTCGCGCGTGCGGTTGAAGAAAACCTGGGCGCTGAAGTCGCCGCCGGCCAGATCGCTGTCGGTCAGCGAGGCCGAGACGGTCTCGACCCGGTTTGCGGCAGGCTCGCCCTGGACTTGACCGCGCACGCTGCTGGTCGGACGGCCGATGAGGCGATTGCCCGCCACCGCCACATAGTCGCCGTCGCCCTTCAGTTCGAAACGGTTGGCGAGCAGGTCGAGGCGCACCGTATCGGTCAGGTTCCAGCCGAAGCGGCCGAAGAAGGACAGGGCCTTGGAATCCTGCACCTCGCCCTGGGTGTTGTCGACGCCGACGCGGCGGCCGTTGGCGTCATAGAAGGCGCCGCGTTGGTCGAAAGCCACGCCGAAAACACCGTCGAAGTCACCGTGGCGATAGGCGGCCAGACCGCCCAACTTGGCCCCGACGCCGTCGCCTTCCGGCCCGCCCGCGCTCGAGACCTGGGCCAGCATCCGGCCCGTGAGGCCGTCTTCGGTCGGGGCTCCGACCGTCACCTGATTGACCACCCCGCCCGTGGCCCCGATGCCCTGCAGGGCGTTGGAGCCGTAGATCAGCTCCACCCGGTCGATGAAGAAGGGATCGATCGTATAGCCGTCGCGCGAACCGTCACGGATCGGCGTCGACTGCGGGATGCCGTTGATGGCGAAGAGCGGCGACCGGCCGCGCAGGCTCTCGCCCGAGCCGGTCAGCTTCTGCCGCGTCGGCGAGAAGGACGGCGACAGGGTCGCAACGGCGTCGATCACCGAACCGCTGATAGCCACCTGCTCGGCCAAGGCCTTGCGGTCGATCACCTCGACCGTCATCGGCAGGGCGCTGGCCGGCAGAATGGTCCGGGCCGCAGTGACCACCACATCCTCGACGGAACTGGCCGCTTGCTCCTGCCGCGCCGTCTGGGCGGCGGCGGTCGAGGCGAAGGCGGTCCCGGCCAGCAGGACCGAGACGGCGACAAGGCCCGAGGATCGGCGCAGCGGCGGAAGGGACGAGAAGAGAGGCATGGGGGCTCCTGAAGAAGGCCCCGCCGCTTAAATGCAATTGCGAGCGACTTGCAATAAAATTCCCAACTGAATCTTCAGCGAATGACGACCGGCCTGCGCCAGGGGCAGACATTGGGTCATTGCCGCTAAGTGGACCTTCGCCGAGTGTGTTGCAGCGATCAGTTTCACAGGCATCGAACTGCAGGATACGGGTCCGCTTCAGCGATCGCCTTCGCGAGCACCTTGGATAGTGATAGAATGATATCATTATTTATAAAAATCGTCTATTATCGTTATGATGATATCACTTCTTACCCCTGTCCGCGCCCTTGAGAAGCTCGGTGGGAATATCCGTGAGCGCCGACTGGCGATGGGCTTCACCCAGGCTGGTCTTTCCGCGCGATCCGGCGTGCCTCTGGGGACGCTGCGTAAATTCGAGCGTACCGGGCTGGGCTCCACTGAAGCTCTGGTGAAGCTGCTCTCCATTGTCGGCGGCCTTGAGGCGACCATCGAGGCGGCCAAACCAGAAGCGTTGACGTTCGCCTCGATTGACGAGGTCTTGAAGGATGCCCCTCGCTCCAGGCGGAAGAACGGATGGCGCACATGAACCTTTCACCCGTAGCCGCAGTGGCTGTCGGCCTGGATTTCGGCGGAGGCGCAACCCGCGTCGGCCGATTGGCCGCGCGCGATCGCAGAATCTATTTCGAGTACGACGCCGATTTCATCGCGAACGCCGTCGAAATTTCACCGCTCAGCCTGCCCTTGCGACCGGGCCTGCAGACGACCGATACCGCCCTGTTTGAAGGCTTGCCGGGCGCCTTCAATGACAGCCTGCCCGACGGCTGGGGCCGTCTCCTGTTCGATCGCGCCTTGCGCGTCCAGGGCCTTCTCCCGGAACAGATCAGCCCGCTCGACCGGTTGGCTCACGTGGGCGCCCATGGCATGGGCGCCCTGACTTACGAGCCCGACCTCACGCCAGAGGAGGCGGCGGCCGCCCAGACGCTCGAACTCGACCGGATCGCCGACCAGGCCCAGGAGGTGCTCGAGGGGCAGGCGGATGAGGTTCTGGCCGACCTTATCGCCCTAGAGGGCCGAAGCCCCATCCAGCAGGACATCGACGCGCGTCACCGCCGCTGACGGCAGGGCCGAGGCGTCAGCGAAGGCCCCGCGCGATCCTGTTCCCGCCAGCCTTCGGCCATTCACCAGGGTCAGGGTCGAGCCGACACCCAGCCCCCGCAGGTTGATCCCCGTCGCCAGGGCCGAATTGCCGCCCGAACTGTCCACGAACCCCAGGGCCGCCGCCGGCGTGCCCGACCCGGCGTAGTTCTGCGGCAGGTCCGCAAGCACGTCCGCCACGGTCGCGCGACCCCGCCGATCCAGCGCGTCGCGATCCAGAACCACGACCGGCGACGACAGGGGGCCAGACCCACGCAACAGGCTGCCGGTGACGATCACCTCCTCGAGCCGGGTGACCTCGTCGGTCGCGGCGTCGGCCGCGCCAAGAAAGATGACCCCGGGTCGGGTCTCCTTCCAGACCAGATCCGTGCCGGCCAGCAGTCGATCAAGGGCGACCGAGGGCGCATAGGCGCCGCTCAATCCAGCCGTTCGCCGTCCCGCCACGAGGTCCCCGGAAAACAGGATCTGCTGGTCGGATTGCGCCGCGAACAGGTTCAGGGCGTCGCGTAGTGAGCCGGCGGGAATGTTGAAGGCGCGCGTTTCCTGGGCGCAGGCGGGCGGGCTGGCGGCGAACAGGCAGGCCGCAATCGCGCTGGCGGACACTAGACTCAGACGTTTCATCTTCAGGACTCCCCACAACGCCCCATGGCGTTTGGGAAGAGATGGCTGAGCCCCCGAAAGACCCTGGCGCTCGCCCTCAGCTCATTCGTTCCGCCCCGTCAGGACGATGGTTCCGCCCGGTCCGGCCGAGGCCTTGAGGTCGAACACCTCGGTCGCCGTCGAGACGAAGGCGTCGCGATCTCCCGTCCTGAACACCCCGTTCACCGACGCCCGACCGGTCACCCTCTCGTCCAGAACAATCTTCTCCGGCAGGTAGCGGTTCACCTCCGCCACCGCCGCGCGCAGCGGGGCGTCCCGGAAGACGATGCGGCCGTCGACCCATCCCGTTTCCACGTCCACGTCCGCCGCCCTGGTCGTCACGCCGGCCTTGGTCACCTTGGCCTGCTGGCCGGCGGTCATGCGCTTGGCCGCCCCCGCGCTATCGGCCACCTCTACGGCTCCCGAGACCAGGATCACCTTAACGCCCGCCCCGTCACGCCGCACGTCGAAGACCGTGCCCAGCGCCGTGACCCTGGCGTCGCCGGCCGCCACCACGAAGGGGCGGCTAGCGTCATGCGCCACCGTGAAGAAGGCCTGGCCTTCCTGCAGCTCGATGAACCGGCGATCGCCGTCGAACCTCACCCTCACCCGGGAGGCCGTGTCGAGACGGACCGACGAGCCGTCGGCGAGCCGGACTAGCCGTTCTTCGCCCACGCCTGTCGAAAAGACCGTTCGGGACTGCAGCCAGAAGCTGAAGCCCCCCGCGAGCGCCGCCGCCGCGCCGACGGCGGCCAGGCCCAGAAGGAGCCGCGGCGGCCGACGCCGCTGCGTGCGCCGCGAGAAGGCGGCGTTGAGCGCCTCGGTCACCTGAGGGTCGCCCGCCAGTCGTGCGGTTCCCGACCAGACGGTTTCCACCCGCGCATAGGCCGCAGCATTCGCGGGCGACTGACGCCAGGCGAAGAAATCTTCGATCGTGCGGGTGTCGACATTCCGGGCGCCCAGGCGTCCGTGCCACTCTGCCGCTTCGATATCGGCGGCGCTCATACGGGCCTTCGGGCCAGCCATGCGATGCCCCATCCTTAGCGTCGAACCTGGGCGGCGCAGCGCGCCAAAGCCCGCGTCATACGCCATTCGACCGTTTTTGGACTGATACCAAGCTGGTCGGCGATCTGACTGTTGGTCAGTCCGCCCACACGGGAGAGCAGAAAGACATCTCGGAGAGGTTGTGGCAAGTCGAGGACCATCTGCCGGAAGAAGACCGTCTCCAGCTGATCGGCGTCCTCATGCGACACGGTCGGCGTCACGGCAGCAAACCGTTCCGCCACGGCGCCGCGTCTCACCTGCCCCAGCGCCAGGTTGCTCGCCACCCGCAGCAGGAAGGCCTTCGGATGACGAATGGCGTCGAAGCTGTCGAGCGCCGCCATCCGCAGCCAGGTCTCCTGGGTGATGTCCTCGCCGCTCTGACTGGAGAACCGCCGACGGATCTGGGCCGACAGCCAGCGGTCGTAGCGGGCGTGCCAGTCCGACAGGGTCTCTCCCTTCGAGACGTGGGCCCGCGCCGTCCCGTCCAACAGGGCGACGTCGCGCTCCCCGCCCGCTCCTCCCGGCTTGGCCATGCCCGTTCCTCCAAACGGCGTCAGGGGCGGCGAACAGCGCACATGGAAATCCTGCGGCCCCAAGCGGGGGCGTTCGGCGCAGCCCAAGGGAAGCGCCGATTCGCAACAGCTCGCGCACGCCGAAAGGCGCACTGCAGCTATCGTCATTGAGAAACATCGCAGGGGATTCCACGCCCCTATCGACCGAGGTCGACGCCGGAATCGTGGCCGATTTGATTCCAGGGCGCAAGACCGTCCGCCCTCCTCCTCAAAAAGGAAGGGGGGACGGGCGTTGGAACCTTGCGAGAAGGCCCGGAGGTTTCAGAAACGGCCCCACCGGCCGCCGGCTCTCGCCAGCGCCCCCCGGTCATCGGGCCAGCGCCTATCGCTCCGGCGCCCGTGATCTCGAGCTACTGGGCGATATACTTCGAGGCAAGGGCAAGTTCACGCTCAGTGTTGAACTTGAGGTCGTCCTTCGGGGGCATCACACGGATTTCCTCACTGCCGACCGAACAGCGAATGACGATCGCACGCTCTCCCCACCACAGCACCTTACCCATGCAGGGCGCATCCTTGTCGGTTACGTACAACCCCTTGGCGAATCCGGCCCTGACGACCTGATTGAACAGAGCGCCTGCAGTCCCGAAAAACCAGATCGTCAGCGAAATCGCCACGAACACAGCCATCGCCCACATGCGGCACTTCGCCCAGAACGAGAGCGGAGGCGATTTCTTGGCCTGTTTGAGCAACAGGATCCCGGAACTGGAAAAGAGAAACGCTGCGAAATACCGCCACTGTGTACTGGGCGGGAAAACAAGCCAGGCGGCTGAAACCGTCAGGAGCAACCAAGAGAAACGATGAAGGATCAGCCCGACCGCGCCCTTGGTCGAGAACCAACTTCCAACGTGGGCGAGCATGAACGGAAGTACGATGATCGTGAAGACGAGGTACCCCATCCCAAATCCCGGAAACACGACGTCCTGCGGCGTCACGAGCTGGATTCCGGACAGCCCCCATTCGCCGAACACAGCGATCAGGAACATTGAGGTGCAGAAAATACCTCCGACGGTCAGTAGAGGCAGATTGGCGACCACCCAGTTCCAAACGCGTTTTGGCAAGTCCGCAACGCGTGCGGCTTCTTCTGATTCAGTCATCATCCCCTCGGCTTCCGGGGGCGGCCCTACCCTAGCGAACAGATTCGACCAATGGCCGAACCCCGTCCGCCACACGCACGATCAGAAATGGGGTGCGGGCGTGGAATCCTCCGATGAAGAGGCGCGCTTATTCGACGACGACCGCGTCCGATGCACGACAGGCGTACATCCCCCGGACCAGAGCCGTCCTCTATTCACGACAACCCGCTGTCCAAAGGATAGCGCTGACGGCCATAGAATCCCAGCAGGAGCCAAGCTTGCCGCCGAGCCCCGGCGCCAACCACGCCGCCCGTAAACGAGACTCAGGCCCCGCGACGCATCCAGGCCATGAACAGGCTCAACAGCAACCCGTTGCGCGCGGCGCGGACGCGGCGCGCATGACGCCCCTTGCCCACAAAGACTTCGAAGCCCGTCAGCCTGCTCGCCTGGCTCATGGTTTCAACCTTCTCGCGCGGTGATTCCGCCTGCGCAGTCTGAAGCGGGATGCGATTCCCTCAAAGGGTTCCAGCGCCTCGCCGGCACTCTCTGCTTTGGCTGTGGCAATAGAGCAGCTTAACAGCACCTTGCCGTCGCCCGCCCAATCGTCGAGACTCGCCACCATGAAGAAGCCTCTCAGGGAACTGCCGGCCGGCAAGCGGCGCGAACTGGACCATGCAGTGGCCATCCTGCGTGAGACCTTCGCCAGCACGGTGGCGACCCGCAAGGCGCCGCGCCTGCGCGACGGCAAGATCCTGAAGATCATCCTGTTCGGCAGCTATGCGCGCGGTGACTGGGTGCATGATCCCGTCGGCCGATACTTCTCGGACTTCGACCTCCTGGTCGTCGTCGATCATGAAGACCTGACCGATCTGGAGTTCTGGGAAGCCGCCAACGAGCGCCTCCTGGGCGAGATCGCCACGGACAGCCAGCTGCGCACCCCGGTGACCTTCATCGTCCACAGCCTGGACGACGTGAACCAGAAGCTGGAACTGGGCCGCTACTTCTTCACAGACATCCTCCGCGACGGCGCCGTCCTCTTCAGCGAGCCCGGCATTAGTTTCGTGAAACCGCAACCGCTCACGCCTGCTACAGCGCTAAGCGAAACCGAGGAATACTTCGAAGAGTGGATGAAAAGCGCTGACGAACTTCTTGAAACAGCGAACTTCACACGTGGCCGAGGCTTCACGAAGAAATCTGCCTTCTTGCTGCATCAAGCGTCCGAAGCCCTCTACATCGGGCTGATGCTGGTGCTCACCCTGCACTCCCCCAAGGCTCACAACCTCGTCCATTTGCGGAAGTTGACCGAGCCTCTCGTCCCCCGCCTCGCAGAGGTCTGGCCTCACGAAACCAAGTTCGAAAAGCGCTGCTTCGAACTGTTGCGCGCTGCCTATGTGAAGGCCCGCTATTCGAAGCACTACAAGATCACGGACGAAGAGCTGGCCTACCTCACCCAGCGCATCGCCCTCCTCCGCGACATCGTCCGCGAAGCCTGCGAAGAGCGGCTTGTTCAGCTTCGACGCAACGCGTCAGACTGAACCCTAATGGCCCCGCCACAGCGTATCCACTACATGAGGCGGAACATAGAATGTGAGAGGAACCGGACGACTCGGTACCGGGATCACCGGCTCCCTCGACCCAGGTCTTCACGTCCATGCCTATACGAGTGCCGAAGCGATATATCTTCGATGGCCGAACGGGTTGAGGCCAAACTCGAGGATGCGTTGACGGCCACCGCAAGGACGTAGAGAATCCACTTAATCTTTCGGGCGGCGTTAGCCGCCGTCCTAGGTTTTCCAATGTACGTACGTCGGCTGAGCATCACAAACATCCGCTCGATCGAAAACTTCGAGATGAAGTTCGCGTCTTCTGAACTGGCGGGATGGCACGTGGTGCTGGGCGCGAACGGTGCCGGCAAGTCCAGCGTCGTGCGCTCCTTGGCACTTGCCCTGGCTGGCCCGAAGGAAGCTGCGGCACTGCGCCAAAACTGGGGCACCTGGGCCAAGCACGGAACCGACGATGGTCGGATCAAGCTGCAGATCGAGTGCGGACCCAAGGACGTATTCACCAAGATCGGTCGACGGGCCAGCACCGTCGATGTGGAACTGGAACTGCGTCCGCTAGAGTCGTCGATCGGCGGCCCCAGGTTTGAGGTCGCCGTTGCTGCGGGCGGACAGAAGGGTGAGCGGTCGATGTGGGGGACCAACTCCGGCTGGTTCTCGGCGTCGTTCGGGCCGTTCCGTCGCTTCACGGGCGGTGACCAGACGTTCGATCGACTCTTCTACTCCAACCCTCGCCTGGCATCCCACCTTTCGGCCTTCGGCGAGGACGTGGCTTTGACGGAGGGCTTGCGCTGGCTGCGCGACCTGCGAGTCAAGCAGTTGGAAGATGAGCAGGAAGAGGGAAAGTTGCTCAATGTCCTGATTGATTTCCTAAACAAGTCCGGTCTTCTGCCCCATGGAGCCAAGATCCACGAGGTCCGCGCCGAGGAGATCTTCGTCCTCGACGGCGGCGGTGCGCGCGTTATCGTAGAGCAGTTGAGCGATGGTTATCGCTCGGTCCTATCGATGATTTTTGAAATCCTCCGCCAGATGACCCGGGCCTATGGCGTCAACGAGATGATCGCCGCGCTTGATGTTGATGGCAGCGCCGTGCGCCTTCCCGGCGTGGTGGCGATCGACGAAGTCGATGCCCACCTTCATCCATCATGGCAGAAAGACATCGGGCCGTGGTTCACGCGTTGCTTCCCCGAATTGCAGTTCATCGTCACCACCCACAGTCCGATCATCTGCCGCAATGCTACTTCTGTCTGGCGTTTGGGCAATCCGGGGACTGAGGAGGCCGCTGGTCGTATCGAGGGCACGGCGCTCAACCGCCTAATCCATGGGTCGATCCTCGACGCCTACGGGACCGAGTTCTTCGGTCGCGACGTCACGCGTTCCGAAGACTCCCAGGAGATGCTTCAGGAACTAGCAGGCCTGAACCGCAAAGCCCTTCGTTCCCAGCTAACGGGCGAGGAGAAGAGCCGGCTTCAGGAGCTCAGGCAAACCTTACCAACCAGCGCTGCTGACACGGCCGCAGCCTGACATGCTGAAAATCGCCGAGCGGCCGCTGGGACAAGCGGCCATCCAAGTTCTGTCGGAACTGCATACCGGGGTCGTAGCAGCGGGCGATCACGCCGCTCAGGTCGAAGCCGCAAAGGCCGCCTGGAAGATTAAGACTTCGACAAAGGCCAAAGAGACGGCGTTCAAGGCCGTGCGCGAAAACTTGGCCAAGATGTCAGTTGGATCGGTCCGCTGCGCCTATTGCGAGGACTCATTGGCCGATGAGATCGAGCACATCCTCCCCAAATCTCTGTTTCCAGAATACGCCTTCCTATGGGTCAACTACCTGTTTGCCTGCGGCCCCTGCAACGGCCCGAAGAGCAACAGCTACGGCACCGTACAGGGCGACAGCGTGGTGGAGTTCATTCGCAAGAAGGACGACCCGATCATTGCGCCCGCCGCCGGGGTTCACGCCCTGATCGACCCACGGACCGAAGATCCACTGGATTTTTTGGACCTCGATGTCGGCGGGACGACACCGGACGGTGTGAAGATCAACGGCACCTTCGAGTTTTTACCCGCCTACGGGCTCGGCGCTCCGCAGATGGCGCGGGCCGCCTACACAATCAGAGTGCTTGGCCTGAACCGAGAAGTCATGCGGGTCGCGCGCCAAAACGCCTTCGGCGGTTTCCGCGCCCGTTTGCGCGAGTATGTCGAGCAGAAGGCTGCGGCTGCCGAGGCCGCTCAATTGTCGCGCCTACAGAGCGATCTGCTAGCCTCGCCGCATCTGACTGTCTTCGCCGAAATACGTCGGCAGCGGGCGGTACTTCCGGAGATCAGCATTCTGATTAATGACGCTCCCGAAGTGTTAGCTTGGAGCTTGGTGCCCGCCGGCGTCGCGGCCACCTAGCTAAACGCCGGTTTTATCATTTTCGATCACAGGGTTATCATCGGAAATAAAACCGCCGACGGGCGCTCAGAATGTCGTGCTCTCAGTAGCGCTCCTATTTCCTCTTGTGGCGCAAAGCTGACACCGCCCCCCTGCCCGCCTTCCGCCTGAGCCTGACAGCCGCCTCCTCCGCCCAGAGCGCCCGAAACCGCAACACCAGCGACGCCCCGATCCAGGAAGCCAAGCGTGACCGCTCGTGAAGCCGTCGCGCCCGGCCTTCCAGCCGATCCGCCCAGAGCCGCTCCTTCTCAGGCGTCATCAAGCTTCACTCCCCTGGCGACGATCTGAAGCGCGCCGTCGGGCAGCGGACGCTGCAAGGTTTTCGCCTCCTCCCACGGCGACAGCATCCACTGCTCAAGCTCCCAGTCTTCGGTCAGGATGACCGGCATGGCCTTGGGGTGGACAGCCTCGACCTCGGCGTTGGGCCTGCAGGTCAGGAAGGCGAACGTGTCGATCGTCTCGACGCCGGTCCTGATCTTGCGCACCCCGGTCCAGTCCCGGCGCCATATCCCGGCGAAGAAGGACAGCGGGCGATCCTCGCCCCGCGCGAACCAGATGTCGCCGCCTGCCTCGCGATTGAACTCGCTGAAGCTGGTGAAGGGCACCAGACAGCGGCTGGCCGGCGTCAGATGCGGAGCCCAGTGCGAGCTGGAAAGGTTGCGGACGTTGGTCACGCCCTTGTCCGGCTCCATCTTCAGCAGTTGGGCGAAATCCACGCTGCCGCCACGGGCGCGAAGCTTGTTCGCGCGGGCGCTCGTCGCTTCGAATATGACCTGCGCCGGCGACGGCATGCCCCAGCGCGCCATGACCAGTTCGCGCACCCCGTCTTCGCCCGTGCAGATTATGGGCGCCGGATAGTCCGGAAATATCCCCGGCAGGGGCGCCAGGTTGCCGGTCAGGTCGCGCATGGCCCTGGCTGCTGCGCGGATCGCCGCCTGCCCCTTCGTCTCCGAGTAGAGATTGCACATCGGTCGAGCCTCTCACGCAGAACACGGCTTGTGGAGTCGTCGGCTAGCGCGGCCACTTTGAATGTTCGGGCCGCTTAACGAAGGGGTCCGGCAAGGCCCGCCGGCCCGCCGAGTCCGTCCCGCTCCATATCTCGGGATTGCCCGTCCAGTCGATCGCCGCCGTTCGGACGGCGTCAAAGGCGTTCACCACCGAGTTGTGCTCAGGCGTGGCGGGCCGCAGCTGGATCATCAGGCCTTCGAGAATGTCCCGGGCCTCCTTCAGGCGCGCCAGATCCCGGGCGTTCGGTCGGGCGCGACGCGGCGTCCTCATGCCAGGGCTCCTGTCTCAAGTATGCGAGGCGCCTGCTCCAGCAGCGTCCAGAACAGACCGGTCTGCTGACCGGGCGGCGTCCCCATGAAGATCATCCGTCCGCTGCATCCCATGCGACGGCACCGGCACGACTTGCCAAACAGGACCAGGTCCGGCCCGTTGAGGCGGACCACCAGGTCCAGATCGATGCGCAGATCCAGCTGACAGGCCTGACAACGGGCCATGACCACCCAGCCCCTCTGCCGCATCTCTGACACCGACACCGGCGTGGCCAGATGATAGGACAGCGGCCGGTTCTCATGTTTGCGAAACCCCATGGCCTAGTGCCGTCCGGCGGCCCCGGTCGCGGCGGTCAGCCGTTCGAACAGGGCCCTGCCCTTGGCCGCCGCATCGGGCGAAATCCGCGCCAGTTCGGCCGCGATCCTGGACTGCATGTTCAGCAGCACCGGATCGGCGCGCGCCGCCTCGCCGTATTGCCAGAGCGCCATCAGGCTCCCGAGCATACGGTCCTCGCCTGTCGGTTCAGACATCGACGGCGCCGACCGTCCTTCATTCGTTTGCATGGTGCAGCTCCTGCTCAGCCGACCGACCCTTCCCCGCTCTAGGACAGCGCCCTCATGCTCACAACTGATAAGTTCCTATTTTGTTCTCACACTGTGGAGAAAGACGACAAGGCCATCCACCGGCAGGCGCGCCGCGCCTAGGATGACGGATCCAAGGCGTCATCTACTGGGGACGGCAAGACGATAGCGATCGAGCGGGCCGTTGAAACCACCGTCAGGTCCTTGGCGTGGGCCGTGGCGCATTTCATACTGGCCGGACGTCGGAACGCGGCCCTCTGCGCCCGGATCGGGTCTGGAGCTGCGGCATGTCGATCAGAACACAAGGGGTTGCCCATATCAGGCACGCGGAGACCGACGAAGTCTTCGCGATCGAGGCCGATGAACTCGACTGGAACCAGGTCGGAGGCGAAGAGCGGGGTATGGGTGATCAGATCACCTACAGCGCGGAGATCGCTCATCCCGATCTCGGCGATCTTGCCTGGTGGGCTTACGAATACCCGGTCGGCATGCTGGACCATACGGACAAGACGATCGGCCCCCACAAGATGCTGCAGAACTTCAAGTTCGAGCTGGTGGACAGTGAGTTCGCCGATCAGGAAGCCCGCATCCAGTCGATGGTCAGCTGGTTTCACGCCCGGTTCGAGGATCCCTCGCAATCAACGCCGTACAATGGTCGCGAGGGCGGCTTCCTCTACATTCACGGCGGTCCGTATGACGCGCGCGACGAGCTAGAGAAGCGCTTTCCCGACGAAGACGAAACCCTCATCGATCTCGCCATCCAAGAGATCGAATCCGATGGATTGACGGAATGGGCGCCGGTCAGAGGCCAGGACGACGACCGCGAGACGCCGCTCGAAGCAGCCGGCGTCCTGCCCGGCAGCCTACGCGCCGCCGAAGCCTTCCGAAAAATTATGGACCAGGTTCCGGACGATGTTCCCGGCCCAATTTTCGCCTCCGCCGCGGACGGGCGCATCGACCTGACCGGCTGGAGCGGCGAAGCCTTCCCCGAAGGAGAGCTTCTGTCGGCGCTGCGTGAACACACGGCCGATATCATCAGCGACCTGGCGGGCACCAATGCCCATCAGGACTTGCTGCATGCGCTTCGAAAGTACCAGCTGGCGCTGGAGGAAGGCCCCGTCTCCACGCCGCTGCTCTACACACGGGGTGTCTTCCTCGACAATACCGCCAATCAGGTCGGCAAGGAGCTCGTTGAGGGAGACCGTCCTCCCCTGCCCGGCCCCGTCCCCAGCCGTCTCCATACGCTGCGCGAACTGCACGGTGCGCTCATCGTGTCGTCAGAAGAGGGGGCGGCGCTGGTCGAGGCCGCTGCGCGCTATCGCCGTACGACTGACGAACAGGTTGCGCTCACCCGGGCTGTGGTCGCCATAGCCGAGGCCATCCGCGCGACCCCGGAGGTTTTTGGCCCCGGCGCCTTAGCCGTCGCCGAGGAAGCAGCAGCGAACGTCGGTCGCGGCGCACACCCGGATCGGTCAAACCAGGCGGCGAAAACCATCATGGAACGACTGCTGGCCCGCACAGGCTGGGTCGCGGGCTTCGCCATCACTGCCGTCTCCATGACCATCGTGGGCGACGGCGTCGCAGCGAGCATGATCGGTCAGCAGGCACAGGGTTTGGTCACCGCGGTCTGCGACGGAGCCTTTGAGTTTCTGATCGCCCACCTGGATACGATAAGGACGTTCGCCGCCGTTGGTGGGGCGGACACGGTTTGGCTGCGACACCTCAACGCCTGGCTCGCACTACATCGTTATCGTTGACAGCCTTGCGGCGACCCAGATCGGGATGACCGCCAGCCTGGTCGACTACAATGACCACACCGTCGCTGAGAGTGCTGCCACAAGTCGCGTCACCGCTGGAACGATCCTGAGGTCAACGTCGATCGTTGCAGCAGGAAGGAGGGCGCAACCAGCATTACCGCCGTTTGATCGGCCGTCCGGCTTGACTCAAAAAGCCTGCAACAGACCGAATGTCAGAAATCATCGGTATTTTGCTTGACAATGTCAGGGCGCAAGATCAGTCTCCTGACATGGAGGCAAATAATGAGTGATGGTCCTCATCGTAGCCTGCCTCTGAGGCGAGCTTGGAAGAAAGTCTGCGAGATCGCAGACGGTCGTGCTCACGCCTTGGAGGAAGTGGTCGAGAAAATTCCGGCCGCTTTGGCGGCGGATGCTAAAGGAGAGATCGGCGAGGGGCTGCTCAAAAGCCTTCGCCGGATCCTGATGCCCGAACAGCCACAACTGATCGACGACGCGCCTCAGCAGGTCGCGGCGCTGCGTTCGCAAGCCGCTTCGGTCATGGAAATCGATCTGGTTGAAGCCGTCGGCGATGCGCTGCGTGACGGCAAGAAACAATCAGAGGCCTTCCAGGCCGGCGCCGAGGCCGTCCTCGAAGAGCGGGGACAGGCGGCGACCCGTTCGGTCGTGGAGCACTACTTGCGTAAATCGCCACAAGCGAGAGCCGCCCATGTTGAGCAGCGCGTGAGCGAAGCCCTCAAGAAGGCGGGCGACCGTGTGCGAGATGTCGCGACCGGACTGGTGACCGGCGCCATGAACCGCGCGCTTCCAAAAGCCGTGGACCGATCCGGGCTGGATGATGGACCTGCGTTCGCATGACGGGGACCACCTCCTATCGCGCCTCTGAAACGGCGCTTTTGGTCGATGCGATCGAAGTCGGGGTGCCGTTCCGTGCAGGCGCAACGCCTGCCGTGCTGGGCGAAAGCCTTCGCCTCGATACTCGCGGGCTCACCTCGTTCTTTTTCGCACGCTTCGATCGTCGCCTCTTCGACCTGTTAGTCGTCGCAGCTGCGGTTGAGTTTTGCGATCGGATACAACGGCGTCCGGGCTGGGGTTGGTCGCGTTCTTTTGACGTCCGCGTCTCGGTTCACGATCCCAAACTCTGGGCGGCGCCGGAAATCACGGCGCTTCTGGAGGAGACTCTGTCGTTTCTCACCGGTGACGTCTGGCGGTTCCGTTTCGAGGCGCGGCGGGAGGCCGAGCCGGATCCCGTAAGCGCTCAACTGCCGTTGCCTCCTTATCGGGCATTGATCATGCCCTACAGCGAGGGCCTGGATTCACTCGCAGTCCACGCGCTGACGGCCCATGCGACCAACAGTGAGTTGGTGCGGGTCCGCTTGGGCTCTGGCGGGGTAGATCGGCAAGCGTTGGATAAGGACCGCAAGCCCTTCGCTCGCGTGCCGTACAAGATTTCCGTACCGAACAGCCCGGAGTCATCGGCCCGATCGCGGGGCTTCAAGTTCGCGGTCGTGACCGCCATCGCGGCGGCGATGTCCGATGTCCAACGGATCATCGTCACGGAAAGCGGTCAGGGCGCCTTGGGGCCCGTGTTGGTCCGATCCGGTCACGCCTATCCCGATTACCGGGTCCATCCCGCGTTCAGCCGCAAAATGGAGCGTCTTTTTCTGGCGCTGACGGGACACGAGATTCGCTACGACTACCCCCGCCTCTGGCACACCAAGGGTGAAACTCTCGCCGCTGCGAAAGCCCTGTCAACGCCGCCCGACTTCGTTACGCGGACGCGGAGCTGCTGGCAGAGTTCGCAGCAAGCGTCCGTGGAGGGCGCACGTCGCCAATGCGGAATCTGCGCGGCCTGCATGCTGCGCCGCTTAAGCATGTTCACGGCGGAGATCGACGAACCCGCCGACAGGTATGTGTGGGAAAATCTCACCGTTGCCGACTTCGACGCTGGCGCCGCCAGCGCATTCCAAGGACATACGCACGCTTTGAGAGAGTATGGGATAGCGGGCGTGCTGCACATGGATCATCTGGCTTCACTGGCTTCACCATCGGCGCAGACGCTCGCTTTCCGTCGCGTCGTTCGGCTGACTGCCGATGCGCTTGGCGATGATGAAGGCGCGGTTCGTGTACAGACCCAGGAGCTGCTGACTCGCCATGCGGAAGAATGGCGACGGTTCGTGGCCGCCCAAGGTGATCAATCCTTCGTTGCGCGCTATGCCGCCAGCGTGGCCGCATGATGGACTCGACTCCAACCATTGACCTGATTGCTTTAGGCGAACGTCTTCGACTTGCGCGGGACGCGGCGAAGATCACTCAAGCCCAAGCGGCCGAAGGGATCGGGGCGGTCAGGACGACCTTGGTAGCAATCGAACAGGGCGGTCGTCGGCCGCGCCTGGAGGAACTGCAGACGCTCGCGGGACTGTACGGAACGACGGTCAACGCTCTCCTCCGGCGAGAATCCGCAAAAGTCGACTTGCGCCCCCGGTTCCGCCGGACCCAGGACGGTGGCTCGGCGGTCGAGGCCGCTTCGGCTCTACTTACGGATCTGGTCAAGGCCGAGGTCGAACTCGAAGATCTCCTCGGAGTGGTTCGAAGCCGATCCGAACCCTCTGAACGCCCTATCCTGCCCGGCAATGTCCTAGCGCAGGCTGAGGAGGATGCCTTTGAACTACGCCAGTGGCTCGGCATTGGAGACGCGCCGGTACACGATGTGGTCTCGATCCTGGAGCTACAACTCGGCGTGCGCATTTTCGTGCGCCGGCTCGATGCCAAAATATCCGGACTCTACGCCTACGATGACAGCGCAGGTCCCTGCATATTGCTGAACGCGGCTCACCCGAGAGAACGGAGGGCCCAGACTGCCGCTCACGAACTCGGCCACTACATTGCCACCCGTCGGGCGCCGGATAGCCTATACGAAGGCTCGCCCGAGCAATCGCGCGAGGAACGCTACGCCAATGCCTTCGCCCGCGCATTTCTGACGCCCTCACGAACCGTCAAGTCGATGTTCCGAGACACCACGGCAGGTGCATCGAACCTTACCCGCCGTCATGTGATCGTGCTCGCTCATGCCTTTGGCGTGTCGAGAGAGGCGCTGGTGCGACGTCTGGAGGAATTGGAACTCGTGGCGAACGGGACTTGGGACTGGTTTGACCGCACCGGCGGCATCACGAACGAGCAGGCGCGACAGGTGCTGGGCGAGAACCCTACGTTTGATCCGCGCGGCGAAGACGCGGAGCGGTCGGTGTCACTGCGGCTCCAGCTGCTGGCGGCGGAGGCTTGGAAGCGCGACCTGCTCTCAGAAGGCCAGGTCGCCAGCCTGCTCAAGATTGATCGCGTTCATGCGCGGGAACTAATCGACTCCTATCAGTCGGATGAGGAGGCAGCCGATGGACTTCCCCGAATCCGGCGCTGAGGTATCTTGGCAAGTCGCGGATGCGAGCGTGTGGATTAACCTCGCCGCGACGGGTCGGTGCGCTGAAATTCTCGCCGCGCTGGGCGCGCCGGTCGCGATCGTCGACGTGGCGTTGCGCGAACTTCAGCGCGGAAGCTCCAACGGCCACGACGTGTTGGCGCACATTGAGCCACTCATTCAGTCTGGCCAGATCGGTGTTGCGACCATGACCCCAGACGACGAGGATTTGTTCCTCAGCCTCGTCGCAGGAGCCACGGCTGAAACCCTCGATGACGGCGAAGCAGCGACCTTGGCAGTGGCGGTTCGCCTGAAGGGAATCGCTCTCATCGATGAGCGAAAGGCGACAGCTATCGCCAAGCAACGGTTCCCAGCTCTTGATCTCCGATCCACCACGGAAGTGCTCTTCGCCACCTTGCCTGACGAAGAGACGCGCATCGGCCCTTTAGCGGACGCGTTATTCTTGGCGTTGCGAGACGCGCGGATGCGGGTGCCAACCCATTGGCAAGCCAGGGTAGTTGAAGTCTTGGGTCCTGAGCGTGCGCGCGTTTGCAACAGCCTGCCGGCACACCTTCGAACGATCCCGATTGACGCGGCAGACATTCAATTTTTCTAGTGCTGAACCTTCCGAGTCAGATCGCACAGAAATTTTGGGGTCGGCAAACTCCGCTCGGCCTTTGGTGGCTACGGTGCCTGTTACGCCCGAGATCGGACGAAGCGTTCGCAGGACATGTTGTAGCGTCACGACCCGGAACCGAACTTCGCTGGAGTCCGGCTTGATTCAGCGGCGACCGTGATCGGCTTTTCCATACAATCCCCTCAGCGCTCCAGACTCCGCCCCTTCATCACCACCGCCATCCCCTGCCCCACAGGCGCCAACGCCACCGCATCCCCAACCGCCAACGCCTGCCCGCCCACCTTCAGCCGCCCATAGTGCTCCACGCCCTGAGCATCGCGCACCACCACCCAGGGCGCCGCCCCCACCTCATCGTGAAACCCCGTCTTCACCACCACGCCGGCCACCTTGTCCCGCCCAAGCAGCCGCACCTCCCGCGCCCCCTCCAGCCGACGCTGATTCATCGTCCTGATGATGTCCCGCCGCACCTGAAGCGTTCGCAGCTCTATCTCCATCTCAGGCTCGAGCCGGTATCGACGACCCGTCCGTACGGCGAGCCCCAGCCCCTCCAGGTGCCGGAGCCGCCCCCGGCTCAGCGCCGCCCAGGCGCCGGTCCCTCCCGTCCCGTCATCGACCATGCCGCCCGCATCCGCCGCCGCCAGCAGCCGTCTATCCAGCCCAGTGAACCGGTCCGCCTGGGTCTCCTTCCAGACCCGCCGTTCGGCCTCGACGCGCGAAAGGTCCCCCAGCCGTTCCTGCGCGACCTCCTGCGCCCGCGCCCGGAAGCCGTAGCCCATGTAGTCGCGGGGAATGACCAGGTCCCGACCGTCCGCACGCCGCCCCCTCACCAGGACATGGGCGTGCGGCTGGTCGGTGTCGTAGTGGCAGGTCGCGACCCAACGCAGATCCGGTTCACCCAGATCCGCCGACACCCGCGCCATCACCTCCCGCACATACCCCCTCAGATCGGCGATCCGGTCGCCGTGCTCCGGCGAGATGATGAAGCGGAAATGATGGCGGTCCCCGCTCCACCCCCTGGTCTCGAGCGCCGCCTCCACCCCGTCGTCCATCCGGCCGAAGAAGTCCGGTCGCGCCCCCTCGGCGCCCGCACCCGACCGGCCGAGATAGGCGACATGCGCCGCCAGCGCCCCCGCTCGCGTCGCCGCCTTTCCGACGTGTCTCGACACCAGGGCCTTCACGATCACCCGCTGGCGGACATCCATGCGAAAGGCCCTGCCCGACCGTCCCTGGGCCGCCCTGAGCACACCTGAACGATCCCCCAGGGCGAACTGCCGCGACGCCGCCAGCCTCTGAAACATGCCTGTGCGAACCGGAACGCGATCGGTCTTCAGGGACAGGGGAAGACGGACCTGGACGCCGTCGACGCCGTGCGCCGCGCCCGCCGCCAGCCGGTCTTCGATCGCCTCGCGGATAAGCATGACGCACCTCCCGAAAAGGCCGCCGATCCAGCTCGAGCCCGACAACTCTCCGCAAGTCATCAACAGCCCGACCTTCGTCGGCTAACCCTCCGAAAGGATAGCGAAAAGGCGAAGACGCCAACACCGCCTTTTATCTTGCCCTAAGCCCCATTTCACAGATTTCCAGACCTCCTTTTCATCACCCGACACACCCGGACACACCTCGTCAAACACGCGCCGTCCCACCGCCGTGCAGCGCTCGCCGCCCGCCAGCGCCCTCCGGATGACATCAAATAACCCGCCCGGCCGAAGCCGAGCGGGTCAGGTCTAACGCTATGTCGTCAATGTCTCTCAGTGCGGGCGCGACCTCACCGCCAGATGCCGGACGCCCTGCTCCATCGCCTTCTGTCCAAGGTTGAGCGCCGGTCCGAACGGACGACCGTCCGCCGCGCTTGCCGCGTCGAGCGATCTCGCCAGCGTCAGGCAGCAGGTCGGCTCGAGCGCAATCAGATCGTCATTGGCCCTGAAAGGCGCCGCCTTGCCATGGGCGTCGAAATCCGCCCGTGCCAGGATGAGCGTCACCCCCTTCTGCTGGGCCCATCGGATGGCCAGCTTCTCCGCGCCCTTCGCCCCGGTCGTCGCGAGCGCCATGTCCGGCCACTCCGCCAAAGCCCAGTTCAGGGCGTCGAAGATGCGCGCCGCGTCCTCCGCCGCATCCGCCGACGGCGCGCCCCGGAAGGCCACCACCGGTCCCGCATGTCGCGCGTCCTCCGCCCGTCGATCCCGAACCGCCCGGATAGCCTGCTTGGCTTCCAGCTGGGCCGCCGTCAGGAAGCTTCCCCGGCGACTGCCCCGCCAGGCGGTCCAGACCTCGCCCGTGGAAACCGTCCAGGCGGCGGAGGCCGCATCCCTGATCCTCTCCGCCGCCTGAGTGGCCGCATCTCCGGCCCGAGCCCGAGCCGTCGCCTCCTGCAGTTCGACGTCGGAGGCTTCCGATCCGTCGAAGTCGCGGTCGAGCCGGCGCATCACGTCGCGCGCCCGGTCGGCGTCCCGTTCGATCCGTCCCGCCGCCGAATGAAAGGCGCCGATCAGGGCTTCGCCAAGCAGGGTCTGGAAGTCCTCCAGCGCCGTGTCGGCGATCACGTCCAGCAGTTCGGTCATGAGCGCTCGCCCGAGCTGGACCAAGGCTTCTTCCGAGGCCTGCGGCCGCTGATCGCCCAGCGCCGCAGCCAGGTCATCGAAGGCGGTATCTGACTTCGGCGCAAAGGCCGTGATGAAGGCGGGGTTCGAGCTATGCATTGCATCATTCCAGTTCTGAAATGTCGCAGCGCCCCATGCGCAACGACCCCATTCCTGGCCACGTCGGGGCCCCCGGCAGTCACCGCAGCGGTCCTCCTCTCGAGGGCCGTAGAGGGGAACGGCGAAGCCGTTGACGGCCGGGGTGACGTGTCAGGATGGGAAGTCGTTGTGTGGGGGCATGTCCTCGTCCCGCTTCGGACGAGGACCCTATTCGGCGCCGACGCGCCGATAGCCACGGCGGCCATGCGGTCGCCCTGGGCCCAGACGACGGCCCGCGGCCGTCGTCCTGGACGCAGCACGAGTCTCAATCGACGCCGACCATTCTCAGCAGGCTCTCGGCCGTACAGGGCCGCTTCTGGTAGCCCGCGGCGGCATGGGCCGCGCAAAAGGCGCCGCGAGCCACTGGACGCCCGCAAAGACCGAAGCCTGCTTCGCCGGAACAGCCATAGGGCCAGCGGCACTGGCCGGCCCTCACGGACAGGATGGTCGCCGTCGGCGCGCGCGGCGCAGCCAGCAAGGCCGCTGAAGGCCCGATCGTCGACCTGCCCGTCAGCGATCCAGACAACCGTGCGGCAGGTCGCGCGGCGATGATCGTCTCCCGAGGCGACTTCGTCCGGGGCGGCGCCGCAGGGCGCGCGCGCCGGGCCTCCGGTCCGCGGACCAGACCCAGGCGATAGACCTTGCCGAGGACGGCGCAGCGCGAGACGCCGCGGCCGAGATCAGACGCAATGGCGGCGGCGGTCCGGCCTTCCAGCCACAGGGCGGTCAGGCGGAGAATACGATCCTCGGTCCAGATGGAGACGGTCATGGGGATGCTCAGGGTCAGCGAGCCCGATCGGCTCGCCCCCGGCCGCCCTTCCTCCCTCTTTTCGCGTCCGACACGACAATGGCCCGACGCATCAGCGCCGGGCCATGCCGTCCGCATTGCGATGCGGCTGCGATCAGAAGGGGATGTCGTCGTTCAGATCATAGCCGCTCGCCGCATCCGGGCCGGCGTCGCCGGCGGCCAGCTCACGGTTCGAGGGGGCGTCGCGCCGGTTCTTCAACCGCATGTCCTCCACCACCACCCGCAGGTCGTAGTGTTCGACCCCGTCCTTGCCGGTCCAGCTGTCGTTCTCGACATGGCCCTGGAGGATGACCCGGCTGCCCTTGCGGGCATAGGGGGCGATGTAGTTCTCCGCCGTCGTCTCGTTGAAGCAGACGCAGTTGAATCCGGTCGTCCGCTCGCCCTGTTCGCCGTCGGCGCGCCGATAGCGGGTGGTCTCCAGCACGCGAAAGCTCGCGCGTTTGCGGCCCGAGCCCTGAGCCGAGAGGATGGACGGGTCGGCGGCCAGATAGCCTTCGATGACGAGGGTCTGCATGGTTCAGTCTCCTTGAAATGAGGGTGAGGGTCAGGCCGCCGCGCGGCGGCCCTTGCGAGGGCGGGCCGCCTCGACGGCTTCATCGGCGACGTCCGCCGAATCTTCCGCCCCGGGTTCGGCCGCCCTGTCGCTCGCCCAGTCGAGAACCGTCAGCCGGTTCACCACCAGCTCCTTGGCGGCGCGCTCGGTCCCGTCACGGGCCGTATAGGCGGTGTCGGCGAAGGCCCCCACGACCAGGGCCTCGCAACCCTTGGCGAGGCCTCGGGCGATGACCTTCTCATTGAGCCCCCTGGCCCAGCTGACGCAGTTGACGCCGACGATGCGGTCCTTGCCGCCGGCGTCCACGCCGCGTTTCTCGAGCAGCCGGAACACCGCCTTGGCGAAGTCCGGGCTGATCTGGGGATCGGCCGCCAACCGGCCGGTGAACACCATGGTCTGCATGACAGTCTCCTTGTGATCAGAGGCCGGGAAGACCCTCTCCCCGTTCCGCCTCGCCCTCCTGGTCCCTTCCTCCCTCCGGACCGGTTCCGCCGGGCGCGACCCGACGAAACCGGCTTTCCGGTCAGGCCGCGTCGGTCGCCGCCTCGCCCTGAGCACCGTCAACCAGGGCCGCCTCCCCGGCCGGCGTCACCACAAAGACGCCGACGCCCCATGTCGTCTCGCTGTCGGTCACCTCGCCGCCAGTCTCCGGATCGTCAGTCTCGACTTCGCCGTCGTCAGGGGTTTCGTCCGCATCCGCGTCGGGCGCGTCCGCGTCGAGGGCGTCACCGTCCTCCTCCGGAGCCAGGCCCCACGACAGGCAGGCCGGCGCCCAGCTTCGCGCCTTCGCCTGGTCCTCGGTCCAGGCGACGAGGTCGCCCTTCTTCAAGCGGGCCGGCGCCTCGGTCTCGGCCCCCATGCGTTCGAGCATGGTCAGGAGCTGCTCGCGGGAATGCGGGCGCAGATAGGCCGCGTCTGGCGTCCACCAGCGCGCCACGTCCGCATCGCAGAGGTCGGCGAGCTCGGCGGCATCGGCCCTCGGCGTCAGGCGCACCAGGCTGGTCCGCTCCTCACGCAGGTCCAGGCTGAGAGCGGTCAGTTCCGCCAGGAGGCCCATGCGCTCGACCGGGTCCAGGGCGTGGACCCAGGCGATGAGTGTTTGGCCCGACGCCTCCCAGGCGCGGCGGCGTTCGTCGAGGCGTTCGCGCACCACGCCGTCGAGGCCCTCGACGACGCGCCCGCCCGACGGGCTGAAGGCCGAGGCGGTGATCGCCAGGGCCGCCTCGGAGCGTCCGACCGGCGGCCAGACCGCCAGAGCCCCGAACAGGCGCGCGACCAGGGCGGTCAAAGCGACTTCGGGCGTCTCGGCCAGGGCGCGGATCAGGCCCCGCGTCGCCATATCCGTGCGGGTCGCATGCAGGACATGGCTGACCCCGTCGACCTCGGCCGTCGGGGCCTCGGCCTGGGGCGGCGCATAGGCGGCCCGAACGGCTCGCCGGCCCCGGCCTTCCGTCGCGGTCGCGGTCTCGGTCTCGGTCTCATCAGCCGCGTCCTCGGCAGACCCCGCCGGTTCATCCGCCGTCTCCGCCGGTCCGTAGCATTCGATCTCGACGCCGGTCCGCAGCGAGGGACGGAGCACCAGGACCGTAGCCAGCTGCTGTCCGGCGCCGGCCTGATCCTGGGCGATGCGCGCCCGCACATAGGCCGCCCGACGCTCGTCGGCCTCATCTTCTGGGGTCGCGGGCTCGACCGCTTCAACGGCCACGGCCGCCGCCTGGGCCCGATCACGGGCCTCGCGATAGGCCGTGGTAGCTTCATCGGACAGGCCGCCGTAGGCGTAGTAGAGCTGCTCCAGGTCATCCGGCAGGTCCGGCCCGTCGTCGCCCGGGCTCAGATGGACGGTCAGCCCCTCCGCCTCGAAGAGCGCCGCCGCCTCCGCAGCCCGCTTGAGCCAGGCGCGCGTCAGGGCCGCGGGATCCATGAGGACCGGCGGCAGCTCCCCGAACAGGTCGGCCTCGGTCCGGCCGCCTTCCGCCGCATAGAGCGCCGGCGTCACCAGGCCACAGCGGGGATCGCGATCGGTGATGCGGCCCTCGCCCAGTTGCTCCTGGATGCGCCACTCCTGCAGGCCGTGGCCGTCAAGAACGGCCTGGGCGAGCTCAATCTGCTGCGCCTTGTCCTTCAGGCGGGCGAGCAGCCGCGCCTGGCGCAGGGTGATCCTGCCGGCCTTGAGCGCCTCCAGGGCTGTGGCGGGCAGTTTCGACAGGGCGGCCAGACGGCGGATCTCGATCTCGCCATGCCCAAGCGCCCGGGCGATGACCTTCACGCCGAGACGCTCCTTCAGCATCCGGCCGATGGCGGCGATAACGTCGGCGACATGGACGGGCACGGCCGTATTGGTCAGGACGACCGCCGCGGCCTGACGGGCCCGATCGGTTTCGACGAAGACCTCGACCGGATGATCGTCGTCGATAAAGGCCCCGTCGCGCAGCAACCGCAGGGCCAGCAGCCGGCGGCGTCCGTCCAGCACCATATAGGCGGCTTCATCGCCTCGGCCCGGCCGGACGGTTGGGTACTGCAGGAGGCCGGCGGCGGCGATGGTGTCCGCCAGTTGCGGGATGTCGTCGTCGGGCGCCTCGCCGTGACGAAGGTTCTCGGGGGCGATGTCGAGGTCGCCGAGGCGGACGGTCTTCTGGTTGCGCGTCGGGGCCGAGATCGGGGCCTGGGCCGAGGCCGTCAGCGAAGCGCCTGGAGCAGCGGACCTGGTCTTGCGGCTGCGGCTATGAGCTGTGCGGGTCATGGGTCTTCTCCCGCCGGTCGGCGGAGCCTATCCCCGCCTTGCCGGCGCCCCGCCCCGCCCTTCCTCCTCTGCTTTCCCGCGCCCCACCGCGACGTCGTTCCAGTCGCCGAACGGCGTCGGCGGCTGACGCATTGAGGCCGCCACGCCCTGGGCCCTAAGCCGACGACAAAGGCGCACGGCCGCCGCCTCCCCGGCCGGACCGCGATCAGCCGCTACGATCACGCGACGCACCCTCTCTGGGGAGGTCCAGCGGCAGAGATTGCCGGCGGACAACAGAGCCCAACCCGGCAGGCTGAAGCGGGCCGAGGCCGACAGGGTGGTCATCACCCCTTCCCCGACCACCATGACGGCGCCGGCCGGCGACAGGCGTACGGCCGCGCCGCCAGGAACGGCCCCCACCGTCTTCCTCGGCAGGCGCAGGCGCGCGCATCGACCGTCCCCTTCGAGGTAGACGAGTTCGACGGCGCACAGCCGGCCGCCCGGATCCCGGATCGCGGCGACCAGGGCCGGACGGGTCGGGCTAGCCGGTGCGAAGACCGAGACCGGCGCAGCTGGATGGCGGCGCAGGTCAGCGAGGCGGTCAGGCGGGGTCTCGATCCCGCGCATCAGGAGATGGCGCGCGCACAGGTCGCCGTCGGCGATCGGGATCGTCGCCTCCCAGAGACGAACCGCCGCCTCGATCCGCGCGCTCGCGTCGGGGCGCGCAGACGAAGACCGGACCAGGGACAACCCTCCACCCGCCAGCCGACCCTCGGCGTCGATCAGACCCAGGCCGCGCAGGTGGTCGCGAACCTCGCGCCAGTCGGCGGCGCCGAAACCGTGGATCACCAGGCGGTCGCCGTCGAGCAGGAGGGAGACCGACCGGTCATTGGAACTATGGCCGGGCGCGGGCACATTGGCCCTTAGCCCGGACTGGTAGAGGTCGCCGCCCAGGGCGGCGACGAGGGCGCGCAGGCTCATGACGGTTCCATCAGGCCGAGCGCCCGGAAGCTCGCCGTGCCCTCCCGGCCGACAATCACATGGTCGTGGACCTTGATGTCGAAGACCCGGGCCGCCTCCACCACGCGACGCGTCATGTCGATGTCCGGGCGAGACGGGCTGGGATCGCCGGAGGGATGGTTGTGCACCAGGATCAGGGCCGAGGCCGACAGCTCCAGCGCCCGGCGAACGACCTCGCGAGGATAGACCGGGGCATGGTCGATCGTGCCGTCCGCGCGCCATTCGTCACGCATCAGGATGTTGCGCTTGTCGAGATAGAGGGTGCGAAACTGCTCTCGCGGCGCATGGGCCAGCGCCGCCCTGAGATAGGCGGTCAGGGCCGTCCAGGAAGAAAGGACCGGCCGATCGCAAGCCTGGGCGCGCGTCATGGCCAGGGCCATGTCGCGTATTCGGACCAGTTCTGCGACGCCGCCGCGGTGGAGGCCCGCGCGAAGCAACGCCGCCTCGTCGGCCGCAGCGACGCCCGCCAAGCCATGGAAGGTCGCGATCATGTCCACGGCCGCGGCGCGGCCGGCCTCCCGGGACAGGACGCGCTCGAAGATCGACGCCAGAAGGACCTGATCGGCGCTCTCGGGCAAGGGTTCTGGCTGGCGATGAAAGACGGCGGCAGGGCCGGTCGACATGACGACCTCCATTCTGACGCTCCCGATTGGAGCGCCCCTGGTCGCCCTTCCTCCCCCTTTGCCGCGAGGCGGGAATCGTCGGCCACCGGGCCTCGCCGAACCCAATCCAGGTGCGGGCGAGCCGGGGATCGAAGGTCTGCGACGAGGGCCCCTGACGCTCGACCTTCGACCAAGCCGACCCGACGACCGCGAGCTCTGCTGTCGCCACGGGAGCCCTCCATAAGGCGAGGCCTTCGCCCCCTAGAGTCGCCTCCGCGGGTCCTTCTTCGCGGGGCCGCGACCGCGCCATATTGTCCGGAGTTCTTCAACCGTCCCGCTAGACGAACGCCGTTCTACTGGACAGCGGGCCGCTACCCTCTTTAGAAGCACCCTCACCGCCCGCAACCTCACGTAGGCGCAACGGATAAGCGGGGGCTTTCCATGACAGAAGATGCGGCGACCCTCAGCCTGCGCGCACACCTGGCGCGCGAAATCCTGGTGTGGATGAACGACGCTTTCGCGGAAGTCGATTTCGAGGCTTCGTCCGACAAGGTTGTCGAAGGCCTGACCTTGGCGTGGAGCGGCGTGGTTCTTCGGGTCGAGGCCGTCGACCACGCAGCCGCGACGGCCGCACGATCCTGACCAACTCCCATACAGGATCCCGATCCAGCCGAGTGTTGGGGCGCTCGATCCAGGGTAGGAACCGGCGACGGTCGTGCGACCGTCGCCGGCTTTCTGGAGCAATCAGAACCAGGCCTTGATCCCGACGACCAGACGCGTCGCATCGACGTCGTCGCCGCGCGCCTTGGCGTAGTCGGCCGTGTCGCCGAACGACCGGCTCCACTCGACCCCGACGTAGGGCGCGAACTCCTTGCGGATTTCGTAGCGCAGACGCAGGCCCGCTGTGACCGAGGTCAGGCCGGACCCGATCTCCAGCTCCGGGATGTCGCTGGCCGAGAAGGCCACTTCGACGGCCGGTTGCAGGATCCACTTCTGGGTGAGGCGCTGGTCGTATTCCGCCTCGGCGCGCGCGGTCAGGTCGCCCTCGGTCGAGAGGAAGGCGGCGGCGCTCATTTCGAACCAGTAGGGGGCCACGCCCTGGACGCCGACCGTCAGATGGGTCGTGTCGTCGCCATCAGGGCGGAAGTCCTGGCGCACGCCCGCCTGCACGTCCCAGAAGGGCGCGACGGCGCGGCTGTAGAGGGCCTGAACCTCGGCGTCGTGCAGCTTGCCGTCGAACGCGCCCTCGCCTTCCGTCTTCCACCAGAAGCGGTTGATGTCGCCGCCGGTCCAGCCCTGGGCGTTCCAGCTATAGCTCTTTTCGCCGTCGCCGAAGCTGGCCTCGATCGAGTCGATCAGGACCGCCGTGGTGCGCACGTCGCCGTTTTCGACCAGCAACTGTTTGCGCGACGCCGCCATGACGGCCGGGTCGAACAGCAGGTCCGCCGCATGGGCCGGCGCGGCGCGGGCGGCGGCGGGCGGCGGCGTCTCGACCATGCGCCCGCCAACGGCGTCCACGCTGGTCGGGATGTTGGGCGCGCCGCCCGCCATGGCCGACATGTCGTGCCCGGCGTGAGGGTCAGCCGCTGGCGTCTGGCCCATGTCGTGACCCGCATGAGGGTCGGCGGCAGGCGTTTGCATGGCGCTCATATCGTGGCCGGCGTGCGGGTCCGCCGCAGTCGCCGGAGCCGCGCCCATGTCGTGACCGGCGTGAGGATCAACTGCGGGCGCCGTGGCCGGAGCCATCTGCATCCCGCTCATGTCATGACCCGCGTGCGGATCGGCCGCAACCGCCGGGGCGGCGCTCATGGTGTGGCCCGCGTGGGGATCAGCAGCAGGCGCAGGCTGATCGCCGTGCCCGGCGTGACTTCCCATGTCATGACCCGCGTGCGGATCGACCTGCGTCGCCGGGGCCGGAGCCGTCTGCATACCGCTCATGTCGTGACCCGCGTGCGGATCGGCCGCAACCGCCGGGGCGGCGCTCATGGTGTGGCCCGTGTGGGGATCAGCAGCGGGCGCAGGCTGAGCGCCGTGCCCCGCGTGACCGCTCATGTCGTGACCGGCATGCGGATCGACCTGCGTCGCCGGCGCCGGAGCCGTCTGCATGCCGCTCATGTCGTGACCGGCGTGCGGGTCTGCCGCAGCCGCCGGGGCGGCGCTCATGGCGTGGCCCGCATGAGGATCAACAGCGGGCGCCTGGGCAGGGGCCGCGGCCGGAGGCGTGGCGCGACTCGGCTGGGGCGCGGCGACGCGCGGTTTGGGCTTGGGCGCGGGCCTCGGGCGGGCTTGCTGCGGGCGGGCGGGCGCGGCCTGGGCGCCGTGGCCTCCATGTCCCCCGTGGCTCTGGGCGACGGCGGAACCGGCGGCCAGCATCAGGGGCAGAACCGCAACAGCGGCGAACAGGGCGCGGCTCATCGGGCGGCTCCTTCCATCGGACGAACCGTGACGACGTTGAACATCCCCGCGTGCATGTGCATCAGCAGGTGGCAGTGGAAGGCCCAGTCGCCGGGCGCGTCGGCGGTCAGGTCGAAGGTCACCTTCGAGCCCGGCGCCACATTGACCGTGTGCTTCAGCGGCTGATGCCCGTCGTGGCCGTTGACCAGCTGGAAGAAGTGGCCGTGCAGGTGGATCGGGTGGGCCATCATGGTGTCGTTGACCAGGGTGACGCGAACCCGCTCGTTCAACTCGAAGCGGATCGGTTCGACCAGCTCCGAGAACTTGCGGCCGTCAAAGCCCCACATGAACCGTTCCATATTGCCGGTCAGGTGGATTTCCATCGAACGCGACGGCGGACGGGTGTCCTTGTTCGGTTCAAGGGAGCGCAGGTCGGTATAGACCAGCACCCGGTGATCGACATCCTGAAGCCCCTGCGGCCGTTCGCCCAGACGGTTGGCGGGCGCCGGCGCGATGGCGTCCACCCCGACGCCGACCGCCATGTCGGCGGGGGCCTTGTTCGGGTCGCGCATGCTCATGGCGCCATGGTCCATCGGCGCGGCGGCGGCGGCCCCGGCGGCGGCCCCTGCTGCGCCGTGCGCGGAATGATCCATGCCCGCCATTGAGCCGTGATCCATGCCCCCCATGCCCATGTCGGCCATGGTCAGGTTCGGCACCTTGCGAAGCGGCGGAACCTCGGCCGTCATGCCCAGGCGCGGGGCCAGGGTGGCGCGGCCCATGCCTGAACGGTCGATGGCTTCCGAGACGATGGTGTAGGCCCGATCCTCGGTCGGACGGACGATGACGTCATAGGTCTCGGCGACCGAAATCTGGAACTCGTCCGTCTCGACCGGGCGCACGTGCTCGCCGTCGGCCTGAACCACGGTCATGGCCAGCCCCGGAATGCGGACGTTGAAGATCGACATGGCCGAGGCGTTGATGACGCGCAGACGCACCCGCTCGCCGGGCCGGAACAGGCCGGTCCAGTTCTCCTCGGGCCCGTGGCCGTTGATCAGATAGGTATAGGTGGTGCCGTTGACGTCGAGGATGTCGCGCGGGTCCATCCGCATCCCGCCCCACATCCGGCGCTCGGCCAGATCCATGCCGTCCGACCCGTCCAGCAAGCCCGCCAGCGTCGTCTTCTGCATGTTGAAATAGCCGGGGCTCTTCTTCAGCTTGGCCAGGATGTCGTGCGGATGCAGGAAGCTCCAGTCCGACAGGACCAGGACGTGCTCGCGGTCATAGCCGACCGGATCGACGCCCGCCGGGTCGATGACGATGGGGCCATAGTGGCCGATCGCCTCCTGAAGCCCCGAATGGCTGTGATACCAGTAGGTGCCCGACTGCTTCAGCGGGAACTCATAGACGAAGGTCTCGCGCGGCTTGATGCCGGGGAAGCTGACGCCCGGCACGCCGTCCATCTGGAAGGGCAGCAACAGGCCATGCCAGTGGATCGAGGTGTCCTCGTCCAGGGTATTGGTCACCGACAGGCGCATGTTCTGGCCCTCGCGCATCCGCAGCAGGGGGGCGGGCAGCAGGCCGTTGACCGTCACCGAATGGCCGGTGCGGCCGCCGACGGTGAAGTTCGAATGGCCCACCGTCAGGTCGATGTTCGGCCCCGTCAGCGTCGGCAGATCGGCGCGCAGCCCCGGCGAACCCGTCTGGGCCCAGGCCGGAATCAGGCCCGAAAGGCCAAGCAGCCCGCCGCCTGCGGCCGCGCCGCGCAACAGGGACCTGCGATCGAGAGCCATGCTCGACATAGAGGGGATCATCCTTCCTTGATTGAGCTGCACCGACAATTTCGGGGTGAGCTTCACTGGGTACTACGCACCCGCCATCCCTTTCCCCTTGCGACAGGTCGCCACACAAGCAAAAGCTCGCGATCGCATTCAAGGCGTGCAGCCGCTCCCGCTTTCCGAGAACGGGACCCCAGGTCGCCTCGCTGCCTCCGCTGGCGGCTTTTAGGACGAGCCGTTCGAGGACGGCTTGAACCCAGGTCGCAGTCAGCCAGCCTCAAGTCGCGCCAGAATCGTCTGCATCTGAGCGATCTCGTCGTCCTGCGCCCGCACGATCCGGTCGCACAGAGCGAGGATTTCCGGATCGCGGATCGAAGCCTGCTCGCACATCAGGATCGCGCCGGAATGATGGGGAATCATGGAGCGAAGAAACTCCTTGTCGCCCACGCCCGCCTGGGTCCGCATGCCGACGAAAGCCACAACAAACACCGCCGCCGCACCGCCGACGATCGCCAGGTTCAGCTTTCGCGACGGATACATGGCCCTCATGAACCACAGCATGAGAATGGCCATGGGCATGACCATCATGAGCGTCATGTAGACGTTGTTGAGATTGAAATAGAAGTGATCCAGCGTGGCGATCATCGTGTACATGACGAGGTACATGACGATGAAATCGAGAATGAGTTCGATCCCGAATGAGCGGTATTGACCCTTGTTCACGGCGCGTCTCCCTGCCTCTAAGAATCCGAATCTTCTGGCGCACATGCGCCTGAAGCTCCCCAGCAAACCAATACAAAAAATCAAGGTTCCAACCGTTGACCTTCCCATGTGGGGAAGGATTAGAACCACAGGCGTCGATTGTTGAAAGGTTCGCCAATGTCCGCCCATGCCCCCGGGGTTACCGATCTACAGGTTCTCAACATCCCCAAGATCCGCTGCGGCGGCTGCGTCGCCGGCGTCGAGAAGGCCATCCATTCGGTCGACGCCTCGGCCCAGATCACCACCGACATCGAGGCCCGCCGCGTCGAGGTGACGACCAGCGCCGACCGTCAGGCCCTGCTCACCGCGCTTGACGCCGCCGGCTATCCGGCCGAGGCGGTCTGACCATGAACAGGCTCAAGCTTTCCGCCCTCGCCGCCGGCGTCGCCATCCTCGGCGGCGCGGGCTTCCTGCTGAACGGCCTGCCCACCGTGGCCCAGGCCTCGGACATGACCGTCTACAAGAGCGATTCCTGCGGCTGCTGCGGCGGCTGGGTCGAGCATATGCGCAAGGCCGGCTACGCCATCCGCGTCGTCCCCACCGACGACCTGGCCCCGGTGAAGACCCGCCTCGGCGTGCCGCAGTCGCTCTGGTCCTGTCACACGGCGGTCGTCGACGGCAAGGTGATCGAGGGCCACGTCCCCGCCGCCGCCGTCAACGCCTTCTTGAAATCGCCCGGCGCATCGCGCGGCATCGGCGTGGGCGGAATGCCCACCGGCTCGCCCGGCATGGAGGCCCCCGGCTACGCCCCCGAACGCTACGACGTCATGCGCTTCGGCAGCGGCGCCCCCGCCCCCTTCATGACCTTCGAAGGCGCGACCCCGGTTCGTCGCTAAAAGCAAAATGGCCCCGCCGGTTGTTCGGCGGGGCCAGGCCTATGTCGGGTCGAGGACCGGATAGGGCGTCGAGTTCGGCCGGCGCCCTGCGGAACGGCCGGCCTATTGGGGCCGGATCGCAGTCACTTCGCTTTCACGACCGCGTACCGTCACATCGAACTGGATACGCTCGCCGACCCTGGCCTTTGCGACTACGGCCGGAGCCGCCTTGAAGCTCATGGTCATGGCGGGCCAGCCGACGCCCGGGATCGGACCGTGATCGATGGTGACGGAGCCCGTCGCCGCATCGACCTTCGTGATCACGCCCGATCCGGCGCCTGACTTGACGGCTTCGGCCGGGGCCATGGGCGTGGCGGCCATGTCGCCGGCGGCCGCCGGAGCGGCGGCCGGCGCCTCGACCGGCGCAGGTTCGGTCTTCTGGCCGCAGGCGGCGAGACCGATGGCCAGACCGGCCGAGAGAATGAGGGCGTGTTTCATTTGGGTTCTCCAGGGTTGGACGTGGGGGACGGAAGCTTTCGACGACGAAGCAGAAGATAGCCGGCCGGGATCACCAGCATGGACAGCAGGGGTGCGGTCAGCATGCCGCCGATGACGGGCGCGGCGATGCGGCTCATGATTTCCGATCCGGCGCCATGGCCGATCAGGATCGGCAGCAGGCCGGCGATGATGACGGCGACGGTCATGGCCTTGGGCCGCACCCGAAGCAACGCCCCCTCCCGGACCGCCGCCTCCACCTGATCGCGATCGGGGTTCGGCCCCCGATCTCTCAACGCGTGCTTGAGGTAGATCAGCATCACCACGCCGAACTCGGCCGACAGGCCGGCCAGGGCGATGAAGCCGACGCCGGTCGCCACCGACTGGTGATAACCTAGCAGGTAGAGCATCCAGATTCCGCCCGTCAGGGCGAAGGGCAAGGTGGCCATGATCAGCAAGGCCTCGTCGAAACGACCAAACGTCAGATACAGCAGAATGAAGATGATCACGAGCGTGACCGGGGCCACGATCTTGAGCCGGTTCGCCGCCCGCTCCAGATATTCGTACTGACCCGAATAGGCGATGACGACGCCCTGACTGAGCGGCACGTCCCTGGCCACGACCCTTTTCAGATCGGCGACGACGGACGCCAGGTCGCGCCCTCGCACATCGACATAGACCCAGGTCGAGGGGCGGCCGTTCTCCGACTTCAGCATGGGCGGTCCGTCGGCGATCTCGAGTTTCGCCACCGTGCCCAGGGTGATCTGTTGGCCTGACGGCGTCAGGACCGGCAGCGCCCTGAGCTGCTCCAGATCGTCACGCATTTCGCGCGGATAGCGCACGTTGATCGGATAGCGGGCCAGGCCTTCGACGGTCTGGCCGATCGTCTCTCCGCCGATGGCGCCGGATACGATCGACTGGACATCGGCGATATTCAGCCCGTATCGGCCCGCCGCCGCCCGATCGATGTCGATGTCGACATAGCGCCCCCCGGTCAGCCGCTCCGCCAGGGCCGAGGTGACGCCCGGCACGGTCTTGGCGACCCTGGCCACCTCGCCGCCGATGCGGTCGATCTCGGCAAGGTCGGCCCCGGAGACCTTGACCCCGACCGGGCTCTTGATCCCGGTCGCCAGCATGTCGATACGGTTGCGGATCGGAGAGACCCAGAGATTGGCCAGGCCCGGCGCGCGAACGACGCGGTCCAGTTCCTCGACCAGTTTCTCCGGCGTCATGCCCGGTCGCCACTGGTCGCGCGGCTTGAACTGGATGGTGGTCTCGAACATCTCCAGCGGCGCGGCGTCCGTCGCCGTCTCCGCCCGCCCCGCCTTGCCGAACACGGTGGCGACCTCTGGCACGGACCGGATCATCCGATCTGTCTGCTGCAGCAGTTCGGCGGCCTTGGCGGTCGATAGACCCGGCAGGGCCGAGGGCATGTAGAGCAGGTCGCCCTCGTCCATCGGCGGCATGAACTCGCCGCCCAGTTGGCTCAGGGGCCAGGCGGTGGTGGCGAAGGCCAGGGCCGCGATGGCCAGGGTGGTCCATGGCCGCTTCAGGACCCAGTCCAGCGGATGACGATAGGCGCGCGTCAGCCCGCGATTGATCGGATTGCTCTGCTCGGCGGGTATTCGTCCCCGGATCAGATAGCCCATCAGCACGGGAACCAGGGTGATCGACAGGATGGCCGCCGCCGCCATGGCGTAGCTCTTGGTGAAGGCCAGCGGCGCGAACAGTCGCCCCTCCTGCGCCTGCAGCGTAAAGACCGGCACGAAGGACAGGGTGATGATCACGAGGCTGAGGAACAGGGCCGGGCCGACCTCGGCCGCCGCCTCGGTGATGACGGTCCAGCGAGTCTCGCCGGCCAGCTTCTGGTCCGGATGGTCGTGCTCCCATCGTTCGATATGTTTGTGGGCGTTCTCGATCATGACGATCGCCCCATCGACCATGGCCCCGATGGCGATGGCGATCCCGCCCAGCGACATGATGTTGGCGTTCACCCCCTGGGCATGCATCAGCAGAAAGGCCGCCAGCACCCCCAGCGGCAGGGTCAGGATGGCGACGAGGGCTGAACGCGCGTGCCACAGGAACAGGCCGCAGACGAGCGCGACGATGATGAACTCCTCGATCAGCTTGTGGCTGAGGTTGGAAACGGCGCGGTCGATCAGTTGCGAACGGTCGTAGGTGGTGACGACCTCCACGCCCGGAGGCAGGCCGGCCTTCAGGGTCTGGAGCTTGTCGCGCACGGCCTTGATGGTCGCCCGCGCGTTCTCGCCCGAGCGCAGCACCACCACACCGCCGGCCACCTCGCCCTCGCCGTTCAGTTCGGCGATGCTGCGCCGCATCTCCGGGCCGATCTGGATCGTCGCCACATCGCCCAGCGTCACGGGCGCGCCGCCGGCCGCGGTGCGGACCGGTATGGCGCGGAAGTCGTCCAGATTGGTCAGATAGCCGTTGGCCCGGACCATATATTCGGCCTCGGCCAACTCCAGCACCGAGCCGCCCGTCTCTCCATTGGCGCGCTGGACGGCCTCGACCGCCTGCTGGTGCATGACGCCGTAAGCGGCCAGTTTGATCGGGTCCAGGACGACCTGATACTGCCGCACCATGCCGCCGATGGCCGCGACCTCGGCCACCCCCGGCACGGTCTTGAGCTCGTAGCGCAGAAACCAGTCCTGCAGGCTGCGAAGCTGCGCCAGGTCGTGACGCCCGGTCCGGTCGACCAGGGCGTATTCATAGATCCAGCCCACGCCCGTGGCGTCGGGGCCGAGCGCGGGGCGGGCGCTGTCGGGGAGTCTGGACTGGACCTGGCTGAGGTATTCCAGCACCCGCGAGCGGGCCCAATAGAGGTCGGTTCCGTCCTCGAACAGGACATAGACATAGCTGTCGCCGAAGAAGGAATAGCCGCGCACCGTCTTGGCGCCTGGCACCGACAGCATGGTGGTCGCCAAGGGATAGGTGACCTGGTTCTCGACGATCTGCGGGGCCTGGCCGGGGTAGCTGGTGCGGATGATGACCTGGACGTCCGACAGGTCCGGAAGAGCATCGACCGAGGTGTTCCTGACCGCCCAGAGCCCCGCGACCAGAAGGGCCAGCGCCGCCATGAGGACGAAGACCCGCCCCTTGACCGAGGCTCGGATGATCTGGGCGATCATCGGCCCGGCTCCATCTTCGCTGTCGGCTTGGGCGCGAGTGCGGCAGGGGGCGCAGCCCCGTCGATGGGCCGCGCCTCGACGCCCGACAGGCTGGCCTCGGAATCAATCAGAAACTGACCGGAAGCGATGACCCGCTCTCCGGCGCCCAGACCCGCCAGGATTTCCGTCTGGCCGCCGCTCTCTCGCCCGACGCGGACCAGAGCCGGCTGATAGCGCCCCTCAGGCAAGGCCAGCATGACGATGTCGCGCTGTCCCGTACGGATGACCGCCTCGGACGGAACCAGCAGCGCCGGCGTCGTCGCCCCGCCGAAAACGATCCGGCCGAACATGCCCGGCCGCAGACGCCCGCCCCGGTTCGCCATCTCGATGCGCCCCGTGAGGGTGCGGCTGTCGCCTGACACCTCCGGCAACAGGGCGGTCAGGCGGCCGGTGAAGCGTTCGGACGGGAAGGCCGAAAGAGTCGCCTCCACGGACTGTCCGACCCGCAGTTGTCCGGCCAGGGCCTCGGGGATGGCGGCGTTGAGCCAGACGGTCGACAGGCCGCTGATCTCGGCCAGGGCGGCGCCTTGCGGCACGCTCATGCCCGACCGGACCGCCAGCGTGCGGATCGCCCCGGCGATGGGGCTGGTGATGGTGATCGTGCTGTGCGGCCGTCCGCTTCGTTCGACCGAGGCGATCAGGCTGTCGGACATGCCCATCAGCACCAACCTTTGGCGCGCGGCCTGGATCAGCCGGGCGTCGCCGGTCCGGCGCACCGCCAGATACTCCGTCTGGGCTCCGCCCCAGCTGGGGACCAGGAGGTCCACCAGGGGCGCGCCCGCGGCGACGACATCGCCGGGCGCGCGGTCATAGACCCGCTGCACGAAGCCGTCGGCCCGGGACTGCACGATCGCCACGTCGCGCTGATTATAGTCGATCACGGCCGTGGCGTTCAGGTCGCCGCCCAGGGTTCCCATGCGCGCCGTCGCGTACCGGACTCCCAGATTCTGGGTCAGGGCCGGATCAATGCGCAGGCCGCCGGACGCCGCGCCCGCCCCGCCGCCCTCGTCGGCGTATTTGGCCACCAGGGGCATGTCCATGAAGGGCGACGGGCCCGGCTTGTCGAACTTCCGGTCGGGATACATCGGATCATAGTAGTAGAGCGGTTTGCGGCCGCCTGCCCCGTCAGCGGCGGGGGCGCCGGCGCCGTCGGATCGTTGACCGATCACCACGCCGGTCCCGACGCCGATCCCCACCAGCACCAGAGCGCCCAGGGCGACGCCGAGACGATTATAGCTGAACCCGCTCATCGGCCGCTCCCATAGGTCAGGGTGATTTCGGCGGCGTGGCGCATCACCGCCGCCTCCTTGTCCAGCGCATCCAGCCGGGCGTTGGCCACGGCGGTGAAGGCCTGGACGATTTCGGAGATCCCGATCCGACCCGCGGCATAGGCGGCGGTCTCCAGGTCGGACTGTTGCATGACGGCCGGCAGGACGATGTCGCGCGCCCGGGTCCACTGATCGTGGTCCATGGCGTGTTGGGCCAGATCGCCCTGCAGGTCCGCCTCCAGCTGACGGCGCGCCGCCTCGCGCTTGGCTCCGACCCGGCGGGCGTCGGCCGCTCGCGCGGCGATCAAAGGCTCCTGCCGCTGCCCCTGAAACAGCGGCAGGCGCACGCTGGCGCCGACCGAGACCATGTCGCCGAACGCGGGGTTGCGGCGCTGATAGCTGGCCTCGACCGACCAGTCCGGACGCCGTCCGGCCCTGGCCAGGTCGAGCTCGGCCTGGGCCCGTCGATCCTCGGCCTCGTAGGCCTTCAGCATGGGCAGGACCTCAAGGCCCATGCGCAAGGCCGCCGGATCCGGCGCATCCAATGGCGGCGCGCCGTCCGTGGTCGGGGCGGGATCGCCGGTCCATCGGGTCAGCACAGCGCGCGCGGCCTCTCTCTCGGCGATCAGACGGCTGCGCCGATCGTCCAGCGCCGCCTTCAACTGGATCGGCGCCAGGGCCATGGCCGGACGATCCGCCCCCGACGCCACCCCGGACGGCGCAGCGTCCCAAAGCGGTTGAAGCGTCGCCAGGACCTCGTCCACGGCGGCCAGCTTGCGACCCGAATAATAGAGATCGATCCAGGCCAGGCCCGCCGCGATCCGCACCGCGCGCAGCGCCGTGGCGTTGTCGGCCACCGCCACGCCGATAGCGGCCTCGGCCAGGCCGCGCTCGGCGCGACGGCGCGCCCGGCTGGGCAGCTCCTGCTCGACGCCGACCCGCAGGGCGGTGAAGTCGTCTTCGCCGAACCGGCCGGCCATGGGCCCGGTCACGGGAAAGCCGTCCAGTCCGAATTTGAGGCTTGGATCGGGCAGCCGCCCGGCCGCGACCACGGCCGCACGGGCTGCATCGACGCCAAGGGCGCTGGCGCGCAGATCAGGCGCGTCCGACGCCGCGCGGGCCATGGCGGCCTCGAACGTCAGGGGCTCGGCCCGGGCCGCCGCAGCCCCTGACAGGCTGGCGGCGGCGAGCGCAAGCACGGTCGCCCTGGCCGCCGGTTTGAAACGGGGGAGCATGAAATCTTCCTTCGGAACAGCAGGCGTCGGCCGTGGACGGCGCGACGCAGGGGGCATGGCTTTCCATGGGCGTGACGGGACCCGCCTAGGCGCGGCCGATCAAACCAAGGGGCGGTTCAGCCCTGCTGTTGCGGAGGAGAAAATAGCGGCGCCGGCCCGGCCCCTTCCCGCGTGATGTTCAAAGTCACGAAGGCGATCAATAGCGGCGCGACGGGGGGCGGGATCAGGACCAGTGGCGGCAAGGGCGCGGCGACGGCGGCGCAGCCCATCTTGGCGACGCACTCCGGCGTCATGTCCTTGCAGCAGTCGCCCGGACCGCCGGCTTCGTCGGTCGCCATGTCCATGGCTTCGGCGCAATCCATGGTTTCGGCTTCGACTTCGGCGCTGTGGAACACCTGGACGGGCATGGCGTGCGCCGTCGACTGGCCGAAGAACCCGGCCAGGGCCAAGATGATCAAAACTGTGCGGAGCCAATTCCACATCACAGCGTCAGGTTACGCGCTCGGAGCATCGACAAGTCAGAATCGCCGGAACGGCTCCGGTCGGCTGCCCATGAGTGGCGGGTACCGACCGGAGCCAAGGCCGATTCTAGTGGACCATGAAGCGGGTGGAGCCGTTCATGACATGGCCGTCGGCGCCCTGGGCCGACCAGGCCAGAACGTGATTGCCTTTTCCAAGCGCGGGCAGCGAGACCGTCGCCCTCGTGCCGGCGGCGGCCTGAACCGGAACGGCCGTCGGACGGCCGCCGTCTGTCGCCAACGTCAAGGACTTCAGGGTCATGGCATGGGGAAAGGTGATGGTGAAGGCGGTCGGCGCGGTCGAGGACATCGAGCCGTCGGCCGGCGAAGTCTGCACGCCAGCTGACGCAGGCGCAGCCATAGCCATGGAGCCATGACCCGCATGAGGATCGGCGGTCTGCGCGGAAGCAGCGCCGGCGGAAACCAGCATGGCGGCGACGATCGCGAAGGGAATGAAATTACGCATCTTGGTATCTTCCTTAGTTCGGGCTTGGTTTCGGAGAGTGGTCCATGCCGGGCATGTCCGGCATGGTCGACATGTCATGACCCGGCATGGTCGACATGTCGTGACCCGGCATAGGGGCGGGTTGGGCCTTGCTCGCGGGCGGGGTCTGGGACGGGCGCCGGGTCTGGTCTTCGGACCGGGCCGGAGACACAGGCTTGGCGGGTTCCGCCGCTCGCTGACCGGCGTCCTGGGCCGGTCCCGTCGGCTCTGATGCAGGCGCGGGAGCCGCAACTGGCGCTGTCGCGGCCTCAGGCGCGGCGACGGGGGCCGCGTCCTTGGGCGAGGCCTTTTCGTCGGCCGGCTGGCAGGCCGCCAGCAGGCCTGCAGCCGCCAATGCTGTGGCGAATTGAATCTTCATCATCTTCTCCAAAAAACTAGAACCAGGCTCTGACGCCCACCACCACTCGGGTGTCTTCGGCGCTTCGCCCACGCGCTTCGGCGAAATCGCGCGTGGCGCCAAAGCTCCTGGTCCATTCGACCCCGACATAGGGCGCGAATTCTCGACGTATCTCGTACCGCAGACGGGCGCCGACCTGCAGGGTGGACAGGCCTGCGCCGATCCCCAGCTCGGGGATATCTTCCGCCGACAGGTTCACCTCGGCGCGGGGCTGAAGGATCAGCCGCTGGGTGATCCTCTGATCATACTCGGCCTCGGCGCGCGCCGTCAGTTCCCCCTTGTTGGACAGGAAGGCCGCAGCGTCGAGTTCAAACCAGTAGGGGGCGAGGCCCTGGACGCCGACGACCAGGTCGGTCCGGTCGCCCTCGGGCCGATAGGTCTGCCGCAGCCCGGTCTGGAAGTCGAAATAGGGGGTGAAGGCGCGGCTGTAGAGCGCCTGGAGTTCAGCCTCCTCAAGCGCGCCTCCGAATTCGCCCTCGCCTTCCGACTTCCACCAGAAGCGATGAATGTCCCCGCCGTACCAGCCCTGGGCGTCCCAGGCGTAGCCCTCCTCGCCATCGACGGACGTCGCTTCCAACTGGTCGATCATGACTGCGCCGACGCGAATGTCGCCGTTTTCAGCCACCAGAACCCTGCGCGCCGCGGCCATGTCCTCGGCGCTGAAGATCTGGTCAGCCACATGGGAAGGACCGTCCAGGGCGCCGGCCGGCGGCGGTGTCTGAGGCGGACGTCCAGGATTGTCCGCGCCTGTCGGAACCTCCGGCGGCATGGCCATTCCAGCCATGCCGGACATGTCGTGTCCGGCATGGGGATCCGTCTGCCCCGAGGGGACCGCCCCCATCGGCATCGTGGACATGTCATGTCCGGCCGTCGCCGGCGCGGGCTGGGCCTGCCCCATGGTCGACATGTCGTGACCGCCGCTGGCGGCGCGGGCGGGCACGGTTCCCCGAGGGCAGGCCGAAGCAGGCGATTGGTTCATTCCCGCAGTCCCCGTCGTCGCCGTCGTCGCCGTCGCTGAACCCGGCGCGACGCATCCCTGCGTCGTGGGCGGCGCCTGGCGCGTCGCCGGCGAGGTCGCGCCGTGTCCCGCGTGGCTCTGGGCGAGAGCGGGCGTCGCCGCCAGGATCAGAGGAACCAGGGCGAGGGAGAACCGGATCATGACCCCGAGCCTTCCATCGGACGAATGGTGACGACGTTGAACATGCCGGCATGCATGTGCATCAGCAGATGGCAGTGGAAGGCCCAGTCTCCCGGGTTGTCGGCCGTAAGATCGAAGCTGACCTTGCCGCCCGGCGCGACGTTGACCGTGTGTTTCAGGGGCTGATGCCCGTCGGGCCCGCCCGTGACGAGCTCGAAGAAATGCCCGTGAAGATGGATCGGGTGCGCCATCATGGTGTCGTTCACCAGCGTCACCCGCACCCGTTCGTTCCGCTCGAAACGGATGGGCTCGACCAACTCCGAGAACTTGCGCCCGTCGAAGCCCCACATGAACCGTTCCATGTTGCCGGTCAGGTGGATCTCCATGGAGCGGCTGGGCTCGCGCCTGTCCTTGTTGGGCGTCAGGGAAACGAGGTCGGTATAGACCAGCACCCGGTGATCGACCTTCTCCAGGCCCTGCGGTCTTTCGCCCAGCCGGTTCATCGGCATAGGCGATATGGTCTGAACCCCTACGCCCACGGCCATATTGGGCGGGGCGTTCTGCGGATCGCGCATGTTCATGGCGCCCATGGATCCGTGATCCGTTCCGGACATGGCCTCGCCGGCCGGGGCGGCGGCGGCGTGATCCATCCCGGCCATGGCGCCGTGATCCATGCCCGCCATCGGCGCGGCGCCCATCCCCTCCATTCCGCCCATATCGCCCATGTCGCCCATGCCCATGTCCTTCATGGTCAGGGTGGGCACCTCGCGCAGCGGCGGAACCTCGGCCGTCATGCCCAGGCGCGGGGCCAGGGTGGCGCGCCCCATGCCCGAACGGTCGATGGCCTCGGACACGATGGTGTAGGCACGGTCCTCGGTCGGACGGACGATGACGTCATAGGTCTCGGCGACCGAGATCTGGAACTCGTCGGTCTCGACCGGCCGCACATTCTCGCCGTCGGCCTGAACCACGGTCATGGCCAGGCCCGGAATGCGAACATTGAAGATCGACATGGCAGATGCGTTGATGACGCGCAGACGCACCCGCTCGCCGGGCCGGAACAGGCCGGTCCAGTTCTCCTCAGGCCCATGGCCGTTGATCAGATAGGTATAGGTGGTGCCGTTGACGTCGAGGATGTCGCGCGGGTCCATTCGCATCCCGCCCCACATCCGGCGTTCCTCCAGGCTCATGCCGTCCGCGCCGGAGATCAAACCGGCCAGCGTCGTCCGATGGCGGTTGAAATAGCCGGGGCTCTTCTTGAGCTTCGCCAGGATTTCATGCGGATGCATGAAGCTCCAGTCCGACAGGACCAGGACGTGCTCACGGTCATAGGCGACCGGATCGACGCCCGCCGGATCGATGACGATGGGGCCGTAGTGGCCCAGCGCCTCCTGCAGCCCGGAATGGCTGTGGTACCAGAAGGTCCCGGACTGCCGGACGGGGAACTCATAGACGAAGGTCTCGCGCGGCTTGATGCCGGGAAAGCTGATCCCCGGCACGCCGTCCATCTGGAAGGGCAGAAGGACGCCGTGCCAGTGAATCGACGTGTCCTCATCCAGCTGGTTCGACACCGCCAGGCGAACGTTCTGGCCTTCGCGCAGGCGCAACAGCGGCGCCGGGAGCAGACCGTTTATCGTCGTCGCCGTGGCCGTCCGACCGTTCACGGTGAAGGGCGACTGTCCGACCGTCAGGTCGATGTTCGTCCCGGTCAGGGTCGGGATATCCGCTCGCAAGCCGGGAGAACCGGTCTGCGCCCAGGCCGGCAGCAAGCCTTGCAGGCTCAACACGCCTCCGCCGACAACCGCGCCGCGCAGCAGGCTCCGACGATCTAACGTCATGGCACAGTCCTCACCGCCGGTTCGTTCCAAGAAGCGAACCCGGCTCTCCAATAGGATACGCACGCGAGACATCCCTCCCCTCAGAGGCGTCAGGTGCAGCAAGTCCGGAAAGCGAACGCGGTTCCGACCAACCCGTCAGATCAGGTTTCGGGCCTCAGATGCAGCGCCAGCTTCTGGCGTGCCCGGGCCAGCCGCATTTCCACCGCCTTGGCGGAGAGGCCAAGGATTTCCGCGGCCTCGGCGTGACTGCGCTCCTCGATGGCCGTCAGCAGCAGCGGCTCCTTGAGTTTCGGCGGCAGGGCGGCGATGGCCGCATGCAGGCGCTGCGCCTGTTCTGCGGCGTCATACTGGTCTTCCGCGCCGGCCTCATCGTCCGGGACGGCCAGGGCCTCGGCGGAGTGGAGATCAGTCGATCCCATGAACAGCCTGCGGATATTGCGGCGGCGACTCCAGTCCCGGCATTTGTTGATGGCGATCGTCCTCAGCCAGGCTTCAAAGGATCGCTCCGGCTCATAGCGGCGGATGGCCAGCCAGGCGGCGGCATAGGCCTCCTGCACGAGATCATAGGTTTCGTCGGCGTCGCCGACATAGCGCCGGACAAACCTGTAGAGACCTGCCTTGGTGTCGCGCATGAGCGCTTCGAAGGCCACGACGTCGCCGTGGGCCGCTCTCGTCTGAAGGGCTTCCCTCTCCTTCACGGACGCTACTGGGTGTCGGCGGTGAGCGCCTCGACCACGCTCCGGTCGAACCGTCGCGCCTGGGCGTCGTTCATCACCGTCCGCATTTCGAAGATGTGGGCGATGGTCGCCTGCTGCAGGTCGCCCATGGCGTCGTGGAAATGATCGACGGCGGGCTGCACCGCCCGACTGTCGCCGTTGCTGACCCTGATCGCTTCGGCAAGCTCGCCATTGGCCGCGTTTACGCGGCCTTCAAGCTGGACGCGTTGTCCCGCGAACCGGGTTTCAATCCCCTCGATCTTGGCCAACTGCTGCGACGAAAGATCTAGCTCCTTGTGAACGATCTCGTGCAAGGAGGGTGGCGCCTGCTTGTTGAGCACCCAGCTGGCTCCCGCCCATGCGCCGACCCCGCTCGCTGCGGCGGCGAGCGCGACCGTCACGGCGATGGACTTCCAGGCGATCGCCATCAGCCCGCTTCCAGCCGCACCAGGGGCGACGTCGCCGCCACCGAGAAGATCGCCATCTCCGAAACGGTCGTCTGTGCGAATGTCGCGCCGAGGCCGCCGTTGGCGACGCCGATCACAAGGGCCATGGCCACGGCGGCCAAACGAATCCGATCGGTCGCCCGCTGCGCCTGGATCGCTTTCACGCGGCTCCAGACGTCCTCCTCGAGCCGATCGAGCGACACGCCGTCGCCGGGCGCGGCGCGCGCCAGCCAATTTCCAAGATCATCCATGATCGGTGCCTTTCGACGTTCTTACTGGAGATACGCATGACCCGGCCCTCATCCCTCAAGACGGGCCGCCGGCTCACTGTGGCGCATTTTGAGGGGCCCAAGCCAGACCGTGCGTAGGGGAATTACAGGGGCTTCGCCGGGAGGGGCGAAACATGGTCGTCACGGCCTGGATACGACCGTCGCCGGCGGGTTCAAATCTGATGAGACCGCAGGTGCTCACCCGGCTCCTGGCCCGCTCGCTCGCCGAGGCCGCCTGCCTACGTGCGGGCCCGGGGGCGACCAGGCCGGCGCGCCAATCGTCGACTTCGCTCGACACAACCCCACGGCCCGCCCCGAACCGGGACGCGTCGTTCACAATGACCAAGGAGAAGCCTTTGACCTATCGTTCCATGATCATCGCCGTCGCCGCTCTCGCCACACCCCTCATGATCGCAGCGCCCGCGCTGGCGCAAACCACCGCAGAGACCCAGGTGGTCGCCGTCCTCGACGGCTACCGCGGCGCGCTCGAGGCGCTCAGCGCCTCCCGCGCCGAAACCTTCTTCTGGCCCGACGCCCAGGTCTTCGAACAGGGCGGCGCGGAGGGCTCCATCTCCGAATACCTGTCCCACCACCTCGCCCCGGAACTCGCGGAATTCTCCAGCTTCGCCTTCCAGGATCATGTGACGAAGGCGACCGTCGTCGGCGACGTGGCCTACGCCACGGAGACCTATCGGTTCCAGATCGCCTTCAAGACGGCCGGCCGCGCCCCGGCCGAACGTCGCGGCGTCGCCACGAGCGTCCTCAGGCAGCGCGACGGCGAATGGCGCATCGTCAGCTATCATTCCTCCACCCGGGCGCCGCGACCGGCCCCCTGACACGCGCCTGGGCCGCGCATGGGCCGCGCATGGGCACCCCCTTTCGCGGCTCAGCCGGTCTCTTTTCCCGAGCACTCCCGTGCGGTGGAGGTCGGGAACCGGCCCTTCCGCAGCGAGGTTGATCCCGCAGGATCAGTTCCGCGGCAGCCGGAAGGCAAGGATTGCGCCCCTCGCCACGCCCGTCTCGGAACCCAGGACCTCATCTCGAGAGGAACTTGAATGCCGCATCCGGACAACAAGGCCGCTCTCTCCTCCCCGGACCTCACGGATCGGCGGGACTTCATCCATGTGGCCGCCGGGGCTCTGGCGGTCGGCGCCGTCGGCATGGCGCTCTGGCCGCTGATCAACTCCATGAACCCTGCCGCCGACACCCTGGCCCTCTCATCGGTCGAGGTCGATTACGGCAAGGTCCAGCTCGGCCAGCAGATCGTGGTCAAATGGCGCGGAAAGCCGGTCTTCATCCGCCACCGCACGCCCAAGGAAATCTCCGAAGCGGTCGCGGACGACAATGCGGCGCTACGTGACCCTGCGACGGACGCCAGTCGTCACAAGCCCGGCAAACCCGAATGGCTGATCCTGATCGGCGTCTGCACCCATCTGGGGTGTATTCCGACCTTCGGGACGGGCGACTACGGCGGCTGGTTCTGCCCGTGCCACGGCTCCCACTACGACACCGCCGGCCGCATCCGGAAGGGGCCTGCGCCCAAGAACCTTTTCCTGCTGGACTACGCCTTCCTGAACGAGACACGGGTCAAGCTCGGCTAGCGAACGTCCTCCCCCCGCGCTGACGGCGCAAGGGGAGGACGTCATCGCTCCAAGGCTTCGAGGGCGACGGGCCGCGTCGTGGGCTCAGTGGTCACATCATCATGGCGGCGGGCGGCGCGAGCGTTCCCATCACAGCGACGAGCCCCAGAAGGATGACCGCCAGGAGCGTCTCCAGCACCAGGCTGCGTTGTAGGGCGCTGATCGCCGACGGCTTCTGGCTCTCATCCTCCAGGGCGCGACGAAGGCAGGGCGTCAGGACGAAACGATTGGACGCGGCCAGGGCCAACATGCCGAGGAAAACCGCCAGTTTCGCCGTCAGCAGAAGGCCGTAGGGCGTCGTCAGAAGCGCCCCCAGCCGATCGGGACCGACCAGGAACCAGGTGTTCACCAGACCCGTGGCGACCAGAAGCCCCACCGCGAGCGTGCCCATGCCGGCGAAGCCGTGCAGGGCGTCATGGGTCAGACGGTCCCGCTCCGCATCCCCGTGAGGAATGGTCAGAAACAGGCCCAGCGCCGCGAGAGCGCCCAGCCACATGGCGGCGGCGAGGGCGTGAATGATGTCCGCCCCGAGATGAACGACGCCCAGGGCGCCCTCGGTGGCGGCGCCATGGCCCGTCCAGGCCAGACTGGCGCAAACCGCCAGACCCAGGACCGTGAGGTCGATCCAGCTCGCCCGGTTGGGCCGAAGCACAAGAAGCAGCACGCCGGCCAGGGCGGCGACCACCGCCCTCGCCAGAAAGGCGCGACCGATCTCCATGTCGAACGCCATATAGGCCAGGGACGCCGGTTTCAGCGCTTCCGTCATCGACCCCGCCATGACGGCCGTTTGCAGGACCAGGGCCGCGAGCGAGGCGATCGCGGTCGCGAACGCCGCAATCAGCAGGGTCTTTCGCGGCCATCTTTCGACGGCCGCGCCCGACACGGGCATCCTGAAGGCGAAGAAGAGGGGCACGCCCAGCAGGAGCATGGCGCCCAGATACTGCGCCAGCCTCAGAAGGACGACCGCGAACTCCAGCATGGATCAGCGCACGATGAAGGTGGTGGAGCCCGTCATGCGGTGGCCGTCGGGCGAGGCCACGCGCCAGTTGACCGTATAGGCGCCGGCGGCCAGGGCGGCGCGCGGCGAGCCGCTCAGGGTCTTGCCGTCCTTGGAGACGCGGGCCTGGACCGGGATGACGGTTCCCTGGGCGTTGGCGACGTCAAAGCCGGAAAAGGCCGGGGCCACGCGCTCGCTGAAGGTGAGGCTGATGCTCCGCGGAGCCGCCACCGTGGCGCCGGTGGCCGGCGTGGCGCTGACGAGGCGGGCGTGGGCGTCGGCCTGGCCCGCGAAAACGGAAAGCGCGGCGACCGCGCCGGCCAGGGTTGCGATCTTGAAACGGTTCACGTGTGTCTCCTTGAGGAAGCGCCCCCCTCTCTCATAGATACGCAAGCCTGCGGCCTTCCCCTCAAGACTGGCGAGCGCCAGGCGAATCCTTCGCCGCCTGCATCGCCTAGAGCCTGACCGCCCTGAGACGAAGCGCATTGGCGATCACGCTGACCGACGACAGCGCCATGGCCAGCGCCGCCAGGGCCGGCGACAGCATCAGGCCGAACACCGGATAGAGGACGCCCGCCGCCACGGGGATTCCCAGGGTGTTGTAGCCGAAGGCGAAGACCAGGTTCTGGCGGATATTGCCCATGACCGCCCTGGACAGATGCCGCGCGCGGACGATGCCCTGGAGGTCGCCGCCCAGCAGGGTGACGCCGGCGCTTTCGATCGCCACATCGGAACCCGCCCCCATGGCGACGCCGACATCGGCGGCGGCGAGGGCCGGTGCGTCGTTGACGCCGTCGCCCGCCATCGCCACGACGCGCCCTTCGGCTCGAAGCTGCGCCACGACCGAAGCCTTGTCCTGCGGCAGCACCTCGGCGCGCACGTCGTCGATGCCCAGGCGGCGCGCGACGGCTTCCGCAGTGGTGCGGTTGTCGCCGGTCATCATCACCAGCCGAAGGCCTGCGGCCTTCAGGTCGCGGATGGCGTCGGCGGTGGTGGCCTTCACCGGATCGGCGATGCCGAGGACGCCGGCCACAGCGCCGTCAACCGCGACGAAGATGGCCGTAGCGCCCTCCTCTCGCAACACTTCGGCCGCCGCCTCGAGGGGCGCGACATCGACCCCGGCCTCCGTCAGGTAGCGGGCATTGCCCAGGAACAGACGTCGACCGTCGACCAGGCCGGTGACGCCGCGGCCGACCGGACTGTCGAACTCCGCAGCCTCGGAAAGCGTGAGGTCGCGATCGGCTGCGGCGCGCATGATGGCGTCGGCCAGAGGGTGTTCACTGCCCCGCTCGAGGCTGGCGGACAGGCGAAGAAGCTCGACGTCGTCAAAACCCTCGACCGGGCGGATCGCCGTCACCGAAGGACGGCCCTCGGTCAGGGTGCCGGTCTTGTCCAGCACCAGGGTGTCCACCTTCTCGAACCGCTCCAGCGCCTCGGCGTTCTTGATCAGGACGCCGGCGCGCGCGCCCCGCCCGACACCGACCATGATCGAAATCGGCGTGGCGAGGCCCAGAGCGCAGGGGCAGGCGATGATGAGCACCGAAACCGCCGCGACCAGGGCATAGGACAGGCGCGGTTCGGGCCCGACCAGGCCCCAGACGACGGCCGCGACCACGGCGATGCCGATGACGGCCGGCACGAACCAGCTGGACACCCGATCCGCCAGGCGCTGGATGGGCGCCCGGCTGCGCTGGGCCTGGGCCACCATCTGGACGATCTGGGCCAGCAGGGTGTCGGCGCCGACCTTGTCCGCCCGCATGACAAAGGAGCCGGTCTTGTTCAGCGAGCCGGCGATGACCTTGGCGCCGGCCTCCTTGGTGACCGGCATCGACTCGCCCGTCACAAGGGATTCGTCGATAGCCACGCGGCCTTCGAGAATCTCGCCGTCGACCGGTATCTTTTCACCCGGGCGGACGCGCAGCCGATCGCCCACTGCCACGAGGTCGAGCGTCACATCCTCGTCGGCGCCGTCGTCGCGCACCCGGCGGGCTGTCTTGGGCGTCAGGTCGAGCAGGGCCCGGATCGCGCCCGAGGTCTGCTCGCGCGCGCGCAGTTCCAGGACCTGCCCCACCAGGACGAGCACGGTGATCACCGCCGCCGCTTCGAAATAGACCGGCGCGCTCCCGTCCATGCGCAGCATGGCCGCAGGAAACAGGCCCGGCGCCAGGACGGCGACGACGCTGTAGATCCATGCGGCGCCGACGCCCAGGGCGATCAGGGTGAACATGTTGAGGCTTCGATTGAGGAGGGAGTTCCATCCGCGCACGAAGAAGGGCCAGCCGGCCCACAGCACCACAGGGGTGGCCAGAACGAACTGGATCCAGTTCGACGTCTGCCCGGGAATCCGCTCCATGAGTCCGGTCAGGTGACCGCCCATCTCCAGCGCTGCGACCGGCAGGGTGAGGACGGCGCCGACCCAGAGCCGCCGCGTGAAGTCTTTCAGTTCCTGATTGGGCAAGGCTTCAGCCGTGACCGTCTCGGGCTCCAGCGCCATGCCGCAGATCGGGCAGGAACCCGGCCCCTCCTGGCGCACCTCCGGATGCATTGGACAGGTGTAGATCGTCCCCGAGGGCGCGGCCTTCGCCTGCGGCTTCTCGCCCAGGTATTGGCCCGGGTCAGCGACGAATTTCGTTCGACACCCCGCCGAGCAGAAGACGTAGTCATGCCCTTCGTGCTCTGCACGATGCTGGGCGGCGGCCGGATCCACGGCCATGCCGCAGACCGGGTCGATCGCTGTCCCGCCTCCATGCGTGGCGTCATCGTGAGCATGTGTCTGGCGCGGATCGTGGACCGTCGGCATGGCGTCCCTCCAAATTCAGCGATCTTCCGGCCTATACCCCTTGAGGAAAGGGCTCAAGACGAGGCGTGAAGCCCGCGCCCGCCGTCATTCAGATGACGAGCTCCCGAACACCCTGCAATCTTGGACAGCCGCGAAGCAAGCCCCTGCCCCGCGTGACAACGAATGCCAAGCGGATGGGTTCGCCGGCCGACTGGCAACAATTCGACGTCCATCGCGCTTATGTGCGGGATGTGGAGACTTCCGTCGCCGTCAGCCCCAACTGGCCTCGCTGCCGGAACGGCGACAGGGCAAAGGAGTCGGCACATGGACGCGCCCCTCAAATCCCTGGATGGCGGGCGGACGCCTACGGCGCCCACGGGCGCCGATCATTCTTTCATCCCTTCCAGCTTCGTGCCTGGCCAGGCCTCCTTCTGGCGGTGTCCGCATTGTCGAGGCGTGCTTGCATGCCGCAAGGAGACCCTGGAGTGCCTGACGTGCGATGATCACTTTGGCCAGGTCGACGGCATCCCGGACCTTCGCATCCCGGGCGAGAGCTGGATTGATTTCGAAGAAGATTTGGCGATCGCCCGCGAGGTCGCGGCTATGGACCTTCCCCTGGAAGATCTGGTTCGCTCGATTTACGCCCGTCGCCCCGGATGGGAAGAGGGGCTGATCCGGTTGAGAACGCGCCAGGTCCTGGCGGCGCCCGAACGCCTTCACGAGGATGTGGCCGGCTGGCTCGCCGAGGCCACGTCTGAGGAAGCCTGGCTCGACCTTGGGTGCGGACCGGGCATGCTGCTGGCGGCCGCTGCGGACATGAAGCGGCCCGGATTCGGCATCGGCGTTGACGTGTCGATGACCTGGCTGGTTGTAGCCAAACGCCTGATCGCCGCGCACGGAGGAAGGCCGATCTTGGCCGCGGCGCTGGGAGAAGCCCTGCCCCTGGCTGACGGAACCCTGTCGGGCGTGGTCTCGCTCGATGTGATCGAACATGTCGATCGCCCAGACGTCTATCTTCGGGAGATCGACCGCGTCACCCGGCCGGGCGGACGCCTGGCGCTGAGCACGCCCAACCGGTTCAGCCTGGCGCCGGAACCGCACGTGATGGTGTGGGGCGTCGGCCTGCTGCCGCGCCGCTACCAGGCTCGCTACGTCGCTTGGCGGAGCGGCAAGGCCTACGACTCCACATGTCTGATGGGCAGCTTCGGGCTCCGGCGGATATTGAAGCGCTGCACCCGCTTCGCATTCATGATCATCATCCCGCCCGTCCCGGAGGAGGAGGTCAGACGATTTTCCTCCACAAAGGCGATACTCGCACGCCTCTACAACCGCATGTCGGGCGCGGTCGCCTTGCGTGCGATCTTCTTGCTGATTGGCCCGTTCTTTAGGATCACCGGCGTCAAGGGGGCGTAGGACTTCCATCTGAGCCGCCCCATCGAGTTGGAGACATCAGAATGACCTTCGGCGGACTTGCACGGGCGCTCGCGGGCGACCTCCGCCTGCAAACGACGCGACGCCTCCTGGGGCTCCGTGTCCGTTTGCGCCACCCGACGCTCATGAGCGATCCGACCGCCATCTGGGATTACGGCTTTCGCGACCTCGAAATCATCGAACTCGGCGAGCGCGTCAGCATAGGCGCCTATTCGGAGATCATCGTCTTCCGCCGGACGAAGCACAGCAGCCTTGAGGGACGGCTGACATTGGGCGACGGCGTGGTCATATCGACCGGCGTGAACCTCAGGGCCGCCGGCGGCGCGATAAGCGTAGGGGCCGGCTCCGCCATCAGCCAGCACTGCGTCGTCGTGGCGGCCAATCACCGCCTGGAGCCCGGCGCCGCCCGCATCCACACGGCCTGGGACGAAACCTGCTGCGGGGTCGAGATCGGAATGAACGTCTGGATCGGGGCCGGCTGCATCGTGCTGCCGGGCGCTCGTATCGGCGACAACGCCGTCATCGCCGCCGGAAGCGTAGTCCGAGGCGAGGTCCCGGCCGGAGAACTCTGGGGCGGCGTTCCCGCCAAATACATCAAAACGATCGAATAGGCGGACGAACGTCCGCGACCACTATCCTCAATGCAGGCCTGACGCCTCTCTCGACTGAAGGATGGACTCGGCCGCGCGCGTCGCCGTGCGCCAGGCGGCGGTCTGTGATCTCGAGCTCCCAGAACTCAGGGTCAGCCCCTCGACATCGACAACCGCCCAGAGCCAGACTTCTGCCGGATCGAACCGGAGCTCAATCGCGAATTCGGACAGGTCCCTGGGCAGCATAGCCGGCTCGCTTCCTGGATTTCTCAGCTCCATAGCAAGACGCACGCCGAGAACCGAGGTTCCCGACCCAGCGCCGTCGGCGGCGTCGCACGACCATATTTCCCGTCGGCTATGCAGCCTCTATGCTCAGGCCTCGCCGGATTGAAGGGACGGGGGCTCCCACCGCCAGAACCACGTCCTTCATCGAGGTCGCAGGGTTCGCCAGCAGGTCGGTGTCCACCGGCGTGCCCTTCCCTATCAATTGACGCCCGCCCATGAACTCGGCCGGGGCGCTGACCGCCTCTACGCAGACGATGCGGTCGCCGTTCAGGTGGAAGACGGCGAAGGCGCCGCTGGCCGGATCACCGCGCACGACCTGACGGTCTGCGTCGAAAGGCAGGCCTGCGATCTGCAGCTTGACGTCGTACTGGTCAGACCAGAACCACGGCACTTCGGCCGCTGGAGCCGCGCGGCCGACGATGGCGGCGGCGGCCTGCTTGGCCTGCTCCAGGGCGTTGGGCACGCTCTCCAACCGGTGCATCCGCCCGCCGTGGACCGGGATTGGGCGATGGGTCACGTCGCCGATGGCGTAGATCGACGGGTCGGCAGTGCGGGCGTTCTCATCCACCACCACGCCGTTCTCGCACGCCAGGCCCGCAGTCCGCGCCAGGGCTTCGCGCGCCAGGGCGCCGACGCCGACGAGCAGCGCGTCGGCCGCGATCAGGCTCCCGTCCGCCAACCGCACGCCGTCGTCCTCGAAGCCCGAGACCTCGGCGCCGGTCAGGATTTCGACGCCGCGGGCCCGGTGATAGTCGGTGAAGAAGGCCGACAGGGTTTCCGACGCCACCCGGGCCAGCACCCGGTCCATGCGCTCGATCACCACGGCCTCGGCGCCCAGGGCGCGGGCCGAAGCCGCCGCCTCCAGCCCGACATAGCCGCCGCCGACCACGGCCAGCCGCTTACCCGGAGCCAGGGCGGCCTTCAGCCGCTCGGCGTCCTCGAGCGTGCGCAGCTCCATCAGATCGGGCCGGTCCGCGCCGGGAATGGCCAGTTTGCGCGCCATCGACCCCGTGGCCAGGATCAGCACGTCATAGGGTTCGACCGCGCCGTCGGCGAAGCTCACGGTATTGCCCGCCGCGTCGATGGCGGTGGCGGTGACGCCGGTGCGCAGGTCGATCTTCTGCTCGGTGTAGAAGCTCTCGGGACGCAGCAGCAGGTCCTCCAGACCCGCCTCCCCCTTCAGCCAGGCCTTGGACAGGGGCGGCCGCTGATAGGGCGCCGCCGCCTCCTCGCCCGCCAGGACGATCTCGCCCTCGAACCCATACTGTCTCAGCAGCGCCGCCGCCGAGCCCCCCGCGTGTCCCGCGCCGATAATCAGAACCTTGGTCATGATTGGAGACATTGAGCCCCTGCTTTCTCATTCCACATTTTCATCGGAAGCCACGCCCCTCGGCGCGATCCCAGATCGCCCGGGGGCCCGCCACGCACGGTCCCGCCTGGACCGCCAAATCTTCGATCAGGAGGCCGTCAGGACGCGGCGTCCCCTGGGTCGGCGACCTGGTCCAAAGCCTCTTCGGGGGTCGAGGACGCGAACCGCGCGCCGAGATCATAGGCCTCCCCCGGAAAGGTCAGTCGGACGAAGGTGATGCGTTCCGCGCGCCGCCAGGTCCGCCGTTCGAGAGACAGGCAGGCGGCCGCAGGGTCCACCCCGAGGGTCAGCGCGGTGGCGCGGGACACGTTGACGGCCCGGATTCTGTGCTCGGCTTCCGTCCAGGGAACGCGCTCCAGCAGCCATGTGCCGGGCGGAACCCCGGAAAAATCGGCGTCTCGAGCCTGAGGCACGGAGGCCAGGCTGATCAACCGTTCCTCGAGCGCGAAAGGACGACCGCTGCTGCGGTGGAGGCAGCGCAACTCGATCACCTCGCCGGATGCGGCGAGTGCGAGTTCTTCCGCGTCCCGCTTGTGCGCGGCCCGGACCTTCCGGGACAGGAGTTCGAAATCATAGGGTTCGCCGCGATTGAGAATCTCGGCCTGTATGTCCGGGATATCCAGCACGAAGGAATGTATCCGCGGCCGCGCCACAAAGGACCCGAAGCGTCGACGGCGTATGATCATGCCCCGTTCCGCCAGCGGCGCGAGGGCCTTGTTCACGGTCATGCGCGAACAACCATACTCCTCCATCAGCTCATGCTCGAAGGGGATGCGGAACCCCGGAGACCATTCGCCCGACAGAATGCGCTCGGCGATGTCGGAGCGGATGCGTCGGTGGAGCGTGAGATCCATGGAGACGTTCCTCCCCGTCATGTCCGTTAGTCGGGCCAAGCTTCAGCTTGGGTCGCATTGGCCGTCAACCCAACCGGAAGGCGCCGGGGCGCAGAACGCCCCGGCGCGGTCTTAACGGCGGCGCTGCAGCCATTCGATCCCATCGTGGATGTAGGCGAAGTCCTGGCGTCGGAAGGCGCTGAACAGCATGATGAAGCCGCTCAAAGCCAGCCACAGACATCCGGTGGCGATGATGATGATCAACGGATGATTGAAGCTCTGGCGATCCGTGTAATCCATGATGTGGATCATCCAGAAGAAGTCCCAGAGCCGCCACGTATTGGTCTTGGCGCCGGCGACCTCGCCCGTGACGGCGTTCAGGATCAGGGTCGTCCTTTCCTTGTCCGCGAACTCAACCCGCCAGGCCGGAAGCGCGAAGTCGCGAGTTTCAAGCGTGGGTTTTTCGACCAGCGACACGGAGGTTACGGACGCAGAACCGTTGAAGGAGGCGACCGCCAGCTTCTTGGCGCGGGCGTCGTCGATGATCACACGGCGGCCGTCCACCGGATCGACCAGCTGGATGCCGCTGGGCGTCGTGGCGGCATAGACCCAGGCGTCGTGGAGAGGACGCAGCTCCAGCCTGGAGATCGGCTGCCCCACCGCTTGGGCCACCTCGGACAGGGGCAGCAGGACGGCAGGCGCCGGAGAAGGCGCGACATGGACGATGGACTGGTCGCCGGCCACCTTGCGATGATCAATCAGGGCCATGGCGGCGCCGCTGATGGCCCAGAGCAGGAACTGAAGACCGAGGACCAGGCCGAACCATTTGTGCAGTCTGCGGATTAGAAACATCTGATGATCCTCAGGCTGCGGCTTTGCGCACGCGGCGCTTGCGGCGGAAGCTGTAGAGCAGGAGCCAGGCCCCGGTGAGGGAGGTCGCCACCATCATCCAGGTCGCGATCTTCAGCAGGAGATTGTTGACGTTGTCGCGGGTCTCATAGTCCATGATGTGGAACATCCAGACGAAGTCGAACGTGCGCCACAGGTCATGGCGCTTGGCCACGAGTTCGCCGGTCTGGGGCGAAATATAGAGGGTGGGCCGCCACAGGCCTTCGAACTGCACTCGCCAGATCGGCGCGGGACGTCCCCTGATCTCACCAGGGATTTCGTACAGCAACTCCATCTCACGAACGCCGCCGTCGCCGGCGTAGAACTGCTCGGCGCGTTGCCGGGCGCCGGCTTCGTCGATCAGGGGCAATTTCTCGCCGGACCGGGCGTCGAACAGCGACCGGCCGCTCGTCTGGCTGACGATGTAGACCGGCTGTCCGAGCTGTTGGTCGAGACGCAGGCTCTGGGCCCCGCCGGCGTTTTTCACAATGACCGCAGGATCGACCAGGCCCCCCATGGAGATCGGCTCAGCGACGGGTGTCCGCACGAGATGATCGCCATGGATGATGTCGATATGGACGGCGGTCATGTAGAGGCCGCTCACGACCCAGAACAGGGCCTGAACGCCGATGATCAGCGCAAGCCACTTGTGGGCTTTTCGCGCTACGGAAGGCCAGCGCACCATTTGATACTCACTGATTGGAGGGCGGGGAAACGCCGGGCGGGGCCACTGGGGACGCCCGGCGTTTCTCTATGTCGAAGACTAGTTGAACTGGTAGGTCAGGCGGACATAGCCGCGCCGCCCCAGCAGGTCGTAGGTCATGGTGTCGGTGTTGCCGTCGGTCCAGCTCTGGATGAACGGCGCCTTCTTGTCGAAGAGGTTGTCGATGCCGAAGGCGATGTCGGCCTTCTCCCCCAGGCGATAGGCGAACTGGGCGTTGTGGTAGAAGAGGTTCGGCGTCTCGTAGCCGATATCCCCCGGCGCGGCGTTGAAGTCCGTGGCCTTGCCGATCAGTTGCACCGAATAGGTGGCGGTCCAGCGGTCGTCGACAACCGAGGCGCTGACGTTCGAACGCCAGTGGGGGTAGCCGCCATTGCCGCCGCCGATATGGCCGTCGAAGATGATCGGATCGGCGCCCAGGAAGGGCGTGACGACATATTCGCCGAGATAGGTGGTGTTCCAGTCGATGCTGGCGCGGCGTTCGCCGAGATCAAAGGCGTAGCGTGCGCCGATGTCGACGCCCTTCATGGTTTCCAGGCCGGCGTTGGTCGGCTGGGCCGAGAGGAAGTTCACCTCGCCGGTCAGAGGACTGCGGGTGAAGTTGTTCGGGCCGCAGAAGGGGTGGTTCATCCCCGGCGAGGCGTAGCAGATGGCCAGCTTGGTGGAGCCGGGGATGGAGCGGATGGCGTCCTCGACCTTGATGTCGAAATAGTCGACGGTCAGGGACAGGCCCTTCACCTGTTCAGGCTGCCAGACCAGGCCCAGGGTCAGGGTCTCGGCCGTTTCGGGCGAAAGCTTCTGATTGCCGCCGACCGTGGTCAGGACCGTGTTGCCGAGCTGCACATAGCCGGCCGGCACGCCGGAAGCCTGGCAGTTGGCGATCAGTGTCGCGTTCCCGCTGGTGCTGTAGCGGCTGCACGGATCAGTCGTCGTCAGATTGCCCTCTGCAACGCCGCCGAACAGCTCAGGCACGCTGGGAATCCGGAAGCCGGTGCCGAAGGTGGCTCGCAGGCGCAGGCTGTCTACGACGCTCCAGTTCAGACCCAGCTTGTAGGTGGTGTTGCCGCCGAACAGGTCATAGTCCGAATAGCGGACGGCCGCGTCGAGCTCGAGCCTTTGGATGAAGGGCAGGTCGGCCAGGAGCGGCGCGGACAGCTCGACATAGGCTTCCTTGGCCTTGGTCTCGCCGGCGATGGGGTCCTGCTGGTTGGTGTTGGCGATGCCCAGAACGGTCAGGGCGTCCGGATCGCGCCAGCCCTTTTCCTCGCGGTAGACGAGGCCCGCGGCGGCGGCGAGCGGGCCGGCCGGGAGCTGGAGCACGGTGCCGGTGACATCCAGCGTGATGCTGCGCTGCTCATTCCCGCCGGTGTCGCGCGAGGTGAAGAGGATGTAGTCGAGCGCTTCCTGGCTCAGGTCGCCGGCGCCCAGGTAGTCGGCGCAAGGGATGGCCGCACCCGCCGCGTTGCTGCAGACGGCGGTGTTCAGGGTTTCGCCGACCCGCTGCAGGTTGGCGATATTCGTCATCCCGTCGACGCCCGTGTTGCGCCCCCAGTTGACGGCGGCTTCCCAGGTCCAGTCGCCCGCGATGGCGCCACGGGCGCCGCCGACGAACCGATAGGTGTCGGTCTCCTGGAAGAAGTGACGCGGCCCGGGTTCGGCGAGACGGCGCGCAATGAGGGTGATGTCCTCGCCGGTCGGATTGGTCGGGTGGGTCGCCGCAATCTTCAGGTTCCGCAGGGCGCCGGGCGCTGCGAGCTGGTTGCTTTCCCTGTGGGTGAAGAAGACCTCGCCGAAGAGGCTGACCGTGTCCGTCAGCTGGTAATCGGCCAGGAAGGCCGTGCTGATGCGCTCGATCGGCGACACGGCGTTGAGGAAGGGGTTGCCGTTATAGTTATGCTTGGCGGCGTTGTAGGGCTCGAAGAAGTCCCCGTCTCCGCCCGGTATCTGGTTGAAGTTGATCTGCTGGCCGTTGGGCAGCACGGCCCGACCGCCGAGCGTCGTCGCGCTCGAGACGCAGGCCAGCTTGCCGTCGATCTCGCCCAGGCCGCAGGGCGCGCGGCTGGCCAGGTTGACGGCTTCGGTCTTCTGGTAGGTCAGGGCGGCGGTGACGCCGCCGCGGTCGCCCCGCATGCCCCACAACAGGTCGAAGGTCAGGTCGTCGCCGTCGCCCTCGTCAGTGACGCCGTATTTGCTGGAGACCTTGAGGCCTTCAAAGTCATTGATGGTGACGATGTTGACCACGCCGGCGACCGCGTCGGCGCCGTAGATGGCGGAGGCGCCATCCTTGAGCACGTCCATGCGGCCGATGATGGCGGTCGGGATCATGTTCAGATCCGGGGCGCTGTTCGCGCCCGTCCCGCCATTGACGACCCGCCGGCCGTTGATCAGCGTCAGGGTCCGATTGATGCCCAGGCCGCGCAGATTGACCTGCGCCGTGCCGTAGCCGTTGCCGGTCCAATAGGAGTTCGTCTGGTTGCCGGCGGCGCCCGCAGAGGAGGGCAGACGCTGCAGCAGAGCCTCCACATTGGTGATCCCGGTCCGCTCGATATCCTCGCCGGTCACCACGGTTGCAGGCCCGACCCCGGTAATGTCCTGACGCTTGATCCGACTGCCGGTGACGACGATTTCGCCAACGCTGGTCGTCTCGGCCTCCTGCGCCGATGCGGGCAATCCGCACATGGCGGCTGTGACTGCCGCACCTGCGAACAAAAGCCTCTTTTTCATGCGATTCATGGTTCATTCCCCTCGCGTTCGGCCCAGACGAACCGGTCCTGCCTGATCACGTTCCGGTCGGGCGCTGAGGGAGTCAACTCATGTATATACATATGAAGGCGGCCAATCCTTCACGTTTCATGCCCGTATTCGCCAGAATTGCGCAAAATAATGACGCATTTCACACACAATAAACACAGATTCGTCACCTCGTTGGTGAGCGCGGGTAGGACGTAACTATTTTACGACGCACCAAATGATGACGGCCGCACTCATTGTGCGATGCAAAATTTCTTACTCGCCCCCGTACTGGCCAATACGCATTCACGAGACCCCTACCCTCGAATTAATTAGGTTGGCGCGGGATTATTTTTCGGCAGGCCGCGAAGGGGAGTCTCCGCTGCGGACCTCATGGCGGATTCGCGGCCGGTGCCAATCGGACCAGACCCACAGGCCGAAGGGCCGACTTGCGCCCTCTAATAATTCCATTATCTTGGAATTATGGAATCAGAACCCGCCATCCTCGCCCTTGCCGCCCTGGCGCAGCCCACGCGCCTGGAGACCTTCCGCCTGCTGGTCCGGCACGAGCCCGAGGGCCTGCCCGCCGGCGAGATCGCGGACGCGCTGGCGGTGCCGGCCAACACCATGTCGGCGCACCTGGGCGTCCTGTCGCGGGCCGGACTGATCAGTTCGGAGCGCCGCAGCCGTTCGATCATCTATCGGGCGGACCTGGATCGCCTCCAGGCGCTGGTCCTGTTCCTGCTGAAGGACTGCTGCCAGGGCCGTGCCGAGTTGTGCGAGCCGCTACTGGCTGAACTCAACCCCTGCCGCACCTGAGGCTCCCATGGACGTCGTCATCTACCACAACCCTGCCTGCGGGACGTCGCGCAACGCCCTGGCCCTGATCCGCCATGCCGGGATTGAGCCTCATGTCGTCGAGTATCTGAAGACGCCGCCCAGCCGCGGAATGATCCTGGAGTTGGTCGAGCGCATGGGCGTCCCGCTGCGCAGCCTGCTGCGCGAGAAGGGCATGCCCTTCGCCGAACTGGGCCTCGGCGATCCCGACCTGACCGATGACCAGCTGCTGGACGCCGTCGAGGCGCATCCGATCCTGCTGAACCGCCCCATCGTGGTGTCCCCGCTGGGGGTGAAGCTGTGCCGGCCGTCCGAGGCGGTTCTCGACCTTCTGCCGCCCGAGGGCCTGAAGCCCTTCACCAAGGAGGACGGCGAGGTCGTCATCGACGCCGAGGGCCGGAGGGTCCGCTGATGGTCGACGCCGTCATCACTGAACAACCGAAGCGCCGTCTTTCCTTCCTCGACCGCTGGCTGACGCTGTGGATTTTCGCCGCCATGGCGCTGGGCGTGCTGCTGGGCACGGTCGCGCCGGGGCTTTCCGGCTGGATCGACAGCCTGTCGGTCGGCTCGACCAACATCCCCATCGCCATCGGCCTGATCCTGATGATGTACCCGCCGCTGGCGCGGGTGAAATACGAGGAACTGCCGCGCGTCTTCGTCGACAAGCGCGTGCTGCTGTTGTCCCTGTTCCAGAACTGGGTGCTGGGGCCGGTGCTGATGTTCGCCCTGGCGGTCATCTTCCTGCGCGACCAGCCGGAATACATGACCGGCGTCATCTTGATCGGCCTGGCCCGCTGCATCGCCATGGTGCTGGTCTGGAACCAGTTGGCGCGCGGCGACAATCAGTATGTGGCGGGTCTGGTCGCCTTCAACTCGATCTTCCAGATCGCCTTCTTCAGCCTCTACGCCTGGCTGTTCCTGACCGTGCTGCCGCCCCTGTTCGGGCTGGAAAGCAGCGTGGTGGACGTCAGCGTCTGGACCATCGCGGGGGCCGTCCTGGTCTATCTGGGCCTGCCCTTCCTCGGCGGCTTCCTGACCCGGCGCACCCTGGTCGCACGGAAGGGAAACGACTGGTACGAGACGCGCTTCCTGCCGCGCATCGCGCCGATCACCCTGATCGCCCTGCTCTTCACCATCGTCGCCATGTTCAGCTTGAAGGGCGGCGAAGTGGTCGCCCTGCCGCTGGACGCGCTGCGCATCGCCATCCCGCTGACGATCTACTTCTTCGTCATGTTCGTGGTCAGCTTTCTGATGGGGCGGCTGATCGAGGCGGACTATCCGCGCACCACGGCCCTGGCCTTCACCGCCGCCTCCAACAATTTCGAACTGGCCATCGCCGTCGCCATCGCCGCCTTCGGCCTGGCCTCGCCGGTCGCCTTCGCCGCCGTCATCGGCCCGCTGGTCGAAGTGCCGGTGCTGATCCTGCTGGTGTCGGTGGCCCTGTGGCTAGGCCGCCGCTACTTCCCCGCGACCGCGCCGAAGAAGGACGCCTTCTGATGGCCTTCAACGCCGTGGAGTTGCCCGTACCCGCGCCTGACCTGATCGCCGTGCTTGAGGCCGCCGGCCTGCCGACGGACGATCTCCATGAGGCTGGCCGCCGCTTCTATCGCTTCGAAGATGAGGCCGGACTGATCGGCTACGGCGCACTGGAGCAACTCAGTCCCGACGCCCTGATCCGCTCCATCGTCGTCATCGACAGCCGTCGCGGCGGAGGCCACGGCTCAGCGATCCTGTCCTGGCTGGAAACTGAGGCGGCCGGGCGGAAGGCGGCCGGCCTCTACCTGCTCACGACCTCGGCGACCGCCTTCTTCCAGCGGCACGGCTACACCGCCCTTCCCCGTTCGGCGGCGCCGCCCGCCATAGCCGCCTCCCGGCAGTTCAGCACCCTGTGCCCGGCCTCGGCGACTTTCATGTTCAAGGAGTTGCGTACCCGATGACCCGCCTTCGCGTCCTGCCCGATCCCGACCACATGCCCGCGCTCGACCCGGCCTACCTGTCCAGCCAGCCGGCGCTCGGCCTCGGCCCGAACGACCATCCGCCCCGCATCCTGCTGCTCTACGGCTCACTGCGGGATCGGTCCTTTTCCCGACTGTGCGTTGAGGAGGCCGCGCGCCTGCTGCGCTTCATGGGCTGTGAGACGCGCATCTTCGATCCGTCCGACCTGCCGCTGACCGACCAGGTCGACTACGACGACCATCCCGCCGTCCACGAGCTGCGCGAACACGCCCTGTGGTCGGAAGGCATGGTCTGGAGCAGCCCCGAGCGCCACGGCCAGATTTCCGGGATCATGAAACTCCAGATCGACCACCTGCCGCTGAACATGGGCGGCATGCGTCCGACCCAGGGCCGCACCCTGGCCGTCATGCAGGTCTCCGGCGGCTCGCAGAGTTTCAACGCGGTCAACACCCTGCGTCTGCTGGGCCGCTGGATGCGGATGATCACCATTCCAAACCAGTCCAGCGTGGCTAAGGCCTTCACTGAGTTCGACGACGACGGCCGCATGAAGCCGTCCAGCTACTATGACCGCATCGTTGATGTGATGGAGGAACTGGTGCGTTTCACCGTTCTGACCCGCGTCCATGCGGGCCAGTTGGTGGACCGCTACTCCGAGCGGAAAGCGTCGGGCACGCCAATCGACGCGGCCAACGACCTCTCCGCGCGAGCTATCGCCCGACCCCTTCCGGCTTAGCACCCGCCCTTGACCGCGCACTCATTGTTGCGAGCGTCAGCCAGGCGAGCAAACCTGCACGGCGTCGTTCCAATGTCTCGCGCCGCGCCTGCAGGAGGATGGAGAACGCCGACTGAAGGAAGACGCCTCCAGACCGGTTCAAGATGGCCCGATCCGGCTGGCCGGAGGTCGGGTTTCCGATTGCAGCGTCATCGAAGCCCTGAGCGATCCGCAGGCATTAGACAAGCCGGCTCGTCGACAGATTTAGCCCGGGCTCAGGCGGCGTGCGCCTGGTTGGCCCAGCCGTTCCGCTGGAGGTGATCGAGGGCTGTGCGGATGTGAGGTTCGCGCATCACAGCAGCTTTCCGAGGGTTCCAGGCGTGCACAGCCTGAACCACACGATCCGGGTCGCCGGACGCTTCGGCGTCATGAATCAGGACCCAGTGGACGGTGGACAGGAGCTCGAGGCCGTAAGGGGTCTCGAAACCCGCGATAAGCTCGGCCACACGGTCGAGGCGGTCCCGGGCGGCCTCATCGCCGGCGAGGTAGGCCTCGGCTTCCTGACGGCCGCCCTCCAGCACGGCGATCTCCGCCGCTTGGCTGCGATCGCCGTACCCTCGAATGAAGTGCCCCTCGATCCGCTGAAGCACGTGATTGAGATTCTCGGCGTAGGGGCCGTACTGGTACTTCTGGAAGCCCAGCTTGAGATCCTCGCCCGCCGCTTGCAGGAAGTAGGTGAGCTTCTGCACCTCAAGGAGGCTGTGGCGATAACCCGCCGCCCCGTAGAGACCTAAAAGCGTCAGCACGAGCGCCCGTCCGCGGCTCATGTTGGGACGGGTCGTGCCCACTCGCATTTCGTCGACTTTCGGCGCCGCTCCAGGAGCGAAGAGCCGCACATCCACTTCATCGAGGTCGCCAAGGGCGCGGCGGATCACAGGCTCAACCTCTGCCCAATCCAGACCGCCGTTGCCGCATCCGAGAGGCGGCACGGCGATGGAGCGGATTCCATTCTCGAGTATCACTCGCTTCAGGTCCTCGAGGCCGGTCTCGATGTCGGACAGGCGGGATTTCGCCTTCCAGTGACCCTTGGTCGGAAAGTTGATGATCCAGCGCGGATTGATCATGCTTCCAGTGTCGAAGACGAACATCTCGCCCAGACGTACTTCGCCCGCGTCGCAGGCGCGCCGGTACGCATCATAGTTGCGAGGGAAGGCCTGCTTGAACTGCAGGGCGATACCCTTGCCCATCACCCCGACGCAGTTGACCGTATTAATGACGGCCTCGGCGCCAGACTGGAGCAGGTCGCCTTTCGAGAAGGTGATCATCGTCGGCTCCCTAGTAGTACCAGGCGGATTTTTCCACCACTTTCATCCTAACGCCTCGGCGCTCCAGAAGAGCCTCTACCTCGGCCTTGCGAGCCGCGGACTGCACCGCCAAGCCGCTGAGCAGAGTAACCGGGAATGCGTCCCGCACGAGAAACTCGGCCTGCTTGCGGCGTTTGCGGTCGCCGTCCTCCAGCGTATCAGCCCATTGTCGGCTGCCGACCACATCCCAATCGACCTCCCCCAGCCGCCCCAGATCATCAAAGAAGCTGGAGTAGGTCATGATTCCGTGACCGTCGGTAAACGCGAAGCCCAGGCCGGCTTCTGCGACCTTCTGGGCGGTCGACACCAGGTGCACCAGCGCGCCCTGCCCTCCCTCACACGGCACGTTGCCACGGTGGATGGTGTAGAGCATCGGGCTGCGCGTCGTGAAATAGAAGGGTACGTAGTCGTGCAGGCATCCACCCGGCCCGCACGGGACCTGCCGGGCTGCACGCTGCGCCTGGATCGAGCTGTAGGCGATATTGTTATATCGCGCGTCAGCAGCCTGCAGGCGTGCGGTAGAGCTCAAGGCGCCCTTTGCGAGAATCTCGTCAAGGTTGCCGATGTGGGTCATGTGAATGATCGGCGTCGGCTGAGGAACGTTTCCAGGCATGCTCCTTCAATCGATCAACCGCCCTCCATTGTCCAGCCAAGCTGCAGGACCGCTACGGCTCTGATCAACCTAGAACCGAAACGGGAACATTTCAAGAACACCATTCCCCGCAACTTCGGAAACGACGCTCGATCAGGATCAACAAACCGCCACCGCACATCAAGCTGAGCCGCATGACCGGCAGCCCGCTTCGAACATTGCTTCGTCGCAACGAGTTCCGCCGTTCGGACTGAACCGGCCTGTCACGCCTTACGGATGGCTCGTAGAATCCGACGCGTTTCTACGGTGAGCAACATCTCGTCGTCCTGGGTAATCATTCGCGCATGCATGGTGGCGATTCTTACCGGATAGAGCCGCTGGAAGGACTCCTGAATATCCGTGGACCTGTTGAAGACCGGAGCGAAGACGGTTTTCCAGTTCTGCTTCTTCTCAATGATCGCTCGGTAATCCGTAAAGTCCGCGAACTCGATCAGAGGCTTGATCGCTCCGGTCGCCTTGGCGTCCGTCGCCTGCTTCTGACGCCAATTGTCGCTTGTGCCTTCCGGCGCCTGGGTGATGCACCAGTCGGGACCGAAGGCCTCGGTCATCCGCTCGTCGATGAAACGGCGCAACGCCACCTCAAAGCGTTGCAGCTGGTCAAACGCCGATCGATTTCTTGCAAACGAAGCTTCCAACGTTTCGTCCGCATCGGCCTCGTCGTCATCAAGATCTTCGGACGAGTCCAGGTCCAGACCCGCATGATGCATGCCCTCGACGAAGGCGCCGCGTGGAAAAGCGGTCAGGTCAGGACTGTAGCCTTTGTCATAGTAGAGAGCAGTACGCGCCACGGGATCCATCAGGACATTCACCGTAGGCATGACCACCTCACGCCAGTCGCCTAAAGCCGGCCTGAGCAGGTCGCCTATATCCGCACCGAACGGATCCGAGTGACGCAGCACTGCGCCGATGGTCTGCATCTCCATCATGCCGAGCACGGAGTGATCGAGCATGGCGTCGTTGAGCCAGGGCCTGGTCATGGACGTCATGGCCGCCATGATTTGCCCCGGCTTGTCATGGAACAACATCGATTGGCCCTGCAGGGCGTCGATCTGTTCCTGATAGAGCCGCGCGGTCTCCATTGCCGATGGTAGCCGGAAAGCTTCTTCCCAGCGCTGATGGAGGCTCGCAGCTTCCACGGCGAGCTCACTGATGCTCCTGCCGTGGAGGCCCGCGGCTTCCCGGGCGAGAGCATCGGCTCGCTGCATCTCCTGCATCAAGAGCTCAGAGCCTGTCGGCATCCGCTGGAAAAGGTCGAGAGCGAGGTTGCGGTGCTGGTCGGGAGACAGGAAGCCCGCCGCGCGCGCCTCAATATCCGCCCGATCCCTCATCAGGCTCATCACGTCCAGTTCGGCGGCGGCCCGAACGATTGAACGTTCATAGGCGCCCAGGTTGGCGCCCACTTCAGTTAGCGGATTCATGAGCCGGCTGAGTTCACGCTCTCGCTCAATCAGGTCGCGGAGTGGGTCGGACATGGCAGCTCCAGATGAGACCTGTTGAGAATGTAGCTCTGACATGGTTCGAGCCGGACGTCGCCACATCGGCGCAGGGCAAGCTGATCCCTAGGGGGTGCAGCGTTCACTGAAGCAGCCCGACTTGATCAGAATCAGATCCCGCCGAGCGACCAGAGCTCTGGCAATCGCTAGTGCAGCTCCGACAGAAAATCGCGGATCGTAGGGGCCAACGCCTCTGCGAACCCTTCGGCCGTCTCTATGTCCTCGGACATCGAGATAGGCGAGAGGCGTCCGTTTGGGACCAAGGCGGCCACACGAGCCGCCAGCTCGGGCGGATGCGGTCCCTTCCGATGGCGGCTGCAGCAGCTACGCTGGCGGCGTTGGAGCGAGGGATAGCGTCTTCCACCATCGCTCGGATGACGGGCGCAAGGGAAGGCAGGATCGCCGCCTCGCAAGCGTGGCTGGACGCCCTGGCTATTCAGACGCCCCCAGGGATCAATGAAGCCGAGCCCCTGCGGATGCTCACGGACCGCACGCCAGTCCGCCGCTCCGAAGCCGTGGATCACGACCCGGTCGCCGTCGAGGAGAAGGGAGACGGACCGGTCGGCGCGGCTGTGGCCCGGGGCCGGCACATTGGCGCTTCGCCCCCCGGAATGGATGTCCCCGCCCAGGGCGGCGACGATGAGCCGGAGCGACATGACGGGGGGGCCTCAGATGAGACCGAGGGCGCGAAAGCTCTGTTCGCCCTCCCGGCCGACCACGACATGATCATGGACCTGGATGTCGAAAACCCGGGCGGCCTCGATGACCCGGCGGGTCATCTCGATGTCCGCGCGCGAGGGTGTCGGATCGCCCGAGGGATGATTATGGACGAGGATCATGGCCGAGGCGGACAACTCCAGCGCACGCCGCACCACTTCCCGGACGTAGACAGGGGCATGATCCACGGTGCCGTCCGCCCGATGCTCCTCGCGCATCAGGATGTTGCGCTTGTCGAGGTAGAGCACGCGAAACTGCTCCCGGGGCTCGTGGGCCAGCGCCCCCCGGACATAGGCCAGCAAGGCCGTCCAGGACGAGATCGAAGGCCGCGCGCCGACATCGGATCTAATCAAATGAACGCAAACCTGTCGCAGCAGCTTGAGGTCCGCGACGGCGGCGACGTCCAGGCCGGGCGTACGGGCCAGCTCTGACGCGTCCGCTGCGACAACCGCGGCCAGGGCGCCGAAGCGATCCAGGAGATCCCCGGCGAGACGATGAGGGTTGGTCGGAAGCGAAGCCCGCTTGAGCATCAAGGCCAACAAGGTTCGCTCATCCATCAACTCAATGGCCGGGAGGCCGGCGCCTGCAGCAAGGGCGCGGGCGTGTTCAAGGTCGGGTTTGGGGATCGATCGCATCGCGAACTCCTCGGTCGCTATCCGCCTCCTCATGGGAAGTCGACCGAAACCCGCCCTCCCCAATCCTTGAATTGCGCCGCAAATGATGGGCCGGCTGACTGGATCGGCTCACTCTCCGCCCATGGATTGCCTCTTGACGCTAGCCGCCCCGGGACGCTCCGTCAGAGGCCCTTTGTATGTTGATCTTTCGGGCGCCTTCGAGAATCTCGAGACCGCCCTTCGCGGCGATTCCGGCGACGATGACGCCGACCACCAGGTCAGGCCAGGACTGCTTCAACCACAGGACCAGGGCGCCGGCGACGAGGATGCCCCCGTTTGAGGCGAAATCGTTGAAGCTGAAGGTCTCGGCGGCGCGCAGGTTTACATCGTCGCCCTTCAAGCCGCGCAGTAGCTTTAGGCAGATCAGGTTGACCACCGCTGCGACGACGGCCAAACCGATCATGGTCCAGCCAATAGGCTCCGTTCCCAGCCACCATCGGCGGCCGGCGTCGATCAGAACGCCTGCGGCGAAGATCAGCAACAGCACACCCGAGGTTCTCGCGGCGCGCAGCTTCCAGGCGAGAGCGCGGCCAACCGCCAGAAAGCTGATCAAATAGACAAGGCTGTCGGAGGCGTTATCCAGCGCATTGGCGAGCAAGGCGCTGGAGTTGGCCAGCAATCCGCCGAGCCCGAGCCCGACGAACAACAGACCGTTCAGGATCAGCACGATCATCAGCGTTCGTCTCTGACGGTCATGCTCAGCGTTCGATGTCTTCATGGACGCCCTCCTGTTCCGGGCACGGCCGCCCACGTTGACTAGTTTCGGAAAACAGCGCGCATTGGCAGGCAGCGGTAAACATTGGAGCCGTCATTGAAACACGGTCTTGCCGGACTGCCCATGCGACGATCTTGAGATCCGACCGGCCGCTCGTCCTGATGACGAGCCCAAACGACGAAACCGGCCGCAAGGCCCCACCGGATCCCACGACGCGCAGCCGCCGGCATTGCCTGGGCAGATCCCAACGCCAAAGCCACCACATGTCAGCCGCAAACGCACCTTTCCTTCAGCCAGCCCCGGATTGAGAAAAGCGTTTGCCCTGCCCCTGCGGAAGGGGCTTGATCCTCCAGTAGCTAGAGGATGCATAAATCGTCGCATCAACAGGAGAACGCACGATCATGGTGTTCACGGAGCGCCGAGGCGCCAGGGTGCTGAACGTCCGCGCGATGGCTATCGGCCTCGCCGTGACGGTCATTGTTGTGGACCAGGCCACCAAGGCCATGGCCCGCGGGAACCTTGAGGACGTGGTCAATCTGACATCCTTCATCGCGCTTCGCCTCGGGTTCAACCCAGGGGTCACCTTTGGCCTTTTCGCCGGCTCCGGGGACATGGGGCGCTGGGTTTTGAGCATCGTCTCGCTGCTGATCATCGCCGTGCTGTCGATCTGGGCCTGGCGAACACGCAGACCTCTTCTTGCCGCCGGCCTGAGCCTTATGGTCGGCGGCGCGCTCGGGAACCTGCTGGATCGCCTGCGTTTCGGGCACGTGACCGATTTCATAGATCTTCACTGGGGCGATGCGCACTGGCCCACTTTCAACCTTGCCGATGCGGCGATCGTCTGCGGCATCGGCTTGCTTCTGTTGGCTTCGCGAAGCGGGGCCGAACCCGGGACGTCGTCCCCCACGATCGAACCCACCGTTCGATGACGGGGCCCCCCGAAAAAAAGTCCATAGCCGTTCGCTCCGCCCTGGCCATAGGCGTGACCGCAAGCAGCCTGACGGCTACCTGGCTGTGGATTCCTCCCGCGCCATTCGGCGTCGAGACCGACATGGCGACGGCCGATCGCCTGGCCTACGCCCTCAAGTGGGAGTTGCCGGTGCTCGTGTGGCTCGCCGGCTGCCTGCGGCTTGTCGCCAGCATTCGGTATCGGTCGGATGAGGACCGACCAGGAGCCGCCTACGGCCCGCCCAGCGCTCGGCTCGCCGTGCCTACGGCCGTGTTGCAGAATTCCCTTGAGCAGACCGTCCTGGCCGTCGGCGCACATCTGATCCTCGCCGTTGTTTTGCGAGGCGAGGAGTTGATCCTGATCCCCGCTCTGGTGACGCTTTATCTCCTCGGTCGTGTGATGTTCGCGATCGGCTACGCCAAGGGCGCCGCCGCACGCGCTTTCGGCATGGCGCTTACCGGCGCCTCGACGCTTGCCGCCATGGTCATCGCCATCGTCCTGTTGATTCTCGGCCGGTAGTATCCGAGCGCGCCTCATGCCCGTCTTTCCGCCCCAGTCTCCAGGACTTCGACCCATGTTTGAGCGATGACACGCCCCTCGCCCCCTTCGTCGGGACCTCGCAGCATCGGCAAACTCGCCGCCGCCACCGGCATAAAAATTCCGACGATCAGATTCTACGAGCAGATCGGACTGGTGCCGGCTCCGCCCCGGACCGCCAGCGACCGCCGGATGTACGACGATGATGCCGAACAAAGGCTGACCTTCATCCGGCATGCACGCCAACTTGGCTTCGACCTGGATTCGATCCGGTCCCTGCTGGATCTCTCCGATCATCCCGACCGCGCCTGCGACGAAGCCAACACCATAGCCGAACGTCATCTCGCCGAAGTGACGCAGAAGATCACCCAGTTGCAGGCCCTCCGGCGCGCGCTTTCGCGCATGACCGCTGAATGCGCGGGCGGACGGGTCTCGGCTTGCAAGGTGATTGAGGCCCTGCACGATCATTCGGCTTCACAATAAACCACGACACACGCGCTGTTCGAGTGCTAATGCGAGCGGCTCACAACTAGGTTTCCGATGCGCCCTCTGCTCAGCCTGTTCGTCCTCCTGCTCACCCTTGGCATGACCGCCCCCGCGCTGGCCCAGACGGCTTCGGCCTCGGAGGCCCAGGTCGCGTGGCGGCTGCTCGACTACGTCGGGGTCGACTACGCCGGTGCGGTGGAGAACGGCCAGGTGACCAATCCCGCCGAATATGGAGAGATGGTCGAATTCAGCAGCCAGATTCTGACCCGCCTGGAAGCTCTGCCCTCCACGTCGTCCAAGGCCGATCTGGTTCGGGACGCCGTCGCCCTTCAAGACGCTATCCGGAACAAGAGCGATCCGCGCACCGTCGCCGGCCAGGCCAAAACCCTGGCCGGTGCGGTCCTGGCGGCCTATCCAAGCCCGCTGGCGCCGTCATTTCCGCCCGACCTGGCCAAGGGGGCCGCCCTCTACGACGCGCAATGCGCTGTCTGCCACGGCGCCACAGGGCGCGCCGACGGCGCGGGCGCGCAGGGGCTCGATCCCGCTCCAATTGCATTCGCGGACGTCGAGCGCGCCCGCCAACGCAGCGTCTTCGGCCTATACCAGGTGATCGACCAGGGGCTCGACGGCACGGCGATGGCCAGCTTTTCCCATCTGCCGGCCGAGGACCGCTGGGCCCTGGCCTTCTATGTCGGCCGTTTCGCCTTCACTGACGCCGAAGCAGTCGAAGGCCGGCGTCTTTGGGAGAGCGACCCGGCGATCCGCACCGTTTACCCGGATCTGGCCGCCGTCACACAGGCCTCGCCGGCGGAGTTGGCGGCGCGCATCGGGGAGACGAAGGCGCGGGCGGTGACGGCCTATCTGCGCCGCCACCCGGAGGCGGCGGCTCGCCCCAAGGGAGCCACCCTCACCCTGGCTCGGACGCGTCTGGCGGAGAGTGAAGCCGCCTATCGTCGGGGAGACCGAAAGGCCGCCACCGACCTGGCGCTGTCGGCCTATCTCGACGGTGTCGAGCCGGTCGAACCGGCGCTTGGCGCGCGAGACACCGCCCTTCTACGTCGCATCGAGACGGCCATGACCGATCTCCGCGTGTCGATCAGCAAGGGCGCGGCAGAGACGGAGGTCGCGGACCGGATCGCTCGTCTGAACGCCCTGTTCGACACCGCCGAGCGGGCCCTGGCGCCCCAGAAGGCGGACAATCTCGCCAGCTTCATCGGCGCCTTCACGATACTGCTTCGCGAAGGACTGGAGGCGCTGCTCATTGTGGTGGCGATGATCGCCTTCCTCAGGAAGGCCGACCGGCCTGAGGTGTTGCGTTACGTCCACGGAGGATGGGTGGCGGCTCTGGTCGCCGGCGGCGGCACCTGGGCGGCCGCGACCTTCTTCATCTCCATCAGCGGGGCCAGCCGAGAGCTCACTGAAGGGTTTGGCTCGCTTCTGGCGGCGGTCGTGCTCGTTTCCGTCGGCATCTGGATGCACGGCAAGTCGCATGCCGACGCCTGGCAGACCTATATTCGCGCCAAGCTCTCCAAGGCGCTCTCGAAGCGATCGGCATGGTTCCTCTTCCTGTTGGCCTTCGTCGTGGTCTACCGGGAGGTCTTCGAGACGATCCTCTTCTATGCGGCGATCTGGAGCCAGGGCGGCCATGTCGGCATGCTGGCCGGCGCGCTCACCGCAGTGGCGATCCTGGCGTTCGCGGCCTGGGCGCTGCTCGCCTACAGCAAACATCTGCCGATCGGTCGGTTCTTCTCGCTGAGCTCAATCCTCATGGCCGTCCTGTCGGTCGTTCTTGTCGGGAAAGGCGTGGCGGCGCTTCAGGAAGCGGGTTGGCTCGATGTCCACCCGATCACCTGGGCGCCGCGTATCGAGATTTTGGGCCTCTACCCCACCGTGGAAGGCGTCGGGGTCCAGCTTCTAACGCTCGTCGTGCTGGCAATCGGGTTTGCGCGTACCTCCGGTTCGAAACGGCAGGGCTCGGCCAAGGCCTAGCTGGTTATCTCCGAATGTATCGGACCGAGAGGACCAGCGGCTTCACTCGGGGGGGGGGGGGGGGGGAAGGCCCGCCCCGGCCCGGGGCTGTAACCCCGTCAAGCCCCAGAGTATCGGTCAGGTCTCTACCGGTCTGTATCGACAAGGACAGTCGCCGCGTTGCCTGGCCCTCATCGGGCAGGTGGGAGAAGCTCTATTGGTGAGCGACAGACCCGTGACCGACGCCAGCCCCGTCGCCATCGCCGGTTTCAATTTGAACGGTGGCGTGGTCGATGCCGTGAACGTCGTTCATCTGCGCCAGCACCGCCCGACGCACCTGTTCAGCGGCCTGGCCTTCGGCAACGACCAGATGGACCGAGCCGTTCACATCATCGCTGCTGACGCCCCATAGGTGCAGGTCGTGGACTTCAGCCACACCCGGCACGGCCGCGATCGTCGCGCGCACCGCCTCCAGAGACAGGCCCTTGGGCACGCCTTCAAGGAGGATATGGGTGGTGTTCTTCAACAGCATCCAGGTCCGCGGCAACACCCAAAGGCCGATGCCGATCGCGACAACCGGATCGACCCAGGTCCAGCCCGTCAGCATGATGAGGACGGCGCCGCCGATCACCCCGACGGAGCCCAGCATGTCGGCCCAAACCTCCAGATAGGCCCCTTTCACGTTCAGGCTGGCGTTCGCCCCAGAGGCCAGAAGCCGCATCGACACGAGGTTCACGACCAGGCCCAGGGAGGCGACGACAAGCATCCCGACGGAGCCAACGGGTTCCGGCGAAAACAGGCGCAGAACGCCTTCATAGAGGACGTAGCCGGCCACCACGAACAGCAGGACGGCGTTGAAGGCCGCGGCGAGGATTTCGAACCGGCGATAGCCAAAGGTCCGCACAGCGTCGGCCGGACGCTCGCCTATCTTGATCGCCGCCAGCGCGATCGCCAGCGCAGCGACATCGGTGAACATGTGCGCCGCGTCCGACAGCAGGGCCAGACTTTTGAACACCACGGCCCCGACGACTTCGGCGATCAGGAAGCTGGACGTCAGGGCGAGCGCCCATATCAGGCGCTTGCTGCTGGCGTCGGCGCCGTGAGAATGACCTTGGGCCATGAAGCTCTTCCTGGTGGGCGCCGTCGATGTCCGGCCTGATCGATCATTGGCGAACATGCTTCGCCCCGCAACAGTCCTGATCGATCGAAACGACGAGAACAGGAGCGCCAGACCCTGCCCCTGCGCCGCTTGGAATCGGTATTCGTCCCAAGTCGCCGTGGAAACGGCGACTATGCGTTGACGGCGCCGACTGCATGGGTGTGATCTGGATCAACGCAACTTCACGTCACGCTGAGCCAGAGATCGAGAATGACTGAAAAGCTCCGACTCGACATTCCGCTGCTATTGCCGGACGTCCCCGACGTGGCCGACGCCTGTGTCGCCCGATTGCTCTCTGATATCCGTGGAAGAGAGGGCGTCGACGACGTCCACGTCGTCGCAATGAGCGATGAAGCGGCCGCGCAACTTTGCATTCACTTTGATCCCGACCTCCTGTCCATGGCCCGGATTCGCGAACTCGCTGCAGCGGCCGGCGCCGACATCTCCCAGCGATACGGCCACGCCGTGTGGCGGATCGACAGTCGATATGAGCGCCAGGCACGGACGATCGGCGCACGACTTAGGGCCGCCCCGGGCGTCCTGGAAGCTGAAGTCGGCGCTGGAGGAACAGTCCGTGTCGAGTACGATCGCACGATCATAGGCGAACCCGCGCTGCGCGAGGAGCTGGACAGGGCTCTCGGAGTGAGAGCCAGACCGGCGGCGCCCCCCGCGGAGTCGGTCGAACGTCGCGATCACGGCCACGGGTCGGGCCAACCGAAACATGGCGCAGAGCCTGCCCACGCCCATGGCGGCGGCGCGGAACTCATCTTCGCTCTTGTCTGCGGCGCCTTGTTGATTGTCGGGTTCGCCATCGAAAAACTGCTCGCCCTGCCCTCGTGGGTTCCTTTGGCCTTCTATCTGGGCGCCTATGTCTTCGGCGGCGTATTCACCCTTCGGGAGGCGATCGAAAACCTCCGGCTGAAGCGGTTCGAGATCGACACCCTGATGCTGGTGGCGGCCGCCGGAGCCGCCGCGCTGGGCGCCTGGGCCGAAGGCTCCTTGCTGTTGTTCCTGTTCAGCCTGGGCCATGCGCTGGAGCACTACGCCATGGGGCGAGCCAGGCACGCTATCGAGGCCTTGGCGGAGATCGCCCCGCGCACCGCGCTGGTTCGGAAGGGCGGTGAACTGGTGGAAACGCCCGTCGAGGAGCTGGCGGTTGGCGACGTGGTCGTCGTGAAACCCGATGCGCGCCTCCCGGCCGACGGTTTTGTCCTGAAGGGTGTCAGCAGCATCAACCAGGCTCCCGTCACCGGCGAGAGCATTCCGGCGGACAAGCGTCCGGTCGATGACGAGGCCGAAGCCCGCCGCACCCCCGATGCGGTGGACGCCGCCCATCGCGTCTTCGCCGGATCCATCAACGGCAGCGGGGCCATCGAGATCGAAGTGACCCGACGCTCGACAGACAGCGCCCTCGCCAAGGTCGTGCGGATGGTCAGCGAGGCGGAAACTCAGAAATCCCCGACCCAACGCTTCACCGAGAAGTTCGAACGCATCTTCGTGCCTTCTGTATTGGCCCTGGCGACCCTTCTCCTGTTCGCCGGGGTGGTGGTGGACGAACCCTTCCGCGACAGCTTCTATCGCGCGATGGCGGTCCTGGTCGCCGCTAGCCCTTGCGCACTGGCCATCGCCACGCCCAGCGCGGTGCTTTCGGGGGTGGCGCGGGCGGCCCGCGGCGGCGTCCTGGTCAAGGGGGGCGGCCCACTCGAAAACCTGGGATCGCTTTCGGCCATCGCCTTCGACAAGACGGGCACCCTGACCGAGGGGCGCCCCCGCATCACTGATGTCGTCCCCGCCCCCGGCGTGACGGAAACCGCCTTGCTGTCGATAGCGGTCGCAGTCGAGAGTCTGAGCGACCACCCCTTGGCTCGGGCCATCGCGCGTGATGGTCGCGAGCGGCTCGGTGAGACCGCCTTGCCTCTCGCTTCCGACCTCGACAGTTTGACGGGACGCGGCGTCTCCGCCCAGGTAGACGGCCAGACGATCCTGATCGGCAAGGCCGAACTGTTCGGCTCAGAGGGCGTCGCCCCCCTGTCCCGCCCGATGCAGGAAGCGATCGCGGCCCTGCGGGACAATGGCAGGACCACCATGGTCGTTCGGCAGGGGGACCGGGACCTGGGCGCCATCGGCCTGATGGACACGCCGCGCGAGGCCGCCAGGATCGCGCTCGCGCAGCTCCGAAAATTGGGCATTCGCCGCATGATCATGATCTCGGGCGACCATCAGAAAGTCGCCGACGCGGTGGCGCGCGAGGTCGGGCTCGACGAGGCCTGGGGCGATCTGATGCCCGAAGACAAGGTCGAGGCGATCCACAGGCTCCGAGCTGAGGCCAAGGTCGCCATGGTCGGCGACGGCGTCAATGACGCTCCGGCCATGGCCAACGCCACTGTGGGCATAGCCATGGGCGCCGCGGGTTCGGATGTGGCGCTGGAAACCGCTGACGTCGCCCTGATGGCCGACGATCTGGCCCACCTCCCCTTTGCTGTCGGTCTCAGTCGCCGAACCCGGGCGATCATCCTTCAGAACGTCTTCGTCAGCCTGGGGGTCGTTGCGTTCCTGGTTCCGGCGACGATATTCGGCCTGGGCATCGGCCCCGCTGTCGCCATGCACGAGGGATCCACGCTTTTGGTCGTGTTCAACGCCCTGCGACTGCTGGCATACAGGGACAGGACGGGAGAACAGTCATGATCTACCGCGACATCATCGTCGATGCGACGCCGAGGGACGATCTCGTCCAGACCCTGGAACATGCTCGCGATCTCGCCGCGGGGTTCGACGCTCGAGTGAAAGCGGCCTGCTTCGCCTGGCCCCGCACGTCGGCGCTCAGGACGGCTCTGGCGAGCAACCCCCTCTCGGTCCTCGAGGACACGCGAAGAATGGAGGCCGCCCTCGCTGCCGCCCACGGCGCTTTTCTTCAAGTCTTCGGCTCCGATGCGAAAACCGCCGAATGGATTTCCGGCGTGGCGGAGCCCGCCCGCTCCTTGTGCGATCACCTGCTCACTGCCGATCTGCTCGTCACCTCCTCGGCGCCGCCGGTCGCCTGCCTGCTTCCGAACGCAGGCGAACTCGCCATCCACGGCGGCGGCCCCGTCCTGCGTTTCGGGCAGGCGGCCAAGGGCCGCGGCTTTTCCAATGTGGTCATCGGCTGGAAGGATGCGCCTCAGGCGAGGCGCGCCTTGCACGACGCCCTGCCGCTGCTCCAGCGCGCTCAAGTCGTGACCGTGATCGGCGTCGGGGACGAGGTCGAACAGGGTCAGCTCGAAGCCGTCGCGGCTCATCTGAAGCGGCACGACGTGACAGCCGCCGTCAACCCTATCCCGGCGTCAGCTGGCTCCACGGGCGCTGAAGACCTTCTCGGCGAAGCTCGCCGTCTCGGCGCCGACCTGATCGTCACCGGGGCCTTCGGTCGCGGACCCTTGGCGCAACGTGTGTGGGGCGGCATGACAAGCGGCCTTCAGACCGACGTCGAACTGTCGTGGCTGATGTCGCACTAGGACGGTTCCACAACGCCGGGGCGCTCCCTGCATCAGGGAGACGCACCGGCTCTCGCCGTCGCCAGGAAGGACGGGTCCGGCCGGCGCGCCGCCCTGCTTCAGTTCATAGACATGGTCGAACGATCGATATGCCCGAGCCGCACTTCGTCTCTTGAGACGTATAGCGCCGCGGTTCCCCCAACCAAGACGAGGAACAGCAGGCCGAGACCTATCAACATGTGGCGATCGCGCTTTCCGATCACGGCATAGATGGCGCCGAGCCCGACAAGAGCCGCCGGAAAGCCGAGGTGCAGCGGCAGACGATAGAGTCCGAGCCAGATGAACGAGAACAGGAAGCCGCCGATCCCCGCTCCCGTCACGGCAAACAGAAGAAGGCCTATGCCGACCGCCGGATGAACGCGTCGCTCCGCGCTCCGCCGAACGGCCGGTCGTCGGGCCTTACGCCGACGCTTGGGCATAACAATTCCTCCACGTCCGCATCGCCATTTCGCTCATCTCCAGGCTCCGCTCAGGGCAGTTGAAACAGGGAGGTGAACCCGCCGGCGCGTTGCAGCAGCTCCAGGGACTCGAACACCGGCACGGCGAGTAGAAAGACCAGACCGTCCCGGACCGTTCGCAAGAAGAAGACGGGCCGGATGGAAAGCACGTCGGCGTCCCGCCAAAGCGACAAATTCGGCAGGAAACGCGGGGTGCTGGAGACGTAGGCCTCATAGGGTGGCCCGAAGGCCTGAACCAGAAAGGCTTCCTCGCGGCCGACCACGACACGGAAGACCCCATAGGCCGCCGCAGCGAAAACGACGGCGACAACAAGGCTGCCTGTTTGGGCACCGACCCCGAATGCACCGAGAAAGCTGAACACGTAGAGCGGATTGCGGCTGATGGAATAGGGACCGACGTCGACGATCTCCTGCTTCTTGCGACCGCCGATATAGAGGGAACACCAGGCGCGACCCAGAATGCACGCCAGGATGCTGACGAGGCCGAGGTGTTCGACAGGGTGCTCCAGGTAGGGGACAGCCCGAACCGTGGCCGTCCACGCCAACATGACCGCAAGCCCTGCGGCGAGGATGTATTTGCGCCACAACTGGACGCGTTGGATATCGACCATTGGGAGACTTTCAGATGTGAGCCGGCGACGGCGCCGGATTGGCGCCGCAAGCTTCGAAAGGAGAACCGAGGACGGCGGTCAACGCCGCCCTCGGTCCGCTGGCGCGAGGGGATTCAGTCCTCGACCCCCTCCGATTTACGATGCTTGACCGCCTTGGCCGCAAAGGCCGGCAGGACGAGCAGGGTCAGGGCCGTGGCGGTCAGCAGACCGCCGATGACCACGGTGGCCAGCGGCTTCTGCACCTCGGCCCCTGCGCCGTGGGCCAGCGCCATCGGGATGAAGCCGACAATGGCCACCAGGGCGGTGGTCAGCACCGCCCGGAGACGACTGGACGCGCCTTCGATGGCTGCCGCAACGGGCTCCAGGCCCGCCTGGAGCCGTTCCCGGATCGCCTGCATCAGCACCAGACCGTTCAGGGTCGCGACACCGGACACGGCGATGAAGCCGACCGCCGCAGAGACCGAGAACGGCATTCCCCTGAGCAACAGGGCCAGCGCGCCGCCGACGAGCGCTAGAGGCACGCAGGCAAAGACCAGCCCCGCCTCCGCGAAGGATCCGAGCGCCATGAACAGCAGGACGCCGATCAGGATGAAGACGATGGGAATGACCAGTCCCAGGCGTTGCTCGGCCCGTTTCAGGTTCTCGAACTGCCCGCCCCAATCCAGCCGATAGCCGACAGGCAGAGCGACCTCGCTCACCGCCGCTTGCGCGTCGGCGACGAAGCCGCCGAGGTCGCGACCGCGCACATTGGCCTGGACCACCATGCGTCGGCTGCCGTTCTCGCGGCTGATCTGGTTCGGTCCCTCAGTCGTCTCGATGCGAGCGACTGAAGACAGGGGCACGATCACCCCCGAGCTCGAGACGATGGGCAAGGCGGCGAGAGTGGCGGGATCGTTGCGCGCGTCATCGGGGAGACGCACGACGACATCGAAGCGGCGGTCGCCCTCGAAGATCCGCCCCGCCTCGGCGCCCCCGACGGCGGCCGAGACCGCCTCCGAGACATCCGCGGCGGACAGGCCGTAGTTGGCCGCCGCGAAGCGATCAACGCTGATGGTCAGGGTCGGCAGGCCGGACGCCTGCTCCACCCGCACATCGGCCGATCCAGGCGTAGCCCTAAGTTTGGCCGCGACCGCTTCCGCCGTCTTCTGCAGGGTGTCGAAGTCGTCGCCATAGACCATGACAGCGAGGTCGGTGCGGACGCCCGAAATCAGCTCATTGAAGCGCAGTTCGATCGGCTGGCTGAACTCGAAGCTGTTGCCGATCTGCTGGCCCGCGACCTTCTCGATCCGAGCGATCAAATCTTCCTTTGGCAGCTTGGGATCAGGCCAGTCCTTGCGATCCTTGAGGATGATGACTGCATCCGAGATGTTGGCCGGCATGGGATCGACTGCGGCCTCAGCCGTGCCGGTCCTCGAGAAGATCGTCTCTACTTCCGGCTGAGCCTTGATGGCGCGTTCCAGCGCCATCTGCATGGCCAGGGACTGCTCCAGAGAGGCGGACGGCACGCGCAAGGCTTGCATGGCGATGTCGCCCTCATCCAGGGTCGGGATGAACTCCCGGCCCAGGGTCATGAAGGAGACCGCGCCCACGCCCAACATCGCCAGGGCGGCGATCAGGACGATCTTCGGCCGCGCAACCGCAGCCGAAATGGCAGGCTGGATCCAGCGACGGGCGAAACGCAGGATGCGCGTCTCGTGCTCCTCGGCCTTTCCATCCGGTCCAAGATGGACCGTCTTGGGGTCCCGCACCAACAGAGCGGTCATCGCCGGCACGAAGGTGAAGGAGAAGATGAAGGCGCCGACCAGGGCCAGCATCACCGTCGCCCCCATGGGCACGAAGGTCTTGCCCTCCACCCCTTCCAGCATCAGCAGGGGCGTGAAGACCAGCAGGATGATGAGCTGGCCAAAGGCGGCCGGTTTGATCATCTGCCGGGCCGCCTGGACGGCCACGCCGAGGCGTTCATGCCGGGTCAGCATACGCCCAAGTTCGCCCCGCCTCTGCGTCAGCATCAGCAGGGTGTTCTCGATCACCACGACGCCCCCGTCGACCATCAGGCCGAAGTCGAGCGCGCCCAGGCTCATCAGGTTTCCGCTGATGCCGAACCGGTTCATGCCGATGACGGCGAACAGGAAGGACAGCGGGATCATCAGGGCCGTGATCGCCGCCGCCCGGAAATTGCCGAGCAGCAGGAAGAGGACGACGATGACGAAGAGCGCCCCCTCGATCAGGTTGCGCGCCACGGTCGAGATGGTCGAGTTGACCAGCTCGCTTCGATTCAGAACCGGCACAGCCACCACGCTTGGCGGCAGGGAGGCGCCGACCTGCTCCAGCCGCTCGGCAGCCGCCTGAGCCACCGTTCGGCTGTTCTCGCCGGCCAGCATCAGGGCGGTGCCAAGGACGGCTTCATGGCCGTCGCGGCTGGCGCCGCCCAGACGCGGCGCCTGGCCGATCTCGACCTTGGCGACATCGGCGACGCGGACCACCAGGCCCCCGCGATTGACGACCGGCGCCTGAGCCAGATCCTCGATCGTCGTGGCCAGGGCGTCGGTGCGGACCACCAGGGCCTCGCCCGCGCGCTGGACATAGCCGGCGCCGGCCTGGGTGTTGGCGCGGTCGAGCGCCTGCACCAGATCGTTCATACCCAGGCCGTAGCGGGTCAGGGCGGCCGGGTCGGGCCGCACCGCGTATTCCTTCACATAGCCGCCATTGACGTCGACCCCGGCCAGGCCGGGAGCGGTGCGCATCTGCGGAGCGATGATCCAGTCCTGCACGGTGCGCAGGTAGGTGGCGCGTTGCTGCGGCGTCGTCAGCCGCTCGCCTTCCGGCGTCAGATAGGCGCCGTCAGCCTGCCAGCCCGGCTTCCCGGCAGCCACCGTGGTCTTGGGACCGAAGGGGACGTAGTCGACCGTCCACATCAGCACCTCGCCCAGGCCCGTCGTGATGGCCGACAGATTGGGCTCGACGCCTTCAGGCAGTTTGTCCGACGCCTGCCGCATCCGCTCGGCCACCTGCTGGCGGGCGAAATAGATGTCGGTCTGATCGGTGAAGACGACAGTGATCTGGCTGAAGCCGTTGCGAGACAGGGAGCGGGTGCTCTGCAATCCCGGAATGCCGGCCATGGCCGTCTCGAGCGGATAGGTGACCTGCCTTTCGATCTGCTCGGGCGCGAGCGCCGGGGCGACGGTCGTGATCTGGACCTGTCGGTTGGTGATGTCGGGAACGGCGTCGATCGGCAGCTTGGTCAGTTCGAACAGGCCGAAAGCGGCGACAAGAGCCACGGCCAGGACGACGAACCAGCGGAAGCGGACGGACGCCTCAATGAGAGCTTTGAACATGATCCGTCGCTCCTAGTGGCCGTGCTCGGCTTCGCCCTTGGCGAGCTCCGCCTTCAGCAGGAAGGCCTTCGCGCCGGCGATACGTTCGTCGCCAGCGAGGCCGCGCAGGATTTCGGTCCGGCCGCCAGCCTGACGGCCGACCAGGACGGGAACGGCCCGGAAGCCGCCCTCGACCTGGACGAAGACGACGGTCCCCCCCTCCACCGTCTGGACGGCCTCGGTAGGAACGGTCACGCCGTCGGCTTCTCCTCCCGTCACCAGGGCGCCGCTGACAGGCGATCCTGCGGGCGGCAGGGCGCCGCCGGACGGTCGAGCGCGAATGAGCGTCGCGCCGCTCTCGCCCGCTCCGCCCACGGCTACGCCCGTAACGGTAGCGTCGAATTCACCGGTCGGACCTTGCACCCGCAAGGCCGAACCCGCCCGTACCTGGGCGGCGAGCGCTGGCGGCGCATTGAACACCAGTTCCACGCGTGCTGGATTGGTGACCTCGGCGATCACGCCGCCCTGGGGCGCGAACCCGCCCGGGCCGACCTGAACCGACGTCACCACGCCCGCGATCGGGCTGGAGACGCTGATGCGACCCGAGGCATTGGGACCGCCCGCCGCCGACGCCCTGGCGCGAGCGGCGCGCGCGGCGGCGTCTGCACTAAGGGATTGGGCGCGTGAGGTTTCAACCTCCTGACGCGCCACCACCCCTTGGGACGCTAGACTGTCGTTCCTTTGATAGGCGCGCCTGGCCGCATCAGCTGCGGCGGCGGCGGCGTCGGCGTCGGCGCGGAAGGTGGCGGCATCGCCGCTCACCAGCACCGCCAGGGCCTGACCCGCGCGCACCGACTGACCCGGCGCGACCAGGACGCGCTCGACCCGGCCGCTGACGGAGGCGGCCACGGCGGCGCGGGCGTCGATCATAGGCTCGACTCGCCCGGCAAGACGGGTCTCCCCGCCACCGCCGCGTCCGACCGCCATGACCGTTATGCCGGCCGCCTCGATCTGCGCCGGCGTCAGGGTGATGACGCCTTCCTTGGCTTCACCAGCGGCCTCCCCCTCGTGGCCGGCTTCGGCGGACGCGGGAACCGGCGTCGAGGGCGGGGCACCGTCGCGGGTCATGAGGAAGACCGCGCCGCCGATGACGACGACCGCTACGGCGGCCCCGGCCATCAGCCAGGATTTTCTGGTCTTTATCTGGGTTTTCACAGGGCGGCTCCAAACGGGATGCGGCTTTGCAGGCGCGCTAGGTCGATTTCCGCCCGGACCCGCGCGAGGCGGGCGTCGACGGCGGCGTTGCGGGCGGAGATCAGGGCGGCGCGGGACGCGCGCAGTTCGAGCTGGGAGATGCGCCCAGCTTCAAAACCCAACCGGGACAGGCGGTAGGCCTCCTCGGCCGAGGTCACGCCGGCGTCGGTCGCTCCCACACGGCTGCCGGAGGCGTTCAGTCGGGCCAGGGCTGCGCTTCGGTCGGCGGATTCATCGAGCCGGGCGCCGTCGAGGCGGGCGTCAGCCGCCCGGAACTCGGCCTGCGCCGCCTGGATGTTTCCCCGGTTTCGATCGAACAACGGCAGAGGCATGCTTACGCCGAACGTCAATGCGGTGGCGTCTTCGGCTTCATAGCGGGTGACGCCGACGGAGGCGCTGACGTTCGGGCGAGCATTGATCCGCTCCACCCGGATACGTCGTTCGGCTGTATCGCGCTCCGCTTCCGCCAATCGAACGACAGGTGAAACCGCTCCGGAACGATCCGGCGCCGAGGGCGCGCGATCCAGAACGCCCGCATCAATGGAGGTGACGGCCGTCGGCAGCATGGCCGTCGCCGTCAACCGGGCGAAGGCGGCCTCGCGTTCGGCTCCCGCCTCATCGAGCGAAGCGCGCGCTGAAGCCGCCTCGGTTTCAGCCTGAATGCCGCGCAACAGGGGTTCGCGGCCCTCCTCCACGAGCAACAGGGCCGCTCGAGCGTCGGCCAAGGTGATGGTCAAGGCCTCCTTGGCCAGTTGAAAGCGACGATCTGCGGCCTCGGCTTCTGCGTAGACCAGCGCCAGTCGGCCTGCCGCGTCGACGCCGGCGAGATCGCGACGAAGAGCCGATGCTCCGGCTTCGCTTCGCGCGACGTCCACCCTGGCGCCCCTACGCCCCCAGAGTTCGAGATCCTGGGTCAGGGCGAGGCTGGTTTCGGCGTTGCCGTAGCCGTCATAGGGACCGCTCCCCAGGACACCGTCGGCGGTCAGGCCGACAATTGGATTGGGACGCGTGCGCGCCTGTCGGACCCGCGCCTCGGCGGCGTCGAACAGGGCGCCGGCCTCGACGTTGACGGGCGTCTGGCCGATGCGTTCAAGCAGGGTTTCGTAGCTCGGCGCTGGATCTGCCCAGGCAGGAGCGGCGGCCGCTGTCGCTATCGCGACCACGGCGCTGCCGGCCGCCAGAAGCGACAGCCGACGATATGAAGAAGACATGGTTCATTTCCCAGATTTCTGACGGATGGGCGCACGAAGGCGCGGCATTCTCGTCAGACTCTGGGAGGGCGATCCGGGCCGGCGGGCGTTCGAGACGCCATCAGGTCGCTTTTCAGCGCCGCCTTGTCATCGGCCTTGCTCAGGTTGGCCGGAACAAGGATCGACGCCGGCTGCATACCCGTCGAGCCATGGTGGCAATGACCATGGGTGCAAACGCCGTGTTTCAGATCACCGCTTGTCTCGTGATCAGGAGAGGTTGAAATGGATGACGACGCGACATCAGCCCGCGCCTCTGGCGCACAGGCCGCTGCGTCAGCGGCCGGCAGGAAGCCAAACACAACGATGACGAGCGCAAGAAGCGCCCCCACCACAAGTGTCCTGTTCGACCATTCAAACATGACCCATTCCTACCACAGTCTCGGCGACCGGCAATGCCGTCATGGTCGCACCGCCTCTGGAGCCGCAGCCCGCTGGAGACCGCAAGCCCAGCTTGTGATCAAAGCGCGATGCTGGCGACCTGAAGGGCGACCTGGTCAATTCGGTCTCCACCGCAGCAGACGCATGGCGTTGGCGGTCACGAGCACCGTCGCCCCTGTATCAGCGAGGATGGCGGGCCAGAGACCGGTAACGCCGATCACCGTCGTGACCAGGAAGACCGCCTTCAAGCCCAGGGCGATGGTGATGTTCTGACGGATATTGCCCATCACCCCCCTGGACAGGACGATCATGTCGGGGATGTCCTGGACACGCCCGTGCAGCACCGCCGCGTCAGCCGTCTCCAGGGCCACGTCGGCGCCGCCGCCCATGGCGATGCCGATGTCGGCGGCGGCGAGCGCGGGCGCATCATTGATGCCGTCGCCGACCTTGGCGACGACAAGGTCCTCCGCCTGGAATTCCCTGACGATTCTCTGTTTGTCCTGCGGCAGCAGTTCAGCCCGCACTTCGACGCCGAGACCGTTGGCGACCGCTTCCGCTGTGCGCCGGTTGTCTCCAGTCAGCATTATAGCGCGAACCCCCATGGCCTTGAGGCGCGCGAGGCCCGCCGCAGCGTCGGGCCGCGCCTCGTCCCGCATGGCCAGGAAGCCCGCCGCCTGGCCATCGGCCACGACCACGGAAACGGTTTTGCCCTCGGCGTTGAGGCCCGCGATCGCCGCGTCCTGAGACGCCGAAAGCCCGACTCGCCGGGCGACGGCCTGCGGCGATCCCAGGAAGACCTGCGCGCCGCCCACGGTCCCTTCGACGCCCTCCCCCGGGATCGCCCGGGCCGATGATGCCGGCGGGATGGACACGCCGTCGGCCTTCGCGCGATTGAGGATGGCCAGGGCCAGAGGGTGGCTCGATCCGGTTTCCAGGGCCGCGGCCAGCGACAGCACCTCCCCTTCAGTTCGCGCGCCCGCCACGACGTCGGTCACGAGCGGCTTGCCTGATGTCAGCGTCCCGGTCTTGTCAAAGGCGACGGCGTTGATCTTGCCCAGGGTTTCGAGGACAGCTCCGCCCTTCATCAGCAGGCCTCGCCGCGCGCCTGCGGAGAGACCCGCAGCGATGGCCGCCGGCGTCGAGATCACGAGGGCGCAAGGACAGCCGATCAGGAGGATCGCCAGACCCTTGTAGATCCACTCGCTCCATGATGCGCCGAACGCGAGCGGCGGAACGGTCGCGACCAGGGCGCCGACGACGAGGACGACGGGCGTGTAGATTGTCGAGAAGCGATCGATGAATCGCTCGGTCGGCGATTTCGATTCCTGCGCCTCCTCCACCAGACGCACGACCCGCGCAATCGTGTTGTCGGCGGCCGCGGCCGTGACCCGGACCCGCAGGACGCCGCCCACATTGATGGTCCCTGCGAAGACGGGGTCGCCCGCCATTTTCCGCTTGGGTACGCTCTCTCCCGTCACCGGGGCTTCGTCGATCTCGCCCTCGCCTTCAACGACGTCGCCGTCGGCCGGCACACGGTCGCCCGGCCTCACAAGGATGACGGCGCCGAGCGCAAGACTTTCAGCCGGTACTTCACTGACCTGGCCATCGATTTCGACCAGGGCGGTCTTGGGCACCAGGTCGGTCAGACCCTGGATGCTCTTGCGGGCCCGCCCCGCAGCGACGCCCTCCAGCATTTCGCCGACCAGGAACAGAAGGACGACGGCCGCGGCTTCTTCTGCAGCGCCGATGAAGACGGCTCCGACCGCCGCAATCGTCATCAGCATCTCGATCGAGAACGGCGTCCCGTACCGAGCAGCGGTGATCGCGCGCCAGCCGACCGGAATAAGGCCGACAGCGAGAGCGATTAGGAAGGCCGCGCGCTCGATGGACGGAAAAAGAGAGCCAAAGACATAGGCCGCGACCAGGGCGACGCCGCAGGCCGCCGTCAACCTGGCCTTGCGGGTCCACCACCAGGGGCCCTTCAGCCTCGATGAGGTGATCTCCGAACCCGCCGAAGGTTCCAGCGGAATGAGGACCTCCACGCCGTAGCCCAGATTGCGGATCTGGCGAAGCACGCCCTCACCTGCGAAATCGGCGTCGTGTGTGACCTTCAGCAGGCCTGAAGAGACGGCCACCGCGACATCTGTGACGCCCGGCAGTTTCCGGACCGCCGTATCGACCTTGGAGCCGCAGCCTGCGCAATCCATTCCGGTCACGCGATATCGGGTTTCCAGAGTTTCCGGCGGCATGAGAGCTCCTTGTTTCGAACGCCGGGCGACGCTACTTCCTCTAGCGACTAGAGGAGCAAGCGATAAAATGAGCCAGGGCGTGACGATAGGCCAGGCGTCCAAAGCGAGCGGGATCAAGGCGCCGACGATCCGCTACTATGAGCAGATTCAGCTCCTGCCGTCGCCGCCTCGCTCGGAAGGAAACCGGCGCCTCTATGATGCCGATGATCTGCGACGCCTGCGGTTCATTCGACACGCGCGCGAACTCGGCTTCGAGATCGAACCGATCCGTGAACTTCTGGCGCTGGCAGGAGACCCGAGCCGCCCCTGTCTATCAGCCGACAGCATCGCCCGGTCCCACCTCGCCGATATCGACCACAAGATCGCGCGGCTCACCGCTTTGCGGACCGAGGTCGCGCGCATGACGGAATGCGCCCAGGATTCGGCTGCAAACTGCCGCGTGATTGAGGTCCTAGGTGACCATAGCGGATGCTTGCACGACAGACACTAGGCTCTGTTTGCTACCGTCCAAGACAACCGCCTTGACCCGTGCCCATGCCAGTCAACTGGTGGCCCGATATTCCGAGTGAAGGCGTCGGGCGTGCCGATCGACGCGGCCAATGACCTGCCCGCCGTCGCGTTCAGGCCGGCTCAACGCCAAAGGCAAACTGGCGATCAACGAAGAAACGGAACGCCCGCGTTCACCAGGTTTGGCGACGCGGGGCTTCGGTCCAGATGCGTACTATCGCTAGCCGCAGCAGCCCTTGCCATCCTCCTGGATCGGCGGACAGGGCACGTCGGCATAGGAACAGAAGACGCAGCAATCGCCGGGCAAGGGCTTCAGCTTCACGCCGCAGCCGAGGCAGTCGTAGAACCAGATGCAGGCGTCGGTGGGCATGGTCTCGGTCGCGACATGGCCGCAATGCGGACAGGTCAGCGTGGACTGGAGCAGGACGGGCGCCTTCATTTGACGGCCGCCAGTTGAGGCAGGAGCCAGGGCTCGACAAAGGGCTCCCAGGCGAGAGAAAGCACGATCAGCAGCGTGGCGATGACAAGCAGCCAGAAGGCCAGCGGTGAAGGTCGTCCGCAGGCCGTATCGCGTCGGCACATCCGAGAGCGGCGCCAGTGCAGCAGCCACCCGGCGGCCAGAACCACGGCGGCGATCGGGGTCAACCAATGGCGCGCGCCGGCGAACACGGTGACGCCCGCGAAGGATACGCCTGCAATCGACAGCACCAACGGCAGGACGCAGCAGGCCGCCCATGCAAGAAGGGAAGCGAACCCGCCGACCGCCGCTGAGGCGCTGACGGCGACTTCTGGAATGCGGGTGCGGTTTGGGTCGGTCGCCATGGGCTATCCTGTCTGACTTCTGATACAGGCTACAACCCGTAGCCACTACGGGATCAAGAGCGTGTCGAGACAGAATTTGACCATCGGGCGCCTCGCGCTCAGCGCCGGGGTGAACCTGGAGACCGTGCGCTACTATGAACGTATCGGACTGATGCCTGCGCCGGCCCGAACCCCCGGCGGACATCGGTGTTACGAGCCTGAACACGCCCAGCGACTGAGATTCATCCGCCGATCACGCGAACTCGGGTTCGGCATAGACGCCATTCGGCGGCTGATCGCTCTAAGCGAGCCGACGGTCCAATCCTGCAGCGAAGTGCGCGACATGGCTCAGGACCACCTTGTAAGCATCGAAGCCAAGATCGCCGACCTGCTCCGGCTTCAAGCTCTGTTGAGGCAGACCGTCGCCGACTGTGGCGACGGCAGGCAAATCCGGTGTCCTGTCATCGAAGAGCTCGGCTCAAGCTAGATCGCCCCCTCATCGAGGCCGTCCGGAGCCGGGTGGATCATCGCCCCCTCACCCCTCATTCAGGGTCCAGGCAGTTCCCAGGCGACTGCGATTGATACCTGAACAACCACAAGGAAACACAGGCGCGAAGGCTAGCCGCAGGGCTAACCCAGGCAGAACTCCGCCCAGTCCTCCATCAGCCGAAATCGCTTCGCCATCATGTCTCCACGACGATAGGCCGCCTCAACCTTGCTGCTCACTGTGTGCGCCAACGCCATCTCGGCAGCTTCTTGAGGATGCGCGGTCTTCTCCGACACCCAATCCCTGAACGTCGACCGGAAGCCGTGCGGCACGGCCTCGACCTTCATGCGGCGAAGCACGGAAGCAAGGGTCATGTTCGAGAGCGCCTCGCCATCGATATTGGCGAAGACCAGATCAATGTCCGGATTCCGGCGCGTCGCAGCGAGAAGCGCGAGCGCGCCTGACGAAAGCGGCACACGATGCGGCCGCCCCGCCTTCATCCGCTCACCCGGCACGACCCACAGGGCGGCCGGAAGATCGATCTCGGACCATCTGGCGCCCCGCACTTCGCCCGAGCGCGCTGCGGTGAGAATGGTGAACTCAAGCGCCCGCGCGCCTGTCCCTTTTTCTTCAGCAAGCCTGGCCATGAAGGCAGGCATTTGGTCGATGCCCAAGGCCTTGTGGTGAACAACCTTCGCGACCCGGGATGGCTTGGCGAGGAGTTTGTCCAGATGCCCCCGCCAACGTGCGGGATTGGGGCCAGATCGGTATTCGCGCGCCGCGGCCCAATCGAGCACCATTTCCACACGCCCGCGAAGGCGGCTCGCGGTCTCGGTCTTGATCGTCCAGATGGGCTCCAGAATTCGCATCACATGAGGAAGAGCGACTTCCTCCACGCCCAGGTCGCCGATCACCGGATAGACATAGGTTTCAAGCGTGGCCGCCCACTGCGCCCTGTGTTTGGGATTCTTCCAGCTAGCCTCATGCGCCGCCATATAAGCCTCTGCGGCCTTGCGGAACGAGATCGCAACGACGGCGGGCGTTCTCACCGCTCGGCGCGCCTCACGACCTGCTTCGACTGGATCAATACCGCGCCGGATCTGCTCCCGCGCGTCGCGGGCGGCCTCTCGCGCTCGCGCCAGCGTCACATCGGGATAGCCCCCGAGACCCAGGTCTCTCCTCCGCTTGCCCATGGTTGCGCGCAAGATCCAGCTTCGCCCGCCGCTTGACAGCACTTGCAGGGCTAGCCCCGCTACCCCGCCAACAAAATGCAGGCCAGGTTCGCTTAGCCGCGACACCGCCAATGGTCCTAGTTCATCTGCTTTCCGGGGCATTTTCCACCCATCCAACAACCCATCATAAAACCCATCAACTCACCCATCAAAAAATCTGCGCTTGAGTGCAACAATATGCAACGTCCTGAAGCGACCAAACTCAAGCCACACCTGGGTTCAACCTACCTCTGAACAACGGTGAATAGGGCTGAAAAGGCCCGGAATCCGACACCCTCTCCGCCACCGGCCTAGCGCCGCTTCAGACAGCATGAGCTGATAGTCAGGCCTTCGGGCCCCGGCGATCCTGCACGCGCAGCGCAGCGATCATGATCATGATCGCGCATTTCGATCAGAATTTTGATCATCTGTGACCCAAGATCAGTGGTTTAGCCTCCCGCCATAAAGGGCTTGTTGCGTAATCGATAATCAGGCCCACTCACCTTAGGCGTTCGCGACGGCGAGCGATGATGTGGTGAGTACGGTTGATGGTTGCGCCCTTTCCTACCGATCAAATCTTCCTCGGCGGCCAGTGGCGTGCGGCGAGCGGCGGCGGCCTTCTGCCCATTGAAAACCCCTCGACGGGCGAGCAGACAGGCGCGCTGGCGGCGGGCGGGGCCGAGGACATCGACGCCGCGGTGCGCGCGGCGCGGACGGCGCTGGACGGCCCTTGGGGACGCATGACGGCGGTGGAGCGCGGCCGCATCCTGGCCCGCATGGGGCGCGAGGTCGAAGCGCGCATCGACATTCTGGCCGAACTCGAGGCGCTGGACGTCGGCAAGCCGCTGAAGCAGGCCCGCAACGACGTGATCGCCCTGGCCCGCTACCTCGAATTCTACGCGGGCGCGGCGGACAAGCTGCACGGCGAGACCATTCCCTTCCAGGACGGCTACACGGTTTACACCCTGCGCGAGCCGCATGGCGTGACCGGCCACATCATCCCCTGGAACTATCCGATGCAGATCATCGGCCGCTCGGTCGTGGCGGCCCTGTGCGTCGGCAACGCCGTGGTGCTGAAGCCCGCCGAGCAGGCGTCTCTGACCGCCTTGGCCTTCGCCCATATCGCGGCCGACTGCGGCCTGCCCGCAGGGGCCCTGAACGTCGTGACCGGCACGGGGGCCGAGGCTGGCGCGGCGCTGGCGGCGCATCCGGGGGTCAACCACCTGTCCTTCACCGGCTCAACCGGGGTCGGCGTGGCCATCCAGCAGGCGGCGGCGGTCAACGCCGTGCCGGTGACGCTGGAGCTCGGCGGGAAGTCGCCCCAGTTGGTGTTTGACGACGCCGATCTGGACAAGGCCCTGCCCTTCCTCGTCAACGCGGGCATCCAGAACGCGGGCCAGACCTGTTCGGCCGGATCGCGCGTCCTGGTCCAGCGCGGCGTCTATGACGAGGTCGTGCGCCGCATGGCCGAGCGCTTCGCCGCCCTGACCGTCGGCCCGGCCATGGACGACCGCGATGTCGGCCCGCTGGTGTCGAAGAAGCAGCAGGCCATGGTCGAAGGCTTCATCGAGAAGGGCCGCGCCGACGGCCTGATCGTCGCCCAGGCGAAACTGGCCGACCTGCCCGAAGGCGGCGCCTATGTCGCGCCGACCCTGTTCGCCAATGTCGCGCCCGATCACCCGCTGGCGCAGCAGGAGATCTTCGGCCCCGCCGTCGTGGTCATCCCGTTCGAGACGGAGGACGAGGCCGTCGCCATCGCCAACGGCACCGACTACGGCCTGGTCGCGGGCGTCTGGACCGCCGACGGCGGACGGCAGATGCGGCTGGCGAAACGGCTGCGGGCCGGACAGGTCTTCATCAACAACTACGGCGCGGCGGGCGGGGTCGAACTGCCCTTCGGCGGCGTCGGCAGGTCGGGTCACGGTCGCGAGAAGGGGTTCGAGGCGCTCTACGCCTTCACCGCGCTCAAGACCGTCGCGGCCCATCACGGATAGCAGGGAGTAGGCGTCTTGGGGGAGAACAGATCGAAGCGGCTGGAGGGCAAGCGAGCGATCGTCACGGGCGGAGCCTCCGGCTTCGGCGCCGGCATCGCACGCCGCTTCGCCGAGGAAGGCGCCCGCGTCATCGTCGCCGACCTGAACGGCGACGCCGCCCGCGCCCTGGCGGCGGAACTGGGCGACGCGGACCTGGCCGTGAAGGCGGACGTCTCCAGCGCCGCTGACGTGGCAGCATTGGCAGAGACGGCAAACCATCTGCTGGGCGGCGTCGACATCGTGGTCAACAACGCCGGGGTCGGCCACACACCCCAGCCGCTGGATGAGTTATCCGACGAGGCCTTCGACCGCATCGCCGCCGTCAACATGCGCTCCATCTACCTGATGTCTAAGGCCTTCGTGCCGGGCATGAAGGCGCAAGGCTCGGGCGCCATTCTGAACATCGCCTCGACCGGCGGGGTCAGCCCCCGGCCGAACCTGACCTGGTACAATGCCTCGAAGGGCTGGGTCATCACGGCGACGCGGGCCATGGCGGTCGAGTTGGCGCCCTTCCAGGTGCGGGTGAACGCCCTGAACCCGGTGGCGGGCGACACGCCTCTGCTGAAGACCTTCATGGGCGAGGACACGCCCGAGGTGCGCGCCAGGTTCCTGGCCTCCATCCCCATCGGCCGCTTCTCAACGCCGGAAGACATGGGCGCCGCCGCCGCCTTCCTCTGTTCGGACGACGCCTCGATGATCACCGGCGTAGCGATGGAGGTGGACGGTGGCCGCTGCATCTGACCGCCCCTTCAAGCTGCTGGTCCTGCCCGGCGACGGCATCGGGCCGGAAATCATCCGCGAGACCCTGCGTGTCGTCGACTGGGCCAGAAACGCCGGGCTGCGGATTGAACTGAGCGAGGGACTGGCCGGGGGCGCCAGCATCGACGCCGTCGGCGCGCCCATAGCCGAGGATGTGGTGGAGCAGGCCCTGGCGTCCGACGCCGTCCTGTTCGGCGCCGTGGGCGGGCCGAAGTGGGACCACCTGCCCCGCGCCCAGCGGCCCGAGATGGGCATACTGCGCCTGCGTCAGGCGCTGGACCTCTACGCCAATCTGCGCCCCGCCGTCTGTTTCGACGAACTGCTGGACGCCTCGGCGCTGAAGCCCGACCTGATCCGGGGCCTCGACATCCTGATCGTGCGCGAGGCGACAGCGGGCGTCTATTTCAGCCTGCCCCGCGCCAATGAGATCGGCCCTGACGGCCAGCGCCGCGCCTATGACACCCAAGCCTACACAGAAGCCGAAATCGCGCGCGTCTGCCGCACGGCCTTTGAACTGGCCCGCACCCGCCAGCGCCGCGTCTGCTCGGTGGACAAGGCCAATGTCATGGAGACGGGCGCCCTGTGGCGGACCGTCGCGACCGAGGTCGCCGCCGGCTATCCCGACGTGGAGCTGTCGCACATGTACGCCGACAACTGCGCCATGCAGCTGGTCAGGCGCCCGGATCAGTTCGACGTCATCGTCACCGACAACCTGTTCGGCGACATCCTGTCCGACGCGGCGGCGGCCCTGACCGGATCGCTGGGCTTGCTGCCCTCGGCCTCCCTGTCCGGCCTTGGGCAGGGCGGGCGCAGCCGGGGCCTGTATGAGCCGATCCACGGCTCGGCCCCCGATATCGCGGGCCAGGGCGTCGCCAATCCCATCGCCGCCATCCTGTCCTTCGCCCTGTGCCTGCGCTGGTCGTTCGACCGGGCGGACCTGGCCGATGCGGTCGAGCGCGCCGTGCGGCACGTCGTGTCCAGCGGCGTGCGCACCCCCGACATTGCGGAAGCCGGCGTCGCCCCCGTCTCCACCCTTCAGATGACCGACGCGGTTCTGGCCGCGCTGGACGCCCAGTTCGCGTGAGGATCGACCGATGACCGCCCCCACCCTGCAGACCGTCATGGACCTGATCGACGGCCGCACCGACGAACTGGTCGCCCTGACCCAGGACCTGATCCGCTTTCCCACCGTCAACCCGCCGGGCGAGGCCTATCGCCCCTGCGCCGAGTACATCGGCGAGCGGCTGAAGAAGCGCGGCTTCACCGTCGAATATGTGCGCGGCGAAGGCTCGCCCGGCGACAGCGACGCCTATCCCCGCACCAACGTCATCGCCCGCTGGACCGGCTCTGAACCGGGGCCTTGCGTCCACTTCAACAGCCACATCGACGTGGTCGAGGTCGGCGCCGGCTGGACCGTCGATCCCTTCGGCGGCGAGGTGAAGGACGGTCGCGTCTATGGCCGAGGCGCCTGCGACATGAAGGGCGGGCTGGCCGCCTCTATCATCGCCGTGGAGGCCCTGATCGATTCCGGCCTGCCCCTGCCCGGCGCGCTGGAGATCTCCGGCACGGTGGACGAGGAGTCCGGCGGCTACGGCGGCGTCGCCTATCTGGCCGAGCGTGGCTGGTTTTCGGAGCCGCGCGTCAACCACGTCATCATCCCCGAGCCGCTGAACGTGGACCGGGTCTGCATCGGCCACCGCGGCGTCTGGTGGGCCGAGATCGAGACCAAGGGGCGCATCGCCCACGGCTCCATGCCCTTCCTGGGCGATTCCGCCATCCGCCACATGGGCGCGGTGATGCAGGCCTTCGAGGACAAGCTCTATCCGGCCATGGCAGGTCGCCATTCGGACATGCCGGTCGTGCCCGAGGGCGCGCGCCAGTCGACCATGAACATCAACTCCATCCACGGCGGCCAGGGCGAGGACTTCGACGGCCTGCCCGCACCCTGCGTCGCCGATTCCAGCCGCATGATCATCGACCGCCGCTTCCTGATCGAGGAGTCTCTGGACGACGTGAAGGGCGAGGTGAAAGCCATCCTCGACGGCCTGGCGGCCCAGCGCCACGGCTTCCGCTACGAGATGCGCGACCTGTTTCAGGTGGCCCCCAGCATGGCCGACCGCGACGGCCCCGTGGCCAGCACCACCGCCGCCGCCATCGAGACGGTGCTGGGCAGGAAGGCCCAGTTCGTCTGCTCGCCCGGCACCTATGACCAGAAACACATCGACCGCATCGGCAAGCTGAAGGACTGCATCGCCTACGGCCCCGGCGTGCTGGACCTGGCGCACCAACCCGACGAATGGGTGGGGATCGAGGACATGACCAATTCGGCCAAGGTCATGGCGCGCGCCGCCTACGACCTGCTGACCCGCAAGCGAGGATGAGCGACATGGCCCGTGGCGACGCCGACGAAGGCGACAACATCATCGGCCCGCGCCTGCGGGCGCTTCGGGACCGGCTGGGCCTGTCGCAGCGGGCGCTGGCGCGCAAGGCGGGGGTGCCGTCCAGCACCGTCAGCCTGGTCGAGAGCGGCCGCACCAGCCCCTCTGTCGGCTCGCTGAAACGTCTGCTGGACGCCGCCGGGGTGTCGCTGGGCGAATTCTTCAGTTCCGAGTTCGAGACCCCGACCAAGCATTTCTATCGCCATGACGAACTGACGGAGATTTCGCGCGGCGAGGTCTCCTACCGCCAGCTCGGCTCGGGTCAGGACAGCAGCCTGCAGATCCTGCACGAGACCTATCAGCCCGGATCGGACAGCGGCCGGGTCATGCTGTCCCATGAAGGCGAGGAAGGCGGCCTGATCATTTCCGGTCGCCTGGAAGTGACCGTTGACGGTCAATCCCGGGTGCTGAAAGCCGGCGACGGCTACCTCTTCCCCAGCACCCTGCCCCACCGCTTCCGCAACGTCGGCGACGTGCCCTGCGTCGTCATCAGCGCCTGCACCCCGCCGACCTTCTGACCGCCGCGTTGCAGTTGCTCGGAATACTGAGCGAGAAAAATAAAATACCCGTCTTCTCAGCTGATTGACCTCTCAAAGAAACAGGCTTGTCGATCTCTCCGTTTCGCCAGCTACTTCGTGCAAGACAGTAGCGTGACACCGGGAGGCGGCTCAGGGAAACGCAAGGCTTGCTGCATTGCACAACGCCCCGAGGCCGAGGATAGATAGCGGGTGGCGGAACCGTCGTTCCGCCTCGGCCGCAATGAGACCGCTGAAGAACGGTCCGTGCGGCGTCATGGGAGGGATGAGGCGATGAATCGTCTTTTGGTCAGCGTATCCGCCGGGGCGCTCGCAGCCCTGTGTTCCACCACCGCCATGGCCCAGCAGGCTCCGCCCGAGCGCGCCCCCGAGCGCGCCACGGTGGTCGACGAGGTCATCGTCACCGCCCAACGGCGTGAACAGGCGGCCCAGGATGTGGGCATCGCCCTCAGCGTCCTCAGCGGCGAGAGTCTGATCCAGCAGGGCGTCACCAACGTCAATCAGCTCCAGAACGCCACGCCCAACCTGGAGGTCGAACCGGCCTTCGGCGGCGGCGCGGCGCAATTTCGTCTGCGGGGCGTGGGCTTCCAGGACTACGCCTCGAACAACTCGCCCACCGTCGGCGTCTATGTGAACGAGGTCGCCTATCCGGTCCCGGTCATGACGCAAGGGCTGATCTTCGACATCGACCGGGTCGAGGTCCTGCGCGGCCCGCAAGGCACCCTCTACGGCCGCAACACCACCGGCGGCGCCATCAGCTTCGTCACCAAGCGCCCGACCGAGGAGCTGTCGGCCGGGCTGATGACGGAATGGGGCAGCCACGAGCAGTTCCGCGCCGAGGGCTATGTCTCGGGTCCGGTGGCGGGCGGCCTGCGCGGCCGTCTGGCGGTCTCGACCGAACAGGGCGGCGCCTGGCAGACAAACCGAGTCACGGGCGAGAGCCTGGGCGACGCCGACCGCACCGGCGCCCGTGCCCTGTTGGCCTGGGATCCCAGCGAGACCCTGTCCTTCCTACTGGACGTGCACGGCGGGATCGACAAGTCCGAGAACCAGGGCCTCTACCTGCTCAGCGACCTGAGGACGCGCGGCGGAACGGGGCCGGTCATTCCCGCCGACAAGGACCGCTCCAAGACCGGCTGGGGCCTCTCGCCCCGTTTCGCCGCCGAGATCGGCCGCGACGTCAACGCCAAGCCGGGGCGCGACAACTCGTCCTGGGGCACGTCGCTGAACGCCAATCTGGCGCTCAAGGGCATGAACCTGAACAGCATCAGCAGCTTCGAAACCCTGAAGCGCGACGAGTACGGCGACTGGGATTCCAGCGCCTCTGTCGAGGCCGACACCTTCTTCGGCAGCGATGTGGACGTGATGTCCCAGGAACTGCGGTTGTCGTCCGACAACGACAGCGCCCTGACCTGGGTGGCTGGCTTCTACTATTCCAGGCAAGAGTTGAACGAGCGCTACTCCTCGGACTTCATCGACATCTACGGCACCTACGCCCAGGTCACCTATGACCAGAAGGTCGAGTCCTGGAGCCTGTTCGGCCAGGCGGAATACGCCTTCACCGACCAGCTGAAGGCCATCCTGGGCCTGCGCTACGAGGAAGAAACCCGCGAACTGGAGGGCTTCGGTTCGGCCTTCGGCGGCGCCACCGCCCTGCCGCCGACCACGGTCGACACCAAGATGACGCCCCTGACCGGCAAGGCGGCGCTGGAGTTCAAGCCCGCAGACAACCTGCTGCTCTATGGTTCGATCAGCCGGGGCGCCAAGTCGGGCGGCTTCACCACTTACAACACCGGCAATCGCAGCGGCATCGAACCCTTCGACCCCGAAATCCTCTGGGCCTACGAGGTCGGCTTCAAGGCCGATCCGTCGCGCGCGGTGCAGGTCAACGGCGCGGCCTACTACTATGACTACAACGGCCAGCAGGTCCTGTCGGCGGTCTGCGGCGCCAACGGCCCGGTGGGCCGCTTCACCAACGCCGATTCCAAGATCTACGGCGCCGAACTGGAGGGGGTCTTCCGTCCGGCGGCGGGCCTGCGAATCTCCCAGAGCGTCAGCTACAAGAAAGGCGAGTACACCGACTTCCTGGACCTCGACATCGGCAAGTGCCAGCAGACGCCGCGCGTCACCGCCTATATCGACAAGTCCGGCGACGAGATCCCCTTCCCGGCGCTCAGCTACGCCGGTTCGATCTCCTACGACTGGACCGTCAGCGGTTTCGCCGTCACGGCCGAGACCAACTACTCCTATCGTGACGAATACCCCTCGTGGCTGGGGCCCAAATACGACGTCGAAGCCTACTGGCTCGCCAACGCCAGCGTGACGGTCGGTCCCGAGGCGGCCAACTGGTCCGTCACCTTCTGGGCCCGAAACCTGTTCGATCAGGAATACGACCTGACCCGCAACTTCTTCACCAGCGCCGACATCGCCCAGCCGGGTCGGCCGCGCACGATCGGCGCGCGCCTCAGCCTGCAGTATTGAGGACCGCCGCAGGGCTGGGAGGCTTCCGTACGCCTTCCAGCCCGCCCTCGCTCAGCGCGCCCATAATACTGATCGCCGGGCGTCACAGATGATAAATTTCAATACCTTATGGCTCACGAATAACAGGCTTCCTTTCCCTGCCTATTCATCGACTACTGAGCGCTCTGAGAGGATGTCTGCATGACCGCACGGGCCGCCAACGACCTAGATCCCTTCTGGATGCCGTTCACCGCGAACCGCAGCTTCAAGGCGCATCCGCGGCTGCTCGCCTCGGCCAGGGACATGCACTACTTCACGCCGGACGGTCGCCCGATCCTCGACGGCACGGCGGGCCTGTGGTGCGTCAACGCCGGTCACGCCCGACGCCCGATCGTCGAGGCGATCCAGCGTCAGGCCGAGATCCTCGACTACGCCCCGACCTTCCAGTTGGGCCACCCTCTGGTGTTCGAACTGGCCGCCCGTCTCGGGATGCTGTTCCCCGCCGACATCGACCACGTCTTTTTCGCCGGCTCGGGCTCGGAAGGCGTCGACAGCGCCCTGAAGATCGCCCTCGCCTATCAACGCGCCAAGGGTTTCGAGAACCGCACCCGTCTGATCGGGCGGCAGAAGGGCTACCACGGCGTCGGCTTCGGCGGCATTTCCGTGGGCGGGCTGGAAAACAACCGGCGCGGCTTTCCCACCCTGCCCGGCGTCGATCACCTGTCGCATACGCTGAACCTGAAGGAAGCCGCCTTCTCGCGCGGCCAGCCGACCTGGGGCGCGCACCTGGCCGACGAGTTGGACGCCCTGATCGCCGAACATGGCGCCGAGACCATCGCCGCCGTCATCGTCGAGCCCCTGTCGGGTTCCGCCGGCGTGATCGTGCCGCCGGTCGGCTATCTGGAGCGGCTGCGCGAGATCACCGCTCGCCACGGCATCCTGCTGATCTTTGACGAGGTCATCACCGCCTTCGGCCGCGTCGGCGGGGCCACGGCGTCCGAAACCCTTGGGGTCATCCCTGACCTTCTGATCTGCGCCAAGGGCCTGACCAACGGCGCCGTGCCCATGGGCGCGGTCGGGGTGCGCGGCGCAATCTACGAGGCCGTGGTCAATCAGGCCGCAGCCTCCGGCATCGAGTTCTTCCACGGCTACACCTATTCCGGCCACCCGCTGGCGGCCGCCGCCGGACTGGCGACGCTGGACGTCTATGAGGACGAGGGTCTGTACCAGCGCGCGACCGAGCTGGCGCCCTACTGGGAAGAGGCCGTGCACGGTCTGAGGGGGCTGCCGCACGTCATCGACATTCGCAACCTGGGCATGGTCGCCGCCATCGAACTGGCCGCGCGCCCCGACGCGCCCGGCGCCCGGGCCATGGACGTGTTCCACACCGCCTTCGACGAAGGAATTCTGATCCGCGTGACCGGAGATGTCATCGCCCTGTCGCCTCCGCTGATTATCAGCCGCGCGCAGATCGATGAGCTTATCGATCACCTGTCACAGATCATTCGTCGTACGCGATAAATCCAGCACCGACGACGAGGGGGATAATATGAACAAGTTACTGCTCAGCGCTTCCATCAGTATCCTGACGATTGCCGCATCGTCTGTCGCTTCCGCACAAACTACTTCAAATAACAGCGATCAAACCGCCACCACCGTCGGTGAAATCATTGTTACCGCACAACGCCGCGAACAGGCCAGCCAGGATGTCGGCGTCTCGCTGAGCGTCATCGGCGGCGAGCAACTGGACGAAAAGGGCATCTCGGTCGTCAACGACCTGGAGAACGCCGTCCCCAATATGGAGGTCGACAGCCAGTTCGGGGGCGGCCAGCCCCAGTTCCGCATCCGCGGCATCGGCGCGCGCGAATACTCCTCGAACAACGCCTCGACCGTCGGCATCTACGTCGATGAAGTGGCCCACCCCTATACGGTGACCACGCAAGGCGCCCTGTTCGACATCGCCCGGATGGAGGTGCTGCGCGGCCCGCAAGGCACCCTCTACGGCCGCAACACCACCGGCGGCGCCGTCAACATCATCACCAACGCCCCGACGGCTGATTTCCGCGCCGGTTTCAACGCCGAATACGGGACCTTCGACCGCTACAAGGTCGAGGGCTATGTCTCGGGCCAGATCGCGCCCAACCTGCTGGGCCGCCTGGCCGCCGTCACCGAACAGGGCGGCGCCTGGCAGTACCATCGCGACACCGGCGAGAAGCTGGGCGACCTGAACAAGACCGCCATCCGCGGCCGCCTGACCTGGGACGCCAGCGAGGACGTCACCGTCGATCTGGCGGCCACCTATTCGGTCGACAAGTCGGACGGACGCGGCTTCCGCCTGCTGGGGCCGTACACGGTCTCGGGCGGCGCCGTGACCTATCCGAAGGACACGGCCTGGCGCATCACCGGCTGGGGCATCTCGCCCGCCATGGCGGCTGTCGCCGGCGTCGGCCTGAACGCCAAGCCCTTCCGCGACAACGACGGCTTCGACGTCAGCGCCCGCATCAAGGCCAATCTGGGCTGGGCCGACCTGACCTCGATCACCGCCTACCAGACCTTCTCGCGCAGCGAGTTCAACGACTGGGACGGCACGCGCTTCAATGAATCGAATGTCTATTTCTACAATGACATCGACGTCTTTGCTCAGGAACTGCGCCTGAGCTCCAACGATGACGGGCCGCTCAGCTGGATGATCGGCGCCCACTATGCCGACGAAAGCATCGACGGCGGCTTCTATACAAACTTCCGAGGCAACGCGAACCTGATCAACACCGGATATGGCCAGTCGGTGTCGGCCTTCGGCGTCTTCACCCACAACTCCTATCAGGTGAACGAAAAGCTGAACCTGATCGCCGGTCTGCGGTGGGAAACCGAGGAGCGCACCCTGGACAGCGGCGGCACCTTCGTCGCGCCCAACCCGCCCCCGCCGACGACCAGCTACGACACCGACCTGAACGAGGTCTCTGGCCGCCTGGGTCTGGAGTACAAGCTGACGGACGACGCCCTGTTCTACGCCAGCGTGGCGCGCGGGGTGAAGTCGGGCGGCTTCACCACCTACAACGCCACCTCGGCGACCCCGTTCAAGCCGGAAATCGTCATCGCCTATGAGGCCGGGATAAAGTCGGACCTGTTCGACCGCCGCCTGCGTCTGAACGGCGCCCTCTTCTACTACGACTACAAGGACCAGCAGGTTCAGGGGCTGGAATACGACCGTCTGACCGGGCGTCTGGGCAAGATCACCAACGTGCCCAAGTCGCACATCATGGGCGGCGAGATCGAGCTCACCTGGGTGCCGCTGGACGGCCTGACCATCAGCCAGAACATCGGCTACAAGACCGGCGAGTATGACGAGTACTTCGCCATCGACGGCGCCAAGACCGACGCCGCCAACCCGGTCAACGGTCCCTGGGACATCATCATCTCGAACGACCGTTCGGGCGAACGCCTGTCCTTCCCCAAGATGAACTACGGCGGCTCGATCGCCTATGACTGGGGCCTGGCCGGCTGGGACCTGCGAGCCGAGACCAACTACAACTATCGCGACGAGCTGTATTCGGTCAGCTCCTCGTCGATCATCGACGCCTACTGGTTGTGGAACGCCAACTTCAGCGTGGCCCCGACCGGCGCCAACTGGCGCGTGGGTCTGTGGGGCCGCAACCTCTTCAACACCTACTACGAAGAGACCCGCAACGGCTTCAACGGCTCGGCCCGTCCGACCACCTCGCCCAGCCAAGGCCGCACCTACGGCGTGCGCCTGTCGATGGACTTCTAACCCTCTCCCCCCGAAGGGGCGGGTCGGCTTCGGTCGGCTCGCCCCCGCTTTTTCCCGTTTGCCCGGACCCAACTGTTTCCATGAGTTCCCCGTCCTCCCGCCTGGATCGCCGCGCCCTGCTGACGGGTCTGGTCGTCGCGCCCGCCGTCCTCAGCTTCGGCCGGGCGCAGGCGGGCGGCGCCTACCTGTTCCCGCTCGGCGTCGCCAGCGGCGATCCGGCCCCCGACGGCTTTGTCATCTGGACCCGGCTGGCCGCCGATCCTCTGGCGCCCGACGGCAGGGGCGGCCTGTCCGCGCCCGTCCCGGTGCAGTGGGAGGTCGCCACGGACGACCAGTTCCGCCGCATCGCCGCCTCGGGCCAGTTCGTCGCCGACGCCGCCGCCGCCCACAGCGTCCACGTCGAGGTCTCGGGCCTCAGCCCCCATCGCCCCTACTGGTACCGTTTTACCGCTCAAGGCCAGCGGAGCCCCACGGGTCGCGCCCGCACCACGCCCGCCGCTGGCGCTCATCTGGATAGGCTGCGGCTGGCCGTCGCCTCCTGCTCGCATTGGGAACGCGGCTATTTCAGCGCCTATGGCCACATGGCGGACGAGGCGCCGGACCTGACCCTGTTCCTCGGCGACTACATCTATGAATACAGCCTGGGGCCCGATCGCGCCGACCAGGTGGTGCGGCCCTATAATCTGGAAGAAGCCACGACCCTGGCGGGCTATCGCAACCGCTACGCCCTGCACCGCACCGACGCCAATCTGCAGCGCCTGCACGCCGCCGCGCCCTGCCTCGCCGTCTGGGACGACCACGAGGTTCAGGACGACTATTCCGGCGTCTGGTCCAAGGTCTCCGGCGTCTCGCCGCGCGACTTCCTGCAACGCCGCGCCGCCGCCTATCAGGCCTTCTTCGAGGCCATGCCGATCCGCCGCACGCAACTGAGCGCGGCCATGCAGATGCCGATCTATCGCCGCGTCCGCTATGGCCAGTTAGCCGAGTTCTTCATGCTGGACGGGCGCCAATACCGCTCGAAACAGCCGTGCAGCGACGGCGCCAACGGCGGCAAGGGCCAGATCGTGGCCGACAGCGCCTGCACCGACCGCCTCGATCCCTCGCGCACCTTCCTCGGCTTCGAGCAGGAACGCTGGCTCTACGACAACCTGGCCCAGTCCAAGGCGCGCTGGAACATCCTGGGCCAGAACCTGGTCATGGCGGGCCTGCGCCTCGGCGGCGCCGACGGATCCGAGCCGCGCTACTGGACCGACACCTGGGACGGCTTCCCCGCCGCCCGCGACCGCCTGACCGGCGCCCTGGCCGCCATCAAGCCGCAGAATCCGGTCGTCCTCAGCGGCGACTACCATTCCTTCTGGACCAACGACGTCAAGGCCGACAGCCGCAACCCCGGCTCGCCGACCCTGGCCACCGAATTCGTCGGCACCTCCATCACCTCGACCGGCCCCACCTATGAGGGCCTGATGGCGACCATGCCGAACAACCCCCAGGTCAAATTCTTCGACAGTCGCGTGCGAGGCTATATGGCCATAGACGTCGAGCGTGACCGTATGAGCACCCGCTACCGCGCCATCTCGGACGTGCGCGACCCGAACGCCTCGATCTCGACGCTTAGGTCCTGGGTCGTCGAGGCCGGCAAGCCCGGCGCGGTCGCGGCATGATTTTCAGGAGTTCCCCCATGACGCCCAAGCCCTTCGTTCGGATCAGCGCCGCCGCCTTCGCCGCCGCCCTCGTCCTCGGCGGCTGCGCCGGGCAGGTCGAGGCGCCGCACGCCGCCGCGGCGGTCCCGGCCTCTGGACCCGTCACCTTCTGGACCGGATTCCGCGATCATCCGCACGGCTATCTGACCGCCGAGAACACGCCCAACGCCGCCAACTTCCTGCCGCCTCCTCCGGCTGAAGGCTCACTGCGCGAACAGGCCGACATCGCCGCCTATCGCCAGATGCGCGCTCTGGAAGGGACCGAACGCTGGGAGATCGCCCGCGCCGACAATGAGATCGAGACGCCCGGCGCCCCGCGCGCCTTCGACTGCGCCCTCGGCTTCAAGTTCGAGCCCGAGAAGATGCCGACCCTGACCCTGCTGATGGGCAAGATGCTGGGCGATCTGGAGATGATCCAGACCCCGGCCAAGAAGGGTTACTTCCGCAAACGGCCCTTCGTGGTCGAATCCCTGCCGACCTGCATCGCGCCGGAAAGCTGGCTGGGGGCCAGCGGCTCTTATCCGTCCGGCCACTCGGCCCTGGGCTGGGCCTGGTCTCTGGTGCTGGCCGAACTGGCGCCGGACCGCGCCGATCAGATCCTGCGTCGCGGCCTGGCCTATGGCGAGAGCCGCGCGGTCTGCGGCGTCCACTATCCCAGCGATGTCGAGGCGGGCCGCATCGTCGGCGCCACGATCGTCACCCGGCTGAAGGCCGATCCCGCCTTCCAGGCCGACTTCGCCAAGGCCAAGGTCGAGTTCGAGGCCGCCCGCGCCGCCGCGACCGAAGCCGCCCCCGCCTGTTCCGCCTCGCTGGCGCGCCAGCCGTGGTGAGGCGCGCTTATTCGATGGCGTGACACGAAATTCCTGACGTAGGCTGACGAAGATCGGCCGCGTCGCCGAGGGGGAGATCAAGGCAAGGTGACGAAGACAGGGGCGACAGCATTACGACGGCGCAGCCGGGACAGCCGGCCTCGGCTTGGCCTGGTCATGCTCGCGCTGTCGCTGGCCCTGGGCCTCGCCTGGGGGCTGACCGCGCCGCAGGTTCAGGCGCAGGCGCCGCGCGACCGTCTGGTGCTGGGCCTGCCGCTGGAGCCGCCGAACCTCGACCCGACCTCGGGCGCGGCGGCGGCGGTGGACGAGGTGGTTTACGCCAACGTCTTCGAGGGTCTGACCAGGCTGACGCAGACCGGCGTCGTTGCGCCCGCCCTCGCGGAATCGTGGGAAGCCTCGCCCGACGGCCTGACCTGGACCTTCCATCTGCGGCGCGGCGTCACCTTCTCGGACGGCTCGCCCTTCGACGCCTCGGTGGCCAAGTTCTCGCTGGACCGCATCACCGCCGAGGGCTCGACCAACGCCCAGAAGGCCCTGTTCGCGCCGATCCGATCCGTCGAGGTGGTCGATCCGGCGACCCTGCGCATCCATCTGTCCCGCCCCATGGCGACCCTGCCCTATGTTCTGGCCTGGGGCGACGCGGTGATGGTTTCGCCGAGCAGCGCGGCCACCAACGCCGTCACGCCGGTCGGCACCGGCCCGTTCAAACTGCAGAGCTGGCAACGCGGCAGCCAGCTGACCCTGGTGCGCCGCGACGACTACTGGGGTCCCGCGCCGCGCCTGAACACCATCGTCTTCCGCTTCATCAGCGATCCGACCGCCGCCTTCGCCGCCGTCAGCGCCGGCGACGTGGACGCCTTCCCCAACTATCCCGCCCCCGAGAACGTGGCCCAGTTCCAGCGCGACCCGCGCTTCCGCGTCGTCGTCGGCGCATCCGAGGGCAAGGTCATCCTGGGCATGAACAACACCAAGGCGCCGTTCAACGACGTGCGGGTGCGCCGCGCCCTGTCCTACGCCATCGACCGCGACGCTCTGATCCAGGGGGCCATGTTCGGCTTCGGCCAGCCCATCGGCAGCCACTATTCGCGTCAGGCGCCGGGCTACAACGACCTGACCGGCCTCTATCCGCACGACCCGGCCAAGGCGCGTCAACTGCTGGCCGAGGCGGGCTATCCCAACGGCATCGATGTGACCCTGCGTCTGCCGCCCCGCCCCTACGCCCGGCGCAGCGGCGAGGTGCTGGTCTCGCAACTGGCCGAGGCGGGCATCCGCGCCAGGATCGAGAACCTGGAATGGGCCCAGTGGCTGGATCAGGTGTTCAAACGCCGCCAGTTCGACCTGACCATCGTCGAGCACGTCGAGCCGATGGACTACGACATCTACGGCCGCAAGGACTACTACTTCGGCTACGACAGCCCCGCCTTCGACGCCCTGCTGGCCCAGGTCAACGCCGCCCCGGACGAGCCGACGCGCAACCGCCTGCTGGGCGATCTGCAGCGCCGCATCAGCGAGGACGCGGTCAACGGCTTCCTGTTCCAGTCCTCGCGCATCGGCGTGTGGAAGGCCGACCTGAACGGTTTGTGGATCAACGGCCCCATCGCCGCCAACGACGTCACCGGCGCCTACTGGACCGGCGCGGGCGCGGCGACGGCGACGACGGCAAACCACACGAGCGGCCGCCTGCCCTGGGGCTCGATGTCCGCCCTCGCTGGAGCGGCCCTGCTGGCCTTCATCGGCTGGCGCTTCGGCCTCAGTTGGCTGGCACGTAAACTGGGCGGTCACGCCCTGACCCTGCTGGCGGCGACGGTGGTCATCTTCCTGCTGCTTCAGGTCGTGCCCGGCGATCCGGCCAGCTACATGATGGGGCTGAACGCCAGCCCGGAAGCCATCAACGCCCTGCGCCAGCAGATGGGGCTGGAGGGCTCCGGCCTCGAGCGCTACCTCGCCTGGCTCGGCGACCTGCTGACCGGCCAGTTCGGGACCAGCTACACCTATCAGGTGCCGGTCGGCGGTCTGATCGCCGAACGTCTGGCCGTCTCCGCGCCGCTGGCCCTGATGGCCACCGTCCTGTCCCTGCTGGTCGCCCTGCCCATCGGCGTCATGGCCGCCAGCCGCCGGGGAACCGCCGTCGACACCGGCCTGATCGGCGTCACGCAAGTCGGCGTCGCCCTGCCCAATTTCTGGATCGCCATGCTGTTGATCCTGCTGTTCTCAGTAAACTTGGGCTGGTTCTCGGCCGGCGGCTTCCCCGGCTGGGACCAAGGCTTCTGGCCCGCCTTCAAGGCCCTGATCCTGCCCGCCGTGGCCCTGGCCGCGCCGCAGGCCGCCATTCTCGCTCGCGTCCTGCGCACCGCCCTGCTCGACACCATGAACGAGGACTATGTCCGCACCGCCCGCGCCAAGGGCCTGAGCGTCAATCAGGCCCTGTGGCGTCACGCCCTGAGGAACGCCTGGATCCCCGTCCTGACCATCCTCGGCCTTCAGTTCCCCTTCCTGCTGGCGGGCGGCATCATCATCGAGAACGTCTTCTCCCTGCCCGGTCTGGGCCGACTGGTCTTCCAGGCCATCACCCAGCGCGACCTGATCGTGGTGCAGAGCGTGGTGGTGGTGCTGGTCTTCGCCGTGGTTCTGGTCAGCTTCCTGATCGACCTGGCCTATCTGTTTGCTGATCCGCGCCTGAGGGGACGCCGCGCATGACCGACGCCCCCGCCCTTCCCGCCGCCCGATCCCGCGCGCCCTGGCCGCTATCGCTGATCGTCGGCGGCGCGCTGACCGCCATCGTGGTGGTGACCGCCCTGATCGCCTTCGTCTGGACGCCCTATGAGGTCGAGGCGGTGAACATCGCCGCCAAACTAACCGCACCGTCCAGCGCCCATCCGTTCGGCACGGACCATTTCGGTCGCGACGTCCTGTCGATGATCATGGTCGGGGCCCAGAACTCGCTCGCCGTGGCCCTGGTCGCCGTCGGCATCGGCGCCGGGATCGGCGTGCCTCTGGGTCTGACCGCGGCGGCGCGCGGCGGCTGGGTCGACGAACTGGTCATGCGCGGCAACGACCTGGTCTTCGCCTTCCCCGCCCTGCTGCTGGCGGTGATGATCACCGCCGTCTTCGGCCCCGGCGCGATCAACGCCATCATCGCTATCGGCCTGTTCAACATCCCCGTCTTCACCCGCGTCGCGCGTGGCGCCGCCATGGGGCTGTGGACCCGTGAGTATGTTCTGGCGGCGCGCACGGCGGGCAAGTCCAAGACGCTGATCTCGGTCCAGCACATCCTGCCCAATCTGATGAGCCTGCTGGTCGTGCAGGCGGCGATCCAGTTCGCCGTCGGCATCGTGGCCGAGGCCGGCCTGTCCTATGTCGGTCTCGGCGCCCAGCCGCCCATGCCCAGCTGGGGCCGGATGCTGGCCGAGGCCCAGACCATGATCGGCTTCGCCCCATGGCTGGCCATCATGCCGGGCCTGGCCATCTTCGTGACCGTGCTGGGCCTCAGCCTGAGCGGCGACGGCCTGCGCGATCTGTTCGACCCGCGCGTGCGGCGGGAGCGTTGAGCATGACCGTTCTCGACATCCGCGACCTCAGCCTGTCGATCGGTTCAACGCCGATCCTGAAGAAGGTCAGCCTGTCCGTCGCCTCCGGCGAAATCCTCGGCCTGGTCGGCGAGAGCGGCTCGGGCAAGTCGATGACCTCGCTGGCGATCCTCGGCCTGACGCCGCCGCGCGCGACGATGACCGGCGAGATCAGCCTGAACGCCCAGCTTATCTCCGGAGCCTCCGACGCCGCCCTGCAAAAGGTGCGTGGCCGCGACGTGGGCATCATCTTCCAGGAGCCGATGACGGCCCTCAACCCCGTCATGACCATCGGCGATCAGGTCGCCGAGACGGTGCGTCTGCACAAGAAAACCTCGCGCAAAGAAGCCCTGGCCGTCGCCCGGGCCGTGCTGGATCGCGTCGGCCTGCCCGCCGAACGCTTCCCGCTGGGGCGCTTCCCGCACGAACTGTCGGGCGGCCAGAGGCAGCGCGTGGCCATCGCCATCGCCATCGCCCTGACGCCCAAGCTGCTGATTGCGGACGAGGCCACGACGGCGCTGGACGTCACCACCCAGGCCCAGGTGCTGGAGTTGCTGAAGCGACTGGTGCGCGAGGACGGCATGGGGCTGATCCTCATCACCCACGACCTCGCCGTGGTGGCCGAGACCGCCGACCGGGTGGCGGTGATGAAGGACGGCGAACTGGTCGAAGAGGGCGACACGCGCCGCATCTTCACCGGCATGACTCACCCCTATTCGCAGCGGCTCCTGGCCAACGCTGTCCACGCCCCGTCGCGCCAGGCCGCCGTCCAGCACGACGCCGCGCCGGTGCTGCAGGTCGAGGGCCTGGTGCGCGAATACGCCGGGGGCCGCCCCTTGTTCGGCAAGCCCAAGGCCTTCCGCGCCGTGGACGATGTCAGCCTGACCATCCAACCGGGCGAGAGCGTCGGTCTGGTCGGCGAGAGCGGCTGCGGCAAGTCCACCCTGCTGCGGGCTATCCTCGCGCTGGAGACGCCCCAGGCCGGAAGGGTTCTGGTCAAAGGCCGCGACATCACGGCGGCCCGGGGCGCGGCGCTGAAAGCCATCCGCCGCGACATCCAGGTGGTGTTCCAGGACCCCTACGGCAGCTTCGATCCGCGCTGGACCGTGGCCCGGCTGGTGGCCGAGAACTTCCACCTGCTGGACACGCAGCCCTCGCCCACAGAGGCCCGCCGCCGGGTCGATCAGATGCTGGAGCAGGTCGGCCTGCCCGCCTCGGCCGGCGACAAGTATCCGCATGAGTTTTCGGGCGGCCAGCGCCAGCGCATCGCCATCGCCCGCGCCCTGATCACCGACCCGGCGGTCATCGCCCTGGACGAGGCGGTGTCGGCGCTCGACGTGTCGATCCGGGCCCAGATTCTGGACCTGCTGGCGGACCTGTCCAGCCGTCTGGGCCTGGCCTACCTGTTCGTGACCCACGACCTGACCGTGGTGCGGGCCGTGACCGACCGGCTGTTGGTCATGCAGGCGGGGCGGATCGTGGAACAGGGCGACACCGCCGCCGTCTTCGCCGCCCCCTCGCACCCCTATACGCAGAAACTTCTGGCGGCGACGCCGGATCTGGCCCGCAATATCGGCGCGCTCGACGCCGCCCATAAGGAGACCGTTCGATGAACCGCAGAACCCTGCTCGGCTCGGCCCTGATCGGCGGCGCGGCAACCGCCGCCAGCGCGGCGTCCGCCGCCCAGAGCGCCGCCCCGCGCGCCTCCGGCCGCACCGGTCCTTTGAACCTGATCACCGACGTCGAGGGCATCAAGATCGGTCAGGCCCATGACGCGGGCGTGCGCACCGGCGTCACCGTCATTTTGGCTGAAAAGCCCGCCGTCGCGGCCGTGGACGTACGCGGCGGCGGTCCCGCCGGGCGCGAGACGGACGTGCTGAAGCCTGAAAATCTGGTGCAGGAGGTGGACGCCATCGTGCTTTCCGGAGGCTCGGTCTACGGCCTGGCCTCGGGCGACGGCATCGCCGCCTGGATGGGGATGCGCGGACGCGGCTACGGCATGGGGGGCGCGCCCGGCGTGCCGCCCTCGCCCATCGTCCCCACCGCCTGCCTCTATGACCTCGCCAATGGCGGCGACAAGAAATGGGAGATGGACCCCCCCTATCGTCGTCTGGCCGTCGAGGCGCTGGAAGCCGCGGGCGACCGCTTTGACCTTGGCACCGCCGGCGCCGGTTACGGCGCCGAGGCCGGCGCACTGAAGGGCGGCATCGGCTCGGCCTCGGCCCTGATGGCCAACGGCTGGACCGTCGGCGCCATCGTCGCGGTCAACAGCGTCGGCGCGGTCGTCGCCCCCAATGGCAAGACCTTCTGGGCCGCCCCGTTCGAGATCGGCGACGAGTTCGGCGGTCTGGGCTCGGCGGGCCTCGCCGCCTCGGCCGAGGACTGGGGCCTGTCGAAAGGCCGCGCCCGCCCGCGTGAGAACACCACCCTGGCCTGCATCGCCACCGACGTCGCCCTGACCCGCGTGGAGTGCCAACGCGTCGCCATCATGGCCCAGGACGGCATGGCCCGCGCCATCCGCCCCAGCCATGCGCCCTTCGACGGCGACACCCTGTTCTGCCTGTCCACCGGCAAGAAAGAGATCACCGATCCGGCCATGCGTCAGGTCGCCGTGGCCCAGCTGGGCAATGTCGCCGCCGACGTCCTGGCCCGCGCCATCGCGCGCGGCGTCTATCATGCTGCCAACTACGAAGGTCAGACCGGCAAGACCTGGCGGGAGCTTTAGGACACCCCTCTCCTGCTGGGAGAGGGCTTGAGCCTCCAAGAGCGCAGCGATTGGCTAGGCGAAAGGGTGAGGGTTCGGGGCCTCAGTCGGCGTTAGCCGTAGCCCGCAACCTGGATTGGCCCATGCGCCGAGGACGAACAGCCTCATCGAGAGCCGTTCTCCTTTGCTGAGGTAGCGACGCTAGGAACGACGGCTCACGCCGACTGACTACTCAGCCCCTCACCCTTTCGCCTTACGGATCGCCTTCGGCTCTAGTGCATCCCATTCTACAGCCAGTCGTCGCTGCCGATCGGGGCGCCGGGGGGAATGGGCTGAACCGCCCGCTCCCCTTCGGTCAGGGCCTTCAGGTCCTCGACCGGGCCCGTCAGCAGCTCGCCCAGATAGACGCACTGGGCCGTCTCCAGCCGGTCGCCGCGACAGCGTTTCAGCTGTTCGCCGAAACGCCGCGCATGGTGGCGCACCACGCCCTGAGCCGTCGATGACAGATCTTGCCCCTGCACCAGCTTGGCCAGATTGGTCACATAGCGGGCGCGCACGGCGCGACGCAGCTCCATCTGGCGCGGGCTGAGCGCGGCGCCGGCGCCGACGGTCGCGGCGACCCGATCCAGCGTCTCCGGCAGGCCCAGTTGTCCCGCGTCGCGACGCTGCTGCTCGACCAGGCGGTTGAGACGCTCCGGCGCCAGCAGGGATTCGAACACCACCTCGGACGCCGTCGCCGCCGCCGACGACGGGTCGAACACGGCGTCGGTCTTGCCCTTGAACAGCTCGATCTCGGTCTGGCGGTCGCTATTGCCTGACTGGCCCGACGACAGCAGGTCGATCAGCGGATCGCGCAGGTCCAGCACCTCGGGCGACAGGGCCTTCATCAGGGCCTCCAGCGCCGCGCGCTGACGCTCGGCGGGCATGACCTCGGCCGTCTCGTTGCCGTCGCCCTTGACCGCGTAACGATAGTCCACGCCCGCGATCAACCGCGCCACCGCCGTCGTCTGATAGCGGTGGTAGAGGTAGATCGGCACGATCACCCGCTGCAGGTCAGCCGCCGCCGCCCCGTCCGGGATATTGCCCAGGCCAAAGCGGTCCAGCGCGATCTTGCGCACCGCCATGACGTTGGCGAACTCGGCCACCGGATCGGTCCCGTTGTCCCACATGGCGCTGTAGGGCTGGGCTCCGCCTAGCGCCCGCGTGTCGCTGTCAGAGACGAAGCGATAGCCCTTGGCCTGAGACTCGGCTGCCAGTGCGGCGCGGCGCGCGACCGGGTCCTGGCCCGGCGCATCGCCGTACAACCAATCGACGACATAGCGGTCCCAGGCACCGACGCCCGTCGTATAGGCGCGGCTGAAGTCGAGACGGTCGCCATCCGCGATCACCCAGGGCGCCGGGTAGTCCATAACCGAGGCGCGATCCTCATAGGTCGAGGCGGCGAAGTTGTGGGAAATGCCGAGCGCATGACCGATCTCGTGCGCCGACAGGTGGCGCAGCCGCTGATAGGCTAGACGGTCGGGATCATCCTCGCCCCCCGTCCCGCTCTTGGCCGCGCCGACCAGACCCTCGAAAATCATCTTGTCCTGGCGGTCCCGCAGCGAGCCCAGTTGCACCACGCCGCGCACGATCTCGCCGGTGCGCGGATCATTGACGCTGGTGCCCGTGGACCAGCCGCGCGTCTCGCGGTGAACCCAGGAGACGATGTTGTAGCGCGCGTCCATCGGGTGTGCGCCGTCGGGCAGAAGCTCTACCCGGAAGGCGTCGATGTAGCCCGCGCGATCAAAGGCTTGCGCCCACCAGTTGCCGCCGTCGATGAGGGCCTCTCGGATCGCCTGGGGCGCGGCGCGGTCCACGTAGAAGACGATGGGCTTCTTGACCGTCGAGCGAGCGGCGCTCGGATCGGTCTTCTCCAGTCGGAAGCGACGGGCCAGACGGCGGACCACTGGCTGATCCAGATCGGCGGCGAAGTCGGTCACCAGAACCTGTGCCGAGGTGCCAGAGCGCGGGTCGTGCGGCACGCTGACGAAGCCGTCGTCGGGCAGGCGGATGAAGGAGTGGCGCACGGCGATGGTTACCGAACGGGCGTCGGGGGCGACGCGCGACAGCTCCATGCCCGGCTCGTCGCTGGTGAAGGTCTGGACGCTCTGGAACTCGACGTTGTCGGGGAAGACCAGGGTCTGGTCGAGGTCGAGGTAGCCGAGCGTCGGCGCCGCCTTGAACGTCCCCTGACGCCCGCGCTTCAGCCGCCCGGCGGCGTTGACCGCGTCGCGCTCGAGAAAGCCCGACAGGTCCACCGTGACCGAGCCGTCCGCATGGGTTTCGGCCACGTCGGCGGCCCAGATCACCGAGGGGGCGAAGGAGGCCGTCACCGCGTTCTGCTGGTCCGCCCCGGCGCCGACGGCGCGGAAGCGGTTGTTCTCGAACCGCGCCAGGACGCGATGGCCGACCTTCTGGAAGGCCACGATCTGAGCCTGTCCCAGGCCCGAGCGATCCAGCCCGACCCCGTCCATGCCCAGACCTGCCGACAGGCCGGGCTGATAGAGGTAGCGCCCCAGAACGCCGCCCTCGCCCGGCGCCGGCAGGCGGACCAGAACCCTGCCCTTCTCGCGATCCAGACGAACCGCGAACAGGCCCTCCTGGAAGGCGGCGGTCGCCTCAGGACGCGAGCCTCCCGCCTCAGCCATCGCGGGCGCGGCGCCCGCGACCAGAACCAGGCCGGCGACGCTCGCCAGCAGAACCTTGCGCAACATGGGCCGCCCCCGCGGTTGACTAATGCTGAAGTGCTACTGGACGCCGAGCGCCAGGGCGTCGGGACGGCGGGTGTCCGCCGCGCCCAGGAATCGGTCGCCCTCGATCATGATGGACTGGGTGCTGCCCATTGTCATGGATGGGCGGACCGTGTGGCCGCGCTCGCGCAGCAGGCGTTCGACGTCGGGCGAGAAGCCGCCTTCCAGTTCCAGCGGGCTGTCGCCGCCGCCCTGGTTCAGGCGCGGACGCATGGCCGCCTCGGCGATGTTCAACTGATGGTCGATGACGTTGGAGATCAGTTGCACCATGGTGGCGATGATATAGCCGCCGCCCGGCGTGCCGGTGACCAGCCAGGGCTTGTCGTCATCGAACACGATCATCGGCGTGATGGTCGAACCCAGACGCTTGCCCGGCGCCGGCGAGTTCGGCTGGCCGTTCGTGCCCCAGGAGAAGTTGTCGAGCGAGTTGTTCAGCAGGATGCCCGTCCCCACCGGGGCGACGTGCGCGCCGTAGGAGTTGGACAGCGTGTAGGTGTTCGACACCGCATTGCCGTGGGCGTCGGCCACCGAATAGTGGGTCGTGTCCTGGCTCTCGTACGGATAGGGGTTGCCCTCCGGGATGTCCGCGGCCGCCAGCGAACGATCCATGCGGATCAGCTTGACCCGCTCGGCGGCGAATTCCTTGCTGGCCAGCCCCTGCGCCGGCGTCGTCCACTGCGGCGCGCCGCCGATCAGGCGACGGTCCGACGAGACGATCTTCATCGCCTCCGAGATCAGGTGCAGGCTGTCGACGCTGCCCCAGCGCAGTTCGCGCATGGGGAAGTGCTCCAGCAGGTTCAGCCCCTCGGCCACGCTGACGCCCGAGGCGGTCGGCGGCATATAGGCGATGCGGTGATCGCGATAGGTGGACCAGATCGGCGCCGTCACATCGGCGCGGTAATCGGCCAGATCCTTCTCGTCCATGATCCCGCCGCCGGCGCGCACGCCTTCGACGATCTTTTTCGCCAGTTCGCCGCGATAGAAGGCGTCGGCCCCGCCCTGCTGCACCTGACGCAGGCTCCACGCCAGTTGCGGCTGCTTGAACCGTTCACCGGCGCGGTAGGGCGTGCCGTCCGCCTTCAGATAGGCTTCGCGCGCGCCGGGATCGGTGGCCAGAACCGTGGCGCGACCCGCCGTGGCGTCCGCCTCGCCGTCCGACAGGATCACGCCGTCCTCGGCCAGCTTGACCGAAGGGGCCACGACCTGGGCCCAGGTCAGGGCGCCGAAACGCTTGTGCGCCTCCCACATGCCCGCGACCGTGCCGGGCACCGAGACGTTGCGGAAGCTGGAGGGCGCGCGGCGGTCGAACTTGCCGCTGTCGTCCAGCAGGAAGTCCGGCGTCGTGGCGCGCGGCGCCGTGCCGTAATAGTTGATGGCCACGTCCTGGGCCGGACGATCCGCCGTCGCGGCCATGTGGACGATCATGTAGCCGCCGCCGCCGATATTGCCGGCGCGCGGCAAGGTCACCGCCTCGGCGAAGGCCACGGCCACGGCGGCGTCCACGGCGTTGCCGCCCTGTTTCAGGATGTCGACGCCGACCTGGGTCGCCAGGGCGCTCTGGCTCACCACCATGCCGCCGCGCCCGACCGTTGGGCTGTGGATCTGGCCGTAGCTGACAATGTCGCCGCCGCTGCCGACCGCAGGCCGGGTCGGAACCGCCGCCTCCTGCGCCAGAGCAGGCGCAGCCGCCAGCAGCGCCGCCGCAGCGACCGCCAAAATCTTCAGATGAGAACGCATAGCCACCCCGTCACAATTCGCGTCAGCTTCATCGAAATACGGAGCCTACCGGCAGGCCGCGTTCAATGAGGAACGTCTGATGAGAGCGATAGCATTGCTGAAACTGCGAACTCAAGGTCGATTTGGAGTGATTACATTGCTCACAATATTGGATATCAGCAATATTTGACCTTAACCGGTTGACGGCGCGATTGTGGCGGCATCTAGTCCGACCTGAGACGGAACCTCCGGGTCAGACGCATTTCATGCGCACCAGCCCCGGACGTCTCACACCAGACCAACCCGGCCGCCGCCGGACGAGCATCGGGGGGATACCGAGCTCGATGACCACCAGAGGGGATAACCAGACCATGCGTGCAGCCTTCGCTCGTCGAAGCTTGAAGACGGCCATGTTGGCCACCACGGCCCTGTTCGGCGCCGCGACCGGCGCCGTCGCTCAGGAAGCCGCCGAAGACCAAGCCACCCAGGTCGACGAGATCGTCGTGGTCGGCTCGCAGATTCGCGGCGCCAAGGTGACCGCCGCCCTGCCCGTCTCCGTGGTCAACGAGGAACAGATCCTGGCCACCGCCGCGACCTCGGGCGACGACCTGATCCGGTCGATCCCCCAGATGGGCGACGTGACCTTCAACTCGGCCTACCTGCCCGCCAGCTCGAACTCGGCGCGCGGCGACACCGGCTCGGTCAACCTGCGCGGTCTCGGCATCGGCAACACCCTGGTCCTGCTGAACGGCCGCCGCGTCGTCGGCCACCCGACCAGCCAGGCCAACGAACACCTGGTCCCGGTTCTGACCTACAACACCAACGCCATTCCGGTGACAGGCCTGAAGCGTCTGGAAGTCCTGCGCGACGGCGCCGCCGCCATCTATGGCGCCGACGCGGTGGCCGGGGTGATCAACACTGTCCTGCGTGACGACCTGAACGGCCTGACCGTCTCGGCCCAGTACGGCGGCGCCGAGGGCACCGGCATGCGCGAGACCAACTTCAGCGCCTACGGCGGTCGTGACTTCCACGACGGTCGCGGCAATCTGTCGGCCTTCCTCAACTACGACCACCGCACCGAGCTTTCGACCACGGATCAGGACTACACCGCCTCGCTGGACAAGCGGCCCCTGTTCGCCGGCACCGGCTTCGAGAGTGCAACGAACCTGAACAGCCGCTCGTCCCTGACGTCCTGGGGCCTGTTCCGGCCTACGGGCGGCACGGTGCGTCTGCCGGGCGCGACGTCCAACCTGACCGCTTTCAGCACGCAACCGTCGACCTTCTCGGGCTGCAACGCCGCCCTGGGCAATGGGCTCTGCCTCAAGTCCGGCACCGCGATCGACCAGCGCCTCTACTCGGACTCGGCGGCCCTGGGCGTCAGCGTCATGCCCAAGGTCGAACGCCTGAACGTCTTCCTGAACGGCAAGTACCGGCTGAACGACAGCGTCGAGGCCTTTGGCGAGCTGGGCTATTATCAGGCTGAAACCACCGCCTGGCAGGCCCCGATCAGCACCCTGTCGTCGATCGTCCTGACCATCCCCAAGACCAATTTCTACAACCCCTTCGGCGCCACGACCCTGCCGGGCGGAGCCATCAACCCAAACCGTCTGCCCGGCGTCACCGCCCCGGCCGGCGGCGTTGATCTGCTGCTCAGCGGCTATCGCTTTGACGACCTGGGCCCGATCGAGGTCAATGTCACCAACAAGCAGTACCGCGCCCTGGGCGGCCTGCGCGGCGAGTTCGCCGGCTGGGACTGGGAAAGCGCCCTGCTCTATTCCGAAGCCAGCGCCGAGGACATCAGCGATAACGTCTCGACCACGGCCCTGCAGAAGCAACTCGCCCTGTCCACGGCGGACGCCTACAACCCGTTCAATGGCGGCGACCTGAACAACCCCGCCTTCGGCGACGGCACGCCCAGCAGCAAGGCCGCCCTGGACGCCATCCGCCAGAAGCTGCGGCGCTACACCGAGACCACCCTTGCCCTGTGGGACTTCAAGGTCTCGCGTCCCGACCTCTTCGCCCTGCCCGCTGGCGATCTCGGCATGGCGGCCGGCGTCGAGGCCCGCCACGAAAGCCAACTGGACGACCGCGACGCACGGATCGACGGCACCATCACCTTCACCGACGCCTCGGGCGCCGTTTACGGCGACCTGATCAACTCGTCGATGAACCCGGACACCGAGGGCGACCGCACCGTCTATTCGGCCTATGCTGAACTGGCCGTGCCGATCATCTCGCCCGAGATGAACATCCCGTTCGTGCACAATCTGGAAGCCCAGATCGCCGGACGCTACGAGCACTATTCGGACTTCGGCGACATCGCCAAGCCCAAGGTCGCCGTGGCCTGGGATCTGGCCGAAGGCGTCCGTCTGCGCGGTTCCTGGGCCCAGGGCTTCCGCGCCCCGAATCTGGAGCAGATCAACGCCAGCATCGTCACCCGCTCGAACAGCAGCACCGACTGGGCCTATTGCGAGGCTCTGACCCGTCGCGGCGCCATCACCGGGCTCAACCGCTGCGTCAGCCCGACCATCACGCCCGGCTTCTCAGACGCGGCCTCGGTCAACACCGCCCGTATCCGTCGCAACGTGGCCGAACAGCGCGCAGGCAACCCGGACCTGAAGCCGGAAGAGTCGGAAACCGTGTCGTTCGGCACGGTGATCCAGCCGGACTTCACCCCCGCCGAACTGGGCGACTTCACCATCACCATCGACTGGTGGAACGTGAAGCAGGAAGGCATGGTCGGCGTCTTCCGCGGCCAGAACGCCCTGACGCTGGACTACCTGCTGCGCAAGCAGGGCAGCTTCAACCCCAATGTGGTCCGCGCCGCGCCGACCGCGGAAGACATGGCCATCTTCGCCGGTACAGGCATGCAGGCGGCCGGCGAGATCCTCTACGTCAAGGATCTCTACGACAACCTCCAGCCCCAGGAAGTGCAAGGCATCGACCTGGGCGTCATGTGGAGCCTGCGCGGCACCCGGTACGGCGACTTCAGCGCCAATCTGAACGTCTCGCACCTGCTGCGCTACTATCTGGACCCGTCCCCGGCGGTTCAGGCCCTGATGGACGCCAAGGCCAAGGGCGAGATCGACCCGGTCGTCGCCTTCAGCGGCAGCGCCGGCGATCTGATCCGTTCGGGCGGTCGTCCCGAATGGAAGTGGTCGGGTTCGGCCACCTGGCGCTATCAGAACATCACGGTCGGCGCCTACACCGCCTATATCGGCAGCGTCGAGCAGGACAATCTGACCAACTCGGCGGGCGAAGCCTGGACCGTCGACTCGCAGATCACCGGCAACCTGTACGGCGAGTACGAATGGAATGACGGCGGCCTGGCCGGAACCGCCGTGCGCGTCGGCGTGCGCAACCTGACGGACGAGGCCCCGCCCCTGGCTCTGGACGGCTACCTCGGCACCGTTCACCAGCCCTACGGCCGCTACTGGTACGCCAGCATCCGCAAGAGCTTCTGATCGCTCTTGACCCTGTCGGGCGGAAGGCGAGCCATCGCCTTCCGCCCCTTTCTGTTTCGACGACTGTTTGGAGTTCCCGATGAAACCCGTCTCCCTGCGCGTGCTGGCCGTCGCCGCCGCCCTGACCGGCCTGGCCGCCCCCGCCCTCGCCGCCGAACTGTCGCCTCAGGCCAAGGCCCAGATCACCGGCACGGTCGAGCGCAACCAGCCCGCCCTGGACCACGCCGCGCTGGAAATCTGGAAGTTCGCGGAGCTGGGCTATCAGGAGACGCAGAGCTCGACCCTGTTGCAGGGCCAGCTGACCGAGGCCGGCTTCACCGTCACGCCCGGCGTCGCCAACGAGCCCACCGCCTTCCTGGCCAGCTTCAAGACCGGCGACGGCCCGGTCATCGCCGTCCTCGCCGAATATGACGCCCTGCCCGGCCTGTCGCAGACCCTGAACCCGGTACAGGAATCGGCCGGCGGTCACGCGGGTCACGGCTGCGGCCACAACCTGTTCGGCGCCGCCTCGGTCCACGCCGCCATCGCGGTCAAGGACTGGATGGTCGCCAACAACATCAAGGGCGAGCTGCGCGTCTATGGCACGCCCGCCGAGGAAGGCGGCTCGGGCAAGGTCTATATGGTCCGCGACGGCCTGTTCAGCGACGTCGATGTCGCCGTCCACTGGCACCCCGGCAACGTCAACAGCGCCCGTCAGGGCGACACCATGTCCAATGTCTCGGGCAAGTTCCGCTTCTACGGCGTCTCGTCCCACGCCGCCGCCGCGCCGGACAAGGGCCGCTCGGCGCTCGATGGCGTCGAGGCCATGAACGCCATGGTCAACCTGATGCGCGAGCACGTGCCCGACCGCACCCGCATCCACTACGCCATCACCGACGGCGGCAAGGCGCCCAATGTCGTCCCGGCCTTCGCCGAGAGCTACTACTACGTCCGCCACAACGACCCTCAGATCGTCCGCGACGTGCTGGAGCGGGTGAAGAAGGCCGCTGAAGGCGCAGCCCTGGGCACCGGCACCCGCGTCGAGTTCGAGGCCATCGGCGGCGTCTATTCCATGCTGCCGAACGAAGCCCTGATGACCGTCATGGACCGCAACCTGCGCCATGTCGGCGGCATCACCTGGACGCCCGCGGAAATCGCCCTGGCCACCGAGATCCAGAAGACCCTGCCGACGAAACCCGATCTGGCCAGCGTCGGTACGATCGAGCCCGCCGTGATCGGCGGCGACTTCGGCGGTTCGACCGACGTCTCAGACGTCAGCTGGGTCGCGCCGACGGTCGGCCTGTCCACCGCCACCTTCGTCCCCGGTTCGGCGGGCCACAGCTGGCAGAACGTGGTGGCCGCCGGTTCGACCATCGGTCTGAAGGGCGCGCATCTGGCCGCCAAGACCCTGGCCCTGACCACGGCCGAACTGTTCCAGAGCCCGGACACCATCGCTGCCGCCAAGACTGAGTTCGAGCGCCGTCGCGGCCCGGACTTCGAGTACGAGGCCCTGCTGGGCGACCGCACCCCGGCGCTCAACTACCGCGACTAAAGCGCCGCGCCCCTTCTCCCCTTGTGGGAGAAGGTGGCCCGTCAGGGCCGGATGAGGGGTGTCGGCGCGACGTTTGCCGCGAGGAACTCACGCAGCGTCGCGCCAGCCCGCCTAATCCGTCGCTCCAATCCCGGAAAATCACGGCGACTGCGCGCATTTCAGGCCCGTTGTCCTGCCGCCTCCCCTCCCTCTGTCATAATGAGCGGTCTACCAGCGCCACAGAGAGATTTCAGACGATTCAGACGAATTAGACTCTATTTTTTGTCGAGCCTTCGACCGCGAGGTCCTCATCCATACGAGAGGCCGGCCGCCCCCGGACCGCCCGCGCCGGTTGGCCGGCATGGATGTCGCGACCGCGCCGCTCGACCTCCTTGAGGATGACCTCCAGTTCCTTGTCGGTCAGGTGCTCGATGCCGATGAAGCCTGCGTCCGCCTTCTTCACCGCATAGACCAGCTCGTCCAGCTTGGCGTGCATGGCCGCCGCGTCGCGGTTCTGGGTGTTCTGGATCAGGAAGACCATCAGGAAGGTGATGATGGTCGTGCCGGTGTTGATCACCAGTTGCCAGGTCTCGCTGAACTTGAAGATCGGCCCTGTCGTCGCCCAGACCACGACCAGCAGCAGGCACAGGATAAAGGTCCACGGTCGGCCAGCCATCTTGGCCGTCGTATTGGCGAAATGGTTGAACAGCTTTTCCATGGCCGTTTAACCCGCGGGAACAGCCAAGGTTGCTCAGCGTCCCGGCGGCGCTCGACGCTCACGCGTCGCCTGCTCGTAGGCATGGCCCAGCGACAGGATGCGGGCGTCGTCCCATTTCCCGCCGATGAAGCTCAGGCCCACCGGCATGCCCCGATCAAAGCCCATCGGCACGGTCAGATGCGGATAGCCCGCCACCGCCGCCAGCCGACTGGCCGAGCCCTGCATCTCATCCTCGTCCCTGGGATCGTTGGTCCAGGCCCGCGAAGTGGTCGGCGCGATCAGGGCGACGACCCGGTGCTCGGTCATCATCCGATCGATGCCGTCCGGTCCCGCCGCCTGCAGCGAGTTCGCCCGCGCCTCGACATAGGCGGGGTCGTTCAACCCGCCGGTCGCCTGGGCCCGCTCGAACAGGTCCTGGCCGAACACAATCGTCTCGCGCGGTTCGGCGGCGTTAAAGGCGATGACGTCGGCGAGGGTCCGCGTCTTCACCTGCGTCGGGTCGGTCGAGGCCAGATAGGCGTTCAGGTCGTGCTTCAGCTCGGTCAGCAGAACCGTCAGCTCCCACCCGCCGACGGCGCGCAGGTCTGCGGGTCCCTGTTCAATCTCGACCACCTCGGCCCCGGCAGCGCGCAGGGCGGCCAGGGCCCGCTCGAACTCGGCCCGCGTCTCGGCGGAATAGGAGGGCAGCAGGAAGCGCATCACCCCAATGCGGGCGCCCCGCAGACTGTTCGCGTCCAGCGCCGCGCGATAGTCGACCTTGCGAGCGTCCGCCTCGACCGTGGCCGGGTCGGCGGGATCGGAACCGGCAATGACCGTCAGGACGATGGCCGCGTCCTCGACCGTCACAGCCATCGGCCCCGCGGTGTCCTGCGAGTGGCTGATCGGAACGATATGGGTGCGGCTGACCAAACCCACGGTCGGCTTGAACCCGACCACGCCGTTGACCGAGGCGGGACAGGTGATCGAGCCGTCCGTCTCAGTGCCAAGGGCGACAGGCGCCAGGCCGATGGCGACCGCCACGGCGCTGCCCGAGGACGAGCCGCAGGGCGTGCGTGCGGGGTCATAGGGGTTGCGGGTCTGGCCGCCGACCGCGCTCCAGCCGCTGATGGACGACGACGAGCGGATGTTGGCCCATTCCGACAGGTTGGTCTTGCCGAGGATCACCGCGCCCGCGTTCCGCAGTCGGACCACCAGGGGCGCGTCACGCCCCGGCGCGTTGTCAGCCAGGGCCAGCGAGCCCGCCGTCGTCGGCATGTCGCGGGTCTCTATATTGTCCTTCAGCAGGACCGGCAGGCCTTTGAGCAGCCCCGACGCGACCGGTGTCTCGTCCGCCATCACCGACGGCGCCATAGCAATGACCGCAGAGGGCGGCCCCGGCAGAGCGTTATCGGCGCTCAACGTGACTTCAAGCGCCCCGGCCAGAGCCGCGCGCGAAGGATAGACGCCGTCCACGATCGCGGCGGCGGTCGGAGGCTGGAATATCCGCCCCCCGTCCTCACCCGCCAGCGTCCAGCTGCCGTCGTCGTTCGGTATGGCGCACGCCGTCAGCGCCAGGGCGCTGACGGCAGCGAGGATCAGTCCGCCTTTTCGGGCGCCCGCGTACCAATGGTGCGGTCGAGGAAGTCGAGGTAGGTGCGCCATAGGTGAAGCTGCCTCTCGTTGCCACGCACGCCGTGGCGCTGTCCGGGATAGAGCATGGTCTCGAACGGGATGCTCTTGGCCTGAAGCCCGTCCAGCACCCGCGTCGTGTTCTCGAAGATGACGTTGTCGTCGGCCATGCCGTGCAGCAGCAGCAAACGTCCGGTCAGGTTGTCGAGACGGCCCAGCACGTCCGACGCGGCATAGCCTTCCACATTGGCCTGCGGCGTCGACATGTAGCGCTCGGTATAAGCCGTATCGTAGAGGCTCCACTCGGTCGGCGGGGCGCCGGCCAGGGCCGAGGCCAGGCCCATCCTGGGCTCGGTCAGGGCCATCAGGCTCATAAAGCCGCCGTAGGACCAGCCCATCATGGCGATGCGGCTGTCGTCGACATAGGGCAGCGACCGCAGATAGTCGGCGGCGATGACCTGATCCTCGATCTCCGGCTGGCCCATCTTCAGGTAAAGCGCCTGCTTGAAGGCCGCTGAACGGTCGCCCTCGCCCCGGTTGTCCAGGCGGAAGACGATGTAGCCCGCCTCGGTCAGAAGCTGGTTGGTCGCGCCCTGCCAGGCGTTCTTGACGCCGCCGCCCGACGGGCCGCCGTAAACCTGCATGACGACCGGATAGGTCCTGGACGGATCAAAGTCCGGCGGCGTGGTCATCTGCCACATCAGGGTCTCGCCGTGGCTTTGCAGCGTGCCGAAGGTCGGCTTCTGCTGGCGCTCGGCAAAGGGCCAGAAGGGATGGCCGGGCTGGAGCTTGTTTTCCTCGATCCAGCGCACGCGCGTGCCGTCGATCGAATAGAGGGCCGACTGAGACGGAGTGTTCACGTCGGTATAGTTGCCGACATAGGCCGTGCCCGTGTCGTTGACCGAGGCGCTCCACCAGCCGCCGCGCGGGGTGACCTCGGTCGGCGCGCCCGTCCGCTTGTAGCTGGCGCGGAACAGCTGCTGCTCGATCGGGTATTCCTTGCCGTCGCGCATGGAGGCGGTGAAGAAGACCTCGCCCGTCGTCGGATTGACGCCCGCCAGCGACTTGACCGGATAGTTCCCCTGCGTGATCGCGCGCAGGCGGCGACCGTCGCGGTTATAGAGGTAGAGGTGGTTCCAGCCGCTCTCTTCCGACGACCAGATGAAGTTGCCGTCGGCCAGGGCCTTGAAGCTGTGGCTCAGCGGCACCCAGGCGTCCGAGCGCTGGGTGGCGATGACGCGGCTGGCGCCGGTCGCCGGATCCACGCTCAGCAGCTCCAGAGTCTTCTGGTCGCGCGACAGGCGCTGGACGTAGAGGGTCCGCCCGTCCTTGGCCCAGTTGACGCGGGCCAGATAGATGTCGGCATTGGCGCCCAGGTCGACCTTGACCCGTTTACCGGCCTGCACGTCCTGGACATAGAGCTCGACCACGGCGTTGGGACGCCCGGCGCGGGGATAGCGCTGCTGGATCACCGAAGCGCCGCCGCCGGTGATGTCCAGGCGCGGGATGATGTCGACGGTGCTTTCGTCCGTGCGCTGCAGGGCGATGAAGCGCTCGTCCGGGCTCCACCAGTAGCCCGTGTCGCGATCCAGCTCTTCCTGCGCGATGAACTCGGCCGTGGCCCAGGTGATCAGGCCGTCGCCGTCGTTCGTGATCGCCTGTTCGGCGCCCGACGCCAAGTCCAGCACGACCAGATCCTGATCCCGCACGAAGCTGACGAATGAGCCCTTGGGCGAGACCTTGGCGTCGATCTCATCGGCGGAGGTTTCCGTCAGGCGGCGCACGCTGCCGTCGGCGCGGTTGGCCAGGAAGATGTCGCCTTCCAGCGGCGCCAGGATGTAGCGGCCCTGCTCGTCCCACGAATATTCGACCACGCCGCGCGCCGAGATGCGCATGCGCTCGCGCCGCGCCTTCTCGGCCTCGGACAATTCGCCGGCGTCGGGGACCAGAGCCCGCGCGTCGATCAGCTTGAACGGCTCGCCGCCCTTCACCGGGGCGGCCCACAGGTCCAGCACGTCCACGTCGTCCTCACGCGAGCGCAGGAAGGCCAGCAGCTCGCCGTCCGGCGACAGGCTGACGCCCTTGGCCACCGGCCCCGACAGGGACGGATTGGCGAAGACCCGCTCGACCGTCAGGATCGAAGAGGCGGGCGCGGTCGCCGCCGGGGGCGAAGCGGGTTGCGGATTGGTCTGGGCGAAGGCCGAGGTCGCAGCCATCAGGATCGTCGAAGCAAGAAGGAATGTGCGCATGGCGGCGAAGCTAGAGGCGGAATCCGCCGCCGTCATCCGCAAATCTGCACGGCTGCGACGCCCGCGAGCCTTTCGCATTCGCCCTCGACCGCCTAGGTAGTCGCCATGTCCGACGCCTCCCTCGCCGCGCCGCCCGTCAAGGCCAGCCCGTTTCACAATCTGGAAGTCCTGTGGGTCCGCCACTGGACCGACCAGTTGTTCAGCTTCGCCCTGAAGCGGCCCGAGGATTTCCGCTTCCGCTCGGGCGAGTTCGTCATGATCGGCCTGCCGGGCGAAGACGGCGGCAAGCCGGTGCTGCGCGCCTATTCCATCGCCAGCCCCTTCTGGGCCGAGGAGCTGGAGTTCTTCTCGATCAAGGTGGCCGACGGCCCGCTGACGTCGCGGCTTCAGAAAATCCAGCCGGGCGACAGCGTCCTGATGGGCAAGAAGCCGACCGGGACCCTGGTGCTGGACGCCGTGACCGGCGGCGAGCGTCTGTGGTTGATCGGCACCGGCACGGGCCTGGCGCCCTGGCTGTCGGTGGCGCGCGACCCCGAAACCTATTCGCGCTTCAAGCAGGTCATCGTCTGCCACACGGTCCGCAACGTGGCCGACCTGGCCTACCGCGACTTCTTCACCCACGAGATCCACGACGACCCGCTGATCGGCGACGAGGCCAAGGCCCAGTTGACCTATTACCCGACCGTGACCCGCGAGCGCTTCGAGACGCCGGGCCGCATCACCGACCGCATCAAATCGGGCGACGTCTTCGCCGACCTGCAACTGCCCATCGGCTTTTCGCCCAACAGCGACCGCGTCATGCTGTGCGGGGCCATGGCCATGATCAAGGAAACCGGCGAACTGCTGGAAACCTATGGCCTGAAAGAAGGCTCGAACGCCGAACCCGGCGACTATGTTCTGGAGCGCGCCTTTGTCGGCTGACCTGATGACCTCTCCCGCCGCTGTCGCCGCACGCTCGGTTGATATCGACGACCGCAAGGCCCCGGAAGACTGCGCCACCATGGTCGACGTGCGTCAGGGCGTGGATGCCCTGGACCGGGCCCTGGTGACCCTGCTGGCCGAGCGCCAGCGCTATATGGACGCCGCCGCCCGCATCAAGCCGAACCGCGACGCCGTCTTCGACCAGGCCCGCATCGACGACGTGGTGGCCAAGGTCCTGGCGGCCGCTGAACCCGCGGGCCTGTCGCCCGACATCGCCGAGCCGGTCTGGCGCCTGCTGATCGACCGCTGCATCGCCCACGAGTTCGCCAAGTACGACGCCACGCGGGGCTGAGGCGAACCTCAGCCCTTCAGGCTTCTCAACATCAGTTCGTGGCGATAGGCGGCGATGTCGCTCAGAGCGACGTCCAGCGCCGTCTTGACCCGCTCCAGCCCTGCCGCGGCCAGCCCCTGCTCGCCGTGTTCGACCTCGTTGCAGACGACCGCCAGATCATTGGCGCCAATGCCGGCGCTCGCTCCGCGAATGGTGTGGACCGCATCGCGCCAGCCCTCGGACGCGGCGTCCAGCAAGGGCGACCACAGGGCCGCCTGCTGCACGAACAGGCCCAGCACCTCTTCGGTGATGTCGTCCATGCCGCCGGTCATGGTCTCGAGGACGGTGAAATCCACCGCCCCCGTCAGGTCGCGCGCCGCCATCAGGCTTCCGGGGTCTTGGCCAGGCGGGCGTTCTTGGACGACCACAGCAGATAGATGGCCAGACCGCCCAGGTTCCACAGCAGGAAGTACAGCTGTGTCGAGGCCTTCAGGCTGAAGAAGAAGGTGATGCAGCCGACGATGGCGATGCCGCCGACCAGCCACCACAGCGGGGTCTTGAACTTGCGCTCGCGGTTGGGCTCACGCACGCGCAGCACGATCAGGCTGACGCCCACGGCCATGAAGGCCATCAGGGTGCCGGCGTTGGCCAGCGACGCCAGTTCGTCCAGACGCATGATGCCCGCCAGAATGGCGACGACGATAGCGGTGAAAATGGTCACCACGACCGGCACGCCGCGGTTGGAAATCTTGGCCAGGCGGTTGGGCAGAAGCCCGTCGCGGGCCATGCCCAGGAAGATGCGGCTCTGGCCGAACAGGAAGGCCAGCAGCACGGTCGGCAGGGCGATGACGGCGGCGGCGGCGATCCACTGTGCCGCCACGCCCTGTCCCAGACCGCGCATGATCAGGGCCAGAGGCTCAGGGCTGTCGGAGAAGGAAGCCACAGGCGCGGCGCCGATCGCGGCTGCCGCGACGACGATATAGAGGATGGTGCAGACCACCATCGATCCGATGATGCCGATGGCCAGGTCGCGCTCGGGCTTCTTGGTTTCTTCCGCGGCCGTGGCGATGGCGTCGAAACCATAGAAGGCGAAGAAGATGATGGCCGCCGCCGCCATGACCCCGGTCTGCACAAAGGGCGCGCCAAAGCCGTAGGGCATAAAGGGCGTGAAGTTGGCCGTGTCGAAGTGCGGCAGGGCGATAGCCACAAAGGCCACCAGGGCGGCGATCTTGATCAGCACCAGCACCGCGTTCAGCGTGGCGCTCTCCTTGGTGCCCATCAGCAGCAGGCCGGTCACCACGGCGATGATGAAGACGGCGGGCAGATTGATCAGGCCGCCCTCGACGTGCGGCCCGACCGTCAGGGCCAGCGGCAGGTCGATGCCCAGCCCGGCCAGGAAGGGAATAGCGTAGCCGGACCAGCCCACGGCCACCGCCGAGACGACCAGCGAGTATTCCAGGATCAGGCTCCATCCCACGACCCAGGCGAAGATCTCGCCCAGCGAGGCATAGGAATAGGTATAGGCGCTGCCCGAGGCTGGCATGATGGTCGACAGCTCGGCATAGGCCAGGGCCGCGCAGGCGCAGACCAGACCCGCCAGACCAAAGCTGATCAGCACCGCCGGACCGGCCAGACCGGCGCCGACCCCGATTAGGGTCAGGATGCCGGTGCCGACGATTGCGCCGACGCCAAGGGCCATCAGGTGCGGCCAACTCAGGGTCTTCTTCAGCGCCGGCCCCTCTTGCGGGGCCAGCATCGCATCGATCGACCGCCGACGGTTCCAGAACGCCATATGTGTAGTTTCCTCGTGCCGCGTCTGCCGGCGGCTGATTCCGGCGACTATCTTAACGCGTCCGACAAACTTTAGAAAATGCCACGATCAGCCCTTGCGCCCCCCCGGCATCCTGAGTAATAGGACGGCCCTTCGGGCAACCCAGCGGGTCGCAACGAAGAACCGGCGCCACACCAAATGGCGCAGACGACGGTACGGGTGATTAGCTCAGTTGGTAGAGCAGCTGACTCTTAATCAGCGGGTCCACAGTTCGAACCTGTGATCACCCACCATCGTCTCTCTCAAACATCCTGAGAACATCCAGCCCCTCGGGGCCGGCGATCGCTTGCGCCTTTAGGTGACCTGACGCTTCTCCAGTTTCCGCGCCAGGGTGCGGCGGTGCATGCCCAGGCGGCGGGCCGTCTCGGAGATGTTGAAGTCGGTCTCGGCCAGGACTTCGTGGATACGCTCCCACTCCAGGGTCTTGATCGAGGTGGGACGGGCGCTCAGGGCCGCGTCGGGGTCGCCCTCCTGACGGGCGAAGGCGGCCTCGATCTCGTCCGTGCCGGACGGCTTGGCCAGATAGTGGCGCGCTCCCAGTTTGATGGCTTCGACCGCCGTGGCGATGCTGGCGAAGCCGGTCAGAACGACGATGTTCAGATCAGGATCAAAGGCGTGCAGGGTCTGCACGCAGGTCAGGCCCGAGGCCGCCCCCAGCTTCAGGTCCACCACGGCGTACTGCGGATGATGGACGGCCAGCAGTTCGACCAGCTGTTCGTGGCTGCGCGCCGACACCACCTCATAGCCGCGCCGTTCGAACGACTTGCGCAGGGTCTTGGCGAAGGCCTCGTCATCCTCGACGATCAATAGCTGGCGTGGGGCGTCGGTCAGTTCAGTCATTTCGGTGCCAAGGCCTCCAGAGGCAGGGTGAGGCGGACGCTGGCGCCGCCGTCGCGTCGGTTGGCGGCGACGACGCCGCCGCCCAGCTTGCGCATGACATTGACTAGCAGGAAGAGGCCCAGCCCCGCCCCTGCCCGCCCCTTGGTCGACTTATAGGGCTGGCCAACACGCTCAAGGATATCGGGCGAGAAGCCCGGCCCGTCGTCGTTAAACTCGACCGACAGCAGGTCCTGGTCCAGCGTCGCGGCGATGACCATGCGCTCCGCCCCCGCCTCATGGGCGTTGTCCAGCAGGGCGCTGAACACCTGTTTCAAAGCCGGATCGGCGATGATGCGCGGATCGCGCGGCGTCGGCCCCCTCAGGACCACAGCCATGGCGTCGTTGGACTTCTCGCGCCAGTCGGCCACGATTTCGGACAGGAAGCCGCCCAGGGTGGTGATGGTCGGCGCCTCGCCTCGCGCCTCGCCCGCCGACATCAGGATGCCGGTGACGATGGTCTTGCAGCGCTCGACCTCGGCCTGCATCTCGGCGATGTCAGCGGCCAGATCGGCATTGGCCGTCAGTTCCGGCATCCGCTTCCAGTCGCTGAGGATGACCGACAGCGAAGCCAGCGGCGTGCCCAGCTCATGCGCGGCGCCGGACGCCAGCAGGCCCATGCGGACGATGTGGTCCTGTTCCGCCGCCTGCTGCCGGGCGTCGGCCAGATAGGCGTCGCGCGCCCGCACGTTCTGGGTCGTGCGCGTGACGAAGGCGACCAGCAGCACAGCGATCAGGATGAAGTTGACCAGGGCCCCGGCCTGGATCAGCCCCAGGCGCGCGTCTGCGCTGGGCGGCAGCAAGAGGGGCTGATGCCAGACAGCCAGCAGGCCCAGACAGGCGCTGGTCACCAGAACAAAGCCCCAGGCGTAGGGCGGTCGAAGCAGCACTGCCGCCAGCACGATCTGCATCAGATAGAGGGCTGCGAACGGATTGCTGGCCCCGCCGCTGAAGAACAGCAGCCAGGTCAGGGCGGCGACATCGGCAAACAGGGCCAACAGCAGCTCGGGATCCGTCACGCTCTGTCGGCGCAGCGCCACCGGGGCGCTGGCCAGGTTCATCAGCGCCAGCCCTGTCGGAGCCAGCAGCAGCATGCCCAGCGGCAGGGGAATCTTCAGCCCCCAATGAACCACGGCGATGGTCACCACCTGCCCGACCACCGCCAGCCAGCGCAACTGGATCAGCAGCAACATGTTGCGCCGCCCGGCCGCGCCCGGCGACACCGGCGCCTCGGCCTGGTCGTCCAGACCTAGGAGGCTGCGCGCGAACCCGATCGCGCTCATCGCCTGCGCTTCCTTTCCTCACGCAGGAACAAGACGAAGCCCGCCGCCGACATCAGGGCCAGACCGAACCAGGTCAGGGCGTAGATCAGATGGCTGTTGGCGAACCGCACCACGGTCAGGCCGCCGCGCGGCCAGCCCCCCGGATTGGGCGTGGCGTCGGCGTCGATGAAGTAGGAGGCGACCGGCCCGGCAAGCCCCCTCGCCTTGGCGATCCCCGCCACGTCGCGCGAGAACCAGCGGTCGCCCGCCGGATCATTCGCGCGCAGGAAGCCGCCGTCGGGTTCCGTCAGGCGCAGCAGGCCGACGACCGTCGTCTCGCCTTCCACCTGAGCGGCGGCGCGCTCCGCCGGCTTCTGGCGCTCGGACGGCACGAAACCTCGGTTGATCAGGACGGTAAAGCCGCGATCCGTCACCAGCGGCGTCATGACCCAGTAGCCGGGTCCGAGGTCCGTCACCGCCTTCACCAAAGCCTCGTGCTGATGATCGAAGCGGCCGCTGACGACGACCCGACGATACTGATCAGTCTGCCGCGTGATGGTCTGGTCCGGCGGCGGCGCGGCGACGGGCGCGGCGTGGATGCGGGCGTCGACCTGCCGGATCAACGCCTGCTTCCAGGCCAGCCGCTGCACCTGCCAGACGCCCAGAGCCGAGAAGCCCGCGAACAGCATGGCGAACATGACCGCCCCCAGGATCAGGGCGGTCCTGCTGCGCGGCGGCCGGGCGGGTCGCGACGACGGCTCTATGGCGCTTCTCCCCGGCTAGCCGTCAGGCTCAGCCCATGCTCTGCATCTCATGCGTGGGCATCATGTTGGTGTTCAGGTGATACATCACCCAGACCGAGCCCGCGACGGCGATCACCACGATGACGATGGTGAAGATCAGCGCCAGCATGTTCCACCCGCCCTCGGACTTGTGGTTCATGTGCAGGAAGAAGACCATGTGCACCACGATCTGCACCACGGCGAAGGCCGTGATGATCAGACCCGTGGTCTGCGGCGCCAGGGCCTCGCTCATCACCAGCCAGAATGGGATCGCTGTCAGCACGACCGACAGCAGGAAACCGATCATATAGGTCTTGAACGAGCCGTGATCGTGGTCGTCGCCATGATGGTGATCATCGTGGTGATGGTCACTCAGAGTCTTGGCAGCGTGTTCGTTGTGGGCCTCGGCGCTCATCGCAGCATCCCGAACAGATAGACGAAGGTGAAGACGCCGATCCAGATGACGTCCAGGAAGTGCCAGAACAGGCTGAGGCACATCAGCCGGCGCTTGTTGGCCGGGATCAGGCCCTTCTGCCAGACCTGGATCATCAGCGTGACCAGCCAGATGATGCCGAAGGTGACGTGCAGACCGTGGGTGCCGACCAGAACGAAGAAGGCCGACAGGAAGCCGCTGCGCTGGGGCGTGGCGCCCAGGTGGATCATGTGGGCGAACTCATAGAGCTCGATCCCCAGGAAGCAGAGGCCGAACAGACCGGTGATCGCCAGCCAGGTCTGCATCTGGGCCGTACGGTTCTTGACCATGGCCAGCATGGCGAAGCCGTAGGTGATCGACGACATCAACAGCATCGACGTGTTCAGCGCCACCAGCGGCAGGTCGAACAGGTCCTTGGGCGCCGGGCCGGCGGCGTAGTTGCCGCCGATCACCGCATAGACGGCGAACAGCATCGCGAAGATGAGGCAGTCGCTCATCAGATACATCCAGAAGCCCAGCATGGTGCTGTGGCCTTCCGGGTGATGCGGCTCCTCGACCGGGTGGTAGATCGGCCGCCCGGCCTCGTCGACGTAGTCAGGGTTCAGGGAAGCTGCGTGGCTCATCAGATCATCCCTTCGCCGCTGCGGCCGCCAGGGCCTTTGTGTGCGCGTCCTCGGTCGCCTGCACCGTCTCGGTCGGGATGTAGTAGTCGCGCTTGTAGTTGAAGGTGTGGAAGATGGCGTAGGCGATCAGGGCGAAGAAGCTCAACGCCGCCAGCCACCACATGTACCAGATCAGGGCGAAGCCCATGACCGTCGACAGGCCGGCCAGGATCACCCCCGCCCCCGTGTTGGCCGGCATGTGGATGGGCCTGTAACCGTCGATCGGACGCTCATAGCCGCGCGCCTTCATGTCCCACCAGGCGTCCGAGTCGTGGATGATCGGCGTCTTGGCGAAGTTGTAGTTCGGCGGCGGCGACGACGTGGACCACTCCAGGGTGCGGCCATGCCAGGGATCGCCCGTCTCGTCGCGCAGCTTGTCGCGGTTGATGATCGAGACGGCGAACTGGATCAGCATGGCCAGGATGCCGACGGCGATGATGCCGGCGCCGACCGCCGCGATGATGAACCAGATCTGGTAGGACGGATCGTCGAAGACTCGCATCCGCCGTGTCACGCCCATGAAGCCCAGGACATAGAGCGGGGCGAAGGCGACCCAGAAGCCGACCACCCAGCACCAGAAGCTGACCAGCCCCCACTTCTTGTCCAGCTTGAAGCCGAAGGCCTTGGGCCACCAGAAGTTGATGGCCGCGAACAGGCCGAACAGCACGCCGGCGATGATGACGTTGTGGAAGTGGGCGATCAGGAACAGCGAGTTGTGCAGCACGAAGTCGGCCGGCGGCACCGCCAGCATGACGCCCGTCATGCCGCCGACCACAAAGGTCAGCATGAAGGCGACGGTCCACATCATCGGCAGCTCGAAGCGGATACGGCCGCGGTACATGGTGAACAGCCAGTTGAACAACTTGGCCCCGGTCGGGATCGAGATGATCATCGTCGTGATCCCGAAGAAGGAGTTCACGGACGCGCCCGAGCCCATGGTGAAGAAGTGGTGCAGCCACACCAGGTAGGACAGGATGGTGATGACCACCGTCGCATAGACCATGGACGTATAGCCAAAGAGCTTCTTGCCCGAGAAGGTCGAGGTGACTTCCGAGAAGACGCCGAACAGAGGCAGGATCAGGATATAGACCTCAGGGTGGCCCCAGATCCAGATGAGGTTCACGTACATCATCGGGTTGCCGCCGAAGTCGTTCGTGAAGAAGTTGGTGCCGAGGTAGCGGTCCGCCGTCAGCAAGGCCAGAACGGCGGTCAGCACCGGGAAGGACGCCACGATCAGGACGTTCGCGCACAGCGAGGTCCAGGTGAAGATCGGCATCTTCATCAGGCCCATGCCCGGCGCGCGCATCTTCACGATGGTCGCGATCAGGTTGATGCCGGACAAGGTGGTCCCCACCCCCGCGATCTGCAGCGCCCAGATGTAGTAGTCGACGCCGACGCCGGGGCTGTAGCCGATGCCCGACAGCGGCGGATAGGCCAGCCAGCCGGTGCGGGCGAACTCGCCGATGAACAGCGAGGCCATGACCAGCACCGCGCCCGCCGTCGTCATCCAGAAGCTGAAATTGTTCAGGAAGGGGAAGGAAACGTCCCGCGCCCCGATCTGCAACGGCACCAGATAGTTCATCAGGCCGGTGATCAGGGGCATGGCCACGAAGAAGATCATGATCACGCCGTGAGCGGTGAAGATCTGATCATAGTGGTGAGCGTTGAGGTAGCCCTCGGCCCCGCCGAAGGCCATGGCCTGCTGCAGGCGCATCATGATGGCGTCGGCGAAGCCGCGCAGGAACATGACCAATCCCAGGATCATGTACATGATGCCGATCTTCTTGTGATCGACCGTGGTGAACCATTCGGTCCAGAGATAGCCCCACAGCTTGTAGCGGGTGATCAGGGCCAGGGTCGTCAGACCGCCCAGCACGACGACGGCGAAGGTGGCGACCAGGATGGGTTCGTGGAACGGCAGGGCGTTCCAGTCCAGCCTTCCGAAGATCAGGGATGCGATGTGATCAATAGACATGTCGGTCAGGCGCTCAGGATTGCGACGCAGAGGGGGCGTCGGCGACGGTCGGCGCAGGAATGCGAGGGGCGAAGGGCCAGCCGGCGGCGGCGACTTCGGTGCGAGAGGCCTGACCCGGCCGGGTCAGGCCCCTGCCCATGATCTGTTCGGTGGGGGCCGAGCGGGTGATCTGGGCGGCCAGTTCCTGACGGCGGCGGCCTGCGTCCACGGCGGCCTTCTCGGCCTCCAGCGGGGTGCAGATCGCCATAACGTAGGACTCGCCTGAACCCAGGACGGCCTCGCCGCGACGGGCATACTTGTCATAGGCCAGCGGCCAGGTGGCGTGGACGGCGGTCAGACCCAGGCCGCCCTTCCTGTCGATGGCCATCATCTCGCCCATGCACATCTTGCCCGGCTCGACGCACATGTTCAGCACCGCGTCGAACAGGCCTTCATCGACCGAGGCATAGTGCAGTACCGGCACCTTCTCGCTGGGCTTTTCCAGCTCCAGGTAGGTTTCGCGATCCAGGCTCTTGCTGTCGGCGCGCACGCCCGCGACCCACTGGTCGAAGCCGGCCTGATCCAGACCGTGGAAGGCGAAGCGCATGTCCGAGAAGCCGTCGCCCGAATAGTTGGCCGAGAAGCCGACGTACTTGCCCGGACGGTTGATGACGGCGTTCATCTTCGTCTCCATGCCTGGCATGGCGTAGATCTGACCGGCCAGGGCGGGGATGTAGAAGGAGTTCATCACACCGGTCGAGGTGATGTGGAAGCGGATCGGCCGGTCCACCGGCGCGGCCAGTTCATTGACCGTGGCGATGCCGTACTCGGGGTAGATGAACAGCCACTTCCAATCCATGGCGACGACATTGACCTGAAGCGGCTCGACCCCGGCGGCGACGGGTTGCCCCTTGTTGATCCGATCCAGCGAACGATACGGATCCAGCAGATGGGTGCCCGACCAGGTGATGGCGCCCAGGCAGATGATGATCAGCAGCGGCGCAGCCCAGATCACCAGCTCCAGATGGGTCGAGTGGTCCCAGTCGGGCTCATACCGGGCTTCCTTGTTCGACTCCCGGTACTTCCAGGCGAAGAAGACGGTCAGCGCCATCACCGGGATGATGATGATCAGCATCAGCACCACCGACCAGACCAGCAGGTCGCGCTGCTGCGCCGCGATGTCGCCCGCAGGCGACAGGACGACGGCTTCGCACCCCGACATCAGGGCCAAAAGGGGCAGCAGCAATAGGGGTCGCAGGCGGCGCACGGCGGTTCCTGTTCGGGAAGAGGGCTCTGGCACGGTCATTGTGCGTCGCCCCTACCGCCGCCCGCCGAGGGGGGACATTGGACAATCCGTCCTATCCCCCGCGAAGATGATCGGGAGCAAATGACGGCTTTCGCCATTCTTACCATGTCGGCGCGCGTGTCGCGCCCGGGTCCAGGGAACGTCATCGGTCATGAACGCCACCAGCGGCGCGCCTTCTTCAGAGTCCCTCGAGCGGGACGCCAGCCACATCAACGCGCGACACGGCAAAATCGACGCCGGAGAAATTGCGATCGGCGTGATCATCGGTCGCACGTCGGAATTCTTCGACTTCTTCGTCTATGCGATCGCCTCGGTCGTGGTCTTCCCGCAGCTGGTCTTCCCCTATGCGGGACCACTGGGCGGGACCCTGCTGTCCTTCGCCGTCTTCGCCGTGGCCTTTATCGCCCGGCCGTTCGGCACGGCGCTGTTCATCGCCATCGACCGGCGCTTCGGACGCGGGACGAAGCTGACCATCGCCCTCTTCCTGATGGGGATTTCGACCGTCTGCCTCGGCTTCCTCCCCAGCTACGCCCAGGTCGGACACTGGGCGGCCGTCATGCTGATCGTCTTGCGCATCGGCCAGGGCGTGGCTCTGGGCGGCGCCTGGGACGGCATGGCCTCGCTGCTGGCTGTCAGCGCCCCGGCCAACCGTCGCGGCTGGTACGCCATGGTGCCGCAACTGGGCGCGCCCTTCGGCCTGATCGTGGCCAGCGCCCTGTTCGCCTACTTCCTCAGCAAGCTGTCGGCCGCCGACTTCCTCGACTGGGGCTGGCGCTATCCCTTCTTCGTGGCCTTCGCCATCAACGTGGTGGCCCTGTTCGCCCGCCTGCGCATCGTGGTGACGCCCGCCTTCCAGGCCGCCTTCGAGACGCTGGAGCTGCAGCCGACGCCGGTGCTTCAGGCCATCCGCGAGGAAGGTCCCAAGATCGTCATCGGGGCCTTCGCTCCGCTGGCCAGCTTCGCCATGTTCCACATGGTGACGGTCTTCCCCCTGTCCTGGGTCTTCCTCTACACGGAAGAAGCGCCCAGCCGCTTCCTGATCATCGAACTGATCGGCGCCGTTTTCGGCCTGGTCGCCATCCTGGCCTCGGGCTGGCTGGCCGACCGCTATGGCCGACGCGCCCTGCTGGCCGTCACCGCCGCCGGGATCGCTGCCTTCTCGGGCTTCGCGCCGCAGATGCTGGACGGCGGCCCGATGGGCGAGCTGGCCTACATGATCCTAGGCTTCGTCCTGCTGGGTCTGTCGTTCGGTCAGGCCTCGGGCGCCGTGGCTTCCAGCTTCAGCCTGACCAACCGCTACACCGCCTCGGCCCTGACCTCGGACCTGGCCTGGCTGTTCGGCGCCGGCTTTGCGCCCCTGGCGGCCCTGGCTCTGTCAGGCAAGTTCGGCCTGATAGCGGGCGGCGGCTACCTGCTGTCGGGCGCCGTCTTCACCCTGCTGGCCCTGTGGCTGAATCGTGAACTGGGACAGGGCCGGGCCGGCGCCAAGACCTAGGTCTTGAAGACCGACATACCTCATCTTATCTGGGGCGCGATCGGATCGCGCCCCATTTTTGTGCGTTCTGCAAGGGTCCTGACCGCGTAGCTGCGGCCGCGTCAGAACTTGCCAGGCTCCGAACGCCAACAAGGTTAGCGCCGATTAACGACAGGGCTTAAGCGCACGCTAAGCCTGTCTACTCGCTTGGAGTTAAGAGCCGACAAGTATCGTGTTGTTGAAATCAAGGGTGATGAGGACGTCATGACCAAGAAGATCTCGGCAAAACGCCGCATGTTTCTAGCTCTGGCCGCCTGTGCGGCCGCCATCCTGGCGCCCCAGGTCGCTGCCGCCGGCCCGACGGCGGGTCATTCCTACCGACTGCGCGCCACGGTGCCGGTCGCCTGCTGGGTGCGCCCCACGGGCACGGTCATGGCCGAAAACGGTCGCGCGGGCTCGGTCGTCGAAGCCTGCAACAGCCCCGGCGGCTTCACCGTCTCGGCCCAGTACCGCCCGCTCGCGGCCAGCGAGAAGGCCAAGATCGTCTATGGCGACCGGTCAATGAACCTGTCCAAGAGCGGCATGCTGGAACTGCGCCGCTCCAACATGGCGACGATCCGCACCGTCGATTATCGCTTCGACGAGGTCGAACTGGAGCAGCCGCTGATCCTGGCCCTGACCATTCAGCCCATCTAGGCTGAGCACAGGCTGAATACTGAAACGCCCCGCAGGATCTGCGGGGCGTTTTCGTTTCCGGCGAAATGATCGCGGCGTCAGATGGCCGCGACGGTGAAGGTCAGGGTGTCGCTGTACTCGCCTGCCCTCTTGCCCGACACATCGCCGATCCGCACGGTCAGCGGATAGTCGTCACGACGCGCCGTCTGGGACACGACATTGATCGTGTCCGTCCGCTGCAGATTGATGTCCTGAGCCCCGACCTTGAGGTTGTAGTCGACATACCAGGCCGTCGCGCCCTGGCGCAGGCGTCCACGGTTGGCCGAAGTGACGGAGACGCGGTAACCGCCCGTGCTGTGCACATAAAGGGCGGTGTTCAGCGGGCGCGGCCCCTCGGTCAGTTCGCCCAGGTCGATGACAGGCGTGCCGTTAGGACGCGAAAACTCGCCCTTGAGGCCTATGGCGGCGGCGGCGGCGAGATCAAGCACCAGAGTCACCGGACGCGTGGCGTGGATCGTCCCGTTGGCCTGCTCTACGAACAGGTTGGCGACCTGAGTATATCGCCCCTGAGCCACGCCCGCCTCAGGGAAGGCGGCGAAGGTGATGCGGGCCGGCAGTTGTTCGCCCTGCTTGATCGAGACGCTGGTCCCGTTCCGCCTTGCGCTCTCGCCTGATCGCGGCGTGATATCGACGCCGCCGTAATCGACATCGACAAGCGTATAGCGCACGCGGTTGGCGCCGCCCGGGGTCGTCAGACCGAACGCTTCGGCTTGCAGCGAGGCCAGGATATTGCCGTTGCAGGGGGTCCTCCCGCTGTTCACCAGCAGGACGTCGAAGGTGCGCTGGGCGATTTCGTCTTCCAGGGGGTTGTAGCGGATCACCCACTGATCCAGCGCCGGCTGGATCGTCAGATTGCACTTGTCCTGGGCCGAGGCTTGACCGGGGATCAGCGCCAACAGACCAAGGGCCGCAACGGCGGCGAAGGATTTCGAGAGGGTGGAGACCATGATCGTCTTCCTTCCGTTCATTGGTCGGTGATGTCGACCGACACGGCGACAGTCTTGAGATCCAGCAGACCTTCGTTGTCGGCTGGAACCGTGAATTCGAACCCGGCGGCGGGCGAAGTGAAGAGCTCGACCCGATAGGTCTTGCCCGGGATCAGCTTCTGAATGGCGAACCGCCCGACCGAGTTGGTGAAGAACAGCTCCGGCTCGGCCGTGGGATCATCAAGCAAACGAACGCGACCCGAGATCAACGCCGCTGGCTTGCCGGCGTTGCCGACCATCCGGCCCAGAGCCGAGACGAAGGCGTCGCTGCCGACCTGGATGGCGTAGCCGCTCTTGTAGCCGGGCCGAACGCGCCGCACGCCTTCGCCGATGTCGTAGCCCGGCGGCACGCCCAGCACGTCATAACGCACCGACTGATCGACATAGGAGGTCAGGGTGTTGGACACCGCCGGCCCCAGGGCGCCGCTGCGCGAGGTGTAGTTTCCGCGCTCGAACGACTCGCCGACGATCACCGGCTTATCTTCCAGCGACTGGTGCGGATAAAGAATGGCGAAGCTGTCGTAGATGTTGCGCCCGATGGCGACCTTGCCGCCCGCCGTCGAGATCGAGGCGCCGACGCGCAGCGAGGTCACCTGCTCGTCGGTGATGTTGCTGAAGCTCTGACCGAACGTCGTATGCGTCAGGCTGGCGTCGAAGCGGTTGGCGATATAGTCGAGCTGGCCGCTGAGCGTGCCGGGCCCGTCGTCATAGGTCGAAGCCACCGAGTAGCCGAACGATCCCACGCGGTTCTCAGGTGACTGCTGGAAGCGCAGGCTGCCGCTATTGCGCGCCGAACTGTATCGAGCCTCGCCACGGCGGTCGTAGCGCGGCTGCCAGACCAGGGCGACGGTCACGCCGACGCCGTCGCTGGAGCCCGTGCCGAAGTTACCGCCATAGTCGACCCATTCGGCACCAACCTGAACACTCCACTCCGGAGCGAAGCGATAGGAGCTGACAGCACTCAGCGAATAGGAGTCGTTGGTAGTCCCGCGCCCCAGCCGGTAGGAAGCGCTAGCCGTTGCATTCCAGGCATCGGAAAACTGGTGCGAATAAGCGCCGGTGAGCGCCCAGGACGTCGAGTTATCTCCGAACGCATTGCCCAGGGTGGCGTAGTCCTCAGACGTATAGTCGGCCACGACCGTCCAACTGTCGTAGGTACCGCCCAGATCGACGAAGTGGTCATAGCTCAGCGCATAGGCGTAACCTGCCCCCCTGTCAGCGTTGCTGGCAGAGGCGTTCAGTTGCAGACGCGCACCGTTGCGCAGAATGAACTGGGTCTGGCCGGTGACGTTCTGAACATCTTCGGACGCCTGCAAGCCCAAGCCGACGGCTGGCTTGTTCAAGAAGGCCTTACGCCAGAATCCGCTGAAGGCCAGCGAGCCGTCGGAATAGTCGGGCGAACCGAACGTCCCGGAATTGGTCACGCCCAGATAGGCGCCGTACTCGTAATCCCCCGGCTCCAGTTCGATCGAGTCCAGATAGGCGCTGTAGGACACCATCTCGCGGCGACCTGACTCGTTCTGGATTTCCAACTGGACGTCGTTCGAGCCTGTTTGGAGCGGCAGATTGGACAGGTCGTACTGGCCTGGGTCCAGCTTGAACTCACGCACGAAGACGCCGTTGCGCAACACGCGCACGGTTGAGGATTCCTGCAGCACGAGCTGGCGACCGCCAGACAAGCCGTTGTTGCGGAAGCTATTGAAGCGTTGCGTCTGGCGCGTCACGCCAACGCCGCCCATTTCGGCGAAGCCCTGACGACCGCGTGTCTCGACGTTCAGATCGCCCAGAAACCAGCGACGGTACTCAGCGGGTTGATCGAAAACGAAGCGAGCGTAGCGGCGCTCGATCTCGTAATCGCCCGAAGATTGATCTTCGCGTCCTTGAACATCGGCCTCCAGCACCACGCCCTTGTAGCGGACGGCGCCGTTCAAGAAGACGCTGGGCGAGGTCACGTCGCCCGTCGACTGGCGTCGCGACACGGCCAGGTTGGTGTTCAGATAGGCGCTGAAGTTTTCGGGCGCCTCTCCCGGCTCCTCGGGCCGACCGCCCTGGAACAGGGATTCGACCGAGCGTTTGGTCGGATCGATGCGCAGCACCAGAACCGCCAGCTGATCCGGGTCATAGTCCAGCGAAATGCCGGTGGCGTTGATCTCCTCCGGGGCGAAGGACTCCACGCCTTCCAGTTGCGTCTTCAGCTCGGCTTGCGCCTCGGGCGTCAGCAGGGGATCGATCAGCGCCCGGAACCCGGCGCTCTCGACGATGAAGCGGTCGTCGCGCGTCAGCAGCACCGGCATTTCGCCCAGCACGCGACGGTTGAAGTTCAGCGGCACCGTCATGGCGATGTCGCGGTCGTAGGGATTGATGTTGGGGCGCGTCTGCGGCGCAGCAGCAGAAGCGGGCGCGCTCGGCGCCGGGGCCACGGCCTCCGACGCCTGCTCTGCCGCCTGAGAGGCAGCCTGCATCAAGCCCACGACATGGGCGTGCGCCCAACCACTGGGCGTCGCCATGACCGCGGTCGCCAGCACGAGCTTTGAGGCTGCGCCCCGCAGCGTCTTTCTTCCGGCCGTCGTCATCGTGCGAATCGCACGCTCACCGGCTTGGCCGGATCCAGCTCGACACCGGTCGGCACCTTGAACGTCCGCTTGCCGCCTAGGGGAGCCAGGTAGCCGACGCCGACTATCTGCGAGATTTCATCGCCAGTGAATTCACGATGGAAGGGCTGCCCAGCCTTGTCCGTCCCCTCCATGATCCAGGTCGCGCCGCTCATCAGCGCGTAGCGCTTGCCGGTATTGGCGACCACGATCTCGACGCCGGGCTGCGCAGGGGGCGGCGGCGAGGCTTCACCGCCGCTGAGGCTGGGATCGACCTCGGGCTCCGGCGGGGTGACCATGGCCGGCACAGCAGACAAAACTTCGACCTTGGGCTGAGCACCAGGCGGGGCCACGACGATCAGCGCTTTCATCGTATAGAGAACCTGAACCGAGAGCGAACCGCCGCTGTCGGGCGTGGTCGGATCGACCTGCACAGGCAGCTGCTTCACCCACAGGTAGTAGGCGCTCGAGGATTCGATGGTTGGTTCGCCGACCCACTGCACACGCACGACCTGACGGCCGCCGACCGGCACCAAGCCCTGCGGCGGGAAGACCAGGAAATCCTCGTCAGCCGGCGTCTCGACGATATTGCCGTCGGCGTCTATATCCATCCGCGTAATCAGGGTTTCGAACGGCAGAGCCGCCGAGCCGACATTGCCGACCTCGATCCGGGCCGCCGAACCGGCGCCCGTCGTGGTCAGTTCCGACACCATGGGCGAGACGCGCATGGCCCAGGCGGCTGACATGACCAGCAGACCCGCAACAAGCCCGCCGGCCAGGGCGGCCAGGCGGCTGCCGCGCATGAAGCGAAAATCAGATCGCAGCATCAATCATTACTCCCCCGAGGCCGTCCGCGGACCGCCGTCTCAAGAACTCAGTGCAGGCCAGGCCCGCCGCCGCAACGCCCATTGCGCGCGGCGAACAGCCTAACGAGCAATGGTCACTGAAACGAAAACGGGGAGGGCGAAACGCCCTCCCCGACGTCTTGCGTCTTAAGGCTGCTTACTGAGCAGCGATGAGCACCTGGAAGGAGCTCGTGTAGTTGCCGGCCAGCAGGGCTTGGGTCGGCTGCGGCACCAGAACCGTCAGGTTCATCGGCGACTTCCAAGCGCCGTTGGCTTGGTCCTCGGTCAGATCGCCTTCAACCATGGTCAGGGTGCGGCCGATGGCGGCGCCGCCGCCAGCAACCTGCGAAGCGCCCTGATACGAAGCCGTCACGCGGTACGGCAGCTTGTTGGTGAAGACGGCGTTGTCGAAGCCCGAGTTCGAGTTGTTGGTCATGTCAGCCACGGCGCGGCTCAGCGTGACCGTGTTGTTGGTGTTGCAGCCGGCCAGGTTGGTCTGGATCGTCAGGACGGCCGGAGCGACCATGGTGAAGGCGGCGTTCGGGCCGGTGTTGTCGCCAGCGTAGATGCCCAGGGTGCCGAAGTCGAAGTCCTCGGTGCTGTTGTCGCCCGAGTAATAGACGCAGTCCTTCGAAACAGCGTCCTTCAGCGAGAAGGTAGCGCTGTCATTGCCGACGGCGCCCACGTCACCGGCCGACAAGCCGACAGCGTGCCAAGCCGACTGCTGAGCACCGCCATTGGCGGCGCGCAGGCCGTTAGCCAAGGTTTCAGCAAACGCCTGGCCGGGGCCAGCATTGGCCGACGGAACGTTGACGGTCGAACCCGGCGTGATCACGCCGAAGAAGTTGGTGCTGTTGTTGGTGTACTGGCCCTTGTTGATGACCTGCACGGCTTGAGCCGAAGCGGCCGAGGCGGTCAGGGCGGCGACGGCGACGCCGGCCAGAATCGAAGCGATTTTCATAGGAATTCTCCAGGTGAGGTTCTGACGAAACTTGTCGACCGAGATGAACAAGCTCCCCCGATCTGCAAACAACATAACAAAACGTAAAAATACAAGTCAACGGAAAATACCGTCGTTAGGCATGATTGTGTCGATTCAACTCGTAGGCGAGAAATATATTTTCCACCTTATACGCAGAAGGCGATCGCCCAACACATGAGCGATCGCTTGATTTACATAAGATTTGATCTTTATAGTTAAGCTTATTGCTTTAACTACTACACGCGCGGCGCCAACGTGATGTTGAGAACCTCCGAATACTCGCCCGCAAGCAAACCCGCTTCAGTCGGTCGGTTCGTGAGAATCCGGATGCGGCCGCCGCCCTGGGCGATGCCCTCGCCGCTGCTCAGCGTCTTCTTGGCGACCAGGTTTTCGCTGGCGAAGGTCCCGCTCAAGACCGCCGGGATCGGGTTGATCGTCGGAATGGCGACGTTCAGCGTGTAACCCAGCCGTCCCGCGAACGGCCCTTCGCCGCGCGGCTTGTTGACGTGCGCCAGGCCGCCGCCTTGCGACTGGAAGCTGATGTCGAACGGGACATTGCAGGCCAGACCGAAATCGGCCTCGACCTGCTGGCCGCCCGTCAGTTCGCCGAAGTCGATGTCGCCGCCGCCCGACAGACGGCAGCTGGCGGTGATCTTGCCCTTGACGATGACGTCCAGGCTGCTCGCCGAGCCGCTGTCGCTAACGGTTTCGGCAGAAGCCGCCGTGACGGTGGTCGCCGCCAGCACCAGAGCCATCAGGCCGGCCGCTTGCGCCATCGAACGCACCGTCGCGCGCTTCCCCTCGGAAGTGGTCAGAAACAAGCCCACTATTCGCCTCCCCTAGCCGCAACTCGCGGCTCCCCCGCCACCAGGAGGGGGTTCGTAGGTCAGCGTTCCAAGAGCCATGCCATCCCGAAATGGCACACCCCCTCAGCGGGCGCAGCGTCAGCCCCTCGCCGCAAGGGTTAATGAAACGTTAACGGACGCGGTTCTACGAGCGCCGTTAAGGTTTGACAAGCTTTCGCTTCATTTTGGGACAACGTCGAAATTTGCGTTGAGAAATCAACCCGCCTTGGCGCGACGCCGCCAGGCGGTCAGCAGGTGTTCGGTATAGCCGTTGGGCTGCTCGCGCCCCTTGAACACCAAATCGCAGGCGGCATTCCACGCGGGGCCGTCAAAGGCCGGCGCCAGCGGGCGATAGACGGGATCGCCCGCGTTCTGACGATCCACCACGACGGCCATCCGCTCCAGCGCCGCCCTCACCTCGCCTTCCGTGACCACGCCGTGGCGTAGCCAGTTGGCCAGATGCTGGCTGGAAATGCGCAGCGTGGCCCGGTCCTCCATCAGGCCGACGTCGTGGATGTCCGGCACCTTGGAGCAGCCGACGCCCTGATCGATCCAGCGCACGACATAGCCAAGGATGCCCTGGGCGTTGTTGTCCAGCTCCTGACAGATCTCCGCCGCGCTCGGGGCCTCCGTCGCGAACGGGGGAGTCAGCAGAGCCGTCAGTCCCGTGGCGGGGCGCGCGGCGATCTCGGCCTGACGCGCCCAGACGTCGACCTCATGATAATGCAGGGCGTGCAGGGCCGCCGCCGTCGGCGACGGGACCCAGGCGGTCGAGGCCCCGGCGCGCGGATGCCCCGCCTTGGTCGCCAGCATCTCACCCATGCGGTCGGGCGCGGCCCACATGCCCTTGCCGATCTGGGCGCGTCCAGTCAGACCCGCTTTCAGGCCGATATCGACGTTGCGGTCCTCGTAGGCCTTGATCCAGCCGGTGTTGCGGATGGCCTCTTTACGAACGACCGGCCCGCCTTCCATCACCGAATGGATCTCGTCGCCGGTGCGATCGAGGAAGCCGGTGTTGATGAAGGCGACCCTGCCCTTCGCCGCCGCGATGCAGTTGGCCAGGTTGACGCTGGTGCGCCGCTCCTCGTCCATGATGCCCATCTTCAGCGTCAACGGCGGCAGCCCCACCATCTTCTCGACGGCGCCGAAGACGGCGTCGGCGAAGGCGACCTCCGCCGAGCCGTGCATCTTGGGCCGCACCACATAGATGGAGCCGGCGGAGCTGTTGCGCTGATCCGCCGGACGCTTCAGGTCGTGCAGGCCGATCAGGCCGGTCATGGCGATGTCGATCAGGCTCTCGGGGACCTCGCGCCCCTCCCCGTCCAGCACCGCATCGGTGGTCAGATGCAGGCCGACGTTGCGCACCATCAGCAGGCTGCGCCCCCTCAGAGCGAAGGCCGATCCGTCCGGCGCCGTGTAGGAACGGTCGCCGTTCATGCGCCGCTGCATCGTCTGGCCGTCCTTGACGAAGCCCGCCGACAGGTCGCCGCGCATCAGGCCCAGCCAGTTGGCATAGACCAGCCGCTTGTCCTCGGCGTCCACCGCCGCGACGCTGTCCTCGGCGTCGGCGATCACCGACAGCGCCGCCTCGACGACGACGTCGGCCACGCCCGCCGGATCGGTGCGCCCGATGGCATGGGCGCGGTCGATGACGATCTCCAGATGCAGGCCGTTGTGGCGCAGCAGGACGCCCGAGGGCGCCGCCGCCTCGCCCGCATGGCCGGCGAAGGCCGCCGCGCTCGCCAGGCCCGTTTCAATTCCGCCTTCCAGAGTGACGATCAGCCGCCCATGCTCGACCCTGTATCCCGTCGCCTGGGCGTGCGAGCCCGCCCCCAGAGGCGCCGCCTGATCCAGCAGGGCGCGGGCGCGGGCGATGACCTTGGCGCCACGCTCGGGATCATAGCCGCCGCCCTTTGGCGCCTCGCCCAGCGCGTCCGTGCCGTACAGGGCGTCATACAGACTGCCCCAGCGCGCATTGGCGGCGTTCAGGAGATAGCGGGCGTTGGTCAGGGGCACGACCAACTGCGGCCCGGCCATGGTGGCGATCTCGGGATCGACATTGGCGGTTTCGGCGCGAACATCGGCCCGTTCTCGCTCGATGTAACCGATCTCGCGCAGGAAGGCCTGATAGGCCTCGGGGTCCGGCTGACCCGGATGGGCGCGGTGCCAGTCGTCCAGTTGGGCCTGAAGCTCGTCGCGGCGCGCCAATAGCGCCGGGTTCTTCGGCGCATGCTCCGCCAGCAGCCCCTCCACCCCGGCCCAGAAGGCGTCGGGCGCGACGCCCGTGCCCGGCGCGGCTTCGTCGCGGACGAAGGCGTCCAGCTCGGCGGCGACGCTCAGGCTTCCGTGACGGACATAGGTGGTGGACATGGCGACTCTCCCTTGAGCCTCAACCCTAGCGGGGCGCCCGCAACCTAGCCACGGCGAAGATCGACGGCTATCTTTGCCGAAAATGCAATGACGAGACCGCGCCATGCTGGCCGAGTATGAGATCTTCGTCCGGGCGCTGGAGGAAGGCAGCCTGTCCGCCGCCGCCCGCCGTCTGGACCTGTCGCCCGCCGTGGCCTCGCGCCGGCTGGCGCGACTGGAGGACCGGCTGGGGGTAAGGCTGATCGAGCGCACCTCGCGGCGGCTGGCCCCGACCGAGGCCGGGCGGCTGGTCTATGACCGCGCCATGCAGTTGCTGGACGGGGTCGAGGATCTGGAGGCCTTGGTGTCGCGCCGCACCACCCAGGCGCGCGGCTTGCTGCGGGTCTCGGCCCCGACCTCGTTCGGGCGGCGACGGCTGGCCCCGCTGCTGACGCCCTTCCTCGACGCCCATCCCCGGCTGACGCTGGAACTGAACCTCAGCGACGCCTTCGTCGACCTGATGGCCGAGGACGTGGACGTGGCTGTGCGCATCGGCAGCTATGAGGCGGGCGATCCCGCCATGCACCGCCTGGCCCCAAACCGCCGCGTCCTATGCGCTGCACCGTCCTATCTGGCCGAGCACGGCGCGCCGCAGACGCTGGACGACCTCCGCCATCACGCCCAGCTCGCGGCCGAGAACCAGTCGGCCTGGCGCCTGGAAGGCCCCGACGGCCCCGTCACCTTCCGCGCCCGCAGCCGGGTGCGGACCAATTCGTCAGAGGTGGCGCGTGAATTGGTTCTGGCCGGAGCCGGCGTCGCTCTGCGCTCGACCTGGGACGTGGGCGAGGAACTGCGCGACGGGCGCCTGCTGCGGGTCTTGCCGCAGTATGCGGGGGCCTCCGACGTAGCCGTCTTCGCCCTGACAGCCGGGCGGGCCCGCGCCGAAAACCGGGTCCGGGCCTTTATCGACTTCCTGGCCGGCCTCTATGGCGATGTGCCAGAATGGGACAAATGACCCCTTCCTTCTCCCCTTGAGGGAGAAGGTGGATTGCGAAGCAAGACGGATGAGGGGTGCGAAGAAGCTTGGTTGGCGAAACCCGATCAACCTCGCGCCGACACCCCTCATCCGGCCCTGACGGGCCACCTTCTCCCTCAAGGGGAGAAGGTGCGCAGATATTACTGCGCCGCCGTCGTCGCCTTCGGCTTCAGATAGCGGTCCAGCCAGGCGGCCATTTCCCACTGGGTGTGGCCGACCGATTCCCGCGCCCGATAGCCATGGTCCTCCAGCGGCAGGACGACATAGCGCGCTGTCGCGCCATTGCCTTTCAGCGCCGCATAGAAACGCTCCGACTGGATCGGGAAGGTGCCCGAGTTGGCGTCGGCCTCGCCGTGGATCAGCAGGATCGGCTCATTGACCTTGTCGGCATAGGCGAAGGGCGACATGGCGTTATAGGTCTCGGTCGCCTCCCAGTAGGAGCGCTGCTCGGCCTGGAAGCCGAACGGCGTCAGGGTGCGGTTATAGGCGCCCGAACGCGCGATGCCGGTCTTGAACAGATCGGTGTGGGCCAGCAGGTTGGCCGTCATGAAGGCGCCGTAGGAGTGGCCGCCCACCGCGATCCGGTCGCGGTCGGCGACGCCCAGGGCCACCACCGCATCGACCGCCGCCTTGGCGCTGGCCGACAACTGCTCGATGTAGGTGTCGTTAGGCTCGGCCCCGTCGCGACCGATGATCGGCATCGTCGGGTTGTCGAGGATGGCGTAGCCCTGGGTCAGCAGGAACAGGTGGCTGATGCCTGCCGGACGCACGAAGCGGTTCTCGGTGTCCACGACCTGACCGGCCACGGCGGCGTCGGTGAACTCGGCCGGATAGGCCCACATCAGCAGCGGCAGCGGACCGTCGCGATCCTTATCGTAGCCGGCCGGCAGATAGAGGGTGCCCGACAGTTGGACCCCGTCGTCGCGGGTATAGGTGATCAGCTCGCGCTTCACGTCGGCCAGTTGCGGCGCCGGATCGGGGAACTGGGTCAGCTGGGTCACGCCGCCGTCCAGGTCGCGCAGACGCAGGTTGGCCGGATCGGTGCGGCTTTCGCGATAGGTGACCAGCTTGCGGCCCGCGTCGTCCAGGATGCCGACGACGGTTTCGTATTCGCCCTGGGCTGCACGCCACAGACGCTCCGTCTCGCCGGTCTTCAGGTCCAGGGTGTCAAGGAAGGGATAAGCGCCCTGACGCGTGGCGCCGTCGCCCTCGACGAAGACCTTGGAGCCGTCGGCGGTGAAGCGAATGGTCGAACGACCGCGCGCATTGGGCTCGACGACCACCGAGCCCGGATCATTGTAGCGGTCCTGATAGTTGCGATCGACCAGGACGCGGCCAGCACCGGGGTTGGACGGATCGACCAGGGTGCGGGTCTCGTGGCGGGTGTTGAACCAGCGGCTGTTGACGATGGCCACGTCGTCGCGGCCCCACTGCACGCCGGAATAACGCTCCTTCAGGTCCACCAGGGTGCGCGGGCGATCATTGAACGGCGCTTGCAGCATCAGGACCCGGTCGCGCACCTCGGCGGCGTTGCGCGGATCGCCGCCGTCCTGGGCCTCGACCCAGACCAGGGTGGCGTCGGCGTCGGCGCGCCACTGGGCCGCGCGCGGGCCAGGGGCCACGGCGTCGAACGGCGTCGGCACATTGTCGCGCAGCGGCAGGTCGGCGACGCGGTGCGCCTCACGCCCGTTCAGGTCGGTGATGATCACCTCCGCCGGGAACAGGCTGGCGGGCACAACGTAGGAATAGGGTTTCTTGACCCGCGTCTGCAGGATGTAGCGGCCGTCCGGCGACACGGAGGCGCCCAGGAAGACGCCCGGCTGGCCGATGGTGCGGGCGCGGCCGTTGAGCGGCACGATGGTCAGCTGGCTGGTGAAGTAGTGGTCGAACAGGGCCTCGTCGCCGGCGTCAGCCAGCAGGTCCTGATAGGTGCGCACCGGGGCCGCACGGCCGCCGGTCTCGGCCACGGTCGGGCCCGAGGGCGGGCGCGTCACGTCGGGCGCGGCGCGGCGACCGGCGGGCACGGCCTGAACCAGCAGACCTGAGGCGTCGGGCAGCCAGCTGAAGCCCGCGCCATTCGCGGCGTTGACCGTCGGTCCCGTCAGGCGGCGCGCCTGGGCCGAGGCCACGTCGGCGGTCCACAGTTCCAGCCCGTTCGGGGTGTTCAGCAGGAAGGCCACGGCCTTGCCGTTCGGGGCCCAGCTGACATTGGTCAGGCGCGCATTGGCGGGCAGACCCGAGACGACGCGCGCCGCGCCACCCTCGACGGCCTGGAAGCTGAGGCCCGTCAGCCAGGTGACGCGGCTGTTGGCCGGGCCGTTGTTCTGCGGATTGATGCGGTATCCCGCCAGGCGCAGCATGGGCTCGGCCAGTTCGGCGATGCTCGGCAGGTTCGAGCGATCTTGCAGCAGAAGGGTCTGGCGATCCGGGCTGAGGCTGGCCGTCGGGTTGGGCTTGGAATCGAGGATCTGCGCGATCGGCTGCGGCGGCTGCTGATAGGTCGGCGCGGCAGGGGCCTGAGCGGCCGCGGGCATGGCCAGCGCAGGCACGGCCGCCAGAATGACCAGCGCAGGCAGGGCCTGCTTCAACAGTTGACGACGCATGATGTTTTTTCCCCGACTTCGCGCCCGCAAACGCCGGGCGCAAAAGGTCTAGGGGCGCTCTTGCCCGAGGGTCAACCCTTACGGCTCAGCCAAAGCGCCCTTCGGTCCATCGTGCGACGAAATAGCCGCCCACGGACGCCACCGCAGTCAGGGTCGTCCCCCAGCACAGGTCAATGATCGTCAACCGCGTGGACCAGACGCTCAGCGTCGCCTGATTGGTCAGGTCGTAGGTGGCGTAGGCGACGAAGCCGAGCACGGCCCCGTTCAGCAAGGCCCGCGTCCAGGCCGCCTCCTTCAACGCCGGCGTGATGGCGAAAAATACGATGCCGCCGATGGAGATCAGATAGAAGATCACCGCCGCCGTCATGTTCGGCTTGTCGGCCATCAGAGGGCCGATCACGGGACGATAGAGCCGATCCGCCATGGTGGTCAGCCAAACCGCGTCGATGGCGGCGAAGGTCAGGCCCGCGCCCAGATAGGCCGCGACATATTTCAACATCAGGACAGGCCCTCTCCGGCCGGCTTCAACAGATAGTGGCTGACCGCCCAGGTGCGGCCCTCGTCGTTTCCGAACAGACCCGCCGTCGCCAGGTAGAAGCGACGCCAGCGTCGGGTCCACAGCGCCGCGTCCCGGCCATAGGTTTCGCGCATCAGCACGGCCACCCGCTCGGCGTTGCGATCCATGTTGGCCAGCCAGTCATTCGCCGTCCGCGCATAATGCCTCCCGTTCCAGGTCCATTCCTGCGCCACCTCGAACAGGTCGGGGAACTGTCGGATCAGGCCGCGGCTGGGCATGATCCCGCCGGTGAAGAAATGCTGGGCGATGAAGTCGCCGCTGTCGGTGTGGTCGAATCGATAGGGCGCGTCGCGGTGGGTGAAGACGTGGATGAACATCCGCCCGTCGGGCTTCAGCCAGCCTTTCGCCCGCGTCAGCAGCGCCCGCCAGTTGGCCATGTGCTCGAACATCTCGACCGAGACGATGCGGTCAAAGCCGCCGCTCTCGGCCTGAAAATCATTCATGTCGCAGGTCACGACCGTCAGATTGGTCAGACCCCGCGCCCGCGCCTGGGCCTCGATATGGCCGCGCTGGCCGTGACTGTTTGAAACGGCGGTGATCCGGGCGGCCGGATAGCGCTCCGCCATCCACAGGCTCAGCGAGCCCCAGCCGCAGCCCAGTTCCAGAATGGTCTGCCCGTCGGCCAGTTCGGCGTGGGCGCAGGTTTCGGCCAGCGCCTTCTCCTCGGCCTGATCCAGGGTCTCGGCCCCGTCGCCATACAGGCAGCAGGAGTATTTCAGCCGCGCGCCCAGGCAGATCTGAAAGAACTCGGGCGGCAATTCGTAGTGTTGGTCGTTGGCCGCATCCGTGTGCTCGGCCACCGCCCGGCGCGCCATTTCCCGCGCAAAGGCGGCCTGATCGTGCGGCCCGTCGCGATCCAGCCGCCGCCGCGCCTCGCTCACCAGGCTGTCGATCGCCGGACGGGCGATGAAGTCGGGAAAGGGCGCATCCTGCAACTGACGGATGGCGACGTTGACCAGGCTCATGCGGATTCCATTGTCGATAGGGACGGCTCCTTGCATACGCAGCAGCCGCGCCTTTGGATGCGCACGCTTGCTCCGTCCCCTCGCCCGCTTTAAGGACGGAGAAGACCGCAATATTCATCAGACGGTGAAAAAGGGAGAGCGATGCGCAAGATCTACGCTGACGTCACGTCCGCGCTGGAGGGCCTGACCTTTGACGGGATGACCGTCATGTCCGGCGGCTTCGGCCTGTGCGGCATTCCCGAGAACCTGATCGCGGGCTTGAAGGCCTCGGGCGTCAAGGGACTGACCGTCATCTCCAACAACGCAGGCGTGGACGGCTTCGGCCTGGGCCAGCTGCTGGAGACCAGGCAGATCGCCAAGATGATCTCGTCCTACGTCGGCGAGAACAAGGAGTTCGAGCGGCAATACCTCGCTGGCGAGTTGCAGCTGGAGTTCAACCCGCAAGGAACACTCGCCGAGCGCATCCGCGCGGGCGGCGCGGGCATCCCGGCCTTCTTCACCGCCACCGGCGTCGGCACCCTGGTCGCCGAGGGGAAGGAAGTGCGCAATTTCGACGGGAGGGACTACGTTATGGAAACCGGCCTGATCGCTGACCTCGCCATCATCAAGGCCTGGAAAGCCGACGAGCGCGGCAACCTCGTCTTCCGCAAGACGGCCCGCAACTTCAACCCGATGATGGCCACCGCCGGCAAGGTCACGGTCGTCGAGGTCGAAGAGATCGTGCCCACCGGCTCGCTGGACCCCGACCACATCCATACGCCGGGCGTCTATGTCGACCGCCTGATCCAGACCGTGTCCGAGAAGCGCATCGAACAGCGCACCGTCCGCCAGAAGGAGGCCTGATCCATGGCTCGTACTCGCGAACAACTGGCCGAACGCGCCGCCAAGGAGCTGCAGGACGGCTTCTACGTCAACCTCGGCATCGGCATCCCGACCCTGGTGGCCAACTATATCCCGGAGGGCATGGAGGTCACTCTCCAGTCGGAAAACGGCATGCTGGGCATGGGCCCCTTCCCCTATGAGGGCGAGGAAGACCCCGACCTGATCAACGCCGGCAAGCAGACGATCACCGAAATCCCCGAGAGCAGCTACTTCTCCTCGGCCGACAGCTTCGCCATGATCCGCGGCGGCCACATCAACCTGTCGATCCTCGGCGCCATGGAAGTGGCCCAGAACGGCGACATCGCCAACTGGATGATCCCGGGCAAGCTGGTGAAGGGCATGGGCGGCGCCATGGATCTGGTCGCGGGCGTCAAGCGCGTGGTCGTGGTCATGGATCACGCCAACAAGCACGGCCAGTCCAAGGTCCTGAAATCCTGCACCCTGCCGCTGACCGGCACGGGCGTGGTCAGCCGCATCATCACCGACCTCGCCGTCTTTGACGTCAAGCCGGACGGTTCGGGTCTGGAGCTGATCGAACTGGCCGAGGGCGTGACCCTGGACGAGGTCGCGACCAAGACCGAGGCGACCTATACGGTGGCGGCGGGTCTGGGCTGAACCGCGCCCTCCCCGCCTGAAGACAGAAACCCCGGCGACCGCGAGGCCGCCGGGGTTTACTTTTATTCCCTTCTCCCAGTGGGAGAAGGTGGCCCGCAGGGCCGGATGAGGGTTCCCGATATCTGTCGGCGCAAGTCGTAGAACCGCAGCGGCTTACGCCGATTGAACCCTCAGCCCCTCACCCTTTCGCCTTGCGGATCGCTTCGCTCTCCGAGGCTCAAGCCCTCTCCCGCCGGGAGAGGGTTACTTCGTCGTCGCCTGGAAGCCCTGCTGGTCCGTCCAGAGAACGATCTGGCGGCTGGCCTCGGCGGTGGCGCGGTCGAAGGCGGCGACGATGCCCGACTGGCGGTTCTCACCCGCGCTTTCGCTGACGGTGATGCGGTCCTCGGCCACGATCGAGCGGTCGCCAGGGCGCACCAGACGCAGCAGGACCACGATACTGGCGTTCGGCACGGCGCCGGGCGCGGCGTAATCCGCCTCGAAGCGGCGCACGTCCACGCTCAGCAGCAGCCCGTCGCGCGTCAGGGGACCGTTGCTCAACACCGTGCAGGTTCCACCGTCGAGGAAGGCGTTGCGCAGAGCTTCCTCGAACAGGGTCTCGGCGGGCGACACCCAGCGCGCGCCCTTGATGTAGGCCGCCTCGGCCCCGGTGACGGCCAGGATGCGATCGCCGCGCGCAGCCTCGGGGAAGTCGATCCGGCGCATCGACACATGGACGTCCGGGCAAGCCGAGGTCGCCCCCGTCCCTGCAAAGGCCGAAGCCCCCCCGAACCGATAGAGCTGAACCGGATCGGGCGACGACAACAGGGCGCAACCGGACAGGGCGACCGACGCAGCCGCGATCACAAGAGCGGAACGGATCATGGCTGCACCTCGATTTCCTTGGACGGCGCCTTCGAGATGAAGTCGCGTGGGCTCTCACGGACATTGTCGATCAGCGACTGCAGCGAGCGCGTCGCCTGATCCAGTTGGCGGATAGTGTCGTTCAACTGCGGCACGGTCTGCGTGCCGAAGTCGCCCAGCGGCCCCTCCAGCCCCGTCGCCGTTCGGTTGATCGAGGCGATGGTCTGCTGGGCTTCGCGCGTGGCGGCGTTGATGTTGGCGATGGCCTGCTTGCCGTCCGTGTCGATCATCTGACGCGCGCTGGCGCCCAGGGCCTGGTATTCGCCGACGGCGGCGTTGGCCTTGGTGATCGTCTCTTCAAGCTGCTGGAACATGCCCTTGCGGGCTTCCAGTTCGGCGGTCAGGGCCTCGACGTTCTTCACACTGGACGAGAAGCTGCGGATGTTGTCGTCCGACATGACGCGGTTGATGCGGTTCAGCGCGTCCACCGTCTGGGCCAGAACCGTGCCGGACCCGCTCAGCAGTTCCGCAATGGGGCTGGGCTGACTCTGGATCACCGGCACGACGTTCGGCGGATACTGGTCCTTCAGCAGGGCGCTGCTGGCTTCGCCCGCCGTGATCTGAATGTAATTCAGGCCGGTGATGCCTTGCGGCTCCAACTGGGCGCGCGAGGTGACGCGCACGGGGGTCGTGCCGTTCAGGCGCACCCGGGCGATGACCTGATCTCCCTTCTGGGGGTCCAGGTTCAGGGCCGTGACCTCGCCGACGCGGATGCCGTTGAAATGCACCTCCCCGCCTTCGGACAGACCGCGCACGGGACCATAGAAGACGATGTCATAGACGTCGTAGTCGTTGTTGAACTGCAGGCGGGCCAGCCAGATCGTGAACACGGCCAGCGCCAGCAACAGGGCGACAGTGGCGATGCCGACAGCGGCGTAGTGGGCGTCTCTTTCCATCTTTCGTCCCGCTCTCCTCAAGCGGCCTTATGGGCGGCGCGACCGCGCGGCCCCAGGAAGTATTCCTTGATCCAAGGGTGGTCGGAACGTTCCAGTTCCTGAACCGTGGCCTTGGCTACAACGTGCTTGTCAGCCAGCACCGCCACCTTGTCGCAGATGGCGTAGAGGCTATCGAGGTCGTGGGTGATCATGAAAACCGTCAGGTCCAGGTCGTCGGACAGGTCGCGGATCAGCTGATCGAAGGCGGCGGCGCCGATGGGGTCCAGCCCCGCGGTCGGTTCATCCAGAAAGATCAGTTCGGGGTCCAGGGCCAGGGCGCGGGCCAGGCCGACGCGCTTGCGCATCCCGCCCGACAGCTCGGCCGGTTTGAGATAGTGGGACTCCGGCTTCAACCCGACCATGGCGATCTTCATCTCGGCCAGTTCGCGGATGGTGTTGGCTGGCAGGGTGGTGTGCTCAACCAGGGGCGAGGCGACATTGTCGAGAACCGTCAAGGCAGAGAACAGCGCGCCCTGCTGGAAGAGGACGCCCGTGCGGCGCTCGACCTCGGCGGCCTCGTCCTTGGTCATGGTTTCGCGATCGACCCCAAACAGCTTGACCGAGCCGCCCTCGGGCTGTTTCAGGCCAATGATGGAGTTCAGCAGCACCGTTTTGCCGGTGCCCGAGCCGCCGACCACGCCCAGAACCTCGCCGCGTTGCACGTCCAGATCGAGGTCGTGATGGATCACCCGGTCGCCAAACTGACTCAGCAGGCCGCGCACCTCGATGACGTTCTCACGTATCGGTTTTTCTTTTGGAGCCGTCACAGGTTCAGCTCCAGGAAAATCATGGCGAAGACCGCGTCGAGGAAGATGATGGCGAAGATGGCCTGAACCACCGCCGCCGTCACGCGGCGCCCCAGGCTCTCGACGTCGCCGGCCACAGACATGCCCTGACGGCAGCCGATGGCGGCCACCACCACGGCGAAGACCGGCGCCTTGATCAGACCGACCATCAGGTGCTGGTCCATCATCGGATCTTCGGTGATGCGCTGGATGAAGAAGGACGGACCATAGGCCAGCTCGCTCCAGGTCACCAACATGCCGCCGAACAGGCCCGACACCATGCCGACGAAGGTCAGCAGCGGCAGCATCAGCAGCATGGCCGCCAGCCGCGGGATCACCAGGGCCTGGAACGGATTGACGCCCATGACCTGCATGGCGTCGACTTCCTGGTTCATCCGCATCGACCCGATCTCCGCGGCGAAGGACGAGGCCGACCGGCCCGCCAGCAGCACCGAGGTGATGACCACAGCGAACTCGCGCAGCACCGAGACAGCGACCAGTTGCACAGTGAATACGCCCGCGCCGAACTGGGTCAGCAGATTGGCCCCCAGGAAGGCGATGACGGCGCCGATGAAGAAGTTGGTCACGGCGATGATCGGGATGGCGTCCAGCCCAGACCGCTCCGCCTGACTGAACCAGGCGGGCCAGCGGATGGCGCCGGGATGCTTCAATGCCGAACCCACGGCGACGATCAGCCGCCCCAGGAAGGCCAGCGACAGCACAGCCTCGGCGGCGAAGTCGTAAACGCCCAGGCCGATCTTGGCGAAGGTCCGGGTGAAGGCGCCGGCGCGTTTCGGCGGCGCGCTGGACTCGCGGTCCAGCTTCTCGACCATGGCGTAGATGCGTCCTGCCTCGGGGCGTTCACGCCATACGGTCTTGGGCAAGGGCTGCGACAGGTTCTGCACGATCGCCAGGGCGCCGGCGGTGTCGAACCGCCCCAACTGGTCCAGCGCCAGCTCTGCGACTGGCCGGTCGCCCAGGTCGTCAGACAGGCGACGCGCCGTGCGGGCCAGACCCATGGTGGTCCAGTCGCCCGTCAGCCGCAGTCGCGCACCGCCGTCCGGCCCGTCCTCGATCTGAAAATCAGCTACGTCCATGCCCACCCTTTACCCGAGCTTGGCCTGATCGCCCATGGCGAAGCTCGTGGAAGAGGCAAACGCGCTGAAACCCGGATCGTTCAATGCACTGCGAACAGAGTTCCCGCTTCGCCCGACGATCAGCGCAGATAGTTGAGCAGCGACACATCCCGCAGTTGGCTGATCACCTGAGCCGAGGCCTGAATGGCGATCTGGGCCATCTCCAGCTCCGTCACGGCCTGCGCCATGTTGGCGTCGGTCTTGCCCGACAGGATGGTGTCGACTGAAATCTTGCGGGCTTCCTGCGACTCCAGCAGCGTATCGACCCGGGCCTGCATCGAACCGTTCTTGGCCTGGATGTTGACCACGTCCTTGGCCGCAGTTTCGAAACGCCCCATCAGCGCGGTCAGCGCGGTCTTCTGGGCGTCGTCCATTTGACCGTTCAGCGGCGTGCCCTGATGCAGGATCTGCAGGTCGCGGAAGACGTCGAAGAGAGCCTGACCGATATCGCTGGCCAGGAAGCCCGTGTCCATGGTGACGGTCTCGTCCAGCCGGGACGTCTGTTTCAGCTGGTCGTTCTTGAAGACCCCCGCCACGCCGGGCATGGCCGCCAGCTTCTCAAGGTCAGTCCCAGCGGGTGCGGTCGGCAGCACCACAGCCTGCTGATCCACTGCCCCGCCCGAGAACAGGGACTTGCCCTGGTGCTTCATGTTCAGCCCGTCCTGGGCCATCTTGAAGATGGTCTCCATCTCGGACATCAGCCCCTCCATCCGCCCGGCGGCGATGGCGTTGGCGATGGCCTGGCGACCGGCTGTGGCGGCGTCGGCGACCCGATCCAGCCCCATGTCCTGCATCGTCAGGCGGTCGGCCACGGTCTTGTTGGTGTCGATGAAGCCCTGGATTCGCGTCTGGCTGGACTTCAGAGCGATGACGGTCTCGGACTGTCGGCCGAAACCGACCAGATCGGTGGCGTTCTTCTTGGTGTTGACCTTGTTCTGCGCTTCCTCGCCGCGCGCTTGCGCGTTCATCAGGTGCAGCAGGGCCGACTGATAGTTTCCAAACGTCGCAACGCGGGTCATCGCATCATTCCGATCAGGGTGTCGTACATTTCCGACGCAGCCTGGATAAGGCGCGCCGAAGCGTTAAAGGCTTGCTGATAGGTGGTCATCAGCACCAGTTCTTCGTCCATGTTGACGCCCTCTGCCGAGCTGCGTCGCGCCGACGCCTCTTGATAGAGCGCCCCAGCATTCGTCGCCCGGGTCTTGGCGATCGTCGCCTTGCCGCCAAGATCGCCCGAGAATTCCGCGGCATAGCGCGCCAGGGACATGCTGACCGCGCCCGCGCCGCCCGCCGCCGAAAACGAGGCCGCGTTCTGGTCGGCCTTGGCCAGTAGACGCCCGCCGCTGCCGTCGTTCTTGCTGAGCGCCGGCGTGCCCGCCGCCACGCCCAGGTTCAGTTGGGCCAGGGCCAGCTTGGACGGGTCCTTGACGATATCGCTGCGCACCGAGAAGCCCCCGCTGCGCGAAGCCCGTGCGCCGCTCAGGCCGAACAGCTCGCTCATCGACACGCCGGACGGAACCTGGCGGGTGCCGTCCTCGATCACCGACATGGTCGACGGCGGCGCGCCGTGGCCGGTGAAGATCAGTTCGCCGGCGCTGTTCATGCTGAAACTGCCGTGGACGCCGACGCCCGTCGTGGGGTCGTTCAGCGCCGTCAGCATCTCGGTCATCGTCCCCGCGCCAGCAGGGACCGCGACCGCCAGATCGCGGATGCGCGAACCCGAAGCGTCGGTGAAGCGGAACTTGATCGTCTCGCCCGGCGTGAAACCGTGCTGCGAGGTGGGCGTCAGGCCGGTGTCATAAAGCGCCGGACGCTCGGTCGAGACCAGGTCGTTCAAGCCGAAATAGTGCGAGAAACCGCGTCCGGCCTTGTTGCTGGGCGTGGCGGCGTCGTCGGCGATGGCGATGCCGCTGCCGACCGGCGCCTCAATGCTCAAACGTCCGTTGACGAAGCTGGCGGTCGCTCCGCCCAGTTGTCCGTTCAGGGTGGTCAGGAAGGTGGCGGGCGTGGCCGCCACGCCGTTGATCGTCATTGTCCCGCCCGAGAAGACAATCTCGGCCGAGTTCTGGATCACGCCCTGGGCGTCGACCGTAGTGATGGTGGTCTTGCCGGTGAAGCCCGCCAGGGCCGTCTCCAGCGACTGTCCGACGTTGCGGCCGTTCAGCACCGACGGCGCGGGGACCGAAGACGAGGCGTTGTGCGCCCGGTTCAGCTCGTCAGCCAGCCGCGTCATCAGCTCGCCCAGACGCTCAGCCGCCTCGGGAGCGTCCACGTCGCGAAGCTCCAGCAGGCCCTTGATCTCGCCGGAGGCCAGACCCTCGGTCAGCGGTCGCCGCTGGCCGTTCGGCTCGGTGACCATGATCTGGTTGAAGACGGTCTCGGACGACACCGCGCCCGCCCGTTGATACTCCAGCTTGGCCGCGCCCTGCCCGGCCAGCAGAATCCCGGCGCCGGTCCGCACCTCGACCCCGCCGATGGAACGGGTGGTGATCCGTACGTCCATCAACTCGGACAGTTCGTTGATCAGGCTGGCCTGAATGGTCTGTGCGCCAGTGGAGTCCGTGCCGACGACATTGGCCTTGGCGATGTCGACGTTCAGCTTCTCGATCTGATCGACCAGGCCGTTCACCTTGTCCACGGCGCTGCGCAGACGCCCGTCGGCCTCCTCGCGCGTGGCCTGGATCTCCTTGGCGACGCGCGCGGCCTCATCGAACATGGCCTGGGTCTTCCAGATCGCGTCCTGACGCAGCGGCCCCGAGGTGGCGTTCTCCGCCGAGGTCGAGAAGGCCGAAAAGATCTTGTCGATCTGGGCGAAGAAGCCGCTGTCCGCGCCCGGGTCGCCGAACTGCGACTGGATGCTGTTGAACAACTCATAGCGCACGGACTGACGCCCGGCGTCAGCCCCGGCCGACAGGCTGGCGGCCTGAAGGAAGCGATCGGTGGCCAGGCGGATGCGCACGACCTCGACACCCGCGCCCGCGCCCTGGCTGGCCCAGGACTGCTGGTCGGCGACCTTGCGGATATAGCCGGGCGTGTTGACGTTCGAGACGTTGTCGGAAACCACCCGCAGCTGCGTCTGAGCCGTGTTCATGCCCGAGGTGGCGATGTTCATGATCGAGTTCAGGGACATCAGGCACGACCTCCATGCAGGGCCGCGCCCGGCAAGCCTTGCTGGCCTGCGCGCAAATCTTGCCCGGCTTTATGGTTAGCCATTCTAGCCAACTCCTTGAATTTGTTAGACATCGGCTTTTCAGCACCTGTGCGTTCACACAACGAGGCGCAAATCGCGGGCCAAGCCGCCTCAAGGCCGGGATCGTCCGTTCCCGCCCGGCAAAAAGCGTCAGGAGCGGCAAGAACCGCCGGGCGTCAGGCCTCCCCGGGTGCCGGGTAATTCCGAAAATTATGTTCATATTCAACTCACTAATAAGATACTCAGGCTTGGCCCGGCGCTTGCGACAGCGCCTCCCGAACACTTGGGTGCAGTAGGCGCCGATACCCCAACGAAAGCCTATCGCCCTTCATGTCCGCGCTGAGCGTCATGTCCATGATCGTCCCGACCGCCACCGGCGCGACGGCTGCCGCCTCGATCGAGACGGCGGCGGACGACGGCCTGTTCGCGGGCCTGATCGCCGCTGTGACGCCGTCATTGAAGACCCAGGGCGAAGAGGGTGATGCCGAGGCGATCTCTGTGGACCCCGCCGCCGAGGCCCTGGCGCTGGAGACTTCCGCACCGGCTTGGGCCCCCATTCCTCTGATCGCCCCCGCCGCTTTGCCGGTCACGCCGCCGAACGCGCCTGCCGCGCCCTCCGAAAACGCCGAAGCCCCCATGGCCGCGGCGCCGGCGCCGACCGCGCCCGTCTCGCCGCCTTTGTCGCTGGATGGTGAAGCCGCGCCGTCGGTCGACCCGATACCCGCTGATAACGTCTCGACCTCCGCCAACCCCTCTGCGCCCGTCTCGGCGCAACCGCCTGTCGCACCCGCCGCGCCGTCACTCCCCGGCGCAGCGCCGGTGGAACCTCGCCCCGCTCAGGCTCAGGCTCAGGCCCAGGCTCAGGCTCAGACGCAAGTGCAGGCTCAGACCCTTGCCGCTGAAGCCCCCGAACAGCCAGCCCGCGTCGCCGCTGAGATCACGCCGCCCGCAGAAGCGGCTCAGACACCAACCGCGTCCATTCCATCAGACACGCGCCAGGTCGCCGCGCCTACTCCAGTCGCCCCTGTCACCACGCCAATCGCGACCGCCGCACCGGCCTCGGTTGAAACGCGCGCAGAGCCTGTCGTCGCCACCGCGCCCGCTATCCCGCAAAGCGCGGCCTCGGCCACAGCGGCTGCTCCCGCCCCTGCTGCGCCCATAGCCGTAGCCGTAGCCGTAGCCGCCTCATCCCAGCCCGTGCCCGAAGCCGCGCCGGCCCGAGCCGCCGCACCGACCGCCGAGCCGATCGCCCCGACTCCCGTAGCGATTGCGGCTGCCGTCGCCACGCCCGCGCCGCGCGTCACCTTGACGCCGCAGCAACCCGCCTCGCCCGTGGCGGCGCCCGCGCCTGCCGCTGACGCCTCAGAACCCGTCGTCGCCGCTCCGGTCGTCATCGCCGCGTCGGACGCGGATGCTGACGCGCCGCCTGCCCAACCCGCACAGACCGCTCAGGCCGCACAGGCCCCAAGCCCGGCCCCGCCGACCGCCGCACCGGCTCCCACGCCGGTCCGCAACGGTTCAGCCCGTCTGGACGAGCGTCAGTCCAACGCCGCAACCTCGAACGCTTCTGAGGCCAAGGCCGACGCCCCCGCCAGCGCCCAGGCCCGCGCAAACCTGACCACAGCCACGCCCGCCGCAACCACACCGGCGACGACGGCTGCGCTGAACGACAAGGCCGCGCCCGCGCCGATCCTGCCCGCCGACGTCGCGCCGCTCGACGCCCAGGCCGACCTGGCGCCGTCGCAACAGATCCTGGACGCCCAGGCCGCCGCCTCGACCGCCCAGCGCGATCTGGGCCAGTCGCAGCTGTCGCGCGCCACGGTCGAGACCACGGCCCAACTGGCCGCCCAGATCCTCAAGAAGCTGGAAGGCCGCTCGACCCGCTTCGACATGGCTCTGACGCCCGAGGGCCTTGGCCGCGTCGATGTCAGCCTGGAAATCGATTCCGACGGTCGCCTGGCCGCCCGCCTGGCCTTCGACAACCCTGCGGCGGCGACCGACATGCGCGCCCGCGCCGACGAACTGCGTCGTCAGCTTCAAGACGCCGGCTTCCAGCTGACCCAGGACTCGCTCGAGTTCTCGGAGCGCAACCCCTCCTCGGGCTTTGGCGGCGGCGGCGCCTTTGACCGCGCCCCTGACCGCCGCGCCTTCGCCGGCGCCGCCCGCCTGGCCGCCCAGGCCGACGCCGTCCTGCCGCCTCCCGGCGCCTGGACATCCCTCTCGATGACGCCCGACCGCGTCGATATGAAGGTCTGATCGATGGTCACCGCCGTCAATGGAAACACTGCCCAGGGCAAGATCAACACCGGCTCGAGCATGCTGGCGTCGAACTTCGAGACCTTCCTCTCGTTGCTGACGGCCCAGCTGAAGAATCAGGACCCGCTGTCGCCGATGGACTCCAATGAGTTCACCGGCCAGCTGACCCAGATGGCCGGCGTCGAACAACAGCTGCTGTCCAACCAGTTGCTGACCGCCCTGTTGAACGGCCAGAAGGGCGACGGCCTGGCCAACGCCTCGAACTACATCGGCAAGGACGCCACCGCCGTCTGGGATGCGACCAAGGCCGCCGACGGCAAGGCGACGTGGAGCTATGAGCTGGGCAAGAACGCCACCGAGGTCGAGCTTCAGGTCCTCAACTCGACCGGTCAGGTCGTCTGGAAGGGCCCGCCGCCAGAAGGCGGCACGACGTCCGGGGTGCACGACTTCAACTGGACCGAGGGTCAGGACGGCAGCGTCTATACGCTGAAGGTCGTGGCCAAGGACGGCACCGGCAAGGTCGACGCCCAGGTCCTGATGCGTGGTCGGATCACCGGCGTCGAGATGTACGCCGACGAGCCCTACGTCACCATCGGCAACTCGGTCATGCCGCTGTCCAGCATCATCGCGCTCGACGAGAAGAACGCCAGCGTGACACCGCCGAAGCCGGATCCGACGCCGGAGCAGCTTCCCGTCATTCCCGAGACCGACGCCTGAACGGCGGCCCTCTCGATCCCCAGATTTCCGCTTAAGGAGCCGACACAATGAGCATCAACAGCGCCATGCAGGCCGGGGTTTCCGGTCTTTCCGCCAACTCCGCCGCCCTGGCCGCGATCTCGCAGAACATCGCGAACGTGAACACCATCGGCTACAAGCGCACCCAGGGCGAGTTCCAGACCATCGTGAACAGCCAGAGCAAGGGCGCGGGCGGCTATGCGGCCGGCGGCGTCATGACCACGGCCCGGCACTTCATCAGCCAGGAAGGCCAGTTGCAGCGCACGACCGAAAGCACCGACCTGGCCGTCGACGGTCAGGGCTTCTTCGTCACGACCGAGAAGGCCGAGGGCGTCGGCGCCACCGACAGCCGCCTGTTCACCCGCGCGGGCGCCTTCCGCATCGACAACCTGGGCTATCTGAAGAACAGCTCGGGCCTGTATCTGCAGGGCTGGCCCGTCGATTCCAACGGCGACATCGCCACGGACCCGTCGGACCTGACCCGTCTGCGCTCGATCAACATCGGCACGGTCGGCGGCACCGCCGAGCCCACCACCCGCGCCCAGATCAACGCCAACCTCTATTCCGGCCAGGCCATCTCGAGCGCCTCCGCCCCGCAGAAATATACGGGCGTCGCCATGGTCCCCGCCGCGTCGGGTCCCAAGGACTTCACCGTCCGCTACTCGCCGACCGGCGTCGCCAACCAATACAACGTCACGGTCAAGACCGGGATCGAGACCATCAACGCCGTCGCCACCTATGACGCCGCCGGCAACCTGGCCACCCTGACCGGCCTGACCCCCGCCGGCGCGTCCGTCGACGGCACCCTGGACAACCTGACCCTGCCTTCGGGCGGTGCGGTCTCGCTGAGCAGCCCCGGTCTGGGCATCAAGACCAACAACATCGCCAAGACCAAGTACGACCCGTCGATCAACTCGATGGCCATGTACAATGGCGAGGACGACAACCCGCTGGGCGTGAAGCCGGACTTCAAGATCAACATCCCGGTCTCGGACTCCAAGGGCGGCCAGCGCAACATCGAGATCCGTCTGCTGAAGAGCGACGTGGCCAACGAATGGTACGCCGAAATCGTCGCCGTCCCGGCTGAGGACGTGGTCACCGGCGGGGCCTATTCGAACGGTCAGATCAAGAAGGGCGTCATCGCCTTCACCCCGGCGGGCCGCCTCGACATCTCGACCATGCAGGGCTGGCCCGCGGGCAAGGGCCTGTTCGACGACCCGGCCAACGCCGTCCTGGACTTCGGCAAGTCCGACCCCAACATGGTCATCGACCCCGCCGACCCGAACGACGACCTGAAGGTGAAGTGGGCCGACGGCCTGGGCATCTCGTCCCAGACCCTGACCCTGGATCTCGCCACCTCGGCCGGCGGCCTCAGCCAGCTGAACACGGCCTCCATCGTCCAGTCCACGGTCACCAACGGCACCGCCTTCGGCAACCTGTCGGACATCAAGATCGACGAGAACGGCTTCGTCACCGCCATCTTCGACAACGGCGTCATGCGCCGGATCGCCCAGGTCGCCATCGCCACCTTCCCCAGCCCCGACAGCCTGCGTCAGGTCACCGGCAACGCCTTCCGCGTCAGCCTGGACAGCGGCACCTTCAACCTGAAGGCGGCCGGCACGGGCGGCGCGGGCATGATCGCGGCCCAGCAACTGGAATCCTCGACCGTCGACCTCTCGGCCGAGTTCACCAGCCTGATCACCACCCAACGCGCCTACTCGGCCTCGTCCAAGATCATCACGACGGCGGACGAGATGCTGGCCGAACTGCTCAGCATCAAGCGCTGATCGCTTAACCGGACTCCGTGAGTAAGCCTTTGTTAGACTCGATGAATCCTTCGTTTCCGGCGCCTCGCATGCGCCGGGGACGGAGGATGCGTCTTAGCCATTCCTTCACCACGACGCTTAAACGCCCCTTAGCGGGGGGGCTCCTAGGGTACGCGTCGATGGTGGTGGTGAAAGAGGCTTAAGCCCATGCTGCAAGAGCGACGCCTGAATAGTAGAGGCGAACAATATGTGGTCGGCCCGACGGGCACGCCGCTGACCCTGCGGGATCTCCCGCCGGCGGAAACGAACCGCTGGGTGATCCGCCGCAAGGCCGAAGTGGTCGCCGCCGTTCGCGGCGGTCTGATCAGCCTGGAAGACGCCCTGACGAAGTATCGTCTGACGGCCGAGGAATTCATCGCTTGGCAACAGGCGATCGACAAATGGGGCATGCAAGGCCTGCGCACCACGCGCATCCAGAGCTACCGGGATTGATGACATCCCTTTGGGGGCCTACCGCGCTTCGCGCTACTTGAGGCCCCGAGATCACAAGGCCGCTTCTGGAAACAGAGGCGGCCTTTGTCGTTTTAACGCTCCGCCTCGAAATCGAACGCGAGGCCCTCTATATGGCGGCGATGACCCTGGTTGACGACACCTGCCCCATCCCGACCATCGCCCCCATGTCCGGCGCCGCCGACATGGACGCCGCGATCGAGAGCGCGCGACAGGCCGTCGGCCTGCCGGTCGGCGCGCGCGTGGTCGCAGCCATGTCGGGCGGGGTGGACTCCACCGTCGTCGCCGCCCTGCTGGCCAAGGCGGGCTATGACGTGGTCGGCGTCACGCTCCAGCTCTACGACCACGGCGCCGCCCTGAAGAAGAAGGGCGCCTGCTGCGCCGGTCAGGACATCCACGACGCCCGTCTGGCCGCCGAACTGATCGGCATCCCCCACTACGTCCTGGACTACGAAAGCCGCTTCAAGGACGCCGTGATCGACCAGTTCGCGGACTCCTATCTGAAAGGTCAGACCCCGGTCCCCTGCATTCGCTGCAACCAGACGGTCAAGTTCCGCGACCTGCTGGACGTGGCCCGCGACCTGGGCGCCGAGGCCATGGCCACCGGCCACTACGTCCGCCGCGCCGCCGTCGGCAATCGCTCGCAGATGAGGAAGGCCGTCGATCATTCGCGCGACCAGTCCTACTTCCTGTTCGCCACGACCCAAGATCAGCTCGACTATCTGCGCTTCCCCCTGGCCGATCTGGAAAAGCCCCAGGTGCGCGGCGTCGCCGCCGCTCTGGGCCTGCGCATCGCCGCCAAGCCGGACAGTCAGGACATCTGCTTCGTGCCGTCGGGCGACTATCGCACCCTGATCGACCGCCTGCGTCCGCAAGGCCGCGAAGCCGGTCAGATCGTCCACATGGACGGTCGCATCCTCGGTAAGCACGGCGGCATCACCGACTACACCATCGGCCAGCGCCGGGGTCTGAACGTCGCCGTGGGCGAGCCCCTGTTCGTGACCAAACTCGACCCCGACAACCGCCGCGTCATCGTCGGCCCGCGCGAGGCCCTGCTGACCGCCAGCCTGATCCTGGAAGAAACCAACTGGCTGGGCGATCAGGCCACGATCGAGGAAGCCGCCCGCGACGGCGCCCCCGTCCTTGCCCGCGTCCGCTCGACCCGCCAGCCCTCGCCGGCTCGCCTCAGCATGGACGATGGCGACCGCATTTCCGTCGTCTTCGATCAAGGCGAGGAAGGCGTCGCCCCCGGCCAAGCCTGCGCCCTCTACGATCCGGCCGATCCCGACCGCGTTCTGGGCGGCGGCTTCATTCAGAGCACCACCGCTGTCGTCTGATCAGCCTATCGACGGGCTCGCGCTGGGCCTTCGCCTTGGCCTGCCCGCCGACATGCTCTATCTGCGCGACGCCTTCCCGCGAGAGCGCTGGACCGGGGCCTTGCCCGAAACCGCCGCCTTCTGGCTCCAGATGCACGCCGGCTTCCGCGCCCAGCAGGTTCAGATGGCCGACGCCGCGACGCGCTGGCGCTCCGGCCAACTGGACCCGCGCGGCCTTCACGCCGCCCTGATCCCGACGCTGCAGGCCTTCCTCCAGCATCTGGACGGCCACCACCGCGTCGAGAGCGGGCACTATTTCCCGCAGTTCCGCCTGATCGAGCCGCGCATCCAGACCGGCCTCGACCTGCTCGACCGCGACCACGACGCCATCCACGCCCATCTGGACGCCCTCTACCATTCCGCCGTCGCCTTTCATCGGGGGGTCGCCGGTCAATCCTCCGACGCCCCCGACCACGCTCACCGCCTGGCCGACACGCTGGACCGCGCCGCCCCCAGCCTGACCCGCCACCTCGACGACGAGGAAGACATCGTCATCCCCCTGTTGGCGTTAAAGGGAGCGTCCGCAGCCTGACCTCGCAGAACGTCGCTCATTAAAAATTTCGACAGACCGCATCCAGCAGCCCATGGTGAAGCCTCACAAGGTCATCACCCGCTCCACGAGGCTCAGAATGCGCTCCTTCGCCTGCATGGTTTCCGCCCTGACGCTCGTCGCCGCCGTCCCTGCCCTCGCCGTCGCTGAACCGGCAGCGCCCGCGCCGGCGTCTTCGACCGCCGCCACGCCCTACACCGCCGCCCAGTTCTTCGAGACGACCAGCTTCGCGATGGCCAACCCGGACGGTCTGGCCTTTTCCGAAGGGCGCAGCCACGTCCTGATCTCGTCGGACAAGACCGGCGTGTTCAACGCCTACGCCCTGCCCGTCGCGGGCGGCGATCCCGTGCCGCTGACCGCCTCGACCGCCAACGCCACCTTTGCCCAGAGTTACTTCCCCGACGGCCGCCGCGTCCTGGTGGCGGCAGACCAGGGCGGCAACGAGCTGACCCACATCTATGTGCGCGAGACCGATGGGACGCTGCGCGACCTGACGCCGGGCGATAAGCTCAAGGCGGGCTTCGTCGGCTTCAGCGACGACGGCCAGACCTTCTGGCTGACCAGCAACGAGCGCGACGCCGAGGTCTTCGACCTCTACGCCTATGACGCCGGCACCTATGAGCGGAAGCTGATCTTCCAGAACCCCGGCATGGATCTGGCGGCGGTGTCCGGCGACGGGCGGCTGGTCGCCTTGACCAAGTCCCACACCAGCGCCAACTCCGACATCTATCTGGCCGACCTTCAGGCGGGCGGCGAACCCTATCTGATCTCGCAACACACCGGCGACGTCGCCTATGAAGTCAACGATTTCGGCCCCTTCAACGCGACCCTGATCTACACCAGCAATCAGGACGGCGAGTTCAGTCAGGCCTACGCCTATGACATCGCCAACAAGGCCCACAACCGCACCACCCAGGCCGACTGGGACGTCATGTATGTCGCCTTCTCGCCCAACGGCCGATACCGCGTCACAGCGGTCAACGCCGACGCCTCGACCGCGCTGACCATCGAGGATTCTCAGACCCGCGCGCCCGTGCGCCTGACCGGCCTGCCCGAGGGCGACATCACCGGCGTTCGCTTCGATCCCGGCGCCGGTCTGGCCGCCTTCACCGTGGTGTCCGACACCTCGCCCGCCGACGTCTTCGTCGCCGACCTGTCGACCGGACAGGCGCGCCGCCTGACCTCGGCCTTGAACCCGGCGATCCGGGAAAGCGATCTGGTCGAGGCGACCATCGTCCGCTATCCGGGCGAAGGCGGGGTCATGGTCCCGGCGGTTCTCTATCGGCCCAAGGGCGCCTCGGCGGCCAACCCGGCCCCAGCGGTCGTCCTGGTCCACGGCGGACCGGGCGGTCAGACGCGGCGCGGCTATTCGGCCATGGTCCAGCACCTGGTCAATCACGGCTATGCGGTGCTGGGGGCCAACAACCGGGGCTCGTCCGGCTACGGCAAGACCTTCTTCCACATGGACGACAAGAGGCACGGCGAGGCCGACCTGCGCGACATCGTCGCCGGCGGCGACTGGCTGCGGGCCCAGGACTGGGTGGCCGATGATCAGGTCGCGGTCATGGGCGGCTCCTACGGCGGCTACATCACCGCCGCGGCTCTGGCCTTCCACCCCGAGAAGTTCGAGGCCGGCATCGACATCTTCGGCGTGACCAACTGGGTGCGGACCCTGCAATCCATCCCCGCCTGGTGGGGGGCGCAGCGCGTGGCCTTGTATGACGAGATGGGCGACCCGGCGGTCGACGCCGAGCGCCACCGCGCCATCTCGCCTCTGTTCCACGCCGACAAGATCCGCCGCCCCCTGCTGGTGGTGCAAGGCGCCAACGACCCGCGCGTGCTTCAGGTCGAGAGTGACGAACTGGTCGAGAAGGTCCGCGCCAACAATGTGCCGGTCGAATACGTCGTCTTCCCCGACGAAGGCCACGGCTTCCAGCGCCGCGCCAACCGCATCACCGCCCAGGAAGCCTATCTGACCTTCCTGAACCGCTACGTGCGCAAGGCGGAGTGACCGGGTCGGCGGTTCCGCGGCGAGGCGGAACCGCCTTCTCCCGGCTCACGGCCTCTTGCCGTCCTTCAGATCGGGCATGCGGTCGACCAGGGGCCGCGCCTGAAGGGACTGGATGGCCCGTTTGATCCCGTCGAACACCGGGCCGGCGTCCTGCTCCATTTCGGCGTAGGCCCGCTCGAACGCGCCATCCAGGCTGTCGAGCAGGGCCAGTTGTTCGCGCCCCCTGTCCGTAATCGCGATCAGGACCGCGCGCTGATCCTCGGGATTCGGCTGGCGCGTCACCAGCTCCAGCTTCACCAGCCTGGGAATCTTCTGCTGGATCAACTGGTGCGAACGGTCCAGCGCCCGCCCGAGGTCGGCGACCGAAACCGGACCCAGCGCCGAGATCGCAACCATCAGGGACGACGACTTGACCGGAATGATCAGACCGGCCCGCGCGAACACCTCGGCCGACTGCTGCTCGATCAGGTCGCTCAACTGCTCGCTGAGACGCCCCAGGAACGTGCGGTTCAACTCGATCATTCGCCCGACAGCTCCTCAATCCAGTCGACGATAGACGCTCGTCTCGCCAGACTTCTCAACACGCTCCAGCCCCGTCACGGCGCCGTTCGCGCGCACCAGCCGGAAGCGGTAGTCATCGGACCCCTGAACTGCAAACAGATCCTTGCCGATCGGGTCCAGCGCCAGAACGAAGCGACCGCGCCAGTGATAGGCCAGGCCGGTCGGGGTGCGGACCAGGGTTCGCCCCTCATAGGCGCCGGACGCCTCGTCCAGGTCCTTGGCGCTCGGGGTCTGGCCGGCGATGGCGAACTCTACCGGAGCCAGGGCCCATGCGGCGTCCGCGTCGCCGGCGGTCGCCCGGCTCTGCAACAGGAACTTCTGCGCCGCCAGTAGCGCGCCCGAGGCCGGCACGACCAGATCAGGCGTCACGCCGACGCCCTCGAAATCCTGTCCCTTGATCGGATCGCGGATCTGGCCGATCGGGACCTGCAGCATGAAGCGATCATCGACCGGCACCCGCGTGACCGGATGAGCGCCGCCGGCGGTCTGCTCGCCGATCACGGTCGCCCGACCCAGCCGCTGCAGCGAGAAGGCCATCCACTCGGCCGCCGAGAAGGACGTCGATCCGGTCAGAACCACGACGGGCACATCGCCCGACCGCTGACCCGGCACGGCGGCCAGGCTCCATTGCCCCCGCGCCACCCGCTTGCCGTCCTCGTTGTAGTTGTAGTCGAAGAACTCCTGTTCCTTGCCGGCCGGGTAGAGGTAGCTCATCAGCAGTTGCGCCATCTCCAGCACGCCGCCGTTGTTGTAGCGAAGGTCGAAGATGATCCCCTTGGCGCCTTCAGTGAACCGCATGGCCCCCACCGCCGTGTCCTGGGCGTACTGCGGGTCGGCGAAGAAGTCGAAACGGATGTAAGCCAGCCCCCCCTCCAGCCGCCGCGCGTCACGAAAGCCGAAGTTGGCCGCCCGTTCGACGTCGCGTCGCGCCTGGGTCGTCGCGTCGCCGCTGGCCTTGGCCTGACGGTTGGCGACGACCTCATCCGGGTCGAAGACCACCGTGAAATGCAGGTCATCGCTCGCCTTGACCAGACCCTGGGACAGGCTGCCCGCGAACTGGTCGGCGTCGATCGGCGTAGCCTGAACCCGCCGATCCAGCTCGGCCGAGATGGCGGGGATCCGATCCTGGAAGACGTAGTTTCTTTGCAGCGCCGCCTCCAGGCGAGCAACGACCTCTCGCTGCGTCCGCTGATCCAGACTCTTGGCGTCCGCCCCCTGGGCGAGAGCCGATCCCGGCGCCAGAACGGCGACCGCCACCAGGGAGATGAAGGTCCGAGAAAACATCGCCGCTCCTATTTATACAAGATATTGCGCAATATGTTGTATAAATAGGCGTGTCAAATTCCGCTTGCGGACCAGACGCCAACCTCGCGAAACGACTTGCGGACCTGGACGTTAGCTACGCTCCCAGGCAGAGGCCGTCAGCCGAAGATCAATCTCCCTGCGAGAGCGCCAGACGCAATAAGTAGCGGCGCCGCCCACTTCCCTTTCGCCAGCCACACCGCTGCTAGTGCTGTTAGGAAAATGAGGGCAGCGCCCCAGAGGATCGGCGCACGTTCAGCCGTTGACCACGTCAGCTGGAGACAGGTCGCCCCAATGACTCCAACGACGGCCGCTGCGACCCCAGCCAACACGCGGTGCAGCGCCGGGTTGTCCACCACAGCTTCCAACCTTTCGAACAGTATCAGGGAGAAGGCGAAGGCCGGCAGGAAGATGCCCGCTGTCACCGCCAAGGCTCCGGTCCAACCGCCTGCGACATAGCCGGCGAAAGTACCGAAAATCACCAGTGGCGCGGGCAGCACTCCAGCCAAGGCGACACCGTCGAGAAAGGCGCCGTCGGACAGCCATCCCCGTCCCACGGTATCGGCACGAACGTAGGGAATGGCTGTGTAGGCCCCGCCAAAGGTCAGGAGCCCGCCCTTGAGGCCTGCAACAAACAGATCAAGCGTTCCCGCTTCAGTGATAGGGCCGTTGACCTTGATGGCCGCAGTCATCCCGACTGAGTGCAGGATGACAGATAGCGCAACGGCGACCATACCCACGCCCAAAGCGATCCAGGGTCGTCCGCTGAACCCGTAGATCAGGCCTCCAGCGACGAGCGGTATCCAGAACGGCGCGCCGATAAGGCTGGACGCAAAGCCGAGGCCTGCCAGCAACCACAGCATTCGGTCTTCAAGGACGTGCCGCCCGATCCGCGGCACCGCCCTGATGATGAGCGCCACCACGACGATCTGAACCCCGAGCAGCGCACCGGTCCAGATAGCGCGACCGGCGACCAAGACGTCATAGGCCCATGCCGCCAGCATCATCAGGATAAAGCCGGGCAACATGAACCCGAGGCCCGCTAAAACGCCGCCTATGCGGCCACGCGCCAACATCCCCATGTGTACGCAAAGCTCATGCGCTTCTGGACCGGGAAGCGCCTGCATTACCGCCAGCAAGCGGTTAAACCGTGCGCTGGAAATCCATCGCTCACGCTCAACGAGCTGGTGTCGGATCATGGCGATCTGCGCGACAGGCCCGCCGAATGCCAGGACGCCGAAGTGCAGAAATTTCAGGAACAGGGCGATGAGCGTAAGGCGAGGAGCAATCGCTTCTTCCCGGGCAGCGGCCATCACCTTGCTTCTATCTCCAAGCACGCGCGGCGCTACAGCGGACCGCTCGCCATGTGTCATGGCAGACCATGTGTCAGGCAGACCCTAGAAGGAAGGCCCAAGGTCGTCGTGGGGCGATGTCCGCCAACCCCCCCTTAGCTGACGAAAGCGACGTCCGCTCTTGGGTCAGGATGCGAACCTCCGCTTTCGGCGCCGCAGGCTAGGATCGAATCGACTTTTTGCGGTCATTTGGATGATCATCGTTACGGCTCCCCCCAACGACCTAGTGGTATGCAAGGATAATCCGGGATTGTCCGTCGGCCGCCCTCTGCTCGATACGGGGAAGAAGATGATCATTGCTGCATTTTTGAGTGTCGGCCTCATGGGGCAGGAGGCAGGACCTCCGATCATCACGCCGGTGAACCCTGAGGCCGCCGAAGCCGTCGCCGCATTCGTGGGCTTGGGAAGATACGCCGGCACGTGCGCCGCTCATCTCCCCGCCGGTGCTAAGGCGCGGCTGGACGGCCTCACCTCCGATCAGGCGCCTCCGGGTGTGCCGACTTGGCTCGTTTCGGGTTTTAGGCAGGGGTATGAGCAAGGTCTCGCGGACTCCAGCCGCCCCGATAAAACTGCCGCTGAATGTCGAGACATGGAGCGGGCAGCAAACGCTCGGATGCAGGCCGCCGCAGAACGGCTAAAAGGCCGCCTCTAAGGGGTTGCGGCTCAGTTCCGCCCCCCCTTTAGCTGACGTCCAGATAGTCCGCCTTCAACGCTAGGCCGCCTCGTCCTTCGGCAGGACGTCGCCCACCGTCGGGCGGTTCTCGGCCCAGGTCAGTTCGATGTCGCGGGGTTTGACGATCTCATTGCAGTGGCCGCAGGCGATGCGGGGTTTCAGGTCGTGCCCACAGGTCTTGTGGATCATGGCGATGCCGCTGTCGGCCTCGCCATAGACGTGCTTCTCGCCCCAGGCGTGCAGCGTCACCAGCACCCCGTACAGGTCCTTGCCCTTGGCGGTCAGGACATATTCGTTGCGCGGCGGGCGTTCGGAATAGAGCTGCGGCTCCAGCACGCCATGCTGAACCAGCGACTTCAGCCGCGCCGCCAGGACGTTGCGCGCCACGCCCAGACGCTCCTGCCACTGTTCGAACCGGCGCACGCCGTTGAAGGCGTCGCGGATGACCAGCAGGGTCCACGGGTCGCCGATCACCTCCAGCGTGGCGGCGATCGAGCAGCTCTGGCGGCTATAGTCGGCGGTGCGTCCCATGCAGCGGAAAGTGACCCCGCGTCAGGCTTTTGACAAGTGGGTTGCCAATCGGGACGCAGTTTGTCAGTTTCTTTTAGCAACGAACCGACGACTCCCCGGTCGGGTTCCTGCATTCCTCGACTTGCGGGCGGCGACGCTTCAGTCTCCGCCCGCGCCTCTTTCGCCTGCTGTTGCGTGGACCGATGACCGAAGCCGACCTGCTGCACGACGCCCTGACCCTGACCCCCGATGAGCAAGGGCTCGCCGCCCACCTGTCCGGCGAATTCTCCAACGGTCCCATCGCCGCCCCGCCCGAGGCCGGCTTCCCCTTCGGCGGCCTGCTGGCGGCCCTGTGCGCCGGGGCCATGCGTCAGGGGTTGGAGATCAAGGCCCCCTTACGCAGCCTCACCGTCCAGTATCTGGCCGCCGCCAAATACGGCCAGCCGCTCCATTTCCGCCCCCGCCTGCTGCGCGGCGGCCGCAACGTCGCCTACGCCGTGGTCGAGGGCGGGCAAGGCTCGCGCCTGACCCACCACGCCAGCGCCACCTATGGCGCCGACGGCGACAGCGCCGAGACCCTCAGCCCGCTTTCGGCCCCGCCGCCTTTGCTGGACAGCGACGCCCCCGGCCTCAGCGGCCCCATGGCCCCGCGCTTTTCACAGCACGTCGACTATCGCTTCGACGGCGGCCCCAACATCCTCGGCGGCAACGAGGGCAAGCCCGTGATCGAGCGCGTCTGGATGCGGACCCGCGACGGCGCCCCACTGGACGAACTGCGGCTCTGCTACCTGCTGGACGCCCTCTATCCGCCCGCCTGGACCGCCTTCAAGGCGCCGCCGATGATGACCAGCGTCGATCTGCGCTACGACTTCATCAACGACCCGACGCCCGAGACCGCGCCCGATGGCTGGGCCTTCTTTGAATACCGGCTGCTGGATCACGGCCTGGGCTGGTCGCTGGACGAAGCCGTCGCCTGGGGAGCGGACGGCCGCCCCCTGGCGCTGGCCCGTCAGCGTCGCAAGCTGCTCTAGGGCGGCTGAGCTTGCCAGCAGGCCTCCGGCTCCCCTAATCCCCCGCGAAACGCTTCATACTGGAAACGCCCCCCATGACCGCCGCATCCGATCCCGTCGTCATCGTCTCCTTCGCCCGCACGCCGATGGGCGGCTTCCAGGGCGCGCTGTCCACGGTCAAGGCCACCGACCTGGGCGCCGCCGCGGTCAAGGCCGCCGTCGAGCGCGCCGGCGTCGCCCCTGAAAAGGTCGAGCAAATCTACATGGGCTGCGTCCTGCCCGCCGGTCTGGGCCAGGCCCCGGCGCGTCAGGCCGCCATCGGCGCCGGCCTCGGCAAGCACGTCGAGGCGACGACGGTGAACAAGATGTGCGGCTCGGGGCTTCAGGCCGCCATGATGGCGCACGACGCCCTTCTGGCCGGCACCGCCGAGGTCATCGTCGCCGGCGGCATGGAGTCGATGAGCGGCGCCCCCTATCTGATGAACAAGCACCGCGGCGGCGCCCGCATCGGCCACGACGTCATCGTCGACAGCATGATGATGGACGGTCTGGAAGACGCCTATTCCCCCGGCAAGGCCATGGGCGTCTTCGCCGAGGACTCCGCCGCCCAGTATCAGTTCACGCGTGAACAGATGGACGAATACGCCATCGAAAGCCTCACCCGCGCCAAGGCCGCCATCGCCTCGGGCGCCTTCAAGGCCGAGATCGTTCCGGTCGAGGTCGCCACCCGCAAAGGCCCCGTCACCGTCAGCGAGGACGAGCAGCCCGGCAAGGCCGATCCGGCCAAGATCCCCACCCTGCGCCCCGCCTTCACCAAGGACGGCGGCATCACCGCCGCCAACGCCTCCTCGATCTCGGACGGCGCCGCAGCCCTGGTCATGACGCGCGAAAGCACGGCCAAGGCGCTCGGCCTGCCCATCGTCGCCCGCGTCGTCGCCCACGCCGCCCACGCCCATGAGCCCAGCCTCTTCACCACCGCCCCCGTGCCTGCCATGCAGAAAGCCCTGAAAAAGGCCGGCTGGTCGGTCGAGGACGTGGACCTGTGGGAGGTCAACGAGGCCTTCGCCGTCGTCGCCATGATCGCCCAGCAGGAACTGGGCATCGACCGCGCCAAACTGAACGTCAACGGCGGCGCCACGGCGCTCGGCCACCCCATCGGCGCCTCGGGCGCGCGCATCCTGTCCACCCTGCTGGCGGCGCTTCAGGCGCGCGGCGGCAAGAAGGGCATGGCGTCGCTGTGCATCGGCGGCGGCGAAGCCGTGGCCATGGCCGTGGAACTGCCCTGAAGCTGTGGCGTTCTCCACGGTCACGCTAATCTTGGCCGTGGAGACTATGCCTTTGAAAATCCTCCCCTCCCTCTTCGCCGGCGTCGCCGCACTGACCTTGGCGGCCTGCGCCACCGCTCAGGCGGGAAGCCCGATGACCGACAGCACGCCCAGCGCCCAGACCGCCGACGCCCTGAAGGCCTTCCCCGCCGCCAGCGCGGGTCAGACGCGCCACGTCATCACCCTGCCGGCCCAGGCCGACGAAAGCGCGCTTAAGGTCGAGCTGATCCTGGGCAAGACCCAGACGGTGGACTGCAACCGCCAGTTCTTCGGCGGCCGACTGGAGACCCGCACGGCCGAGGGTTGGGGCTACGACTACTACGTCCTGCCGGCCCTGGGGAACGCCGCGAGCACGATGATGGGCTGCCCCCCCGGCTCGGAACGACAGGCCTTCGTCACCACGCAGGAACAGCCGCTGATCCGCTACAACTCGCGCCTGCCGGTGGTGGTCTACGCCCCGTCGGACGTCGAGGTGCGCTATCGTGTGTGGCGCGCGGGCGAGACCCAGACGGCGCGCTGATCGCCGTCATTGATGGACACCAGACGCGGGCGTCGGTCGTTTTCGACCGGCGCCCGTTTCGTTTCCCGCCCCGCGCATCGCTCCGCCTCGCGCATGAGCGAAGCCAGCGAGGCGCATCCGGCGCTCAGGACGATCATGGGCCGACTCCTGCATTTGCGAACCATTTGCAGGTTTGCGCAGAGTCGGCTGCCGTGCAAGCGTCCGCCGTCATTTTTTGGAGACTCGCCATGCGCGAAGACGGCAAGCTGGACTACCTCGAACTGCCCGCCACCGACATGACGGCGCACAAGGCCTTCTATGCCTCGGCCTTCGGCTGGGTGTTTCAGGACTACGGCCCCGACTACGCGGCCTTTGGCGAGGGCCTGGACGGCGGCTTCACCACCGAGGCCATGACGCCAAAGCCCCTGCCCATCCTCTACGCCCAGGACCTTGAAGCCATGCTGGCGAAGGTGCAGGCGGCAGGTGGCGAAATCACCCACCCGATCTTCGCCTTCCCCGGCGGTCGCCGCTTCCACTTCCGCGACCCGTCCGGCAACGACATGGCCGTCTGGTCGGAATAGACTCGAAGCCTATTTAGGGTCCACCGACTGAGCGATCCGCTCGGCGGCGTCGCGGTCGGCGCCGTCGAGGCTCATCAGCCAGACGTGGATTTCCCGCGGAGCGTCGGGCCGCTGGAACAAATGTTCCATGGCGATCCGGCGCGTCCCCTCCGGCACGATGACCGAGACGCGGCCCGCCGCCGTCACCTGCTCGCCGTCATAGATGGGAAACTGCGACGATGGTCCGGCATAGATCATGGCCAGGGTCTTGGCGCCCTTGCGGACAGACCAGACCTTGGAGTCCGGCGCAGCCCGCCCCTCAAACAGTTGAACCCCGCTGGGCAGCTCGATGCGGAACGGCAGGGCGGCGACTGAGGCGGCGCTAAGCGCGCCCGGCGCCGGCGCCGTCGCTCTGACCGGGGCCGAAACCGCCGAAGGCGCCGGAGCGGGCCGGGCTGGAATAACTGGCGTCGCGGCTACAGGGGCGCGCGCTGGCTCAACTGGAACCGGAGCAGGCGTCGGCGCAGGGCGTGGAACAGGCGCAGACGTCACTCGCGCGGGGGCGGGGACCGCCTGAGCAGGCGCAGGCCTCGGCGTCGGCGCCGCCGTCGGTCGAACAGGCGCAGCAGTCATCGGCGCAGGGCTCAGCATCGGAGCCGGAGCGGCCGGACGCGCGGCAGGCGGCGCTCCGTTCAGCAGCCGGGTCAGTTCCTCGGCGCTCTGCGCGGGGGCCCGAGATTGCGCCTGGGATTGCGCCTGGGCCGCCACGGGCGCCAGGCTCAACAAGACGGAAGCGAGAAGCAGGGTTTTCATGGCGCGACCTTGGCCCCCGCCCCGCCCGGCGGTCAAGCCGCCGGCAGTTCGACCCAGAAGGTCGCGCCCTCGCCCGGCGTCGAAATCACGCCGATCTCGCCGCCCTGCAGCTCGGTCAGGCGCTTGGCCAGGGCCAGGCCGATGCCATGGCCCTCGATGGCCGAGCGCTCCAGCCCCAGACGGTTGAACGGCTCGAACAGTTGCGCCTGCTTGTCCAGGCTCAGCCCCGGCCCGAAATCGGTCACCTCGATCCGCACGCGATCATCGGCCCAGGCCGTGCGCATCAGCACCCGCCCTCCCGATGCGCCGTACTTGACCGCGTTGCCGGCCAGATTGCCGATGACCTGGGCCAGACGCTGGGAATCCGCCTGGGCGATCAGGGCGTCGCCCTCGACCTGCACTTCGACCGACAGGCCCTTGGTCTCTGGCTTGAGGATCAGGCCGCGCCGCACGTCTTCCAGCAGACCGGCCACGTCGGTGGGCCGCAGCTCGACCTTCACCGCCCCGGATTCGGCCCGGGCCACGTCCAGCAGGTCATGAGCCAGAGCCTCGACCTGCCGCGCCGTCTTGACCAGCATCTGCGCCATTTCGACCTGATCGGCCGAGGTCGCGCCCAATTGGCCGCCGGCCCACAGCTCGCCGATACCGATGATGCCGCCGACGGGGCTCTTGATCTCGTGGGCGACGTTGGCCAGCAGCCGCGACTTGGCCGCCGAGGCCCGCTCGGCTCGCTCGCGTCCCGCCCGCGCCCGCTCCGCCAGCCGGTCGCGTTCCTCCAGCAAGGCCGCCACCATCAGGATCGGCATGTAGCCCAGCAGCACCAGAAGCTGCGCCAGCACGGCGCGATTCTCGGCTGCGAACGAATGATAGGGACCGTGGCCCGCCATGGTCCCGCCGATGGCCATGACCGTCACCACGACCAGGGCGGCCGCGATGCCGGACACCCGGAACCGCACAGCCATCAGCAGCAGCAGCGGCATCAACAGGAATCCGTAAGGCAGACTCAGATGCGAAAAGATGGCGTAGCAGGCGCCGCCGATGAGCCCCAGCAGGGCCACGCCCTCCGCCAGCCGCCCCGGCTGACGCACGATCGCCAGATGTCTCCGCTGCAGGGCCAGCCCGAAGGCGCCGATCACCGCAAAGCCCAGCGCGTGGCCGAACCACCAGATCCGCGCCCCGTCGATGACATCCAGGTCCAGCATGGCGTTCAAAGCCAGGGCGCTGATGACGGCGGACGGCAGGGGCGCCACGGCGCAGACGCCCAGGAACTTGCCCAGGCCCTCGACCGAGTTGATGCTCAACCCGGGAACGAAGCGGCGCACCAGCACGACGGCCAGGACGATCTCCATCAGGTTCATCAGCATGAACATGACGGACAGGACTGGACCATTGCCGACCAGGAACTCGCCCGCCAGCACGCCTGTCACCACCAGAACGCCGAACCCCAGGTCATAGGTGAGGCCTCGACCGCCCCGCAGCCAGACCGCCATCGCCAAGGCGCCCGCGCCCCACAGAGCGGCGACCAGACCGTTGGTCCGCGCGAAACTGATCGCCAGCACGACCAGAATGGTCACGCCGACCGCGGTCAGAATTGGCGCAAGAGGCTGACGAAAGAAGGCGGTGTTGGGCGCGGATAAAAGGGCGCCGCCGTCCGCAGTGTCTGCGTCGAGAACGGTTTCAGCCCTGTCGAGCGCTCGGCTCATCGTCATGATCGGGTCCGGTGTACGCGACTAACGCTCCCATCCTGCCGGACCTTCCTAAACATCCTCTGAAGTCAGAAGGCGCTTTCGAGCACGGCGTTGAACGCGCGAACCGCCGCCGCCGGTCCGTCGGCATGCTTCCAGACGCCCGCGCTGACGGCCACGAAGTCGGCGCCCGCAGCGGCCACCTGAGCCGCATTCTCGACCGTGATGCCGCCGATAGCCACGCACGGCGTCTCCATCGTCTCCTGCCAGATGGTCAGTTCAGCCAGTTCGGGCCGATGCGTCGTTTGCTTGGTGTCGGTCGGGAAGAAGGCCCCGAAGGCGACGTAGTCTGCGCCTGCCTCAGCCGCCTCCATGCCCAGATGGCGGCTGTCGTGGCAGGTGGCGCCGATCATGGCGTCGGGCCCCATGATGCGCCGGGCTTCAGCCACCGGCGTGTCGTCCTGGCCGACATGCACGCCGTCGCAGCCTGTCACCTTCGCCAGATCGGGTCTGTCGTTCAGGATCACCGCCACGCCATGAGCCTGGGCGATCGGGGCCAGCCGCGCCGCGGCGGTCTTGATCTGATCATCCGACGCGTCTTTCAGCCGGATCTGCAGGGCCGCGACCGGCCCCGCCGACAGGGCCTGCTCCAACAGACCGGCGAAGGCCTCCAGATCGGCGATGGCCGGCGGCGTGATCAGATACAGCTGACAGGGCGGGCGGGGCGGAAGAGCGGGTTGACGAGCCATGCCCCCCGCCCTGCCCGTCCCCGCGCCGGGCGTCAATGTCGCAACCCTATGCGAACGATTTGCACTCGCCTTAAGACCTGCTATAGCGAGCCATTCTCAGTAACTGCCTCGGGGCTTGCCGCCTTGTACGTCTGCAACTGTAACGGCCTTCGCCAGCGTGACGTCGCCCAAGCCATCGAGGCGGGCGCCACTCGCCCGCGTGAGATTTTCGCATCCAATCAATGCACTGCCCAGTGCGCGAAATGCGTGTGCGAAATGCGCCAGATGATTCAGGACACCCAGCAGGCCTTCGCCCTCGCCGCTGAGTAGTCGACGCATCTGACAGCGAAATTCACTCGCACTATCAATGCAGTGATAAATATTCGCAAATGAACCACGTCGCCTTTGCCGTGGTAAAAGCCTTCCTGACAGGCTGCGTTGAGTCTGGAGCGCCGTTCCGGCCTCCCTTCGCCGCCCACGACGAAAGGCGACGACCATGAAGGGCGATCCGGCGATCATCCGCACCCTCAACGCGGTGCTGACCAACGAGCTCACGGCGGTCAACCAGTACTTCCTGCACGCGCGCATGTTCGAAAGCTGGGGCCTCAGCCACCTCGGCAACGTGATCTATCAGGAATCGATCGGCGAGATGAAACACGCCGACATGCTGATCAAGCGGATCCTCTTCCTCGACGGCCTGCCTAACCTGCAGGACCTGCACAAGCTCAAGGTCGGCGAAGAGCCGATCGAATGCCTGGGCGCCGACCTTCAGCTGGAAATCGACAGCCGCGCCACGACCCGCGACGCCGTCACTCAATGCGAAGCCGCCCACGACTACGTCAGCCGCGACCTGCTGATGAAGATCCTGGCTGACACCGAGGAGCACGTCGACTTCCTCGAGAACCAGCACAAGCTGATCGAACTGCTGGGCGCCCAGAACTACCTCCAGTCCGCCATGAGCGAGATCAAGACCGACGGCGCCGCCACCGGCAACTGATCGCCTTCAGCGCCATCATCAAGGAAGGGGGCGGTCGAGGTTCGGCCGCCCCCTTTTCTTGACCTAGAGCACCTCGCGCCGCGCCAGGTGCGCCACGGCCAGGATCAGCACCACCAGGCCCAGGCCCCCGCCCAGCCCCAGCGCGGTCTGCATCCGCCAGGCCTCGCCCGCCAGGATATTGACCGGCATCTGCCACGGCATGAAGACGCCCTGCCTGGCGGCTGTCGCCACGACCGCGAAGAAGGTCCCGCCTATGCCCACGATCAGGGCCGGCACGAAGCTGGCGAAGCGCATCGCGACCCAGAACTGAATGGCGATCATCAGCGTGCCCGCCACGACCATCAGTCCCAGAGACCGGGCATAGGCCGCCAGTTCGAACACGCCGGTCGGCGCCACAACCGGCTTGATCTGGGCGGCGAGGAAGGCCGCGGCTCCAGACAGCCCCAGCACCGCCACGCTCATCAGCGCCACCAGACCGATGACGCAGATCGCCTTGGCCGCGTACAGGCTCCAGCGCGGAATGGGCAGGGCGCGCAAATGGTCCCAGGACCTCGGCCCATGCTCCATGTGGGCGACGAGGGCGGTCAGGGCCGTGACGCTCATCGGCATCATGAAATAGGCCCATATGGCGACCGCCGAACCCATGACCATGTCCCAGGTCACGGCCTCCTTGGCGCGCAGCATCATCAGGAAGCCGAACAGGGCGATCAGCCCGGGCGCCGCCAGGGCCAGCAGCAGGGCCAGCGAACGGTTCAGCTTGCGAACCTCGACAGACAGAACGGTCAGCATCACGCGGCCTCCGGCAGGGGTTGAGTGTTTTCGGTCACCTGGCGATAGAGCCCCTCCAGCGAGCGTTCGCGGGCGCCAAAGGCGAAAACCCCGACCCCCTGCTCCACCAACGCCCGATTCAGCCCCGCGGCGACCTGGTCGTGATCCTGACCGGGCCGCAGGCGCGCGATCATGCCGTCAGCGCCTTCCACCAGGGTAAGGTCCCATCGCCGCAGCACCGCCGCCGCGCGCTGGGGGTCGTCGACCCGCAGGGTGATCTCCGGCGCCTCCGCCGCCTTCAGCGCGGCCAGTTCGCCTTCCAGCACCAGCCGTCCCTGATGGATCACCCCGACATGGGTGGCGATCTGCTCGATCTCGCCCAGCAAATGACTGGACAGCAGGACCGTCGCCCCGGTCCGGGCGGGCAGGTCGCGCAGAAAGCCGCGCATCTCGGCGATGCCGTCCGGGTCCAGACCATTGGTCGGCTCATCCAGCACCAGCACCGGCGGCGCGCCCAGCATGGCCCGGGCCAGCCCCAGCCTCTGCCGCATCCCCAGGGAATAGCCCGCGACCCGGCGCCCCGCGTCCGCCCGCATCTCCACCACGCTCAGCACCCGGTCGATCTCGCTGGGCGGAAGGCCCAGAAGCCGGCGGCTCAGATCCAGGTTCTCGCGCCCGGTCAGATTGCCGTAGAAGCCGTGCGCCTCCAGCAGGGCGCCGATCTTGCGCGCCGCGCCGGTGCGGTCGCGGGCCACGTCCACGCCACCGACCCGCGCCGTCCCCGCCGTCGGTCGGATCAGACCCAGCAACATCTTCAGCGTCGTCGTCTTGCCCGCGCCGTTGCGGCCCAGAAAGCCATAGACCGCCTGATCCGGCACGGTCATCGACACCGCCTCCACCGCCGTCCGCGCGCCAAAGCGCCGCGTCAGCCTTTCCGTCTCGATCATGCCGACCACGATCGCCCTCCATTCGTTTAACTCTTAGATAAAGTTGCGAAGCGCCGATCTTTAAGTCAAGATTAAAGATCAGTCAGATTCGGAACCGCCAGATGACCCACGATCTCGACCGCTTTCGGCGCCTGTGCGGCCAGTACCGCTGGCTGGCCGTCTTCATGGTGGCCAGCGTGGGCCTGCTGCTGATCCTCGCCCACCTGGTCGCTCCGCTGGTCCAGTGGGGGCGCACGCCGACCCTGACAGGCGGGCGCGATGTCGCCGCCTCTCTGATCTGGATCGCCCCCGCCGTCTGCTATCTGTTCGGCGTCTGGTCGATCGGCGCCGGCATGGGGCAGTTGGCCAAGGGGCGGCTGATCCAGCCCACCCTGGCCTCGACCCTGCGCCGGGTCGGGCTGGCGCTCGGCTTCGGCGGAGTGATCAGCGTCTTCGTCGTCACCAACCTGCTGCGCCTGATCGGCTCCAGCCAGGGCGGCTATCTGCATTTCGACGTGGCCGGGATGACCCTGGGCATGATCGGCGGCGCCCTGTTTCTGCTGGGGCGGGTGGTGGATCAGGCCGGCGCCGTCCAGGCCGAGCTGGACGAGATGATCTGATGGCCGTTCGCGTCACCCTGGACGCCCTGATCGTCGCCAGGGGCATCAAAGCCAGAGACCTGGCCGCCCAGGTCGGGCTCAGCGAAACACAGCTCTCCCTGTTTCGCTCCGGCAAGGTCAAGGGCATCCGCTTTCGCACCCTGGCCCGGCTGTGCGCGGCCCTGGGCTGCCGGCCGGGCGACCTGCTGGACTATGATCTGGACCCGGCCGACCTCGAGCCGCCGGACACGACCGAGCCGGACTGACGGAACCGCCCCGGCGGCGCGTCATTTGATGTCCTGAACTGTTCAGGAGCCGCCATGCCCATCGAAGACGCCCTCGACACCGCCCGCGATCAGGCCGCCGACTTCCTCAACGCCGAGGGACGCGACTGGACCCATGTGGCGCTGGGCCTGGCCTTGACGGCGGGTTTCGCCCTGGCGGCGACCACGGCGGCCTCAAGACTGATCCGCCCGCAGCCGCGCCGCGCGCTTCAGCCGCTGGGCGGCGACGCCCCGATCACCGAGCGCCCCCGCGGCCCGATCAGCTTGATCCTTCCCGCCATGTTCTCGGCCACCACCCTGTCCGCCGTGCGCGTCTGGAACGCCCCGGCCCGCCCCGAGCGCCGCACCGCCATGGCCCTGTGGATCGCCGCCCAGGCCGTCAGCGCCGTCTGGCTGGCCGTGCGCCCGACGCGACTGACGACACAAATCGCGGCCGCCATGTCTTCCGCCGGCCTGGCGGCCGCCTTCGCCCACGAAGCGCGCAAGCTGGACCCCGCCGCCGGCAAGCTGGCCTCGCCCACTGGCATGGGCGTCCGACTGGCCAACCGGGCCGAAGCCCGGCTGCGCGGCGACCCGATCGCCTCCTAGATCCGCCGACCGCCGATCAGCGCCCCCATTGCCCTTTTTCCGCTGTTCCTCTACGGCTCGCCGCGATTTCGCGTGCCCGCCCACGAGCGGCCGGGCCGCCCCCAGCCCTCAGACCCCAGCGGTTTTTATGAAAATCAACGGCAACACCATCAAGCCCGGCATGGTCCTGCAACACAACGGCGGCCTCTGGGTCGTCACCAAGGCCAGCCACGTCAAGCCCGGCAAGGGCGGCGCCTTCGCCAACGTCGAGGCCAAGAACCTCGAAACCGGCAACAAGCTGAACGAACGCTTCCGCTCGGAAGACAAGGTCGAGCGCGTCACGCTGGAACAGAAGGACTTCTCCTACCTGTTCGACAACGGCGACAGCCTGGTCTTCATGGACGACGCCACCTACGAGCAGATCGAGCTGCAAAAAGGCTGGGTCGGCGACGAACGCATCCCCTATCTGCAAGAGGGCATGAAGGTCATCATCGAGATGCATGAAGACCGTCCGATCGGCCTGGAACTGCCGGAACAGGTGACGCTGGAAGTCGCCGAGACCGAGCCTACCGTGAAGGGCCAGACCGCCTCGTCCTCCTACAAGCCGGCCAAGGCCAACAACGGCGTCCGCATCATGATCCCGCCCTACATGGGCGTGGGCGAGCGCATCGTCGTCGACACCTCGACCGGCGAATACGTCCGCCGCGCGGACTAACAAACACCGTCTTTTCCGGCCAAGGTCGGGCGCTTAAGACGTATCTACAGGGGCGCGGATGGTCCGCGCCCCTTTTGCTTCTCCGTCTCTCCGGGCCGACAGGGCCTTCAAGGACAGCCGGACCAGGAGAACCCCATGGCCCTCGCCTCTGCTCTCGTTCAGGTCATCATCGGCGCCGTGCGCAAGACCGCACGCCCCATGCTTCGCGATTTCGGCGAAGTCGCCCAGCTTCAGGTTTCGCGCAAAGGGCCCGGCGATTTCGTCACGGCCGCCGACCTGAAGGCCGAAGACACCCTCTTCGAACTGCTGATGAAGGCCCGCCCCGGCTACAGCTTCCTCGGCGAGGAACGCGGTCTGGTCGAAGGCACCGACAAGTCGCACACCTGGATCGTCGACCCGATCGACGGCACCACCAACTTCATGCACGCCATGCCCCACTTCGCCATCACGGTGGGCCTGGAGCGCAAGCACCCGGACGGCTCGTCCGAGATCGTCGCCGGCGTCACCTACAACCCGGTGATGAACGAGCTGTTCTGGGCCGAAAAGGGCAAGGGCTGCTACCTGAACGACCAGCGCATCCGCGTGTCGGGTCGTCGCGACCTGTCGGAAAGCCTGATCTCGACCGGCCTGCCCTTCATCGGCAAGACCGGCCACGCCCAGTCGATCAAGGACATCCACGCCGTCGGCCAGCGCGTCGCCGGCATCCGTCGTCTGGGCGCCGCCTCCCTGGACTTCGCCTGGGTCGCCGCGGGCCGCTACGACGCCTTCTTCGAGCGCAACCTGCAACCGTGGGACGTGGCGGCGGGCATCCTGTTCGTCACCGAAGCAGGCGGCACCGTCACCACTATCGACATCGACGGCGATCCCAAGAACGGCAAGCAGATCGTGGCCTCCAACCCTGAACTGCACCCGCAGCTGCGCAAGCTCCTGCAAGCGGCGTAAGGCCTCTGATCCTCCCCCGTTTCACGGGGGAGGGGGACCGCCGCAGGCGGTGGAGGGGGCGGCCACGGCCGCCACCCTCAAACATTTCGCAGGGCTGCTCTCCAATATATCCGGGACGACCTCGATCCCGCCCCCTCCACCATGCTGCGCATGGTCCCCCTCCCCCGCTACGCAGGGGAGGATCGCTCTAATCACACGCGCGTCACGTCCTGCCCCTACCCTCGGCGCATGATCCGTCTCATCCTGACCGCCGCCCTTCTCCTCAGCGGAACCCCGGCCATGTCTGCGTCTCCTCAGGTCATCGCCCATCGCGGCGCCTCCGGCGAACGCCCCGAGCACACGGCCTCGGCCTATCGGCTAGCCGTGGAACAGGGCGCCGACGTCATCGAGCCCGATCTGGTCATGACCCGCGACGGCCAGTTTGTGGTCCGCCACGAGAACGAGATCGGCGGCACGACCGACGTGGCCGACCGCCCCGAATTCGCCGCCCGTAAAACCACCAGGACCATCGACGGCGTCCCGACCGCCGGCTGGTTCACCGAAGACTTCACCCTGGCCGAGCTCAAGATCCTGCGCGCCCGCGAACGCCTGCCCCTGCTCCGCCCCGCCAACACCGCCTGGGACGGCCAGGAGACGATCCTGACCTTCGACGAGGTCGTCGCCATCGCCCGCGAGGCGACCGCCCGCACCGGCCGCGTCATCGGCGTCGCCCCCGAGCTCAAGCACCCGTCCTATTTCGCCGGCATCGGCCTGCCGATGGAGGAAGCCTTCGTCGCCGCCCTCGACCGCCACGGCCTGACGGACGCCGACGCCCCCATCCTCATCCAGTGTTTCGAGGTCGGCCCGCTGCAAAGGCTGAAGGCCCGCATCGACGCCCCCCTTTTGCAGTTGATGAGCCTCTCCGGCGGCCCCGCCGACCGTCCCGACCTGATCTACGCCGCCATGAGCACGGCTGAGGGCCTGAGCGCCATCGCCGCCTACGCCGATGCGATCGGGGTCGAGACTGGCCTGATCCTGCCGGGCGACGCCACAGGCCGCAGCATGCCCGCCACCTCGTTGGTCAGCGATGCCCACACCGCCGGGCTCAAGGTCGTGGCTTGGACCTTCCGCGCCGAGAACTTCTTCCTGCCGCTGGAACACCGCCACGGCGACGCTCCCGCCGACCACGGGGACCTGAGCGGCTATCTGAAGGCTTTCTACGCGCTCGGCGTCGACGCCGTGTTCAGCGACTTTCCGGGTGCGGCGGTGGCGACGCGCTAGCCACCGTCAACGTCATCCCGGAAGCGGCGCAGCCGCTATCCGGGACCGCAGGAAGCGCCCACCGTCGAGCCTTGGACGGTCCCGGCTCTCCGCTTCGCTTTGGCCGGGATGACGGAAAATCAGGTTCCCTGGAACTGCAGGGCCGCCAGTCGCGCATAAAGCCCGCCCAGAGCCGTCAGCTCCACGTGGGTGCCCTCCTCGACCACCTTGCCGCCGTCCATGACGACGATGCGGTCGGCCCGCAGGACAGTGGCCAGACGGTGGGCGATGACCAGGGTGGTGCGCTCGGACATGGCCTGATCCAGCGCCGCCTGCACCATACGCTCGTTCTCGGCGTCCAGAGCGCTGGTGGCCTCGTCCAGCAGCAGGATCGGGGCCTCGCGCACCAGGGCGCGGGCGATGGCCAAGCGCTGGCGTTGGCCGCCCGACAGGCTCTTGCCGCGCTCGCCCAGCGGCGTGTCGAAGCCCTGCGGCAGGGCCTCGATGAAGCCCAGCGCCTGCGCCTCATCGGCCACGGCGCGAGCCTCGGCCAGGGTCGCGGCCTCGCGCCCGAAGCGGATATTCTCCAGCGCCGAGCCCGAGAACAGGGGCGCCTCCTGCGACACCCAGGCGAAGCGCTCGCGCACCGCGATCGGATCGGCGGCGCGCACGTCCACCCCGTCCACCGAGACCAGACCCGATTGCGGATCATAGAAACGCAGCAGCAGGCGGAAGACGGTCGACTTGCCCGCCCCCGACGGCCCGACCAAGGCCACGGTCTCGCCCGGACGCACGGTCAGGCTGAAGCCCTTCAGCGCCGGCAGGTCGGGACGCCCCGGATAGGCGAAGTCCACCGCCGACATCGACACCTCGCCCAGCGGCGGCTGCGGCAGGGCGACAGGATTGGCGGGCGGAGCGATGGCGGGAACAGCCCGCATCAGCTCGTCGATCCGCTCCATGGCCCCGGCGGCCTTCTGCACGTCGCCCCAGCTTTCACCCAGCGCGCCCACGGCGCCAGCGGCGAAGACCGACAGCAGAACAAACTGCAGCAAGGCCCCCGGCGTCATGGTCCCGGCGATCACGTCCTGCGCCCCCAGCCACAGCACCAGGGTCACGCCGCCGAACATCACCACGATGATCATGGCTGTCATCACCGCCCGCGCCCGCATGCGGACCAGGGAGACGCCGAAAGCCTCCTCCACCGCCGCGCCGAAGCGGCCGATGGCGCTCTTTTCCCGACCGAAGGCCTGGACGGTCTCGATGGCGTCCACGCTCTCGCCGGCGAAGCCCACGGCGTTGGCGAAGGTGTCCTGCGACTTGACCGTCAGCTTGCGCACCTGACGGCCGAAGATGAACAGGGGCACGATCAGAATCGGCACGATCAGCAGCACGAACCCGGTCAGCTTGGGGCTGACGAAGAACAGCAGGATCACCCCGCCGATCAGGGTGAAGAAGTTGCGCAGGGCATAGCTGACCGAGGTGGTCAGCAGGGTGTCCACCAGTTGGATGTCGGTCGTCAGGCGCGACAGCACCTCCCCGGTCCGCATATGGGCGAAGAAGACCGGGTCCAGCGTCAGGATGCGCTTGAACAGCGCCGTCCTCAGGTCGGCGATGACCCGCTCGCCGGTCTTGGTGACGTAGAAATAGCGGAATGCCGTCGCCAGCCCCAGAATCAGGGCGTTGGCGCCCAGAATCAGGAACCAGGTGTTGATGTCGCGACCGCCGTTTTCGAAGCCGTTGTCGATGGCGCCGCGCGCCGTCGCCGTCAGCCCCAGGGACGCCGCCGTCGAGAACAGCAGCCACAGGCCGGCGATGCCCGCATCCAGTCGATGCCGCATCATGAAGGGCAGCAAACGCCCCAGAGGCCTGATGTTGCGGGTCTTGGCGCGCTTGCCGCCGGCCTCATCCATCTGTTCAACCAGCAGGGCGCCGGCGCCGGGGCGGCCCTGAGCGGCTGAGTTGGCCTCAGGCGAAGCGGAAGGCGTGGAAACTTGGGTCATGACCGCGCTCTTGCCCCGGATCGCCCCCCGGTGTAAACGCCGCCGCTCATTCCCGCCGCAAGCCTCGGCGGGTTTCTCTATTTACGCGCACTGACGGTCGGCATCGTCGAAGCGCAGAGACGGATCAGATCGATGAAAGCGGACACGCACCCCGACTACCACTTCATCACGGTTGTGATGACTGACGGCAGCTCCTTCCAGACCCGTTCGACCTACGGCAAGGAAGGCGCCTCGCTGGCCCTCGACATCGACCCGTCGACGCACCCGGCCTGGACCGGCGGCAACGCCCAGATGCTGGACCGCGGCGGCCGCGTGTCGCGCTTCAACAACAAGTTCGGCGGCTTCATCAAGAAGTAAGCCCTACAGCCCCTTCTTCGGGCTGCGACAAAGTCGCCACAGAAGCGCCGGTCCGATGGGCCGGCGCTTTTTGTTTGCCCGGAACGTCGATAACATGGGGGCGTTCGATCCTTCGGGGCGCAGACGACGGGTCTGGCGCCGGACCGGACTATAAGAGCTTCAAGTATGAACCGACGGGAATTGGGCTTTGGCGTCGCGACGACGACCCTGACCCTTGGCGCAGCCTCCACCGCACTGGCGCAGAACCGACCGGTCGATCCCCAGGTCTTCATCGCCGGCTTCGACGCCCAGGCCGGTCGCCTGCCCGAAGCCGTTCAGGCCGACGTCCGCGCCGTCTATCAACTGACCGGCGGCAAGCCGATCTGGACCGCCGACCGTCTGCGCGTGCTGCAGGAGGTCGCCGCCGGCGCTGAACGCCACGCCCTGCCCGCTGGCGACTTCTTCGACTTCGTCGGTCTGGCCGCTGACCCGGCCTCGTCCGAGATTCGCACCACCGCGGCCGCCGTCACCTATGCCCGCGTCCTGGCCGAGGGCCGCGTCCGTCCCGAGACGGTCGAGGACCTGTGGGAGATGCAGAAGAACAGCGTCGACATCCCTGGCGGCCTGACCAAGGCCGTCAGCGCCAATCAGCTGAGCCAGTGGTTCGACGGTCTGGCCCCCACCGACATCGGCTACACCAACCTGTCGGCGGGCTACGCCCGCTATCGCCGCATCACGCGCGCCGGCGGCTGGCCGGCATTCCGCGCCGGCGAGACCATTGAGCCCGGTGCCAGCGACAACCGCATCCCGGCCCTGATCGCCCGCCTGGTGGCCGAGGGCGACCTCAGCGCGGCGGCGGGTGAGCGGCTCAAGGGCAATCTGGTCTATGGGTCTGAGCTGCAACAGGCCGTGCGCGGCTTCCAGACCCGTCATGGCCTGGGGGCTGATGGCCGCATCGGCGGCGGCACCCAGCGCTCGCTCGGCGCTTCAGCGGAGGACCGCGCGCGCCAGATCGCGCTCAACCTGGAACGCCGCCGCTGGCTGAAGCGCGACCTGAATCCCGAGCGGATCGAGGTCAACACCGCGGCGGCCATCATGGTCTATTGGAAGGACGGCAAGCCGGTTCACTCCAACCGCGTCGTGGTCGGCTCGGCCGAGAATCAGACGCCCAGCCTGGAAAAACCCTTCGCCTCGGTCGTGGCCAATCCGCCGTGGACCGTGCCCATGGGCATCGCCCGCCGCGAGATCCTGCCCAAGGGTCCCGGTTATCTGGCCGCCCACGACATGTACATCAACAAGGACGGCTGGGTGGTGCAGCGCGCCGGGCCGCAGTCGTCGCTGGGCTATGTGAAGTTCGAGCTGCGCGACAGCTACGCCATCTTCCTGCACGACACCCCGGCCAAGGGCGCCTTCAACCTGTCGGTGCGTCAGCGCAGCCACGGCTGCGTTCGGGTCCAGAACGCGGTCGAGTTCGCCCGTCTGCTGCTGCAACCCGATCCGGCCAAGCTGGCCCAGTTCGACGCCGCCCAGGACAGCCGCGAGACCACCCGCGTCACCACCGGGCGCGAGATCGCCGTACGCCTGCTCTACTGGACCGCCTTCGTCGACGGACAGGGCCGCGTGGCCTTCCGCGAGGACGTCTATCGTCGCGATGAAAAACTGGCCCAGGCGCTGGGCATCGCCGTCAGCCTGCCGCGCGTCATCGCCGATGGGCCGAGCGACGCCAACGACGTCGGGCCGTAGGTCTCGATTTAAAAGGTATTCGGGGGGCCTAGCCCCCGAAGGCCGCCTGCAGGCGATCCAGCTGGCTCTGCACCGGATTGACCGGGGCGTCTTCGTCGCCGCCCAGATACATGCGCTGATCCAGGTGCAGGACGCGGTCGTAGAGCTTTTCAGCGCGCACGGCGTATTCGATCAGGGCGATGGGCAGTTCGCGGTGGCTGGGCTCGCTCTCGACCTTGCGGTCGGCCAGCCGATAGCGCGGCTCGCAGGCCGCGACGGCGCTCATGTCGTCCTCGCGCACGGCGCGCTGCACCAGCAGCCAGGACGCTATCTGCATCAGCCGCGTCGTCAGCTTCATGCTTTCGCCCGCATAGGCCAGAGCCGCAGCGCGCGACAGCAGCCGCGAATCCTGACGCCCGTCGCGGTCCAGATAGGCGGCGGTCTCCTCGACCAGTTCCATGCCCTCGCGGAAGGTTCTGTCGAACAGCTCAGAACGCGCGAAATCCAGCACCTCAGCGCTGCGCGAACGCAATCCGACCATATCAGCGTCGATGGCAGTCAACTCGGTTCTACCCATGAAAAGTCACGCGCGTCCGTCAGAAACTCGCGGGTCGAAACGACGCCGCACGGACCGGAACTGCAATCGTCATGCCACGGATTACGAAATCGCGGGAGAGGCCAATCAGCGGAAATTGAACAGGGCGTCGGCGGCGCTGCGCTTGGAGGACTTGCCTTCGATGGCCGCCTTGGCGCGGGCGATCTCGGCTTCGAGCGCAGCGATGCGCTCGTGCAGCTCGTCCACGGCATAAAGGTCCAGATCCTCACGGCTCAGCGCTCTCAGCGCTTCGCCGCCTTGGGGCCGGGGCTCCAGGTCTTCGAACGTCATCACCGCCTCCGTGGCCAGAAACCACACGAACCCGTATGAAAACGCTCCAATGACGACGAATGCAAGCGGCGGAGACATCATGCGGGTCATCGAGATCGAAGGCGGCAAGGGCCCAGCCGAGGCGCTGCGTCTGGCGGAACGCCCCCAACCGACGCCCGCGCCGGGCGAAATTCGCATCCGCGTGCGCGCCGCCGGGGTCAATCGGCCCGACATCGTTCAGCGCCTGGGCCACTATCCCGCCCCGCCCGGCGCGTCGGACATTCTAGGGCTGGAGGTCGCGGGCGAGGTCGACGCCGTGGGTGAAGGCGTGACCCGCTGGAAGATAGGCGACCGGGTCTGCGCCCTGCTGGGCGGCGGCGGTTACGCCGACTACGCCGTGGTCGACGCCCGTCACGCCTTGCCTGTCCCCGACAATCTCGACTTCGTTCAGGCCGCCGCCCTGCCCGAGACCGTCTTCACCGTCTTCACCAACGTCTTCGAAGGCGGCGGGCTGAAGGCGGGCGAGACCCTGTTGATCCACGGCGCCACCAGCGGCATCGGCGTCATGGCCATCCAGATGGCCAAGGCGGCGGGGGCCCGCGTCATCGCCACCTCGCGCGGCGCGGCCAAGGCCGAGGCGGCCCTCACCTTGGGCGCCGACGTCAGCCTGGACGCCACGGACGGCGACCTGCTGGCGGCCATCAAAGCCGAGGGCGGCGCCGATGTGGTGCTGGACATGGTGGGGGCCGCCTATGCCGAGCTGAATCTGAACGCGCTCAAGCCCGGCGGGCGCTGGGTGGTCATCGCCACCCTGACCGGCGCCCTGGCCCAGATCGACCTGATGCGGGTCATGCTGAAACGGATCGTCCTGACCGGCTCGACCCTGCGCAGCCGCTCGACCGACGAGAAAGCTCGGTTGACCGCCGCCGTCGAACAGACGATCTGGCCATGGGTCGCGTCCGGCAAGGTGTGCGCCAAGGTCGAGGCGACCTTCCCTCTGGAACAGGCCGCCGTCGCGCATCAGCGACTCGAGGCCGGCGACCACGTCGGCAAGATCGTCCTGACCCTCTGACAGCTAAAAAAACGGGAGGCCGGAGCCTCCCGTTCTAAATGCTTACCAGTTGCCGCCGCGGCGGGCGGGACGCAGAGAGGAGATCCGGTCGTTCATTCCCGTACGGCCCAGGTTGGTGACGTCGCCGTCGATGATCTGGCAGCGGCCGCGATAGTTGGCGTCTTCGCAGACCTCCCAGCTTCCCCGACCCAGTCGCATCGAGCTGATGGCGTCGTTCAGGCCGCTGTTGCGCAGGTTCGGAACTTCCTGACGGAAGGTCATCGACTGGCCGCGATAGTTGGCGTCGCGATAGACGGTGATCGAAGTATTGCCCCAACCGCCGCCATTGCCGCCGCCCGGACCGCCGGGCCAACCCGGATTGCCGCCGTTGCCGCCGCCGGGACGACCATTATCCTCGTAGTCGCCGCGATGATTGTAGCAAACCAGCAGGCCGTTATCGTTGCCTATGTCGCTGCTGGAGCAGCGCGCCAGTTCGATAGACGTTTCGCGCATCTGGCCGCGGCGGTCGCGGCAATCGGCATATAGTCGACCCTGATTGACGTAGGAGCCTGTGCAACTCTGCGCGTAGCTGCCGCGCGGGGCGCCGCGCGCCTGAGCCTGCGCCTCCGCCGAACCCGACGGCACAGTGACGGCGCCGCCAAAGGCCATGACTGCGCTGGCGGCGATAATCGCGAACTGTCTCATGGAGGTGTCCTTCCTGATCCTTTGGCGCACAACGCACCACAAGCCAGACTGTTCAACATTCTCGATGAACCTTTGCTGTACGTGGCATTCGGACGGCGTTTTCTTTTATCGCGAAAGCGCCTATACAGAAGTCTCAGCGCCCGGCCGAAAGGTCGGGCGCCGTCGATTCAAACGCCCGATTTTCGGGCCGCAAACGCCGGGACGCACGCCCCATGACCGACATCCTGATGCCCAAGGCCACCGCGGTCTGGCTGGTGGACAACACCTCGCTCTCCTTCGAGCAGATCGCTGATTTCTGCGGCCTGCACCCGCTGGAAGTGCGGGGCATCGCCGACGGCGACGTGGCCCGCGACATCCGCGGCGTGGACCCGGTGACGGGCGGCCAGCTGACGCGCGAAGAACTGGAAAAGGCTCAGGACAACCCTGACTACCGCATGAAGGCCGTGGTCAGCCGCCACGCCGAGTTGCTGAAGCCGTCCAAAACCGCGCCGAAGTATACGCCCGTATCGCGCCGCCAGGACCGCCCCGACGCCATCTTCTGGTTCGTGCGCAACCACCCGGAAGTGACCGACGCCCAGATCGCCAAGCTGCTGGGCACCACCAAGTCGACCATCGAGAGCGTGCGCAACCGCACCCACTGGAACTCGGCCAACATCAAGCCGGTCGATCCGGTGACCCTGGGCCTGATCGGCCAACTGCAACTGGACGAGATCGTCAAAAAGGCCGCTGACAAGAAGGCCAAGGACGACGCCAAGAGCGGCGGCGCCGCCCTGCAATCGATCCAGGCCGAGCCGGAAGAGCCCGAGTTCGTGCCGGAAGAGCGCGTGCGCCCGGGCGCCGAACCGACCGCCGAATCGGTCTTCGGCAAGAACGACTGATCGTTCCGCAAATCTGAATATGGAAACGGCCCCGGAGAGCAATCTTCGGGGCCGTTCTCGCTTTTCGGGAGGCTTGGAACCTGATCGGTTAAGGTGGGATCGCTTCGCGATTCCGCCGATGCCATGAATCAGGCTCCAGGATTGATGCTGAAGCGAATATCTGCGCCGAGTTGGACTGCGTCCAACTCAACCGATTTCGCTCTAGTGAATCCTGGCCTCCAGACTAGTGATCTCTTCCTTCAACCTGAGCTTTCGCTGCTTCAGCTCCCTGATCTGGATCGGGTCCGCGGTGGGTCTGCGCGCCTCCTGCTGAATGGTCTCATCCAGCGACCGGTGCCTATTTCCCAGTTCGCGAATACGAGCCTCGATGGTCATGGCTTGCGCCTCCATGTCTAAGGGACCACTACACTGAGCGCCTGGAACGACGGCCTGTGGAATCACATTGCAGTGACCCCGCGCCGCTCCGGACACGGAGAGACTGGAAGTCAAAATGGCCGAAGATGTGAACTCGACCATACGGAACTCGCCCCCCTCGCGGCTGGTCGTTGGAATCTCTGGCGCTTCCGGCGTCGTCTATGGCGCGCGGGCGCTGGACGCCCTGCGCGAACTGGGCGTGGAGAGCCATCTGGTCGTTACGAAAGCCGCCCTGCTCACATTGTCGCAGGAGACGGACCTGAGCCCAGACGACCTGATGTCGAAGGCGGACGTGACCTACAAGCTGGGCGATGTCGGCGCCGCCATCGCCTCGGGCTCGTTCCGGACGCTCGGCATGATCGTCGCCCCCTGCTCGGTGCGGACCATGAGCGAGATCGCCACCGGCGTAACCTCGACCCTGCTGACCCGCGCCGCCGACGTGGTGCTGAAGGAGCGTCGCCCTCTGGTGCTGATGGTGCGCGAGACGCCGCTGCACCTGGGCCACCTGCGCACCATGACATCGCTGGCGGAAATGGGCGCCACCATCGCCCCGCCCCTGCCCGCCTTCTACGCCAGGCCCGCGAGCATCGCCGAGATGGTCGACCAGTCGGTCGGGCGGGCGCTGGACCTATTCGGTCTGGATTGGTCGGCGGTGCGCCGCTGGAAAGGCCTCAACGCCGGCCTGACCCAGGCATGAGCGATCTTTGGGCCTGGACCCTGACGGCCTACAAGGCGCCGGGTGTGGCCGAGGCCTGCCTCAGCCTGCAGGACCACCACGAGCAGAACGTGCCTCTGCTGCTCTGGGCCGCCTGGGTCGCCGTCACCGGCCGCCGCCCGGACGAGGACACGATTGAGGCCGCCTGCGACGCGGCCCGCGCCTATGACACCGTCATCGTCAGCCAGCTTCGCGCCGTTCGCCGCACGCTGAAGGCCCCTATCCCCGACATGGACCACGACCACCGCGAGGCCCTGCGTCAGCAGGTCAAGACGCTGGAGCTGGACGCTGAGCGCCGCCTGATGCTGGAACTGGAAAGCCTGGCCCCGGCGCCCTCCGGCGCCCCGCGCCGCACCATCGAAGGTCTGGCTGAAACGGCGCGGATGTGGACGCGGGTCGTGCCGCGCCCGGCGCTGACGATCCTAGCGGATCGCCTTCCCGCCTGAGCGCCGGTCGGCTATAAGCAGGGACGTCCGGGGCGCACCATGAACGATGACCAACCCTTCCTGTCCGATGAGGACAATCGGCTGCGGGCCGAGCTGAAAACGCTTCAGCAGGAACACGCCGACCTCGAGGCCTCGATCGAGGCGCTGTCGCACATGCCGATTCCCGATCAGCTGCTGATCGCCCGGCTCAAGCGCAAGAAACTGGCCCTGCGCGACGAGATCGTGAAGGTCGAGGACCGCATCCTGCCCGACATCATCGCCTAGGCAGACGAAGGCTCAGCGGCCCTTCTTCCTCAGCCACATGGCCGCGTCGGCTTCGGACAGCCAGACCTCGGGATCAGTCTGCCCCGCATAAGCCCGCACGCCGAAGGACCCGCCCAGCGCCGCGCGCTCGCCCTGCCACTGGAAGCCCTCGGCCTCCAATGTCTGGGCCAGACGTTGCGCCTTGTCGCGCCCTTCCTCGACCCCAGCGTGCAACAGCAGCAGCGCGAACTCGTCGCCGCCCAGCCGCCCGACCGCGTCGGATTCCCGCACATTCTCCAGCAACAGATCGGCGACCCGCACCAGGGCGGCGTCCCCCGCGGCGTGACCCAGCCGGTCATTGACGCCCTTGAAGCCGTCCAGATCAAGATAAAGCAACACGGCCTGAACATCGTGGCGGCGACAGAAGGCCATGCTGCGGTTCAGCACCGTCATGAAGCCGCGCCGGTTCAGCGCCGGCGTCAGAACGTCGTGATCGGCAAGGGCCTCGGCAGCCTCGGCGCGCGCGGTCAGGGCGGCGACCTCGGCGCGCAGCCGTTCGATCTCGGCGTGCAGATCGGTCTCTGCAGTCGGTTCGGCCACGTGGTTCAAGTCAGGCTCCGGCGTCGCGAATCAGGTCCGACTCAGGGCCAAGCGACGCCGATGATTCTAACGACCTTGGTTGCGGGCGCAACGCGCGTGCTGTAACGGGCCGCTTTCCGTGTGGGGAGCCTTCGCATGACCGCCTCGACGCCACCCGTCGCCATCATCATGGGCAGCCGTTCCGACTGGCCGACCATGAAGCTGGCCGCCGAACGTCTGGATCAACTGGGCGTCGACTGGGAGGCCAAGGTCGTCAGCGCCCACCGCACGCCGCAACGCCTTTATGACTTCGCCACGACCGCCAAGGCCAACGGGCACAAGGTCATCATCGCCGGCGCCGGCGGCGCGGCCCACCTGCCCGGCATGGCCGCCTCGATGACCGACCTGCCCGTGCTGGGCGTGCCGGTCCAGTCCAAGGCGCTGAAGGGGATGGATAGCCTGCTCTCCATCGTCCAGATGCCCGGCGGCGTGCCCGTCGCCACCCTGGCCATCGGCGAGGCGGGCGCCGCCAACGCCGGCATCCTGGCGGCGCAGATCCTGGCCCTGTCTGACCCCGCGCTCGCCGAACGCCTTAGCGCCTTCCGCGCCGCCCAGACTGCTTCCGTCGCCGAAACCGTCGAGGACTGACTTGCCCCAGCTGCCCCTGAGCCCCGGATCGACCCTCGGCATTCTCGGCGGGGGCCAGTTGGGCCGGATGCTGAGCCAGGCCGCCTCGCGCCTCGGCTTCGACGTCGTGATCCTCGACCCGCAGCCGGACTGCCCGGCCGCCCGCGTCTCGCGCGCCCAGATCACCGCCCCCTATGACGATCCCGACGCGCTGCAAGCGCTCGGCCGGTTGTGCGACGTCGTCACCTTCGAGTTCGAGAACGTCCCCGCCTCCTCGGTCGAGACCCTGGCCGAGGCCGGCGCCCTGGTCGCGCCCGGACCGACGGCCCTGGCCGTGGCCCAGGACCGGGTGGACGAGAAGACCTATCTGAACGCCGTCGGCGCCGTCACGGTCGACTTCGCCGCCGTCTCGACGCTGGATGACCTCACCAACGCCATCGACCAACTGGGTCTGCCCGCCCTGCTGAAGACCCGCCGCGAGGGCTATGACGGCAAGGGCCAGGTCTGGATTCGCGACGCCGCCGACGCCGAGGCCGCCTTCGAGGCCATCGGTCGCCGCCCCGCCATTCTGGAAGCCGCCGCCGTCTTCAACCGCGAACTGTCGGTGATCGCCGCGCGCGGCCATGACGGCGCCGTGGCCGTCTATCCCTTGGGCGAGAACATTCACGCCAACGGGGTGCTGAAGACCACCCTGGCGCCCGCCGCCGTCGACGCGAAGACGCAGGGACGCGCCCATGAGATCGCCTCGGCGGTGCTCGACGGCCTCGACTACGTCGGGGTCATGGGCATCGAGCTGTTCGACATGGGCGCCGATTCTGACGGAAACTCCGTCCTGCTGGTGAACGAGGTCGCCCCGCGCGTCCACAACACCGGCCACTGGACCCAGGACGGCTGCGTCTGCGACCAGTTCGAACAGCACATCCGCGCCATCGTCGGCTGGCCGATGGGCCCCACCGAGGCCCACGCCCGCATCGAAATGACCAATCTGCTGGGCGACGAGATCGAGCAGTGGCGCGCGCTGGCCGCCGAGCCGAACGCCCGCCTGCACCTCTACGGCAAGCACGAGGCCCGCGCCGGTCGCAAGATGGCGCACGTGAACAGGGTGCTGGGGGCGGTTTAGCCACCCCCCGCTCATCCCGGCGAAGGCCGGGATGAGCGGAGGTTAGTCTGTTTCCTTCGCCCCGTACCGCAGCCGCCCCAGAGCTTCCGTCACCGCCTTCAGCGGCGCGTCGAAATCCTTGCCGGCCTTCCACTTCTCGAAGGCCATGACGTTCTCGATGCGACGGGCGACAAAGGCGTCAGCCGCCTCGCGGCCTTCGAACCAGCGCATGGTCAGGGCGGGGATCAGTATGCCGCCCAGGATGGCGCGCTTGGAATAGTGGTTCTGGTCCGTCGCCGTATCGCCGGCCCAGCGCCACAGGTGGTCAGCGCTCTCCCAGGCCAGCTTGAAGCCCAGGTCCACATTGGTCGGCAGGGCCAGGAAGCCGGCGCAGCGCTTGGCCGCCTCGATGTCCTGCGCCCCCGCCTCCAGCCGCGCCGAGACAGCGGCGGCGATTCGCTGGCGAATCTTCATCGTCTCCGGCGGCGTGGCCTCCAGCGCTTTCAGGGCGCGCGAATCGTGACGCCGCGACAGCAGGACCGCCAGATCACGCGCCCCGTTCGGCAACAGCAGTTCCTCGTCGCCCAGCGACAGGCCGTTCGCCTCACACGCCGCACGCACCAGACGGCTGTTCCAGCCTAGCGCGGGCGCGCGTTCTATAGCGGCGTCCAGCACCGCCTGCTCCATACGGACAGCCCAGTCGTCCTTGGGCGGGGCGGGTTTGGGATCGGCGGGGGCGGCTTCGGTCATATCCCCAAGATAGTCCTGTCCTTCCGGCATTTCGACCCATCACGATTGCCTGTGTCGATCTGGACAGGCCCCGACTGGTCGTGTATCAGCGCGCCTTCATCCGAGAGCCTCAGTTCTTTCGGTCGAGATTTTTATTTTGTCTGCCCGTCTCCCTTCGAAAGGACGCGGCGGGCGGCCAAAGGAGAGATAACCCTGGTTCAGATTTTCGTTCGCGACAACAACGTCGATCAGGCGCTCAAGGCCCTGAAAAAGAAGATGCAACGTGAAGGCAGCTTCCGTGAAATGAAGCGCCACGTGCACTTCGAAAAGCCTTCGGAAAAGCGCGCCCGTCAAAAGGCTGAAGCTGTCCGTCGCGCTCGCAAGCTGGCTCGCAAGCGCGCCCAGCGCGAGGGTCTGCTGCCGGCTCCGAAGCCCCGGGTTCCGGGCGGCCGTTAATACGGCCCCAGCCCAGGCTGAAAGTTCAAGGCCCGCTCCGGGAAACCGGAGCGGGCCTTTTCTTTGGCTGAAGGGTCAGGTGGCGCCTAGAAGACGCCGACCGCGGCGTCGGCCCAGATCAGCAGCACGGCGAAGACCAGTGCCCCGCCGATGGCCAACCGCCAGGCCAATGCCTTGGTGCGCCAAGCCACGAGCTCGAAGATCAGGCCTGCCCCGACCAGCAACACGCCCGCAAAGGCGAAGTCCGCCGCGTCCCACGCCACCTCGCGAGTGAACTGCATGGCGATTAGCGGCAGAAGCAGCAGGCCTGCGATCAGCCCCCACATCAACAGCCGCCACTGCCCGCTTGTCGTCCTCGCTATCGTCGTCATGATACGCCTCGATGAATGAGATCGTCTTTCGTCCGCCTCAGTGAACGGACGGCGGCGCGCGCAGTTTCACGGGCGCCGCCGTCGCCTCAGCTCCCGCCGCGCACGGCGCCCAGGAAGCTCTTCCAGTTCAGCTTGACGTCCGACAGGGCGCCGGCGCGGAAGGCCCGCCCCGCGACCCAGACCATCAGGGCGGCGAACAGGAACATGCCGATCAGGGCGCCCACGATCTCGACCAGGGGCGGACCGCTGGGGGCGCGCGCGGCCATGACGAAGGGGGTGAAGGGGGGGATCAGGCTCATGATCTTCACCACCGGCGCGTCCGGCGTACGGATGGCCAGCTGCATCACGATCAGCGGCACGAAGAGCACCATCATGATCGGCCCCATCAAGGTCTGGGCGTCGCGCGGCGTCTCGCAGAAGGCGCCGATGGCTGCGAACAGGACCGCGTACATCAGATAGCCGCCGACCATGAACAGCAGGAAGTAGATCAGCAGGCCATTGCTCATCAGCACCGAGCCGATATCCCGGGCCATGTCCGGCGCGGCCAGGATAAGGCCGATCCCCCCCAACCCACCCCAGGCGGCCAGAACCGTCAGCGTCAGCAAAGCCACGCCCAGCACCTTGCCGGTCAGGATTTCGGTCGCCGAGGCCGAGGACAGCAGGACCTCAAGGATCTTGTTCGACTTCTCCTCCATCACGCTGTTCAGCAGGATCGAGGCGCCCGTGATGATCAGCGACCACAGGATGAAGCCCACCGCCAGACCGACCACGGTCGGCAGCTTGTCGCGGAACGACACCTCGCCCCCCGACGCCGCCTTGGGCGAGAAGACGGACAGTTCGGGACGGAACCTATCCGTCTGGGCCACCACCGCAGGGTCGATGCCGCTGGCGGCGAAGACCTGACGGCGATTGACGTCCTTCAGGGCGTCGCGAACGGCGTCCTCGACGGCGTCGTCGGTGGCGCGGGCGGTCCAGACGCGGGCGCCGGGCTGGCCATTGGTTTCAGTCAGGAAGACGATGCCGCTCAGCTTCTGGCCCTCGGGCGCATCGTCGCCCAGGTAGCGGCGGGCCAGAGCGTCGCGGGCCTCGCCGGGGGCGGCGGCGAGGATTTCCGCTGGCGGCGCAACCAGATTCAGGCTGCGCTTGGGGGTTTCAAAGGCTGCGCCGGCGCGGGGCGCCTCACGCTTCAGCGCTGCAACGCCAGCCTCAAAGCCTTCGTTCTCGGCCACCTTCCGCACCCGATCACCGCCCGCCACTCCCGCCTCGGGTATGGCGGCCATGCGCAAGGCGCTGATATCGCCCTTCGCCTGCTCGCTTTCCAGCGACTGACGCACGGCGGAGGCCAAACCCGACCCAGCCGGCGCCTCATCGACCAGGGCCACCGAACGCATAGGCTCGGACTGGCTCATCAGGATGGGAATGGCGCCGCCCAGCGCCCCGAACAGGGGGAAGGCCAGCAACGACAGCCAGAAGCCGACGGTCTTGGCATAGGCCATGAACTCGCGGCGCGCGATCAGAAGGGTGCGGTTCATCGGGCAGCCTCCGTCTTGAGCGCATCGCGCGCAACGCTCTGGTCCTCATCCGGATGATCGCCGGTCAAACCGATGAAGGCGTCGTGCAGGGTCGGCTCCTTGATCTGGAACCGGCGCACGTCCAGCCCGGTCAGGAAGGCCGATTTCAGCGCCTCCTGCCCGCCAGCGCCCTGCGCCAGCCCGGCGCGCAGCGTGCGCACGCCGTCTTGATCGTTCAGCACCTCGACGCCGGAAACCCCCGGCAGGGCCGCGACAGCCCCCGTATCCAACACCCCTTCGAGTTCCAGGAAGCGCGGCGAGGTCGCCCTCGCCTGATCCACGGTCCCCTCGAAGGCCTTCTTGCCGCGCGCCAGCAGCACGACCTTGTCGCACAGCCGCTCGGCGTGTTGCATGACGTGGGTGGAGAACAGGACGGTCGCCCCATCGGCGGCCAGGGCCCGGATCATCGCCTCCAGTCCCTGCTGGTTCATCGGGTCGAGGCCCGAGAAAGGTTCGTCCAGGATCACAAACTCGGGTCGATGCACCACGGAGGCGATCAACTGGACCTTTTGCGCCATCCCCTTGGACAGCTCTTTCATCTTTTTCTTCTGGGCGTCGCCCAGGCCCATCTGCTCCAGCATCTCGCGGGCGCGCTTGCGGCCCTCGGCCTGGGGCAGGCCCTTTAGGCCGCCGAAGAAGGAGATGGCGTCCACCGGCGTCATCTTCTTGTAGAGACCACGCTCTTCGGGGAGGAAGCCGATCCGGTCGCGCACCTTGCGTCCATCGTCAGCGCCAAGGATCTCGATCCGGCCGGACGTGGCGGGCTGTAGCCCCAGGATCATGCGCAGGGTCGAGGTCTTGCCCGCGCCATTGGGGCCGAGAAAGCCGCAGATCGTGCCCTTCTCGACCGCAAAGCTCAGGTCGGACACGGCCTGAAAGCCGCCGTATCTCTTGCTGATTCCATCCAGCGTCAACGCTGCTGTCATGCCGTCCCCCTTCAACCGTCAGATGCGAATCCTAACGGTGCGGCGGGCACAATGGAAAGGCTATTTTACATTACGAATCGGTCATGATCGGCGACGCCTACTTGGAAGCGCTGACCTTCACGTCAAAACTCTGACCTACGACCTTGGTGGGGTTCACCTGGCCGCCATTGCGGCGGACCTCGAAATGCAGGTGCGGCCCCGTCGAATAGCCGGTTGAACCCACCAGACCGATACGCTCGCCCGAGGCCACCGACTGCCCAGTGTGCACGTCGATGCGGCTCAGATGACCATAGACGCTGCTCATGCCGTTCGGATGCTTCACCTCGATGAAGTTGCCATAGCCGCCCGCCTGGAAGCCGGCGCGGACCACCCTGCCCTCAGCGGTCGAATAGACGCTGGTGCCCTTGGGCGCGGCGATATCGACGCCCTTGTGGGCGCGAGCCTTGGCTTCGATGGCCAGTTTACGCAGACCGAAGGCCGAGTTGACCCGATAGCCCTTCACCGGGGCCTCGAACACGATCTTGCGCATCAGAGGGCCGGCGGGTTGAGCCACTGCCGTCACCGGCGGGGCGGCGGGGGCGGACAGGTCGTCGACCTTGTCCGGGGCGGGATTGGCGCCGTGCAGCGGAGCGGCGGCCATGGCGAGAACAGCGGCGCCGGCCAGCAGGGAGATCTGACCGACATGAAGCACGAACGGCCGGGCGGCCGGGGGAAGAAAACGCATACTAAAACAACAGCTCCTGGCGCTTTTTCAAGCGGGAGGGCCGTCGTGGTCGCGCAATGCGCGGATGGCGGAAGAACACTCGCCGACGGCCGGGGTTGTCCTTTTCTGGCATTACACCGGGTCGCGAATGGGGCGCCGCAGGGGCGACAAGGCGTCGCACCGTGGAACCCGCACGCGAAAGGGGCCGCGCGACCTGCGCCGCGCGGCCCCTCTCCTGTCTGGCAGACGCCTTACAGCGGCAAGGTCAGTTGCACCCCGCCCATATGGCTGTCGGCCTGATCGCCGAAACGCCCCTTGTAGCCAATGGAGACCTTCAGACGGTCCATCACCGTACCCTCGATGCCCACCGAGGCCAGGAACTGACCACCCCAGGGCTGATCGATTTCACGCGCCAGGATCTTCGCCGGGTTACCGGCGATGCCAGTCTGCACCGCGTCGCTGTCGTCGCTGAGGCTGTCACGATAGCCGCCCTCGGCGAAGAAGTGGAAGCGGTCGATGCCCGCCTCGGCGCGCAGGGCGATCTCGGCGGTCGCGCCCTGAACCGAACGGTCCTGATAGGCATACTGGGCCGCGACGCCCTGTTCGGTGAAGGCGTCCACGTCGCTGTTGATCCAGGCCACGGCGGCGCGCGGCGACAAGGCGACGCCGCCCATGTCGAACCACATCCCGCCCTGCAGACGCGCACCCGTGCTGACGCCGCGTGTCGAGCCGGTGTGAACGATCGGGGCCAGGGAGGTCAGGCGGCTGACGTCGTTGAAGTCGTCCTGGGCCACGCCCGCCGCCGCGTTGACGAACAGGTCGCCCGAGCGCCAGCCGCCGTAGATGTCGAGGCCGAACGTGTCGAGGTCGACGTTCAGCGCGCCCGCGTCCACATCGGCGTTGCGGTAAGAACCGGCCAGGCCGAAGCGCATGGTCTCGGTGCCCGACTCCAGCGCGATCCGCACGCCGTAACCGTCCGAGGTCGCCGCGCCGATGGCGCCGCGCGCGTCGGTCTTGGTCCGGTCGGCCAGGGCCGCGACCGAGATCGCCGTCCCCGCCGTCCAGGCGTCGCGGCCGGACAGGCTGGCGGTCGAGCCGTCCAGCGCGTCCTCACGGTGACGCCAGGCGGTCTCGCCCAGCACGGCCGTCTGCGTGCCCAGATCTCCGTAATAGAGGTAATCGTTGGCCAGGCGCGCGATCAGCCTGTGCCCCGCCGCCGTCGGGTGGACGCCGTCCCAGTAGAGGTAGGTATCCGGCGTCGAACAGGCGGTCGTCCCGGTAAAGCAGGCGTCCTTGGCGTTGGTCAGGCCGAAACGCTCCGGGCTGCCCGACAGGGTGTCGCTGATCTTGTAGAGGTCCATCAGGATGATGTTGGTGTTGGGCTGGGCCGCCGCCGTGGCCATCATCCCGGTCAGCAGCGCGCTGTTGAAGGTTGTTCCGGCGTAGTCGGCCAAGGGCGACGCCGGCAGTCCGGGCCCCTTGTTGAACTGCGGCGTGGTGCCCAGTCGCGGCAGGTTGGTCACCAGAATGGTGCCCGCCCCGGCCGAGGCCACGCTGTTGACGATGAACTTCATGTCCGCCGCCGCGCCCAGGGCGACGGTCGAGATGCTGCCCTGCGGGTTCGCCGACGCGCCCGCCGCCGGGATGCCCTGGAAGATGTTATTGGCGCCGCCCAGGATGCTGACCAGATCGCCCGCGCCGAACTTGCCGCCCGCGCCCGTATAGGCCAGCAGTTGATTGCGCATTCCAGGCGGGGAGGCTTGGCTGTCGGTGCGCGCGCCGCCGAAGGCGTAGTTGACGCTGCCCGTCACCGGCGCGCCGGCGGTGTAGCGTCCGGCGTTGAAGCCCAACAGCTCCGTGAACACCGGCCCGTTGGAGAATCGCCCCTGGAAATAGGGCGGCGAGGTCGGGTTCGTGCCGCCCGTCGCGGCGAAAAGATTGCCGTTGTCCGACAGGCTGTCGCCGAACACAACTAGCCGGTTATAGGTTTGGGCCCCGGCGGCGCCGGCCGTCGAGACAGCCGCCAGAGTCAGCGCGGCCAGAGCCGCTCCGCGAAGAAGACGTGACATCGGTGTTCCTCCCTCGACCGTCAGTGCGCGGTCGTTAGTGAGAGGATGCGCCGCTTGGCCGCTAACGCAAGATGCCCCTAGGGAAGCTGAACAACGATCAGTGAAGCGTACGGAAGCGAAGTGTGCCCGGCAGGTCACGCAGGGTCTTCAACACCTCGGGGTCATAGTCGCGATCCACGTCGGTGATGACGTATCCGGTCCGCTCGTCCGTCTTCAGGTGCTGGCCCAGGATGTTGAGGCCCGCCGCCGACAGGGCGCGGTTCAGCTCGGCCAGAACGCCCGGCTGGTTCCTGTGGATGTGCAGCAGACGGTGGGCGCGCGACACCTCCGCCAGTTGCACGTTCGGCAGGTTGACGCAGAAGGTGGTGTCGCCCCGGTTCAGATAGCCCAGCAGGCGCTCGGCCGCGAACTCGGCGATGGCTTCCTGCGCCTCCTCGGTCGAGCCGCCGATGTGGGGCGTCAGGATGACGTTCTTCAGGCCCTGCAGGGGGCTGGCGAAGGGATCGGCGTTGGTGCGTGGCTCCTCGGGGAAGACATCGACCGCCGCGCCGGCGACCCGGCCCGACTTCACCGCCTCGGCCAGGGCGTCGACATCGACGACATGACCGCGCGACAGGTTCAGGAACAGGACGCCCGGCTTCATCCTGGCGAACTGCGCCGCGCCGATGATGGCGGTGTTCTCCTTGCGCCCGTCGACGTGCAGGCTGACGACGTCGGCCTCGGCCAGCAGGGCGTCCAACGAGCGCATGCGCCGGGCGTTGCCGAGGGCCAGCCGCTCCGACAGGTCGTGGAAGATGACGCGCATGCCCAGCCCCTCGGCCAGCACCGACAGCTGCGAGCCGATGGCGCCATAGCCGACGATGCCCAGGGTCTTGCCGCGCAGTTCGCGCGAGCCGGTGGCGGACTTGTTCCATTCCCCCCGGTGCATGGCCGCCGACTTGTCGGCCACGTCGCGCATCAGGACGATGGTCAGGCCGATGGCCAGTTCGACCACCGAACGGGTGTTGGAATAGGGGGCGTTGAAGACGGCCACGCCATGTTCGGCGGCGGCTTCCAGATCGATCTGGTTCGTGCCGATGCAGAAGGCGGCGATAGCCAGCAGACGGTCGGCGCGTTCCAGCACTCGCTTGCTGACGTTGGTCTTGGAGCGGATGCCCAGGACGTGCACGCCCTTAATCGCCTCGATCAGGTCGTCCTCGTCCAGCGCGCCCTTCAGGGTCTCGACGGAATAGCCCGCCTCCTCCAGCCGCTCGACGGCGGCGGGGTGGATGTTTTCCAGCAGCAGCATCTTGATGCGGTTGCGCGGATAGGACCAGCGGCCCGACACGCCCTCGGCGAACAGGACCTCGTCCAGCGAGGCGGCGACGGCGTCGGCGACCTCGATCACCTTGGCCCGGCCGACGACCTCGGTGAAGGCGTAGAAGCGGTCGGCGGCGCCGGCGAGCTTGACCTCGGCGTCGGTCCAGCCGTCGCCGACCATGACCACGGGTCCGGTCAGGTTCAGGGCCTTGATGACCTCGGGCTTGCCGTTGTCGCGCGACAGGGGGTTGGCGTCGTCCACGCCCGTCACCCGGCCCTCGGCGTCATAGATCAGGTCGTTGGCCAGAACGTGATCAGCGGCGATCCCCAGCCGCGCGGCCAGGGGCGCGATCACCTCGCGGAAGCCGCCCGACAGGATATAGACCCGCTCGGCGTGGCGCTCGAAGAAGTCCACGTTGCGGCGGATCGAGGCGCTGGCCTCGTCCAGAATACGGTCGCTCAGGGCCTCGACGTGGCTGCGGGTCAGGGACAACAGGTCCAAACGGCGGCGCAGGGCCGTGCCGAAGTCCACCTGCCCCGTCATCGCCTGGTCGGTCAGAGCCGCGATTTCGGCCTTTTTCGCCGCCGCATCGGGCGCGTCGGACAGGGCGATGTCAGCGAGCGCCTCAAGCGTCTCGATGCGCACCAGGGTGGAGTCGAAGTCGAAGATGAAGACGGGCGAAGTCATGCCCCGCCCCTAGCCCACCTTCGCACCTGCAGCAATAAAAAGGGGCGCCGAAGCACCCCTTTCCGCATGAATTTTCCAAAAACGTCACAATTTGCCGAAACCGCTCGATCCCCCGCTCCTGCGACGGTTTTCCAGGGCCGCAGCGCCGATGGCGGCGGCGATGGTGGCCACGGCCAGCAAGGCCCCGCCCTCCCTGGCGTGATCACGGGCGAAGTCGCCGGCGTCTTCGGCATAGCGGCGCGCCTGTCTGGCGTAACGTTTCATCGGCTTGCGGGAATTTTTGCGCGAACGATGCAGCCAATGTTCAGCCTTGGATTTCGCTTCATGACCGAAATGGCCGGCGCGCTCGCCGGCGTAGCCGCCCAGATCGGCGGCGCGATGGGTCAGATCACCCGCTCCATCCCGCACCCCGCGCGCGATGTCATCAAACCGATGACGAAGCGCCTCGGCGTCGAACCAGCCCCGCGGGTCAACCCGTTCGCGTAGCTGCTGATAGCGGGTCGGGCCTGAACGCTGATTCAGCAGCAGGGCGGCGATACCCACACCGGCCAGCACGGCGACGACGCCGGCGGTGATCCCGGGGTGTTTGCGGACTTCGTCCACGGCGTTGAACTGTCGAACCATAGGCAATCAAACCTCTTCTTGTCGAAACTGTCGTCAGGACAGGAGCGAACCGCGTCAAAAGAGGTTCCGCCACAAACGGCCAAGCTGCAAGCCGCGTGGGCGGATGGCCCCTGCCCCTTACCAAGCAGGGGCAGGCTCCCTATGTTGCGCCGCTTCCGAACAGTTTCGCCTTTTATCAGGATCTTCGCCGTGACCGATCACGCGCCCACCGCACAACCAAACCCCGCCCCTGCCGACGACTTCGCCGCCGCGTTCCAGATCGAAGGCTGGCCCGTGCGCGGCCGCCTGGTGCGGTTGGGCGAGGCCGTGGACAAGGTCCTGTCTGCCCATGACTATCCCGCACCCGTCGCCGGCCTGCTGGGCGAAGCCTGCGTCCTGGCCGCCATCGTCGGCTCGGCGCTGAAATTCAAGGGTCGTTTGATCGTTCAGGCCCAGGGCGACGGCCCGGTGCGCTACGTCGTCGCCGACTACGACACGGCGGGCACGCTGCGCGGTTTCTGCCGCTTTGACCCTGAAGAGGTGGCCGCGGTGTCCGAGGGCGACGTCCGTCCCGGCGCACAGGCGCTGCTAGGCAAGGGCGTCTTCATGATGACCATCGACCGAGGCGAGGATTTCGAACGCACCCAGGGCATCACGCCGATCGAGGGCGAGAGCCTGTCGCTGTGCGCCGAACACTACTTCACCCAGTCCGAGCAGGTGCCGACCAAGGTGCGCCTGGCCGTGGGTCAGGTGACGACGGCGGCCGGCACGGCTTGGCGCGCGGGCGGCGCCATGATCCAGGTCATCGCCAGCGACGACGCGCGCGGTTCGACCGAGGAAATCTGGGAACGCACCCGCGCCCTGTTCTTCACCCTGGGCGACGACGAACTGATCGACCCCACCATCAGCGCCGAGACATTGCTGTTCCGCCTGTTCCACGAGGACGGCGTGCGGCTGGAAGGCGCCCAGCCTCTGACCGCCGTCTGCCGCTGTTCCAAGGAAAGGATCACCGGCGTCCTGGGCTCCTTCCCGGTCAGCGACCGCGCCGAAATGATCGAGGCCGACGGCTTGATCCGCGCGACCTGCGAATACTGCTCGACCATCTATGAGATCGACCCGGAAGAGATCGCGAGCTGACACATCAATCGCCCTCCCCTTCATGGGGAGGGTGACTGAGCCCGCAGGGGGAAGTCGGGTGGGGACGCTTTAGCAAATCAAGCGCCGCGCTCCGTATCGCCGCCCCCTCCGGTCGCTTGCGCGACCACCCTCCCCATGAAGGGGGAGGGAGAATTCTTCTAGCTGTTCAAATCCAGCGAATAGCCCGCCGAACGCACCGTCCGGATCGGGTTGACCGTGCCCTCGACGTTCAGCGCCTTGCGCAGGCGACCAACGTGGACGTCGACCGTGCGGGCCTCGACATAGACGTCCGAGCCCCAGACGGCGTCCAGCAGCTGTTCACGGCTGAACACCCGGCCCGGATGCTTCATCAAATGATCCAGCAGGCGGAACTCGGTCGGGCCGAGGTGGATTTCCTTGCCGGCACGACGGACGCGGTGGGCGACGCGGTCGATGACGATGTCGGCGTGGTTGATGCGATCGTCGGCCAGGCCCGGACGGATGCGGCGCAGCACCGCACGGATGCGCGCCGTCAGTTCCGTCATCGAGAAGGGCTTGGTCATGTAGTCGTCGGCGCCGGTGTCCAGGCCGCGCACGCGGTCAGATTCCTCGCCGCGCGCGGTCAGCATGATGATCGGCAGGTTGCGGGTCTCGGCCCGACCGCGCAGACGACGGCAGACCTCGATGCCCGACAGCTTGGGCAGCATCCAGTCCAGCAGCACCAGATCGGGCAGGCGCTCGTCGACCTGCAACAGCCCCTCCTCCCCGTCCGCCGCCACGGTCACGTCATAGCCTTCCTTCTCCAGATTGTACTGGAGCAGGGTGGCCAGGGCGTCCTCGTCTTCCATCACCAGAATATAGGGTTGCACGTCAGGCTCTCCGGTCGGTCGAAGTCGTCAGCGGGAAGGGTCAGCCAGCCGTCGGGTCGGACGGCGGCGGTGTCGAAATATGCGGCGTGGAGGTCTGTTCCTCGCCGGGGCCAGGGACGGCCTTGGGTCGTTCGCCCAGGATGTCCTCGCCGGTGATCTCATAGTGGACGGTTTCGGCGATATTGGTCGCGTGGTCGCCGATCCGCTCCAGGTTCTTGGCCATGAACAGCAGATGGGTGCAGGCCGTGATCGTGCGCGGATCGCCCATCATGTAGGTCAGCAGTTCGCGGAACAGGGCGTTGTAGTGCTCGTCCACCTCGTCGTCGGTGCTCCACACCGACAGGGCGCGTTCCAGCTCAGACGCCGTGTAGGCGTCCAGCACGTCACGCAGCCGGGTCGAGACCAGACGGCCCATCCGCTCGATCGAGCGGGTCAGCACCTGCATCGGCTCGCCCTCAGCCAGGATCAGCGCCCGCTTGGCGATGTTCTTGGCCAGATCGCCGGTACGCTCCAGATCGGAGGCCAGCTTCATGGCCCCCAGCGTCCGGCGCAGGTCCGAAGCCACCGGCTGACGCAGGGCGATCAGGCGGATGGACTTCTTCTCGATGTCGCGATGCAGGGCGTCCAGACGGTTGTCGCGCTCGACCACCGCCTTCGCCAACGCCACGTCGCGACGGGCGACGGATTCGATGGCGTCCGCCACCTGCGCCTCGGCCAGACCGCCCATGCGGACGACCTCGGCCGTCAGCTGGTTCAGTTCGTCGCCGTAAGCCTTGACCGTGTGCTGGTTCATGCTCGCGCCCTTAGCCGAAGCGGCCGGTGATGTAGTCGAGCGTGCGGCGCTCGCGCGGATTGGTGAAGATCTCTTCGGTGTCGCCGGTCTCGACCAGCTTGCCCATGTGGAAGAAGGCCGTGCGTTGGGACACGCGGGCCGCCTGGGCCATCGAGTGGGTGACGATGACGATGCAGTAGCGCTCGCGCAGTTCGTCGATCAGTTCCTCGATCTTGGCCGTGGCGATCGGGTCCAGCGCCGAGCAGGGCTCGTCCATCAGGATGACTTCGGGTTCGACCGCGATCGCGCGGGCGATGACCAGACGCTGCTGCTGACCGCCCGACAGGCCGGTGCCCGGCGAGTGCAGGCGGTCGGCGACCTCTTCCCACAGACCCGCGCGCTTCAGCGCCTTCTGGACGATGTCGTCCAGTTCGCCCTTGGACGTGGCCAGGCCGTGAATCTTGGGCCCATAGGCGACGTTCTCATAGATCGTCTTGGGGAAGGGGTTGGGCTTCTGGAAGACCATGCCGACCTGGGCGCGCAGCAGGACCGGGTCGATCTTGCGGTCGTTGATGTCGCCGCCGTCCATCTCGATGCGGCCGGTCACGCGGCAGCCCGGAATGGTGTCGTTCATGCGGTTCATGGTCCGCAGAAAGGTCGACTTGCCGCAACCCGACGGCCCGATCAGGGCCGTGACGGTCTTGTCCGGGATGTCCAGCGAGACATCGAACAGGGCCTGCTTGTCGCCGTAGAAGACGCTGACGTCGCGCGCGGCGATCTTGATCGGACCCAAGGGCGCAGACGCATGGGCGCCGACCACCGGGGCGGTCGTCAGGGGTGCGGGTTCGCGGACGGCGGAACCGCCGCCTTGGCCCTCAGGGGCGCGGAAGATGTTGAACTTCATAAGACTACCACCGGCGTTCGAACCGCCGACGCAGCAGGATCGCGGCGGCGTTCATGACGATCATGAAGGCGAGGAGCACAAGGATGGCGGCGGCGGTCCGCTCGTGGAACGCGCGCTCCGACGCGTTCTCCCAGATGTAGATCAGCGAAGGCAGGGCGCCGACCGGCTCGTCGATGGCATGGGGCACGCCGGGGACGAAGCTGATCATGCCGATCAGCAGCAGGGGCGCCGTCTCGCCAAGGGCGTGGGCCATGGCGATGATCGAACCCGTCATGACGCCCGGCATGGCCAGGGGCAGGACGTGGCCGAACACGGTCTGGGTGCGGCTGGCGCCCATGGCCAGGGCCGCCTCGCGGATCGACGGCGGCACCGCCTTAAGCGACGAGCGCGTAGCGATGATCACCGTCGGCAGAGCCATCAGGGCGAGAACCAGACCGCCGACCAGCGGGCTGGCGCGCGGCAGGTGCAGGAAGTTGATGAAGAGGGCCAGCCCCAGCAGGCCGTAAACGATCGACGGCACCGCGGCGAGGTTGTTGATGTTGACCTCGATGATCGCGGTCAGGCGATTGCGCGGCGAGTATTCTTCCAGCCAGACAGCGGCGCCCACGCCGACCGGAATGGCGATCAGGGCCGTGACCAGCAGCATCAGGGCCGAACCGACCACGGCGCCCAGCAGACCCGCCAGCTCCGGCTGGGTCGAGTCGCCCTTGGTGAACAGGGCGCTGTTGAAGTGCGCCCGCACGGCGCCGGACGCCTTCATCCGGTCCAGCCAGGCCATCTGCTCATTACTGATGCGGCGTTGATCCTCGGGCGTGGCCTGGGAAATCTCGCCCTTCAGATAGAGGTCGGCGTTGTCGGACAGGGGCGCCGAGACCGGCACCGTCTGGCCAACCAGGCCGGGCTGGCGCGCGATCATGCCCGCCGCCTGGAACTTCAGCTCCGACGAGAACAGGGCCTTCATGGCCGCGGCCTTGGAGCCTTGGGCGTCGTCTTGGATGCCCAGACGGCGCACCTGTTGCTCGGCCACCATCTGCTCGAAATTGGCGCCCTGAGGATAGCCGCGGTCGATGCGCGCCGGGTCCATATAGACCGGCAGGGTGACGCTGTGGGCGTAGAAGGCCGTGCGGCCCTGCATGATGATGCTGCCCAGCAGGATCACCAGGAAGATCAAGGCGAAGCCGATGGCCGCGCGGCCATACCACTTGAAGCGGGTCTCGCGGGCGTAGCGACCGCGCAGCCGGGCCTGCAGCCGCTGGGTGCGCGAACTGACGCCGGTCACGGTCTGGCCCGTCGGGTTTTGGGCGGCGTCAGTCATATTGTTCCCGATAGGCTTGCACGATGCGCATGGCGACGATGTTGAGCAGCAGGGTGACGACAAACAGGGTCAGGCCCAGGCCGAAGGCGGCCAGGGTTTTTGGGCTGTTGAACTCCTGGTCGCCGGTCAGCAGGGTGACGATCTGCACCGTGACGGTCGTGACCGTATCCAGCGGGTTCAGCGTCAGCTTGGCGGCCAGACCGGCGGCCATGGTCACGATCATGGTCTCGCCGATGGCGCGCGAGATGGCCAGCAGGAAGGCGCCGGCGATGCCCGGCAGGGCGGCGGGCAGAAGCACCCGCTTGACCGTCTCGGACTTGGTCGCGCCCATGGCGTAGGATCCGTCGCGCAGGGACTGCGGCACGGCGTTCATGATGTCGTCGGACAGGGAACTGACGAAGGGGATGAGCATGATGCCCATGACCGCCCCGGCCACCAGAGCCATCTGGTTCTGCACCAGCAGCAGGTATTGGCCGATCCCGTCCAGCGGTCCGCCGACCAGCCAGCCGCCGATGGTGTTGAAGAAGACGCGGAAGGCCGGGCCCACGGTCAGGGCGGCGAAGAAGCCGTAAACCACGGTCGGCACGCCGGCCAGAACCTCAAGCAGGGGCTTGACCACGGCGCGGGTGCGACGACCGGCGTATTCCGACAGATAGATGGCCGAGAACAGGCCGATCGGTCCCGCCACCATCATGGCGATCATCATGATCAGGAAGGTGCCGGCGAACAGCGGCACGGCTCCGAAGGCGCCCGACGAACCGATCTGGTCGGCGCGGATCGCCATCTGCGGGCTCCACTTGGTCCCGAACAGGAATTCGGTGATCGGCACCGAGTTGAAGAAGCGAAGGCTGTCCCAGACCAGGGAGAAGATGATGCCGACCGTCGTCAGCACCGCCACCGCCGAACAGGCGAACAGGACGATGCTGATCCAGCTCTCCACCCGGTTGCGGGCGCGCAGGTCCGGGCGGATGCGGACGAAGACGAAGACGCCGCCCAGAATGGCCGCGATCAGGGCCGCGACGCCGCCGCCCCAGCTCAGGGCCGACGAGATACGGTGCGCGCGGCGTCCCTCGGCCGGGAGTTCCTCGGCATAGGGGGCGGGCCAGATCTGCTGGGCCTCAAGGCCGTCGCCGATGCGGCGCGCGTCCGAGAAGAAGGCCTCGCGACGGAAGGGCTCCAGCTGGGCGACGCTGTCCGGCGCGCCGGCGGCCAGCATCTGGCGCTCCAGCGGGGCCGAGAAGATCGAGGCGGCGATCAGCACGACCAGAGCCGGCATGCCGACCCAGATCAGGGCGTAGAGGCCATGCTGCCCCGGGCGCGAGTGGGCCTTCACCCCCGCGCTGCGACGCGTCGCCAGCCTGCGCCCGCCCAGATAGGCGAGAACAGAGAAGCCGATCAGCAGTAACAGAAAAATCCAGATCATCCGGGTCCGTACGCGCGTGAATCACAACGCATCGGGGGCCGGTGCGTTTCGGCCCGGAAACTGCCCGCGATTGGCGAGCGGAATAAGACGGCGGCGTGACAGTTCTGTTACGACGCCCATCCTTCATGTCGCAGGCCTGTCACGCCACGGGTCCGCCCCCAGAATCCGCGTCCCGCGCGGGCGCCAGGGGGAAGCAGGCGGTGAAGATCGCCCCCTGCCCCAGAGCGCTGTCCACGGCCAGACCGCCGCGGTGGCGGATGATGATGTGGCGCACGATGGCCAGGCCCAGGCCCGTCCCCTGTCGTTCGCCGCTCTTCTGGCCCTCGACGCGATAGAATCGCTCCGTCAGGCGCGGCAGGTGCTCGCGCGCCATGCCGGGGCCGTGGTCGCGCACGGTGACGACGGCGTATTTCTGACCCGCCTCGCGGTCCGGCGTGGCCAGCGACAGACGCGTGCCCTCGGGCATCCGCGCCGTCATGACCTCGTCAAGACTAAGGTCGCGCTCGATGGCGATCTCGATCACCCCGCCGCTGCTGGAGTATTTCAGGGCGTTGTCGATCAGGTTCTGAATCACCTGAATGATCTCGTCACGGTCGCCCGAGACCGTCGCGCCGCCCTGTCCGAGGTCGGCCTTGATGGTGACGCCGCGCTCGCTTGAGATGACGCTGACCGCGTCCACCACGTCCGAGGCGGCCCGCGCCAGATCGACCCGGCCCAGCGGCGCGATGTGCTCGTTCAGTTCAATCCGACTCAGCGACAGCAGGTCGGCGACCAGCCGCCCCATGCGGTCGGCCTGGATCGCCATGATGTCGAGGAATTTGTCGCGCGCCTTGGGGTCGTCCTTGGCGTGACCCTTCAACGTCTCGATGAAGCCCGACAGCGAGGCCAGCGGCGTGCGCAACTCATGGCTGGCGTTGGCCAGGAAGTCGACGCGCATCATCTCCATGCGCCGTGTGTCGGTCTCGTCACGCAGCGCCAGCAGGGCCAGCGTCCCGGCGCCCCACAGATGGGCGTCCCGCTCAGGCAGCGGGCGGACAAAGGCCCGCCAGTGACGTTCCTGGGCGCCCCCGCCGACGTAATCGACCGTGCTGCTGAAATCGCCGAACAGGGCCTCGTCCACCGCCTCCAGCACCTTGGGATCGCGGATGACCGAGACCAGCAGCCCGCCACCGGCCCCGTTCAGGCGAAACAATTCGCGCGCCGCAGCGTTGGCCAGGGCGATGCGACGCCCGGCGATATCATCGGCCTCGCCGCCGCTGATGATCAGGATGGGATCAGCCAGGGCTTCGAACACATCGGCCAGCAAGGCGCCGTCGGGGGCCAGATCGACAGGCCCGCTGCCGTCCAGTTCGCTGATGCTGGCCAGAGGCTGAGGCCGACGATTGACCAGCCAGGTCGTCGTCGCCACCGCCACGGCGCCCGCCGCCAGCCAACCCGCCAGTTCCGGCTTCATCACCGCCAGCACCGCCATCACCAGAATGGCCACGCCGCCGCTGGCGCCGGCGGTCCAGAGCCGGGACGAGGCGGTGGGTGCGACCGGCGAAGGCGAGTGCTCATACGGCATGAAAATCGACGTTATCTCATTATTCAGCGACTGGCCCTAGGCTGGCCGCGACTCGAAAGACGACCGGGTGAGCCGAGATGGTGGCGCATAGCGTAGTTTGTTCACCGATTTGCGGCAGTCTTTTCGGCGGGTTGGAGGGGCTTGTGACGTGAATACGATCCTGAACTGCCTGGTTCAGCAACACGATTGGCGGATTCTGCCCTTCGCCCTGCTTGTCTCCGTCTTCAGCCTGCTGATCGCCCTTTGCCTGTTCGATCGCGCCCGCAATGTCGCCCGACGCTCGCGCCGTGTCTATCTGATCGCCGTGCCCCTGGTGGCCGGCCTCGGCGTCTGGAGCACCCACTTCATCGCCATGAAGGCCTACGACATCGGCGTCCCGGCGCGATATGACGTGAGCGAGACCGCCGCTTCGCTGGCGGTCGTCATCGTCGCCTTCTACGTCGCCATGCACCTGGCTTTGGCGGATGTCGGCCGCATGGGGCGCCTGGTCGCCGCCTTGACCTGCGGCCTCGGCGTCGCGGCCATGCATTTCCTCGGCATGTCGGGACTGCGGCTCTCAGGCGCCATCCTGTCGTGGAACGCCCCGCTTGTCGTGGTGGCGGTCATCGGCGGCATGCTGTTGGTCAGCGGGGTTGCCCTGCTGCCTTGGCGTGTGGGCGCCAAGCGGGTCATCGTCGCCACCATCTTGGCGGCGCTGGGGGTCTGCTGGCTGCATTTCGTGGCCATGAGCGCCGTGGTCATCACGCCGACACCCGGCGTGATCCTGCCGGTCGCCGCCGCCGCCGAAACCACCCTGACCCTGTGGATCGGAGCCAGCGTCGGCCTGCTGGCCATCATCGCGGCCTTCCTGACCGGCATGGTCTGGTGGTCGCGACACAGCGCCCTGGGCCAGCTGCGCGAGGCCATCGAAGCCATGCCCGACGGCCTGGGCTTCTATGACGCTGACGACCGGCTGGCGATCTGGAACCGTCGCTACACGGAGATCAATCCCGAGGTGACGGCAGCGCTGAAGGTCGGCGTCACCTTTCGCGAAGTCCTGATGGCGGGCATCAACGCTGGCCTCTATCCTGCCGCCCTGGGGCGCGAAAGCGCCTGGATCGCCGAGCGCATGGCCAATCGCCGTCGTCCCAGCGGGGCGATGGAGCAGCAGATCGGCGGCCGCTGGCTGCGGGTTCAGGACCGCAAGACCGCCGAGGGCGGCACGGTCACCGTCTGCTCCGACATCAGCGACATGAAGCGCGACGCCCAGGCCCTGGCCGAGGCCAGAGACGCCGCCGACGCCGCCAACCGCGCCAAGAGCCAGTTCCTGGCCAATATGAGCCATGAGATCCGCACGCCACTGAACGGCGTCATCGGCGTGGCGCAAGCGCTGGCCCGAACCGACCTGAACGAGCAGCAGCACGAAATGCTGGAGCTGATCCATTCCTCCAGCCGCACGTTGCAGACCCTGCTTAGCGACATTCTCGATCTGGCTCGCGTCGAGTCCGGGCGGTTGGAACTGGGCGACGAGCCCTTCGACCTGACCCGCGCCGTAGAGGAAGCCGGACAACTGTACGCCGCCGCCGCCCGCGACAAGGGCCTGCAGTTCTTCGTCGAGGTCGCGCCCGAAGCGCGCATCTGGATGCACGGCGACGCGGTGCGGCTGAAGCAGATCCTGACCAATCTGGTCTCCAACGCCGTCAAGTTCACCGCCTCCGGCTTTGTCAGCCTGACGGTCGACGCCGGACCGCAGGGCCTGCGCTTCGTCGTGCAGGACACCGGCATCGGCTTCGACGCCGAGACGCGCGACCGCCTGTTCAGCCGTTTCGAACAGGCCGACGGCGACATCACCCGTCGCTTCGGCGGTTCCGGCCTGGGCCTGGCCATCAGCCGGGAACTGGCCGCCATGATGGGCGGCGGACTGGGCTGCGAGAGCGAGCCGGGCGGCGGCGCCGCCTTCATCCTGACCCTGCCGCTACGTCCAGCCGAGGCGCCCGCGCCGACGCCGACCCTCGTTGCATCGGAGGACTCGGTCTTTGTCGAGACCACGCGCCGTCTGCGCATCCTGGTCGCCGACGATCATCCCACCAACCGCCGCGTGGTCGAGTTGATCCTGGACCAGGCGGCCGTCGATCTGGTTTCGGTCGAGGACGGAGCCGAGGCGGTCGAGGCCTGCCGCGCCGCGCCCTTCGACCTGGTGCTGATGGACATGCAGATGCCAGTCATGGACGGGCTGACGGCCACCCGTGAAATCCGCCTGCACGAAATCGCCATGGGCATGCCGCGCACGCCGGTCGTCATGCTGACCGCCAACGCCCTGCCCGAACATATTGCGGCAGGAACCGAGGCCGGCGCCGACCGCCATCTGGCCAAGCCGTTCAGCGTCGAGGCCCTGCTGGCTATGGTGCAGGAACTGACCACGGACGCGCCTCAGGCCGCTGAGCGAGCGGCCTGAGAGTCTTCGTCTTCTATTCGTAGCCGTGAGCGGCTTCGTTGATCACCTGTGACGGCATGGTCGAGAAGTCGATGCTGACCGGCTTCACCGCCTTGGCCTGAAACGTCTTGATGACGTGGTCCAGGCGCTTGCGGACTTCCTTCGTCGCCTCGGCGTCCGGGTCGAGACCCAGCGGCGCCAGGCAGAATTCGATGATCGCGTGGGGTCGGTTCAGAGGTTCCATAGGCTCATTCCTTTCCTAAGCGGCGTGGAACTGGGCGGTTTCGGTGGAGTCTTTCAGGGCCGTGGTCGAGGACTGGCCGTTCGAGATCACCGTGGCGACCTGATCGAAATAACCGGTGCCGACTTCGCGCTGGTGACGGGTGGCGGTGTAGCCGGCCGCCTCGTTCGAGAACTCGCGCTGCTGCAGCTCGGAATAGGCCGCCATGCCGCGATCGCGATAGCCGTCGGCCAGCTCGAACATCGAGTTGTTCAGGCTGTGGAAGCCGGCCAGGGTCACGAACTGGAACTTGTAGCCCATGGCCCCCAGCTCGCGCTGGAACTTGGCGATGGTGGCGTCATCCAGCTTGGCCTTCCAGTTGAAGGAGGGCGAGCAGTTGTAGGCCATCAGCTTGCCCGGATGCTCCTTCTGGATCGCCTCGGCGAACTTCTTGGCGTCGTCCAGATCAGGGTGCGAAGTCTCCCACCACAGCAGGTCGGCGATGTTGGCGTAGGAAAGGCCACGCGCGATGCAGTGATCCAGACCCGTGCCTTCCTTCAAGCGGAAGAAACCTTCGGGCGTGCGGTTTTCGCGATCGATGAAGGGCTGGTCGCGCTCGTCGATGTCCGAGGTGATCAGTTGGGCGCTCTCGGCGTCGGTGCGGGCGACCGTGATGGTCGGCGTGCCCATGACGTCGGCGGCCAAACGGGCGGCGACCAGGTTGCGGATATGGGCCTGGGTCGGGATCAGGACCTTGCCGCCCAGGTGGCCGCACTTCTTCTCAGAGGCCAGTTGGTCCTCGAAGTGGACGCCGGCAGCGCCCGCCTCGATGAAGGCCTTCATGATCTCAAAGCTGTTCAGGGGCCCGCCGAAACCGGCCTCGGCGTCAGCGACGATGGGCGCGAACCACTCACGCTTGGCGCCGCCCTCAGCGTGCTCGATCTGGTCGGCGCGTTGCAGGGTACGGTTGATGCGGCGGCACAATTCCGGCGCGGCGTTGGCCGGATACAGTGACTGGTCGGGATACATGGCCCCGGCGGTGTTGGCGTCGGCGGCGACCTGCCAGCCCGACAGATAGATGGCCTTCAGGCCCGCGCGGACCATCTGCATCGCCTGATTGCCGGTCACGGCGCCCAGGGCGTTGATGAAGGGCTCGTCGTGCAGCAGCTGCCACAGACGATTGGCGCCGCGCTCGGCCAGGGTGTGGGTGACCGGCACCGAGCCGCGCAGGCGCAGGACGTCCTCCGGCGTATAGGGCCGTTCGATGCCGTCGAAACGGCCGGCGGGCGAAGGAACCAGATCGGCGAAGGTCGTCATGTTCGTCTCGGTCTCGATAAGGCGCGGCCGCAGCCGCTGTCCCGAAAACCTGAACACGCATCCGTCACGAAGGACACATAGATAGAAGCACCATTCAAGTCAAACAGTCACATCATGACACTTGCTAAGGAGTCATGTTGTGACATGATCGCGCCATGAACGCCGCCGCTGATCGCAAACTCTTCCTCGGCGGCCGCCTGAAAAGGCTGCGGCGCGACCTCGGCCTGTCGCAGACGGCGATGGCGAGCGACCTGGGCGTCTCGCCCTCCTATCTGAACCATATCGAGCGCAATCAGCGTCCCGTCTCGGCCCAGTTGCTGCTGCGTCTGGCCGAGACCTATGACGTCGACCTGAGGAACCTGGGCCAATCCGGCGGTCCCGCGTCCGAGGCTGAACTGGCCGAGGCCTTCGCCGACCCCCTGTTCCAGGGCCTGGCCGTGCCGCGCCACGAGATCGTGCAACTGGCCGAGGATCAACCCGCCGCCGCCGACGCCATCCTGCGCCTCTACCGCGCCTTCTCCGACCGCCGCGTGCGCGACCGCGCCGAGGCCGAGGCCGGCGGCGGCGCGGCCCCGACCGACAGCCCGTCGGAATGGGTGCGCGAGTATGTTCAGGCCCGCCACAACCACTTCCCCGAGCTCGACGCCCTGGGCGAGGCCCTGCACGACGCCCTGCGCGCGGAAGCCCCCGCCCCCGACGAAGGCTTCGAGGCCCTGGCTCGAGGGCGCCTGTTCGCCCGCCACGGCCTGACTGTGCGCACCCTGCCCGCCGAGGTCATGGTGGAATGGACCCGCCGCTTTGATCCGCACCGGGGACGGCTGCTGCTGTCCGACGCGCTCGGCCCCTCCTCGCGCGCCTTCGCCGTCGCCTGCCAACTGGCCCTGATGGAGCACGGGGCCGAGCTTCAAGCCCTGACCGAGGCGGCCAACGCCCCCGACTCCCCAACCCGCAACCTGCTGAAGGCCTCGCTGACCAACAGCCTGGCCGCCGCCGTCCTGATGCCCTACGCCGCCTTCCAGCGCACAGCGGAAGAGACCGGCTATGATTTGGCCCGGCTGCAGGCCCGCTTCGGCGTCGGCTTCGAGCAGGCGGCGCACCGGCTAACCACCCTGTCACGTCCCACGGCGCGCGGCGTGCCCTTCTTCCTGATGCGAGTGGATCAGGCGGGCAATGTGTCCAAGCGCTACGCCTCCGGCGCCTTTCCCTTTTCGCGCTTCGGCGGGGCCTGCCCGCGCTGGCGGCTGCACTCGGCCTTCCGCACGCCCGGCAGGATCGTCACCCAGATCATCGAGACACCCGATGGCGGCCGCTGGTTCACCCTGGCCCGCACGGTGGACCGTCAGGGCCAGGACGCCTTCACCGAAGGCCAGGACCTGGCCATCGGCCTAGGCTGCGAGCTGAAACACGCCCACCGCCTCATCTATGCGCGCGGCCTGGACCTGCAAAAGCCCGAGATCACGCCCATCGGCCCGGCCTGCCGTCTGTGCGAACGCCACCCCTGCGCCGAACGCGCCGCCCCGCCGGTCGGGCGGGCGCTGACGGTGGACGACTGGTCGAAGTCGGTCAGTCCCTATCCGTTCGCCTGACGGCTTAGTGCGCCAGCAGCAGGGCCACCGGGCTTTCGGTGATCAGGGTCTGGGTCACGCCGCCGAAGATCCACTGCCGCATCCGGGCGTGGCCCCAGGCGCCGCTGACGATGGCGCCGGCCTTCATCTCGGCGGCGCAGTCCAGCAGACGACGGCCCGACGAGCGGTCGTCATGGGCCCGGGCCTCGGCCTCGGCCTTGACGCCATGACGGGTCAGCCAGGCGACGACGTCGGCTGTGCGTAAACGCGCGCCGTCCATGTCCTCGGGATCGCAGAGCTCCAGCACGCGCACGCTTTCGGCCTCGCGCAGCATGGGGATGGCGGCGACGGCGGCCAGACGACTCTCGCGACTGTCGGTCCAGGCCAGCAAGACCGGAGACCCGACCACGGACCGCGCCGGGTTCGGCGGCAGGATCATGACCGATCGCCCCGCCCGCATGGCCAGATCAGCCGGATGCGGCGCCCGCCAGCCGCTGGCGTTGGCCGCGTCGCGCCCGACGATCAGCACGTCGGCGGCGCGGGCGTGCTTGATCAACAGGCTGGTCGGATCGCCCACGTCGGCGCGCCATTCGCACGACACGCCCGCGCGGGTCGCGATCTCCCGAAAGCGATCCTCCGCGCCCTTCAGCGCCTTCTCGGCGCGTTCGTGCTGCTCAATCAGCACCTCGCCGAGCAGAATGCCCGCCCCATAGGCGTCGGCCATCGGCGTCTCGGGTGCACAGGCCGACACTCCGATCAGGTGCGCCCCGTGCGCCTTGGCCAAGGCGGCCGCCTGCTCAATCCGTTGGGTGTTGTCGGCTTCGTCATCGACATAGACGATCAGGCTGGACCAGGTCATCGCGACTTCCTCTCGTTCCAGAACGATAGAACGCCGCGGGCCGGCTTTGGTCCTTGATCACGATCAAATAACAGCGATCAGATCAGGATGATCTTGCCGTTCTCGACCCGGTGCGGAACGCCCGTCTTGCGGAACAGGCTGGCGATCTCGGCGGCGGGATCGGCCGCGCCCTGATCCAGCATCCGCTCGATGGTCTGCGCCAGCGACGGATCGCCCGAGACGCGGGTCAGGGCGTCCAGCCATTCAACACGGCTCAACACGCCGTCCTCACGGTTGGCGGCCAGCACCGGGCGCAGGAAGTCGAACCAGTCGCCCCCATCGCGCCGCGCCTGCGCCCCTTCCGCCGCCATGGCGAAGACGGCGCCACAGGCGTAGTAGGCTCGGTGCTCGCCCCGATCGCCCGCCTCGGCCACCGGCTTGCGGGCCAGGTCGATGCAGTCGTCCACCTCGGTCTGAAGTTCGGCGCGATCGTCATAGGCCGGGTCCAGCGCCTTCAGCGCGCGCACCGCCATCAGGTCGGCCCCGCCCTCGGTGATCCAGGCGTCGCGGGCGAACTGATAGCGCACCGCCTGCCCCAGCCAGAAGTGCGCGCTCTCATGCCCGATGAACCAGCGCGAGCGTTCCAGCACCTGCTGGCTGGGGTTCAGCACGCCCACGCCCTCGAACTTCATGACGATCAGGCCAGGCAGGACGCTGCCGCCCATGCTGGACAGACGCTCGGTCGGGCCGTTCCAGCTGACCATGACGGTCGAGGTCTCGCTGCCCACGCCCGGCGCGCCGAGACGACGCAGGTAGTAGTCCCCGACGTGGGGGGCGAAGCTGCGGATTTCCTCGCCGATCCACGGCGGCAGGTTCGGGTCGATGACCGTGGTCAGGCCCTCGCCCGGCGTCACCCGCGCCTGGCCCAGCAGGACATAGGAGCGCTCGCCCGTCGTGGTCAGATTGGCCTGACGCTTGCCGTTGAACAGCACCGGCCCGGCCGTGTCACGCCAGGTGACGGTGGAGGCCCCGCCTTCCAGATCGACGCCGTTCAGGTCTGCAGGCATGGCCTCGGCCGCTTCCACCGACGGCAGGGCGAAGACGTCGAACTGACGCGTCGGCAGGGCCACAGCGCCGTCCGAGAAGGTCAGCGTGCCGTACTCCGCCTCCAGATAGACCGACTTGGGCTTGAGCGAGAAACGGACGTGACGCGGCACGGGACCGCCATCCAGAGCGCGGATCACATCATAATGGCCGCGCCGTTCCATGACGACGCCGGGCGTCTCGACCGTCCACTGGGTCGGACGCCAGGGCTGGCGCACATCGGTCATCAGAGCCGAGTCCATGAAGGCCCAAACCTGTGCGTCGCGGTTGAAGACATAGTCCGCCGTCCACCGGTCGCCGTCGCGCACGACCTCGACCACCGGCGCGGCGCGCACGTCCCAGGTTCCTGGCGGCAGGGGCGCAGCGGCGCAGGCGCCCAGCAGGGCCGTGGCCAGGACGGTCGAGACGGCGAGGGCTTTCAGAGGCAAGGCGGAAACTCCGAACTGTTCAGCTTGAGCATAGGCGACGCAGCGCCCGCGTCAGCTTACGGTTTGCTCAGGATTGCGCCCGCTCTAGGGCGCGGCCCGCGGCCGCCAGCTCGCTCGCCATCACCGCCTTTAGGCGCTGCGGGGCCTCAATCGTCACCTGCTCGCCCCAGCTGAACAGGTGCCAGGCCAGTTCGCGCATGCCCGAGGCGCGGAACCGCACCACGACCGAACCATCCGCCTGGCCCTCAATGGTTTGCGTCGGGTGCCAGCGCCAGCCGCGCGCCTCGGCCGCGCCCTCGGGAGCGATGCGCAGCACCACCTCCTCGATCTCGTCCTGATAGATGCCGAAGGACTGACTGGCGAAGGCCGCCAGATCGAAGTCGGCTGGCGGCGCCGCCACCCCGTCGCCCGCCTCGACTGAGGTCATCCGGTCAAGACGGAAAGTCTGGATGCGCCCGCTCTCGCGGTCCGCCGCCACCAGATAATTGGCGCGCCCGAACATGATACCGCACGGAGCAACGCTGCGGCTGCGCGCCTCGGCCCCGGGTCGCGAATAGATGAAGCCCAGAGGTCGGCCCGCCAGCACCGCCCCACGAATCTCGGCCAGCACCGCCTCGTCCGCCGAGGGACGCGGCCCGGCTTGAACGGCGATGGTCTCGGCGCGGACCAGGGCCTCCAGATCGGGCGCGAGCCGGTTCAGGGTGGTCGAGCGCATCGCTGCCTTCACCTTACGCTCCAGCCCCTCCAGGGCCGCCGCCCGCCCCGCCTCGCCTGCGCCGCGCAATCCCGCCGCCGCCTTGGTCAACTCCAGCATCTCGGTCGCGGTCGGGGCCTGCTCAAAGGCCGACAGACCGCCGCGAATGCGCCAGCGCTTGGTCGGCGGGTCCGACACCTCCTCGACCTGCGGGAACAGCATCAGCACCGCGTCGCGCATCCGCTCGGCCGTACGCCGCCCGACCCGCAGCTGGCCCGCCATTTCGTTGAGCGTCAGGCCCTCGGCGCTGGCCGCCATGCCCCGCGCCAGGTCGATGACCATCGCCGCCTTGTCGTGCCGCAAGAAACTTCTCCACAGAGATACGTCCGAACCTGACGCAATGCTGTCGCATCCTCTCAACATCAGCAAGAGGCAATCGCTTCAGGAGATCACGACATGGCCTTCGCCCGCACCCCGACGGTTCAAAAGCCCGCCCGCAAGACCTTCGCCGACCGCTACATGATCGTGCCGTGCGAGGCCGAGGGCGACCTGGCCGTCATCTGGGACCGCCAGGAAGAACAGGTCGTGGACGTCATCTCAGCCTCGGCCAGCAGCCGTTACTCGGACGAGGACGCCCTGTGGGACGAGTTCCACGCCGCCCCGGCCGCCGCGGGCCACGACTGGCGCATGGCGGCCTGACGGAACCCGCAAAGCCTAACAGCGTTCGGCCTGAACTGACCCCTATGGTCACGCCAGCCGGGAAGTTGTTGATGACGTCGTCTCACACCGCCGCGCCTTCGCTCGAAGACATCGTGAAGTCGGCCCTCCACCGATCATGGTGGCTGTTGCTGCTGCGTGGGATCATCGCCGTCGCCTTCGGCGTCGCGACCTTCGTCTGGCCGCAGATCAGCCTGCTGAGCCTGATCCTCGTCTATGGAATCTACGCCGTGGCGGACGGCGTTCTGGCCCTGATCGCCGCCATTCGCGGCGGCGGCATCGCCCCGCGCTGGTGGCTGGCGCTGGGCGGGGTGGTCAGCATCCTGGCGGGCGGTCTGGCCTTCGTCTGGCCCGGCCTGACGGCCCTGGTCCTGGTCTATCTGATCGGCTTCTGGTCGATCATGCGCGGGATCATCGAGATCGTCGGCGCCATTCGCCTGCGCAAGGAAATCGCCAACGAGTGGACCCTGATCGCGGCGGGGGTCCTGTCGGTGATCTTCGGCCTGATCCTGGTCTTTGCGCCGGGCAGCGGGGCCATGGGCCTGCTGTGGCTGATCGCGGCCTGGGCCATCCTGTTTGGCGGCCTGCTGATCGTCCTCGCCTTCCGCGTCAGGAAGCTGGCGAAGGCGTAAAGTCCGCGTTGCGGGCGACGACGCGGGCGCGGATCTCGCCGCGCATCCGCTCCAGTTCGTCCGCGTCGATCAGACGACCGCGCAGCACCACGTCGGCGATGCGCCGCGTCGCCGACACGTCCTTGAGCGGGTCCGCCTCCAGCACCAGCAGATCCGCCGACTTGCCCGCCGCCACCGCGCCGTAGCGCTCTCCCTGGTTCAGGAAGCGCGGCCCGTCCACGACCGACCCCATCAGGGCCTCGCGCGACGTCAGCCCCAGCTTCACATAGAGCTCCAGCTCGTCGTGCAGCGAGAAGCCCGGATAGTTGAACGAGTTGAGGAAGCCCGCATCCGTCCCGGTCAGGATGGTCACACCCGCGTCGCGCAGCATGGGCAGGGTGCGGGCGGTGACGTCCTTGACGAAATGGCGGTCGGCCACCTGCTGCGGCGTCGCCTTGGCCGCCCGCTCGACGCGCCAGGCATAGGTGGCGCGGATGCCCGGCCCGACATAGGCCAGGCCGGCGTCGTGCGAGTGGTCGTCCAGATCGAGGTTCGCCAGCGTGGTCGAGCCGTAAAGGGTCGGCGACACCGCCGTGCCCAGTTCACGCAGCCGAGCATAAACGCGCCGCGCCGTCTCCACGTCGAAGGTGTCGGCATAGCGCCGCATGGTCTGGGCGTAGGTGTACTTGCCCGCCAGATAGTCGGCGGCGATGGCGGCCTCGTCCTTCGAGCCTGCTTTCATGGCGTAGTCGAGGTGTTCGATGGACGACAGACCCGCCTCGGCGGCCTCCAGCACGGTGATGCTGGCCGGGATGTGGGCCGAGGTCTTCATGCCCCGCTTCTTGGCCTCGCGCACGGCGTAGAGGAAGAGTTCGGGCTTCAGGGTGTTGTCGGTGATCTTGACGAAATCGACGCGCAGGGCCTGCAGTCGGTCCAGGGCGGCGTCGACATCGGCCTCGCTGCCCGTCTCGATCACGCCCTTCCAGACCGGGGCGATGCCCTCGATCTTGGGACCGGAGGTGAAGATGCGCGGGCTGTCGGGCGTCGGCGGGGCGTCGCGCCAGTCCAGCACCTGCTGCGCCAGGTCGCCCGCCGCGTCGCGCACCGCCACCACGCCGTTGACGACATAGAGGGGCATCAGCTCGGCGTTCTCGCCGATCAGGGTCTCGCCGCCGCCGAAGTGGACGTGCATGTCCCACAGGCCGGGCATGACGTAGCGGTCGCCGAGATCCTGCGTCCGCGCCGCGCGATAGCGGCTGGCCTGTCCCTCAGGGAGGACGGCGACGATGTCCCCGCCGCGCACGGCCACCAGTTGATCAGGGGTCGTCGTCCCCTTCTCGACGTCGACCACCGTGGCCGAGGTCAGCAGCAGGTCGATCGTCTCCACCGGGGTTTCAACGGCGGTCAGCGGCGCCGTGGCGCAGGCGGACAAGAGAGCGGCGGCGGCGATCAGGAAATGGCGCATGGCGTTCGCTATACGCGGGGCCCGCGCCCCGCAAGCCGATCAGGGATAGAGCCGCTTCATCTCTGCCACCGACCATTCGCACAGCTCACGCAGCACGCCCACGTCGATCTGATCCAAACGCTTGATGTAGAGGCAGGATACGCTGGTCGTGTGCGGTCCCAGCCGGTCCAGCAAATCGGTCTGCGCGGTGAATCCCGGCATGATGTAAACGGTCAGCGCCGCCTTGCGGGGCGAGAAACCGATGATGGGCCATTCGGCCGGCTTCCTGGTCGAGTTGACGTAGGTGTAGCGGCCGAAACCAACGATGGACGGCCCCCACAGGACCGGCGTCTCGCCCGTGATCTCGCGCATCAGGGCGCAGACGGCCAAGGCGTCCTCGCGTCGCCGCGCCGGTTCGACGGCGGCCAGAAAGTCCTCGACCGAGGCGTCGGTCGGCTGGGTCTTGAGGTCAGACACTCGGCGTCTCCACGGCATCCGCCGCCAGCCCCGGCGCCGTCGAACAACTGGCCAGGGTCCAGTCGCCCAGACTGCGCAACCTGCGCCAGGCCCCGGCGGGCGCCGCGATCTGCGGCTGATCCGGCCCCAGCATCAGGGGCCTCAGCCCCTGATCCGTCGCGATCTCGAGCTCCAGCTGAGCGCCCATATAGAAGGCCCAGATTTCGGTCGTCTCGACCAAGCGCCAGTCGCCCGCCTGGCCGGTCAACAGCCGGTAGTCGGTCGCCGCCTCGGACCCGCAGACGACCAGGCCGGGATCGCGCGCCATCGGTCGGAAATGCCCGCCCTCGGGATGGGGGCTCAGCGACAGGTTGGCGATGACTTCGTCGGCGCTGAAATCCATCTCCCCCTCCGCTGCCAAGGTCCATCAAGGGACAACTTCGAGCGCTTGATGGCCCTGTTCGCGGTCAGACTCAACGTCGCCGCGCCGCGCTTTAGCCACAAAACGCCGGTGTTCTAACGGTGAATTGGAGAGGCTTGGGGGATGTCATGCTGATCATGTTGCTGTCGCTTGCGCTGGCGCAATCGCCGCCCGCCAATGACCCGTGCGGCTATGACCGAGCCGCCATGATGGCCCAGCCAATACGTGATTTTGATCAGAATCCGTCGGGCTGGCGCATGGTCGCCAAATCACCGGGCTGCGAAGCTCAGGCCGCCGACCTGATCAAAGCCTACCGCCGCGCCAACTGGGCGGCGCACAAACCCGCCGAAATCCACACCAGCTATTGGCACGAGGGCCAGATGCGTGCGGCGGCGGGTCAGGACCAGGCGGCGATCCCCCTGCTGATGGCCGGGGTCAACCCCTACCCGCTTCACGGCAAGGAGATCTATGCCCAGGGGACGGTCGCCTTCCTCAACCGCGACCGGCGCGGCCTAGAAGACGCTCGCGCCCGCCTCGCCGCCCTGCCCGTGCCGCCGGACTGGAGTGAGATGCAGGCGGCGGCGGCCTCCCGAGACGTCACGCTGGCGTGGCCGCCGAACCTCGACATTCTCGACCGACTGCTGGCCTGTTTCGACCGCCCCTATAGCGAAGCCTATGGCGATTGTCGGCCCGAGACGTCCGCGCCCTAGAGCGCCTTCACGATCCCCTCGACCATCTTCTTGGCATCGGCGAACAGCATCATGGTGTTGTCGCGGAAGAAGAGTTCGTTCTCGACGCCGGCGTAACCCGCCGCCATGCCGCGCTTGATGAAGAGAACCGTCCCCGCCTTCTCCACGTCCAGCACCGGCATGCCGTAGATGGGCGATTGCGGGTCGGTCTTGGCGGCGGGGTTGGTAACGTCGTTGGCGCCGATGACGAAGGCCACGTCGGCGGAAGAGAACTCGGAGTTGATGTCCTCCAGCTCGAACACCTCGTCGTACGGCACGTTGGCCTCGGCCAGCAGGACGTTCATGTGGCCCGGCATCCGGCCCGCGACGGGGTGGATGGCGTACTTCACCTCGACGCCCTCTTCCTTCAGCTTGTCGGCCATTTCGCGAAGCGCGTGCTGGGCCTGGGCCACGGCCATGCCGTAGCCGGGGACGATGATGACCTTGGAGGCGTTCTTCATGATGAAGGCGGCGTCCTCGGCCGAGCCCTGCTTGACGGGGCGGGTTTCGACCCCGCCCGAGCCGCCGGCTGCGGCGGCGTCCCCACCGCCGAAGCCGCCCAGGATGACGCTGACGAAGCTGCGGTTCATGCCCTTGCACATGATGTAGCTAAGGATGGCTCCCGACGAGCCGACCAGGGCGCCGGTGATGATCAGGGCGATGTTTTCCAGCGTGAAGCCGAGCGCCGCCGCGGCCCAGCCGGAATAGGAGTTCAGCATCGACACCACGACGGGCATGTCGGCGCCGCCGATGGGGATGATCAGGGTCGCGCCCAAAATCAAGGCGATGGCGAAGACGCCCCAGAAGGCCCAGATCGCCGTGCCGCCAGTGCCGATCAAGACGCCGATCAGGAAGACCAGGGCCAGGGCCAGGCCGATGTTGATCAGGTGCCGCGCCGGCAGCAGGATGGGCGAGCCGCTCATCCGGCCATCAAGCTTGGCGAAGGCGATGACCGAGCCGGTGAAGGTGATGGCCCCGATGGCGACGCCCAGGCTCAGCTCGACGATCGACAGGGTCTTGATGCCGCCCTCGGCCGTCATGATGCCGAAGGCGTCGGGCGCATAGACGGCGCCGACCGCCACCAGACAGGCGGCCAGACCGACCAGGGAGTGGAAGGCCGCGACCAGTTGCGGCATCGCCGTCATCGGCACGCGCCTGGCGATCAGAGCGCCCGCGCCACCGCCGACCACGACGCCGCCGCCGATCAGGGCCAGGGTCATCAGGTCCAGCGCGCCGGACGTTCCCAGCGTCAGCAGGGTCACGCCGACGGCCACAGCCATGCCGATCATGCCGAGCGTATTGCCGCGACGGCTGGTCTCCGGGCTGGACAAGCCCCTGAGCGAGAGGATGAACAGGACCCCCGCGGCCAGATAGGCCAGCGCGGCTATGGATGCGTTCATCAGATCCCCTCCCCCAGGGTCATGTCAGTCGGTCATTTCAGATCAGAAGACGTTGACGACGGCCGGCGTCGCCGCGTCGCGAGTGCCGGCCGAGGTGGCCACGCCGTTCTTGACGACGGCGACGCCGACGCCGCCCTCGCCGCCCGTCTTGGTCAGGCGGCAGCTGCCGTTGTCGCTGGGCAGACGCCCGGCCATGCGGCCCGTGCCCGTGTGGTTGATGCGGTTCATGCGGATGCCGCGCACCGTCACGGGCGCGAACTGGCATTGCAGCGCCCAGGTCGCGCCCTGGGGCGCCGCGACGGACCAGTGCAGGCCGCCGTAAGGGTTCTGGCCGACCTCTTCGGTCTTCTGGGCCGAGGCGGCGCCCGAGGCGGCGACGGCGGCGGTCAGGACGGCGGCGAAAATCAGGGGGGTTTTCATCACGATTACTCTTAGGATTTGGTCAGACCTTGGGTGCGGGACAGTCGCCACAGCGCGGCGGCGATGAACAGCGGCCCCAGGAATATCATGGCCCAGTCGAAGACGGTCATCTCGCGGTTCTGGATGACGATGCGCGTCAGCACGGCGGCGAAGACCAGCACCACGCCGCAGTCCTGGAACCGCAGCCGACCGATGGGGTCCTTGACCCGCACCCAGCTCCAGATCCACAGGGCCACGCCCAGACCGGTGACGGCCCAGGAGACATAAAAGGCGAACAGAACCGGCGAGAAAATCACGAGGCCTTGGGCCTTTCCTTCTTCTTGTACATGGCCAGCATCCGTCGCGTGACCATGAAGCCGCCGAAGATGTTGACGCTGGCGAGCGTCACCGCCGCCACGCCCGCGCCCTTGGCGATCCAGGCGTTCGGACCAGCAGCCTCGGGGCTCAGCGCCGCTGCGGCGATCAGGCCGCCGACGATGATGACGCTGGAAATGGCGTTGGTCACGGCCATCAGCGGCGTGTGCAGCGCAGGCGTCACGCTCCACACCACATAATAGCCGACGAAGATCGCCAGCACGAAGATGGCCAGGCGGAAGACGGTGGGATCGACGTGTTCCATGTTCAGATCACCTTTCCTATGCGGTTCGAGGCGAGATTTTGAATACGGGTCACGACCCCGTCCATGTCGGCCTCGACCTCACGGGTCGATACCCTCAGCGTAACGTAGCCTTGGCCTTCAAACCACGCATCGCGCTTCAGATCGCGTAGCGCCACGTGCGTCAGATTGTGCACGTCGCCATCGACCTCGACCACCAGTGAGGCACGATGGCATATAAAGTCGGCCACATACGGACCAACCGGACCTTGACGCCGAAAGCGCACGGGCAGTTCGCGCAGGCGCTCCCACAATTTCGCTTCCGTCCAGGTCGGCTCGGCGCGCAAACGACGCGCGCGCTTAACCGTCCGTGTCGGCGTCCTATTCCGCTCAAAGCCCTCCCCCTCGATGGGGGAGGGTTGGGTGGGGGTGAAGGCAGACGGTTTCAAGATGGGTGAAGGCGACGCCTCACCAGTCTCGCCGGCGACGTCCGCGTTCACACCCCCATCCCCAACCCTTCCCCCATCGAGGGGGAAGGGAGCATATTCGCTGATCATCCCTTCACGCCTTCATGCACGACGGCCCCACCGTGCGTCACGACAGCGGCTTTGAGGATTTCGTCGTCCAGATCCAGCGTCACGACGCCCTCCTTCAGCATCAATCCGACGAAGGCGGTCAGGTTGCGCGCATAAAGGGCGCTGGCGTCCGCCGCGATCCGGCCCGGCAGGTTGGTGTAGCCGACGATGGACACGCCGTTCGCCGTGGTCACGACCTCGCCCGCCTTGGCGCCCGCGACGTTGCCGCCCGCCTCGACCGCCAGATCGATCAGGACCGAGCCGGGCTTCATCGACGCCACCTGTTCGGCGCTGACCAGCACCGGCGCCGCGCGGCCGGGGATCAGGGCCGTGGTGATGACGATGTCCTGCTTCTTGATGTGTTCGCCGGTCAGGGCAGCCTGCTTGGCCTGGTATTCCGGCGACATCGGCTTGGCGTAGCCGCCCGCCGTCTGGGCGTTCTTGAACTCTTCGTCCTCGACCGCCAGAAACTTGGCGCCCAGGCTTTCGACCTGTTCCTTGGTCGCCGGGCGCACGTCGGTGGCGGTGACCACCGCGCCCAGACGCCGGGCCGTAGCGATGGCCTGCAAGCCCGCCACGCCCACGCCCATGACGAAGACCTTGGCCGGGGCGACCGTGCCCGCCGCCGTCATCATCATCGGGAAGCCCTTGCCGAAGGCATAGGCCGCCTCGATCACCGCGCGGTAGCCGGCCAGATTGGCCTGGGACGACAACACGTCCATGACCTGGGCGCGGGTGATGCGCGGCACGAATTCCATGGCGAAGGCAGTGACGCCGGCGCCCTTCAGCGCTTCGACCGTGTCCTTCTCGCGATAGGCGTCCAGCATGGCGATAACGATGGCGCCAGGCTTGAGCGCGCTGGTTTCCTGCGCCGTTGGGCCGCGCACCTTCAGCACGATGTCGGCGCCCTCCAGCACTGCGCGGGTGTCGGGCTTCACCGTGGCCCCGGCCTCAGCGTAGTCGGCGTCGAGAATGGACGAGCCGATCCCCGTCCCGGCCTCGACCGAGACGGTCGCGCCGAGCGCGATCAGCTTCTTCACCGTCTCCGGCGTTACAGCGCAACGCGTTTCGCCTTCACGGCGCTCGCGGGTCACGGCGATGGCGACAGCCAAGCGAATCCCTCCCAAGTCCCCCAGAGCCCGAACGTTAGGACGAAGCCAAAGCGGGCGTCAAAGCGCAAATCGCCCCTTCGCCTGACAATTTGTTGCGGCGCGGGGGAAAATTCCACCCGTCAGCGCAAATTTCGACCTTTTCGCTCGCTGCATCGGACACGAAAAAGCCCGCCGGACGCGGGAGCCGGCGGGCTTTTCGAATACCGCAGCGCCGCAAGCGCGGCGGCGAACTCAGTGGGCGGGCTTGGAGCGCAGGGCGAAGAAGCCCGCCACGCACAGAACCGCCGCGCTGATGGCGCCAGCCATGAAGCCTGCCCCGACGGCGAACCAGACGGTCAGCAGGACCAGGATGGCGGCGGTCGCCAACGAGCCCCACTTGGCCAGGAAGAGGAAGAGGTGCCAGGTCGAGACCTGTTCCGAGATTTCCATCGTGCCGTGCACATAGGCGTGTTCGGCGTGGTCTGCGTGCTGGTCGGACATTCAGGTCTTCCGAAAAAGAGTCGAGATTTCGACGGCTCTTATAGCGACGCCCGCGCGGGGCTCAAGCCCGCGCGGCGCCTTGCTGCGTTCATGGCTAGGCCGACAGCGCCTCGAACTGATCGACCAGACGTTCCAGACGCCGGGTCCCGATGGTCCAGAAGGCCGGGTCGCGCGGGTTCAGACCGAAAGGCTTCAGCGCCTCGACATAGGTGTGGGCCCCGCCGCCCGACAGCAGGTCGCGATAGAGGGGCGTGAAGGCCTCAGGGTCCTTGGCGCGCGTCTCCATCAGGGCCGCGACCAGCAGGTCGCCGAAGGCGTAGGCGTAAACGTAGAAGGGCGAGTGGACGAAGTGGCTGACGTAGGCCCACCAGTTTTCATAGCCGGGGTTCAGCGTCACCGCCGGGCCGAGGCTGGCGCCCAGTTCCTCCATCCAGATCTCGCCTATGCGCTCGACCGAAACCTCGCCCGCCGCGCGCTCGTCGTGGAAGCGCGTCTCGAAGCGGTGGAAGGCGATCTGGCGCACCACCGTGTTCAGACCATCCTCGATGCGGCCCGCAAGAAGCGCGCGCTGGTCGGCAGGCGTCGCCTCGGCCAGAAGGCGGTCGAAGGTCAGCCCCTCGGCGAAGATGGAGGCGGTCTCGGCCAGCGTCAGCGGCGTGTCGGCCAGCAGGCTGCCCTGCGCCGCCGCCAGGGTCTGATGCACCCCGTGGCCCAGTTCGTGGGCCAGGGTCAGCAGGTCGCGCCGCTCGCCCATCCAGTTCAGGAAGACATAGGGGTGGCGGTCCGCCGTCACCGGGTGGGCATAGGCGCCGGACTGCTTGCCCGGTCGGGCCCTGGCGTCGATCCACGGCCGGTCGAAGAACCAGGCCGCGCGCTCGGCGAAGTCGCCGCCCAGGTCATTGAAGCTGGCCAGCACCACCTCGCGCGCCTGCGCCCAGTCATAGGTGCGCGGCGGCGTCGCCTCGATGGGGGCGTTGCGATCCCAGTGGTCCAGGGCCGTCTTGCCCATGGCCTTGGCTTTGAGCGCGTAATAGCGGTGCGAGATGCGCGGATAGGCTTCGGCCACGGCCTCGGCCATGGCGTCGACGCTCTCGCCGTCGACCTCGTTGCCCAGATGGCGGCTGTCGGCGGGGCGTTTGAAACCGCGCCACTTGTCCTCCAGCGCCTTGTCGGCGGCGACGGTGTTCATGACCATGGCCATGGTCTGGGCCTTGTCGGCGAAGGCTTTCGACAGGCCCTCGGCGGCGGACGCGCGCTTGGCGGCGTCGGCGTCGCTGAGGCGGTTCAGGGCTTCGGACAGGGTCAGGCTTTCGCCGTCGGCGTCGGCCCGCAGCGCCGCCAGGGTCTCGTCGAACAGGCGCGGCCACTGAGCCTGAATCGGGCCGCGCTCGGCGATGAAGGTTTCCAGCTCGGTGGACAGCTCGTGCGGCTTCATCGCCCGCACCCGGCGCAGCCAGGGCGACCAGCGCGCGGCGGCCGGATGGGCAGAAAGCGCCGCGGCGATCTCGGTCTCTTCCAGCTGGTTGATCTCCAGCGTCAGCCAGACGGTCGGGGTGGCGATGACCGTCATCTTCTCGCGGATATTGGCCTCGAAGCCCTGCGCCCCCGCATCGTCGCGCGCCGTCGAAGCGGCGAGGAAGGCGAAGGCGCCCAGACCGCCCATGACGTCCGCCGCCTGCTCGTACAGGGCGATGGTCTGATCCAGCGCCGCGCCCAGCGCCGCCGCGTCGCCGCGCTGGGCGATCAGCTTGCCCTGATAGGCATTCATCTGATCCACCAGAGCCTTGGCGCGCTCCAGGTCGGCGCCGATGCGCGCATCCTCGCGCGAGGCGTAGAGGTCGGACAGGTCCCACAGGGGGGCGTCGGCGAATTCGGTCATCTGGACGGGCGCGTTCATGCCCTTGGTTGTGGGGGCGCGGGCGGGCGGGCGCAACACCCAAGCCGCTCGTCCACTCCACACCCCGCTCATCCCGGCGAAGGCCGGGATCCAGATGCAAACGCTGCGGGTGGGAGTTGATGGCGAAAAACGCCATTCGCGTTCAGCGGCGCGCCTTACAATCTGGATCCCGGCCTTCGCCGGGATGAGCGGATTTGGGGCGGGACTTTCCATTCCTGCGAGTAAGCGCCAACCTGCCGACAAAGCTCAGGGGGCCACGCCATGACCGACCCGTTACACGACCAGACCGGCCGCGCCTCGCTGGACGGCGCGCGGGGACTGGCCGTCGCCCGCCTCAGCATCGGTCTGGCGCAGGGGCTGCTGCTCTATGGCCTCTATCGCAGCATGGCGACGCACGACGCCCTGACCTGGCCCGCGACCAACCCGCCGCTGTTCGCGGCCCTGGTTCTGGCCTGCGCCTTTACGCCGGTCATGCTGCTGGCGGGGGTCGGGCGGTTGTCGGTCAAGGCGCTCGCGATCTGGGGCGCGGTCGCCGCCGCGGTTCTGGCCCTGCTGGGCTGGCACGACGCGGCGCAACAGGCCAGCGACCACTTCCGCCCGCCCTATCTGCGCTTCCCCGTCGTCGCCTTCAGCGCCGCCGCCCTGTTCATCGCCCATCACCTGATCGTTCCGGCGGTCGCCCCGGCAGAGGGAAGGCGGCGCTGGATCGCCGACTTCGACGACTATTTCGACACGGCGTGGAAGGCGGGGGTGCAACTGGTCCTGTCGCTGGGCTTCACCGGGGCCTTCTGGCTGCTGCTGTTTCTGGGCGCGGCCCTGTTCCGCATCATCGGCCTCAGCTTCCTGTCCGACCTGATCGGCGAGGAATGGTTCGCCATTCCCGTCACCTGCCTGGTCTTCGCCATCGCCGTGCAGCTGACCGACGTGCGGGCGGGCCTGATCCGGGGCGTGCGGACCGTGGCCCTGATGCTGCTGTCCTGGCTGCTGCTGGTCATCACGGTTCTGGTGGCGGGCTTCCTTTTGGCCCTGCCCTTCACCGGGCTGGACGGATTGTGGAAGACGGGCAGCGCCACGGCCCTGGTGCTGTCGGCCGCCGCCGCCCTGATCATCCTGATCAACACCGCCTATCAGGACGGACGCGAAGATAACCTGCCGCCGGTGGTGCTGCGCGTGGCCGTGCGGGTCGCCGCCGTCCTGCTGACGCCGCTGATCCTGATCGCCGTCTGGGGCCTGAGCCTTCGCATCGGCCAGCATGGCCTGACCCCGGACCGGATCATCGCTGCGGCCTGCGCTCTGGTCGGCGTCATCTATGCGGCGGGCTATGGCTGGGCGGCGCTGTCGCCCTTCTGGAAGAAGACGGCGTGGATGAAGCCGCTGGAGCGCACCAATGTCGCCGCCGCCGTCCTGACCGTCGGCGTCATCCTGGCCCTGTTCAGCCCCCTGCTCGATCCCGCCCGCCTGTCGGTCGGGGACCAGGTCGCGCGGCTCAAGCGCGGCGCCGTCAGCCCGGCCGAGTTCGATTACGGCTTCCTGCGCTTCGATGCGGGCAAGGCCGGCCGCACCGCCCTCGCCGCACTGGCCAAGTCGTCAGACGCCCAGATCGCGCGTCGGGCCAAACAGGCGCAGGCGGCCGACAATCGCTATGATCTGAAGCAGACCGACGCGTCCATTCCGCCCCGCATACCCCGCATCGAGGCTTGGCCGGTCGACGCCGCCCTGCCGGCAGGCTTCGTGACGCCGGTACGACCCGGCGACCCCCGCTACTATTGCGAAGAGGCCGTCGCGTGCCTGGCGACCGCCCGCGACCTGAATGGCGACGGAAAGAACGAAGTCCTGCTGGCCGACAACTATCGCATCGCCCTGTTCGCACAGGGGGCCGATGGCGGCTGGAAGCATCAGGGCGACTATCGCATCGCCTACTGCGGCACAGGCCCCACCAATGTCCGCGACCTGCTGAAAGACTCGCAAACCGCACCCGTCGCATCCACCTGGCCGGACCTGACGACCGCGCGTGGAAGCGGTCGCTTCCAGCCGGAACAGGACTGCCCCAAACCTGCCGCCGTTAACCCCTGACTCAGTTCTCCGAAACCCGATCTTCACCCCCTGCCTGTTATAGGTGAGCTTCAAGCGAGCCGATCCCGAGCAACGAGGACGGCCGTGACGGTGATGTTAGGGTGTGTATCCAATGGCCAAGACCGTTCTGGTCGTCGATGATGATCCCACGCAGCGCCGCCTGATCCAGGCGGTGCTCGACCGCGAAGGCTATGCCGTCGTCCACGCCGAGAGCGGGGGCGAGGCGATCGACCGCCTGACCAAGGGCGGCGGCGCGGACGTGGTGCTGCTGGATCTGGTCATGCCGGGCCTTTCGGGTCTGGAGACCCTGGCGGAAATCCGCACGGCGGGCGTGGCCGTGCCGGTCATCGTCCTGACGGCCAACGGCGGCATCGAAACCGTGGTCAAGGCCATGCAGGCCGGGGCCCAGGACTTCTTCGTCAAGCCGGTCGGGCCTGAGCGCCTGCTGATCGGCGTGCGCAACGCCCTGCAACTGACGCAGCTTTCCGCCGAGATCGGTCGTCTGAAGAAACACGTCTCGGGCCGGACCTCGTTCGACGACATCGTCGGCGACAGCCCGCCGATGCGCATGGTCAAGGCTCTGGGCGTTCGCGCCGCCAAGTCCGGCATCCCGGTGCTGATCACCGGCGAGAGCGGCGTGGGCAAGGAAGTCATCGCCCGCGCCCTGCACGGCGCCTCGGACCGGTCGGGCAAGCCCTTCGTGGCCGTCAACTGCGGCGCCCTGCCCGCCAACCTGGTCGAGTCGATCCTGTTCGGTCACGAGAAGGGCAGCTTCACGGGCGCTACCGACAAGCACCTCGGCAAGTTCATGGAGGCCAACGGCGGCACCCTGTTCCTGGACGAGATCGGCGAGCTGCCGTTGGACATGCAGGTCAAGCTGCTGCGCGCCCTGCAAGAGGGCGAGATCGACCCGGTCGGTTCGAAGCGCGCGGTCAAGGTCGACGTCCGCATCGTCTCGGCCACTAATCGCGACCCGGCCCAGCAGGTCAAGGAAGGCGCCTTCCGCGAGGACCTGTTTTATCGCCTGAACGTCTTCCCGATCGAGGCCCCTGCCCTGCGCGAACGGCGCGAGGACATCCCGGCCCTGGTCGAGCACTTCATCGCCCGCTTCAATGTGGAAGAAGGCAAGCGCGTCGCCGGGTGCGCCGTCGAGACCATGGCCTTGCTGCAGGCCTTCGACTGGCCCGGCAATGTGCGCCAGCTGGAAAACGCCATCTATCGCGCCCTGGTCCTGGCCGATTCGCCCCTGTTGCAGCCGCACGACTTCCCGGCCATCTCGGGCGTCGCCATGCCGCTGACCTCGGGCGGCGTCATCTCGCACGACCGCGCCGAGACGCCTCAAAGCCACGACAACGGCGAAGCCCTGCCCGACAGCCCGGTCCGCATCATCGATGCGCGCGGCCATTTGCGCACGCTGGAAGAGATCGAACGCGACCTGATCCAGCACGCCATAGAGGTCTATTCCGGCCACATGAGCGAGATCGCCCGGCGCCTCGGCATCGGCCGCTCGACCCTGTACCGCAAGGTCCGCGAACAGGGGCTGGAAGAGCAGCTGAAGGAAGCGGGCTGAGGTTCGAAGGAACCTGATCCCGCAAGCTGAGCTTTACCTCTGGCCCCCTTGGGCTGGACGGAGGACGCCATGGCTATCGAAAGCGCATTTCGGCTGGACGGCGACGTCGCCATCGTCACCGGCGGCGCCGCCGGGATCGGGCGCGGCATCGCCGAGACCTTTGCGCAGGCCGGGGCCGCCGTGGTCGTGACTGACCTGAACAAGGACGGCGCCGACGCGGTGGCCGAGGGCATCGTGGCGTCGGGCGGCCGGGCCATCGCCCTGGAATGCAACGTCACAGACGAGGCCCAGCGACAGGCCGCGATTGACGCCGCGCTTCAGGCCTTCGGCAAGATCACCCTTCTGGCCAACAACGCCGGCGGCGGCGGACCCAAGCCTTTCGACATGCCGATGCGCGATTTCGAATGGGCGTTTCAGCTCAACGTCTTCGCCATGTTCCGCTTCATGCAGATGGTCGCGCCCCACATGGAGCAGGCGGGCGGCGGGGCGATCCTGAACATTTCCTCGATGGCCGGCGAGAACAAGAACAGCCGCATGGCCTCCTATGGATCGTCCAAGGCGGCGGTCAATCACCTGACCCGCAACGTCGCCTTCGACCTGGGTCCCAAGGGCATCCGCGTCAACGCCATCGCGCCGGGGGCCATCAAGACCCACGCCCTGTCCACCGTCCTGACGCCCGAGATCGAAAAGGCCATGCTGAAGCACACGCCGCTGGGTCGTTTGGGCCAGCCGCAGGACATCGCCAACGCCGCCCTCTTCCTGTGCTCGCCCGCCGCATCGTGGGTCAGCGGACAGGTCCTGACGGTTTCCGGCGGCGGGGTTCAGGAACTGGACTGAAGCCGTGCTAGACTGTCGGCATGAGCGACCACCACGACGACCAGTCCCCCGCCCCGGCGGAAACCGCGCCGACCGAAACCCCGATCCAGCGCGCCCTGCGTGAAAAGCAGGAAGCCATCGCCGCCCGCGCCAAGCCCCCGCGCGGCGGCCGCTTCCAGCGCGAACAGGCCGCCCGCGTCAAAAGCGGGGCCGTGCGGCCGTGGAGCACCAAGTAGGGGCCGGCGCGAAGCCGACGGCCCCAAGGGTGGGCTATTCGACGCGACGCCAATATGCGGTGAACGACATACCTATCGGATTGTCATTCCTATCCCGCCTAAAACTCGATTTTTGGCCAATGAATTGAAGACGCTGATCCGTGGCGCCTTCTTGTAGCTCGCGCCACGAAAGCACGCTCAACAATGCACTGTTTTCTTCGCGCGACAGGTTCGCGCGGCTAACGCCACGCGCTTCGCAAAGAGAAGCTGTGCAAATTATGTCGAGTTTCGCGATCGCCTCGGCAAAGGCCGGAGTGCGACGATAGACGCTAGAAAGCGCGGCCTCAGTGCCGGCGGACCATGCCGGGTCAGCTACACCCGCAGCCATCTCAGCGTGAAGAGCGCTGAAATCGGGAGTAGCAGCGGAGGTTGTTTTTTCAGAATAAAGAACCGGCTTTGGTGCGGCGGTCTCTGCACCAGTAGTCTGATAAGCAAACATCACAACTGCGATGAGGCCTGTGGCTGCTAGCATTGAAATTTTCCATCGTCGGTGAAGCGATGCGCGAAGAAGCGCACCTGGACGATTAGTTTCTGCACAGCGAGCGCGCGTTTCACTTAGACCAATTTCCTCGTGACGATTTTCTTGTGCTGCGACTATCCGAGCGATCTCGCGACTGCTGCTTATGCCCGTTTTCCGTCGAGCAGAGCGAAAGCGCTCATTTACTGCTGCCTCAGACATACCTCTGATAGACGCGATGGATTTGGCAGTATGCCCCTGCCCCAAAAGCGAAAGGAGATCTCGCTCGGTGTCGCTCAGGCGAGCAACCTGATCTCTATCATTGTGCTTCATGGCCTCTGACGCCCCCCACCTGTGCATCCGCTCGCGAACAAGGCGCCAAACCAGCCTCAGTCTCGGTCTGCCCTGCTCACATACTGCGTTCAGACCCCGAAATCGCAAGGGGCCGAAAGCGGAGATCCCTAGGGCGGCGTTTTCTTCCCTTTCGTCATCCTACGGCAAGCCGCCTCTTGGCGGCGCAGACCGGGGGACCCAGCGGCGCGCGAGAGCGCGAACCTGTCGCGCAGACGATGGTCAACATTTCTCGTGAACAGATCGCCTTCGGCGCCGCTGGGTCCCCCGGTCTCACTGCGCTCGCCGGAGGATGACGAAAGCGAAAGCGCACACCAAACAGCCGCCATCTGGGTTCCGGGTTCGCTGCGCGCCCCGGAATAACGGAAGGGGGCGGCGAGAGCGGCTCCTCACTCCTCGGCCTTCTTCGCCTTGCGCATCCAGGGGCGGATTTCCTCGCCGTTGGCCTTGGCTGTGATTTCCTTGAGCTTGCGGCCCTGCATGGTCGAGAAGGCCTGACCGGGGGCGCCCTTTTCGGGGTCAGCGAAGGCGCGGCCGTGGGTCTGGATGCGCTCGCCGACCGAATCGAGGAAGTCGCCCTCCCATTCGGACAGCGAAACGCCCGCCTTCTCTGCCGAGCGGCGGGCGCGTTTGAGGGCGTTCAAAGCCGACCGCTTCGCGGCCTCCTTCTGCTGCTCCCAAGGCGACAGCGAAGGTTTGGTTTTCAGGGCGCTACCGCCCTTCTGGCTGCTGGCCCGCGCCAGCCCGCTGGAGCGCAGCTTGGATGCGTCGCCGCCCTTCAGGCTGCTGGAGCGTGAAGGGCGGTCGCTGGGGGGCTTGAAGGGGGTGCGCTTCAGGCCCGCCTCCCTCAGATCTCGCCGAGGGCCGACAGGTAGAGGTCGAGGATGGCTTCTTCTTCCTGACGCTTGGCCTTGTCCTGCTTGCGCAGACGCAGGACCTTGCGCAGGACCTTGACGTCATAGCCCTCGCCCTTGGCCTCGGCGAAGACCTCCTTCATGTCGACCATGACGGCCTGCTTGTCCTCTTCGAGGCGCTCCAGGCGTTCGATGATCGAGCGCAGACGGCCCTGGGCCGTGGCGGTCAGGACGTCGGAAGAGGCGTCGAAGGCGGGGGCGTCGTCGGCCATGGGAGAAACTCCAGAAACTTGAATTGGCCGGCGGGCGACCGTGAACCCACTCTCAAGCAGACCGGGGGCCGACAGGGCAAGAAAGGAATCGCCCGAACAGCTCAAGAGGCCGAATCGCTGGCGCTCCAGCAGCCTGACGTCCGGACACGAAAAAGGCTGCGGACAGAGCCCGCAGCCTTTGAATATCGCAACCGCGGCGCCGAAACCGGCGCCGACGCGGTCTTAGCCTTGCTTGGCTTTGAAGCGCGGATCGGTCTTGTTGATCACATAGACCACGCCCTTGCGGCGAACGATCTTGCAGTCGCGGTGGCGACCCTTGAGCGACTTAAGCGAGCTACGGACCTTCATGGTCGGACGTCCCGAAAATTGGAGGCCCGTGAGGGCGATCAAAAACAAATGCGCTGAGCCCTGCGAACAGGACCTTGCGGCGGAGCGGTGCGTATAGAGAGGCCCTCGCCTTTCGTCAACATTCCGCGCCGGGATTCCGCTGGAGGCCTGGCCTCCGGGTCGAACGGAGGGTCTCCGGACATGCACGTCCGGCGCGTCGCCCCTCCGCCACCAGGCCGTGTCCAAGGGAGCTGAAATGTAAAACGCCGTTCGTTAAGCGGGCGCTTTTGAAAAGGGTTAGCGCGGGCTTAACCCTTTTCACGGAAACCCCTTTTGGCTTCGCGCGCTTGTGATTGGTAGTGGAATTCGGGGGCGTTAGCCTGTGGTCATGCGTATCGCCTATCGTCTTGTCCTGATTGGTTCCGTTGCGGCCTGTGCGCCCATGGTTCCTCCCCTGCCTCAGCCGCAGCCGGTTCCGCCGTCCGTGGTCGAGCCAGCCCCCGCGACGCCGCCGTCGACGCCGCCCGCTGCAACGGACCTGTCCGACGCCTATGATCAGGCCAGCTTCGAAGCCTGGAAAAAGAGCTTCCTGGATCGCCTCGGCGGATCTCGGAAGTGGGAGTATTCTCGCGAGCTGAACGGCGTCACGCCGAACGCCAGCGTCATCCGCCTGGATCGCAACCAGCCCGAATTCTCTCGCCCCGCCGGCGCCTATATCCAGAGCGCCACCGCCCCGGCCCGAATCGCCATGGCGCGTCAGCGCGTGGACCGCGTGCCGTGGGAGGTGACGCAGCGATTCGGCGTGCCGACCGAGATCCTGCTGGGCGTCTGGGCGCAGGAAAGCGCCTTTGGTCAGGTTCAGGGCGATTTCGACGTCATCCGCTCGCTGGCCACGCTGGCCTTTGAAGGCCGCCGCCGCGCCTGGGCCGAGGATCAGTTGAAGAACGCTCTCGACATCGTCGTGGACGGCAGGCGTGACCGGGCGGGCCTCAAGGGCAGCTGGGCGGGCGCCATGGGCCAGACCCAGTTCATGCCCGACAACTATCTGAAGCTGGGCGTGGATCAGAACGGCGACGGCAAGGTCGACATCTGGGGCTCGGACGCCGACGCCCTGGCCTCGGCCGCCAACCTGCTGGCCCAGGCCGGATGGAAGCGCGGTCAGGGCTGGGCCTATGAGGTCATTCTGCCCGCTGACTTCGACTACAGCCAGGCCGAGGGCCCCAAGCACAACTGGGCCTTCTGGTCAGGCCGCGGCGTGCGCCTGGCCAACGGCGCGATGCTGAACGCCGACGAAGCCGCCGAGGGCGCGACCATCTTGTTGCCCCAGGGCGCCAAGGGGCCGGTCTTCCTGGCCCTGCCCAACCACTATGTGATCCGGCGCTACAACAACTCGGTCAGCTATGCTCTGGCGATCGGCCTGATCGCCGACGGGGTGGCGGGCAAGCCGCCGCTGAACGCCGCCTGGCCCAACGACGGCCCGCTGACCCGCGAACAGCGCGTCGGCGCCCAGACGGCCCTGACGCGCATGGGCTTCGATACGCAGGGCGTGGACGGGGTGATCGGGTCGAACACCCGCACGGCGCTGCGCCGCTGGCAGCAGGCCAACGGACGGGTGGCGGACGGCTATCTGACCGACGTGCTGGCGGACGAGTTGATCAGGCGGGCGCGCTGATCATCCTTCTCCCCTTGCGGGAGAAGGGGGCAGGCGAAGCCTGACGGATGAGGGGTGTGAGCAACTCCCATCCGATCAAGGCCGAAACGCCTGATCCACGACATCTCAAACGTTGCGCCGACACCCCTCATCCGGCCCTGACGGGCCACCTTCTCCCGCAAGGGGAGAAGGAAGAGATTACCCCTTCATGCGCCAGGTCGCGCCTTGCGGGCCGTCCATGACGACGACGTTCAGTTCGTTGAGGCGGTCGCGGATGCGGTCGGCTTCGCCCCAGTTCTTTTCGGCGCGGGCGGCGGCGCGCTGTTCCAGCAGGGCCTCGACCTCGGCCTTGAGCGCCGGATCGCCGCCCTCGAACCATTCGTCCGGCGTCAGGGCCAGCACGCCCAGCAGGCCGGCGGCTTCGATCAGGCTCCAGCGGGCCATGGCGACGTCGTTGATGTCGGCCTCGGCGTCGTTCAACAGATCGCGCAGGGCGTTTCCCAGCCCGAACAGCTGGGCGATGGCACCTGGGGTGTTCAGGTCGTCCTCCAGCGCATCCAGCACCGGGTCCAAAGCGTTCTCGGCCAGCTCCATCTCGGCCTCGTCCAGCGCGGCCTCGTCGAAGTCGGCCAGGGCCGCGTCAGCGTCGCGCAGGACGCCGTAGAGACGGTCCAGGTTCTTGCGGCTCTGCTCCAGCAGGGTCTGGTTCCAGTCCAGCGGCTGACGATAGTGGGCGCTCAGCAGGGCCCAGCGCACCACCTCGCCCGGCATGGCCTGCACCAGATCATGCAGCAGCAGGACGTTGCCGATCGACTTGGACATCTTCTCGGCGTCCACGGTCAGGAAGCCGTTGTGCATCCAGTAGCGGGCGTATTCGTCGTGCGCCTGATCGCCATGGGCGTGGCCGTGGGCGCAGACGCCCTGGGCGATCTCGTTCTCATGGTGCGGGAAGACCAGGTCGATACCGCCGCCGTGGATGTCGATAGGCAGACCCAGGGTCTTCTCGATCATGGCCGAGCATTCGATGTGCCAGCCGGGACGCCCCTCGCCCCACGGCGAGGGCCAGGACGGCTCGTCCGCCTTGGACGGCTTCCACAGGACGAAGTCGTGGGGGTTCTTCTTGTACGGCGCGACCTCGACGCGGGCGCCGGCGATCATGTCGTCCAGATTGCGGCCCGACAGCGCGCCGTAGGACGGATAGGAAGAGACGTCGAACAGGACATGACCCTCGGCCGCATAGGCGTTGCCGGCGTCGATGATGGCCTGGATCTGGGCCGTGATGGCGTCGATGTAGTCGGTGACGTGCGGGGCGATGTCGGGCGGGCTGACGTTCAGCAGGCCCATGTCGGCCAGATAGGCGGCCTCATACCGCGCCGTGATCTCGCCGATGGCGACGCCTTCCTTGGCCGCCTTGGCGTTGATCTTGTCGTCCACGTCGGTGACGTTGCGGGCGTAGACGACCTTGTCCGGTCCATAGGCGCGGCGCAGCAGCCGCACCAGGACGTCGAACACCACCGGCGGACGCGCATTGCCGATATGGGCGTAGTCATAGACCGTGGGGCCGCAGACATAGAGCGTCACCCGGTTCGGATCGCGCGGCGTAAAGGCGCGCTTTTCACGGCGAAGGGTGTCGTGGATATGCAACGGCATGGGTGACAGTCTTTGCGAGTTTTCTTGCGGGACGGACGGCGTGTCCCATATAGCGGCCTGATACACAGTCCGAACGGATTGGTAAAAGGTAGCCTTGGCGGTCTCCCCGCCCCGCTGGATCAGTTCATGAGCACTTCGCCCGCCAAGCCCGTCCTTGTCACCGATGAAACCACCGTCGTGCGCCCCAGCCGCGAACAGGCGCTGGAGGCCGTGCGCACCCTGATCGCCTGGGCGGGCGACAATCCGGCGCGCCCCGGCCTGATCGACACGCCCAAGCGCGTGGTCGACGCCTATGGCGAATGGTTCGACGGCTACGACGCCGATGCGGGCAAGGAGCTGTCGCGCACCTTTGAGGACGTGACCGGCTATGACGACATGGTCATCCTGCGCGACATCGAGATCGAGAGCCATTGCGAGCACCACATGGCCCCCTTCCTGGGCAAGGCCTATGTCGCCTACCTGCCGGGCGAGAAGGTGGTGGGCATCTCCAAGCTGGCGCGCGTGGTCGAGATCTTCGCGCGTCGCCTGCAAAACCAGGAGACGCTGACAAACGACATAATCGAGGCCATCGAATCGCACCTGCAGCCGCGCGGCGTGGCCGTCCTGCTGGACGCGGCGCACCAGTGCATGACCACGCGCGGCGTGCATCACCGCCACGTCACCACCATCACCACCCGCTTCACCGGCGCCTTCAAGACCGACCCGGCCCTGGCCGACCGCTTCCTGAAACTCGCCCGCGGATAAGGGGTTTGAACCGGTCGTCTCGCACCTGCGAAGCGGCTGGTTATGCAATCTTATTGCCCGATGACGCGAATTCGTCACGCATGACGGCTTTACAAGCCCGGCGCGGGACGCCAAGACACGAAACATACCTTTGAGTGCTGCTCGCCAAAGAATGCGAGCTGTGATGGGAGACGACGGCGTATGGGCTCTAAACTTTCCGGTCCCGCGGGCCAGGGTGGCAAAACGATCGAACAGAACGCGGACATCAACGTCACGCCGTTCGTCGACATCATGCTGGTTCTGCTGATCATCTTCATGGTCGCCGCGCCGCTGGCCACCGTCTCGATCAAGCTGGACCTGCCGCCAGCGGTTCCGAGCGCGACCACCGAGAAGCCCAAGGAACCCGTGTACATCACGATCCAGGAATCGGGCAGCATCTACATCGCCGAGAAAGAAACCTCGGTCGCCACCCTGCCGGCCGACGTCTGCGCCGCTCAGGCCGTGGCCACGGATTGCCGCGAAGAGCGCGTCTTCGTTCGCGCCCAGGCCGAGGTGAAGTACAACCAGTTCATGGAAGTCATGAACAAGCTTCAGGAAAATGGCTTCTACAAGGTCGGCCTTCTGAACGAAGACATCGAGTAGGACTTCAGTCCGCTCAAAGAAATCAGGGCCGTCCCTTCCCGGGGCGGCCCTTTTTCTTGGTCCGAATTTCAACAGGGCGCTTGCCCTGCCCCTCGCCGCCGTTCTTGATGCGGGCCAGAGTTTCGGGGGAAATCGCCATGCGTCGTCGCACCTTCCTGTCCAGCCTGCCGGCCGGCGCCCTTCTGGCGGGAGCCGGATCGGTCGCCGCGCAAACCGGGGGCTCGTCGCGACGAGAACAGACACAGCACGCCGTCGCCTCCCCGCGCCCGGCCGATCCCTATGCGGACGTGGGCATCGGCGACCGGGTGACGGGGCCGAAGTTCGTCGGCCGCTCGACCGTCTGGGGGGCCAACGGCGCCGCCGCCACGGCCCACCCCGCCGCCACGCTGATCGGTCTGGACACCCTGCGGCGCGGCGGCTCGGCCATCGACGCCGCCATCGCCATCAACGCCGCCCTGGGCTTCCTGGAGCCGACCGCCAACGGCATCGGCGGCGACGCCTTCGGCCTGATGTGGGACCCGGCTCAGAAGAAGGTCGTCGGCTTCAACGGCTCGGGGAACAGCCCCCGCGGCCTGTCGCTGGCCACGGCCCGGTCCAAGGCCGGTCCCGACGGCTATCTGCCCAGGTACGGCGCCGTAACCGTCAACGTGCCCGGCACGGTCGACGCGTGGTGGAGCGCGCATCAGCGCTACGGCAAGCTGCCGTGGAAGGACGTCCTGATCCCCGTCGCCGAGCTGTGCGAACAGGGCGTGCCCGTGCCCGAGGTCATCGCCTGGTATCTGGAGCGCAACATGGCCGGTTTCGACCGCGCCAGCGCCCAGATCGAGGAAAACGACAACCGCAAGAAGGTGTATCGCCCCCACGGCCGCACGCCGAAGACAGGCGAGGTCTTCGCCAACCCCGACCTGGGCCGCACCTACCGCCTGATCGCCGAGGGCGGACGCGACGCCTTCTATGACGGCGCCATCGCCGATCACATCGAGCGCTATTTCAAGCGCATAGGCGGCTGGATGACCCGCGCCGACCTGGCCGCCCACCGCACCGAATGGGTCGAGCCGTTGATGACCACCTATCGCGGGGTCGAGGTCTATTCGCTGGGACCAAACACTCAAGGGTTGTCGACCAACCAGATCCTGAACATCTGCGAACAGTTCGACCTGAAGGGCATGGGCTTCCAGTCCGCCGCCTCGATCCACGTCCAGGCCGAGGCCAAGCGCTTGGCCTTCGAGGACCGCGCCCGCTACTTCGCCGACGAGCGTTTCGCCAAGGCCCCGACGGCGTGGCTGAACTCCAAGGAATACGCGGCCGAGCGCGCCAGGCTAATCAACCCGAACCGCGTCATGGACCGCGTCTTCCCCGGCGACGCCCCGACCCAGGGCGACACCACCTATTTCAGCGTGGCCGACAAGGACGGGATGATGGTCAGCTGGATCCAGTCCAACTATCGCGGCATGGGCTCAGGGCTCACGCCCGACGGCCCGGACGGCGGGACCCTGGGCTTCATGTTCCAGGACCGGGGCGAGCTGTTCGCGCTGACCGACGGCCACCCCAATGTCTATGCGCCGGGCAAGCGCCCCTTCCACACCATCATCCCCGGCTTCGCCTGCAAGGACGGCGAGCCGTGGATGGCCTACGGCGTCATGGGCGGCGGGATGCAGCCGCAGGGCCAGGCCCAGATCATCATCAACATGGTCGACTACGGTCTGGACCCGCAGCAGGCCGGGGACAGCCCGCGCTGGCAGCACTACGGCTCGTCCGAGCCGACCGGCCAGTCCGCCGAAGGCGTCGGCAAGCTGCATCTGGAATCCGGCGTGCCGGAGGCCACCAAGCAGCAACTGACCGCCATGGGCTGGGACCTCGGCCCGCCCGACGGCGGCTTCGGCGGCTATCAGAACGTCATGAAGCAGATCAACGCCCAGGGCCGCTGGACCTATGGCGCGGCGACCGAGATGCGCAAGGACGGCAACGCCCTGGCCTACTGATCCGGACTGTTTGAGGAAGACGCCATGATCGCGACCCTGCTGGCCGCCGCCACCCTCGCTGCGCCTACCGCCTGTACGCCCGTTCCCGGCGTCGAGGCCCTGTGGAAGGACGAAATCCGCTACGTCGTCGTCGGCGAAATGCACGGCACGACCGAGACCCCCGCCGCTTTCGCCGACCTGGTCTGCGCGGCGCGGGACAAGGGGCCGGTGACGGTCGCGCTCGAATTCTCGGAAGGCATGCAGCCGATGCTGGACGCCTTCATGGCGGCCGAAAGCAACGAAGCCGCCCGCGCGATTTTGGCCGCCTATCCGCACGGCCCCTTCGTCCATCACGACGGACGCGGCAGCGTCGCCATGCTGGACCTGCTGCTGCGCCTGCGCGCGATGCAGCGCGAGACGCCCAGCCTCAAGGTCGTCGCCTTCGCGCCCGACAGCCCGCGCGTTCAGGGCTTCAGCCAGTCGTACTACGACCTCGACATGGGCCATCGGCTGGCCACGGCCGCGCGCAAGGCGCCCGGCAGCCGGATGCTGGTTCTGGTCGGCAACATCCACGCCCAGAGGAAGACGATCGAACGCATGAACCTGACGCCCGCCGTCGTCCACCTGCCGCCCGCCGAGGTCCTGAGCCTCTACGTCGTTCAGCAGGGCGGAACATCTTGGAACTGCGGACGCGACGCCTGCGGGGCCAACCCCTTGCCGGAAGCCTACGACGGCGCGGCGCGCGGCGTGATCGTCCAGCCCTATGGAAACGGCGCCTTCGACGGGGTTCTCGCTCTGGGTCCGACCACAGCGTCGGAGCCCGCCAAGCCTTGACCTGACGCCGCGTCAATCGCCTAGAGTTCGTTTCCAAACAGGACGGACTCCATGAGCGACCTTGTCACGCGCGACTTCACCGCCCCGGCCCCCGACGGCTATCTGCTGTCTATGCGGCTGGTGTCGGCGGCCGAGCCCCGCATCGCCGTGCTAGTGTCGTCCGGCACCGGGTTTCCCAAGGGCTTCTATGAGCGGTTCGCCCGGCACATGGCCGAACGGGGCGCGGCGGTGCTGACCTATGATTTCCGGGGCATAGCCGGGTCACGGCCCGATGATCTGAAGGCCATGGCGATGGACTATCCCGACTGGGGTCGGCTGGACATGCCCGCCGCCCTGGACGCCCTGATCGAGGCCGCGCCGGGACTGCGCGTCGTCCATGTCGGGCACAGCGTCGGCGGGCATTTCCTGGGCTTCATGGCCAATCAGGACCGGATCCACCGCCACGCCTTCGTCTCGGTCGGGACCGGCTGGTGGGGCGGGCATCACCGATCCTACAACCCGATGGAGCTGTTCTTCTGGCTGGGTTTTGGGCCGTTCAGTCTGATGCGGCACGGCTATATCAAGGGCGGCGGCCTGTGGGGCGGGACTGATCTTCCGCGCGGGGTCTTCACCACCTGGCGACGCTGGTGCCTGAAGCGGGAATACTTCTCGCGCGAGCTGGCGACGAGCTTGCGACCGCATCACTATGAGGCCGTGACCGCGCCGATCCGCTCGTGGATCTTCACCGACGATCCCATCGCCACGCCGAACAGCGCGCGGGACCTGCTGAGCGTCTATCCCAAGGCTCCGTCCGAGATCAGCGTCCATGCGCCGTCCGACTTCGGCGCGCGGCGGATCGGCCACGAAGGCGCCTTCCGCAAGGGCATGGAGCCGCTGTGGGACCGGATTTTCCACTGGCTGGAGAATGGCGAAGGCTGATCCGGCGCCTATATCGAGCGCTCCCCCGACTTCGCGGAGCCAACTCATGCCCTATTCTGACCAGCCCACCGTCGTCGCCGCGGGCGTGGAGATTCCGCTTCTGGGCTTCGGCACCTGGCAGCTGGAGGCCGACGATGCGCGGCGCATGGTGCGCGAGGCCCTGCGCATCGGCTATCGCCACATCGACACGGCCTGGATCTACAAGAACGAGAAGGCCGTGGGCGACGGCATCGGCGACGCGGTGGCGCAAGGGATCGTGGCCCGCGACGACATCTTCGTCACCACCAAGATATGGGTCGAGCATTTCCATCGCGACGCCCTGCTGCGTCAGGCCGAAGAGTCCGCGATCAGCCTGGGCCTGACGCCGGACCTGCTGCTCCTGCACTGGCCCAAGCCGACGCCGGCGCTGGCGGAAACCATCGGCGCCCTGAACGAAGCGCAGGAGAAGGGTTTCACCCAGCATATCGGCCTGTCGAACTTCCCGTCGGCCCTGTTCCGCGATGCGGCGGCTCTGTCGAAGGCGCCGCTGGTGACCAACCAGGTCGAGTACCATCCCTATCTGTCGCAGAAGACCCTGATCGAAACGGCGCGCGAGCTGGGGTCGTCCCTCACCGCCTGGTCGCCGCTGGCCCAGGGCAAGATCGCCGACGACGCCGTGATCGGCGACATCGCCAGGGTTCATGGCAAGACCAACGGCCAGGTGAGCCTGCGCTGGATCATCCAGCAGGGCGTCATCGCCATTCCGCGCACCGCCAAGGAAAGCCGCGCGACCGAGAATTTCGACATCTTCGACTTCGAACTGTCGGCGGACGAGATGGCCAGCATCTCTGCCTTGGCTCGCCCCGACGGCCGTCTGGGGGACTGGCTGGACGCGGCCTTCCAATGGGATCAGGATGCCTGACCTAACGGCGTCATAGACGCTCGCGTCAGGGAGGACGCCATGGGTTCGGTTCTGGGCTTTCCGGGGATTGATCCGATGGACGCCGTCGTCGGCGCCCGTATCCGGCGCTGGCGCGACCAGCGGGGCGTCGCGGCCGAGGATCTGGCCACCGCCCTCGACCTGACGCCCGAGGCCCTGCGTCGGGTCGAGGCGGGGCGAGAACATCTGGATTCAGCCGGCCTCGACGCCGCCACCCGCGCCCTGCACCTGCCGGTGTGGGCGCTGGCAGCCGACAGGCCTGAGTATTGATGGCCCGCCTCTATCGCGCCGTCTTCGCCTGCGTCGGCTGGTTCGCCGTGGCGCTTCAGTATGGGGTGACGCTGGCGGATAACCCCGACAGCAGCGCGGGCGAGCTGACGCTGAACTTCTTCAGCTACTTCACCATCCTGAGCAATATTCTGGTGGCCCTGGCCCTGACGGCGCCGGTCGTGGCGCCGAACAGTCGGCCGGGGCGCTGGTTCGCGGGCGAGGGCGTGCGGGCGGCCATGGCCATGTACATCGTCGTGGTCGGGGTAGTGTACCATTTCCTGCTGGCCCCGACCTGGAACCCGCAAGGGTTAGCCCTGCTGGGCAACAGCCTGCTGCACTACGTCATGCCCGCCGCCTTTGTTCTGGACTGGCTGCTGTTCGCGCCCAAGGGCCGTCTGAACTGGGGCGATCCGGCCAAGTGGCTGATCTTTCCGCTGGTCTATGGCGGCTGGACTCTGATCCACGGCGCGCTGAGCGGCTGGTGGCCCTATCCCTTCGTGGACGTCGGCGCTCTGGGTCTGGGGCGGGTGCTGCTGAACTTCGTCGGCCTGCTGGTCTTCTTCCTGATCGTCGGCCTGACCGTCGTGGCGATTGACCGCACGTTTGGACGGCGTGACAGACGCCGCGTACCCGCCTAAGCGTCAGCGCATGGCCTACAAGTCCCTGCGCGATTTCATCGCTGTCCTCGAAGCCGATGGCGAACTGGTTCGCGTCTCCGAACCCGTCTCCACCCATCTGGAGATGACCGAGATCCAGACCCGGCTGCTGAGGAACGGCGGCCCGGCGGTCCTGTTCGAAAAGCCGGTCATGCCGGACGGCTCGATCAGCCCCATCCCCTGCCTGGCCAACCTGTTCGGCACGGTGAAGCGGGTCGCCATGGGCGTGACGCTGGAGGGCAAGACCCGTACCACGGCGGGCGAACTGCGCGAGGTCGGCGAACTGCTGGCCTTCCTGCGCAACCCGACGCCGCCGCGCGGCTTCTCGGACGCCATGGAGATGCTGCCCCTAGCCAAGACCGTCATGTCGATGCGGCCCAAGACGGTGAACAAGGCCCCGGTGCAGGAGGTGGTGCTGAAGGGCGATCAGATCGACCTGACGTCGCTTCCCATTCAAGGCTGCTGGCCCGGCGAGCCCGCGCCCCTGATCACCTGGGGTCTGGTCGTGACCAAGGGGCCGTCGGACGACCGCGAAGACGACTTCAACCTGGGCATCTATCGGATGCAGGTGCTGGGCAAGGACAAGGCCATCATGCGCTGGCTGGCCCACCGCGGTGGAGCCCAGCACTATGCCCGGCACAAGAAGGCCGGAAAGCGCGAGCCCCTGCCCTGCGCCGTGGTGCTCGGCGCCGATCCGGGGACCATCCTGGCCGCCGTGACGCCGGTGCCGGAAACCCTGTCTGAGTATCAGTTCGCCGGCCTGATGCGCGGCTCCAAGGCCGAACTGGTCCCGTGCAAGACCGTGCCGCTTATGGTGCCGGCCAACGCCGAGATCGTGCTGGAAGGCCACGTCCTGCTGGACGAGTTCGAGGACGAAGGCCCCTACGGCGACCACACCGGCTATTACAACTCGGTCGAGAAGTTCCCGGTCTTCCAGGTGACGGCGATCACCATGCGCAAGGACCCCATCTATCTGACCACCTTCACCGGCCGTCCGCCGGATGAGCCGAGCGTGCTGGGCGAGGCCCTGAACGAGGTCTTCATCCCCCTGATCCGGCAACAGTTCCCCGAGATCACCGACTTCTGGCTGCCGCCCGAGGGCTGCAGCTATCGCATCGCCGTGGTGTCGATGAAGAAGGCCTATCCGGGTCACGCCAAGCGCGTGATGATGGGCTGCTGGAGCTATCTGCGCCAGTTCATGTACACCAAGTGGATCATCGTGGTGGACGACGACATCAACGCCCGCGACTGGAAGGACGTCATGTGGGCCGTCTCGACCAAGATGGACCCGGCGCGCGACATCACCGTCATCGAGAACACCCCCATCGACTATCTGGACTTCGCCAGCCCCGAGAGCGGACTGGGGTCCAAGATCGGTCTGGACGCCACCGACAAGTGGGAGCCCGAGACCAAGCGCGAATGGGGCGAGGAGATCCGCATGGACGAGGCCGTGGTCGAGCGGGTCAACGACATCTGGGACAGCCTCGGATTGCCGGGCGACAAGACGCCGATCTGGAAAAAATAGTCCGCCGGAGCGGTCGTCGAACCGTAGTCTCCCTAAGGCCGCGATAAGCCTCCCCTTAACCCTGTCATCGATAAGACGACGGTGATCGAGGAGAGTATGCGCGTGTTTAAAAACCTGACTGTCGCCGGAAAAATGCTTCTGGCGGGCGGAGCCGTTACGGGTGCGCTGCTGCTTTTCGCGGCCTTCGCCGTGTCGCAGAATACGCGAACCGTCACCCGCGAGCTGTCGCATGACTATGCCCAGGCTCTGGGCGACAGCGCGGTGGCGAACGTCAGCGGCAAAATCAACGAAGCCTCGGCGACGGCACGCTCCATGGCGGAGACCATCGGCAAGGCGCACGAATCCGGCGTGCGCGACCGGGGTACGGTCATGGCCATGCTGAAGCCAGCCGCCGCCGCGACCCCCCTGGTCATGGGCAGTTGGTTCATGGCTGCCCCCGACGCCTTCGACGGCCGTGACGCCGCCATGACAGGCCGCGCCGACCTGGGCTCGAATGCCTCCGGGCGCTTCATGACCTACTGGGTCAATGACGGCGGCACGATCACCCTGCAGAAGCCGATGGAGAGCTCTGACTACGAAGAGCCCTATTACGCTCAGCCCTTCTCGTCGGGGAAGCCGGCCATCGTCGAGCCCTATGCCGAGGACGTCGGCGGCAAGACCGTGCTGATGACCTCAGTCGCCTATCCAGTCGTCTCGGGCGGCAAGGTTATCGGCGTAGCCGGTCTGGACCTGGCGCTGGACGATCTGTCGACCCTGCTGGGCAAGATGAAGCCCCTGGGCACGGGTGAGGTGATGCTGCTGTCCGGCAGCAGCCACTGGGTCTCCCACCCGGACGCCGCCCTGCGAGCCAAGGCCTACACGGAAGACCAGGCCGACGCGGTGCGCACGGTTCTGAGCAGCGGCCAGACCAACCAGTTGAACGGCTTGCGCAACCTGTCCGGCGTGCCGATCAAGCGCCTCGTGATTCCGGCCCCTCTGGCTGGCCTGAACGCCACATGGGCTCTGGTGACCGACATCCCCACGGCCGCGATCAACGGGCCGTCCGACCGCCTGGCGATCGCCATGATGATCGGGGGCATGGTCATCCTGGCCCTGGTCCTGGCCAGCCTCTTCTTCGTGACCGACCGCGTCGTGCGCCGCCCGCTGGCGCGACTGACCACCTCGGTCAAGGCGCTGAACGACGGCCGCTATGAAGAGCCGGTCCAGGGCATCGAAAGCGCCGACGAGGTCGGCAGCATCGCCCGCGCCCTCGACGGCTTCCGCCACCAACTGGCCGAAACCGTCCGCCTGAGAACCGAGCAGGAGCAGACCCGCGCCGCCGCCGAGGCCGAACGCCTGCGCAACGACGCCATTCGCCAGGCCGCCGAAGAGGAACAGCGCTTTGTCGTCGCCTCGGTCGGCGAAGGCCTGTCTCACCTGTCTGACGGCAACCTGACCTATCGCCTGGAAGCCGACTTCCCCGCCGACTATCGCAAGCTGCGCGACGACTTCAACGTCGCCATGGGCCGGATGGAAGAGACCATATCGGTCATCATCAGCAGCGCCGCCGGCATCCGCTCGACCACCTCGGAGATCAGCCAGGCCTCCGACGACCTGTCGCGCCGAACCGAGCAGCAGGCCGCCAGCCTGGAAGAGACCGCCGCCGCCCTGGAAGAAGTCACCACCACCATCCGCCACGCCTCGGACGGCGCCAATCGCGCCCACGATATCGTCGAGGCGACCCAGCAGAACGCCCGCCGCAGCGGCGACGTGGTCGATCAGACGGTCACGGCCATGCGCGAGATCGAGAGTTCGGCCCAGCAGATCAGCCGGATCACCGGCGTGATCGACGAGATCGCCTTCCAGACCAACCTTCTGGCGCTGAACGCCGGGGTCGAGGCGGCCCGTGCCGGCGACGCCGGACGCGGCTTCGCCGTGGTCGCCTCCGAAGTGCGGGCCCTGGCCCAGCGTTCCGCCGAGGCCGCCAAGGAGATCAAGGCCTTGATCGGGGCCAGCTCGGAGCGGGTCAACCAGGGCGTCCGACTGGTCGATGACACCGGTCAGGCCCTGACCCGGATTATCAGCGAGGTCGCCGAAATCAGCGGCCTGGTCGCCGACATCGCCGCCTCGGCCAAGGAGCAAGCCAGCGGCCTGGGCGAGATCAACGTGGCGGTGAACCAGATGGATCAGATGACCCAGCAGAACGCCGCTATGGTCGAGGAATCCACCGCAGCCGCTCATTCTCTGGCGCAGGAAACCACCAGCCTTTCCGACCTGATGGGCCGCTTCCGCATTCGCGACGCCGCCGCGCCGGTCCGCGTCCCCGTTCGTGCGCCAGCCGCGCGCCCCGCCGCACCCGCCCGAACGGTCGTCGCCCTCAAGGCTGTTGGCGGGCGGGGCCAGTCCGCCGCTCAGTCCACCGACTGGGAAGAATTCTAAAACCCCGAGGGCTCGTCATCCGGCGGGCCCTTTTCGGTTTGCCGGGTGACGCCGCCTCTCGCCGCAAATAAGCTGAGCCATTGGGCGCGACTGAAGCCTTGCCACAGACTTGCCGGAGGCTTGCCAGACGATGACGATCATCCCACGAAGAGGCATGCGCCCTGATTGTTTCATAGCGGCGGCTGTCGCCGCCCTCGTCGCTTGCGTGAGCCCCGCCATGTCCCAGACCCCTTCTGTTTCAAACACCGCGCCCTGGGATCAGGCCTTTCTGCCGCCCGCGCCCGCGTGGAGCGGCGCGTCCAAGGCCCTGCTGCGCGACGCCTCCGATCCCTGGGTCACGGCCTTCGAGGCCGATGCAGCGCATGACTTCTCTCCCTCCTATGCCGACACCCGCGCATGGTTCGACCGGCTGGATGCGGCCAGCGACCTGATCCGCATCGAGCAGTTCGGCGTCTCGCCGGAAGGGCGGCCCATTTATGCGGTGATCGCGTCGAAGGATGGGGCGACGCTTGATCCGTCCAAGCCCGTCCTGCTGGCGCAGGCCGGCATCCATCCGGGCGAGATCGACGGCAAGGACGCGGGCATGATGCTGCTGCGCGACATGGCCTTCTACGGCAAGGACGGCTTGCTGGACCGGGCCAACCTGATCCTGATCCCGATCCTGAGCGTGGACGGGCATGAGCGCACCGGCCCCTATTCCCGCCCCAACCAGCGCGGACCGCGCAACCAGGGCTGGCGTCACACGGCGACCAACCAGAACCTGAACCGCGACTTCATGAAGCTGGATCAGGCCGAGATGCAGGCTGTCATGGGCCTGATCCACAAGTATCAGCCGGACCTCTACGTCGATATCCACGTTACCGACGGCATCGATTATCAATACGACGTCACCTATGGCTACAACGGCGAGGACGGCGTCTGGAGCCGCAGCCCGGCGATCGCCAGATGGCTAGACGAGGCCTTCAAGCCAGAGATGAACGCCGCCCTGGAGGCCCAGGGCCACATCCCCGGCGAACTGGTCTTCGCCATCGACGACCGCGATCCCAAGAAGGGGATGAACGACGGCGGCCTGGGCGAACGCTATTCCAACGGCTGGGGCTCGGCGGCCCACGTCCCGACCATCCTGATCGAGAACCACAGCCTGAAGCCGCACGAACAGCGGGTGCTGGGGACCTATGTCTTCCTGGAAGAAGCCCTGAAGGTTCTGGCCGAAAAATCCCAGACCCTGCGCGCCGCCATCAGCGCCGACCGCGCCCAGCGCCCCGCCGAACTGCCCGCCAACTTCAAGGGCGACGACCAGCCGACGCGGATGCGCCCGTTCAAGGGCATCCTTTATGACACCTATGACAGCGCCGCCTCGGGCCGCCCCGAACTGCGCTGGCTGGGCCAGCCGGACCCGGAGCTGTGGCAGGTGCCCTACTTCGGCTCGCATCCGACCCTGACGCTGAAGCGCCCGACCGCCTACTGGGTGCCGTCCTATCGCGCCGACCTGATCGAGCGGTTGAAGATGCACGGCGTGCAGATGGAGACCCTGGCGGCGCCGTGCACGGTGGCCGTCGACATGCTGCGCCTGGTCGATCCCAAGGTCTCGGGTCGCACCAATGAAGCCCATGTGCCGATCACGGTCAGCGAGGTCCGCACGGAGGCCAAGGACTGGACCTTCCCCGTCGGTTCGGTCCGCGTGCCGACCGATCAGCCGTTGGGCGACGTCGCCATCCTGCTGCTGGAGCCGCAGTCGAGCGAGAGCTTCTTCGCCTGGGGCATGTTCCCCGAGGTGCTGAACCGCGTCGAATACATCGAGGCCTACGCCATCGCGCCCCTGGCCGAGAAGATGCTGGCCGCCGATCCGGCGCTGAAGGCCGAGTTCGAGGCCAAGTTGGCGGCCGAGCCCGCCTTCGCCGCCGACGGCGACGCGCGTCTGGCCTGGTTCTATGAGCGCACGCCCTTCTATGATCAGCGCTTCCGCCTCTATCCGGTCGGACGGGAGAACTGAGCATGGTGCCTTCGATTCAGGCGGCGACCCTGTGGGGCGGGCTGCTGATCCTGCTGCTGCTGGTCCTGTCCAGCGTGGTGGTCAGCCGTCGGCGTCGGCATCTGATCGAGTTCGGGGACGGCGGAAATCCCGAGATGACGCCCGCCGTCCGGGCCTTCGGCAACGCGGCGGAATACATCCCCGCCGGCATCTGCGGCCTGATCCTGCTGGCCTTCGTCGGCGCGCCGCCCCTGCTGATCCACGGCGTCGGCGGCGTACTGTTCGCGGGCCGAGCCATCCACGCCCTGGGTCTGCTGTTCCAGAAGGGGCCGTCGCTGGGCCGGGTGACGGGGATGGTCCTGACCTGGCTGGCCCTGCTGGTGGCGTCGGTCAGCTTGATCGCCTGGTCGGTGATCTAAGCCTTCTTGTTGCGATGCGGGGTCGGGTCCGCCATATCGGGGCATGTCCGATAAGACGCCCTCCCCCGACATCCTCCATGACTTGGTCGCCGCCGCGCTGAAGGCCGGTGCCGACGCCGCCGAGGCGGTCTCCGCCCACCGCGCCTCACTGTCCGTCGGCGTGCGCAACGCCGAACTGGAAGAGGTCGAGCGCGAGGAGGCCCGCGATCTGGGGCTCCGCGTCTTCATCGGGCGACGTCAGGCCACGGTGTCCGCCTCGGACCTGTCCGACGCAACCCGCGCCCGCTTGGTCGAACGCGCCGTGGCCATGGCCCGGCTGGCGCCCGAAGATCCCTATGCGGGTCTGGCGCCGCAGGACCGTCTGGCTCAGGGGCCGCACGCCGACCTCGACCTGTTCGACCCGTCCGAACGCACCGCCGAGGCGCTGGAAGCCGCTGCCGCCGAGGCGGAGGCCGCAGCGCTCGGCGTCGCGGGCGTATCCAAGTCGGAAGGCGGTCACGCCTCCTGGTCGGCCAGCGAATGGCGTCTGGTCACCTCGCACGGCTTTGACGGCCGCCATCAGGGCAGCGCCTTCTCTCTGGGCGTCGGCGTCATCGCCGAGAAGGACGGGGCCATGGAGCGCGGCGGCGAAAGCCGCGCCACCCGCCACCTGTCGGACCTGCCCGGCGCCGCCGAAATCGGCCTGAAGGCCGGAGAGCGCGCCGTGGCCCGCGTCGGCCCGCGCAAGATCGCCTCGACCACCGCCCCGGTCATCTTCGAGAACCGCATCGCGACGCAGGTGCTGTCGCCCCTGCTGGGCGCCATTTCCGGCCCGGCCATCGCCCGCGGCAGCTCCTTCCTAAAGGACAAACTCGGCCAGCGCGTCCTACCCGCCGGGGTCGACATGATCGACGATCCCTTCCGCCTGCGCGGCCTGGGTTCGACCCCGTTCGACGACGAAGGCGTGGCGGTCGAACGGCGCGAGATCGTGCGCGACGGCGTCCTGACCACCTGGCTGCTGAACAGCGCCGCCGCCGCTCAGCTGGGTCTGGCCTCGACCGGCCACGCCTCGCGCGGTCTGGCCGGGCCGTCCGGCGTCTCGACCCACAACCTGCATCTGGCGCCGGGCGAGAACGACAAGGCGGGCCTGATGGCCGAGGCCGGGTCAGGCCTGCTGATCACCTCCATGTTCGGCCCCTCGCTGAACGGCAACACCGGAGACTGGTCCGCCGGGGTGTCCGGCTTCTGGTTCGAAGACGGCGAGTTGGCCTATCCGGTCAGCGAAGTGACCGTGGCGGGCAATCTGATCGACCTCTACGCCCGACTGGTGCGCGGATCGGATCTGGAGTTCCGGGGTTCCTTCAACAGCCCCTCCCTGATGTTCGACGCGGTGGCCATCGCCGGAAAATGACCGACCTCCTGTCTGACCTCGAGCTGATCCGCGACGCGGCCCTGGCCGCCGGTCGGCTGGCGCTCGAGCATCGCGAGGCGGGGCTGAAGGTCTGGTCGAAGGAGGGCGGCTCGCCCGTCACCAGCGCCGACCTGGCGGTGGATCAGCTGTTGCGCGACACGTTGCTGAGCGCCCGGCCCGACTACGGCTGGTTGTCCGAGGAGACGGCGGACAGCCCCGAGCGACTGACGAAAAAGCGCATCTTCGTCGTCGATCCCATCGACGGCACCGTCGCCTATATGAAGAACAAGCCGTGGTGGTGCGTGCCCATCGCCGTCGTCGAGGACGGTCGCCCGGTCGCCGCCGTCATCCACGCCCCGATGCTGGGCGAGATGTTCGAGGCCACGCTGGGCGGCGGCGCCCGACTGCAGGGCCGCCCCATCAGCGCTTCGGACACCGACACCCTGGAGGACGCCGAGCTTCTGGCCGACGCCCGGCTGATGGAGGCGCGCGAATGGGCCGAGCCCTGGCCCGAAATGCGCTTCACCAAGCGCAACGCCCTGGCCTACCGCATGGCCCAGGTCGCGGCGGGGGCCTTTGACGCGGCTATCGCCATCAGCCCCAAATGGGACTGGGACGTCTGCGCCGGCGCCCTGATCGCCGAGGAGGCCGGGGCCAAGGTCAGCGACCATATGGGCCGCGCATGGTGCTTTAATCGTCCCGATCCGCGACAAACCAGCCTGATCTGCGCCGCGCCGGCCCTTCACCCGTTGATCGTGAGGCGTACAGCGCCTATCCCGCTGGCCATCTGATCATCCCCTCTCGCAATGGACCCCCTCTCCATGGCCGACGCCCATAACGCGCACGATCCCCAACTGCTTCACCTCGTCATCGGCGGCGAGATGCGCCACCCGGCCGAGCCGGTCTTCCGCGATCTGGACAAGGTCGAGTTCGTCGGCGCCTTCGGCAACTATGAAGAAGCCAAGAAAGCCTGGAAGGCCCGCGCCCAGGCCACCGTCGACAACGCCCACATGCGCTACTTCATCCTGCACGCGCACAAGCTGATCGACCCGCGCTCCGACGTCTAAGGTCGACGCGCGCCTCACGGCGACGTTTTCGGAACCGCACAGGCGGCTGACGCGCTTTCTCGTCAGCCGCCTTTGGCGTTTCTGGAGGACACGTGGCATGCTGACACCCACCCTGATCGTCCTGCTGTTGGTGATCCTGGCCGTCGCCGCTATCGTCTGGGTCGTGCGCAAAGGCCCCGCGCATACGCCCCGTCCGGGCGAGGATCAGGATACGGCTTGGAACGACCCGATCACCCCGGCCGAAACCCATCACCACCGCCCCCGCGAACCGGAGACGCGACCTTGACCCTGTTCGGCTACACCATCGACGGACAGCAGCTGTTCGGCGTCCTCTCCCTGGTCAGCGTTCTGGCCCTGTGGCTGGTCGTTCTGAGACGCGAGCGCGGCTATGCGCGCTGGTTCCGCCAGTGGGAGGCCGACCGCAAGGCCCGCCGCGACGCCGAGACCGCGCACCACGGTCCCAAGCGCGGTCCCTGGGGCTGACGACGAGGCTGACTACTCGCGCTTCAGCAGGCGGTCGACGACCAACTTGCCCCACCAGCCGGCCTTGAACTCGGCGCGGATCGCCTTGGGGTCATATGCGTCGCTGTCGATCCAGTCCTCGAAGCTGAGGCCGGTCGGCTCGATCTCATTGACGTACTTCTCCAGCACATAGTCGAGCACGCCGGTCAGCCCCTCGCGGCTGTGAAGGGTGCGCTTGCCCAGTTCCGACATGGCTGCCGAGATCGGCTCGCCCAGATGGAAGTGGCGATAGAGCACCGCCATCATCCCCGCCCGATCCGCGCCCGACTTGCAGTGGATCAAGGCCGGATACTCGATGCTGCGGAACAGCTCGCGCGCCCGATGGATGCGGTCGCGGCCCGGCGGATCGCGCGAGTCCAGCGGGGCGTCGATCAGGGTGAGCCCGAGACGCTCGCACGCGTTCTTCTCCAGCCAGTAGTAGGCCTCATCGCGCTGTCCGCGCAGATTGATGACGGTCTTAATCCCGCGCTTCTGCCAATAGGCCAGTTGCCCCGGCGACGGCTGATTGGTGCGCACCAGATCCGGTCCCAGCCAGTGGGCGTTGGTGAAGGCCGTGCGCAGGAAGGCGTGATCCGCCCAGAAATAAGACCACCGCGCCTTGCACCGGCCCATCAGCGTTGTCAGATCATAGCGCGCCATAAGCCGCAGATAACGACGAAACCGCCCGGCGTCACCCTCAGCTTGACGGCGGCGGCTTGACTTGACGCCCGTCCCGTTCGACCGAGAGCCAATGACTGTTCCTGCGCCCGCCTCCGACACCCGCGAACCGCTGCGGCCGCTTCTGGGCCGCATCTGGCGCGACTACCTGTCCCGGCACAAGCGCGCCTTCTTCGCCTCCATGTTCTTCGCGGCCGTTTCGGGCGGTCTGACGGCCCTGCTGCTCAAGTTCCTGGAACCGGCGATCGACCTGCTGTTCACCAAGCACGAAGGCCCGGTGGAGGTCTGGGGCCTGGTCACCATCCCGTCGGACAAGGTGCTGATCCTCATCCCGCTGTTCATCATCATGGTGGCGGTGATCCGTTCACTGGCCATGGCGGCGCAATCGGCGCTGGTGAACCGCCTGGGCCACGGCATCGTCGGCGACATTCAGCGACAGCTCTTCTCGGGCATGATCCGGGCCGACCTGTCGCGTCTGCGCGGCCAGCATTCGGGCAGCTTCGTCTCGTCCGTCCTGTTCGACGCCAACCTGGTGCGCGAAGCCTTCACCTCGGGCGTGGTCAACTACACCCAGAACGCGCTCATGCTGCTGGGCGTCATCATCGCCATGGGCTTCATCGATCTGCCGCTGACGCTGATCGTCCTGCTGGGCGTGCCCGTGGTCAGCTGGATCATCCGTCGCTTCGGCCAGAAATCGCGCAAGGCCGCACGCGGAGCCATGGTCGAGACCGAGGCCCTGTCCAGCGCCCTGATGGAGAACCTGGACGGCGTTCGGGTCATCAAGATCGAAAACCGCGAAGCCGCCGAGGAAGCCCGCGTCGGCGAGGTCATCGCCCGGCGCCAACGCCATATCATCAAGGGCTCCGACAGCCGCGCCTTCGCCGGCCCAGCCAGCGACATCGTCGCCTATGGCATCGTCGCCGCCGTCATGGCCTATGCCGGGTGGAGCGCCAGCCAGGGCCAGATGACGGTCGGCGCCTTCGCCTCATTCATCGGCATGCTGCTGCTGGCCGGTCAGGCCCTGCGTCAGGTGACCAACCTGACCACGGTCCTCAGCGAGGGCCTGACCGCCGCGCGCCGCCTGTTCACCGCCCTGGATATCGAGCCGGAAATCCGCGAGGCGTCCAACGCCATCGAGCTGGAGACCGGCCCGGTCACCGTCGCCCTGGATCACGTCTCCTTCGCCTATCAGACCCGCGAGGACGGGGCCGCGCCGACCCTGTCGGACGTCAGCCTGCACGTCGCGCCGGGCGAGACCATTGCTCTGGTGGGGCCGTCGGGCGGCGGCAAGTCCACCATCCTGTCACTGCTGCCGCGCTTCTATGACGTGACCGCCGGGGCGGTGACGATCAACGGTCGCGATGTCCGCGAGCTGAAGCTGCAGTCCCTGCGCGATCACATCGCCCTGGTGACGCAGGAGCCCTTCCTGTTTGACGACACCATCGCCGCCAACATCGCCTATGGCCGCAAGGGCGCCACCGCCGAACAGATCATCGAGGCCGCCCGGTCCGCCGCCGCCCACGACTTCATCACCGCCCTGCCCGAGGGCTACGCCACCCGCGTCGGCGAGGCGGGGATGCGGCTGTCGGGCGGTCAGCGCCAGCGCGTCGCCATCGCCCGCGCCTTCCTGAAGGACGCCCCGATCCTGTTGCTGGACGAGGCCACAAGCGCGCTGGACACCGAGAGCGAGGCCCTGGTCCAGGCGGCGCTGGAGCGGCTGATGCACGGTCGCGCCACCCTGATGATCGCCCACCGCCTGTCCACGGTTCAGAACGCCGACCGCATCTATGTCATCGATGCAGGGCGTGTGGTCGAACAGGGAACCCACGCCAGCCTGGTCAAAAAGGGCGGCCTCTACGCCCGACTGGCGCGGCAGCAGTCGCTGGACGGCCCGCTTCCCGTCATCGCCTCGCCCCTGCCCGACGAGACCGGCGCATGAGGCCGCTACGCAATCCTGTGATCCAGACCTCCATGGCCTGGATTCTCTCGGAGTGGATGCGGTTCTGCTACGCCACCATCCGCTGGGAACATGAAAACCAGCAGGTCGCCGAAGAGGTCTGGGCCGAGGGCGGCGGCGTGCTGTGCGCCTTCTGGCACGCGCGGCTGGCCCTCGCGCCGGCCTCCTGGCCGATGAAGCGGGCGCAGCCGATCAAGGGTCTGGTCTCGCTCAGTCCCGACGGCGAGTTCTTCACCAAGGCCGTGGCGCGTCTTGGCATCCCCGCCGTGCGCGGATCGTCCAGCAACAAGGACAAGGCCAAGCAGGCCAAGGGCGGGACGCAGGCTCTGCGCGACGGCCTGAAACAGTTGAAGGTCGGCGGCCTGGCCGTCACCCCCGACGGCCCGCGCGGACCGGCGCGCCATATGGCCGAGGGCCTGCCCCTGATGGCCAAGCTGTCGGGCGCACCCGTCCTCTTCATCGGCGTTTCTTGCAAGCCCGCGATTCGCCTGAACAGCTGGGACCGGGCGGTCCTGCCGCTGCCCTTCGGCAAGGGCGCGGTCGTCTGGGACAAGGCCTGGTATCCCGAAGGCGCCGAGATGGCCGAGGTCGCCGCCGACTGGACCGAACGCCTGACCGCCGTCGAGGCCCGCGCCGATGCGCTCACCGGGCTGGAGCGGATCTAGGCCGTGATCTTCAGCCCCGCCCTGATCGCCTATCGCCTGCTGACCCGCCTGATCGAGCCTTTGGCCCCGCGCCTGCTCGACGCCCGCGTCAAGCAGGGCAAGGAAGACCCCCAGCGCGTCGACGAGCGGCTGGGGCTGGCCGGCGTCGCCCGCCCCGCCGGGCCGCTGATCTGGATTCACGGCGTCAGTGTCGGCGAGGCCCTGTCCATCCTGCCGCTGGCCGAGCGCATCCGTAAGGAGCGCCCCGACGTGACGGTTCTGGTCACGACCGGGACCCTGACATCGGCGCAGATTCTGGCCAAACGCCTGCCGCCCGGCGTCATCCACCAGTTCGCACCCGTGGACAGTCCCGGCGCCGTCGCCGCCTTCCTCGACCACTGGCGGCCCACCGTCGGCGTCTTTGTCGAGAGCGAACTGTGGCCCAATCTGCTGATGGCGGCGAAGAAGCGCGGAACAGCCCTGGCCCTCGTCAGCGCCCGCATCACCGACAAGACCGCCGAGGGCTGGAAGAAGGCCCCCGGCATGGCTCGCGCCCTGATGGCGACATTCGCTCACGTCTGGCCCCAAGATCAGGCCAGCGCCGACCGGCTGACGTCCCTGGGCGCCCGCGTCGACGGTCAGGTGAACCTGAAGCTGTCGGGCGAGCCCCTGCCCTATGATCAGGGCGAGTTCGGCCGCCTGTCGGCCCTGATCGACGACCGACCCGTCGTCGTCGCCGCCAGCACCCACGAGCACGAGGAAATGGCCATCGTCGGGGCGCTGGATCATCTGGCCGACCGGCTGTTCCTGATCGTCGTGCCGCGCCACCCGGATCGCGCCGACGAGATCGCGCGGTCGCTGGCCCAGGACGGCTACAGCTTCGCCCGGCGCAGCCAGCGCCAGCCGATCACGGATCAGACCGACATCTATCTGGCCGACACGCTGGGTGAACTGGGCCTGTTCATGCGGCTGGCTGATGTGGTGGTCATGGGCGGGTCGTTCGCGCCCGCGCTGGGCGGCGGGGCCGTCGGCGGGCATAATCCGCTGGAGCCGGCCCGTCTGGGCAAGCCGGTCGTCACCGGCCCCGACGCCAGCAACTGGGCCGCCGTGACGCGGATGCTGAAGTCATCCGGGGGGCTGATCTCTGTGCTGTCGCCGTCCGAACTGCCCAGCGTCGTCGGCCCCCTGCTGGCCGATCCCGACGCCGCTCGCGACATGGGCGAACGCGGCCGCCGCGCCGCCGCCGAGGCCGCCGCGGGGCTGGACCGCCTGTGGCTGGCGCTTCAGGCCCACCTGCCCGCCGCCCCCTCGCGAGGCCGTCGATGAAGCTGAACACGCCCCGCTGGTGGTACAGCCGCGACCGCCGCCATGCCCCGGTGGCGCGGATGCTGCTCAAGCCCGCCTCGTGGATCTGGGCTGGCGTCACCGCGCGCCGCATCGCCAAGGCCGCGCCGGTCGATCCCGGCGCGCCGGTCATCTCCATCGGTAATCTGACTGTGGGCGGCTCGGGCAAGACGCCCATCGCGCGCGAGGTGCTGCGCCTGCTGCACACGCAAGGGATCAAGGCCGCAGCCCTGTCGCGCGGCTACGGCGGGACGCTGGAGGGGCCGGTTCAGGTCGATCTGGCCGTCCACACCGCCGCCGAGGTGGGCGACGAGCCGCTGATGCTGGCCGCCGACGCGCCCGCCTGGATCGCCCGCGACCGCGTCGCCGGAGCCCAGGCCGCCGTGGCGGCGGGCGCCGAGGCCCTGGTGCTGGACGACGCCCATCAGAACCCGACGCTGAAGAAGACCCTGAGCCTGATCGTGGTGGACGGCGAGACGCGCGGCGACGAATGGCCCTTTGGCGACGGCTCGGTCTTTCCCTCTGGCCCGATGCGCGAGCCGCTGAAGGCGGGACTAGCCCGCGCCGACGCCGTCGTCATCCTGCTGCCCGCCGACCTGGCCGAGGCCGATCCTGAGTTAGTCGAAACCTTCGGCGCCCTGCCCGTCTTCATCGCCCGGCTGGAACCCGCCGCCGCCCCGCCTGCGGGGCCTCAGGTCGGCTTTGCCGGCATCGCCAAGCCGTGGAAGGTGGAGCGGTCGCTGATCGCCGCCGGCTGCGACCTGAAGGACTTCGTACCCTTCCCCGATCACGCGGCCTTGTCAGAGCGCGACTTCGCCCTGCTGACGGATCGAGCCTCCCTGTTCGAGGCGGGGCTGGTCACGACGGAGAAGGACTGGGTGCGTCTGCCGCCGAAATGGCGCGACCGGATCGTTTCCTGGCCGGTCGCGGCGAAGTTCGCGGATGAGGAGGCTTTTGTTGAATTGCTGCGCTCATTCCTTCTCCCCTTGCGGGAGAAGGTGGCAGCCGGAGGCTGACGGATGAGGGGTCGCGCCGCGCTTGCTGACGCCGCCCTTCATTCGACCGCGGGCCACCTTCTCCCACAGGGGGAGAAGGATTCAATCGGCGCGGAAGACCTGGCCGTTCTTCATCACGAAGCGGACGCGCTCCAGTTCGGTGACGTCGCTGAGCGGATCGCCCGAGACGGCGATCAGGTCGGCGGGCATGCCCGGCGCCAGACGACCGGCTTCGTTCGAGATCTTCAGGTGTTCGGCGGCGCCGACGGTGGCGGACTGGATGGCCTCCAGCGGGGTCAGGCCGGCGCGAACCAGCAGGGCGAACTCCTGGGCGTTGTCGCCGTGGGCCGAGACGCCGGTGTCGGTGCCAAAGGCGATGCGAACCCCGCCTGCGTGCGCCCGTCGCGCCATGTCCAGCATCTTGGGTCCGGCTTCCAGCGCCTTGGCCGTCTGTGCCGGGGTGAAGTAGTTGTCCGGCCTGGCGGCGACGCGCGCCACATAGTCGCCGGCCATCAGGGTCGGGACCAGCCAGGCGTTGTGCGCCTTGAACAGCCGCATGGACTCGTCATCGAGATAGGTGCCGTGTTCGATGGAATCGCCGCCCGCCTTGAGGAAGGCGTTGATGCCGTCGACGCCGTGGGCGTGGGCCGTGACCTGACGCCCCATTCGGTGGGCCGAGGCGACGATGGCGGCCAGTTCGTCTTCGCTGAACTGCTGGGCCAGACCGGCCGCGGTGTTGGACAGGACGCCGCCGGTGGCGGTGATCTTGATGATGTCGGCGCCGCTGCGGACCTGAAGCCGGACAGCGCGCATGCAGTCCTCGACGCCCGAACAGACGCTTTCCGGCGACAGGACGTGCATGACGTCCTCGCGATAGCCGTTGATGTCGCCGTGTCCGCCGTGGACCGACACCGCCGAACCCGAGGCGATGATGCGCGGTCCCGGCACGTCGCCGCGCCGCACGGCGTCGCGCAGCGCGAAGATGGCCTCGTTGCTGGCCCCCAGATCAGCCACCGTGGTGAAGCCGGCGTTGAGAGTGCGTCGGGCGTAGCGTGCCCCGACCATGGCCTGGGTGGCGTTCGATTCCGTCACCTCGTCCAGACGCCCGGTGGGGCTGGATTGGCCGGTCAGGTGGACATGGCTGTCGATCAGGCCAGGCAGGACGAAGGCGCCGCGCAGATCGACCACCTTGCCGTCGCCGACGAAGCCGTCGCGGATTTCGATGACCTGGTTCCCTCTGATCACGAGAGTTTTATCTCGCAGCACCCGACCGCTGGCGGGATCGGCCAGAAGCCGCCCCACTTGGACGAACGTGGTCGGCTGTTCCCCAGAAACGGCAGCGACCGCGGGGGCTTGCTGTGCCTGCGCCGACGTCGCCGCCAGAACGGCGACGGTCACAATCAAGGCCAGTTTCTTCATCGGTCCCTCCCAGAACTCCAGCTTTCACCTTAGACGCTCGTCGGCTTTCGCCAAGGCTCAGGTTGCGTCGTTACGGGGCTTCGTGAAACAAGCCGTCACAGTTGTTTAAATGTGCGAGGGGCGTCGCATGCGGCTATCCAGACGTGGCTTGATCTTGGGCGGTTCGGCCCTGTTGGCGGGATGTACTTCCGCCGCCTCTACCGTTCAGCTCGCCGGCGCTGCGCCTGCCAGCCTTCCGATCGTTCCGGTCCCGACCGTCGCGCCGCAGCCCGCCACCTTGGCCAAGGTCAGCGGCCCGGTCATCGACCCGCACGGGATCGTGCGCCAGGACCTGATGGAGCGCGCCCAGGCCGCGCTGGACACTCACGGACACAAGATTTCCAAGCGCGACCGGATGTATCTGGTCGATTTCCAGAAGTTCTCGGGCGAGGACCGCTTCTACGAGGTCGATCTGGAAGGCGGCTGGGTCACGGCCTATCGCACCAGCCACGGTCGTGGCTCCGACCCGGCGCACTCGGGCTTCGCCCAGCGCTTCTCGAACCAGATGGACAGCCATATGTCGTCCATCGGCGCCTACGCCACGGCAGGCGCCAGCTGGGGCAGCCAACAGGGGCCGAACGTCCTGCTGGACGGGCTGGAGTATTCCAACAACCGCGCCCGCGAACGCGCCATCATCATCCACGGCGCGGACTACGCCGACCCGGCCTTCCTGGCTCGGGAGGGCAAGCTGGGTCGGTCCTACGGCTGCTTCTCGGTGTCCCACGCCGACCTGGCGCCCCTGCGCGAACGCATGGGCGACGGTCGGCTGCTGTTCGCCATGGCCTGAGCGAGTGCAGCCGCTTAACGCGGCCACACTGACCAGAGCCGCTTAACGCGGCTCCAGCGCCCGCCAGCCGATGTCGGTTCGGTTGAAGCCGCCCGGCCAGTCGATCTTGGCGATGGCTTCATAGGCGCGCGTCCGGGCCTCGGCGATGTCGGCGCCATAGGCGCAAACGTTCAGCACACGACCACCAGCGGCTGTCAGCGTCCCGTCCTCGCGCTTCCTGGTTCCCGCATGGAAGACCTGGACGTGTGGCCCGAAGTCCTGATCGGCGCCGCGGATGACCGAACCCTCCAGCGGGCTGTCGGGATAGCCCTTGGCCGCCAGAACCACACAGATGACCACCCCGTCCTTGAACCGGGGGGCCGGCGCCTTAGTCAGGTCGCCGCGGGCGCAGGCCAGCAGCAGGGGCACGATGTCGCCGTCGAAGCGCATCATCAGCACCTGGCATTCCGGGTCGCCGAAGCGGGCGTTGAACTCGACCACCTTGGGGCCTTCGCTCGTCGCCATCAGACCGGCGTAGAGGACGCCGCGATAGGGCGCGCCCTCGGCGGCCATCATGCGGATGGTCGGCTGCACCACGCGTTCGTCGGCCTGCTGCACCAGTTCGGGGGTGAAGACCGGCGCCGGGGAATAGGCGCCCATGCCGCCCGTGTTCGGTCCCATGTCGCCGTCGAATGCGCGCTTGTGGTCCTGGGCGCCGCCGAACAAGACGGCCCGCTGGCCGTCGCACAGGGCGAACAGCGAGCCCTCCTCGCCGTCCATGAACTCTTCGATGACGACGCGCGAGCCGGCCGAGCCGAAGCGCCCGCCCAGCATCCGCTCGATCTCGGCCTCGGCGTCCTGCCTGTCGGGGCTGATGGCCACGCCCTTACCCGCCGCCAGGCCGTCGGCCTTGATGACATAGGGGGCGGAATAGTTGTTCAGCGCTGCCTTGGCCGAGGCGGTGTCCTCATAGACGCCGTAACCCGCCGTCGGGATGCCGTGGCGTTGCAGGAAGGCCTTGGAGAAGGCTTTCGACGTTTCCAGTTGCGCCGCCTTGGCGGTCGGGCCGAAGCAGGGGATGCCCGCCGCATTCAGCCGGTCGGCCAGACCCTCGGCCAGGGCCGATTCCGGTCCGACCACGACCAGATCCGCCTTCATCTCACGCGCCAGGGCGGCCAGGCCCTCGGCGTCGGTGGCCTTGAACTCGGGCCGCAGCTCGGCGTGCCTGGCCATGCCCGGATTGCCGGGCGCGGCGACGAGCCGCGTTACCAGCGGCGACTGGGCTATTTTCCAGGCCAGGGCGTGCTCACGCCCTCCCGATCCGACGAGCAGAATGTTCATGATCGCGAAATGACCGGCCCAGCCGCCGCGGTCAAGCGGGAGAAAGGGTTACTGCGCCGGCGGCGTCCAGCGCGGCAGGGCCGCCAGCTGCTGCGCCGTCAGGTCGGTGGTGAGGTCCTTGTCGGCGCCGTTGTTGCGCGCCAGGCCGCGAACCTGATCAACCGGCACCTGCACCTTGACGTCGCCAGGTCCGTCCAGTTCGACCACCAGATGGGTCAGTTTGCCCGCGGCGTCCAGCACCAGGACCTCAACATCACCCAGGTCGGTATTGTCGGCGGCGATCAGATCGGCGTCCTCCAACTGCTTGCGCGACATGCCAAAGGCCAGGGCGGCGTCGGTTGCGGCCAAGTCGGCTCGGGTCTCGGTCACCGGAGCGGGCGCTGCGCCGGGCGCGGGGGCCTGAACCACGTCGTCGGTGCGATTGTCGCCGCAGGCGGCCAGAGCCATCAGGGCAGCGGCGGAGACGGCGGTCAGGGCTAAGGTCTTCATGTGGCTTCCTCCAATTCAGAACAGGGCCGAGGCCACATAGATGGCCGCCCCCAGCAGCAGGATGACGCCGATCAACAACCAGGGACTGACCGACGGCGCGTTGCTGCGTCGCGACAGCTGATGCTCTCGCGGCGCGCGGTCGGCGGGATCGGTTCCGGGCGGATCAGCGGGCTCCATGGTGAAGCCAACGAGCGGGGCCGCTGCCCGTTCCCGCCCGCGACGACACGGGCTAAGGTGACGCCATGATCTCTGACAACGACTATGCTTTCGAAGGCCCCGCCGAAGCGCCCGCCGCCGCGCGCGACAACAACCCGCCCCTGTCGATCTCGGAGCTGAGCTTCGCGCTGAAGCGCACCCTGGAGGACCGCTTCGGCCACGTGCGGCTGCGCGGCGAGATCTCCAAGGTGAACCGCCACGCCTCGGGCCACGTCTATCTGACGCTGAAGGACGACAAGGCCGCCATCGACGGCGTCATCTGGAAGGGCGTGGTCAAGGGTCTGGGCGCCCAGCCGGAAAGCGGGCTGGAAGTCATCGTCACCGGCAAGATCACCTCCTACCCGGCCCGATCCTCCTATCAGATCGTCATCGAGAGCATGGAGCCAGCGGGCGCGGGCGCGCTGCTGGCCCAACTTGAACGCTTGAAGGGCCGCCTGCGCGACGAGGGCCTTTTCGAGCCCAGCCGCAAGAAGTCCCTGCCGACCTTCCCGGCGACGATCGGCGTCATCACCAGCCCGACGGGCGCGGTGATCCGCGACATCCTGCACCGCATCGCCGAGCGCTGGCCCTGCCGCGTCATCGTCTGGCCGGTGGTGGTTCAGGGCGACGCCGCCGGCGGTCAGGTGGCGAACGCCATTCGCGGCTTCGATCAGATGACGCCGGACGGGCCGATCCCCCGCCCCGACCTGCTGATCGTGGCGCGCGGCGGCGGCTCCGTCGAGGACCTGTGGTGCTTCAACGACGAAGCCCTGGCCCGCGCCGTGGCCGAGGCCCGCATCCCCATCATCTCGGCCGTGGGACACGAGACCGACACCACCCTGATCGACTTCGTTTCCGACCGCCGTGCGCCGACGCCGACCGGCGCGGCCGAGATCGCCACGCCGGTTCTGGCCGACCTGCGCTGGGCGCTGAGCGATCTGGAGGCGCGTCTGGCGCGCGCCGGTTCGCGCCTGCTGGAGGATCGCCGCACCCGGCTGCGCGCCGCCGCGCGCGGCCTGCCCGCCCGGCCCGAGGACCTGCTGGCCCTGCCGCAACAGCGGCTCGATCACGCCGCCAGCCGTCTGGGCTCGGGCCTGCACCGCAACGTGGCTGTGCATGAGCGCCAGCTGGCCGTGGTCGGCGGACGCCTGTCCAAGGGCCTGCTGGACCGCGCCATCGAACGGCGCGGCGACCGGCTGGCCGCCTATGCCGACCGTTTCGGCCCGGCGATGAAGCGGCGGCTGGATCGCGACGAGACCCGGCTGGCCGCCCTGTCGCGGGCTCTGGCCACCCTCGATCCCAAGCGGCCCAAGCCCGGTTTCGCCCGCATCGAGGACGCGGTCGGGGCCATGATCGCCTCGGCCGCCGCCCTGTCGCCGGGTCAAGCCGTGCGCATCGTCTTCAGCGACGGCGCCCGGGGCGCGACCATCGACGGCGAAGGCGCGGGGCCTCGGCCGATGGCTCAACCTGCTGCCCCGCCCGCGTCCAAGCCCGCCCCGCGTCCCAAGCCGTCAACGGCGGGACAGGGCGACCTGTTCTAGCCGTACATCCGCTCACTCCCGCGACGGCGGGTGAGCGGCTCGAGTTGGGACGCGCCCGTCACGACTTTGTCTTCTTTGAGATGACGGCGATTCACCTCTCGTCTCGCACGCCGAGGCATGCCAATCATCGGTTCATGACGACGCCTGTTTCGCCTCCCGTTTCGCCCTCGCCCGCCACGTTGCATTACGGCGACGGCGAGTTCGCCGTGCTGCGCCCCGGTGCCTATGTGACCTGCGCCGTCAGCGGCGTGCCGATCCCGCTTCCCGCCCTGCGCTACTGGTCAGTGGACCGTCAGGAAGCCTACGCCAGCCCGCTGGAATTCATGGCCGCCGCGCGCGACGCCTGACGACAGCAAACCCATGTCCGCCCTGCAATCACTCGACGTCCTCCTGGCCGACGACAACCCCAATATGCGGTCGATCGTCTTCGCCATGCTGAAGTCCATCGGCGTGACCAGACTGCGCGAGGTCGCAGACGGCGCGGCGGCGCTGGAAGCGCTGAACGCCCGGCCGGCCGATCTGGCCATCGTCGATTTCAGGATGTTGCCGGTGGACGGGGTGACCTTCACCCAACTGATCCGCACCGCGCCGGATAGCCCCAATCCCTATCTGCCCATCATCATGATGACCGGGCATTCAGAACGGCGCCGCGTGGCGCAGGCGCGCGATGCCGGCGTGACGGAGTTCCTGGTGAAGCCAGTCACGCCATTGGCCCTTCTGACCCGCATCCAGTCCGTGATCATGCACCCGCGCGAGTTCATCAGGACCGAGGACTATTTTGGGCCTGACCGCCGCCGCACCCAGAATGAGAACTTTGCGGGACCGTTCCGGCGCGCCACCGACGCCTTGCTCGACTAGGCCTCGGACGCCGCCAGCGCCGCATAGACCTCGGCTGGCCAGCGCTTGTGGACCCAGAACCAGTCCACCGGATGCTCGCGCACCCGATCCTCGACGAAACGGTTGACCGCCTGAATGCCCGCGAGGATGTCGGCGGTTTTGTCGCCGGTGTCCGGCACAGCGATCGGCGCGTGCGCAGTCACGCGGAAACGCACGCCGGGCAGGCGCACCACCGACAGGGGCTGCATCACCGTGCCGAATTTCAACGCCAGGCGCGCCGCGCCGGGCGAGGCGTTGACCGGTTGGCCGAAGAACTCGACCTCGGGTCCCTGATTGTACTTCTGATCGACCAGCAGGGCGATGGACTCGCCGCGCTTCATGCCCGTCATCAGCTCGCGCGTGCCGTCGCCCTTGGGCGCGAACAGCTTGATGCCGTAGCGCTCGCGGCTCTGGCGGATCAAGGCGTCGACATAGGGGTTGTTGGCCGCGCGATAGGTGACCTGGCACGGCACGCCCGCGGCGAGAATCGCCGCCGCCATCACTTCGAAATTGGCCAGATGGCCCGAGACGAAGACCACCGGCCGTCCGCTGTCGCGGATGGTCTGCAACCGTTCGAAGCCGACCAGATCGATACGCCCGCCTTCCGGCGTCAGGCGATCCATGACCGCCAGTTCGGCGAAGGTGCGGCCGGTCTGCTCCCACTGGTCGATCGCCAGTCGAGCCCGCTCGCCGGCGTCCATATCGGGAAAGGCGATGCGCAGGTTGCGCGTCACCGTCTTGTGCGTGCCCGTCAGCGGGCCAAGCGTCCGCAACAGCCGACCACCAAAGCCGGACGCCCCCTCGACACCCAGCGCCCGCAGGAAGGCGAACAGCGCCTTGAACGCGACCGCCTCCATCCGCCAGTTCAGGTCCTGAAGAAACGGGACCTTCATCTGGGCGCTGCCGCCCTGGGGGCTACTTGAGCGCGCGTCGCTATCACCAGGCAATCGTCAGTCCGCCGTCCACTACAAGAGTCTGTCCGGTCACATAGGCCGAGGCAGGGCTGCACAGATAGACCGCCGTGCCCGCGATTTCATCAGGCTGGCCGATCCTTTTCAGCGGGGCGGGCTCGGTCACGGTCTTCAGCAGCTCCGGGTTCTCCCACAGGTATTTGGCGAAGTCGGTCTGGACCAGGCCAGGCGCGATGCAGTTCACGCGCACGTTCGACGGGCCGTATTCCACCGCCAGATTGCGCGCCAGCTGCATGTCGGCGGCCTTGGAGATGTTGTAGGCGCCGATCAGGGCGTTCCCGCGTAGCCCGCCGATCGAGGAGATGATCAGGATCGCGCCGTCCTTGCGCTCCAGCATCTGCGGCGCAACCATCTGGATCAGCCAGTGGTTGGAGATGACGTTGTTCTGAAGAATCTTTTCGAACTGGTCGTCGGCGATCCCCGCCATCGGCCCGGCATAGGGATTGGTCGCGGCGTTGCAGACCAGGATGTCGATCTGGCCGAACGCGGCGTTGGTCTCGTCCGTCAGACGCTGCAGATCTTCCTTGGAGGCGATGTTGGCGGGGATGGCGACGGCGCGGCCCGCGCCGTGCTTTTCATTGATGGCGGCGGCGACTTCTTCGCAGGGCCCGGCCTTGCGCGAGGAGATGACGACGCGGGCGCCGTGCTCGGCCAGACGCTCGGCGATGGCCTTGCCGATGCCCTTGGACGAGCCGGTGATGATGGCGACCTTGCCGCTCAGATCGAACAATTCCACGCCTAAACCTCCCATTTGGTCGGATTTCTGTGTCCGAACCCTAGCCGTTACCTCTAGTTACCCTGATACTTGGCCGATTCCATACGGGAAAGGCGGTTCAACACCGGCCCCATGCGCAAGATCACCGGCGGTTTTCTGTTCTTCGGCTACCTGTTCCTGTCCCTGGCCATCGGGCAGACGATCTGGCGCGCCGGTATGGGCGCGGGCGCTGGGGCCGCCGGCGTGCTCGGCGCCCTGGGCGTCATGCTGGGCCTGCACGCTGCCATCGCCGGGGTTCTGGACCGTCGCGCCCTGCGCAAGGAGATCGCCAAAGTCCGCGAGGCGCACCGCCTTCTGGCCGATGCGATGGAGTCGACCCAAGGCGCCCTGACCGAACTGGCCGAGGCCATCGAAAGCGGTGCCCTGTCCAAGACCGAGGCCCTGACTGGCGAAGTGCGAATGCTGGAGGGCCTGATCCAGCAGATGAGCGAGTCGATCGACGACCGCCTGTCGTCGTCGCCGATCACCGCCGACACCTTTGAGGGCCGCCGTCAGGTCCAGTCGAACACCCTGCTGAAAACCGTCCACGACGCCCTGACGGAAAACCGGGTCGACCTCTATCTGCAGCCGGTCGTCACCCTGCCGCAGCGCCGCACGGTCTTCTACGAAAGCTTCACCCGGCTGCGCGATCCGTCCAACCGGGTCATGATGCCGGCCGAGTATCTGTCGGTGGCCGAGGGCGAGGGCCTGCTGCCCGCCATCGACAACCTGCTGCTGTTCCGCTGCGCCCAGATCGTGCGCCGTCTGGCGCGTCAGGATCGCAAGGTCGGGGTCTTCTGCAACGTGTCGCTGGCCTCGCTGGGCGACGAGACCTTCTTCCCCCAGTTCCTCGATTTCCTCAGCCAGAACCGCGACCTCAAGGACGCCCTGATCTTCGAACTGGGCCAGGCCACCTTCGACGCGCGCGGCGCCGCCGAAGCGCGCAACATGGCCAAGCTGGCCGACCTGGGCTTCCGCTTCTCCATCGACAAGGTGCAGACGCTGGATCTGGACTTCGCCGACCTGCAACGCTCGGACGTGCGCTTCATCAAGGTGGCCGCCGACCTGCTGATCGAACAGCTGCTGGACCTGGACGGCGCCACGCCCCTGGCCTCGCAGCCCGACATCCAGGCCGCCGACTTCGCCCCCCTGACCCGCCGCTACGGGCTCGAGCTGATCGCCGAGAAGGTCGAGACCGAGAAGCAGGTGGTCGACATCCTCGAACTCGACATCGGCATGGGCCAGGGCCACCTGTTCGGCGAGCCGCGCGCCATCAAGGAAGCTGTCCTGGCCGAAACCGATCCGCCCGCCGAGTTCGTACGCACCACGCTGCAGTCAGCCGAGCAACGCCGGCGGTTCTGATCCCCTTTCGTCATCCCGGAAGCCCGCAGGGCTATCCGGGACCGCCGAGAACGCCACCCTCAAAACACCGCGCCCCTGGCGGTCCCGGCTCTTGGCTCCGCTCCGGCCGGGATGACGGGGGAAAAACAGCCGAAAACCGCCAGACAGTCGGGCCGCCACGCGTTCCGATGTCCATATGACCGACACCCTCGACTGGCCCCGCATCGCCGATCATCTGAACGCCCAGGGCTGGGCCGTCGTCGGCCCGCTGTTGACACCCGCGACCTGCTACGCCCTGCAGGCCCTCTACGACCAGCCCGAGCGATTCCGCAGCCGCATCCTCATGCAGCGGCACGGCTTTGGGCAGGGCGAGTATCAGTATTTCGACAATCCGTTGCCCGATCCCCTGCCCCGGCTGCGGGCGCGGCTCTATGCGGGTCTGGCGCCCATCGCCAACGGCTGGGCCGCGCGACTGGAGCGGCCCGGCTTTCCCGACAGTCTCGATGAGCTGACCGCCCAATGCCGGGCGGCGGGCCAGGCCCGGCCGACCTCGCTGATGCTGCGCTACGGTCCCGGCGACTACAACCGGCTGCATCAGGACCTCTATGGCGATCTGGTCTTCCCCTTGCAGGCGGCGATCCTGCTCAGCGATCCCGGTGAGTTCGAAGGCGGGGAGTTCGTGCTGGTCGAGCAGAAGCCGCGATCGCAGTCACAGGCCCACGTCGTGCCGCTGAAACAGGGCGAAGCCGTGATCTTCGCCGTGCGCGAGCGTCCGGTTGCAGGGACGCGCGGCGACTATCGCGTGCAGATGCGCCACGGGGTCAGCACGGTGCGGTCGGGCAAGCGGATGACGCTGGGGCTGATTTTTCATGATGCGGCCTGAAGCCCGATCAAGAAAAAGGCCCCTCCGTCGAAACGAAGGGGCCTCATCCCTTAAGCCTTCTGCGCGTCCAGCCAGCGGACCGCATCGGCGTCGCGGGCCGACAGGTCCGGGAAGTCGGCGTCGGAGCCGACATCCGGCACCCGGCGCCAGGAACGGGCGCACTTGGGATAGTCGGCCAGCTTGACCTCGACAGTGACGGCGTCGCCGCCGACCACAAGTTCAGCGCCCGAGGTGCGGAAGACCTCGGCGGCGTCCAGACCCTCGAACGGGGCCAGCAGGTCAGCCGGGGCCGTGACCACCGGCCAGGCGTCCAGCGCCCCGCCGATCAGCTTGTCGCGACGGGCCGCTTCCAGCGCCTCGTTGACGACTTCCAGCACCGTGTTGACCCCGGCCCAACGTTTAGCCTCGACGGGGTTGCGCCATTCGCCCGGCGTTTCCGGGATGACGCGGGCGCAGTTGCTGCCGGCGTCCGGGAAGCGCGTGGTCCAGGCCTCTTCCATGGTGAAGGGCGTCAGCGGCGCCAGCCAGGCGGTCAGGCGCATGAAGACCTCGTCCATCACCGTGCGGGCGGCGCGGCGACGGACGCTGTCGGGACGGTCGCAGTAGAGACTGTCCTTGCGCACATCGAAATAGAGCGCCGACAGGTCGCCCGAGCAGAACTCCAGCACCGGACGGACCACGTCCTGGAAGCGGTATTCCTCGTAGGCCTGACGCACCTGACCGTCCAGTTCCCACAGACGGTGCAGGATGAACTGCTCCAGCGGCGGCATCTCCGAACGATCAAGGCGTTCCGCCTCGTCGAAGCCGTTCAGGGCGCCCAGCAGATAGCGGACCGTGTTGCGCAGCTTGCGGTAGGCGTCGACCGTGGTCTGCAGGATCTGCTTCCCGATCCGCTGGTCCTCGGCGTAGTCCACCAGGGCGACCCAGAGGCGCAGGATGTCGGCGCCCGACTCCTTGATGACGACGGCCGGGTCGGTGGTGTTGCCACGCGACTTCGACATCTTCTCGCCGTTCTCGTCCTGGGTGAAGCCGTGGGTCAGGACGGCGTCATAGGGGGCGCGACCGCGCGTGCCGGAACCCTCCAGCAGGTTGGACTGGAACCAGCCGCGGTGCTGGTCGGAGCCTTCCAGATAGAGGTCGGCGGGCCAGTGCGACGGGCGGTCGCCGACATAGCCGTGAGCCGGATCGCGGGCCTCCAACGTGAAGGCGTGGGTGCAGCCGGAGTCGAACCAGACGTCCAGGATGTCCTGGATCTTCTCGAAGCGGTCGGCGTCGTGCGCGCCCAGGAAGTCGGCGTCAGGCCGATCAAACCAGGCGTCGGCGCCGCCCTCGGACACGGCCTTCAGGATGCGGGTGTCGACCTCGGGGTCATGCAGGGGCTGGCCCGTCTGCTTGTCCACGAACATGGCCAGGGGCGTGCCCCAGGCGCGCTGACGGCTGATCAGCCAGTCGGGACGGCTCTCGACCATGGAGCGGATGCGGTTCTTGCCCGCCGCCGGGTGGAAGGCGGTGGCGTCGATGGCCGTCAGGGCCTTGTCGCGCAGGGTTGCACCGTCTTCCAGTTCTTCATCCATGCGGATGAACCATTGGGGCGTGTTGCGGAAGATGATGGGGGCCTTGGAGCGCCACGAGTGCGGATAGGAGTGCTCCATCCGGCCGCGCGCCAGAAGATTGCCGGCCTCGATCAGCTTTTCCATCACCGCGCCGTTGGCGGGGCCGAACTTGCCGGTCTTCTTGCCCTCGGTCTCCAGCACCTTGAGGCCGGCGAACAGGGGAACGTGCTCATAATAGGCGCCGTCGGCGTCCACCGTGTCCGGCACCTCGCGGTGGCCGTGGGCCAGCCAGACGGCATAGTCGTCCGCGCCGTGGCCCGGCGCGGTGTGGACGAAGCCGGTCCCGGCGTCATCGGTCACATGGTCACCGGCCAGCAGGGGCACGGAGAAGCCATAGCCGCTGTCCAGCGCCGCCAGCGGATGGGCGCATTCCAGACCCGAGGGGTTGATGGCGTCGACGCGGGTGAATCCGCTGATCTTGGCCGCCTTGAACACGTCCTCGGCCAGCTTGTCGGCGATGATGAAGCGATCGCCCGGCTTGGCCCAGGGCTCGTAGTCCAGTCCCTCTTCCAGAGCCGTGACCTCATAGAGGCCATAGGCGATCTCGGGGCCATAGCTGATGGCGCGGTTGGCCGGGATGGTCCAGGGCGTGGTCGTCCAGATCACCACCGAGGGCGTGGCCGCGCGGAAGGACAGCAGGTCGTCGGGATGGCTGTCGGTCGCGCCGACCACCGGGAACTTGACCCAGATCGTGGGCGAGACGTGGTCGTGATACTCGACCTCTGCATCGGCCAGGGCCGTGCGCTCGACCGGCGACCACATCACCGGCTTGGAGCCGCGATACAGCTGGCCCGAGTTCTTGAACTTGTGGAACTCGGCGACGATGGCCGCCTCGGTCGAAAAGTCCATGGTGGCGTAGCGGTTGTCGAAGTCGCCGGTGATGCCCAGGCGCTTGAACTGATCGCGCTGCACGTCGATCCAGCCGGCGGCGTATTCACGGCAGGCCTTGCGGAACTCCGACTTGGAGACCTCGTCCTTGCGGCGGCCCTTGGCGCGGAACTGCTCCTCGATCTTCCACTCGATCGGCAGACCGTGGCAGTCCCAGCCGGGCACATAGTCCACGTCGTAACCCAGCAGGAAGCGCGAGCGGACCACGAAGTCCTTCAGCGTCTTGTTCAGGGCATGGCCGATGTGGATGTCGCCGTTGGCGTAGGGCGGGCCGTCGTGCAGGACGTAGAGCGGCGCCTTCTGGGCCTGACGTGTCGCGCGCAGGTGGCTGTAGAGGTCGCCCCAGGCGGCGATGATCTCCGGCTCCTTCTTGGGCAGCCCGCCGCGCATGGGGAAGGGCGTCTCGGGCAGGAAGACGGTGTCGCGATAGTCGCGGCCCGATGCTTCAGTGGCGGTGTCGTTGGTGGCGTCGGCCATGGGGTAATCTTTGTCTTTGTGCGCGGGCGCCGAGGAGGCGGCGCGGACGCAGTCTAGCGTGAAGGCCGTTGGACGGCATCGGCGATATTCGATCCCGACGTGCGCGGGGCTCTACGGCCCTGGCGCTACGCCGGGCGGCTAATCGAAATCGGACGGATCACGCGAACGGTCATGGTTGAAACCGTCTAGCAGACCGGGCGGCGCCTGCGCCATAGTCGATGCAAACAGAGGGAGGCGATCAGATGCGCGTTCAGGCGATGACGGCGGCGGCAGTGCTGGCTTTGACGGCGGCCTGTTCGCCCGCAGAGGAGAAGGCCCCCGCCCCCGCCCCCGCCGCCGAAGCGCCGCTGACTGGCCGCGCGGCCATCTATGCTGCGGGCGAGCGGGACGCCGAGGCCTTCGTCCGCGCTCTCTACGCCAACGCCGCCGCGCCCCTGGCGAACGATCCGGCGGCGGCGACGATCAGCCCCGGTCGCGACCCGCTCTATTCCCGCACCCTGAACGCCCTGATCGGCGTCGACTTCCGCGAGGCCCAGTCCCGGAATGAGGTCCCCTATCTGAACTATGACCCCGTCTGCGCCTGTCAGGACGCCGACGGCTTCGCCCTGACCGGGCTGAAGATGACGCCCGACGGCGAGAAGGCGGCCTCGGCCGATGCGACCTTCACCAACCACGGCGAAACGCAGCAACAGACCCTGAAGCTGGTCAAGGAAGGCCCCATGTGGCGCATCGCCGACGTCGTCGACGCCAAGGGGCAGTCCCTGCATGACGCGCTGATGGCCATCGCCGAGCGTGCGGAGGGCTGACCGCAACTCCTGCGACACGCGACCGTTAGCGATCCTGTCATCATCGTGTTAAGAGCCCCGCCCCTTATAGCGGCGGCGGTGTCGCCAAAGCCTTTCAGACTTCTAGGAGAAGCCACACATGAGCAGGGTGCTGGTTATCGGTGCAGGCGGCGTCAGCTCTGTCGCCGTCCACAAGATGGCGATGAATGCGGACATCTTCTCGCATATCACCCTGGCGAGCCGCACGAAGTCCAAGTGCGACGCCATCGCCGAATCCGTGAAGTCGCGCTTTGGCGTGACCATCGACACGGCCCAGATCGACGCCGACGACGTCGCCGCGACCACGGCCCTGATCCAGTCGGTCAAGCCGGCCCTGGTGGTCAACCTGGCCCTGCCGTATCAGGACCTGGCCATCATGGACGCCTGCCTGGCCGCCGGCGTCAACTACCTCGACACGGCCAACTATGAGCCGCGCGACGAAGCCAAGTTCGAATACAAGTGGCAGTGGGCTTACCAGGACAAGTTCAAGGAAGCCGGCCTGATGGCGCTGCTCGGCTCGGGCTTCGACCCCGGCGTGACCTCGGTCTTCGCCACCTACACCAAGAAGCACCTGCTGGACCGGATCGACACGCTCGACATCCTGGACTGCAACGGCGGCGACACGGGTCTGCCCTTCGCCACCAACTTCAACCCGGAAATCAACCTGCGCGAAGTGACCGCTGAGTCGCGTCACTGGGAAAACGGCCAGTGGGTCGAGGGCCCGGCCCTGAGCCACAAGCAGGAGTTCAACTTCGAAGGCGTCGGCCCGAAGAACATGTACCTCATGTACCATGAGGAACTGGAGTCGCTGGCCAAGTTCTACCCGGAAATCAAACGCATCCGCTTCTGGATGACCTTCGGCGACAGCTATCTGAAGCACCTCGAGGTGCTGGAAAACATCGGCATGACCTCGATCGAGCCGATGATGTTCCAGGGCCGCGAGATCATTCCGATCGAGTTCCTGAAGGCCCTGCTGCCGGAACCCTCGTCGCTGGGTCCGATCACCAAGGGCAAGACGAACATCGGCACCATCGCCACCGGCGAGAAGGACGGCGTTCAGAAGACCTTCTACGTCAAGAACATCTGCGACCACGAAGCCGCCTATGCCGAAACCGGCAACCAGGCTGTCAGCTACACCACGGGCGTTCCGGCCATGATCGGCGCGGCCATGATGCTGACCGGCACGTGGAAGGGCGAAGGCGTCTTCAACATGGAGCAGCTGGACCCCGATCCCTTCATGGACATGCTGAACAAGCATGGCCTGCCGTGGACCGTGGAAGAGCTGGACGCCCCTCTCGCGTTCTAAAATGCTCGCCTTCTAGAGACCTGAGTGAAAAGACGACATGGAAACCAAGGCCGGCGATCCCGGAGCCTTTGCTCATTTTGATCTGAACCGCGTCGCCTCGCCCGCTTTCGTGGTGGACGAGGCTGCGGTGCGGCGCAATCTGGCCGTGCTGAAGGACGTGCGCGACCGGGGCAATGCCCGGGTCCTGCTGGCGCTCAAGGCCTTTTCCATGTGGTCGCTGGCGGACGTCGTCGGGGAATACCTCGACGGCGTCTGCGCCTCCGGTCTGTGGGAGGCGCGGCTGGCGCGCGAGTTCTACAAGGGCGAGCTGACCACCTATTCGCCCGCCTACAAGGCCGAGGATCTGCCCGAGATCCTGCGCCTGTCCGACCACGTCATCTTCAACTCGCCGGATCAGGTCACGCGCTTCGCCGACCTGATCGCAGAGGCCCGCGCGGCTGGCGAGACCTTCGAGATCGGCCTGCGGCTGAACCCCGAACACTCCGAGGGCGAGGTCGCCAAGTACGACCCGGCCCAGCCCTGCTCGCGTCTGGGATTCCCGGTGTCGCAGCTGCGCCCCGAGCATATGCAGGGCGTCGACGGCCTGCATATCCACGCCCTGTGCGAACAGGATTTCGAGCCCCTGGCCCGTATCTGGGCGGCGGTGGAGCCCAAGCTGGCGCCCCTGCTGGGCGGGGTGAAGTGGCTGAACCTCGGCGGCGGCCACCACGTGACCCGCGCCGACTACCAGACCGACCGTCTAGTCGCCTTCCTGAACAAGATCGCCGAACGCCACGGGGTGCAGGTCTATCTGGAGCCGGGCGAGGCCGTGGCGCTGGACGCCGGCATCCTGATCGGCGAGGTGCTGGACGTCTTCGACAACGGCATGCCCATCGCCATCACCGACATTTCAGCCACCTGCCATATGCCGGACGTGATTGAGGCCCCCTACCGCCCCGCCATGCTGCATGAACCCGCGGACGGCGTCACAGTGCGTCTGGGCGGTCCGTCCTGCCTGGCCGGCGACATCATCGGCGACTACGTCTTCGCCGAACGCCCGACGCCCGGAACGCGCCTCGCCTTCCTCGATCAGGCCCACTATTCGATGGTGAAGACCAACACCTTCAACGGCGTCCCCCTGCCCGCCATCGCCCTGTGGAACAGCGCCACGGACGAGCTGCGGATGGTCAAGGAGTTCGACTGGACGGAGTTCCGCGACCGGCTGTCGTGAGGTGACGAGCGGCGTTGTAGTTCAGCGCTCGAAATCGAGAAACCACTCATAGAGCCTAATGGTCATCGATGTTTCAGAACGAACGCAACTACGAACCGGCTGTCGAAGCGTTAAAACCTGCGCTTCACAATTTACCCGGCAAAATCGTCGCAATCACTGGACTGCCGGGCGTCGGCAAAACTTCTCTGGGGCGATATCTAGCTTACCGCTTCAATGTCTCGCTGATCGAGACGGACCTGTTCCTTCGCCGAGCGTGTGGAGCGATGGAACACCATGAGGATTTAATCGACCAGGTCATTGGCACCAGGCTCGACCAAGAAGACCCTGAACGGCAGCGACCAGTTGTCATCGAGGGAGCGACTGTGCTGCGCCTATTGGATCGGCTGGGACGCAGACCAGACTTCATTATCCAAGTCATCAACAGCGACGCTCCAGCGAGCAACCCCAGGTTGGCAAAAGAGCTGGAAGGCTACGATGCCGAATATACACCAGCCTCCGCAGCCGATTTATTTCTCGACTTTTCAGCTAGCTAATAGCTGTTTTAGGCAGCACGAGATCCGAACCGAAGAGCGGTCAGCCCAGCACGGCCCGCGCCGCCGACGCGTCCGCCTCGATCTGGACCTTCAGTTCATCCAGCCCGTCGAACTTCATCTCGCCGCGCAGGAAGGCGACCAGTTCGGTCTCAATGGTCTGGCCGTAGAGGCTCTCGTTGAAGTCCAGCAGCCAGACTTCCAGCAGAGGCTGTTCAATCTCGAACATGGGGCGGACGCCCAGGTTGGCGACGCCCTTCACGACCCGGCCGTCCTGCAAACGGGTGCGCGTGGCATAGACCCCGTAGGCGGGGCGCATATAGTCGCCCATGGCGATGTTGGCGGTCGGCACGCCGATGGTGCGGCCGCGCTTGTCGCCGTGGATCACCTCGCCCTGGATGGCGTAGGGGCGGCCCAGGATGGCGGCGGCGCGGTCCATGTCGCCGGCCTTCAGCGCCTCGCGTACGGCGGACGATGACAGCTTCAGGCCCGAGGCGTCGTCGATGCGGTCGGTGACGGAGACGGTGAAGCCCAGGGTTTCGCCATAGGTGCGCAGCAGGGCGGGCGAGCCGGAACGGCCCTTGCCGAAGGTGAAGTCGAAGCCGACGGCGGCGTGGGCGATGCCCAGACCTTCGGACAGGACACGACGGGCGAACGCCTCGTCGGTCATCCCGGCCATCTCGGCGTCGAAGGGGATCAGGTAAAGGCGGTCGACGCCCAGCGGCGCCAGAGCCCGAGCCATCTGGTCCGGGGTCATCAGACGGAAAGGCGCGGCGTCCGGCTGGAATAACCGACGCGGGTGCGGGTCGAAGCTGACGACGCCCAGCGGCGCACCCAGACGCTGGGCCGCCTCTCGGGCCGAGGCGATCACCGCCTGATGACCGCGGTGCACGCCGTCAAACGCGCCGACGGCCACCGCCGCCCCGCGTTGCGAGGCCGGCAGGCCGCGCCAGCCGCGAATGACCTCAACCACGTCGGGGGCTCAGCGGGCCGAGGGCTTGCGCCGACGCGGCACGCGCACGACGGCCACGCCGTCCATGATCAGCTTGTCGCCGACAAAGCCTTCGCATTTCAGTTCGACGCGGGCGCTGTCGGACTCCATCTCGATCACCGTGATGACGATGCGGACCGAATCGCCGATGCGGACCGGGAAGTGGAAGGCCAGGGTCTGCGAAATATAGATGGACCCAGCGCCCGGCAGGATGGTGCCGACCACGGCCGAGCCGAAGGCGGCGCTCAACAGGCCGTGGGCGATTCGGCCGCGATAGGCGGTCTTGGACGCAAATTCTTCGTCCAGGTGCACCGGATTGAAGTCGTCCGACGCCTCGGCGAACAGGCGAATACGGTCCTCGGTGACGTGGACGGTCTTCTCTGCGGCCATGCCGACGTGGAGTTCATCGAGGATGTAACCGCCCGACGGATGCTGTGTGACGTATTCGACCATCAGCGGCCTTTACGGCAGGTGCGACGAAATGGCGAGCCTCACCAGGCCAGTTCGAGCGCGGCGTAGCGGGCGAAGGTCGTCTCGGCTCGGAGCAATTCACCGGCAAGCGCCGGATCCAGGGTTCCGTCCGGCCCCTTGGCCGCGTCGCCGTGGATGCCCTGCGCGATGAACAGGCAGTCCAGCGCCTGCTCGGCCGCGCCCAGAACATCGGTGATGACGCCGTCGCCGATGCACAGGACGCGCGAACGATCCACCGGACGGCCCATCAGCTTTTGCGCCTCGCGCAAGGCCAGTTCGTAGATGGGGCCGAAGGGCTTGCCCGCCATGACCACGCGTCCGCCCATGGACTCGTAGAGGTCGGCGATGGCGCCGCCGCAGTAGATGATGCTGTCGCCCTTCTGCACGATGCGGTCGGGGTTGGCGCAGATCAGCTCCAGATCGCGCTCGACGGCGGGGATCAGGCGTTCGCGGTAGTCCTCGGGCGTCTCGGTCGCGTCGTCGAACAGGCCGGTGACGGACAGGAAGGCGGCGTCCGTCGCGTCATGGGCGCTGGTCAGGTTCAGCCCCTCGTACAGAACGAAGTCGCGGTCCGGGCCGATGATCCACGCCGGGCCAGGGGCGCGGCGGGCCAGTTCGGCGCGGGTGGCGTCGCCCGAGGTGACGAAGGCCTTCCAGGCGCTGCGCGGCACGCCGAGCGCATCCAGCTGCGCCACCACATCCGAGGACGGGCGCGGCGAGTTGGAGATCAGGACGACATGGCCGCCCTTGGCGTTGAAATCGGCCAGGGCGGTGCAGGCGGTGGGCCAGCTCTCGCGGCCGTTGTGGATCACGCCCCAGACGTCGCACAGCAGGATGTCATAGTCGTCGGCGACAGCGGACAGGTGAGGCAGGGCGTGAGGCAGGGTCATGGTCCGGTTATAGCCCCCCGAACGCAGGGGGGAAGGCCGCAACCGGCCCCTTGCCCCATCGGCCAGGCATCAAACCCGCGTTGATTTCCCTCTTCGCCCTCGCCCTGCTTCCTGCTAACCGGCTTGAGACATGAAAATTTCTCGCCTCGCCTATGCCGCCTACGGCATCGCCCTCGTCGTCATCGTGTTGGACCAGCTGACCAAGGCCTGGGTCCTGGGCGCCATCGACGCAGCGCACATCTCGCAGATCCCCGACGGCTATCGCATCGCCGAGGTCGCCCCGCCCTTCTTCAACCTGACCTATGTGCTGAACACCGGCGTCAGCTTCGGCCTGTTCGGCGGCGGCGCAGGACGCTGGGTCCTGAGCGTCTTCTCGGTCCTGGTGGCGATCGCCCTCGCCGTCTGGGCGACGCGCTCGGATCGCAAGCTGCTGGCCGCGGCCATCGGCCTGGTCATGGGCGGCGCCCTGGGCAACGTTTTCGACCGCATCCGTTTCGGCGGGGTCGTGGACTTCCTCGACTTCTCGGGATCGGGCCTGTTTCCGTGGATTTTCAACATTGCCGACGCAGGCATCACCGTGGGCGTCGTCCTGCTGATCCTGGACAGCTTCCTCTCCGAACGTCGTCCAACGGTTGGCGTGGCCAACGAAAAGTCGTAATCACCCCCTCTTCACTGTCGTCCCGAGCCAGCGCCGTTGGGCGCGCCTCCCGGAGCCGAGCTGACCTTATGCGTATCCGCAACGCCGTTACCGTGGCCCTTTTCGCCACTACCGCCCTCAGCCTGACCGCCTGCGCCAGCGTGAAGCAAAGCATTGGCCTGTCGAAGGTCGTTCCCGACGAATTCGTCACCGTCGCCAGCGCCCCTCTGTCGCTGCCGCCGGAATACGGCCTGACCCCGCCGTCGCCGGGCCAGCCCCGTCCGCAGGAACTGGCCCCCGAAAGCGCCGCCCGTCAGATCCTGCTGGGTCAGCGCCAGGCTGTGACCCGCACCGGCGGCGAACAGGCCCTGGTGACCCAGGCCGGCGCCGACCGCGCCGATCCCCTGGCCCGCTACGTTGTCGATGACGAGTTCGGCGACCTGGCCCACAAGGAAGAAAGCTGGGCCAACCGCGTGCTGTTCTGGCGCAAGAACGACCCTGCGACCCAGGCTCCGACCGTCACCCAGACGGCGGAAGGCGCGCGCACTGTCGACGCCACCACCGAACACGCCCGTCTGCAGGCCCTGACGGGCGGCCGGCAAGGCATCGCCATCACCCCGCGTCAGGATCGCGGCTTCAAGCTGCCCGGCCTCTAAAAAGACTGAAGGCGAAGAGAATCAGGGGCGCGTTCGTTTCGACGGACGCGCCCTTTTCCTTGCGGACCTCTGTCCGTCAGGCCGTCAGAACGCGGGGCAGTTTGAACGATACGGTTTCTCGCGCGCCGTCGTCCTCGGTCACGGTCGCATCGAACCGATGGCGGATGGCGTCGATCAGGGCCTCGATCAGAGGTTCGGGCGCCGAGGCCCCGGCGGTGACGCCCACGGTCGTCACCCCCTCGAACCAGGACCACTCGACGTCGCTGGCGTCATCGACCAGACGGGCGTCGCCCGCCCCGGCCTTGAGCGCCACATCGACCAGACGCGCCGAGTTGGACGAGTTCTTGGACCCAACCACCAGCACCAGCTGACAGCCCTCGCCCAGACGTTTGACCGCCTCTTGCCGGTTGGTGGTGGCGTAGCAGATGTCTTCCTTGTGCGGGTCCGGCAGTTCCGGGAAGCGCCGCTTCAGCGCCGCCAGGATGTCGGCCGTATCGTCCACTGACAGCGTCGTCTGCGTGGCGTAGGCCAGAGGTTGATCCCCAGGCCGCTGGAAGTTTTCTGCGTCCGCCACCGTCTCGACCAGACTGATCGAACCCGGCGGCAGCTGCCCCATGGTTCCCACCACCTCCGGGTGACCGGCGTGGCCGATCAGGATGATGTGGCGGCCCTGCTCGTGATGGCGCTCGGCCTCGACATGGACCTTGGACACCAGGGGACAGGTGGCGTCGAGGAACAGCAGCTCGCGCGCCCGAGCGGTCGCCGGCACCGACTTGGGCACGCCGTGGGCCGAAAAGACGACCGGCCGGTCGTCAGGGCATTCGTCCAGTTCCTTGACGAAGACGGCGCCCATGCCCTTCAGCCGCTCGACGACGTGGCGGTTGTGAACGATCTCATGGCGCACATAGACGGGGGCGCCGAACTTCTCGATGGCGCGCTCCACGATCTGGATGGCCCGGTCCACCCCGGCGCAGAAGCCGCGCGGCGTGGCGAGGCGCACGTGGAGGGGGCGGCGTTCAAAGGCGGAGGGCGATACGGGCGCGTTCATGGCCCGGAACCTAGTCGCTCAAGCGGCTTACCGCCACCGGCTGCATGGTCGCGTTTGCCGCGCCTCGCTTTAGCCGCTATCACCACCGAGCGTGGCTTGGTCGGACGTCCGATCGTCCCGCGCCCCCTTCGACTGCCGGAAAGCTCCTGATGCGTCGCGTCCTGACCGCCCTCGCCGCCCTCTCCCTCGCGGCCGCGCTGATTCCCCAATCCGCCGAGGCCCAGTCCGGCGGCCGTCCAGGCGGCCAGCAGAGCCGTGAACAATCCCCCGACCAGGGCACGTCGCAGCGCTCGCGCCAGGTGCGCATCGCACCGCTGTCGCGCCGCGCCAACGCCGGCCCCTGCCCCTATGTGAAGGTGCTGTACGACGCCGCCCGCTATGTCGAGATGGCTGACTTCAGCCGCCCCTCCACGGCAGGCGTCGGTTTCACCGGCGAGATCGAGGGCGTCACTGCCGATTGCGTCTATCGCGACGCCGATCCGATCCGCCTGGACTTCAACGTCCTGTTCAACCTCGGCAAGGGTCCGCAGGCCTCTGGCGACGGCCGCACCTATCGCTACTGGGTGGCCGTGACCGAGCGGAACAGCGCTGTTCTGGCCAAGGAATATTTCGATCTGCCGGTGAACTTCGACGGCCAGACCACCACCTCGGTCCAGCAGGCGCAGACCATCGTCATCCCCCGCGCCGACGCCACCACCAGCGGCAATAATTTCGAAGTCCTGATCGGCTTCGACATCACGCCGGAGATGGCCGAGTTCAACCGCTCGGGCAGCCGCTTCCGCGTCACCGCCGGCCAGACCCAACCGAACCCCTAAGCACATGACCGATCTCAAGACCTCTCTCAGCGAAGCGGTCGCCACCGCCTTCGCCGCCGAAGGCGTGGACGCCGCCCTGGCCCGCGTGGTCGCCTCCGACCGCCCCGACCTGGCCGACTTCCAGTCCAACGGCGCCCTGGCCGCCGCCAAGGCGCTGAAGGCCAACCCGCGCGAACTGGCCGCCAAGGTCGCCGAGCGTCTCAGCAACGATCCGCGCCTGTCCTCGGTCGAGGTCGCCGGCCCCGGCTTCATCAACCTGAAACTGTCTGACGCCGCCCTGGCCCAGCGCGCCGCCGAGGTGGCCGCCGACGAGACCCTGGCCGGCGCCTCGCTGAACACGCCGTCGCGCAAGGTCGTCATCGACTACGCCGGTCCCAACGTGGCCAAGCCGATGCACGTCGGCCACCTGCGCTCCTCCATCATCGGCGAGAGCCTGAAGCGGCTGTTCCGCTTCCGCGGCGACATCGTCTGGGGCGACGCCCACTTCGGCGACTGGGGCTTCCAGATGGGCCTGCTGATCACCGCCTGCGGCGACGAAGGCCTCGCCCTGCCGTTCATGGCCGACGGCGACGGCCCCTTCCCCGCCAACAGCCCGGTCACGTTGGAAGACCTGGAACGCCTCTATCCGCAGGCCGCCGCCAAGGCCAAGGAAGACCCCGCCTTCCGCGACCGCGCCCGCAAGGCCACCGCAGAACTGCAGGCTGGTCGCCCCGGCTACCGCGCCCTGTGGGCCCATTTCGTCGCCGTCAGCCGCACCGCGCTGGAGCGTGAATTCGGCGCGCTCGATGTCACCTTCGACCTGTGGAACGGCGAGTCCGACGCCGATCCCCTGATGCCGGAAATGCTGGCGCATCTGAAGGAAACCGGCCTGCTGGTCGAGGACGACGGCGCCCAGGTGGTCCACGTCGCCAGGCCCGGCGAGACCCGCAAGAAGAAGCTGGCCGACGGCTCGGTCATCGAGGCCCCCAGCCCGCCGCCCCTGCTGGTGGTGTCGTCGGAAGGCTCGGCCATGTACGGCACGACCGACCTGGCCACCATTCTGGACCGCCGCAAGTCCATCGACCCCGACCTGATCCTCTACGTCGTCGACGAGCGTCAGGCCGAGCATTTCGAACAGGTGTTCCGGGCCGCTTATCTGGCCGGTTACGCGCCCGAGAAGTCGCTGGAGCACCTTGGCTTTGGCACCATGAACGGGGCCGACGGCAAGCCGTTCAAGACTCGCGCGGGCGGCGTGCTGAAGCTGCACGACCTGATCACCATGGCCACCGACAAGGCGCGCGAGCGTCTGAAGGAAGCCAAACTCGGCGACGACCTGCCGGAAGCCGAGTTCGAGGACATCGCCCGCAAGGTGGCGGTCGCCGCGTTGAAATTCGCCGACCTGTCGAACAATCGCACCACCAGCTACGTCTTCGATCTCGACCGCTTCATGAGCTTCGAGGGCAAGACCGGCCCCTATCTGCTGTATCAGGCCGTGCGGGTGAAATCCCTGCTGCGCAAGGCGGCCGATCAGGGCGTCGAGATCGCCCCCATCGCCATCGTCGAACCGGCCGAACGCGACCTGGCCCTGACGCTGGACGCCTTCGATGCGGCCACAGCGGACGCCTATGACAAGCGCTCGCCCAACCTGATCGCCGAGCACGCCTATCGCCTGGCGCAGAGCTTCTCCAAGTTCTACGCCGCCTGCCCGATTCTGGTCGCGCCGGACGCCGCCACCAAGGGCTCGCGCCTGGCCCTGGCCGCCGCCAGCCTGCACCAGCTGGAAACGGCGCTGGGCCTGCTGGGCATCGAGACGCCCGAGCGGATGTAATGTCAGCGCCCTTCTCCCGATGGGAGAAGGTGGCCCGAAGGGCCGGATGAGGGTCGACGCTTTCAGTCGGCGTGAGCCGTTGCGCTACGGCTTACGCCGACAGGACCGTTAGCCCCTCACCCTTTCGCCTTACGGATCGCTTCGCTCTCCGGGGCTCAAGCCCTCTCCCGCCGGGAGAGGGGCTCTGCTGGTGACGGACAGGGGCGCATTCGCTAAGGTCGAGGCCAAGTTACGGAGCCTCCCCCATGTCCCTCGACGCCTTCATCGCCGGCCTGCCCAAGGCCGAACTGCATCTGCACATCGAGGGCTCGCTCGAGCCCGAACTGATGTTCGAACTGGCGCAGCGCAACGGCGTCGCCATCCCCTACGACAGCGTCGAGGCCGTGCGCGCGGCCTATGACTTCTCGAACCTTCAGGACTTCCTCGACATCTATTACGCGGGCGCCGCCGTGCTGCTGACGCGCAAGGATTTCGAGGATCTGGCCTTCGCCTATTTCCAGCGCGCCGCCGCCGACAACGTGCGCCACGCCGAGATCTTCTTCGATCCCCAGACCCATACCGACCGGGGCGTGCCCTTCGGCGTGGTGGTCGAGGGCCTGATCGCGGGCATGGACCGGGCCAAGGCCGAGCTGGGCGTCACCAGCGGCCTGATCCTGAGCTTCCTGCGCCACCTGAGCGAGGACGAAGCCTTCGCCACGCTGGAGGCCGCCAAGCCCTATCTGCACCACTTCATCGGCGTCGGGCTGGATTCGTCGGAGGTCGGCCACCCGCCGTCCAAGTTCCAGCGCGTCTTCGCCGCCGCCCGTGATCTGGGCCTGAAACTATGCGCCCACGCTGGCGAGGAAGGCCCGCCCGCCTATGTGCAGGAGGCCCTGGACCTGCTGCACATCGACCGCATGGACCACGGCAACCGCTCGATGGAGGACGAGGCCCTGATCGCTCGTCTGGCCGCCGAGCAGATGACCCTGACGGTCTGCCCCCTGTCGAACCTGAAGCTGTGCGTAGTCAAGGACCTGAAGGACCACCCGGTCCCCGAGATGCTGCGCCGCGGCCTGCACGTGACGCTGAACTCGGACGACCCCTCCTATTTCGGCGGCTATGTGAACGCCAACTACATCCAGTTGGCGAACGCGGTAGGCCTGACGCGCGAGCAGGTGACGCAGCTGGCGAAGAACAGCTTCGAGGGCAGCTTCCTGAGCGACGCCGACAAGGCCGCGCGGATTGCAGAAGTGGACGCCTACGCGGCGGCGCACTGATCTTCTCTTTCGTCATCCCGGACAGGCCGAAGGCCTGATCCGGGACCGCCGGAAGCGCATCCGTTTGATTGTCGCGGGGTGTGTAGGCCCCTCTCCCTTACCGCTCATCCCGGCGGACGCCGGGATCCAGTAAGAGCTCCACGCGCATCGGCTATATCACGCGTCGTACTGCGTCGTGCTTGAAGCCAAAGCACTGGATCCCGGCGTCCGCCGGGATGAGCGGGATTTTTTGGCGTTGTGTCCGGCTCTGCGAGGCTTGGCCGGGATGACGGTGTGAAGGTTACGCCGCCGCGATCTGATCGACCTCGTTGGCCGAGCCGAGGGCCACCGGGATGCGCTGGTGCAGTTCGGTCGGGGTCACGTCCAGAATGGCCTGTTTGCCGTCCGTCGTCGCCTTGCCGCCTGCCTGTTCGATCAGGAAGGCCATGGGGTTGCCTTCGTACATCAAGCGCAGCTTGCCGGGCTTGTTCGGCTCGCGCTTGTCCCACGGGTAGAGGAAGACCCCGCCGCGCATCAGGATGCGGTGGACGTCGGCTACCATGGCGGCGACCCAGCGCATGTTGAAATTCTTGCCCCGAGGACCGTCCGCGCCCTGCAGGCAACCGTCGATGTAGCGCTGCACGCTCTCGGCCCAGTGGCGCTGGTTCGACATGTTGATGGCGAACTCCTTGGTGTCCGCCGGGACCGTGATCCGCTCGTGCGTCATCAGCCACTGGCCGTCATGCGACAGGGTGAAGCCGGCCACGCCCTGGCCCGTGGTCAGCACCAGCATGGTCTGACCGCCATAGACGGCATAGAGCGCCGCGACCTGATGACGGCCGGACTGCAGGAAGTCGGCCTCGGTCGGCGTCGCCGAGGGCGCCTTCAGCACCGAGACGATGGTGCCGACCGGCGCATTGATGTCGATGTTGGACGAGCCGTCCAGCGGGTCGAACAGGACCAGGTATTCGCCCGTCGGGTTCGTCGCCGGCTGGACCGTATCCATCTCCTCGGACGCCACGCCCGCCACGGCCGGGCAGGCCAACAGCATATCCGTCAGGACGTCGTTGGAGATGACGTCGAGCTTCTTCTGCTCCTCGTCCTGGACGTTGACGACGCCGGATGCGCCCAAGGCGCCGACCAGAGCCCCGCCCGAGACGATCTTGCGGATCTCGACGCAGGCGGCGGCGGCGGCCGTCAGAGTCTGGCTCAGAGCCTGCGGCAGAGCGAGCGAGGCCAGGTGGGCGGCGAGGTCGGTACGGGCGGTCATGGCGGCGTTCAATCCTGTCACGAGAGCAGTTCGGCTCCTCATGGCCTTTCGGATCGTACACGGCAAGTCCGGCGCCGCTTGACTTCGGCCCGGAGTCGGGGCCTTAGGTCGAGCGCTCTCGCGGGAGAGATCGGCGGTCGTGTAACGGCTGTCGGGGCCGAAGGCGCAACCGCCCCGGAAACGCTCAGGCAAAAGGACCGCGAGGGCGCACGGACGCTGGAAAGTCGCCCCCCTTCCCGGGATTCATGGGCGCGCCGACGGAGCAAGGCTGCTCGCCCCCTGGGCGACGGTCGGAATCTCTCAGGCTTCAGGACAGCGGGGGCGCGACGACGGCGAAGCTATCGCCGCAACCCGCGACCGGAGGATGCTCGATGAGCGACCAGGCCCTGAAGACCACCCCCCTCAACGCGGCGCACCGCGCCCTTGGCGCCCGCATGGTCGGCTTCGGCGGCTATGACATGCCGGTCCAGTACGAAGGCGTCCTGGCCGAGCACCGCTGGACCCGCGAACACGCCGGCCTGTTCGACGTCTCGCACATGGGTCAGGCCAAGATCACAGGCGCCGACGCGATTGCGCAGTTCCAGCGCTTCGTCCCTGGCGACTATGAAATCCTGAAGGCCGGCAAGCAGAAGTATTCCCTGCTGCTGAACGCCGAGGGCGGCATCATGGACGACCTGATGGCGGGCAAGCCCGACCATGACGGCCTCTATGTCGTGGTCAACGCCGGCAACAAGGACGCCGACTTCGCCTTCCTGAACGCCAATCTGGCGGGCGACGCCAAGCTGACCGTCCTGGACGACCGCGCTCTGCTGGCCATCCAGGGGCCGGAAGCCGCCGAGGTCATGGCCAAGCACGAACCCGCTCTGGCCGAGATGGGCTTCATGGATTCGGCCCGTCTGATGCTGTTCGGCGTCGACTGCTTCGTCTCGCGCTCGGGCTACACCGGCGAAGACGGCTATGAGATTTCCGTGCCGAACGCCGATGCCGAGCGGGTCTGGAACCTGCTGCTGTCCGACGCCCGCGTGAAGCCGATCGGCCTGGGCGCCCGCGACTCCTTGCGCCTCGAAGCCGGTCTGCCCCTGCACGGCCACGACATCGACGCCGGAACCACCCCGGTCGAGGCCGCGCTGACCTTCGCCCTGTCCAAGTCGCGCAAGGAAGCCGCCGACTTCAACGGCGCCGAACGCATCCTGAAAGAACTGGCCGACGGCTCGTCGCGCGTCCGCATCGGCCTGAACGTCAAGGAAGGCGCCCCGGCCCGCGAAGGCGCCGAGATCGCCGACATGGACGGAAACATCATCGGCAAGATCACCTCGGGCGGCCCCTCGCCAACCTTGGGACACAACATCGCCATGGGCTACGTCCCGCCGGCCTTCGCCGAACTGGGAACGGACCTGAAAGTCATCGTGCGCGGCAAACCCGCCGCCGCCGAAGTCGTCGCCACACCCTTCGTGGCCACTCGCTATTATCGCAAACCTAAAGCCTGAGAGATCAGACACATGCGCTTCACCAAAGATCACGAGTGGGTTCGCCTCGAGGGCGACGTCGCCACGGTCGGCATCTCCAAGCACGCTGCTGACGCCCTGGGCGACGTGGTGTTCGTCGAGACGCCGGAAGCCGGCAAGACCGTCTCGGTCGGCGACAGCTTCGCCGTCGTAGAATCGGTCAAGGCCGCTTCGGACGTTTACGCCCCGGTCGCCGGCGAAGTGGTCGAGGGCAACGCCGCCCTGGCCTCGGCCCCGGAAACCGTCAACGCCGATCCCGAAGGCGAAGGCTGGTTCGCCAAGATCAAGGTCTCTGACGCCTCGGCCGTCGAAGCCCTGATGGATCAGGCCGCCTACGACGCCTACCTGACCACCCTTTAAGGCTCCCGCCTTCTCCGCTCAGCCTCGCGGAAGCGGGGACCCAGCTCTTTGGGATCAAGCAGCGGTGTTTGAAGCTTAAACCTGGGTCCCCGCTTCCGCGGGGATGAGCGGAATAAAGTAATGCGCTACCTCCCCCTGACGCCCGACGACCGTGAGGCCATGCTGGCCGCCATCGGCGCGAAATCCATCGACGACCTGTTCATCGACGTGCCGCAGGCCGCGCGCCGCGACGGCTTTGTCGCCCTGCCCCGCGTGGCGGGCGAGCTGGAGGTCGAACGGGCCCTCTCGGCCATGGCGGGCAAGAACGCCACGGCCTCGATCGTGCCCTTCTTCTGCGGCGCCGGCGCCTACAAGCACCACGTCCCGGCCACGGTCGATCACGTGATCCAGCGGTCGGAGTTCCTGACCAGCTACACCCCCTACCAGCCGGAAATCGCCCAGGGGACCCTGCAGTACCTGTACGAGTTCCAGACCCAGGTCGCGAACCTGACCGGCATGGAGGTCGCCAACGCCTCGCTCTATGACGGCTCGACCGCCATGGCCGAGGGCGTGCTGATGGCCACCCGCGTGACCCGCCGCAACAAGGCCGTCATCTCGGGCGGCGTGCATCCCCACTACGTCAAGGCCACCGAAACCGTCGTCCACGCCGTCGGCGTCGAGACCCAGGCCCTGACCGCTGCGGTTGACGCCGAAGACGCCGTCATCGCCGCCATCGACAAGGACACCGCCTGCGTCGTCGTCCAGACCCCCAACGTCTTCGGCACCGCCACCGACCTGACCAAGATCGCCGAGGCCGCCCACGCCGCCGGCGCCCTGCTGATCGTCGTCGTCACGGAAGCCGTGTCGATGGGCCTGCTCAAGTCGCCCGGCGAAATGGGCGCCGACATCGTCGCGGCCGAAGGCCAGTCGATCGGCAACGCCCTGAACTTCGGCGGCCCCTACATCGGCCTGTTCGCCACCCGCGAGAAGCTGCTGCGCCAGACCCCCGGCCGCTACTGCGGTGAGACGGTGGACGCCGACGGTCGTCGCGGCTTCGTCCTGACCCTGTCCACGCGCGAGCAGCACATCCGCCGCGACAAGGCCACGTCGAACATCTGCACCAACTCGGGCCTCTGCTGCCTGGCCTTCACCATCCACATGAGCCTGCTGGGTGAGACGGGCCTGCGCCAGATGGCCCTGCTCAACCACGAGAAGGCCGTCGCCACCCGCGACGCCCTGGCCGCCATTCCCGGCGTCGAGGTCCTGACCCCGCGCTTCTTCAACGAGTTCGCGGTCAAGCTGCCGAAGAACGCCGCCGAGGTGGTTCAGACCCTGGCCGACAACGGCATCCTGGCCGGCGTGCCCTACAGCCGTCTGGCCCCGGAAGCGGGTCTGGACGATGTCCTGCTGGTCGCCGCGACCGAGACCACGCTGGACGCCGACATCAAGATCCTGGCGGGTGCGCTCGCCAAGGTCCTGGCCGCCTAAAGGGAGTTTGGAACCATGAGCACGATGAACACTGTCGGCCGTCCGACCGCCCCGAACGCCCTGCCGGACAACGACTACAAGCACCCGACCCTGACGGGCGCGCGCGGCCTGTTGCAGGACGAGCACCTGATCTTCGAAGGCGAAGGCTGGGGCAAGACCGGGGTCGACCTGCCCGAGCCCGCCACCGACGGTTCGGACCTGGGCGACCTGGTCCGCAAGGACCCCATTGGGCTTCCGGGTCTGTCGGAACCGGAGGCCATGCGCCACTATGTGCGCCTGAGCCAGAAGAACCACGCCATCGACCTGGCCATCTATCCGCTGGGTTCGTGCACGATGAAGCACAACCCGCGCCTGAACGAGAAGATGGCGCGTCTGCCGGGCTTCTCGGATATCCACCCGCTGCAGCCGCAATCGACGGTTCAGGGCGCGCTGGAGCTGATGGACAACCTGGCCCATTGGCTGACGACGCTGACGGGCATGCCCGCGGTCGCCCTGTCGCCCAAGGCCGGCGCGCACGGCGAGCTGTGCGGCCTGATGGCCATCCGCGCCGCCCACGAAGCCAAGGGGGAGCATGAGCAGCGCCGCAAGGTTCTGGTCCCGACCTCGGCCCACGGCACCAACCCGGCCACCGCCGCCTTCGTCGGCTATTCGGTGGTCGAGGTCGCCCAGACCGACGACGGCCGCGTGGATGTGGCCGACTTGGCGTCCAAGCTCGGTCCGGACGTGGCCGCCATCATGGTCACCAACCCGAACACCTGCGGCCTGTTCGAGCGCGATATCCTGGAGATCAGCCGCCTGACGCACGAAGCGGGCGCCTACTTCTATTGCGACGGCGCCAACTTCAACGCCATCGTCGGCCGCGTTCGTCCGGGCGACCTCGGCGTCGACGCCATGCACATCAACCTGCACAAGACCTTCTCGACGCCCCACGGCGGCGGCGGTCCCGGCGCCGGTCCGGTCGTGCTGTCGGAAGCCCTGGCCCCGTTCGCGCCCGCCCCGTGGGTCGTGAACACCGGCGAGGGCTACAAGCTGGTCGAGCGCGAGGAAGACGAGGCGGCCCAGGCCTTTGGCCGTCTGTGCGCCTTCCAGGGGCAGATGGGCATGTATGTGCGCGCCCTGTCCTACATGATGAGCCACGGCTCGGACGGCCTGCGTCAGGTGGCCGAGGACGCCGTCCTCAACGCCAACTACATCAAGGCCCGCCTGTCGGACCTGATGAGCGCCGCCTTCCCCGAGGGACCGTGCATGCACGAGGCCCTGTTCGACGACGAATGGCTGAAGGGCACGGACATCACCACGCTCGACTTCGCCAAGGCGATGATCGACGAAGGCTTCCACCCGATGACCATGTACTTCCCCCTGGTCGTCCACGGGGCGATGCTGATCGAACCGACCGAGACGGAATCCAAGCAGGAGCTGGACCGCTTCATCAACGCCATGCGCCTGCTGGCCGAGGCGGCGAAAGCCGGCGACGTCGACCGCTTCAAGGGCGCGCCCTTCCATGCGCCCCTGCGGCGTCTGGACGAGACCCGCGCCGCGCGCTCGCCGCGTCTGCGCTGGTCGGCCCCGGAAGGCTCCAACATCGCCGCCGAGTAAGGCAGCGAACCCGACCCGAAGTGAAGCGCCGTGTCTTTCGAGACACGGCGTTTTGCTTTTCAGACCCCTCTTACGAAAGCTTCATTGGCACGCCACGGTTCGGCCTTGTCATCCGTGTCTGGGATAGTGTGACGGCATCGCCACGGTTGGTGTGAACTTCCCGGAGGAAGGATCGCACCGCACGAGGAGGCGTTGTCTCCCTGCCTCCCCCCTCCCGCCTGTGACGCCTTTGACCCTTGCCCTGATCCCCTTCCGCGCCGACAGCCGGCCTCGTCAGAGGCCCGGACTGCTGCGTCGCGCGGGACGGCTGGGCATGATGTCTCTGGGCTTCCTGATCATCGGCCTGGGCATCCTGATCGCCCCCCTGCCCGGTCCCGGCGGCGTGCCCGTCATCGCCCTGGGTCTGGTCCTGCTGCTGCGCAACTCCTGGTGGGCCAAGCGCCAGTTCATCCGCGCGCAGTACGCCCGGCCCAAGTGGGTCTATCCCTTCCGTCGCCTGATGCGGAAGAACCCGGAGATCGCGCCTGTCTTCTGGCAGCAGGCCCTGCGCGCCGAGAAGGTCGTGCTGCGCAAGCGTCCGTCGCGTCAGCTGATCCGGGCCCGCAAGCGCATCCGTCGCTTTTTCCGCAAGCTCTTCCGCTAAAAAGCCACATTTCATCGCACACGGTAACGTGAACGGCGGATCAGCCCGTCGCGCGCCGAACGGCGTATGCTTCCCCTCGCGTAGTCAAAAGGCAGATGGCGTTGGGAGGCGCTTTTCTCATGATGTCACGCGTAAAACAGGGAATCGTCGCCGGCTTCATAGCGACCGTCGCGGTTTCCATTCTTGAAGCGGTGAACCTCTTGTTCGCCAAGGTTTTCGATCCCTTCCCTGAAGTCGTCGCCCGCATGTTCGGATTGGGCAGCAATCTGGCGGCGGGCTGGGCGATCCACTTCGTCATCGGCTCGCTGATCATGGGGCCGCTGTTCGCGATCCTCTATGCCCGGTTGCCCACCAACACGCCTGAGACCAAGGGCATCCTGTTCGCCGTGGCGGCCTGGGTGGCGATGATGCTGATCATCACCATGATGGGCGATCCGCGCACCTTCTCCGGCAGTGCGGGCTTCGGCACCTTCGGCTGGATGTTGATCACCCACATGATCTTCGGCGGGGTGATGGGCAACGTCTTCGCCCGGATGCTGGCGCGCGAGAAACGCGCCGCTGGCTTCATCCACGGCGCGCCCGCCCACTAACGGTCGGATGCTCCTGAAACGCAAAAGGCCCCGCCGTCGCCGGCGGGGCCCGATGTGTTTGTCGCTGTGACCGCGATCAGTTCAGCTTGTCGCCGATCTGAGCGATGGCGGCGTCGAGCATGGGGTCCGACTTGGCGCCGGCCAGGCGGGCGGCCAGGATATCCTCAGCCGCCTTGGCGGCCAGCTCAGCGGCCGCAGCCTTGACCTCGGTCGTAGCCTGGGCCTCGGCCTGGGCGATGCGACGCTCGGCCAGAGCCTGACGACGGGTCAGGGCCTCTTCCAGACGCACCTTGGCTTCAGCTTCCAGACGGCGGGCGTCGGCTTCAGCGGCGGCCAGCATCTCAGCGGCCTGGGCTTCAGCTTCAGCCTTCTCCAGACGAATCTGGGCCAGCATGGCTTCGGCCTCGGCGCGCAGACGGGCGGCCTCGTCCAGTTCCGACTGGATCTTGGCGGCCTTGTCGTCCAGCGCCTTGGCGACCATTTTCGGCACACCCACGGCGATCACGATGCCGATGAAGATCAGCAGGCCGACGAGAACCCACAGCTCGGCGCTGGTTTTGACGTCCCAGAAATGGGGGTCGAAGAACATGTTCATCAGGCGGCTCCCTTGACGGCGGCGTCGGCCTCGGCGGCCGTCGGGGCCTTGCCGGTCAGACGCTCGACGATGGCGCGCGTGGTGTCCGAGGCGATAGAGGCGGCGTGAACCATGGCGCCGTCGCGGGTCGCCGCGATGGCCTTCTCGGCCTCGGCGACGCGGGCGGCGACAATGGCTTCTTCCTCGGCCTGACGGGCCTGGATTTCAGCCGCGACACGCGCCTTGGCGGCGGCGGCCGTGGCGCGGGCGTCAGCGCGAGCCTTCTCGAGGTCGGCCTTGGCGGCGTCGGCCTGGGCGGCGGCTTCGGTCTGGACCGAACGCGCGGTGGCGACGGCCGAAGAAACGGTCTCGGCCCGTTCGTCGATCACGCGGCGCAGGCGCGGCGCGAAGACCTTGGCGACGAGCACATAAAGAATAGCGAACAGGATCAGCAGGTAAACGGCCTGCCCGGCCCAGTGCTGGAACTCGAACTGCGGCAGTCCGCCGGCGTCATGCTCGGCAGCGGCGGCAGCCGCATTGGCGGGCACGTGCCCGGTTTCGGCCGCGTATTCGACGGCCTGTTCCACCGGCAAGACCGGGGGCGGAGCAGAGGGGGTTGCAGCCATGATTATCCGTCGCGAAAGCAGATGCGGCGGCGCAGCCGGTCAGGCGCGCCGCCGCTGATCAAGTGTTCGGGTTTAGCCGAGCCAGATCAGGATGCCGAGCACGAAGGCCAGGATGCCCAGGGCTTCGGCGAGGGCGGCGCCCACGAACAGGTTACCGACTTGCGACGCGGCGGCAGCCGGGTTGCGCAGGGCGCCGGCCAGGAACTGGCCGAAGATGTTGCCGACGGCCAGAGCCGAACCAACCATACCGATGGTGGCGATACCGGCGCCGATGAACTTGGCGGCTTCAGCTTCCATAATGATATTCCTAATTCTTGGAGCGTTTGGAGGGTGGGGTTTAGTACTGGTCCGCAGCCTTAGTGGCCATGACCCAGGTTGACCACATCATTGAGATAGATGCAGGCCAGAACAGCGAAGACGAAGGCCTGAAGGAAGGCCACGAGGAACTCAAGCGCAGTCAGAGCGACCACCATGCCGAGCGACAGGGCCGCCACCGGCAGGGCGAACAGGCCCACGCCGCCCGCCAGCGCCACGCCCATGAGCGAGACGATAAAGCCGGCGAAGATCTTCAGCGCCACGTGACCGCCCAGCATGTTGCCGAACAGACGAAGCGCCAGGGTCACGGGACGCAGCAGGAAGGAGAAGAATTCGATCAGGCCGACGACCGGACGCAGCACCAGAGGCGCGCTGGTCGGCCAGAACAGGCCGAAGAAGCCCAGGCCGTTCTTGGCGATGCCGATGATGACCACCAGGGCGAAGGTCAGCACGCCGAAGGTGGCGGTGACGGCCAGCTGCGAGGTGGCGGTGAACGTCAGGAACATGCCCAGCAGGTTCATCATCAGAACCAGCATGAACAGCGTAAAGACGAACGGGAAATACTTGCGACCGTCGTGGCCGATGATCGACTGAGCCAGGTTGTCGATCATGCCGAACATGGTCTCGCCCGCAGCCTGCAGACGGCCCGGGACCACCTGGGCGCGCGACGTCGAGACCTGCAGGAAGGCGATGACCAGCACAAACGCCAGCGTCATCGCCAGGTGCGAGTTGGTGAAGGCCAGGTGGACCGTACCAATGACCGGCAGCGTGACTTCACCGAAGTCGAGGCCGGGCAGCGGCGTGATCTGGAACTGATGAATCGGATCGGCCACGGGCCTTTCGCTCCTTAGTCTTCTTCTTCGCCGGCCTCGACGTAGGGAACGGGTTTCGCCGTCACTCCCGCCGCCAGGGCCTGCGCCATCAGCCGATTGGCTGTGCGGCGCGCCATGTAGATCGCCAGGGCGAAGCCCAGAAGGACTCCGACCAAAAGGCCCCAGGGGCTCGTACCGAACAAGCGGTCAAAGCCGAACCCGAGACCCAGACCAACGAAAACACCGCCGAGCAACTCGGCGATGATCTTGTAGGCCTGCCCCGTCACCGCGTGCGCAGCGAACTCGGCCGATTGCTCGACCTTGGTCCTGTCCTCCAGCGCGGATGCGCTGTCGTTGAGGCGTTTCATCGCCTCTTCGCGCGATTCCGTCATCGGGGATATGGACCTATTCGCTCAGCGTCCGACATAGGGCCGGAACGGGTCTGAATTCGGCGCGGAACCTATAGCCGAGGGGGCCTCAGGTCAAGGCGGGCCGCCCCTTAGTTAAGTTTAAGTTTTTCAGCACCTTAACTTCAAAAGACAAACAGGCGTGGCGATGCGTCGCTGCTCGGCCCGTCAGTCGCCGTCCGGGCTGACGAAATCCTGGGCGAACTCGGGCGATCCGTCATCGTGGCCGCTCAGCCCATCTTCGCCTTCGCTGTCGCCGCTGCGGGTCGGATCGGGCACCTCGAAACCGACAGGAATCGCGAGATCCAGCAGGCCCGCCGCCTTCATCTCCTGCACGCCGGGCAGGTCATAGAGGCTGGCCAGGCTGAAATGCTCCAGGAACCGATCGGTCGTGGCGTAGGTGACGGGGCGCCCCGGCGTGCGCCGACGCCCCCGCAGCCGTACGAAGTCCATCTCCAGCAGCAGGTCCAGCGTTCCCTTGGACAGGGAGACGCCACGCACGCTCTCGACCTCGGCCCGGGTGCAGGGCTGGTGGTAGGCGATGATGGCCAGGGTCTCGAGCGCGGCCTTGGACAGGCGGCGCGGCTCGTCGCGTTCCTCGGTCATCAGGAAGCCCAGGTCGGCGGCGGTGCGGAAGCGCCAGCGATCAGCCACGCACTCCAGTTCGACCCCGCGGCCCTGATAGCGTTGACGCAGGGCGGCTATGGCCCGGCCCGTATCGGCGCCCTCGGGCAGACGCCGCGCGATCTCGGCCGCCGACAGCGGGGCGGCGGCGGCGAACAGCAGGGCCTCGACCCGGCGTTCGATCTCGGCGTCGTCGGGTTGGAAACTGAGGTCAGACATTAAAACACCGGCCGTACGCGCCCCCTACCCTCGTCATCCTCGGGCTTGTCCCGAGGATCCAGAGACTCGACGCTGAACGAAGGATACACCGCGCCTCACGAAGCAAGGATGCGGTTCTGGATCCTCGGGACAAGCCCGAGGATGACGAAGAGAAGAAAGGCCGGATGAGCGAATAGCGGGAGTTCACGGCGTCAGCTCCAGCGGCTGACCGAGGCCCCGGCGTTTGAGGAAAAGCTCGGCGAAGGCTTCGGACTGGCGCACGTCCATGGCCCCCTCCTTCACCAGCTCCAGACTGGCCGACAGGGTGGAGGCGGTATAGCTGGCCTGGCTGGGCCCCTCGCCTTCGTCCTCGCGCGCCGGCGCCACCTGATCCAGCGGGGTCCAGTCGGCCAGGCGCGGCATCATGGACCGCAGCCAGTCGCGCGCGGCCTCCAGCTGGAAGGCCTCCACCCGCTGGCCCGGCGCGTAGTTGCGCCGCTCCTCGCGGCGTCGCTGGGCGACATAGGCGGCCATCAGCTCATACAGGCTGGCGTCCACGCGGTCGGAGGGGATGATGACGGTCGCTTCCGGGTCACCGCGGGTGAAGACGTCGCGCTTCAGCTGCGGGCGGCTGGTGATGGCCTCGACCGAGCGGCGCATGGCCTCCAGCTTCTGCAGGCGAAACGCCAGGGCGGCGGCCATTTCCTCGGCGGGCGGCTCCTCGGCCTTGCCCTTCTCGGTGCGCGGCAGCAGCAGGCGCGACTTCAGATAGGCCAGCCAGGACGCCATCACCAGATAGTCGGCGGCCATGGCGAAGTTGCGCCGCCGCGCCTCGTGAACGAAGGCCAGATACTGTTCCGCCAGCTTGGTGATGGACAGTTTCAGCAGGTCCACCTTCTGCGTGCGCGCCAGCGCCAGCAGGACGTGCAGCGGCCCTTCGTAACCTTCCAGATCGACGACGAAGGCCTCGGCGGCGTCTGCCTCGGCGACGGCGGTGAAGTCCAGATTAGGCTGGAAGGCGGTATCCCTCACTGGGCCTGAGCCGGAGCTTGAGCCTCGCCCACGTCCGGCCCCTTGGCGGCGTCGAAGCGACCGCTCAGGGCCGCCTCCAGCCGGGCGCGGGCCTCGGCCACGTCCAGAGGCTCGGGCGTGTGGACGATGCGGGCCAGCGCCGCCTCGGCGCGGCGCCTGGCCTCGCCCTTCAGCTTGCCGGTTCCTTCAGCGACCTGACGCATTTCGCCAAGGTCGCCGTTGCAGTGCAGGACGACGTCGCAGCCCGCCTTCAGCGACTGTTCGGCGCGCTCGGTCAGGGTGCCCGACAGGGCCTTCATCGACAGGTCGTCGGACATGATCAGGCCAGAGAAGCCCAGATGCTCGCGCATCAGGCGGATGCCCTTCTTCGAGGTCGTGGCCGGGCGCTTGGCGTCGACGGCGGTAAAGACGACGTGGGCCGTCATGGCCATCGGCATGTCGGACAGGGCCTTGAACGGGGCGAAGTCCCAGGCGTCCAGCGTCTCCAGATCGGTCTCGACCACCGGCAGGTCGTGGTGGCTGTCGGCGAAGGCGCGGCCGTGGCCGGGAATATGCTTGATGATGGGCAGGACGCCGCCCGCCAGCAGGCCCTCGGCCGCCGCCCGGCCCAGTTGGGTCACGGTCGCCGGGTCCTGGGCATAGGCGCGGTCGCCGATGATGTCGTGGGCGCCCGGCACCGGCACGTCCAGCACCGGCACGCAGTCCACGGTGATGCCCAGTTCGCGCAGGTCGTGGGCCATCAGCCGCGCACCCAGACGCACCAGTTCGCGCGCCGCCATCGGGTCGTTGACGGCCTTCAGGTAGGCCGAGCCCGGAGGATACTTGGGCCAGTGCGGCGGGCCGAGGCGCTGCACCCGGCCGCCTTCCTGATCGATCAGGACCGGGGCGTCGGCGCGGCCCACGCTGTCGCGCAGATCCTCGACCAGGGCCTTGACCTGAGCCGGGGTGTCCACGTTGCGACGAAACAGGATGAAGCCCCAGGGTTTGGCCTCGGCGTAGAAGGCGCGCTCCTCCGCGGTCAGCTTGTGGCCGGAACAGCCGTAGATGGCGGCGGAGGTCATATTTTTCTCCCGCTCATCCCCGCGGAAGCGGGGACCCAGGTTTGAGCCGCGCAAGCAACGAAGGCCGAAAGCCTCCTGTCACCGGTTCGGGCATCTCGCCAAAGAACTGGGTCCCCGCCTCCGCGGAGATGAGCGGACATCTTGGTCATTAGCGGACGATGCAGTCGCGACCGGCGGCCTTCAGCGCGTTGCAGAAGGCGACGGCGCGGTCGCGGCTCATGCCGGTGAAGGTGGTGCGATAGACGGTCGAGCCGTTGGCGGCGGTGACTTCCTGCACGCGCTTTTCAGCGCCCGAGGCGAACGAGCCGAAGCGCGAGGCGACGGCGGCGTATTCACGATCGGCGATGGCGGTCGAGGAGAAGGCGCCGATCTGCACGCCCGACGAACCGCCAGCGGCGGCGGGAGCGGCCGGAGCCGGAGCGGCCGGAGCCTTGACGGCCGGCGCTGCGGTCACGGGCTTGGCCGGAGCCGGAGTTGCTGGGGCGACCACAGCCGGGGCGGCGGGCGGCAGGGCCGTCGGCGCGACGGGGAGAGGCTGGGGCGCCGGGCGCGGCTCGACGGCTTCCGGGCCGGGGGTGAAGGTGGGGACGGCGTCGGTCGCCTCTCCGCCGTCGCGATAGACGCGCACGCCCGCTTCCGGGTCGATCGGCTGGGCGTCCAGCGGCGCCTCGACCTTCATGCTCTCGACCGGCGTGCCGACGGCGGGCGGAGCATCGGTCGAGGAGCGCACGCCCGAACGATAGAAGACCACCACAGCCACGATCAGGAGCAGCAGGACGACGGCGCTGATGATCAGGGTGATCGGCGGCGACTTGGCGGTCGGGGCGCGACGGGGATCATAGCTGCGACGCTCGAACGGCAGGTCGTCGTCGGTGGGCGGCGTATAGGCCCCCCGCTCGCGGCCGGCGTTGGGGTTGCCTCGGTGATCGTCGTCGTAGGACATGGGTCGCGCTTTCTGGATCGGCTCCGCGCGCGAATCGGCGCGTGAGGAACTTCAGTCTAGCCCGCCCGTGGCCTCTTTCGAATCACAGATCAAGCGCCAGATCGAGACTGAACAGCTTGCCGTGGACTTCGATGGCGTAGCGGTCGGTCATCCCGGCGATATAGTCGCACACCGCCCGCGCCCGCTTGACCGGATCATCCGACAATGCCTGGGCCGACCATTCGGGCGGCATGACCTCGGGTTCTTCCATGAACAGGTGGAACAGTTGCGACAGGACGCGGCGCGCCTGGCTGCGGGTGCGGTTTACGCGGTAGTGGCGATACATCCGCTCGAACAGGAAGCGGCGCAGCACGCCCAGGTCGGCCATCATGCCGGCTGAGAACTGCACCATCATCTGCGGGGCCAGACGCACATCCTCGGCGGTGACGATGCGGTGTTCGGCCAGCCGCCGCTCGGTCTCGGCCAGAACGTCGTCGACCATGATGCCGATCATGCGGCGCACGGCCTCCAGCCGGATCATGCGGTCGTCCAGCGCAGGCCAGTCGCGGCGCGCCTCGGCCAGGCAAGGCCCGATCAGCGGCACCTCGGCCAGGTCGGCCAGGGTGAACAGCCCCGCCTGCACCCCGTCGTCCACGTCGTGGTTGTTATAGGCGATGTCGTCGGCGATGGCCGCGCACTGGGCTTCCAGCGAGGCGAAGGTGTCCAGACGCAGGTCCCAGTTCGCGCCGCCGCCGGGGGCGTAGGCCGCGACCGTCTTCCACGCCGGTTCGCCCAGGTGATGCATCACCGGGCCGTTGTGCTTGATGACGCCCTCGACCGTTTCCCAGCTCAGGTTCAGGCCGGGGAATTTCGGATAGCGGACTTCCAGCTCGGTGATGACGCGGAAGCTCTGGACGTTGTGATCAAAGCCGCCGTAGTCGGCCATCTGGGCCTGAAGTTCGTCCTCGCCCGCGTGGGCGAAGGGCGGGTGGCCCAGGTCGTGGGCCAGGGCGATGGTCTCGGCCAGATCGTCGTCCAGCCGCAGCGCGTGGGCCAGGGACCGGGCAATCTGGGCCACCTCCAGACTATGGGTCAGGCGAGTGCGATAATGGTCGCCCTCGTGCGCCACGAAGACCTGGGTCTTCTCCTTCAGGCGACGAAACGCCGTGGCGTGGATGATGCGGTCGCGGTCGCGGGCGAAGGGGGTGCGGGTGCGGCTGGCGGGCTCGAAAACATGGCGGCCACGGCTGGCGGCGGGGTCTTCAGCGAAGGACGCGCGGGTCTGGCTCAAGGCGGACAGCACTTCTATTGCGACACAGGCCTTTGCGAACGCCTGTCCGCTCCTCATATAGAGAGCCGTGAGCACCGTCCAATCCACAGAATCAGTCCGCGACCTGTCGCTTTCGATTTCGGCCCGCGCCCCGGAAGGCATCCTTCTGGCCGAGAGCGCGGCCAAGCGTCTGGCCAAGCTGGCCGAGATCGAGGGCAAGCCCGTCATGCTGCGCGTCGCCGTCGACGGCGGCGGCTGCTCGGGCTTCCAGTATCGACTGGAGCTGGTCGACGCGCCCGAGGCCGATGATCTGGTCGTGCGCCGCGACGGTCAGGCGGCGGTGATCGACCCGGTCTCCATCCCCTTCCTCAAGGGCTCCGAGATCGCCTTCGTCGACGAACTGGCGGGGGCGCAGTTCGTGGTGCGCAACCCGAACGCCTCCTCCAGCTGCGGCTGCGGCGTCAGCTTCGCCATCTAAGGCTACGCTTGGCGCGGGTCGGTCGGGCGCCCATTTAGACGTTATGCGCCGCCTGATCCTCATCACCTTGATGCTCGCCGCCGCGCCTCTGGCCGCGAACGCCCAGACCTGGCCCGGCTGGCCGGGTCCTCCGCCGGCCGGATACGATCCCGGCTCGGCCATCGCCGATCAACACCGCTATGAGATGGACCGCCTGCGCAATCAGGCCGCCGAGCGCGAGGCCTTGGCCCAGCAGCAGCGGCTGCAGACGCGGCTGACCCTCCAGCGCCTGGAGGCCGCGCGCCAGCCCGCCCTGCCCTCGCCGCCGCCGACCGCCTACGTCCCGCGCACGCTCGAACAGGAACGGGAGGCTCGCGAGGCCCAGGCCGCCCGACGCGAGGAAATGACGCGCGGCGTCACCGAGATCGACGCCTGGCTGGACCGCCGTCCGAACTGACCGCCCTTTACAATTGCATCCCTTCCCTGCCCGCCGCGTTTGGGCCTAGCTTCGGGCGAGATTTCAGGGTGGAGACGACATCATGCGTTGGCAGGGCGGACGGCGCGGCGGCGGCATCGAAGACCGACGCGGCATGGGCGGTGGCGCCGTGGCGGGCGGCGGCATCGGGGTTCTGGTGCTGGCGGCCATCGGCTACTTCGTCTTCGGCATCGACCCCAACACGACCCAGCAGGTCGCCAGCCAGTTCGGCGGCGCCAGCCAGTCCGAGCAGGCCGGCAAGATGGGCTCGCCCGAGGATCAGGCCGGACAGTTCGTCGAGGTCATCGGCTCCAACATCAACGACGTGTGGAAGACCAAGCTGCGCGGCTATACCCCGCCAACCACCGTTCTTTATGAGCAAGGCACCCAGACCGGCTGCGGTTTCGGCCAGTCGGCCATGGGTCCCTTCTACTGCCCCGCCGATCAGAAGGTTTACCTGGACCTGGGCTTCTGGCGCGAAATGGAGACCAAGCTGGGGGCTTCCGGCGCCGACTTCGCCAAGGCCTATGTCATCGCCCACGAATTCGGCCACCACGTCCAGACCCTGACAGGCGCCAGCGAGCAGGTGCAGCGCGCCCAGCAGGCCGCGCGCTCACAGGCCGAGGGCAATAAGTATTCCGTCGCTCTGGAACTTCAGGCCGACTGCTACGCTGGCGTCTGGGCCCGAAACGCCGCCGCCGTCTCAGGCGGTCAGGTGGCGCTTGAGCCGGGCGATCTGGAAGAGGGCATGAAGACCGCCCAAGCCATCGGCGACGACACCCTGCAACGCCGCGGCGGCGGCCGCGTCTCGCCCGAAAGCTTCACTCACGGCTCGGCGGCGCAACGGGTCGAATGGCTGCAACGCGGCTATCAGACCGGCGATCCGGCCGCCTGCGACACGTTCAAGGGGCTGTGACGGCGCGGGCGCGACGGATCGGCGGAAGCTGGCCATAGGCGACCAGCCGCAGCCCCCACTCCATCGGCCCAAAGGCGAAGACGCGTAGCCACAAGAGGCTGCCGACGGCCAGCACCACCCAGATGACGGCGGCGATGCCCCACAGGGTCCACCAGTCAAAACGACCCCAGAGATGCAGGCCGTAGAAGAGCAGCGACGTGATCGCCGACTGGGCCAGATAGTTGCTCAGCGCCATCCGGCCCATGGCCTGGAGCCCCGCGCCGATGACGCCAAACGCATTCCACTTCCACAGGCTGAGGATCAGCCCCACGTGGCCCAGGGTGACGCCCAGTCGCCCCAGCTCATAGGTAGCGCGCGTCAGCCATAACTCGGGCGAAAAGTCATGCCGCCACAGCGACGCCGCCTGGACGCCGTTGATCGTCAGGCCGACAGCATAGCCCAGCAGGGCCATCAGAAGGTAGAACTGCAAGGGCCTCGCGCCGCTCAGCACGCCCAGCTTGAACAGGGCCATGCCCAGCAGCATGAAGGCCACGCACTCCATCACCAGGATGATGGTGTAGCTGGACGCGGCGTACTCGACCCAGGTGTGGACACTCCACTTCAGCAGGCTGACCGGACCGCCGGTGCGCAGCTCGACCTGCTCGGCGCGGGCTTCGCGCGTCGGCTGGCGCGCCCTGACCGCCGCCTGATAGGCGTCCAGAGACTCGCGCTGCCTGGGGTTCAGACGTTCAATGGGCAGTTGGCTTTCGGCCACGGCCCGGCCTTCGCGCGCCTCGACGGCCCGCTTGTAAGCGCTCGCGCCCTGGACTCCGGTCAACACGACGATCAGCAGCACCGAGGTCAGGATCAGGGTGCGTGGCCTCGCCGCCCGGAAGGCGAACAGGAAGAAGCCCGCCAGGCCATAGACATAAAGAATGTCTCCTGGAAACAGCAGGATGGTGACATTGCCGACACCCAGAACCAGCAGGGCCATACAGCGCCGGAAATAGACGTCAGCCGCCTCGATCGTGCCCTTGCCGTCGCCGCCGCGCAGAGTGATCAGCAACATTCCGGCCCCGAACAGCAGGGTGAACAGCCCGCGCATCGAGCCTTGCAGGAAGACATGCTGAACCAGCCAGGCCCGCCAGTCCGGGTTCTCCAGACTGGGCGCCGTCTGCGGCACATAGGCCTCCCAGATGCCGCCCATGGAGATGATGTTGACCAGCAAGATACCGCACAGGGCGAAGCCCCTCAGCAGGTCCAGACTCTCCAGCCTTGAGGGCGAGGCGACGGGCGCGCTCACAATTGCATCGGTCATGGGCGCACGCGTTACCGCCGTTCCCCCCTGTAGCAAAGATCGATATTGTAACAAAACCTGGCCGTCAGCCGACAGTCAGATCCATCATCGGCGAAACGTGCAGCTGGCCCCGCCCCAGGGCGACCACCACCTCGCGATCCTCGAAAGCGGCCACGCCCAGCAGGGCGTCGGGATAGTTTGGCAGGGGCGAATCCGCGAACACTGGCGTCTCCACCCCGCGCCACAGGTCGTCGCCGAAGGTGACCGTGCGCGCCTTGATCACCCGCGCCTTCGCCATGCCGCCCAGAACAATGCTGGCCCCCGCCGTTTCAGGTCGTCCGTCCAGCAGGCCGGCCGCGTCGGCCGCGCCCTGGCTCAGGGCGATAAGGGACGAAAACCCGGTGTCGATCACGGCCCGCATCACCGCCCCCTCGACCGTGACCTCGGCGGTCAGAGCCGTTCCGCTGCGTTTGACCGGCACAGCGCGCATAGCGGGCGAGACCACATGGCCGTCCGGATCGGCAAACCGCGCCCTGCGACGTTTCATATCAAGATCGAGCACCGCCTCGCCCAACAGGTCCTGTCCCAGCACCAGCGGCGTGCCCAGGCCCGCCGCATCCGCCAGCGGCCCCAGGTCGAGGATGGCCGCGCGCAGACCTGACACTGTCAGCGTGCCGACCGCCATGTCCAGCGTCACCCCGCGCCCGACCTGCGGCTGCCCTCCGACGCCGTAAGCCACCAGAGGCATGTCGAAGAAGGTCGTCAGGCCCAGGGCCTCGACCAGGGCGCGGTCGATCACCGAATACTGGGCGCCGCTGTCGATCAGGGCCGTCACCTCGCGCCCGGCGATCCGCACCCGCACGGTCGGCGTGGCGGCGTCCGCGACGACGAAGGGCGACCACCCGCTGGTCCCGCCGTCGGGAAACCGCAGCGTCGGCCGACGCCAGATCACATGGTCCTTGAGCCACAGGCCGCCGCCGACAGCGGCCGCGGCGGCGCCCACGCGGATCATGAAGGAACGGCGTCTCATCGCCCCTGACATGGACCGGACGACGGCGAGACGCCAGCCCCGACGACGCCGCACGCCCCTGATCGCCATCTTGTTGCGCAAAATCGCGAAAACCCCTTCGCAAGCGCAAAATAATCATGACGAAGGGCCAAGCTACGGATAGAAACGACCCGTCATGAGCACCTCCCCCGACCGCTACCTTTCGACGCGCGGCGACGCCGCCCCGACCAATTTTGCTGACGCCCTGCTGCGCGGCATCGCCCCCGACGGCGGCCTCTATATGCCCCAGGCCTGGCCCGCCCTGCCCGTCGATGCGACGCGGCCGGCGCGGACCTATGCCGAGATGGCCAGGGAGGCGATTTCGCCCTTCATCGGCGACGCCCTGCCTGTCGGGGCGCTCGACCGGGCGCTGGAGCGCCTGACCCAGGGTTTTGATCATCCGGCGGTGACGCCCCTGGTCGAGCTGGAGCCGGGCCTGTTCGTGCTGGAGCTGTTCCACGGCCCGACCGCCGCCTTCAAGGATCTGGCGATGCAACTGGTCGCCGCCCTGTCGGACGAGGCCCTGGCCGCGACGGGCCAGAAGCTGACCCTGCTGACCGCCACCAGCGGCGATACCGGCGCCGCCGCCGTGCGCGCCTTCGCGGGCGCCGAGCGCATCAATCTGGTGGTGCTGCACCCGCTGGACCGCGTCTCGCCGGTTCAGCGCAAGCAGATGACGACGGTGCAGGCGGACAATGTCCTGAACCTGGCCGTGCGCGGCGACTTCGACGACTGCCAGCGTCTGGTGAAGGGCCTTCTGGCCGAGGAATCCCTGCGCGACGGCCGTCGCCTGTCATCGGTCAACTCGATCAACTGGGGCCGACTGGCGGGACAGATTCCCTACTATATCTCGGCCACGGCCCAGCTGGGTCAGGCGGCGACCTTCGTCGTCCCGACCGGCAATTTCGGCGACGCCTTCGCCGGCATCGCGGCCAGGAAGATGGGCCTGCCGGTCAAGGGCTTCGTCGCCGCCGTCAACCAGAACGACGCCCTGGCCCGCGCCATCAACGAGGGCGTCTACGCCCGCCGTCCCGCCGTCGAAAGCGGCAGCGTGTCGATGGATGTGCAGGCCCCGTCCAACTTCGAACGTCTGGTCTATGAGGCCTCTGGCCGGGACGCCGAGGCTGTCCGCGCCGTGTTCGAAACCTTCGCCCGCGACGGCTCGGTCACCCTGTCGTCGGACCTGCTGGCCGCGCTGAAAGCGGAAGTCTCCGCCGTCTCCATCGACGAGGCCGCGACCCAGGCCGAGATCGCTCACGCCCACGCCGCCTGGGGCCGCGTCGTCTGTCCGCACACGGCCGTCGCCCTGGCCGCTGCGCGCCGTCTGGACCGCGCCAACGGCCCCGTCGTCGCGCTGTCGACGGCCCACCCGTCCAAGTTCGGCGCCTTTGTCTCGGACGTGCTGGGCTTTGAGCCGGAACCCGCCCCCGTCATCCGCGCCCTGGGCGACCAGCCCGAGCGCCTGACCATCATCGACAACACGGCCGAGGCCGCGCTGGCGGCGGTGAAGGGCTTCGCGGCGTAAGGCTTCAGCCCGCCCGACGGGGATAGGGCGCAGGCATAGGCAGAGAGGGCGATCCGAGCGCCGAGGCCCTCCTTAGGCGCGGCCCAGCATACGCTTAAGCGTGCCGTCACGAAGCACGTAGTGGTGGAACAGGGCTGCGCCAGCGTGCAGACCCACGAGCCAATAGCCGACCACCCCGATCGTCTCGTGCACGTCCTTGACCTGATCCGCCAGGGCCTCGTCGGGCGCCGTCAGGGCGGGAAGCGACAGACCAAAGAAGGGGATCGGCTTTCCGCCTGCGCTGAGCGTCAGCCAGCCCAGGAGCGGCATGGCGATCATGAAGGCGTAAAGCGCCACGTGCATGGCCGCTGCGAACCAGTCGTTCCAGCTTCGCGGCGTCGAGGGGCGAGACGTCAAGAAGCGAGCCAGTAGACGCGCCCAGACCAACAGGAAGACGGTCAGGCCGAGCATGAAATGCCAAGCCTTGAGCGCCTCGCGCGGGTCGCTGCCACGCGGATAGATTTCTCGCAGCAGGATGCAGCCATAGACGGCGACCAGCAGGACGAGCATCAGCCAGTGAAGGCCGATGGAGACACGGCTGTAGGCGGGCTTCGTCTGTGGCATGTGACGGCTGTTTCGCTGGCGGCGCGAGGCAGGCTCGGACCGGGTTTCAAGAACGGAGTGAGTTCTTCTAACGCGAGTCCATGACGCTTGCGCAAGCGCCGCGAACTCGCGCCCCACAGCTCCCTCAGACCGTCTCCGCCGCCTTCCAGTAGTCCAGCCGGCGGAAGAAGGGAGCCGGGTCCTTGGGCGTAACCAGGTTGGCGGGGTCGTGGAAGATGCGGTCGTGCAGGCGGGTCAGGGTGAAGCGCACCGCCGCCGCAGCCCCCAGTCCGGGAAGGGCTTCGGCCTCGGCGGGCGTCAGGGGGCGCACGGACTCATAACCCTTCTGGAAAGCGCGCAGGGCCGACTGCATGGGCCGGCCTTCGGCGTCGAAGCCCCAGGCGCTGAGCGCGATGGCCAGGTCATAGGCCAGGACGTCGGTGCAGCCGAAGTAGAAGTCGATCACCCCGCCGATGTCGCTCTTGCCGTGCTCGTTGGTGGCGAACAGGACGTTGTCGGGGAAGTAGTCGGCGTGGATCGGCCCGCGCGGCAGGGCCGGGTCGCTCCACGGCTCGGCCAGACGCGGCAGCAGGGCCTTGATCTGATCCAGCATCTTGCGGTCGACACCTTTCGCGGGCCCGTCGCAGCGCGCGGCCAGCGCCGACCAGGCCTCGGGTCCGACCGGGTTCTGGCGCTCGACGGCATAGTCGGCGGCGTCCAGGTGCAGCAGGGCCAGCACCTGTCCGGCGCGATACTGTTCCTTGTCGGACGGCTGGCGCTTCCAGGCGCCGGGCGCCCAGTTGAGGATGGCGGCGGCGCGGCCATTCAGACGGCCGATGATCTCGCCCTGGCGATCGGCGACGGGCGACGGCGTCGGGAACCCGCGCGCCGCCAGATGCCGGGTCAGGCCGAGGCAGAAGGGCAGCGAGGCCGCGTCCGTCCGCCCTTCGAACAGGGTCAGGACATAGGCGCCCGACGTCGTCTCCAGCCTGTAGTTGGTGTTCTCGACCCCCTCGGCGATCGGCGTCAGCGCGACCAGATCGCCCAGGGGGTAACGCATGAGATAGTCAGCGGCCTGATCCGGCGTGACGGGCGTGAAGACAGCCATGTTCAGACCAGCTCCGCCGCCGCGCGACGGGCGCGCACCACGTCGGCCACATCGGCCAGCACGCTCTCGGTCGTGGCCCAGCGCCCGGCGCCGCGGCCCTTGCACGTCCAGACGCGACCGTCCTGACCATAGACTTTCAAGGCGTTTCTCTCTCCGTTCAACGACTGGAAGAGCGCGTCTTTCAGATCGCCGTCAAGCCGCACCGAGGCTTCCAGACGACCACCGCGATCATGACAGGCGCCGATCTGGCGCACCGGGCGGTCGCCCAGCGGCGTCTCGGCCGACAGCTCGTCGCGCGGCAGGTCGGCCGGGGCGCGGCCGAAGGCCTCGAAGGACAGCAGCTTGACCTTGGCGGCGGCGTCGTGGCCTTCCAGATCCGAGGACGGGTCCTCCTCGGCGAAGCCCGCCACGCGGGCGTCGGACAGGGCGTCGGCGAAGGCCGCGCCCTCGCCCAGACGTTGCAGCATGAAGTTGACCGTGCCGTTCAGCACCGCCTCGAACCCGGCGACCGGTCCGGCGGCGCGGGCGGCGCGCAGGGTCTCGATCATCGGCGCGCCGCCGCCGACCGAGGCCGACCAGGCGACGCGACAGCCATTGGCGGCGGCCAGGGCCTGCAAGCCCGCCGGATCGCGGGCCACGGCCTGCTTGTTGGCGCTGACCACGTCGCAGCCGGCCTCCAGGGCGCGACGGATCAGGGCGTGACCAGCCTCGCCTTCGGACATGGCCTCCAGCAGCAGATCCGGCTTCTTGGCCAGCAGGGCCTCGACGTCGTTGGTGAACAGGTCGGCCGGCGCGGCCACGTCGCGCTTCTTGGCCGGATTGCGGACCAGGACGCCGACCACCTCATAGCGCTTGTCCGGAAGCAGCCGGTTCAGCAGACCGCCGCCGACAACGCCGCAACCGGCCAGGGCCACGCGCAGCGGTGCCTCGGGTTGAACCGGCCCGGGAGGCGCGCCGCGCTCTCCGACCACCGTGCCCTCGGCGCGGCCCAGGGCGGCGACCTCGATCTCGACCCCGTGCTGCATGCCCAGATCGATGGCGTCATGCTGGACCAGAGCCCCGCCCAGCTGGCGCGCCGTCTCCCAGCTGGCGCGGCGATAGCGCAGCGGCGTGCCCGTTTCGCAGGCCGGATCGCGGTCGTAGAGGCCGTCCACATCCTTGACCAGACGCACCCGGTCGAGCCCCAGCTCGGCGGCAAGAACCACCGCCGTCAGGTCCGATCCGCCGCGTCCCAGCAGGGCCACGCGGCCGTTCGAGCGCACGCCGCCGAAGCCGGGAACCACCACCACCTCATGCTCGGCCAGGGCCTGTTGCAGGCGCTCGCCCTTCAGGCTGACCGGCCGGGCGTGCTGCGCCGGACCCTCGACCACGATCCCCAGTTCCCCCACCGACAGACCCACCGCGTCCAGCCCCACCCGGTCGCAGGCGATGGCGACCAAGGCCGCCGCCTTTTCCTCGCCCAGCACCACATAGGCCGGCAGAAGTTCGTTCTCGTGATCCAAGCCCAGCGCCCGGGCGTCGGCCAGCAGCCGATCCGTGTGACCCGACAGGGCCGACACCACCGCCACCACCTTCCGCCCGGCGCGAACGTGGCCGTAGATTTCCGAGGCCACGGCGGGGGCTTCGGCGGCGTTGCGCAGCACGGACGAGCCGAACTTCAGCACCACGACTTCGGCGTCGGGAGCCGCCTGAGGTTTCTGTTTGTCGGCGACGAGAGCGAGGGCGGAAGCGGGCATCGGGGTGATCCTGAAGGCGGGGTCTGGTGGGGAGGTCGGGGTGGGCTCGGGCCATAAAAAAACCCGCCCGGGGGTCCGGGCGGGGTGATCGGTTTTTGCGTTTCTCGCCTAGGCGGCGCGCATCATCCGGTCCCCGCCCGCGAGGGCATGGTGGTGGTACCGGTGGTCGTAATCATGGACGCGACGAGGCCCGTCGCCGAAGCGGCGATCTGGGTGGTCATCATGCTGGCGAGGCGGTCAAGCACAGGCGGCGTCCGGTTGAAAAATCCTGCCTCAAGGTGTTCCAGGACCCCGCACCGCGTCAACCCCTCGAAGAACAAATTTTTCCCGGACGCGCCACAAAAGCGCAATTTCACCACCTTGCGGTCTCCAATCGCCAAAATGAGGTGAATTATTTCGCTTGACCGGCGCCCTTCGCAACCGCAACGTAAGGTCACTCATCAAGACCGGCTGAGGGATTAGGCCCTTTGACGCCGGGGCAACCATCGGGTTCCGCCCGAAACGGTGCCAACTCCTGCGGGGTTTTCAGGGCGACCTGAAGACCGCGAGAGATGGGTGGAGCATCGACGAGGCGACGCTCCACGGTCTGTCACTGCATGGGTTCCTTGGCGAGCCGTTTTGCTGAGTGACGAGACCCATGACCCTGGCCCTGATCGACCCCATCGACCCTGTTGAAGAGCCCGCTTGTCGGCCCGCCTCCGCACGCCGTCCGTCCGAGCTGCTGTCGCGCGACGGGGCCCATGACGTCGTCGTGCCGATCCCCGACGGCTTCCCGCTCGATTTCGGCGGAACCCTGAACCAGAAGCAGATCGTGGGCCGCCTGCACGGCAAGGCCGGCGCCCCCCTGATCGTCGTGGCCGGCGGCATCTCCGCCGACCGCTATGTCCACCGCACCGAGACCAAGGGCCTGGGCTGGTGGTCCGGCGCCGTGGGCGTTCGCGCCCCTATCGACCTGACCCGTTTCCGTGTCCTGGCCTTTGATTTCGCGCCCGATTTCGGTCCCGACGCCAAGGACGCCAAGCCGCCGCTGACCATCACCACCCAGGATCAGGCGCGGCTGCTGGCCCTGCTGCTGGATCATCTCGGCGTGGACAAGGTCGCGGCCTTCATCGGCTGCTCCTACGGCGGCATGATCGCGCTGGCGTTCGGCGAACTCTTCCCCGACTGGGCCGAGCAGCTGGTGGTGGTGTCCGCCGCCCACCGCCCTCACCCCCTGGCCACCGCCTGGCGCGGCATCCAGCGCCGCATCCTGCAACTGGGCCTGGAGACCGGCCGCGTCGATCAGGCGGTCGGTCTGGCCCGCGAGCTGGCCATGACCACCTATCGCACCCCCGACGAGTTCGGCGAGCGCTTCGATTCCGAAGCCCCCAGCCATGCGGGTCAGGCCTATCCCGTCTGCGACTATCTGCAGGCGCGCGGCCGGGCCTATCGCGACCGCACCACGCCCTCACGCTGGCTGAGCCTTTCGGACTCCATCGACCGCCACCGCGTCGAACCCGAGGCCATCACCGCCCCCGTCACCCTGATCGGCTTCACCACCGACCGCCTCTGCCCCATCGACGACATGAGGGAACTGGCCGCGCGCCTGCCCAACCTCTGGCGGTTCGAACAGCACCCCTCCCTCTACGGCCACGACGCCTTCCTGAAGGAAGACGTTCTGGTCGCCGAAATCCTGACCTCCGTTCTGAAGGACATCGACCAATGAGCCGCGCCCGTCCCGCCGATCCCCGCACCATCGCCGCCCGCTCGGGCGTGGATACGGATACGGCCCACGGCGCAGTCATGCCGCCGCTGTATCTGTCGTCCAACTATTCCTTCGCCGGCTTCGATCAGAAGCGGAAATACGACTACTCGCGCTCGGGCAATCCGACCCGCGACGTCCTGGCCGACACCCTGGCCGAGCTGGAGGGCGGCGCCGGCGCCGTCATCACCGCCACCGGCATGGCCGCAGTCGACCTGCCGCTGTCCTTGCTCAACCCCGGCGAACTGCTGATCGCGCCGCATGACTGCTACGGCGGCACCCACCGCCTGCTGTGCGCCCGAGCGAAGAAAGGTCATTTCCGCGTCGCCTTCGTCGATCAGAACGACGGCCAAGCAATGGATGCGGCCCTGGCCGACGGCGCCAAGCTGGTGCTGATCGAGACCCCGTCCAACCCCCTGCTGCGTGTGGTGGACGTGGCCGACGTCTGTCGCCGCGCCCATGCCGTCGGCGCCAAGGTGGTCTGCGACAACACCTTCCTGTCGCCCGCCCTGCAACGCCCGCTGGAGCTGGGCGCCGACATCGTCGTCCACTCGACCACCAAATACATCAACGGCCATTCCGACGTGGTCGGCGGCGCCGTGATCGCGGCGGATCCGGCGGATCATGAACAACTGGCCTGGTGGGCCAACTGCCTGGGCGTCACCGGCTCGCCCTTCGACGCCTATCAGACCCTGCGGGGCCTACGCACTTTGTTCACCCGCATCGAGCGCCAGCAGGCCACCGCCGGCCTGGTCGCCGCCGCCCTGGAGCAGCACCCGGCGGTCAAGGCCGTCCACTATCCCGGCCTGAAGTCCCACCCCGGCCACGCCCTGGCCGCGCGCCAGCAGTCGGGGCCGGGCGCCATGCTCAGCTTCGAACTGAACGGCGGGACCGACGCCGTGCGCGACCTGATCGAGCGCCTGGACATCTTCACCCTGGCGGAATCCCTGGGCGGCGTCGAAAGCCTGATCGCCCACCCGGCCACCATGACCCACGCCGCCATGACGCCCGACGCCCGCGTCGTCGCCGGCATCACCGACGGCCTGATCCGCCTGTCGGTCGGACTGGAGCATCAGGACGACATCCTGGCCGACCTGGTTCAGGCGCTGGACGCCCTGGTGCTGCAACAGGCGGCGTAAAGGGCAGCCGTCATCCCGGAAGCGGCGGAGCCGCTATCCGGGACCGCAGGAAAAGCTAACGGCGGCGTTCTGGGCGGTCCCGGCTCTGCGCCTCGCTCCGCGAGGCTTCGGCCGGGATGACGGGGCCGCATCAGGCCACCGCGCGTTCCAGCATCTGCTGCTGACCGCGCGCGTCCATCCCTGCGCCGTCCAGCGAGAACTGCCCCATCATCCGGTCCAGCTCGCGGGCGTCCTGCGCCAGAGAATGGCTGGCGGCGGTGGATTCCTCGACCATGGCCGCGTTCTGCTGGGTGACCTGATCCATCTGGGCCACGGCGATATTGACCTGTTGCAGACCGCTGGACTGCTCCTGCGACGAGGCCGAGATCTCGCGGGCGATGGCGGTCAGGCGGGTGATCTGCTCAGCGATCCGCTCCAGCGCATGGCCGGTGTCGCCCACCAGGGCCACGCCCTCGCCGACCTGGCGGCTGGAGGCCGAGATCAGGGTTTTGATCTCCTTGGCGGCTTCGGCCGAGCGCTGGGCCAGAGCCCGCACTTCCGAGGCGACCACGGCGAAGCCGCGACCGGCCTCGCCCGCGCGCGCCGCCTCGACGCCCGCGTTCAGGGCCAGGAGATTGGTCTGGAAGGCGATCTCGTCGATCACTCCGATGATGTTGCCGATCTCGTTCGAGGATTGTTCGATCTCGCCCATGGCGACGATGGCGCGGCCGACCACGGCCTGCCCTTGCGTCGCTTCCTGACGGGCGCCGTCGACGACGCCGCCGGCCTCGATCGCGCCCTCGGCGGAGCGGGCCACGGTGGCGGTGATCTGCTCCAGGGCGGCGGCGGTCTCCTCCAGCGAAGCGGCCTGCTGCTCGGTGCGGCGCGACAGGTCGTCCGAGGCCTGGCTGATCTCATGGGCGCTGGCGCCGATGGCGCTGGAGCGATCCACGATGACGCGCATCGTGCTCTGCAACTGGGTCATCGCCGCGTTGAAGTCGGCGCGCAGCTTCTCGTACTCGGGCGCGAAGGCGGCGTTCAGGCGGAAGGCCAACTGGCCGCTCGACAGTCGTTCGAGGCCAGAGGCGATGCCATCCACCACCTGGGCCTGCTGGCGGGCCGCCTCGGCGTCGCGTTCGGCCTGAGCGATGCGGGCCTGTTCGGCGGCGGCGCGCTGGACCTCGGCCTCGGCTTCAAGACGCACCTTTTCCTCGGCGTTCTGTTTGAAGGTCAGGACGGCGTCGGCCATGTGGCCGATCTCATCGCGACGGCCGATGGCGGGAATGGCGACGTTCAGATCGCCCGAGGCCAGGCGGGCCATGGCGCGGGTCATGGCCTCGACCGGACGGCTCAGCGCCCCGATCAGCCAGGCGATGGCGCCGAACGCGATGATCAGGGCCACGACCCCGCCGATGGCGAAGCTCCAGTAGGCTTCCTTGTAGGCGAAGGCCTTGGCCTTGGCGTTGGCGGCGGCGACCACCGCCTCCTTTTCCTGAATGGAGGTGATGGCGGCGCGGATGTCCGACAGGCGCGCGCCGGCTTCCAATCCGGCGACGGCCTGAGGCTGGGTGGCGGGATCGCGGGCCAGAGCCATGAGGCCGTCGGCGCTCTGGTGGAAGGCGTCGACCGCCCCCTTCAGCGCCGCCTGTTCCTGGCCATAGGCGGCGTTGACGTCGGCGGCGGCCAGGTCGGCCAGTCGCGACACCAGAACCTTGCCCGGTTCCTCGTATTTGGGAATGAAGTCGGCGTCGCGCGTCGCCACATAGGCGCGCATGGCGTTCTGCTGCTCGACCGCGGCGGCCAGCACCAGGTCCGAGGCCTTGAACATCTCGGCAGAGGCGGCGTTGTTGGCGTCTGCGCGCTGCAGCACCGTCACGGCCCACAGGACCACCATGGTCGCCATCCCGCAGGCCGCGATGACGGCGGCGAAGGACAGCATCAGCTTCTTGGGAACGGACAGGTTCTGCAGCATTTTCTACGCTCGGGGGGATGACTGCTATCTCCCTAACCGCGCGCGGTTCGCCAAAGCCTTAGCGTTTCACCTCGGAAATCTACGTAGGCGAAATGAGTATTTCTCAAAGTGCTTTCAGAACCACCGAGAGAGCGGTCAGCAACAGATAGACCGCGAAGGCCTTCCTCAACACCTTTCGATTGAGCCGATGGGCCAGCCGCGCGCCATAGGGGGCGGTCAGGGCGGTCAGCAGTCCCATGATCACCGCCGCCGGGACGTTGACGTAGCCTAGCGACAGCGGCGGCCGCCCCGGCGCGTCCCAGCCGAAGATCGCAAAGCCCAGGGCCGCCGTCGCCCCGATGGCCAGGCCGAAACCGCTGGCCGTCGCCACCGCCTGATGGATCGGCCGACCGCACAGGGTCATCATCATGCCGCCGAAACTGCCGCCGCCGACGCCCATCATGGCCGACAGCAAACCGATGCCCGTCCCCGCGCCGCGGCGTCCCCAGCCCGTCGGCAGATCCTTGCGCAGGGTCACATGCTCGGGCAGCAGCCCCATCTGGGCCGCGATCAGCAGCAGACAGACGCCATAGACGACGGCCAGGCCTTCCATCGAGGTGAAACCCGCGATCGCCGCCCCGACCAGGCCGCCGAACGCCACCCAGGGCGTCCAGGTCTTCAGCACCTGTTCGTCCACCGCCCCATGCGCCCGGTGCGTCGCCAGCGACCGCAGCGAGGTGGCGACGATGGTCAGCAGCGAGGTGCCGATGGCCACGTGCAGATTGCTCTCGCCGCCCACCCCCAGCACCGAAAAGGCGTAAAACAGCGCCGGCACCAGCACGGTCCCGCCGCCGACCCCGAACAGGCCGCCGATTACCCCCGCCACCGCGCCCGCCGCGACCAAGGCGGCGGCCATCATCAGCAGTTCGGACAGGGGCAGAGCGCTCATCGCCTGGGCATAGCGGGCGCTTTCCTCCTCGTCATCCCGGAAGCGGCGCAGCCGCTATCCGGGACCGCAGGAAGCAGCGGCGCCTTGGGCGGTCCCGGCTCAAGGCCGGGACGACGAAAGTAAAGATCAGGCCGCTTCTTCAGACGCCGCCTCGCCCAACCGGCTATGCCGCGCCTCGGCCTCGCGCACGGCCTCGACGGCGCGGTCCACGACCTCCAGCCCGGCCCCGGCCTTGACGCCCTCGACGGTCAGGATGCGGCGGAAGGCCCGCGCCCCGGCCCGGCCGTGCATCAGGCCCAGCATATGCCGCGCCATGCTGGCCAGGTTTGCCCCCTCGTCCAGCCGTCCGGCCATATAGGGGCGATAGCGTTCGATGGCGGCGAAGGGATCGACGTCCTCGACCTCCATCCCGAAGATGCGGCGGTCCACCTGCCCCAGCAGGGCCGGCTCGTGATAGGCGGCGCGGCCCAACATGACGCCGTCCAACCGCACGCCGTCGGCGTCATCCAGATGCGCCTCGGCCTGATCCAGATCGCCGATGCCGCCGTTGATGCAGATGGTCAGATGCGGCCGCTCGCGCTTCAGACGCCGCACCAGGGCGTAGTCCAGCGGCGGCACGTCGCGGTTCTCCTTGGGCGAAAGGCCCTTCAGCCAGGCCTTGCGCGCATGGACGATGAAGTGGGTGATCCCCACCGCCGCCGAGGCGTCAACGGTAGCGAACAGGCTGACCAAGGGGTCCTGATCATCGACGCCGATGCGGCACTTGACCGTGGCGGGGACGCTGACCGCCTCCCTGATCGCCGCCATGCAGTCGGCCACCAGCTCCGGCTCGCGCATCAAACAGGCGCCGAACTTGCCCGACTGCACCCGGTCCGAGGGACAGCCGACGTTCAGGTTGATCTCGTCGTAGCCGTAAGATTCGCCGATCTTCGCCGCCTCGGCCAGTTGCGCCGGGTCCGAGCCGCCCAGTTGCAGCGCCACCGGATGCTCGACCGCGTCAAAGCCCAGCAGCCGCTCGCGATCGCCGTGGATCACCGCCGGCGCCGTGACCATCTCGGTATAGAGCAGCGCCCGGCTGGTCAGGGCGCGGTGAAACGCCCGGCAGTTGCGGTCGGTCCAGTCCATCATGGGGGCCACGGACAGTCTATGAGCTTGATTTATAGACATTTTTTCAGTAATATCAAAAAGTTGGAAGGCGGCGTGTGCACTCGAATTTGCGACGTGTTGCGACGTTTTTTCCGGGTTTTCGACACCTCAGTGCACACAGAGCGCACACGAAATGGCGACGTACTCGAAACTCCCGTCAGGAACGTGGCGGGTCCAGGTGAGACGGAAGGGTCGCTATATAAGCGAGACCTTCCTCAAACGCGATGACGCGCGCCGGTGGGCCACCGAAGCCGAGGGGCGGATCGATCGCGGCGAGGTCCCTACCCCCTCACGGTCAGCGCGGCTTCGCACGTTCGGCGAACTCATCGACCTACACATCGAGGACATGAAGTCCGTAGGGAAGGCGCCCAGGCGCTCGAAAGCGGCGACGCTAAAGATGCTGAAGACGCGCCTGGGGGGTAAGAAGATCGCCCAACTGGATCGACAACTGTTCATCGACTTCGGTCGAAGGCGCGCCACCGAAGGCGCCGGCCCCATGACGCTGAGCATCGACATCGGGGCGATCAAGCTCATCCTCTCCCATGCTGCGGCGGTTCACGGCCTGACAGTCTCGGTCGAGGCCATCGACATGGCCCGCCTCGCCCTCAAACGCCTTGGCCTGATTGGCAAGGGCGTCGAACGAGATCGCCGGCCTAGCGATGAAGAACTCGAGCGCTTGATCCGCCACTTCGACGAGAAGCCTCGTCAAACCATACCCATGGGAGCTGTCATTCGGTTCGCGATCGCAACGGCGATGCGCCAGGAGGAGATTTTCAAAGTCGTCTGGGATGACTACGCAAGCCGGACCAAGATGCTGACCATTCGCGACCGGAAAGACCCTCGCGAGAAGACAGGAAATGATCAGCGCATCCCCCTGCTGTCAGTCTCCGGTTTCGATCCCGTCGCGGTGATCGAAGATCAGCGCCCTGCCCGCTCGAATGCGGACCTTCGCATCTTCCCTTTCAGTCACCGGTCTGCCGGCACGGCGTTCACGCGAGCCTGCAAAAGCCTCGAAATCGTGGACCTGCATTTTCACGACCTTCGTCACGAAGGAACCAGCCGCTTGTTCGAAGCCGGCTTTCAGATTCAGCAGGTCGCGCTCGTCACCGGTCACAAGGATTGGAAGATGCTCCGTCGGTACACCCACCTGAGACCAGAATCCCTTCACGTGATCGCTTCCGGATTTGCCGACTAAAGCTGCCGCCTTTCCGGAGGGCGCTGTCAGCAACGCGCCGATTTCGTTGAAAAGGCGGCTGCTGAGATCGTCGCCAGTAACGGGCGCTGCGGTTTGCTCCCGCGGTAGAGGTCCTGGGCGTGGTCGTAGGCGAAGTCGGCGCGCGAGAAAGTCCCGTCGATCCGCTCCGACTTGTCGATGACGAGGATGCGCGGCTCGATGCCCTGATCGTGGACCAGCCAGTCCAGCATCTCGGCCGAGCCATAGGCGGTGTCCGCCGCCAGTCGGCGGGCCACAGATCATGATGCTCACGCGCACGGTGGATCATGGTGCGGACGGCCGTCACCTCGGCTTGGCGCACCGCCGTAGACGGCTCGACATCGACAATGATCGCGTGTTCCAGATCGATCAGATAGTTGGTTGCATAGGCGAAGAAGGCCAGCCCCTTGTTGGCACCGGTCCAGCGCGAGGTCGGATCGGCCGGTGAGATAAACTTGGGCGTCACGGGGGTCGCGCCGCCGAAGGCGGCGTCGTCCAGCACGGCCAGATACTCGTCGATGGCGCGGCTGGCAGCCTCCGGCGGCAGGCCTTCGTGGCCGGGCACGCAGCGCTGGCGGTTGGCGTCGGCCTTGATCAGGCTGGCGTCGACCGCGAAACCCTCTCCGCCAACTAGGCCTCACGGATGCATCGCCGCAGCACCGTCTCGAACAGTTCACGCAACACATTGGTGTGGCGAAAACGGCCGGGCGGTTCTTCGAAAAGGTCGAGTGATCCGGCACATCACCGTCCAAGCTCAACCGGCAGAACCAGCGATAGGCCAGGTTCAGATGGACCTCCTCGCACAGACGCCGCTCCGAGCGAAAGCCGAAGCAATAGCCAACCAGCAGCATGCGGATCAATAACTCAGGATCAATCGAAGGTCGGCCTATGGCGTTATCCCTGTGCGGCAGAATAAAACTGACCTCACGTCTTTAGACGCGCTGTAGTCTTTTATCGGGACGAGCCGTTCGAGAGTCATCTCGAAGAAATTCCCGGAACCTTGATCGACGAACCAAATTAGGAAAGGACTGCAACCAGGAAGAAACAGTGAAGCCACTCCCAACTATAGCTACGGTTGTTCTGTCCACGGCTTTGGCGTCGGCTGTGAACGCGCAACCCGCCCCGGCGACGGCATACCCCGATGCTCCCGCGGGGATCGAGCGTCCGACCACGGCGGCGCCCACCGATCCCGTCGAAGCGTTCCTTGAGAGGACAGCAGAGCGACAACGGAATAGGGAGGCCGCACTTTCCCGGCGCGGCGCAACTGCACTTGTCGCTCAACTCAGACCGCTTGTAGCCAACGCACGCATCGCCCCCAATGGGCTCGGGCGAAACCCGCAGATGCGGGCTCGGCTGGAGTCAGCGCTGAATGTTGAAGTTATCCAATTGCTGGCGGCCGCCGGATTGCGACCTGCGGATATTCTACGAAATCGGGCGCGCGGCGTCGATGTGTTCGAAGCCGCCTCAGCCGCGATCCGAGGAGAGACTACTTTCCAACAGCAGGCCGCTCTTGCCCAGAGTATCGTCGTGGCTGAGGCGCTGGATCAGCGCCAGACCAGCGCAGGGGATGGGTTCGGTTCCACAATCCGATTTCGGGTGGTGGACCGCCTTAAAGGCGATCTTTCACCAGGCGCCGAGTTCGCCCTGCGACAGCAGTCCACGGAAACCATGGAGGTCAGCACCGACCTGCGGCCCGCCGCGGGCGAGCAATTCCTACTGCTCCTGTCGCGAGACTATTACCAGCAGTTGGTCGCTGAGGCAGGCAGGCAGAGCCAGGATGCAGCCTATGCGCAGATCATGCCGGGCTATCTGGTTTCTCGAGAGGGCCTGATGCCCACTGTCATCGGACAACCCCGTCTTTCTTCAATCGAGGAAGCTAGAAATGCAGCTCAATAAATCCGTATCAACGGTTTGCCGCTCGGCGCTTCTGGCCCTTTGCTCATGCCTCGCCGCCACGCCGGCGTTGGCGCAAACACCGCCAATGGACCGGAAGTGGGCGACGCCCTCGGCACACGTTTTCATTCACGTAGACATGCCGCCTGCTTGCGATGCCGCGACCCAGCGTGCCATCGATACGTGGAACGCTCAGGGATCGCGGTGGACGTATGGGTGGACCTCGCAGAACTACCAGACGGACCGCCAAGCCTACGTCGGTCGGGTCACAATCGCGCCGCAGCGGTTGAGCCCGTCTGTGCCAGGCCAAGCGACTAGATATCCGAATACTGGTACGATGATGAATTCGGCCTGGGTCGGCATCAACGACCAGATGCTCTACTGGAACGGTTCCTATTATACCGCAGATGGCGACCTCCAGTGCCCGACGAGCGGCGGGGTGGCGTCGAACCGCTACAGTTTCGAGTATGTGGCTTTGCATGAGCTTGGGCACTCGCTCGGCTTTGGGCATCACAACGACTACAGCTGCGCCATGAGTTACGGCACCTTCGCAGGGGACACCCGCACACGTCCCTGCGCTGCGGAGGCGGCGGAACTGCGCCGACAGTACGGAGCCCGATAGATGAGAGCCGCTATTGTCGCGATTTTGTTCACTAGTTTGATAGCGGCCTGCTCCGCCGATTCCGGGCTAGGGCAGCAGGCCGTTCCGGCCAACTGGCGGGCAGTCGCGTTCGATCCCTGTTGCACGATCCATGTGCCCCCGACGTTCCGCGAAGTTCCCAAGCCTTCCGGCGTGCGCGATCCCAGCTTCATCGTGGTCGGGAATGACGCCACCGAAATTGTTTTCGAATACCGGCCCCAGGTCAGCTTTCCGGAAGGCCCTCTGGGCCAGCAGGATTGGTCACAGGATCGCATGAAGGTCGATGGGCAGGAGGCTGACCTCGTCTCCTACGCGGCGACAGACGCGTTCGTCGGTGGAAGGACGTTGCGCATGCGGGCCAGGCGGCCGGAAGCCCAGACACATCAGTCGGCACCGACGCCAGCGAGAGGCATGGAACTTGGCGCCACTGCGAACTGCCGAACAGACGCCGATTGTGACGTGGCGCGCCGTGTTTTCTCGCTGATCAACTTTAGCGACAGCCCCGGTTAGATTTCGGTTCAGTCGGCTGCCTGGTCGTGTTTCGGCCGGATGGTCTGCGGCGGCAGCCAAGTGCGCGACCTAGGTCAGGCCTGATCGGCCGTCTTGCGGAGCTCGGCGATGCGCTTGTCACTCGCCTCGGCGACGACCTGGCGCAGCACCGATGCGTTCGGGGAGGAAGGCCAGTTCTTCATCGGTGATGCGGTAATGGCGTGAGTAGCGGGCCTTCACGTAGGCCGCTCTCAACAACTCGAAGCAGCGCTTCTGGAACTTGGTGTGGTGGGGCAAGACTTCGCGGAGCTTCGGCTCAAGAGGCTCCGTCATGTTGCGGAGGCGGATGAGGTTGTGGCTCTTGGGGGAGTAGAGCGTTAGGGCCTGTAACAGAGCCAGGGTCATTGTTGGCCCGTGTCAGCACGCGCAGGCTGAACGGAAGTCGGTTGCCCATGATCGCGATAGGGGCGTTTGAGCGCCATCTTCCGGACGTCGTTCAGCTGATGAAGCTGACCTAACGAACGTTCGCCTATCCGCGCGCATCAGAGACTGCGCCAGCTTGACGGTTAACTTCTCGTTTCCCATGTGTGGAACTGGGAGGACGCGGACGACGAGATCGTGATGAACGGCATTTAGCTGCGCCCGATATCCGAAGCCGGCCTTGCCGCGAAGACGGCTTCGCGCAGCGCCGTTTCGGCGAGCGCTGCGCCTCAAGCTCTGATCCGGATCGAACCAGCTCCGCGCGTTTTTACACGGCCTCAGTCACAAGCGCGCGTAGCGCTGGCTAAAAGAACTCCTGCAAATCGGGATATTCCGGCCATGCGCCCGGCAGCGCTATTCCAGAAGCCGGCTTGGCGGCACCCCTAGCGCAGCAGCAATGCGTCCCAGCGCCCTGATGCTAGGATTTCTCGTGCCGCGCTCGAGATCGCTGAGATAACTCCGCTTCATACCAGCCCGGAAGGCCAGTTCCTCCTGCGAGAGGTCTGCAGCTGTACTTAGAACACGCACGTTGCGGCCTAAAAGGGCTACGACGTCCACAGGCATAGGAGACCGGCCAAGCTCGAACTTGGCTGCCCACCAGACGTGTCATTTCATGGAGCTATGCCGGTCTCAGCTATCCTGATCCGCAGGGGTGCCTGATAGGAGTTCGATGGGATCTCGATCCAAGGCCTTTGCTATTCGCTCGACGACCATAAGGGTTGGATTTCGGCGCCCCCGCTCCAGTTCACCAATATAGCTGTAGGCAAGCCCGACATCGTGAGCGAGCGCTTCCAACGTAAGGCCCTTTGCACGCCTCGCGTTTCTAACATTTCGGCCAAATGTGGAAGCCAGCCCCATCGGCCCAACGGGCCGATAAAGAGCCGCCTAAACCAGTTACGATAGTGACCAAAGGGACCGTTTGGCCTGTTTCACCGGGGCAGGATGGCGATTACCCTCCCCGTTCGTGGCTATTTCAGCAGCAAGATGTGCGGACTTACGTTCAACGCATCGGCAAGTGCCTCAATGACCGCTAGCGACGGATTTCGCCGACCGCGTTCAAGTTCGCCGACATAGCTATAAGAAAGGCTCGCGGCATCAGCGAGCGCCTCAATTGTAAGGTCGCGCGTTTGCCGAATACGCCGGACGTTTCGCCCAAATGCCTCCCGCAGATCCATCGATCCAACGGCAGCGAAACAACCTCGCCCCTCCAGTCACTATAGTAACCATTCGACAAGGCTGTTAGACTCTCGGTGATGCCTTTGGCTCCGGCGTCGCAGGCTGGACGCGTTCTCATGACGTTTGGATCGGACCGACTAGACGACCACGAACGGCGTGGTCTTTCGCAGCTGTACGGTCAGTACTCTGACTGGCTCTCAACCCGTCTCCGCCATTTAGGCGTTACGGGTGTCGACGACGTCGTCCAGGAAACCTACCTCCGCATCGCCCCCTATCAGGCGCGCGGCGAGGTCCGTCACCCCAAGTCCCTCCTCCTCCGGATCGCCACCAACCTCGTGGCCGAAGAAGGCCGCCGCGCTCAAAGGCAACGCCGCCACGCCGCCTCCACGCCCACCTCTGCCGACGCCGCCTCCCAGACCGAAACCGTCCTTCTGAAGCAGCTCGTCCTCAAGCTTCCGCAACCCGAGCGAGATATTTTCATGCTCAGCCGCTTCGGAGGTTTGACAAACGAGCAGATCGCTGGGCGATTAGAGGTGTCGGTGAAGACCGTGGAGCGTCGCATTTCGCGGGCTCTGAAACAGGTCGATGCTCAACTCCGACGCTAGACCAGGGGCTTCAATGCCGGCTGAGGCAAAGACACGAACGGCCGCCGACGACCAAGCGACCGATTGGATTGCGCGGCTGGGCACGCGCACCATTTCGCTGGACACGATCCACGAATTCGCCAGGTGGCGCGAAGACCCGGCAAACGCCGAAGCCTATCGTCGTGCGGAGCAGTTGTGGTCACGTACAGGTGAACTGGCGGAAGATCCTGACATCCAGGCCGCGCTCGCGCAGGCGCAGCGTCGACGTCCCAGACGCTTCGGCGCCAAACAGATCGGTGCAGTCGGCCTGACTGCGGCTCTGGCCGCCTCGCTCGCGGCAGGCGTCTTCTTCTGGCAGGGCCGCGACACCTACGCCACCGGCATCGGCGAGCAGCGGGTCCTGCAACTAGCCGACGGGTCGCGTGTCCGCCTGGACACCGCGTCAAAGATGCGGATCCGCTTCACCGCGGGGGAACGTCGCATTGAGCTTGCCGAAGGCCAAGCCCTCTTCGAAGTAGCGCACAACCCTGGCCGCCCGTTCGTGGTTTCGACGACAGACGCATCTGTGACGGCTGTCGGAACGGTCTTTGAAGTGCGTCGCGTCGGATCAGAGACCCGGGTCGTTCTTGTATCGGGTGCCGTCGATGTGGCGCAGGCTGCCGCGCCGGGCGCGCCTCAAAGGCTGCAGCCCAACCAACAGTCAGCCATCAAGTCAGGCAAAGCCAAGGTCTCGACCGTGAACGCCCACACAGCGACGAGTTGGACCGACGGAGAACTGACCTTTGTGGACACGCCGCTTGCTGATGCCGTCGCTGAGGTGAACCGCTATCTGGCGGCTCCGATTAGAGGGCCACCACGCCCAGCATGCCGACGCCGATGACGGTGGCGCCATAGCCGATGGTGGCGGTGATGAAGGTCGGCTTGATCAGGTCTTCGCGCACCGCAAACAACCGCTGCGCAATGGTCTGGTTGCCAATCGCATAGGCCAGGACGGCGGCGATGTAGGGCGCGCCCTGGTTGAAGAAGGCGTCCGACGAAAAGAATGAGCCCTGCTGGGGCGTCACATTGGCCGCGCCCTCTACAAAGACAGCCGGCCCGCCGACGGCGAAGAAGACCGCCGGGATGATGATGACCACAGCGCCCAGCATGGCGCAGACCTGAATGAAGTCCGTCAGCACTGAAGCCCGGAACCCCGACCAGAGCGTATAGAGCAGGACGCCGCCGGCGAGCACAGCGATCCCCTGGCTGAAGCTGAAGGGCGAAAGCATGGCGATCAGGGCCCCGCCGGCGATGAAGTTGGACGTCAGGCTGATCACGCTGCCGAGGATGTTCGAGCTGGCCAGCATCAACTGACTGGAGCGTCCGTGCCGGGCGTACATGACCTCGGCCAGGGTATGGGCCTTGGGCGCCACGGCCCGTATCCGCTTGCCGTAGGGGTAGATGAACAGGATCATCAACGCGCCCCACAGCCCATAGTGGATGGGGCCAGACAGGCCGTAGGTGTAGCCGGACGTGGCCGAGGCGTACATCGACGCCGCCCAGATCCAGGTCGCCGTCATCGAGGCCGCCGATATGCCCAGCCCGATGCTGTTGCCGGCCGTCATGTAGTCGTCTGCATTTTCCTTGCGACGGCTGATGGCCATGGAGACCAGCATGGTCCCGCCGAAGAAGACCGCCAGAAGGGCGACCGTCAGCGGTCCGCCCAATTGGTGAAGTTGTATTTCATCCACGCCGGTCAGCGCTCCTGTCTTGCTCTGACGCGCCAGGCGCGCCGCCCTGGGCGCACGCCGCATCAGACCGCGCCGCGCCAGGCGCCGACGGACGATCATTTCACAGGTGCGCAGACGCCCGACCCCAGCCAGGCGCGATGGTGGTGGCGCCGCCGATGCAGCGCCTATGCAGCCGTCTCAAGACAGACCGCAGCGCAACCATAGTTTGGGTAAGGCGAAGCTGAGATAAACTTATTGTGCGATGCAGTAGAAACAGGCTCCGCCATCAGATGTCCTGCGGCGACGGCGTGGCCCTCAAAATACGGCAAGGTCTGTCTTTGAGCCCGACGGTCGCGCTATCGACGAGGCTGATCGAGATATTCTGAGATAATCGCTGACCGCACGATTACCGCTTGACTCGAAAACCGCGCCCGAAGCCGAAAACGATCTCAAGCTCAAGACCCGGCGACATCTTCCGCAAAAAGGCCGACCGCACCCCGCTCTCAACCCTGGGGGGCTGCTCCGACCATGAAGCCCGCCAAAACATCCAGAGCCTCCGCCAGATCCCTGCGCCGTTCGACGGGCAGTTGGCCGAAGGCGGCGATGAAGCCCTCGCCCAGCAGGTCGGGCGAGTCCGCAAGGGCGGCCTGGCCTGCCTCTGTCGTGCGGACGTGGACCACGCGACGATCCCGCGTCGAGCGATAGCGGACCACCAGCCCCTTCGCCTCCAGCTTGTCCAGAACGCCGACGACCGTCGGCGCCGACATGGCCGCATCTCGCGATATGGCCTGGGTCGTCACCTCCCCCAGCGAGCGCACGGATTGCAGCACGATCAGTTGCGGCAAGGTCAGCCCCGACAGCCGAGCGATTTCGCGCGAGCGGACGTCAATCGCCTGGGCGATGCGCCGCATGGACCGCACCAGGGAGGCGGTCGGATCGGCGGGGCGTTCAGGTCGGGGAACCGGGTGCGGGCTGAGGATCGGGTCCATCAGGGTTGAATTCCTTAGTGTGCTAACTATTTGTGCACGCTACATTCACAGTACAAGGACAGCCTATGTGCGGCCTGAGCGGCGAGATCAATCACGACGGGCGTCCCGTAGACGCCGACGCCCTGCAACGCATGACCGAGGCCCTGGCGCCGCGAGGGCCTGACGGCGCCGGCATCGTTCTGCGGGGTTCGGTCGGACTGGGTCATCGCCGCCTCAAGATCATCGATCTGTCTGAAAAGGCCCAGCAGCCCATGGTCGATCCCGAGCTCGGGATCACCCTGGTCTTCAACGGCTGCCTCTACAACTATCCGGAACTTCGCCAGGAGCTTCAGGGTCTCGGCTACCGCTTCTTTTCCGAGGGCGACACCGAGGTCATCATCAAGGCATGGAAGGCCTGGGGCGAGACCTGCGTTGATCGCTTCAAGGGCATGTTCGCCTTCGTGCTGCACGAGCGTGACAGCGGCCGCACGGTCATGGCGCGTGACCGGTTCGGCATCAAACCGCTTTATCTGGCCGAGAAAGGCAAGCGACTGCGCTTCGCCTCGACCCTGCCGGCCCTGCTGGCGGCTGGCGATATCGACACCACGATCGACCCGGTCGGCCTGCACCACTACATGACCTTCCACGCGGTCGTGCCGCCGCCCCACACCCTGCTCAAGGGCGTCAAGAAATTCCCTCCCGCGACGATCCGCGTCATCGAGGCCGACGGAACGTCGCGTGATCGCCTGTATTGGCAAGCCAACATGACCCGTCGCCCCGAGGACGCCGGCATGACAGCCGAGGACTGGCGCGACCAGGTCCTGGCTTCCCTGCGCGAGGCGGTGAAGCGCCGCATGGTGGCCGACGTGCCGGTCGGCGTTCTGTTGTCGGGGGGTGTGGACTCCAGTCTGATCGTCGGCCTCCTGGCCGAACTGGGTCAGAAGGACCTGATGACCTTCTCCGTCGGTTTCGAGGCCGCCAACGGCGAGAAGGGCGACGAGTTCGCCTATTCCGACCTGATCGCGAGACACTACGGAACCAACCACCACCAGATCTTCGAGCCGCACGCCCGGTTGATGGAGGCCCTGCCCGGCGCCATCGGCGCCATGTCGGAGCCCATGGTCAGCTATGACAATGTCGGCTTCTACCTGCTGAGCCAGGAGGTCTCGAAACACATCAAGGTGGTTCAGTCCGGCCAGGGGGCCGACGAGATCTTCGCCGGCTACCACTGGTACCCGCCGATGTTGTCGACGACCGACCCGGTCGAGACCTACGCAAAGGCCTTCTTCGACCGCAGCCACGCTGTCCTGAAAACTCAGTTGAACGGCGCCTATATGGCCGACACCGACGTCAGCCGCGCCCTGGTCGAGGCCCATTTCGCCCAAGGTCGCGCCGACACGCCGGTGGACAAGGCCCTGCGCCTGGACAGCCAGATCATGCTGGCCGACGACCCGGTCAAGCGGGTCGACAACATGACGATGGCCTGGGGCCTGGAGGCGCGTGTGCCCTTCCTCGACCACGAACTGGTCGAGCTGGCAGGCCGTATCCCGCCCGAACACAAGCTCGCTCAAGGCGGCAAGGGCGTGCTGAAGGAGGCCGCGCGCTTGGTGATCCCGTCAGAGGTCATCGACCGCAAGAAGGGCTACTTCCCCGTGCCCGCCCTGAAATACATCCAGGGCCCCTATCTCGAAATGGTGCGCGAAGCCCTGACCAATCAGGCCGCCCGTGACCGTGGTCTGTTCGACCAGACCTATCTAGACGCCCTGTTCGCCGACCCCACCAGCCGCCTGACGCCGCTGCGCGGTTCGGAACTGTGGCAGGTCGCGGTCCTCGAAATGTGGATGCAGAACCATGGCCTCTGATCCCCGTCCAGCCCGCTCCCAGGCCCACAGGCTGAAGCGGCTTCGCCACGAGAGCCTCAAGCCCTTGATCCAGGGTCAGGACGGCGAGGCCATGGCGGCGGACGCGATCGTCGATTGCGGCTGGGGACGGCTGCTGTTCGCCCAGACCTTCGAGACGGCCGCGCCCCTGATCGACGCCCTGCGCGCCGAGGCCCCGGACCGGCGCGACATCGCCTTCTATGTCCGCAACCCCCACGTCCTGCTGGCCCAGGCCCCCCAAGAAGTCTTCCTGGACCCGTCGCACACCTATCGGCTGGACCTCGCTGTCTACCGACCCAGCCGACGCCAGCCGCGCGGCTTTTCCATCCGCCGCCTGGGTTCTGAACAGGACGCCGAGGCGATCAACCGAATCTACGCCGCGCGTCGCATGGTCCAGACCCCGCCCGGCTTCCTCTGGTCACGCCGGGACGACCGAAGCCTGACCTACTTCGTCGCCGAGGACGCCCTCACCGGCGAGGTGATCGGGACCGTAACGGGCGTGAACCACGCCCGCGCCGTAAACGACCCGGAAGGCGGATCTTCGCTGTGGTGCCTGGCGGTCGCGCCTCAGGCCAGTCAGCCCGGCATAGGCGAAGCCCTGGTCCGGCGTCTGGCCGAACACTTCCGGACCCAGGGCCTAGCCTACATGGATCTGTCGGTCATGCACGACAACGTGCAGGCCATCGCCCTCTACGAAAAACTGGGTTTTCGCCGCGTCTCCTTCTTCGGGGTCAAGCGCAAGAACCCGATCAACGAAGTCCTCTTCACCGGCCCGACGGACGATGAAAACCTCAATCCCTATGCCCGCCTCATCGTCAATGAGGCCCGCCGGCGCGGCATCGCCACCGAGGTCATCGACGCCGAAGGCGGCCTGTTCCGCCTGACCTGGGGCGGTCGCAGCGTGCGATGCCGTGAGAGCCTGTCCGAACTGACCTCGTCCGTGGCCCTGAGCATCTGCGACGACAAGCGGATGACCCGCCGCATCGTCGCTGCGGCCGGGGTGACCACCCCCGCCTCCATCAGGGCCGACAGCCCCTCTGCGATCGACGCCGCCCTGGCCGCCTATGGCCGGTTAGTGGTCAAGCCCGCGCGCGGAGAGCAGGGCCAGGGCGTGGCCGTGGGCCTCAAGACCATGAGCGAGGTCCAGAGCGCCCTGATCGGCGCGCGGCGGATCTGCAGCGATGTCCTGATCGAAGAACAGGTCCAGGGCGAGGATCTGCGCCTGGTCATCATCGACTTCCAGCTGGCGGCCGCCGCCGTGCGCCGTCCGCCCCGTGTGATCGGCGACGGGCAGACGAGCATTCGCCGACTGATCGAACTCCAGAGCCGCCGCCGCAGCGCCGCCACTGGCGGCGAGTCCCGCATTCCCATAGACGCCGAAACCGAGCGCACGCTGGCCGAAGCCGGGTTCGCCCTCGACGACGTAGCCCCGGATGGGGTCGAGGTCATGGTGCGCAAGGCCGCCAACCTTCATCTGGGCGGCACCATTCACGATGTGACCGACATCGTGCACCCGGTCCTTGTGGACGCGGCGATTGCGGCGGCTCGCGCCATCGACATCCCGGTCACCGGCATCGACCTGATGGTCAAGGCGCCCGACCAGCCCGACTACGCCTTCATCGAAGCCAATGAACGCCCGGGCCTGGCCAATCACGAACCCCAGCCGACGGCCGAGCGTTTCATAGACCTGCTTTTCCCGGCCTCCGCGTCCGGCTCCCCGCGCAGCAACGCCTGAACGCCACAAGAAGGAGACGTCTTGCCCGATCCCGCCATCGACCTCGCCTACCTCAAGGCCCGCCTCGACGACCTGCTCGACACGCCCAGCCCCACTGGCTTCACCGACGAGGCAGTCCGTCTGCTGTGCCGCGAACTGGAGCGGCTCGGCCTTGACTATGAGATGACCCGTCGTGGCGCGATCCGCGCCCGCCTGCCGGGACGGGACGCGACGCCCGCTCGCGCAGTTGTCGCCCATATCGACACCCTGGGGGCCCAGGTCAAACAGGTGAAGGCCAACGGCCGACTGGAGGTCGTCCCCATCGGTCACTGGTCCTCGCGCTTCGCCGAAGGAGCCCGCTGCACCATTTTCTCCGAAGGCGGCGCCTGGCGCGGGACCATTCTCCCGCTCAAGGCCTCGGGTCACACCTTCAACACCGAGATCGACAGCCAGCCCGTCAACTGGCGCAATGTGGAGCTGCGCATCGACGCCGTCACCCACGACCGCGACGACACGCTGAAGCTCGGCGTCGATATCGGCGACATCGTCGCCATCGACCCGCAGCCCGAGTTCCTCGACACAGGCTACATCGTCTCGCGTCATCTGGACGACAAGGCGGGCGTGGCCGTCCTTCTGGCGGCGCTGGAATGCCTGATCCGCGAAGAGCGTACGCCGACCGTGGACACCTGGTGGCTCTTCACCATCGCCGAAGAGGTCGGCTTGGGCGCCTCCTCGGTCCTGGTTCCGGACGTGGCCGCCATGGTCACGGTCGACAACGGCACGACGGCCCCGGGCCAGAATTCCTCCGAGTTCGGCGTCACCATCGCCATGGCCGACCAGACCGGTCCCTTCGACTGGCATCTGTCGCGCAAGCTGGTCCAGTTGGCGCGAGATCACGGCATCCCTCATCAGAAGGACGTCTTCCGCTACTATCGGTCCGACTCCGCTTCGGCTTTGGAATCCGGGGCCGACATCCGCACCGCCCTGCTCGCCTTCGGCATCGACGCCAGCCACGGCTATGAGCGGATCCACGAAAGCGCCCTGAGCGACCTGGCCCGCCTGCTGATCGCCTATGTCGAAAGCGAGGTGGAGATCGGCCGCGACGCCCGCCCTATGAGCAGCGTCGCAGGCTTCACGCGCCAGCCCTTGTCCTGAGCGAAACGGCCGCCGCCGGCCATCTGGCGCAGCAGACTTGCCTTTTTCCGCGGCGGCCCGCATCAGACGTCCTCACCTCGGACCCGGACCTGCCTGCAGGCGACGGGTGGCTATCCCGTCCGCCGATCCGTCGGGAAACTTCGAGGCTGCCCATGACATAGGCCGAGCGCCGGATCTTGCAGCCGACCTGAAGACGAACCTCTATGACCCTCATCGCTTCCGCGCGTCAGCAATGGCTCGCCAGTCCGCGCCGCGACCTGCTGGCCGGGACCGTCGTGGCCCTGGCCCTCATCCCTGAAGCCATCGCCTTTTCCATCATCGCCGGGGTCGACCCGGCCGTCGGCCTCTACGCCAGCGTCATCATCGCCGTGACCATCTCCCTTGTCGGCGGACGCCCGGCCATGATTTCAGCCGCCACCGGGGCGATGGCCCTGCTGATGGTCGGACTGGTCCGCGATCACGGGCTGGAATACCTGTTCGCCGCCTCGATCCTGTGCGGCTTGTTCCAGATCGTCATCGGTCTGCTGAAGCTGGGCCGATACATCAAGTTCGTCAGCCGCAGCGTCATGACCGGCTTCGTCAACTCGCTCGCCATCCTGATCTTCATGGCCCAGATGCCCGAGTTGATCGGCGCTGACTGGCCCACCTTCGCGCTTGTCGCCGCAGGCCTCGCCGTCATCTACGGCCTGCCGCGTCTCACCCGCGCCGTGCCGTCCGCCCTGGTCGCCATCATCCTGCTCAGCGGCTTCGTCATCTGGACGGGGCTGGACGTACGAACGGTGGGCGACATGGGGCAGATGCCTTCGACCCTGCCGATGTTTCACCTGCCCATGGTTCCCCTCACGTGGGAGACCTTCGCCATCATAGCCCCCGTTTCGGCCACCCTGGCCTTCGTGGGTCTGCTGGAGAGCTTGCTGACCGCCAACCTGATCGACGACATCACCGACACGCCTTCCGACAAGGACCAGGAAACCCGTGGCCAAGGCATCGCCAACATCGCGTCGGGCTTCTTCGGCGGCATGGCGGGTTGCGCCATGATCGGCCAGTCGATGATCAACGTCACCTCCGGCGCACGCGGCCGGCTCTCGACCCTATGGGCCGGCCTTTTCCTGCTGTTCCTCATCCTGGTCCTTCAGGACTGGGTCGCGCGCATTCCGATGGCGGCCCTGGTGGCGGTCATGATCATGGTCTCGGTCGGGACCTTTGACTGGGGCTCCATTCGCAACCTGCGCTCGGCGCCGCTGCAATCCTCCGTGGTCATGATCGCCACGACCGGCGCGGTGGTGGCCACCCACGACCTGTCCAAGGGCGTCGTCCTGGGGGTGGTCCTGTCGGCGATCTTCTTCATGCGCAAGGTCGGCAAGACCCTGGTGGTGTCCGAGATCCCGACGCCCGAACCCGGCGTGCTGCGCTACAGGGTTTCAGGCCAACTCTTCTTTGCTTCCGCCGAACTTTTCGCCGCCGGATTCGAGCATCACGGACGCCCTGAACGGGTCGAGATCGACATGAGCGACGCCCATCTGTGGGACGTGACCGGCGTCGCCGCCGTGGACAAGGTGGTCTTCCGCTACCGACGGCAGGGGGCCGCCGTCGACGTCATCGGCCTGAACGCCGCCGGACGCACCCTGATCGAGCGTGTGGGGCGTTTCGAGAAAGACCATCTGCCGTCGGGGGCCGCGGCGCACTGACCTCCGACCGGAGCGGAGACCGGCCTCCGTTTCCTACGTCGCGCGACGCCCCTCTGCATCAAGGAAGGGTTTCGCGCGTTTGCGTCGATACCCACGGTGGATCGAGGACAATGGCGCCCCGCTCCCCGCTGGCCGTCACGAACCGCGACGCGGCATGGCGGAACAGGACGGCGCCCCTGGCCCAGGGGTATGGTCGTCCGGATATTGGGAGCCACGGTTTGACCCGTCGCAAGCGGCCTCGATCAGCCCTTCGGAGCCTGCTTCGCCGCCGCCGGCCTGGCGCTCGCCGTCGCCAACTCGCCGATCTCCGACGCCTATCTCGCGGCGCTGCACGCCCCGCTCGGTGGCCTCGACGCCCTGCACTGGGTCAACGACGGGCTGATGGCCCTGTTCTTCCTTCTGGTCGGACTCGAGATCAAACGCGAGATGCTGGATGGAGAACTGGCGACCTGGTCCCGCCGCGCCCTCCCCTGCATCGCCGCCGCGGCCGGCATGGCGGTCCCGGCCCTGGTCTATGTCGCCGTTCAAGGGCAGGATTCGACCGCCCTCCACGGCTGGGCGATTCCCGCGGCGACCGACATCGCCTTTGCCCTGGGCGTCCTGGCCCTGCTCGGCTCGCGGGTTCCCGCCTCGCTGAAGATCTTCCTGACCGCCCTAGCGATCATCGACGACCTGGGCGCAGTGGTGATCATCGCCGTCTTCTACACAGCCAATCTGACGCCCTGGGCGCTGGCGGCGTCCTGCGGGGCGGTCGCTGTCCTGATCCTTCTCAACCGGACGAAGACGACGTCTCTCGTCCTCTATCTGATTGTCGGCGCCGCCCTGTGGTGGTTCATGCTGCAATCCGGCGTCCACGCCACGCTGTCGGGGGTGGCCCTGGCCATGACCATCCCGCTGCGCCGGACGCCCGGCGCGGTCGAGGACGTCGCATCGCCGCTCCACCGGCTGGAGCACGGGCTCCAGCCCTGGGTCGCCTTCGTCGTCGTTCCGATCTTCGGCTTCGCCAACGCCGGCGTCTCCTTTGCGGGGACCTCCTTCGCCGCCCTGCTGGCGCCGATTCCGCTGGGCGTGGCGGCCGGCCTCTTCCTTGGAAAACAGATCGGCGTCTTCGGCGCGTCCTGGCTCGCCATCCGGCTAAACATCGCCGACCTCCCGGCCAGGGCGACATGGCGGCAGTTCTATGGGGTGTCCGTGCTTTGCGGCCTCGGCTTCACCATGAGCCTCTTCATCGGCCTGTCGGCCTTCTCGAGTCCCGGACAGCAAGAGGCCGCCAAGCTCGGGGTCTTGGTCGGATCCGGCCTGTCGGCCCTGGTCGGCGCGGCCTTCCTGATGCGTCGCTACCGCGCGCCCAGACAGGAAGATCGCTGAAGGAGAGCCTGCCGCACGGACGTCGTTCGCCGCACCTAGCCCGGCCGCCATTCGCTCAGCAGTCCGCCCGCGGCATCCTCATAGGCGACCCGGTCTAGAACGACGGCGACGACGCAGGTCGGTCGCTGGTCAGGCCCGTCCGCCAGGCACCGGACGGCGCGACCGCCGGGGAAGGCCCCCACCCGCCCCTCAAGCCGCAGGCGATAGCCATCCGGCGGGGGCGCCGGGACCTGACCGGCCTCGAACCGGCGCGTGAAGGCGTAGGCTCGACCGCTGCGGCGGCCGATGCGCGACCCGCCCTTTTCGAACACGGCAGCCAGACCGACTGTCTGGGGCGAAACGCTGTTTTCGAACGTCGCCAGGGGATTAGACGCGACCTGGGGGCAGGCGTCTGCGGTCATCCAGGGCCGCGACAGCCAGAACCCGTCGACCGCCTCCCATTCGGCTTCAGCGCCGGTCGACGCGATCAGAGGAGACGTCTTCCAGTCCGCCGGCGTCATCGACAACCGCGCAGCAAGATGGTCCTTGCTCCAGGACCAGCGCGCCAGACCGTCCGCCGAACCGAGCTCGTCGAGGGCGTCCGGACCGCCGCAACCAAAAGGAAGGCGCACGGAAAACCGGCGTCCGACCAGGCCCTCCCCCGGCAGGAGCTGACCGGACGCATAGGCCGAAGCCGCAGCAGCGGCGGCGACGAGGATGTCGCTGCGCGACAGGGCGGCGCGTTGCGCCGGCGGAACCACGACCACGATCTTTTCAGGGGGCGGGGACAGCGCTGCGACCGACGGGGTCGCGGGCGCCTCAATGGCGTCCGGGCGATCGCATTGCGCCAGCAGCAGGGCCGCCGCGATCACGCCGAAGCGCCGCGCGGGGAAGGCCGGCCCCTGGAAATCACCCATCTCGCGCATCATGGTGATGGGAATAGCACGGATATCGCCTAGAAGGGGACAGATCAGCCTCCCAAGGGGGGCGAAGACAGGTCTTCCAACGGCGATGGACTTCAATCAGATCGCGGCCCTGGTCGTCCTCGTGCTCGTCGTCGGCGTCCTCATCCACGGCCGTATCCGTTCGGACGTCGCCGCCCTGACGGCGGCCGCGGCCCTGCTGGTCTTGGGCGTCATCCGACCCGTCGAGGTGCAGTCCGCCTTCGCCAGTCCGGCCGTCATCGCCCTCGCCTGCCTGTTCGTGATCGCCTACGCCATCGAACTCTCCGGCCTGCTGGGTCTGCTGATCCGTCAGGCCACGCGCCTGTGCGCCCGTCTCGGCGCTTTCGGGCTGTGGATCGTCATGATCCTCTGCGGCGGCGCCTCCGCCTTCCTTAACAACACCCCCATCGTCGTGCTCGCCGCACCTGTGGTGAAGGACGTCGCCCACTCACTCAACCTCTCGCCCAAGCGCTTCCTGATCCCGCTCAGCTACATCACCATCATGGGCGGAGCTTGCACCCTAATCGGCACCTCGACCAATCTCCTGGTCAACGACATGGCCCGCAATGCCGGCCAGCCGTTGTTCAGCCTGTTCGAGATCACGCCGGTCGCCCTGATTATCGCCGCCGCCGGCGGGCTCTACCTCTTCCTGCTCGGAGGACGCCTCCTGGCGGGAGCCGAGGACCCGGCGCCCGGCGGCCCGTCGCCTCATGCCCAGACCGGGGACGGCACCATGGGCGATCTCGAGCTGTTCGCCGTCGACCGGCCCTTTGACCTGAAGCGCGCCCTGATCTCGATGTCCGTTTTCGTCGGGGTCATTCTCGCCGCAGCGCTGGGCGTCGCCCCCATCGCCGCAGCCGCCTTCGCCGGGGCGGTCCTTCTGATCCTGCTCAGGGTCATCAGCCCCGAGGAGGCCTACGCCGGCCTGCGCCCTGAAGTGCTGCTGCTGATCGCCGGCATGGTGGTGGTCGGGCTGTCCATCGAGGTGACGGGACTTGCGGCGTCCGGGACGGCCCTGCTGATCGACGTCATCCGCCCCTTCGGTCCCCTGGCAGCCCTGGCCATCCTCTATGGCGTCACCCTGTTCGCGACCGAGCTCCTGTCCAACGCCGCCGTCGCCGTCCTGATCACCCCGGTGGCCGTCGCTCTGGCGGAAAGTCTCGGCGTGGAGCCCCGCCCCTTTCTGATCGCCGTCATGATGGCCGCCAGCGCCGCCTTCGCCACCCCCTTCGGCTATCAGACCAACGTCCTGGTCTTTCAGGTGGGCCGGTACAAATACATGGACTTCGTCAGGGTCGGCGTGCCGCTCAACCTGGTCACATGGCTGGTCGGCGTGATCGCGATCCCCATTTTCTTCCCCTTCTAGCGCCTGAGCATCGGTCCGAAGCAGCGTGTCAGAGCCTTTAGCGACAGGATCACAGCCCCTCAAACTCCCCCTCCAGGGGAGCCTCCAAGCGGATGGCCGCCGCCCCGTTCGTCGACCATGACATGGCGACCTGTGAAATTCTGGAAATCGCACCCGGCCGCACGGATGATCGTCTAGCCTTTCTGAAAGCCTGATCGACCGAAGGTCCCGCATGATAGGGTTTCTTCCAACGACTGGAGGTCATGATGCTCTTTGCGGTCGCACAAACCTTCTCCATAGGCGTCGGCGTCTGGCTGGTCGCCCTGGGCCTGTTCATGATCGCCGCTCCGCGCCTCGAACTCGAAGCCTTGGCGCGACTGGGCGGCGACAACCTCATCCATTTCGGCGAGATGGCTCTGAGAGCCCTCGCAGGGACCGCCCTGGTGTTGGCCGCACCCGTGTCGAAATTTCCGGAGATCATCTCGCCCATCGGTTGGTTTTTGATCCTTTCAGCCGCCGCTATCGCAGTGCTGCCTCGGCGATGGCACGCGGCCTATTCCGTCTGGTGGGCGCGACGTATTCCCGCGGGCGCAGTCAGCCTCATCGCACCCGCGTCTGTCCTGGGAGGCGTCATCCTGATCTGGGCCATGCTCGGCTAGGTCCTCCTGCCCTTCATTGAAGGTTTCCCTTGATTGCGCTCGCGCAATCGGCCGCGCCTCCAGCAGCAGAGGCCACTGCCGGACAGGCCCTGGCGCCCCGACCCTTCGCCATCCGGCAGCCGATTCCGTCGCCCACGCAGTCCACCATAACGACCTTGACGTGACCCGCTGAAACTCCTCCAGGAATAGCTAGAGTCCGCCCTAACGAAGGACGGACAGAATGAAACGATCAAGGTTCACGGAAGAGCAGATCATCGGGATTCTGCGGGAGCAGGAGGCCGGTGTGACGACGGCGGAGGTGTGTCGGCGTCACGGGGTCAGCTCGGCGACCTTTTACAA
>NZ_JACHLM010000005.1 GCF_014207965.1 Brevundimonas bullata
ATGGAGCAGCCCGGTAGCTCGTCAGGCTCATAACCTGAAGGTCGCAGGTTCAAATCCTGCTCCCGCACCCAAGCATTCAAGAAAACCCCGCAGCTCCAGGCTGCGGGGTTTTCTGCTTTCCGAAGCGAGATCGACCCTCGCCACTGGCGACGGCGCCCTGGCTCGCCGGGCGCCGCAGCCGCACGCATCGATCGGCCGCCACGCTATCTGGCGGAAGCCTTGGCGGGGATAGTTCGCGCGGCGTCGCCCTCATGATGTCTGGCGCTGGGCTAAGCGATCTCGGAGCGTCCGCTGCTGGGGAGGTCGCAGCCTTAGGCGCAGATGCCAGAGTTGACTCCTCTCTGCAGTTGGCAAGGTCCGCAGCAGGTGCCAGGTCTTTTTGGCTTCAGCGTAGCCAGCATATATCGACGCGAAGGCCGCCAAGGACTGAGCGGGTCAGCTCCAGCTTGCCGCCGGCGTTTTCGGTGTAGTTGCGGGCGATACACAGGCCCAGGCCCTGACCAGCGACCTGTTCGTCCAACCGGACGCCACGGCGAGATGCGGCGTCGGCGCGCTCGATTGGGATGCCAGGGCCGTCGTCCTCGACGGTGATGACGAGGCGGGCGTCGTCCTGTTGGGCGCTGACGGCGACCCGGCGGCGGGCGAAACGGACGGCGTTCTCCATCAGCGGCCCGAGAAGATCGGTCAGGTCGTCGCGGTTCAGGGGTGCGGTCAGGGTTTCGGGAATGTCCACGGAGAAGGCTAGGGCTTCGCCCGCTTCCGTCTGTTCCAGCACCTGAACCAGTTGTTCGACCACATCGAGAACGGGCGCCGAGCCTCCGCGCGACTGGCCCGCCAGGCGACTGCGGGTCAGTTCGGCCTCGACCGTGGCGCGCATGGCGTCGATGGCGCGGTCCAGTCGGTCGGCGGCCTCTGCGGCGCCGGTTTCGCGCAGGCGGTGGCTCTGGGTCTTGAGAGCGGACAGGGGGGTCTTCAGGCCGTGGGCCAGATCGGAGGCTCGTCCCCGCGCCTGGGTCAGGTCCTGTTCGCGGGCGGCGACCAGATCATTGAGCGCCTCGGTCAGCGGACGCAGCTCGTTGATCCTGGCCGAAGGCAGGCGGTGGCTGGGGCTGGCGCGCAGGTCCGCCAGATCGCGACGGATGTCGGCCAAAGGGCGCAGGCCCAACTGCACCTGAATCCAGGCGGCGGCCAGCAGGACCAGCCAGAGACCGGCGAGGAAGATGGCCAGCTCCAGATTGAACTCGCCTTGAGCGGAGACGATCTCATCCTGATCCTGAGCGATCTGGATCAGAACCGGCGTCTGTTGCTCGCCGACGCGGATTTCACGCTCCAGAACGGCGACAGGTTCGCCGAAGGGGCCGTCGGCGCGGCGCAGTCTCCATGTGGACGACGGCGCATCATTGGGGCGGGGCAGGGCGGCGTCCCACAGCGAGCGCGAGCGCACGGTCTGGGCTTCGGTCGAGACCTGCCAGTAGAAACCGCCGGCGGGCGTATCAAAGCGCGGATCAGCGGGGGGCGTGGGCACGCTCAACCGTCCGGTCGGGTCCAGTTCGGCGGCGGCGGCGATGCGGGTGGCGTCGCGGGTCAGCTCCAGCGTCAGTCGCCGTTCCAGATGTCGCGCGAACAGCAGGCTCATAAACAGCCAAGCGACGATCAGGGCGACCAGGATCGCCGCTCCGCCGCCGAGCAGCAGCCGCCAGCGCAATGAGCGCAGCATCAATCGGCGCCCTGCAACAGATAGCCGAAGCCACGCCGGGTGCTGATGACTTCGCCGCCGAACTTGCGCCGCAGCCGGGCGACGATGGCCTCGATGGCGTTGGTGTCGGAGGTTTCCGCCACGCCGTAGAGGTGCTCGGCCAGCTCGCCGGCCGAAACCGCACGACCGGGCTGATGGCCCAGATAGTCGAGCAGGCGGAACTCTAGCGGCGACAGGCGGGCCGGGGCGCCGTCGAACGAGGCGCTCATCCGGGCCGTGTCGAGCCGCAATCGGCCGATGTCGATGACGCTGGAGGTGCGCCCGGCCTGACGCCGGACCAGACCGCGCAGGCGGGCGATCAACTCGCCCATCTCGAACGGCTTGGCCAGATAGTCATCGGCCCCGGCCTCTATGCCCTCGACCTTTTCGGTCCAGGCCCCGCGCGCGGAGACGATCAGAACGGGGAAGGCGCGGCCCGCGGCCCGCCAGCGGCGCAGGGTCGACAGGCCGTCCAGACGCGGCAGGCCCAGGTCCAGCACGGCGATGGCGTAGTCCTCGACGTCGCCGGCATACCAGGCGGCCTCGCCGTCAGACACGACATCGACGATGAAGCCCGCCGCCTCGATGGCGCGCTTCAGGTCGGCTTGAATATCGGGATCGTCCTCGACGACGAGACAGCGCATCAGTCGTCCTTGACCTCCAGCACGGCGCCGGTGCGGGCGTCGATCCGCAGTTTGCGGACCCGTCCGCCGGGCGTCAGCACCTTTACCTTGTAGCGCCAACCTTCACGGTGTCGATCCAGTTCGACCTCGATGACGTCGCCGGGCTCGGCGCGCTGGGCCACCGCCAGAATGCGAGTCAGAGGCAGGATCTCGCCGCGGCGCAGGGCCTCACGGGCGGCGACGTGATCGTCGTCCTCGGCCATGGCGGTCGTGGCGGGCGCCAGGGCCATCAGACCGGCGAGCAGGGCGAGGGGCGCATGGCGCCGGGAAAGGCCGTTGGGTTTCATGGCGACCACCCTGCCGCAGCCAAGCTGACAACAGGCTGACGGTTTGCCCCGCCCGGCTGTCAGGAAGGCGGGCCTAAGGCTGTGGCTCTGACGTTGAGAGGGGCCGCCATGCGATCGAACATCCAGACCCAAGCCTTGCTGATGAGCGGCGTCGCCGCAGCGGTCTTGCTGTTCGGCGCGGCCTCGGCTTCGGGGCAGACGGCGCCTGATGGAGCGACCGGCGTCACGGCCTATCCCGCCAGCGTCTTTGCCACTTCGGCCCCGGCCAGTGCGCGCGAGATGCTGGACCGGACGCCGGGCTTTTCCCTGGTCGAGCCGGACGCTGATGTGCGCGGCTATTCCGGGGCCCAGGGCAATGTGCTGATCGACGGGGTGCGGCCCGCCAGCAAGCGCGAGGACGTGTCGGACCTGTTGCGTCGTATCTCGGCGGGAACGGTCGAGCGGATTGAACTAATCCGCGGCGGGGCGGGCGGCGTCGATATGGCGGGTTATGCTGTCCTGGCCAATGTGGTGCGCAAACACGTCGTCGACGCCGAGGGCCTGGTCGAGGTCGGCGCCCTGTCCTCGACCGACGGCTGGGTCTCGCCCAGCGGACAGGCGCAGTATGCGCGGCGCTGGGGCGCGCGGTCGCTGGAGCTGTCGGCCAAGCTGGAGCCCGACTTCGACGACGACAGCGGCGACGGCCCCGTCTGGACCGAGACGCCGGATGGAACCGTGGTCGAGCGTTTCAATGAAGACACGCGCAAGGTCCAGCACGCCGCCGAGGTCGCCGCCAACTGGGCGCAGCCTCTGGCGGGCGGCCGCTTCAACGCCACCGCCGCCGTGCGCGGCGATCAGGCGCGAGCCGATACGGTGATCCAGTCGCTGGACGACGCCGACGACCGCGAAGACGTGGCGGCGCGCGAGGACTTCGTCGAGGGCGAACTGGGCGCGCGCTATCAACGGGCGTTCGGTGCGACCACGACGCTGGAGGCCCTGGCCAGCCAGCGCCTGGGCCGCCTGACCGCCGACGAGACGTCGCAGCAGGGCCACGACAGCGAGAGTTTCAATGAGGCCACGCGGACCGGCGAGAGCATCGCGCGGATCGACCTGACGCATCGCCGCTCGGACAAGCTGTCGCTGTCGGCCGGGCTGGAGGGGGCGTTCAACTTCCTCGAAAGCGAGGCGCGGCTGCAAGAGAACGGCGCGCCGGTCTTCCTGCCCGGCTCGGATGTGCGGATTGAGGAGCGGCGGATCGAGGGTTCGCTCGGCGCGACCTGGACCCCGATCGAGGCGGTCATCGTCGAGGCGGGGCTGCGGATCGAAGGCTCGACCATCACCCAGACCGGCGACAGCCCGCTGGAACGCGACTTCACCTACGCCAAGCCGCGCCTGGCCCTGACCTGGGACATGGATGAGCAGAACCAACTGCGGCTGGCTGTGTCGCGCGAGGTGGGGCAGCTGGATTTCGGTGAGTTCGTCGCCTCGGCCTCGCTGTCCACCGGCGTCGTCGCGGTCGGCAATGCGGCGCTGGAGCCCGACAAGAGCTGGCGCTTTTCGGCGGCTTGGGAGCGCAGCTTCTGGGATGACGCCTCCCTGACCCTGACCTGGACCCATGACGAGATCAGCGACGTGGTCGACCGGGTGCTGATCGTCACCGACGACGACGTGTTCGATGCGCCGGGCAATATCGGCGACGGCCGGCGCGACACCTTGGCGGTCGATCTGAACACGCCGTTGGACCGACTGGGGATCAAGGGCGGGCAGCTTCGCGCGACGATGTTGTGGCGCACCAGCCGCGTGACCGATCCGGTCACCGGCGAGGAGCGCGGCATCTCGGAAGAGAAGCCAGTCGAGGGCGAGGTGGCCTTTACTCAGGCCCTGTCGCATTGGCGCATGAACTGGGGCCTGACGGTCGAGCACATCTCGGAGCGCAAGACGCGCTATCGCTTTGACGACGTGCGCCGTCGCTCCGAAAGTCTGGGCTGGACCGTCTTCGCCGAGCGGCGTCTGGGCGACCGCTGGCGGCTGCGGGCCGAGGCGACCGACCTGTTCGGCCGCGACTTCCACGAGACACGCGACAAGTACGACGGCCCGCGCTCGACCGGTGCACTGGAAGAGATCGAGCGACGCGAACGCCGCTCGCCGGGCTACGTCAGCCTGACTTTGCGTCGTAGTATGGGCGGCTAGGCCAGCCATCGGGGGCGTCGAAGCCGTAGTAGCCGCCCCCGGCCTTGAACCGCTCCAGACGACGAAGTTCTTCAGGATCAGCCTTCTGGTCCCAGGTCTTTACGCCGTTGGTCAGATCAGCCGGCGTCAGCACCAGTTCGTCCCAGACGGCCTCGCCCTGAACGTCGTGCAGGGTATAGGTCAGGGTCGGCGTCGGGCCGGTCAGGTCGAAGCGCATCAGGCCGACGTTGACGCTGCGGGTCCAGGTGTCGCGGATGCGGACCTCGGGCGCCTGACGCGTATTCTTGTTGGCCGGCATCTGGGCCAGGGGCGACGAACACATGTCATAGATGTCGTAGCCGCCGACCTCGGAGCGGGGGATGCAGTTCAGCTCGCCCATGTGACTGTCGCCCGAGATGCAGACCACGCCGCCGATATGCTCATCGCGGATGAAGTCGAAGATCTCGTTGCGTTCGGTCAGATAGACGCCCCAGCTGTCGCCGCCCTTTTCGTTTTCGGCGGACGAGAAGCCGCCGCCGGAGACCAGCACTTTGAACGGGGCGCGCGAGGCTTTCAGTTCGCGCTTCAGCCAGGCCTTCTGGCGGGCGCCGAGGACGGTCTTGGCCGCGTCGTCGGTCTGGGCGGTCGGGTCGCGGTGGTAGCGGCCGTCGAGGAAGAAGAAGTCCACCCCGCCGTAGGCCTGCTTGAAATAGACGCCGGGATTGTCGGCCTCGCCATAGGCGGGATTGGCCCAGACCTTCTTGAATACGTTCAGCGAGGCGGCCTTGAACGGGCTGCGGCCGTCGGAGTCGTTGTAGCCGAAGTCGTGGTCGTCCCAGATCGCCAGCTGCGGCGTCGAGCGCAGCAGGGGCAGCAGCCGCTCGACCACCCGGCCGCGGCCATAGAGGTCCATCAGGGCAGCGGGCTGATCGCTGTCGCCATAGATGTTGTCGCCCAGCCAGAAGAAGAGGTCGGGGTCCAGGCCGCGCACGGCGTTCCAGATCGGTTGGTCGGCGTCGTACTGGATACGGCAGCACGAGCCGAAGGCGACGCGGAAGGCGGCGGGGCCGTCGGGCGCCGTGCGGGTGCGGTTCGGCGCGAACTGGAAGCGGTCCTGCTGGCCGTCGTACTTCAGCCGGTACCAATAGTCGGTGTCGGGCTTCAGCCCCTCGACGCGGAAGGTCAGGCAGCAGTCGTCCTCGGCGCGCGCAGTCAGGGTCGGGCCTTGCAGCACCTGACGGAAGTCACGGTCGGTCGCGTATTCCAGCGTCACCGGAAAGGCGCCGGAGGCCCGCACCCAGACGGTGAAATGGCCCGGTCCCGGTGCGCCGACCATCGGGCCTTGCAGCGCACGGGGATAGCCGAGGGCCTCGGCCAGAGCGCGTGGGGCCGAGCCAAGCAGGGCGGCCATGGCCACGCCGCCCAGGAAGCCGCGACGACCGGCGGTCAGGATACGGGTCATGGCTTACTCCTCGAGGGCGGCGTTCAGGCGTTCGATCAGGGCGTCATGGACGCCTCCGTTGGAGACGCAGACGTGGCCGGCATGCAGGTCCAGCGGCCCGCCGTCGACGCCGGTGGCGCGACCGCCTGCCTCCTCGACCAGGATGATACCCGGCCCCATGTCCCATGCGTTGAGGCAGCGTTCCCAGTAGGCGTCCCAGCGCCCGGCGGCGACCCAGGCCATGTCCACCGCGCAGGCGCCGGTGCGGCGGATGCCCGCCACGTCGGCGGACAGCAGGGCCATCTCGCGTGCGAACACTGGATGGTCCGGTTTGCCTGAAAAGGGGATGCCGCAGGCCAGGACGGATTCGACCAGGGCGGTGCGGTTCGACACCCGCATCCGCTCGCCGTTCAGCCAGCAGCCCTTGCCGGTTTCGGCGACGTACAACTCATTCAGGACGGGGATGTAGGTGACGCCCGCCACCACCTTGCCCTCACGCGCCAGGGCGACGTTGACGCCCCACAGGGGGCTGCCGAACAGGAAGTTGGTAGTGCCGTCCAGGGGGTCGACGATCCACTGCTGGCTCTGGTCGTCGCCGCCGCCGATGCCGCCTTCTTCGCCCAGGAAGGCGTAGGAGGGCCGGGAGCGGGCCAGGACGCCGCGCGCCGTGGCCTCGGCTTCTTCGTCGGCGATGGAGACCATGTCGGCCGGGCCGGTCTTGGAGCGGACGGTCAGATGGGCCAACTGGGCGAAGTGGCGCTCCAGCCCGGCGCCGGCGGTCTTGGCGGCCTCGATCATGGCCTTGAGGTCTTCGGAGGGATCAATCATGGCGCGAACTCAGTCTCTCAGGCGGGTGCGCCACAGGCTGGCCGCCAGCAGCATGGAAATGACGGAAGAGCCGATCCAGAACCAGATGACCGGACCGAAATCATAGGTGCGGACCCCGTCCACCACGGTCATGCCACGCTCGATCATGAAGCCGGAAATCTGTTCCTGCAGCGCGGCGCCGATGTAGCTGAAGATGCCGATGACCCCCATTGCCGCCCCGGCCACGCGCTTGGGCGCGATGTCCACGGCGAACAGGCCGCCCAGCGACGTGACCAGACCCGTCAGACCCATGCCGAACAGCAGCATGGAGAAGACCATGACCGGCATGGTGTTGGGGCCCCAGAAGAACAGGGCCAGGCCGGCGATCTCCATCAGCGCGAAGATAAGGTTCACCGGCGGGCGGCGGGCGGCGAAATACTTGTCGGAGATGAAGCCGAAGCCGATGGCCCCGGCGATGCCCGCCAGGGTGCTGATCATCAGCAGGGTCCCGGCGGCGGGCAGGGAGAAACCGCGCGCCTCTTGCAGATAAAGCACGCCCCAGGAGTTGATGGCGTAGCGGGTGACATAGGTGGTGGCCGAAGCCAGGCACAGAATCCAGATGGCGGGCAGTTTCAGGATCGACAGCTGCAATCCCAGGACGGATTTGATGCCGGGCTTGGGCGCTTCGTTGTAGTTGTCCTTCTTCCAGTCGTTGACGGCGGGCAGGCCCATGGTGCGCGGCCGATCCTGGATCAGCAGGTAGCAGCCGACGGCCGTCGCCGCGCCCAGCACGCCCGGACCCCAGAAGCCCCAGCGCCAGCCGGCGGCCGCCACCAGCGAACCGACGACCAGGAAGGTCAGGCCCTCGCCGATAGAGTGGGCCGTGCTCCAGACGCCGTAGGCTCGGCCGCGTTCCTGATTGGAGAACCAACTGGTCATGGCGACCACGCCGCCCGGCGCGCCGAAGCTCTGGAACCAGCCGTTCAGCCCCCACAGCAGCGCCGCCGCCCAGACGGTGGTGGTGAAGCCCATCAGCAGGTTGCAGATCGCCGTGGCCAGGAAGGCGAAGGCCAGGAACCGCTTCATATTGGCGTGGTCGGCCAGGAAGCCGTTGGTCAGCTTGCCGATCGCATAGGTGTAAAACAGCGCCGATCCGATCAGGCCCAGTTCGGTCGGGGTGAAGACCCCGGCGTCGATCAACGGCTTCTTCACCATCCCAAGCGCCAACCGGCAGGTGTAGATCAGGCCGTAGCCCAGGGTGATGGCCAGCATCACGCGGAAGCGATGGCGATGGAACAGGGTGGAGACCGTGGCGGCGTCGCCGATCTCGGGCTTGTCCGCCCCGGTCGCAAAGAAGCGCAGCAGTCCTCGGGCCATTTGGCCGCCTCCCATGATGAGCGGACCAGCGTCAATGCGACGGTCTCGTTGAAAGCCAGACTAGGGGAGGGTGATGCGTATTGGAAGAATAATTCTATAATCCACTTCGATGAAATTTCGTGGTCGGTGTCGCGCGCCAGGCGCAGAAACGCCCCGACGGCGCTGGGCCGTCGGGGCGTTGTAATGCTGGGCGTGCGCCTCAGCGCATGGTCGGGATGACGAAGCTCTGATCCGTCACCGTGCCGCCGACCGATTGGGGCCAGCGCTGGGTCACGGTCTTGGTGCGGGTGTAGAAGCGCACGCCGTCGAGGCCATACTGGTTCAGGTCGCCAAAGCCCGAGCGTTTCCAGCCGCCGAAGCTGTGATAGGCGACCGGCACCGGGATCGGCACATTGATGCCGACCATGCCGACCTCGACCTGATCCGCGAACTCGCGCGCGGCGTCGCCGTTGCGGGTGAAGATGGAGACGCCGTTGCCGTACTGGTGATTGCTGGGGAGGGCCAGCGCCTCCTCGAAACTGGCGGCGCGGACGATCTGCAAGACGGGGCCGAAGATCTCCTCCTGATAGGTCTTCATGTCGGCCGTGACGCGGTCAAACAGGGTGGGGGCCAGGAAGAAGCCGGCCTCGTGGCCTTGCAGGGCGAAGCCGCGACCATCGACCACCAGTTCGGCGCCTTCGTCGGCGCCCATCTGGATATAGGATTCGATCCTGGCCTTGTGCGCCGCCGAGACGACCGGGCCGTAGTGGGCCTCGGCATCGGTCGAGACGCCGACGCGCAGACCCGCGATGGCGGGCAGCAGCTTGGCGCGCAGGCGTTCCGCCGTCTCCTCGCCCACCGGCACGACGACGGGCAGGGCCATGCAGCGTTCGCCGGCCGAGCCGTAGGCGGCGCCGATCAGGTCGGCCACCGTCTGATCCAGATCGGCGTCAGGCAGGACGACGCCGTGGTTCTTGGCCCCGCCCATGGCCTGGACTCGCTTGCCGTGTGCGGCGCCCAGGGCGAAGACCGACTGGGCGATGTCGGACGAGCCGACGAAGCTGACGGCCTTGATGGTCGGGTGCTTCAGGATGGCCTCGACCACATCCTTGTCGCCTTGGACCACGTTCAGGATGCCGGCGGGGGCGCCCGCCTCCATCATCAGTTCGGCCAGACGGACCGGCACCGACGGATCGCGTTCCGAGGGCTTGAGGATGAAGGCGTTGCCGCAGGCTATGGCCGGGCCGAACATCCACATCGGGATCATGGCGGGGAAGTTGAACGGGGTGATCCCGGCGACCACGCCCAGGGCCTGACGCGCCGAGAAGACGTCGATGCCCGGCCCGGCGCCTTGCGTGTATTCGCCCTTCAGCAGGTGGGGGATGCCGCATGAAAACTCGATCACCTCCAGTCCGCGCTGGATGTCGCCCTTGGAGTCGGCGATGACCTTGCCATGCTCGGATGACAGCAGGTGAGCCAGTTCGTCCATGTGCAGTTCGAGCAGGCGTTTGAACTCGAACATCACCCGCGCGCGGCGCTGCGGATTGACCTTGGCCCAGTCCTTCTGGGCGGCGGCGGCGTTCTCGACGGCGCGGTCCAGTTCGGACAGGGTGGCCAGCTGGACGCGGGCCTGAACCTGGCCGGTATTGGGATCGAAGACGTCGCCGAAGCGGCCGGAAGCGCCGACGACCGTCTGGCCGCCGATGAAATGTTCGATAGGGCGCATGGTTCTAGTCCTTGGGAGGGGGCGGTGCGGCCGCCTTGGCAATCCAGTCGTGAGCCGGGTCGTTGCGGAAGATCCAGTGGCGTTTCGGACCCGCCATGACGTTCAGATAATAGAGGTCATAGCCGTGCGGCGCGCCGACCGGGTGATAGCCTCGCGGCACCATGACCACGTCGCCGTCCTCGACCGAGACGGTCTCGTCCAGGCTGCGGTCGTCGGTATAGACGCGCTGGATGGCGAAGCCCTGGGGCGGGTTGAGCCGGTGGTAGTAGGTCTCCTCCAGCGCCGTTTCCTCGAAGGGAGAAGCCGTGTCGTGCTTGTGCGGTGGATAACTGGACCAGTGGCCGCCGGGGGTAATGACCTCGACCACCAGCAGGCCCTCGGCGGGCTGGGTCTCAGGCAGGATGTTGCGGACATGGCGGGTGTTGGTCCCGGCGCCGCGAACCTCGCGCGGCATGTCTGTCTCAGCGATCAGGCGGGGAGCGCCAAGGCCGATGCCGGGCGCGGTGCAGACGGCCAGTTCGACCGGGCCGCGCGCGGTGACGGCGTAGGCCGTTCCGGCGGGGACATAGACGGCGCCCGGCGCGCGATCCTCGAACGGCGTGGCGCGACCGCCGACGGCGTCGAAGGCGGCGTCGCCCGCTGTGATGTCGGCGGTTCCGGCGACGACGACCAGACAGGCTTCCCGCCCGGCCTCGCCGCCCGAATGCGTCTGGCCGTCGCTCAGGCGCACGACCTTGAAGCCGACATGGTCCCAGCCCGCGCTTTGCGGCGTGACCTCCAGCACCGAGCCGTCGGCGGCGGGGGCGTGGGGCCGGACGCGCAAGCCCGACATCAGACCAGCTCCGCCTCGGCGGCGCGGGCCTTCAGCGTCTTCAGTCCCAGGTCGGCATAGGTGCGGGGTTCGGCCACCGACGGGTCCTGTTCGGCCTCGATGACGATCCAGCCGGAATAGTCCATGCGCTTCAGCGCCTGCATGATCTCGGCGTAGTCGATGCCGCCGTCGCCGGGGACGGTGAACATCCCGGCCAGCACGCCGTCGAGGAAGCTGGAGCCGCGCGACTTCTGCTTGGTGAAGGTCTCCCACCGCACGTCCTTGCAGTGGACGTGGGCGACGCGGCCGGGGTGGTCGCAGATGATAGCCAGAGAGTTGACCCCGCCCAGAGCGGCGTGGCCGGTGTCGAGCGTCAGCCCAACCGAGGGGCCGGTCGCGGCGATGAAGGCGTTCACGTCGCCGGCGGTTTCGACCACGGTGCCGAGGTGGTGGTGATAGGCGAACTTCAGCCCTTCCGACTTCACATAGTCGGCCACGTCGGTCATGCGGGCGCCGAAGGTCTTCCAGTCGCGGGCGGCCAGACGCGGGGCGCCGGTCAGGGGCACGGCGCGGTCGCCATGGACGGCGTTCGAGGTCTCGGCGAAGACGAAGACCGACGAGCCCATGGCCTTGAGCAGGTGCAGATGGTCCTGCAGGGCGTCGATCTCGGCATCGGCGTTCTGAACCAGCAGGGAGCCGGAATACCAGCCGCCGATCAGGTCCAGACCATAGCTATCCAGCAGAGGCTTCAGCGTCGCCGCATCTCGCGGGAACTTGCCGCCCAGCTCGACGCCCTCGAAACCGACGTCTCGGATATCGGCCAGGATGCTGTCCAGCGGCGTGTCGCCGCCCAGTTCGGGCATGTCGTCATTGGCCCAGGCGATCGGGCTGACGCCCCAGCGTATCGTCATGACAGGTCTCTCTTCATACGGACGCCGGCGTCGTAATCGGCGCGCGCGGCGTTGACTTGCGGGCGGTCGGACACCTCGGGGACGGCGACGTCCCACCACCAGCCGCCGGCCTCGGTGGTCTTCAGCGGGTCGGTGTCGATGACCACGACATAGGAGCGGTCGGCGGCGCGGGCGCGCGCCATGGCGGCCTCGAACCCGGCCAGATCGGCTACATGCTCGGCCTCTGCGCCCAGACTGCGGGCGTGGGCGGCGAAGTCGATCTGGGGCAGGGTTTCGTGGGCGCTGTCGGCCAGAAGGTTATTGAAGCCGGGGCTGCCGGTGGCCTGCTGCAGGCGGTTGATGCACCCAAAGCCCCGGTTGTCGAGCAGGGTCACGATCAGTTTCTGGCCCATCATCACCGAGGTCGCGAGTTCGGAGTTCATCATCAGATAGCTGCCGTCGCCGACCATGACGATCACCTCGCGCTCCGGCTCGGCCATCTTGACCCCCAGCCCGCCCGCGATCTCGTAACCCATGCACGAGAAGCCGTATTCCAGGTGGTAGCCGCCTGGCCGGGTCGTGCGCCACAGCTTGTGCAACTCGCCGGGCAGGCCGCCGGCGGCGCAGACCATGATCGCGTCCTCGCCCATGGCGCGCTGCACGGCGCCGATGACTTGCGCATCAGAGGGCAGGGTCTGGCCGGGGGCGAACGTCGTGGCGGCTTCGACCGCGACGTTCCAGTCAGCCACTGCCGCCTGATGACGGTCGGCATTGGGCGCGCGCCAGCCGGCCAGGGCGTCGATCAGGGTCTCGACCACCACGCGGGCGTCGCCCACGACCGGTTCGGCGCCATGCTTGTGCGCGTCGAACGGCTGGAGGTTGATCTGGAACAGGCGGCGGTCAGGGAACAGGCTGCGCGAGCCGGTGGTGAAGTCGGCCAGGCGAGTGCCGACGCCGATGATGAGGTCCGATTCCGAGGCCGCCGCGTTGGCCGAACTCGATCCGGTCACGCCCACAGATCCCAGCGCGTTCGGGTGAGTCCAGGCGAGTGAACCCTTACCCGCCTGGGTTTCGGCAACGGGGAGGCCGACGGCCTCGGAAAGCTGCGCCAGCGCCGTTTCGGCGCGGCTGTAGAGGACGCCGCCGCCCGCCACGATCAACGGGCGCTTGGCCGCCTTGATGGCGACTATCAGCGCCTCGATCTCGCCCGCGTCGGCGGGTTGACGGCGTTCGCGCCAGACGCGGCGGTCAAAGAAGGCGGCGGGATAGTCGAAGGCCTCGGCCTGGACATCCTGGCAGAAGGCCACGGTGGCCGGGCCGCAGGCGGCGGGGTCCAGCAGGGTCGCCAGCGCCTTGGGCAGGGCGTCCATGATCTGTTCGGGCCGGGTGATCCGGTCGAAGTAACGCGACACCGGCCGGAAGCAGTCGTTGGCCGTGACCGTGCCGTCGCCGAAGGCTTCGACCTGTTGCAGCACCGGATCGGGGCGGCGGCTGGCGTAAACGTCGCCGGGCAGGAACAGCACCGGCAGCCGGTTCACATGGGCCAGGGCGGCGGCGGTGACCATGTTGGTCGCGCCGGGACCGATGGAGGTGGTGCAGATCATCGCCCGCTGGCGCCGCATCTGCTTGGCGTAGGCGACAGCGGCGTGGGCCATCCCCTGTTCGTTGTGGGCGCGCCAGGTCGGCAGGACGTCGCGATGCGCGTGCAGGGCCTCGCCCAGACCGGCGACGTTGCCGTGGCCGAAGATGGCCCAGCAGCCGGCGAAATAGGGGACTTCGGCGCCATCGACGACGACGTGTTGCGCGGCCAGCCAGCGAACGGCGGCCTGGGCGGCGGTCAGGCGAATCGTGGTCACGGTCAGACGGCTTCCTGCAAGGCGGCGGCGGGGCGGACGAGACGTTGACGCGCCGCGCGCCAGGCGTCGACCAGAACCGCAAACCGGCCCGACAGATCGGCGATGGCGGCCTCGTCGTCCATGCGGCCGGTCAGCCATTGCTCGGCGGCCTCGGCGAAGATGGTGCGGCCGACGGCGAAGCCCTTGATGATCGGGGCGGCGGCCGCCGCCTCGAACGAGGCGATCAGCGCGTCCTGCGGCGCCGACAGGCCCAGCAGCAGCACGCCCCGGCAGTGGGGATCATTGGCGCGGATGGTGGTCTCGACATGGACCCAGGCGGCGCGGTCGTCGGTCGGTTCCAGCTTCCACCAGTCGGGCTTCATGCCCAGGTCGTAGAGGCGCTGGATGGCGCGGGCGATGGTGTGGGAATCGACCGTCCCGATGCCCGAGGCGATGATCTCGACCAGCAGTTCGTGGCCGGTCTTGCGGCAGGCGTCTTGCAGCCGCAGCAACTGGCGCTCTTGCCGCTCGCGCATCTCGGCGGTGTCGTCGGGGTGATAGAAGGCCAGGCATTTGACCACATGGTTGTGCGGCCAGGTCGCCAGTTCCGTGGCTACGTCGGCCGAACTTTCAAACTCCAGCGGACGCGAGCCGGGCAGTTCGATGGGGCGGCCGATCCAGTAGGGATGGTCCGCCGCCGCCTCTAGCCCTCGTATCCCGAAGCGGCCGTCCAGCAGGACGCCGAAGCGCGGGTCGCCCTGCGCCAGCCGATCGACTGCCTTGAGCGCCAAGGCCTTGAAGGCCGGGATGCGGGCGGGATCGGCGCCGACCTTGCGGCACAGATCTTCGAACTGGCTGCGGTGGTCCATGGCCAGGACCGTCAGTTCGTCGGGAACAGCGGCGCGGGTGGTGACCCAGTGGATATGCTCCAGCTCGGCGTCCTCGCGCAGGCGGAACGGACGGTCCGCGCCGTTGAGGAACAGTTGCAGCTCTTCCCAAGTCGGCATGGCCGGGGCGCAGCCGTGGCGCGAAACGACGATGGCGCCGCAGGCGTTGCCGTATTCGCAGCAGGTCTCCAGCGGCGCGTCGCGCAGCCAGCCGCGCAGGAAGCCGGCCATGAAGGCGTCGCCGGCGCCCAGCACATTATAGACCTCGACGCGGAAGCCGCGCCCGACCACGCCGTCGTCCAGGCTGGCGGGAATGGCGGCGGGGAAGGCCGAGCAACCGTCGGGGCCGCGCTTGCACACCAGCAGGGCCGGGCTGCGCTCGCGGATGGCGCGTAGGGCGGTCAGGGTGTCGGTCGAACCGCCGAGGATGTGGATTTCTTCTTCCGTGCCGACGATCAGGTCGCACAGGGGCAGGACCTGTTGCAGGCGGGCGGTGACGGCGGCGTCGGCGACGAAGCGGTTCTCGCCCATGTCCTTGCCGGTCAGGCCCCACAGGACAGGCCGGTAGTCGATATCGAACACCACCCGGCCGCCCGCCGCCTTGACCAGTTCGCAGGCGCGGATCGAGGCATCGAATACGGCCGGCTGCGACAGGTGGGTGCCGTTGATCAGCACGGCGCCGGCCGACTGGATGAAGGCCGCGTCCACGTCGTCGCCATCCAGCGCCATGTCGGCGCAGTTCTCGCGGTAGAAGATCAGAGGGAAGGTGTCGGGATCGCGGATGCCGAGGAAGACCAGGGCCGTCAGCCGCGTCTTGTCCTCGATCACGCCGTCGACGGCGACGCCTTCGCGGGCCAGTTGTTCGCGGATGAAACGACCGAAATGATCGGCGCCGACGCGGGTCAGAAGGCCGGTGTTCAGGCCCAGTCGCGATCCGCCGACGGCCGTGTTGGTGGGGCTGCCGCCGATGTATTTGGCGAAGGAGGTCATGTCCTCCAGCCGCCCGCCGATCTGCTGGCCGTACAGGTCCACGCAGGACCGGCCCACTGTGATCAGATCAAGCCGAGGAGAGGCAACCGCCATTCGGGATCGTCTTTCGCCATGCAACACTCGCCCGCCCCGTGCGGTCGATATGTAACGTATATTCTAGCGATGGAACGTTCGCAACAGATGTTTCATTCTGTCGCGCGGTTTCGCGCCGGACGCAGGGCGGACGGGCGTTTCTCGGTCTGCGAGGCGGCGAAGGCGTAGGAAATGACCAGGGCCTGGGCCAGGCACATGGAGGCCGACAGCGAACGGAACTTGCGAATCTCGGCTTCGCGGACCTGCAGCACCAGGTCGGCGGGCTTGGCCACCGGGCTGACCAGACTGTCGCTGATCGACAGGACGGCGGCGCCGCGATCCACGGCGTCCTCGATCAGTTGCACCGCCTCTTCGGCATAGGGGTGGTAGCTGACGGCGATCAGCAGATCGCGGTCGGAAATCGCGTGGACCTGCTGGCGGGTCATTCCGCCGACGCTGTCGACGAACAGGGTCTTCTTGTCCACCTGATGCAAGGAGTAGGCGATGTAGGCGGCGACCGGGAAGGAGCGGCGGAAGCCCGCCACATAGACGGTGTCGGCCTTGTCGATCATGGCCACGGCGGCGGCCATATCCTTGGCCGAGACGATTTCCGACAGGTTCTGAAGGGCCAGGGTATTGCCCTCGATGAACTCGGCCAGGACCTGGGCCGGGTCGCCGACGGCGCTGCCGTCCACGGTTTCCGAGAACTGGCGGACCCGTTCGCTGTAGCCCAGGGCGGCCGCGCCCGACAGCAGGCCGTCGCGGAACAGCCGCTGCATCTGGGTAGCCCCGTCGTAGCCGAAGGTCTTGGCGAAGCGGACGATGGCCGAGGGCTGGACGCCGCTGCGGTCGGCCAGCACCGCCAATGTCTCCAGCGCCACGGCGTTGGGTTCGTCCAGCACATAACGGGCGATCTGCTGCAACCGCTTGCTCAGCGATTCGTAACGCTCAAGGATGGCGGCGCGCAGTTCTTCGGCCGTGGCGGGCGGCGTAGGGGTGTCGGTCATCGCAGTCCCGTCGAGGTTGTTCGGAGCCAACCTAGCGCCCGTCGCGACCGCCCTCAATGGAATGAAGTGTCGCTCCTTGAAAATTCTATTTCATAGATAGACAGAATGAACGTTCTATGGTGTTTCGAGGCTCGAACGGCGGGAGGGCGACATGGAACAGACATTCCAGAATGTGATCGACGTGGCCCTGATCGGGGCCGGGCGCATGGGCTCGATCCATGGGCCGAACGCCGCCCGCCATCCGGGGCTAAAGCTGAAATATGTCGTGGACCGTCACGGCGAGAATGCAAGCCGTCTGGCCGACGCTTTCGACGCCGAGGTCGCCGCCTTGGAGCAGGTGCTGGCCGACCCGTCGATTGGCGGGGTCCTGGTCTGCAGTTCGACCGATCAACATCTGGATCATGTCCTGGCCGCCGTGGCAGCGGGCAAGGCGGTCTTTTGCGAGAAGCCGCTGGATCTCGATTTGGAAAAGGTTCGCGCGGCGGGACCGGCGTTGAGAGACGCCCGGCTGATGCTGGCCTTCAACCGGCGCTTTGATCCGCATTTCGTAGCGCTGAAGGCGCGGGTGGACGCGGGCGCGGTCGGGCGGCTGGAGAGTCTGCACCTGACCAATCACGATCCCGCCGCCCCGCCGCCGGGCTTCATCCCGACCAGCGGCGGCCTGTTCAAGGACTTCACCATTCACGATCTCGATCTGGCGCGCTGGCTGCTGGACGAGCCGATCGTCGAGGTTTTCGCCACGGCGTCCTGTCTGGTCGATCCCGAGATCGGGCGTCAGGGCGATGTGGACACGGCCCGCACCCTGTTGAAGACGGCGTCGGGACGGCTGTGCGTCATCTCCAACACGCGCCGCAGCGGCTATGGCTATGATCAGCGGATCGAGGCCTTCGGCTCGGGCGGCATGGTCGCCGCCGGCAATCTGGCCGGCGACACGGTGCATGTGGCGACCGAAGCCGGGCTGACCGGCACGCCGATCCTGCCGGGGTTCCTGCAACGCTACGCGGGCGCCTATCGCGCCGAGATGGATCATTTCGCCGAGGTGGTTCACGGACGATGCGAACCGGCCGTGGGCTATGAGGCAGGGCTGCAGGCCCTGGCTCTGGCCGAAGCTTGCGACCTGTCCGTGCGGACGGGGCGTCCAGTCAGATTTTGAGGGAGTGGATTTCATGCACAAGGTCGCCCTGATCGGCGCCGGCCGTATCGGCCGCATTCACGGACGCAACGCCGCGCTGAACGGCCGGATCACCCTGGCCGGGGTGGTTGATCCCGTCGCGGTCGCCGCCGAGGCTCTGGCCGGAGAATGGTCTGTGCCGGTCCTGTCGCTGGACGGGGCCCTGAATGATCCCTCCATCGCCGGGGTCATCATCGCCAGTTCGACCGACACCCATCTGGACTACAGCGTCCGAGCCACCCGCGCGGGCAAGGCCATCTTCTGCGAGAAGCCGATCGACCAGGATCTGGAGCGGGCGCGCGGCGCCGCCGCCGACCTGAAGGATGCGCGGATGCTGCTGGCCTTCAACCGACGTTTTGATCCGAACTTCCAGGCGGTGAAGGCGCGGCTGGACGACGGCGGCATCGGGGTTCTGGAAAGCCTGCAGATCACCTCCAACGACCCGTCGCCGCCGCCGCCGTCCTACGTCGCCGTGTCCGGCGGCCTGTTCAAGGACATGGCCATCCATGACTTCGACATGGCGCGCTGGATTCTGGGCGAGGAGGTGGTCGAAGTCTTCGCCTTCGGCAGTTGTCTGGTTGACCCCGAGATCGGCAAGCTGGGCGACGTGGACACGGCGCGCACGGTGCTGAAGACGGCGTCGGGCCGGCTGTGCGTCATCTCCAACAGCCGTCGTTCCGGTTTCGGCTACGACCAGCGGATCGAGGCCTTCGCCTCGGGCGGCATGGTGCGGGCTGACAATGTGCTGGAGTCCACGGTCCAGGTCTGGAACGAGGCGGGCGCCTCAGCGGATCGGTTCCAGAACTTCTTCCTCGATCGCTACGCTGAGGCCTATCGCCGCGAGATGGAGCATTTCGCCGACATTCTGGACGGGGCGACGCCCTCGGTCGGATACGCCGACGGCGTCGCGGCCCTGGCCCTGGCCGAAGCGGCCGCACGGTCGGTTCAGACGGGCGAGGTGGTCAGGCTGGCGTGACGCCAGCCTGACTTCAGGTCCTGCCCGACGGCCGGTCCCTCTGAACGAAACGCCATCGTATGGTCAAAAAGAAGCGGCGGTCCCAGAAGGGACCGCCGCGAGTTGTCGCTCAGGAGATGCTAGAGCGGGTCTTAGAAGGTCAGTTGAACGCCGGCGCGCAGCGAGTAGCCGTAGCGTTCATTTTCGGCGATGCGGTTGCGGCTGCCGACGAAGAACCGTTGCGGTTCATCATTCAGGTTGGAGGCTTCCAGCGAGATCGAGGCGCGGTCGTTGATCTTGTAGGCTACGCGCGCGTCCCACTGGTTGAAGTCGTCGACGTAGAGGTCTTCGGACGCCTCGCTGCCGACGGTGTCGAGGTAGGCCGACCGATAGGTGTAGGCCACGCGTCCCGAGAAGCCGCTGCGCTCATAGCTGAGCTGGGCCGAGGCCACCTTGTCCGACTGGGTCAGCAGGGGCACCTCGTCGTCGCGGCCAGGCACGCCGCTGGCCTTGGAGTCCACCAGGGTCAGGTTGACGCCGCCGCTGAAGCCTTTGATGGGCAGGAAGTCGAGTTCCGACTGGACGTTGAACTCGATGCCGTTGACCTCGGCCTTGTCGGCATTGACAGGGGTGGTGACCTCGGCGTCCGGCAGGAAGATGCCGGCATAGGTGACGTCTGTCAGGTCCTGAGTCGAGAAGAAGATCGGGTTCTCGATCTGCTTGCGGAAGACCGACACGGACAGTACGCCTGAGCGGCCTAGGTAATATTCCGCCGCCAGGTCGAAGTTGACCGATTCCAGCGCCTGCAAGTCGGGGTTGCCGACCGCCACTTCCTCATCGCCGGTGTTGACGATCACATAGGGGGCGAGGTCCTCATAGTTGGGACGCCCGATGGCCGTGGTGATCGCGCCGCGCAGCACCAGATTGTCCGAGGCGTCGTAGCGCACGTTCAGGCCGGGGAACCAGTCGGTGTATTCGCGCTTGCCAAAGACGTCGAAGCCCTGGTCCAAGGTTGAGATGTCGGTGATGCTCTTGGCCGCGAACTCGCCCTGGGTGTGCTCGACGCGAACGCCAGGGATGAAGGTCCAGCGATCGAACTTCAGCGTCGCCATGGCGTAGCCGGCGGTGATGGTTTCGCTGATGTCGTAGTCGGCGGCCAGGCTGTCGCCGATGGTGGCCTCGTCGTCGATCTCGAAATCCGCGCGATTGGCGGCGAAGTAGGCGTCGGCCAGGTCCTGACTGACGGTTGGCCCGAACGGGTAGCGGCCGTCGTAGATGCTGTCGATCGAGCGTCCCGCGACCTGATCCAGGGTCAGGCTGTCGCCCTCGTAGTCGTAGGTGACGGCGTTGGCGTCGTTGGTCTTCTTGCGGTTGATGTACTTGGCCCCGACCTTGATCGAGGAGCCGTCGCCGAAGTTGAGCGGCATGCGATAGTCGATCCGCGCCTGATACAGGTCCTCGACCGCCTCGCGGCTTTCATAGCTGACGCTGTCGGCCTCATAGCTGGAGGCATCGTAGGCGGCGGCTTCGGGACGGAAGATATAGAGGTCTTCGCTCAGGTCGTAGGAGCCTGACAGGCCGCCCGTCTTGAACTCCCATTCGTCGCGGCGCGGGTCGCGCTTGTTGGCGCGCGAATAGGTGCCCTCGATGTTCAGTTCGCTCTCGCCAAAGGTCCAGGCCCCGCCGATGGACGAGGTGAAGGTGTCGGTGTTTTCGGCGCGCGTGCGAACCCGGCGGTTGGCGTCAGCATCGGCGAAGTCGCCGCTGGTCGGGGTGGTGTTGGAGAAGATGGTGTCGTCTTCGTTCAGTTCGACCGAGAAGTTGTCGCGGGTCTCGGCGTCCTCGTATTTCGAATAGAGGAAGCGCAGGAACATCTTGGCGTCGTCGTTCGGCCGCCAGTCGAAATTGGCCACCGCGCCGGTGCGTTTGCGGTTGGTGGTATAGGGCCGGATCGTGAACTCTTCCGGCACTTCGTTGCCGTCGACTTCGATGCGCTTTTCACCGCCCTGCAGATTCTCGGCGGCGATGAAGCGCTCCGAGAAGTTGGCGGCCAGCACCATGCCGAATTGGCGGTTCTGCCCGAAGACCGTGCCGTAGCTGGCGTCGAATTCATAGGGATTGTCGTCGGCCAGCTCGTTGTACCCATAGGCCGCGCGGAGGGTGCCGAAGGTCTTGTTCCGGTCAAACGCCGTCAGGGTGATGATGTTGGCCTGACCGGCGATGGCGTTCGCGTCCAGGTCCGGGGTAAGGGTCTTGACCACGGTGACCGAGCCGATCAGGGCCGAGGGAATGTCGTCCAGCTTGACCTGACGACCGTCCGGCTCGGGGGCCGGGGCCGTCTGGCCGTTCAGGGTGACGTTGAGCAGGTCGGGCGAAACGCCGCGAACCGTCAGATAGCGGCTTTCACCCATGTCGTTCGAGGTGGAAAGGCCGGGCAGGCGGCGCAGGGCCTCGGCGACGTTTTGATCGGGCAGGCGGCCCACGTCGTCGGCCCGCACGGCGTCGACCTGGTTGTCAGAGCGGCGCTTGTTTTCAAGCGCGGCGCGGTCGGCGGCGCGGCGGCCGGTGACGACCACCTCGTCGACGATGGTGGCCGACTGGTCGGCGCTCTGCGCCCACGCCGCGACGGGCGTCAGCAGACAGGTTGAAAGCAAGGCGGCTTTGAAGACCGTTCCACGATAGGCGCGCATATTTCCCTCTCCCCGCGCCGTCCATTTTCATCCAGCAACGGATGCAGGGCGGCATATGAGAATGAGGTTACGAACAAACATTCCATCTTGCAAGTCGATTGGAAAATCTCTTGCAAGGCGGTCGTCGTCGCGTATCTTTCGCAAAACGCCACTACTGCGCCCCCTGGCGTACGCGCGGCGAGAAATGTGGGAGGCGACCATGACCAACAGGCTGACGGGCAAACTTTTTGGGGCCAGCGCCATGGTGCTGGCGATGGCGATCGGCGGGACTGCAATGGCTCAGGACGCGGCCGTTCCGGTCGTGACCGCAGCGATTGACACGACCTCGACTGGTGAGGCGAGCAGCGGCGTGATCGTTCTGGACGCCGACGCCCGTCACCATCGTCTGGTCTCGGCGGCGGGCCTGGGGGGTCTGGAGGTCTTTGATCTGACGGGCGCGCGCGTGGGTGCGATTCCGGCGGGTGAGGCCGGCGGTCTGGACGTGCGCTACGGCTTCCCGATCAAGGGTCAGGCCGAGACCCTGCTGGTCTCCACCGACAAGACCGACAACTCCCTTCGCTTCTTCGCCATGCGCAACGGCCTGCCGGTCGAGGTGGGCGCGCGGTCCGTGCCTCTGGGGTTCGCGGTCGAGGATGTCTGCCTGTTGCGCAACGCTAGCGACGGCGGTCTCTATGCCGTGGCCGTGGGCGACGGCGGTGAGATCGAACAACTGCTGCTCTACGCCAACGCTGCCGGCCAGGTGGACGCCCGCTCGACGCGTCGCATCAACCTGCCGTCCAAGATCAAGTATTGCGTCGCTGACGATGCGACGGGCCAGCTCTACGCCTCGCAGCAGGCGGTCGGCGTCTGGCGCTTCAACGGCGACCCGGAAGCGGACGCGGCTCCGGCCCTGGTCGACGCGGCGCGGCTGGGTCGGATCAGCGAGGAAAGCGGCTCTCTGGCCCTTTATGACGGCGGCCAGGGCGCGCGCTATCTGATCGCGACCGACGCCTCCAGCGGGCGGCTGTTCGTCTATGACCACAGCGCCGACGATGCCTATCTGGGCGCCGCCAGCCTGACGGGACGCGGCGGCGCGGCGATCAAGGAGCCGGGGGCGCTTCAGGCCGTCGGCACGCCTCTGGCCGGTCTGCCCGCGGGCGCGCTGCTGGTGACGGACGAGGACGCCGCCGAAGGGGCCAACTACAAGCTGGTGTCGATCGCCGCTGTGACCGGGGCGCTGAACCTGTCGGCTGGCGCGCCGCAGGACCCGCGCGCGGTCGCCGCGCCGCGCTTCCCTGCCGTCGTCGCCTTGGCGGAAACTGCGCCGGTCGGCAGCCCCGGCGATGCTGCGGACGACCCGGCTATCTGGGCCGATCCCGCGAACCCGGCGAACAGCCTGGTCATCGGCACGGACAAGAAGGCCGGGCTGAACCTCTACGACATGCAGGGCCGCGTCATTCAGCACCTGCCCGACGGCAAGATGAACAACGTCGACTTGCGCGAGGGCTTCATGCTGGGCGGTCAGCCCATCGTGCTGGTCACGGCCAGCGACCGGACCAGCAAGGCGGTCGCCATCTATCGCCTCGACACCGAGGCGCGGCGCCTGATCAACATCGCCGACGGCGTTCAGCCGACGGGGCAGGGCGATCCCTACGGCCAGTGCATGTATCGCTCGGCCCGCAGCGGCAAGACCTATGTTTTCATCAACGACTCCAACGGCGAGAAGCGGCAGTGGGAACTGGTCGACGCCGGAAACGGCAAGGTTCGCGCGGTTCGCGTGCGCGACTTCGCCTTCGCCAGCCAGGTCGAGGGCTGCGTCGCCGACGACGCCAGCGGCCTGTTGTTCGTGGCCGAGGAAGACGTCGGCCTGTGGCGTCTGTCGGCCGAACCGGACGGCGGCTCGGCCATGACCATGGTGGCGCGCATCACCGAGAACCCGGCGCTGAAGGACGATATGGAGGGCGTCGGCCTCTATGATCTGGGCGACGGGCGCGGCTATCTGGTGGCTTCCAGCCAGGGCAATGACAGCTACGCCGTGTTCCGCCGCGAAGGCGATCAGGCCTATCTGGGCTCCTTCATCGTCGTCGCCGACGGTCAGCGCGGCATCGACGGCGTGTCCGAGACCGACGGCCTGGACGTCACCAGCCGCAATCTCGGCCCTGGCTTCGAGCACGGCGCCATGATCGCCCAGGACGGCCGCAACGTCTTGCCCGGCGAGAACCAGAACTTCAAATACGTGCCGTGGAAGTCGATCGCCGACGCCCTGGGGCTGGAGGTGCTTCGCTAGAGCATAGTGTGCCGAGCCAGTAGCGTATCGCGGCGCTACAATAGCCTGTAACCTTCCTTCGACTGCCGAACGCACTGATCGCCCCTCAGGTCGCTCTTTGCCAGACGACTTCGGGACGGTCCTGGATGATCGCGCCCAAGCATTCAAGAAAACCCCGCAGCTCCAGGCTGCGGGGTTTTTTCTGTCTTGGCCGAGCGCAGCCACAGCATCCGCGATGCGCCCGGACCCTGGCCGGCGGCGCCGGGCGCGGTCGGTGTCGCGCCCCACCAGGACGAGAGCTCTAAAGACATATCCAAATGACTATATCTGGTGGTTCATAATATATTATAACGATATACGAATTTCGGTAACGTCGGTCTGGGAGTTCAATCAGACTGGCATGGCCCTTCCGTACAAGGATCAAGGCGCGTCCGGTCACTGGGGGGATGGGTAATGAAGTCGAATAGGAATCTTCGCTGGGCGCTGCTGGCCACCGTGGCGGCCTGTGCCGCGCCAGGCGCGGCGTGGGCGCAGGCGGCGCAGGACGGCTCCGTCGTATCCACGACCTCGGTGGACGACATCGTCGTCACGGCGCGCAAGCGCGAGGAGCGTCTGCAGGACGTGCCGATCTCGGTCCAGGTCTTCGGTGCCGCCGCGCTGGAGCAGGCGGGCATCAAGGACTTTTCGGAAATCGCCTATCGCATTCCTGGGCTCAAGCTCAGCGCCGAGCGGGCGGTGGACACGGAACTCTTCATCCGCGGCATCGGGTCGGACATCCAGGGCGCCGGCGCCGACGGCGCGGTCGGCCTCTTCCTTGACGGCGTCTACATGTCGCGCGGCACCGGCGCGCAGCTTGACCTCTATGATCTGGAGCGGGTCGAGGTGCTCAAGGGGCCGCAGTCGCTGCGGTTCGGCAAGAGCGTGGTCGGCGGCCTGATCAACTATGTGACCAAGAAGCCCGGCGACGAGTTCGAGGGGCGCGGCGAGGTCACCGTCGGCAACTATGCCAAGTTCGATGTGGCGACTTCGGTCAGCGGTCCCTTGTCGGATACGGTCGGCTTTGGCGTGACGGTCAGCTCGCGCACCCATGACGGCTATGCGATCAATACGCGCGGCGGCGACGAAGAGGATCAGAACGCGCAGTCGGGCCGCGCCCAGCTCCGCTGGCGGCCCAACGATCGGCTGGATATCAATCTGGCGGCGGATTACACGCGCCATCGCGACGGCGCGCGCTGGGTGGACATCGTCGTCCCCGGCGACAGCAAAGAGGTCACCTACAACAGCTTCTTCGCCCCGCCGATCGCCAGCCTGCCGGGCTTTGTCCTGCCGGATCGCAATGCGCCCTTCCGCAGCGACAAGCGCCGTGAAGGCGCGCACAACTTCACCGGCTATCAGAACTCCGACATGTACGGGCTCAGCGCCACGGTGGACTGGGAGGCGAGCGACAGCCTCAGCGTCGCTCTGCAGACCGCCTATCGCGACTCCGAGCTGGCGGCCCGCGAGGACGGGTCGGGCATGTACTTCGACTTCCCGATCGATCCGGCCACCAACGCCCCTGACGTGACCTCGGCCATGCTGGCGGGTCTGGACACCTATCTCAAGACCGTGCCCGACAGCTATTTCGACAGCGGCAAGGCGGAAGACGTGAAGCAGTTCTCGCAGGAAGCACGCCTGCGCTGGGACAAGGGCGGCGCCCTGCGGCTGGAAGGCGGGGCCTATTATCTGCATGAGAACATCCGGCGCGCCGAGGACGTGAACTTCCTGTTCGCCGATTTCCAGGCGATCACCGAGTTCGCCTTTGCGATGGCGTATGGCGGCACGCCCGCCTCGCTCTTCCCGGGCTCCAACCATACGGTGACGACATCGAAGAACGACAACATCGGCGTCTTTGGCGAGTTCAGCTACAGCCTGTCCGATCAACTGACCTTCGATGCGGGCCTGCGCTACGCCTATGACCGCAAGGACTATACGAACACCCGCTCGGGCGAGTCGTTCGAAGGTGCGCCGGTCAACTTCACCGTTGGTGAGAAGCGGTCCTGGGACGCCTGGCTGCCCAGCGCCACGCTGCGGTATGAGCCGAGCGACGATGTCTCGCTCTATGCCCGCTACGCCAGAGGCTACAAGCCGGGCGGCTGGACCGGCGAAGACGCCAATACGCCGGCGGAAGCCCTGGTGTCGTTCGACCCTGAAACCGCCGACAGCTTCGAGCTGGGGTCGAAGATGGCCTTCGCCGAGCGGCGTATCTTCGTCAACGCGGCGGCCTACTACACCCTGTACGAAAATCTTCAGACCAATCAGTTCGTGTCGCCGGGACCGGGCATGCCGCCCGACAACTTCGTCTTCAACGCCGCCAATGGCACCCGCGCCTATGGTCTGGAGCTGGATGCCTACGCGCGTCTGACCGATGAACTGACCGTGTCGGGCAACTATGCCTATTCGCGCTGCAACTTCACCGGCGAGCTGATCATCGACGACGACGGCACCGACCTTGACGGCAATACCTGTCGTCGGACGCCGGAACACGCCTTCGGGATTTCGGCCAACTATGACCGACCGATCGGCAATGACCTGGTCCTGACCGCCGGCGGCGACTTCCAGTACACGGGCGAGTCCTTCTTCGACAATCCGAACACCGAACTGCTGAAGATCGACGCCGAGACCCTTTCCAACGCCCGGATCGGCATCCGCCATGCGGACCGGAAGTGGGAGGTGACGGCCTGGGTGAAGAACCTGACCGATGAGCTCAACTACACCAGCAAGCTCAATCTGTTCGGCACCATTTACGGCACCTACATCCCGCCGCGCACCTATGGCGTGACCGCCCGGTTCAGCTTCTAAAAGCCGAGCGGCCGGGGTCGGGACAGTTGATTATGAGGGGATCGTCCATGAAGCGGAGTTTCGGGATCAAGGCAGTCGGCGTCGCCATGGCGGCCCTGCTCAACGCCACGGTGCTGACACCGGCCAACGCCCAGCATGGGCAGGACCTGGGGCCGATCAACGTCGTCGATCCCTGGCTCAAAGCCTGGCAGGACGCTACCCCTGAAAATCCGCCGACCCCGCCGACTCCGGGCGTGGACTATGGGATGGATCCCGAGACGGGGGCTTTCCGCCACCCCGTCGCCACGCCTCTGACCACCAGCGCGCCGTCCTTTCCCGGACAGCTCGATCACTGGGATCAGAAGAGCTACGCCAAGAACGTCCATGTCGTCGGCTTCTACCCGGCGGTGACCTCGCCCTGGCACGCCTGGGCCAGCGTCGTCGACTTCGAGGGCAAACGTTTCCTCTACACGCATGACCGCGACTATCTGCGGATCATGGACGTCACCGACCCGCGCCAGGCCAAGATCGTCTGGTCGCAGGGCGGCGTCTGGAGCGCCGAAGGCTCTAGCGAGGACTTCGATTCCTCGGCCGTCACCGACTACTTCGGCGGCGTCACCATCGCCTGGAGCCCGTCGCTTCAGCGTAATGTTCTGGTGGCCTCCTACGAGATCGGCCGCTTCGGCCTGATGGACGACAAGCGGCGCCAGCCCGACAAGGTCGAGGCCCAGCGGCATTACAACTCGCTGAAGGGCTTCAAGGTCTACGCCATGAACGGCCCGACCCCCGACCAGTGGGAGCTGATCGCCACGCGGACGACGGACTACCGGCATCCCGACGCGCCGATCGGCGAACAACAGGGATCGGGCGCGCTGGACGGCGTCACCTGGTGGGGCGGCAAATACATGCTGCTCTCGGCGGCGCCCGACGACAGCTATGGGCTGACCGAGTATCCCGACTACCTCTATTCGCCCGGCTATCAGGTCTGGGACATGGCGGATCCCGCCGATCCCAAGTTCATCACCCAGGTCACCGTGCCGGGGCAGGTGCTGGGCGACCCGGAAAGCATGGCCGCCTACCTGGCCAATCCGCGCGCCGGCAACCGCACCAGCTGGATGGGGTCGCGCACGCCCATCGTCCTGTCCCAGCCGCTCGAGGATGGCGGCAAGATCGGCTTCGGCGGCATGGGCGGACTGGGCTTCTACAGCTTCGATCTCAGCGATCCGGCGCAGCCCAAGACCCTGGGCCATATCAGCGTGCCGCCCAGCTATGCCGGGACCGAGTTCGATAATGTCGATGTCAGCCAGTATGACCGGACCGGCTTCGTCTTCTCGAACGGCTATCCGATGAACGAGAACTGCTACGAGCCCTACAAGGACATCTTCTCGATCGACGCCCGCGATCCGGCGAACCTGCGCGTCGCCGCCAAGTTCCCGCGCCCGACGCCGCCGCCGGGCGCCGAGTTCACCGACTTCTGCCAAAGGCGCGGCAGTTTCGGGCCCAAGCGGTCCGGCGGTCTGGGGCAGCCCGAGTACGGGCGTCAGGGCATCGTCACCTATGCCTTCTACAACGCCGGCATCCAGTTGTTCGACGTGAGCAATCCCGAGCAGCCGACGATCGCGGGCTATTTCGTGCCGCGCTTCGCCAACGAGACGGAAGTGCCCGAATACACCTTCGGCAACTCCACCTTCGCGGTCTTCACCGAGTATGACCGCAACATCATCTGGGCCTTCTCGGTCAACGGGGTCTACGCCCTGTCATCGCCGCTGCTGGGCGAGCCGAAATTCACCGCCCCGGACAAGCCCTGGCCCGAACGCCGCCAGGCCCAATAGGGACCAAACCATGCGCCACTGGAAAGCCGCCGCGGCGGGAGCCTTGCTCCTCGCCGGATGTTCGAACGCGTCTGTAGATCAGCCGACCGCACCGGCGTCGGTCGAGGCTCCGGGCGACAACATCCTGCACATCACCTGGGGCGGGATCGCCGAGGCCGATGAGGGCGAGGCCAAGCGGCACTGGTCGACCTGGGCGATCAACCTGGTCGACGGCGGTCCGGCCTATGGCTGGCTGTCCGAGACGGACGCCGCCTTCCCGCACACTCTGAAGTTCGAGCTGGCGGGGACCGGCAAGGTGCGCGCGGTCGCGCTGGACAACCGGTTCGAGCCGGTGGTGCGCGAAGACGGGTCGATGTCCCAGACGGCCGAAGGCTCGCCCGTGCGTCGCTTCGCCCTGCTGGGGTCGACCGTCGGGCCGGACGGACCGTTTGAAACCCTGGTCACGGGCGAGGCAAAGGCCGACGCCCAGACCCTGATCACTCTGCCCAAGGAAAGCGCCGCGCGCTGGCTGCGCCTGCGCATCGACAGCAATTGGAAGGGCGGCGGCGCCACCCGCCTGTCCGACCTGGCGGTCTATGGCGAGCTGGATCATCGAGGCGCGGCGGGCGAGGCCGACGTCAGCGGCGTCTATGCCCACGAGTATGGCCCGATCGCCCTGCGACAGTCGGGGCAGGACATCCGGGGCTGCTACAACAACGGCCTGGGCACGCTGCGCGGCACGGCCTTTGGTCGCATCATGCGGCTGGCCTGGTTCTCCAAGGAAGAAGGCAGCATCGGCTCGGCGACCCTGGTGGCAGCCAACGGCAAGCTCTACGGCTTCTGGTATCGTCCCGAAGACAGGATGGGCAGCCCGTGGAACGCGGTCAAAGAACAGAGCCTGGATAGCGCCGACCTGAGGGCCTGTCGCGACGCCCTCTATCCCCCCGCCTAAAGAGCCGCCTGACATGCACCTCATCTTCCCGGTGGCGCAGCCGAGCGCCGAAATCGCCGGCGACGCCCGGCGTTTTCCGATCCGTCGCATCTTCTGCGTGGGCAAGAACTACGCCGACCATGCCCGCGAAATGGGCGGCGATCCCACGCGCGAGCCGCCCTTCTTCTTTTCCAAACCCGCTGATGCGGCGGTGGCCGGGACGGCGGACATCGCCATGCCATCGCGCACCGCTGACCTGCATCACGAGATCGAGCTGGTCATCGCCATGGGGCAGGGCGGGGCTGATATCGCGCCCGTTGACGCCCTGGCGAAGGTGTTCGGCTATGCCGTGGGCAATGACCTGACCCGCCGCGATCTCCAGGCGGACGCTAAGGCGGGCGCGCGGCCGTGGGACATGGCCAAGGGCTTTGACCACAGCGCGGTGCTGTCGCCGATCCGGCCCGTCGCCGAGATCGGCCATCCCACGGCGGCGCGCATCTGGCTGTCGGTGAACGGGGCGATGCGGCAGGACGGCGACATCGCCGACATGATCTGGCCGGTCGCGGACATCATCGCCGAGCTGTCGACCTATGTGGAGCTGCAACCCGGGGATTTGATCTACACCGGCACCCCGGCGGGCGTCGGTCGCATCAGCCCCGGCGATCTCGTCGAAGGCGGTATCGACGGCATCGGGGCGATCGCCAACCGCCTCGCCTGATTATCTATAGCGTTACGGGCATATCAAGTCCGTCATTTGGTATTATTTGTTTATGGCGTGCGGGCCTAGGCCGGATAGGGCTGATGGCTCTTGTTCAAGGATCGCGCATGAAATCGACCAACGTAGCCCGCAACGTGGTTGCGGCCCTTCGCGACATGGGGGTGCGCCATGTGTTCGGCGTGCCGAGCGGCGGCTGGGTCGACTACATGGAGGCGATCCGAACCACCGACGGCATCGATTTCGTGCTGACCAGCCATGAGGGCGGGGCGGGGTTCATGGCCGATGTCTGCGGGCGGCTGACTGGGGTTCCCGGCGTCTGCTTCGGCACCTTTGGGCCCGGCGCCACCAACCTGGCGACGGGGGTCGGCGGGGCGACGCTGGATCGCTCGCCGATGATCGCCTTGACCGATGAAATGCCCGCCGCCTTGCGCGGTCGGACGGTTCAGATGGGCATCGACCACCAGGCCCTGTTCGCGCCGCTGACCAAAGCGACCATGCGGATCGAGGCCGAAAGCGCCGTCGACACCCTGGCCGAGGCCGCGCGGATCGCCCTGTCGGGCCGTCCCGGCGCGGTCCATGTCGGACTGCCCCAGGGCATGAGCGCCGTCGCGGTCGACGAGGTGCGGATTGCGCCGCCCGCCGCTGACCCGGCCCCCGCGCCCGATGCGGCGGCGGTCGAGGCCCTGATCGCCGCCTTCGTCGCCGCTGAAAAGCCGGTGCTGGCCATCGGCCTCGGCGCTGTCCATGCGGGGGTTCAGGATCGCGTCGTGGCGCTGGCCGAGCGCTTCGGCCTGCCGGTGCTGCTGACGCCGATGGCCAAGGGCATGGTGGCGGAAACCCACCCCAACTACGCCGGCGTCCTGTTCCACGCCCTGTCCGATCTGGTCGGCCAGACCCACGCCGAGGCCGATCTGGTGGTGGCGGTCGGCTATGACCCCATCGAGTTCAACTACGAAGGCTGGATGCGCGACGGCCTGGCCCTGGCCAGCCTTGACGTGGCCCCGGCTGATATCGACCGTGACGTTCATCCGGTCGTCGCCGATGTCGTCGGCGCCATCGCGCCCGTGCTCGACGTGCTGCTGGCGCTTCCGGCGACCGTGAAGGGTTGGGATCTGGCCGCGCTGGCGGCGCGCAAGGCTGAGATCTTCGCCCGCCTGGCCGGTCGTGAAGGGGCCTTCGCGCCGCGCGCCGCGCTGGATGTGCTGCGCGACATCCTGCCCGCCGACGGCATCATGACCTGCGACGTCGGCGCCCATACCCATCTGATCGGTCAGCACTGGCGCACGCCCGCGCCAGGCACGCAGATCATGACCAACGGCTGGTCGGCCATGGGCTTCGGATTGCCCGCCGCCATCGCCGCCAAGCTGTGCCGTCCCGACACGTCGGTCTGCTGTGTTCTGGGCGACGGCGGCTTCCTGATGACGGCGGGCGAGCTGGCGACGGCGGTGCGCGAAAAGCTGGCGATGGTCATCGTCATCTTTACCGACAACGACCTGGCGCTGATCCGCATCAAGCAGGAGAAGAAGTCGAACCCCATCTATGGCACGCCGGTGCGTGCTGAGGGGACCATCGGCGGGCCCTCGCTGTTCGGCGTGCCGGTGACGGTGGCCCGCGATCCGGCCGAGTTCCGCGCCGCCCTGGAAGCGGGCTTCGCCGCCAACGGTCCGGTGATCGTCGAGGCCCTGCTGGACAGTCGCGAGTATGACAATCTGGTCCTGCGTAAGGACAAGCCGTGAGCCTGGCCTTGCGACAGGTCGTGAATCCGGTTGTGGACGAGGCGGGCCGGACGCTGTTGATCGGCGGCGGCTGGGAGACGGCCTCCGAGACCATGACGGTGCGCAACCCCTTCACCGGCGACGTGCTGGGCGAGGCCGCCTGCGCCACTGTCGAGCACGTCGACCGGGCGGTGGCGAGCGCGGTGGTCGGGGCGGAGGCCATGCGCGACCTGTCGACCGGCGCCCGCGCCCGCATCCTGCACGACGCGGCGACGGCGCTGGAGGCCGACGCCGCCCGCTTCGCCGCCGCCATCACGGCGGAAACCGGCAAGCCGGTGCGTTCGGCGACGCGCGAGGTCGCCCGCGCGGTCAACACCCTGCGGCTGTCGGCGGAAGAAGCCACGCGGCTGGCCGGCGAGACCATCGCTTTTGACAGCTTCCCGGGCGGTGAGGCGCGCTCGGGCCACTATGTGCATGAACCCCTGGGCGTCATCGTCGCCATCACGCCTTTCAATGATCCGCTGAACCTCATCTGTCACAAGGTCGGCCCCGCTCTGGCGGCGGGCAACGCCGTGGTGCTGAAGCCCGCGGAGCAGGCGCCCCTGGTCGCCGTCATGCTGGCCCGGCTGCTGGTCGCGGTGGGGCTGCCCGACGGGGCGCTCAACCTGCTGACTGGACGCGGCTGTGATTTCGGCGACGCCCTGACCGGTCACGACGACGTCGCCATGGTCAGTTTCACCGGCGGGGCCGGTGTCGGCCGGGCCATCTGCCGGTCGGCCGGCATGAAGCGCTTGGCGATGGAGCTGGGCGGCAACGGCCCGGTGATCGTGATGGACGACGCCGATATCGACCGGGCGGCGAAGGCTTGCGCCTCGGGCGCCTTTGGCGCGGCGGGCCAGAACTGCATCGGGGTCCAGCGCATCTATGTCCATGCAGCCGTCCATGAGGCCTTCAGCATCGCCATGGTGGCGGCGACGAACGCCCTGACCGTCGGCGACCCGATGGACCCAGCCACCGAGATCGGGCCGATGATCTCATTGGAGCAGGCGGAACGCATTCTGACCTGGACGCAGGAGGCCGTGGCTCAGGGCGCGGCCCTGCTGACCGGTGGCGAACGCGTCGGCGCCCTGGTTCGTCCGATCCTGCTGGCGGACGTGCCGGAGGAGGCGCGGGTGTCCTGCCAGGAAGCCTTCGGCCCGGTGGTCAGCCTGTTCCGCTTCAGCGATCTGGACGCCGCCATCGCCGCCGCCAATCGCGCCGACTACGCCATACACGCCGCGATATTCACAGAATCCCTGCGCCACGCGCGTCACGCCGCTCGCAGACTGCGGGTCGCCGGTGTGATGATCAATGATTCGACCGATTACCGCCTCGACGCCATGCCGTTCGGCGGCGCCGGGCGGGGCAATATGGGCCGAGAAGGCGTGCGGTTCGCGGTGCGAGAGATGTCCCAGACCAAGGTAGTGTGTTTCCATGACGCGTGATGTGACCCGGATTGAGATCCCCGAAGCGCCTGACCGCGCGTGGTGCGAGGCGATGGATCGGGCCGATCCTCTGGCGCCGCTGCGCGACCGGTTCGACCTGCCCGAAGGGATGATCTACCTCGACGGCAATTCGCTGGGGGCCATGCCCAAGGACGCGAGCGCCAAGGCCCAGGACGTCGTGACCCGCGAGTGGGGCACGGACCTGATCAAGAGCTGGAACAGCGCCGGCTGGTTCGACCTGCCGGTGCGGCTGGGCGACAAGCTGGCGCCCCTGATCGGCGCCGGGGCGGGCGAGGTCATCGTCTGCGACTCGACCAGCCAGAACCTGTTCAAGGTGCTGTCGGCGGCGGTCGCGATGCGGCCCGACCGCAATGTCCTGATCCTGGAAGGCAGCAACTTCCCGACCAACAACTATATCGCCGAGGGCGTCGCCGCGGCGACCGGCGGCCGGTTCTCGGTGCGCCTGTGCGAAAAGGACGAGATCGCGGGAGCGATCGACGCGGACACCATCGCCGTCGCCATCACCCATGTTCACTACAAGACCGGCCACGTCCACGACATGGCGGCGATCACCGCGCGGGCCCAAGCCGCCGGGGCGCTGGCGATCTGGGACCTGTGCCACAGCGCGGGCGCGATGCCGGTCGATCTGAACGGCTGCAACGCGGACTTCGCCGTCGGCTGCACCTATAAATATCTGAATGGGGGCCCCGGATCGCCCGCCTTCCTGTTTGTCGCGAAGCGGCATCAGGGTCAGGCGCATCAGCCGGTGACCGGCTGGTGGGGCCATGCCGCGCCCTTCGCCTTTGAACCCGGCTATCGCCCGCAGACGGGGTTGCGCCAGTTCCTGATCGGCACCCAGCCGATCCTATCGATGACGCTGGTCGAGACGGGGTTGGATATCCACCTGTCGGCCGACATGGCGGAGATCCGCAGCAAGTCGATGGCCCTGACCGACCTCTTCATCCGCCTGGTCGAGCAGCGCTGCGCCGGCCACGGGTTCACGCTGGCGTCGCCGCGCGACGCCGCGGCGCGCGGCAGCCAGGTCTCGTTCGCCCATGCCGATGGCTATCCGATCATGCGCGCCCTGATCGCGGCCGGCGTGATCGGCGACTTCCGCGCGCCGGACACGGTGCGCTTCGGCTTCGCCCCCCTCTATGTCGGCTATGTCGATGTCTGGGAGGCGGTGGAGCGACTGGCGGCGATCATGAACGGCGGGGTCTGGCGACAGCCCGAGCATCAGGCGCGCGAAGCCGTCACATGAGCAAGGCACGAGGGGGAAGTGCGATGAAAGAGCAGGCCTATATCGACCGCGAGGCCGGGCTGGAACGCGGGCTGACCAAGGCGCAGATCGTCATGATCGGCCTGGGCGGGGCGATCGGCACCGGCCTGTTCATGGGCTCAGGCATCGCCATCGGCTACGCCGGTCCCGGCGTGCTGGTCAGCTATGTCATCGCCGCGCTGATCGCAGTGATCATGGTGTTCAGCCTGTCGGAAATGGCCGTGGTCCATCCGACCGCGGGATCGTTCGGCACCTATGCCGAAATCTACCTCGGGCCGCTGATGGGCTTCATCGTGCGCTACACCTACTGGATCCAGCAGGTGCTGCTGATCGGCAGTGAGGCGATCGCCGTCGGCATCTATATGCGTTGGTGGTTTCCCGGCACCCCGGTATGGATGTGGGCCATCGGTAGCGCCGGCGTCGTTGTCTGGGTGAACACCCGCGCGGTGCATAATTTCGGCTCGGTCGAATATTGGCTGACCACGATCAAGGTGGCGGCCATCGTCGGCTTCATCCTGGTCGGCCTCAGTCAGATCTTTGGCGTCTTCGGCGATCCCGTCGGGCTGCACAATGTCACCGGCCTGCCAGGCGGCTTCCTGCCCAACGGCTTCTCCGGCGTGTGGATGGCCGTGCTGATGGCGCTGTTTTCCTTCATGGGGCTGGAGTTCGTCGTTGGCACCGCCAGCGAGGCCAAGGATCCCAAGACGGCCATCCCGGCGGCGCTGCGCACGATGGCGGGGCGGCTGTTCCTCTTCTACATCCTGGCCCTGTTCATCATTGTCGCCTTCATCCCGTGGACCGAGTCCGGAGCCAAGGTGGTGACCGAAAGCCCGTTCGTGAAAATGTTCGCCAGCGCGGGCATCCCTTATGCGGCGGGCATCATGAACTTCGTCGTCGCCTCGGCGGCCCTGTCGGCGATGAACACCAGCATCTACCTGGGTTCGCGGATGCTGTTTTCGCTGGCGCGGGGCGGCTATGCGCCGCGCGCGCTGGGTCAGCTCAATGCACAGAAGGTGCCGATGCGGGCGACGCTGGTCACCGGCGTAGGCATCCTGGCCGCGGCGTCGATCTCGGCCCTGACGCCGCTGGCCTACAACTATCTGTTCGGGATCGTCCTGTTCGGCGGGTTGCTGGTGTGGAGCACGATCTTGGCCAGCCATCTGCGCTTCCGTCACCGCCACAAGGGCGTCGATCTGCCGGTGCGGATGCCCTTCTTCCCCTATGCCCAGATCCTGGGGCTGGTGCTGCTGGCCGCAATCACGGTGACGATGGCGCTGGATACCGACTTCTGGCAGACGGCGGTGATCGCCGGGGCGCCGTGGGTGGTCTTCCTGACCGCGGCCTATTTCATCTGGAAGCGCGTGTCGCGGGGTTCGGCCCCTAGGGTCTAGCCTGGCCCAATTCGTCGCGGATCTCGCCCGCTACCTCGTGAATGATATCCATGAAGTAGCGGGCGGCGGCGGACAGCTCGACGTGGGCGTGGGTGGTCGCCCCGATCCGTGAACTCGCGCCCTCCAGTGAAACCGGCAGGATCGCCAGCCCGGCCTGACCGGCGCCGACCAGGTGGGGCATGGCGGCGATCATGTCGGTGTTCATCAACAGTCCGTGGTTGGTCAGGATCGACACGGATTCGATCACATCGTGCGGCGGCTCCAACCCTTCGTGTCGGAAGGCGACGTCGATCTGGCGGCGCAACGAGGTCTGCGGCGGCGGCATCACCCAGGCCTGATCGACCAGGTCGGCGAGCGTCAGCGACGCGCGCTGGGTCAGGGGATGACCCTCGCGGACCATGATCGACACCGTGTCCAGATAGAGGACGTCCTGCTTCAGCCCTTCGCGCTCGCGATACTCCGGCAGGCGGCCCAGAACGACGTCGAGGTCGCCGGTCCGCAGGCTGGGCATCAGCCGGTCGTTCGTGCCTTCAGCCACCGTGACGGCGATCCCCGGTCGCTGCTCGCGCAGCCGCGCCAGGGCGCGCGGCAGCAGGGCGGTCGAGGCAGCCAACAGGGTGCCGACATGGACGCGGCCCGAAAGCCCCTCGTCAAGAGACTGCAGTTCTTCGCCGGCATGTCGAAGCTGGGTCAGGATCAGCTTGGCGTGCTTGATCATCACCTTGCCGAAGTCGGTCGGGGTCACGCCACGTGAAGATCGATCGAAAAGCTGCACGCCCAGGGCGTCCTCCAGCTCCTTGATGCTTTTTGTCGCGGCGGGCTGGGCGATGTTCAACGCCTGCGAACCCTTGAGTACGGTGCCCTCGTCGGCGATCGCCGTCAGGAGGCGAAGTTGGCGCAGCTTGAGCCGGCCCAAGAGGAAGTTGTCGTGGAATTTGGGCATGGTGCTCCCCGGCGCCGCTTCAGGCATATTATATCTGTTTTGTAATAGCTGGGGCAAGTCTCGGGATTATTGTTGATAGCCAGCCCCCGGTACTGACCCTGATGGCCCCCTGCGCCGGAAGCGGCGGCGGGGAGGATGGATGGACAGAGGCGCGGCGAAAGTCATGACGATTGAGGCTTCAAAAAACATGGCTGTCATCGACATGCACAGCCACTTTTTCCCCGCCATGGACGCGGCCTATTGCGCGCGGGCCGAGGCCGAAGGTCTACCCTGGCTCCGTGACGCGGGCGGCGGCAAGGGTTTCATCATGCAGGGCGCCAGCGAGTTTCGCCCGGTCGACGACGTCCTCTGGGATCCGGCGCGGCGGGTCGAGGCGTTGGACGCCCAGGGCATCGACCTGCAGATCCTCTGCGCCACGCCGATCATGTTCGGCTACAGCCTCCCGGCGACCGATGCGCGCGATCTGGCGCAGCGCTTCAATGATGAGGCGATCGCCTTTTGCGGCCATGCGCCCGACCGGATGAAGGCCCTGGCCCAGGTGCCGCTGCAGGACATCGACATGGCCTGCGCCGAGGTCAGCCGCGCCATGGCGACGGGGCACCTGGGCGTCCAGATCGGCAACCATATGGGGATGCGCAATCTCGACGACGAAGGCCTTCTGACCTTCCTCACCCACTGCGCCGAGGTCGGGGCGGCGGTGCTGATCCATCCCTGGGACATGATGGCGCGCGAGCGCATGCCCAAGTACATGCTGCCCTGGCTGGTGGCCATGCCGGCGGAGACGCAGCTGTCGATCCTGTCGCTGATCCTGTCGGGGGCCTTCGAGCGCCTGCCCAGATCCTTGCGCATCTGTTTCGGCCACGGCGGCGGCAGCTTCGCCTTCCTGCTTGGACGGGTCGAAAACGCCTGGAAGTATCGCGACATCGTTCGCGCCGACTGCCCGCAGCCGCCGTCGACCTATGTCGATCGCTTCTTCGTCGACTCGGCGGTGTTCGACACCCGCGCCCTCAGCCTGCTGATCGATGTCATGGGCGAGGACCGCGTCCTGCTCGGCTCCGATCATCCCTTCCCGCTGGGTGAACAGGACATCGGCTCGCTGGTGCGCGGCCACGACGGCCTGTCGGGCGAGCAGAAGGCCAAGATCCTCAGCGGCAACGCTAAGGCCTTCCTGAACCTCTAGGGCGGCCCAACACAGGCATCAGAAAACCCGCCGGAGAGACGCTCCGGCGGGTTTTTCATGTCGAAAGCCGGAGGAGTTTATCACACCGGGGCAGGGGCGCCCTTGTAGCTCTCGGTGCCGGCCCAGCCGCGCTCGGACACGTCGACCATGACGTTTTCCGGCCCGGTCATCTTGTACTCGGCGTTGTCCTTGGCCGGGTTCTTGCCGAGGCCCTGGGCCAGGTTGACGTCGTGGCGCGGCGCGAAGCCCGAGTTTTCGAAGCGTTCGACGATGGCGTTGATGTCGTCGCATTGAAAGCCGATGTGATGCAGGCCGGTATAGCCTTCGGGGAACTCCATGCCGGCGGCGGGGCGGTTCTTGAAGCAGAGCAGGGCGATGTTGATGTGGCCATCGGTGACGTAATAGCCGCGCGCATTGCGGCTATCGATCTTGCCGGCCAGGGTCCAGCCAAGGACCTCGGTGAAGAAGCCGACCGAGGTGTCCGGGTCAGCGGACGCGATCGCGACGTGGCGCAGGCGGGTGGTCATGGGACGGGCCTTTCAAGGATTGGGATGGCCGCCAGCAGTCGGCGACCCGGTTACGGAAATCAGGTGCCGATACGGATCGGGCTGACCAGATCCTGAAGCGCGGCGACAAGGCTGAGCGCGGTGATCCGGCCGGTGCCGGGGTTCTCGTCGGTCGGCACGTTCTCGATGGCCAGCTCCAGCCGCGCGCTGTCGGCGTCGACCACGATCCGGTGCGTATTGCGTTCCAAGGCCGGGTCGGCCCAGATCTCCAGCCGCGTCCGGTCGGGACCGACGCCGGCCATGCCCAGCGCGGCCGCGACGTTCACATTGGCCGGAAAGGCGACGGCGCCCTCGCGCGCGGTGCCCTCGAAGATCTTGAGGGGGGCTGTCAGGCTGGACAGGTCGATCTGGTTGCGCACGACGTGCTCGGCCTTGATCAGGGACTTGACCGGCTTGCGCGTCACCATGGTCACCGAATGGATGGTCCCGATGGCGGCGGCGCGCACGGCGTCGAGGCCGAGCAGGGCGCCGGTGGCCAGGATGATGCGTCCGTCGTGCGCGCGCGCCAGATCGACCGCCTCGGGCCATTGCATCAGCGCCGCGCCGCTCACGGTCACCAGGGTCTTGCCGGCCCGCAGCGTCGTTTCGGCGATGTCGCGGAAGGCCGCCGTCGGGGCGCTGTCGACGATGACGTCGCAACGGGCGACCAGTTCGGCGGTGTCGAGGATCGGGACGGGCGCTTGCAGCTGGGCCATCGCGGCCTCGGCGCGCGTGCGGTCGCCGGCGGACACCGCCGCCAGCGTCAGCGGCAGGTCGCTGGCTTCGATATGGCGCGCGACGACGCGGCCGATGGTGCCGAACCCGGCTATGCCTACCTTGATCATGCCAGTCAGGCTAAAGGGCGATGACTATATCCGAATATACCCTTTGAGGGCCGGGTTATCCCGGAACGTATATAAATACCGCCGACCGCTTTGATATATATTTCCGATTATATATCAGCTGGTTTTCTATCTTTGACTGCATATCCACGAACCCGCACAAGTCATGGCTCACTTTCGGGGGGAGCCGGGTGCACGACATCATCAACCAGGACCTGCTGACGCTGACGGCCATGATGCTGCTGACCGGCGCGGTGGGAGGCCTTCTGGCCGGGCTGCTCGGGGTCGGCGGCGGCATCGTCATCGTCCCGGTGCTCGACCTGGTGCTGGCGTCGATGGGCGTTGATCCCTCGGTGCGGATGCATGTCGCGGTGGCGACCTCGCTGGCGACCATCATCCCCACCGCCATTTCCTCGTCCCGCGCACACCACGCCAAGGGCGCGGTGGACATGGCTCAGCTGAAGCGCTGGAGCATCGCCATCTTCCTGGGCGCTATCGCTGGTGTGCTGATCGCCTCGCGGGTGACGGGGGATGTCCTGTCTGCGGTGTTCGGCGTCATCGCCCTGCTGGTGGCGGTCAAGATGCTGCTGCCGCTGGAAGGCAAGCATATCGCCGAGGCCATTCCCGGCGGGCCGGGCGGGCAGTTGCTGCCGTTCGCCATCGGCGGCTTCTCCAGCATGATGGGCATTGGCGGCGGCACGCTGAGCGTCCCCACCATGACCCTGTTCAACTTCCCCATCCATCGCGCGGTCGGCACGGCGGCCCTGTTCGGCCTGTTGATCAGCGTGCCGGCCACCATCGCCTTCATCATCACCGGCTGGAATGTGCCCGGTTTGCCGACGGGCAGCCTCGGCTACGTCAACCTGATCGGTCTGGCGATTATTGCGCCGGTTTCCTACCTCGCCGCGCCCTGGGGCGCGCGCCTCGCCCATTCGCTTTCGAAGCGGCATCTGAGCATCCTGTTCGGCCTGTTCCTCGCGGTGGTGTCGGCGCGGATGCTGATCCGGGCCTTCGGCTGATGCCATGTCTGAGTCTCCCGCCATGCTGGATCGTCGCGCCGCGATCGCCCGGATCGGCGCCAGCGTGGCGCTGGCCTCGACCGCGCCTGGGCGCGCCTTCTCCTTTCAAGAGGTTGATCGACCAATGACCTGGTTTGCCCTGGCCACCCGCGCCAGCCCCGATGGCCCGAGACCGACGATCAAGGTGGGCGACGCCTTCCACGACCTGCACGCCGCCGCCGCCGCGCACGGGTTTGCTGCGGTCGCCGGCGATGTCACGGCGATCATCCGCGACTGGGAGGCGCGCCGCGAGGGTCTGTTCGGCCTGGCCCGCGCGCTCGCCGGAGTTTCGGGGTCTGCGCTTGCGACGCCCCGGCTGCTGACGCCGTTCGAGCCGCGTCGCATCTTCGGCGCGGCGTCCAACTTCATCGAACACGCCGCCGAAATGCAGACCAAGCTGGCGGCCAAGGCCGACAGCGAACCCTATATCTTCCTCAAGACGGTCGAGAGCGTGGTCGGCCCCGACGAGACCGTCGTCGTGCCGCCGCAGGTGTCGCGCCCCGACTGGGAGGTCGAGCTGGGGGTGGTGCTGGGCCGCGCGGGCAAGAACGTCGCCGTGGGAGAGGCGCACGACCTGATCGCGGGCTACACCATCGTCAACGACGTCTCGGCGCGCGACCGCACCCGGCGGACCGACTTCCCGTTCTCGCACGACTGGTTCCGCGGCAAGAGCTTCGACACCTTCACTCCGCTGGGTCCGGTCTTCGTGCCGCGCGATTGTCTGGGCGATCCACACGACATCCGCCTGGGGCTCTCGGTCAATGAGGCCTCGATGCAGGACGGCAATACGTCCGAGATGATCTTCAACATCTACGAACAGATCGCCTATCTCTCGACGATCCTGGAACTGCGCGCCGGCGACGTGATCGCCTCTGGGACCCCGGCTGGTGTCGGCATGGGGCGCGGCGTCTTCCTCAAGGACGGCGACGTGATGCGCGCCTGGGTCGAGGGGATCGGCGAGCTGACCAATCCGGTCTCGGCCCCCCACCTGCCGCAGGGAGCCGCCTGATGGCCGCCCTCGGTAAACGCGCGCTGGTCGTACCGGCGGTGATCGCGGCGGCGATTGCAGGGGTGACGCTGTGGAGCGCATTCGGCGGCGACGCCCTGAAGACGACGCCGCGCGAGGACGTCCGCACCGTCCGTTTCAACATGGCCTGGCTGCCGCAGGGCAGCATGGCGGGCGTCTTTGTCGCGATGGACAAGGGCTACTTCGCCGACGCCGGTCTGAACGTCGAACCCGTGCGCGGCTTCGGCGGCATTCGCACCGCCAACGAACTCGATCAGGGCATGTTCGAGTTCGCCTATCTCGACCCCCTGTCGGTCGCGCTCAACCGGTCGAAGGGCGGGGCTGCGCGGATGATCGGCGGCATCAATATGAAGCTTCCGGCCGGCGCCTGCTTCGTCAAGGAACGGCACACGATTACGGCTCCGGCCGACCTGGCGGGGTTGCGCTTTGGCGCCGGTCAGTCGTCGGCGATCCAGACGTTGATGCCGGCCTGGCTTCAGGACAATGGCGTCGATCCGGCCCGCGTCGAACAGATCCAGCTCGACCCGGCCATCGTCGTCTCCTCTCTGGTCGAGGGACGGATCGACGCCGCCGAATGCTGGCTCGGCAATTCGATGGCCCTGTTCGACAAGGCGGCCAAGGCCAAGGGCGTCAGCATCGGCCGGATCGCCTACGCAGACTTCGGCCTCGATGTTTACGGCAGCGGCCTGGCCACGCGCGACGCCCTGATCGACAGCGACCCTGAGCTGGTGCGGGCCTTCACCCAGGCCGCCTATCGCGGCTACGCCGAGGCGGCGCGCGATCCCCAGGCGGCGCTGGCGATCATTCGCCGCCACTATCCGCTGCTCGACGAGGCCGTGACCGAACGGCAGATCCGCGAGACCGCCGAACTGATGGCCGCCGAGGGCGGATCCTACCGACTGAAGCCCGAAAAGATCGAACGCACCGTCACGACCTTGCAGGCCAACGGTCAGCTCAAGGATTTCGACGCGACCGAGACGCTCTTCACCAACGCCTTCGTACCCACAGGGAAACAGCCGTGACCGATCCCGCATCCTATCGCCCGCGCCCGACGCGGCTGGGGCATCTGGTCCTGAAGGTGCGCGACATCGACCGTTCGCTGGCCTTCTACACCGAGGTCATGGGCCTGGAAGTCTCGGACTGGATCGACCATCAGATGGTCTTCCTGCGCGCCGGCCACGACCACCATGACCTGGCCCTGCTCCAGCTGCCGCCCGGTCATTCGGACGCGCCCGAAGGCCATTATCCGGCGGTCGAGCACTTCTCGTATCGCCTCGAAACCCTCGAAGAGCTGGAAAAGGTCGCAGCCATGCTGACCGCGCGCGGCGTGCCCATCGACCGGGGCATCGGCAAGCATGGCCCCGGCGCCAACAGCTTCCTGGTCTTCCGCGATCCCGACGGCAACAATGTCGAATTCTACACCGACATGACCCAGATCGACGCCGACCATCCCTATGCCCCCTCGGTGTGGGACGGAAAGCAGATGGCGACCTTCGATCGCTGGAATCTGGAACGCTTCCTGGTGCCGCCGCCGGCCCGCATCCAGGCCCTGTTGGACAAGGAGGGCGAGGCATGACCCGCGCCCTGTTCAACCGCGACACGGCGATCAGCGTCGGCTTCTTCCTGCTGCTGGGGCTGGCCTGGGAGTACGGCGTCCGCTGGTCGGGGGTGCAGGCCTATCTGCTGCCGCCCCCCAGCGCGATCCTGGCCGAGCTGTGGCGGTCGCGCGGGCCGATCCTGGCGCAAAGCCTGGTGACGATGACCGAGGTCTTCTGGGGCTTCATCATCGCCGTGGTGCTGGGCGTGCCGATCGCGGCCCTGATCTATTTTTCGCGCACGGCCAAGCGCACCGTCTATCCGCTGTTCGTCGCCCTGCAGAGCATTCCCAAGATCGGCCTGGCGCCCCTGATCGTCGTCTGGTTCGGCTATGGCCTGACCTCGAAGCTGATCATGGCCTTCCTGTTCGCCTTCTTCCCGATCATCATTTCGACGCTCGGCGGGCTGGCCAGCACCCCGGCGCATCTCGAGGAACATTTCCGGGCCCTGCGCGCCACGCCGCTGCAGACCTTCTGGCGCTTACGCCTGCCCGCAGCCCTGCCCAGCTTCCTCGACGGCTGCAAGGTGGCGATGCCGCTGGCGGTCATCGGTGCCGTGGTCGGCGAGTTTGTCGGCTCGAAAGACGGCCTGGGCAACCTGATCCTGACGGCCTCGGGGTCGGGCCATACGACCCTGACCTTTGCGGCCCTGTTCGCGGTGACGGTCCTGTCGCTGCTGCTCTTCTACGGCGTGGCCTATTGGGAACGCTTCATCTGGTGGCGTGCGGCATGAGCGCGGAAATCTCCATCACCGGCGTCGGCAAGGCGTTCGACGGCCGCAAGGTGCTCGAGGGCGTCACCGCCGACATTCACGCCGCCGAGTTCGTCTCGGTTCTCGGCCCGTCGGGCTGCGGCAAGAGCACCCTGCTGCGCCTGATCGCCGGGCTGATCCCGTTCGAGGAGGGCGCCATCCTGGTCAACGGAGAGGTCGTGACCGCGCCCTCGGCGGCGATGGGTTTTGTCTTCCAGACGTCGAACCTGCTGCCCTGGCTCAATGTCCGCGACAATCTGCTGCTTGGGATCAATCTCGACGCCGGGGCGCAGCGGCTGGACGAGGCGGCGCTCGCCGAACTGGTCGAGACCCTCGGCCTGACCGGCTTCGAGGCCAGCTATCCGCACCAGTTGTCGGGCGGGATGCGGCACCGCGTGGCCATTGGCCAGGCGTTGGCGCGCAATCCGCAAATCCTGCTGATGGACGAGCCCTTCGGCGCCCTGGACGCCCTGACGCGCGACCGGCTCAACATGGAGCTGCTGCGTCTGTGGCAGCGCGACCGCAAGACGGTTGTCCTGGTCACGCACAGCATTTCCGAGGCCGTGCTGCTGTCGGACCGCGTGCTGGTGATGTCAGAGCGGCCGGGCACGATCATCGAGGATGTGCGTATCGACCTGCCGCGCCCGCGCGACCCCAGCGTCACGCGCGAGGACCCGGCCTTTGGCGACTACGTCGTTCGGCTCAGCAAATTGATGGGAGTAGCGTGATGGAATACGGGGTTCTGAAGACCGCCGGCGCCGAGATCTATTACCAGACGCAGGGCGCGGGGCCGGCGGTGGTGCTGGCGCACGGCATCGGCGGTAACCACGCCCTCTGGTACGGCCAGATTGATGCGTTGGCGCGGTCGAACCGCGTCATCCTGTTCGATCATCGCGGCTTCGGCCTGTCGCGCGATCTGGATGGACGCGGGCGCGACGCCTTTGTCGAGGATCTGGTCGCCCTGCTGGATCATCTGGGTGAGGAGAGGGTGGCGCTGATCGGCCAGTCGATGGGGGCGGGGACCTGCATCGGCTTCGCCCATCAGGCGCCCGAACGCGTCGCGGCGCTGGCGATCTGCGACAGCCTGCACGGTATCGTCGAAAGCGCGGCGGTAAAGGCGATCATGGACGAGGCTCGCACGAGGACCGCCGTGATGGATCAGGTCGACCGCGTCCTGGGCACCCAGGCGCCGCGCGACCTGGCCATGGTCTATCGCCAGATCTCCAGCTTCAACGCCGTGGATCGCCACAACCTGACGGGTCGTTTCGAGGCGCGCCCGGCGGCTGATCTGGCGGGCAAGGGCTATCCCATTCTGTTCCTGTGCGGCGTCGAGGACGTGATCTTCCCGATCGAGGCGGTGCGTCTGGTTCAGGCGGAGGTCGCGGGGTCCTTCCTGGTCGAGGTCAACGATGTCGGCCATTCGGTCTTCCTCGAGGCGCCGGTTCAGTTCAACGACACCCTCCTGTCTCTGCTCCAGATGGCCGGCCACGTCGGCAAGGGCGGCGCGGCGCACAGCAACACCGCCGGCTATGTGCGGGTCGGAGGCCAGGCATGACCAATACGGCCTATCCCTTCGCCCAGCGCGACATCCTGAACTACGTCGACGGCGCCTTCGTCGCTGGCGATGTCCATTTCGACAATGTGAACCCTGTGACTGGCGCCGTCGCGGCGCGCGTGTCCCAGGCCGATCAGGCCCTGGTCGACCGGGCCGTGGCGGCGGGCCGCCGGGCGCTCAAGGGGCCGTGGGGAAAGATGTCCCAGGCCGAGCGCTGCAAGCTCCTGGTCCGTGTCGCCGAGGGCATCGAGGCGCGCTTCGACGACTTCGCGGCGGCCGAGATCGCCGATACCGGCAAGTCGCTGCATCAGGCGCGCACCATCGACATCCCGCGCGGGGCCGCCAACTTCCGCGCCTTCGCCGCTATGGCCGAGGCCCGGGCCATGCCCAGCTTCCGCACTGATCTTCCAGATGGACGTAGCGCCATCAACTATGCCGTCGCCCGCCCTCTAGGGGTGGTGGCGATCATCTCGCCGTGGAACTTGCCGTTGCTGCTGATGACGTGGAAGGTCGCGCCGGCCCTGGCCTGCGGCAATGTGGTGGTGGTCAAGCCGAGCGAGGAAACCCCCTCGACCGCGACCCTGCTGGCCGAGGTGATGGACGCCGCGGGCGTGCCGCCGGGCGTGTTCAACCTCGTCCACGGTTTCGGCGCGGCCTCGACTGGCGAATGGCTGACCGCCAACCCCGACATCGACGCCATCACCTTCACAGGCGAGTCGGCCACGGGCGGCGCCATCATGCGGGTGGCGGCGGCGGGGGTGAAGCCGGTCTCGTTCGAGCTGGGCGGCAAGAACGCCGCCCTGGTCTTTGCCGACTGCGATTTCGACGAAGCCATCGCGGGGACGGTGCGCTCGGTCTTTTCCAACTGCGGCCAGGTCTGCCTGTGCACCGAGCGCATCTATGTCGAACGGCCGATTTTCGAGCGCTTCGTCAAGGCCCTGGCCGAGCGCGCCGAGGCCCTGACCATCGGCGATCCCTGGTCCGGGGCCGACATGGGGCCGCTGATCTCGCGCGGCCATCGCGACAAGGTGCTGGGCTATTATGATCTGGCGCGCGAAGAGGGCGCCACGGTGGTCACCGGCGGGGGCGTGCCTTCGTTCGACAGCGCGCTGGACCAGGGCGCCTTTGTCCAGCCCACCATCCTAACCGGCCTGGGTCACGACGCTCGCTGTGTGCGCGAAGAGATTTTCGGCCCCGTCTGCCACATCGCGCCCTTCGACACCGAAGCCGAAGCGATCGAGCTGGCCAACGACAGCGACTATGGTCTGGCGGCGGCGATCTGGACGCGCGACGTGGGCCGCGCCCATCGGGTCGCGGGGCAGATGGAAACCGGCATCGTCTGGGTCAATGAATGGTTTCTGCGCGACCTGCGCACGCCCTTTGGCGGCATGAAGCTGTCGGGCATCGGGCGCGAAGGCGGCGAGGCGTCTCTGAGCTTCTACTCGGAGCCCACCAATATCTGCGTCAAACTCTAGGGGGGGACGACATGACGGACATCGCGACAATCGCCGCAAGACTGGACGCCGCCGCGCGCGACGCGCGGGCGATCCAGCAGATCACCGGACAGGAAGGCGAGCTGGCGCTGAGCGACGCCTATGACATCCAGCGCGCCGTGATCGATCATCGCTTGGCGCGCGGCGCCGCCCTGGTCGGGGTCAAGATGGGCTTCACCAGTGAAGCCAAGATGGTCCAGATGGGCCTGAAGGATCAGATCTGGGGCCGACTGACGTCCGATATGGTGGTTCAGAACGGCGGCGTTCTCGACCGCGCCCGCTTCATCCATCCGCGCGTCGAGCCCGAGGTCGCGGTGCGGCTCAAGGCCCCGCTGACGGGCGAGGTCACCTATGAGGAGGCCCTGGCTGCGGTCGAGGCCGTGGCGCCGGCGCTGGAGATCATCGACAGCCGCTACGAGAACTTCCGCTTCGCCCTGGGTGATGTGGTCGCCGACAACGCCTCGTCTTCGGCCTTTGTCGTGGGGGCGTGGCTGCCCGCCGATACCGACGTGGCCGACGTGCCGATGGTGATGAGCGTCGACGGCGCCGTCGTCGAGACCGGGACGAGCGCGGCCATCCTCGGCGATCCGATCCGCTCTCTGGTCGCGGCGGCGCGGCTGGCCGGGGCGGCGGGGCTGACGCTTCAGCCCAGCTGGACCGTGATGCTGGGCGGCGCGACGGCGGCGGCGGCTATCGGCTTGGCACGTGCGGTTTCGCTCGACGCCGGTCATCTGGGCCGCGTCGGCTTCACTGTCGCAGGCTCTGCGGCATGAGCGGGGCCAAGAACGGGAAAGGACGCGTCATCCCCGGCAAGGCGCGCCCGCGCGGCCGCTTTCCCCACTATCGCCGGGCCGGCGATTTCGTCTTTGTCTCGGGGGCCAGTTCGCGTCGCCCCGACAACAGCTTCGCCGGCGCGTCGGCGGACGAATTCGGCGTCGTCAGCCTCGATGTCGCCGAGCAGACCCGCGCGGTGATCGACAACATCGGCGCCATCCTGGCCGACGCCGGCGGGTCGCTCGCCGATGTCGTCGATGTCACCAGCTTCCTCGTGAACATGAATGACTTCGGCGGCTACAACACTGTTTACGCAGAGTATTTCGATGAATCTGGACCGGCGCGCACGACCGTCGCCGTCCACCAGCTTCCCCACCCGCATCTGCTGATCGAGATCAAGGCGACCGCCTTCATCCCGCGCGCCGACCGCCCCTGATCCCTGGATAAAGCCCATGCTGACCTATGGCCCGCCCTTCAACTTCCGTCAGTGGATCGCTGATCATCGCGAGCAGCTGAAGCCGCCAGTCGGCAACGCCCAGATCTGGGAGGACGCCGACTTCATCGTCACCGTCGTCGGCGGGCCGAACCAGCGCACCGACTACCACGTCGATCCGCTGGAGGAGTTCTTCTACCAGTTGGAAGGCGACATGAACCTGCGCCTGTGGACCGAGGACGGTCCCAAGGACATGGCGATCCGCGAAGGCGACATCTTCCTGTTGCCGCCGAACGTCCCGCACTCGCCGCAGCGTCCGGTCGAGGGCAGCGTCGGTCTGGTGATCGAACGCAAACGGCCCGAGGGCGTGACCGACGCCTTCCAGTGGTACTGCGACGACTGCGGGTCGATCGTCCACCGCGTCGAGGTGCAGCTGAAGAGCATCGTGCGCGACCTGCCGCCCCTGTTCGCGGCCTTCTACGCCAGCGAGGACCTGCGCACCTGCGGCCAGTGCGGCACGGTCCATCCCGGCAAGCATAGGGCTCCGGCCTGATGTCAGACGCCTATGAAACCGCCGCGCGCCGGCTGCGCGACGCCTATTCGGGGGAGGGGGTCGCCCCCTTGCGCGACCTTCTGGAGCCGACCGATGCGGACGGCGCCTATGCGGTGCAGACCATCAATACGCGCTTTTGGGAAGCTGAGGGGCGAAGGATCGTTGGTCGTAAGGCCGGGCTGACGGCGAAGGCAGTGCAGACCCAGCTCGGGGTCGATCAGCCTGACTTCGGCGTCCTGTTCGACGACATGCGGATCGCCGACGGCGGTCGCCTTGATCCTGCGCGGACGATCCAGCCCAAGGCCGAGGCGGAGATCGCCTTCGTCCTCGGCGCCGACCTGTCTGACCCTGAAACGACCGTGGAACAGGTGATGGCGGCGGTCGCCAGCGTTCACGCGGCCATCGAGATCGTAGACAGCCGGATCGCCGACTGGAAGATCACCTTCGCCGACACCGTCGCCGACAACGGGTCCTCGGCCTTCTTTGTGCTCGCCGATGCGGGGACGCCGCTGGCCGGGCTCGACCTCGAAGGAGCCGCGATGGCGATGAGCGTCAATGGCGCGGTCGTCTCGACCGGCGTCGGCGCGGCGGCCCTGGGCAACCCGCTCAACGCGGCGGCCTGGCTGGCGCGCACGCTGGCCGAGCGCGGCGAGCCGCTGAAGGCGGGCGATGTGCTGCTGGCCGGGGCGCTGGGTCCCATGGTGGCGTTGAACCCGGGCGACCACGTGGTTGCTGCGATCGACGGCCTCGGCGACGTCCGCTTCACCTATGGCGAGGGCTGAGGTCATGACTCCTAAGCACAAGACCAAGGTCGCCATCATCGGCTCGGGCAATATCGGCACCGACCTGATGATCAAGATCATGCGCCTGTCCGACACGCTGGAGATGGCGGCCTTCGTCGGCATCGACCCGGAATCGGATGGCTTGAAGCGCGCCGAACGCCTGGGCGTGCCGGTCACCGCCGAGGGACTGGATGGCCTGATAGCCCTGCCGGGATTTGCCGACATCGCCATTGTCTTCGACGCGACATCGGCGGGCGCGCACAGGCGGCACAGCGAGGCGCTGACGGCGCACGGCAAGCGGGTCATCGACCTGACCCCGGCGGCGATCGGGCCCTATGTGATCCCGCCGGTCAACGGCGAGGCGCATCTGGATGCGCCCAACGTCAACATGGTGACCTGCGGCGGGCAGGCGACCATCCCCATCGTCGCGGCGGTGAACCGGGTCGCCAAGGTGCACTATGGTGAGATCGTCGCCTCCATCGCCTCGAAGAGCGCCGGCCCCGGCACGCGCGCCAACATCGACGAGTTCACCGAGACGACCAGCCAGGCCATTGCCCAAGTGGGCGGCGCGACGCGCGGCAAGGCCATCATCGTTCTCAACCCCGCCGAACCGCCGCTGATCATGCGCGACACCGTCTATTGCCTGTGCGACGACGGCGACCGCGAGGCCATCCGCCGCTCTGTCGAGGCCATGGTAGCCGAGGTCCAGACCTATGTGCCGGGCTATCGCCTCAAGCAGGCGGTGCAGTTCGAAAGCGTCGGCGGCAACGCGCCCTTGCGCATCCCCGAAATGGGCGGCGAGTTCACGGGCCTGAAGGTCAGCGTCTTCCTCGAGGTCGAAGGGGCGGCGCACTACCTGCCGGCCTATGCCGGCAATCTCGACATCATGACTTCGGCGGCGCTTAAGACCGCCGAGAAGATCGCCGAAAGGATCGCCGCGTGACCTTCGATCCCACCGCCACCAAGCTTTATATTCAGGACGTCACCCTGCGTGACGGGATGCACGCCATCCGCCACCAGTATGGCCTCGAGCATGTCCAGGCCATCGCCCGCGCGCTCGACCGCGCCAAGGTCGACGCCATCGAGGTCGCCCACGGCGACGGCCTGAACGGCTCCAGCTTCAACTACGGCTTCGGCGCCCACACCGATTGGGACTGGATCGGCGCGGTGGCTGACGTTCTCGAACACAGCGTGCTCACCACCTTGCTCCTTCCGGGCATCGGGACCGCGCATGACCTGAAGCGCGCCTATGATCTGGGCGTGCGCTCGGTGCGCATCGCCACCCATTGCACCGAGGCCGATGTGGCCCAGCAGCATATCGAGGCCGCCCGCACCCTGGGCATGGACGTGTCCGGCTTCCTGATGATGAGCCACATGTCCGAGCCCGACGCCCTGGCCCAGCAGGCCAAGCTGATGGAGACCTATGGCGCGCACTGCGTCTATGTCACCGACAGCGGCGGCGCCATGACGATGGACCAATATGCCGCGCGTCTGGCGGCCTATGACCGGGTGCTGAAGCCCGAGACCCAGCGCGGCGTCCATGCCCACCACAATCTGTCGCTGGGCGTGGCCAACAGCATCGTCGCGGTCCAGGGCGGCGCCATCCGTGTCGACGCCTCTCTGGCCGGCATGGGCGCCGGCGCGGGCAACGCCCCGCTCGAGGTCTTCATCGCCGCCGCCGAGGTGCAGGGCTGGAACCACGGCTGCGATCTCTACGCCCTGATGGACGCCGCCGAGGATTTGGTCCGACCGCTTCAGGACCGCCCCGTGCGCGTCGATCGCGAAACCCTCACGCTCGGCTATGCGGGGGTCTACTCTAGCTTCCTGCGCCATGCCGAGAAGGCCGCCGCCGAGCATGGGCTCGACACGCGAGCCATCCTTGTCGAGCTGGGCCGACGCAAGATGGTTGGCGGTCAGGAAGACATGATCATGGACGTGGCGCTGGACATGGCGCGGGCGTCAGCTGGCGGCGCGATCGCCCACTGACATGACGCTGTCCCTGATCGGCCTGTCCGGCAGCCTGCGCCGCCGGTCCTACAGCACCGCCGTCCTGCTAACGCTCCGCGACGTCTTGCCGGATGACGTGCGGCTGGACGTGCGGTCTCTTGAAGACATCCCGCTCTTCAACGACGATCTCGACGGCGAGGACGCCCCCGTGTCAGTCGTCGCCCTGCGCCGCGCCGTCGCCGCAGCGGACGGTCTCGTGGTGATCTCGCCGGAGTACAACCACGGCATGAGCGGGGTGATGAAAAACGCGCTGGACTGGCTTTCTCGGCCCGGCATGAACAGTTGCCTGCGAGACAAGCCGGCGTTGACCATGACTGCCTCGCCGTCGGCGCTCGGCGGCGTCCGCGCCCAGCAGCAACTCAACGAGACCTTCATCGCCACCTGTTCTCGGCTGGTGATCCGCCGCCAGATCGTGATCGGCATGGTGGCCGAGAAGGTCATGGATGGTCGGCTGGTTCACCCGCCGACCCTGGACTTCGTTCTGGAGGGCTTTCGCGATTTGCGTGACGTCTGTGGTTGAAGCTCGTCAGTTCAGTTCGCGGCAAAAAGCCGATGAACGCTGCGGGTAGGGAATGATCTAGGCGCAAATATCCACCGTACTCCAAATGCTATGGCGGACGGTGCGGGCTCCCGCAGCCAAAGCATTCAAGAAAACCCCGAAGCTCCAGGCTGCGGGGTTTTCTGCTTTCCGCAGCGAGATCGACGCTCACGACGGGCGATGCCACGTCCGTTGTCGCAGGCAGCCGTGCCGCGCTGCCCTCGCCAGGAGCAGACGCATCTCTGCTCCGATCCGCTATGAAGGTGGTAGCGTTCTGACGTTAAACCGACACCAAACTTCATCCTCGCTGTCATGATCGGTCCCTATAGCCACGCTCCGTCAGGGGGCGTCGCGTGTGATCAGTCACGAACAGGAGGTGGGGCGGATGCTGGCGGCGCAGAATCGGGTCCTGCTGGCCTATGTGCGGCGACGGCTGACGATAGCGGGCGACGCCGAGGACGTGGCGCAAGAGGCGATCATGCGCGTCCTGGCGCGGGCGCGCGAGACGCTGATCAACGACCCTCTGTCCTACGCCATGCGGGCGGCGCGCAACATTCTGATCGATCGCGGTCGCCGTGTCGCCAACGTGCAGATCGAGGATCTGGAAGAGGCGGGTCATCTCATCGACAGCGGGGCGACGCCGCTGGAGGCGCTGGACATGAGTGAACGACTGCAACTATGTCAGCGGGCGCTGGAGGCCATGCCGGCCTTGCGGCGTGAGGTCTTTGTGCGACGTCGTGCGGGCGAGGAGTCTTATGAAGCGATCGCTCGTGATCTGAGATTGTCGGTCGAGGCCGTGCAGAAACATTACAGCCGCGCAGCTCAGACGCTGCGCCGAACGGCGGAGGGCCGCCATGCCGATCAGATTTAACCGATCGAAAGATGATCGGCAGGCTGCGCTTTGGGCTGACGCCAGACGGGCGGCGACATGGTCGCCACAGCAACAGGCGGCGCTTGATCAGTGGCTGGAGGGGCGTCCGGAACGGGCGGAGTTGCTGAGGCGGCATGACGCCCTGATTTCCGACGCCGCCGTGATCTGGGCGTCGCAGCGGGTGGCGCGGGCGCGGCCGGCGCCGCGGGGCCGGCAGTCGGCGCCGCGCGCCCTTGTCATCGGGGGCGGCCTGGCGGCGGTTTGCGGGGCGCTGGCGCTTGTGGCGGTCCTCATGCCGCGAGGGGACCTGATCGTCGGCTCCAGGGGCGTCCCGCAGCCTGTCGCGCTGGCGGACGGTTCCGCCGTTCTGCTGAACGGGTTGAGCGAAGTTCGCGTCGAACTGGACGACAAGGAACGTCGGTTGCGTCTCAAGGGCGAGGGCTTCTTTGAAGTCGCGCCTGACAAGGAACGACCTTTCTCGGTCGAAGTGGACGGCGTGCGCGTCACGGCCCTGGGGACCCGGTTCAACGTGGATCAACGCCAGACCCCTGACGGCAAGGTGGTTGAGGTGGTGGTGTTCGAGGGCGTCGTGAAGGTGATGTCGAACCGGGGCATGTGGATGAAGGTGCGCGCGGGTGAACGCGCGACAGTCCTGGGCGGCGTGGTGGAACGCGAGACAATGTTCAGGCCGGAAGCCGAGACCGATGTTCCGTCCTGGGCCAAGGGGTGGCTGGAGTTCAATGAAGCGACCCTGGCCAGTGTGGTCGAGGACCTGGAACGCGCCACAGGCGTCCAGGTCAAGCTGGCGGACCCGGGCGTGGGGCGGGCCCTGGTCAGCGGGCGTTTCGCCTATGACCGACCGGAAGACGCCCTGGCCGCCATGGCTGGAATTCACGGCTTCAAACTGACCCGTCAGGGGGCGGATCATTTTGAGATTTCCAAAGGTTAGGCGACCTTCAGGGCAAGTTTTCATGACAGCTGTCAGGACCTCTGCAGTCGCCGTCTAACCCCATAACGATCCGTATGATCGCAGGGGATTTATCGAATGCCTATTCACAAGACCGGCCTGCTTACAGCGGCCGCCATCGCTGTTCTGGCGTCCGCTGCCGCGCCTGCCTACGCCTGGCAGGCGACATCCGGGGCCGAGACGCGCGCCGTCATCTCCATTCCGGCCCAGGACCTGGGCCGGGCGTTACAGGCCCTGTCGCGCGACACGGGCCTTCAGATCGTCTTTGATCCGAGCCTCACGCGGGGGCGGACCTCCAACGCCGTCGTCGGGGCGATGACGCCGCGTGAAGCGTTGGGTCGCATGATCGCCGGCTCGGGCGTCGAGGCGCGTGAGGTGCGCGGGGTTCTGACCCTGGTGCGTCAATCTGCTGAAGCCAGCCTCGTCTCGCCGGACGCTTTCGAGGTCGCCGAGGTCGAGGTGGTCGGGTATGCGGCGGGCCTGCGCCGGTCGCTGGACGCCAAGCGCAAGGCCGACTTCATCTCGGACGTCATCAGCGCCGACGATATGGGCGACCTGCCGGCCAACAACGTGGCCGAGTCCCTGTCGCGTCTGCCGGGCGTCAACGCGGTGCGCAACCACACGACGGGCGAGGGCGACCGCATCACCATTCGCGGTCTGTCGACCGAGTTGAACAACTACACCATGAACGGCGTGCGCATGGGCGGCGCCGGTTCGCCGGGCGACAACTTCTATCGCGGCGTGCGCCTCAGCTTTCTGCCGCCGGAAGGGATCGACTCGATCACCGTCATCAAGAGCCTGACCCCGGACCGCGATGGCGACGCCCTGGGCGGCACCATCGACATCCGCACACCGACGGCCTTTGACCACGACCCGGTCTATGGCGTCCTGTCAGTCTCGGCCGGGATGCTGGACAAGTTCGATGACGAGAAGTCGGGCGAGATTTCCGGCTCTTTCGGGCGCCAGTTCAACGACAACTGGGGCCTGTTCGTCACCGGCAGCTGGTCGCGGCGCAAGTCGCAGTTCGAGCAGAACGGGGTGGACGGCGATAACCAGCCGCCGGTCTGGTACGCCGACAGCGAGACCATGGGCTGGGACACCGCCAGTTTCGTCATGCGCGGCATGAACCTGGGCTTCGGCGAGACCGAGGTGGAACGTCACGGCCTGAACGCCAGCCTCGATTATCGCGGCGCGGACCACGACTTTCACCTGCGGGGTCAGTTCAACGAATACACCCAGGACGAGTTCGGCAACCGCCTGAACTTCCGCAACGACACGGGCAAGAACTCGACCCGCCTGAGCCAGGTCGACAAGACGGTGACGGGTCTGCTGCGGCCCGAGGACGCGGTGATCGGCACGGACGCCAAGCTGGGCCGGATCTACAGCTACACCACGGCCCAGATCGTCGACCGCGACAAGGACGGTCGGATCACCGACGCCGACCGTTCGGCGCGGTCCTATTACACTTTGGACGGCGCCTCAGGGACCTGGGACCCGCAGGGCTTCCGCCTGCGTCGCTTCTGGGAGGGCTCGCGCGAGACTGGCACGGTGATGTCGCTGAACCTCGGCGGCGTCAGCCGCCTGGGCGACTTCACGGTCGATTATGACCTCTCCTACGCCAAGTCGGAGGACAATACCGACGACTCCTATGAGATGGAGTTCCGCAGCGACAAGTACGGCTGGCTGGGCAACAAGGGCGTCAATGTCGTCAACTTCGGCGACAGCCGTTTCCCCAAATGGGTGCTGAACGACGCCGGCATGGCGGCGATCCACGACAACAGCCAATACGGCTTCGCCGGACTGTCGGGCGAGATCGGCGGGGCCGAGGAAGAGCTGTGGCAGGGCCAGTTCAACGTCGAATGGCGTCCGGTCTCGACCTGGCTGGAAGCGGTGAAGACGGGCGGTAAATTCTATAGCTCCAAGCGCTCGACCTATAGCGGCGAGTTTCTGGATCTGGACGCCTCGGGCACCCTGGCCGACTTCTCCCGCTTCTACGGCAAGGCGGTCACCAGCCTGTTCGACGGCGAGTACTCGGGCCTCTATCGCCTGGGCACGGTCATCGACAATGACGCCATGCTGGCCGAGTTGCAGCGCGCCATGGAGGGGAACAGCGACTTCTTCGACGGCTTCGCCACCGATCCCGGCAACGCCGAACTGAGCGGCGAGGACAGCTTCACCTTCCAGGAGGACATCTTCGCCGGCTACCTGATGGCCACGGCCCGTTTCGGTCAGGCGCAGATCCTGGGCGGCGTCCGCGTCGAGAGCACCAACAACACGATCGACGCCTATATTCTCGACGAGGTTCAGGGCGCGCACTACGCGACGGACAAGAGCGACTTCATCAACGTCCTGCCGTCGATCCACCTCAACTATGACCTGGACGACCGGACCAAGGTGCGGGCCGCCATCTGGACCAGCTTCGCCCGTCCCGACATCGCCCGCATGTCCTCGGCGCGCGAGTACGGCTACGACAGCGACCCGGACGGCGACGGCAAGATCAATCCGAAGAACGAGTGGCTGCTGGTCGCCATCGAGCAGGGCAACCCGGACCTGAAGCCGATGAAGGCGATCAACTACGACCTGTCGGTCGAGCGCTATAACGGCGATACGGGAGCCTATTCGCTGGGTCTGTTCTACAAGGACATCGAGAACTTCCTGTACCGCTCCTCGTCGTCGAATATCCGCGACGGGACGTCGGGCGTGAACGTGGGCCCGGACGGCGTGACCGTCTCCAAGCCCAACAACGGCAAGTGGGCGCGGGTTTACGGCGTCGAAATGAGCGCCCAGCAGGTCTTCCACTGGCTGCCGGGGCCGCTATCGGCGCTCGGCGCCAGCGTGAACCTGACGCTGCAGAAGTCGGAGGCCGAGACGGGCATTTCCTGGCACCCGCAGGGTTATACCCTGCCGCTGATGGAGACGCCCGAGGCGGTCGCCAACGTCCAGATCTTCTGGGCGCGCGACGGCTGGGAGGCCTATGCCGCCTACAGCTATCAGTCGGAATTCCTCGAAGGCATCCAGGACTTCGGCAACAATCCCTATGAGCAGGACTACGAGTTCGTGGACCTGAACGTGCGGCGCAAGCTGTGGGATGGGGCGACCGCGTCGCTGCAGGTGCAGAACCTCTTCGACAACCACACCTACTGGTACACCGCCGGCGCCAGCACCAGCTCCAGCCGCGCCTACATCAAGAACGGGCGGTCGATCTCGGTCGGCCTGACCTACGTCTTCTGATCGGGGTGGGCAGCATGAAAACGACCCACGCCCTGATGCTCGGGGCCGCGCTTGCGGCCCTGGGCGGAGCATCGCTGGCCCAGGATCGACCCGCGCGGCCCGAACCCGCGCCGGTTCAGGCTTCGGACCGGCCGGTGGTCCCTCCGACCGAGCAGCCGGAACGGATCATCCTGAACCTGACCGCCGATCCGGCGCACGAGATGGCGGTGACCTGGCGCACCGCGCCCGGCGCCGTCGGCTTGGTCGAATACGCCGAGGCTCAGGACGGACCGGACTTCATCCAGCAGGCGGTCCGCGTGAGCGCCGTCACCGACGACGCGACCATCGCCGTGCGCGAGGCCGCCGAGTTCCGGGCGGCCTATCATTCGACGGTGCTGAAGGGGCTGAAGCCGGAGACGGTCTATGCCTACCGCGTCGGCGACGGTGCGCGGTGGTCGGAATGGCTGCAGTTCCGCACGGCGGCGACGACGGCGGAGCCCTTCACCTTCCTCTATATGGGGGACATGCAGAACAACATTCTCAGCGAGGCGTCGCGCACCATGAGGATGGCCTTCCGCAAGGCCGGGGACGCCGCCTTCGTCATCCACGCCGGGGACCTGATCAACCGCCACGACAGCGACAACGAATGGGGCGAATGGTTTGCCGCCGGCGGCTTCCTTTATGCCCAGACGCCGCAGATGCCGACGCCGGGCAATCACGAATACGGGCGCGGCCCGGTGCTGAACCCTCAGTGGCGGCGTCAGTACACCCTGCCGGAAACCGGCCCGGCGGGCGTCGAGAAGCTGAAGGAGACGGCCTGGACCGTTGACTATCAGGGTCTGCGCCTGATCTCGGTCGACGCCCCTCTGTTCCACGGCGACGAGGCCATGCGGGGCGAGATGGTGCGTTGGCTGGACGGACTGCTGGCCAACAATCCGAACCGATGGACGGCGCTCTTCCTGCACTTCCCTTTGTTCTCGATCGATCCGGATCGCGACAACTCGCGGGTGCGCGACGCGTTGAAGCCGCTGATCGACAAGTACGGCGTCGATCTGGTGCTGCAGGCCCATGATCACGGCTATGCGCGCGGGGCCATAGGAACCGGCCCCATGCTCAATGCGGGGCCGGCGCGTCCGTCCGATCACGGCTCGACCTATGTGGTCTCGGTCGCCGGGCCCAAGATGTATCCGGTCGCGGATCTGGGCTGGGCCTCGCGCTCGGCCTCGCGGACCCAGACCTTCCAGACCCTGGATGTGTCGCCGGACGCCGTGGTCTATCGCGCCTTCACCGCGACGGGCCGCGAACTGGACGCCTTCCGTCTGACCAAGGGCGCGGACGGCGTCGCGCGCGTGGAGACCCTGGCTGCCCAGCACGACGACGAATAGGGCTGGGCGGCGGATCAGTGAGGTCGGTTGTCGAGCAGACCTCATCCCACACTCGTGCAATCAAACCTCGGCCGACGGGAGGGAGCGGCGCCTTTCAGTCAATGAACCGGTGGAAGGGACGATCAGGTCGGACGGCTGTGCTGTTTCCGCAGGTTGTCCAGATAGGTCCGGCTGACAGGCAGAAGAGTCCCGTCGGCGATAAGGACGGAATAGGCGCCGCTGGAGGTTTTTTTGAGCTCAATGATCGCCGAGTAAGCTACCCAGAACGAGCGGTGAACCTGAGCGCCCCCAACAGGGTGGGCGGCCGTGATCGCGTCGCTGAAGCGGGAGTGGACCAACTTCTGGCCCGCTGTCGTCGCTACGCGAACATAGTGATCTTTAGCCTGGAGAAATAGCAGGTCCCCTTGAAGGTCATCGGATAGTCGATGGAGGATCGGTGGCGACGGCGGTTCTGCTGAGTGGCTCCGCGCGGCCTGAGGCAGATCGGGATAACGGTAGCGTGGCGTTCCAACCATTCTGTCAAAGAGGTAGTTCACGCCCACCCAAAGTACGGTTCCTGGCAGGATGTTGCGCAGAAACTGCATGGTGAAATCCAAGCTGAACGCCGGGGCTACTCGGGTCGCCGACATCAGCCCGCCTCCGCCCAGCGAGCGACCGAATTCCACCATGGGCGCATACACCCCCAGCATAAGGACCGCGATCGCTACGGGCCCGAGTACGGTAATCAGCCAGAGAGGCGGACGCCAGGGAGCCAGAAGGCGATAGACCAACTCGCTGCCCACCGCCGCTCCGATCCAGATCATCTGGATGAAGCCGTACCAAAAAGTCCAGGAGATGATCAGCGATGTCTCTGGCCCGACGACAGTGCGGTTCCAGCCAAAAGCCAAGGCGACCACAAATGGTATAGCAAGATGCAATGTGGCCGAGGCCAACCACGCTGACCCCACCTCCGCCGTCATAGCCTTGCTGTCTTGGATCATGCGCCCCGCCTCGCTCTTGCTCAGGCTAGAAGTGCGGCTGAGATGGGTCAAGGCTGGCTTCCCTAGTGACTCTTGGTCCTTCGAGGCCCCGATGTTCGCGACCGCGAGTGGCGCTGGCGCTGTGACAGGTCGTTATTCGCGAAACTTATTAGTCCGGACATTTACGTTGGCGGGATAGGTCTGGTCGAGCGTTTTTCGCCCTCATAGACAAAGAGCGGATGCGGCGCGTTTCGAACGTCGCACGAGGGGGAATCAAGGATGACAAAGCATCAGATATCCAAAGCCGTTCTTTTCGCGTCAGCTGGCTTGCCAATATTTCTGGCCTCTGGCCTTGCGTGGGGACAATCGAGCTCGCCAACGGAGCCGACCACCCAGGTCGACGACATTGTGGTGACGTCGCGCCGCACTGCAGAACGCCTTCAAGACGTCCCGCTCCCTATCACGGCGTTTAACGAGCGCATGATCGAGGATGCCGGCATCTCGAATCTCGACGACGTGGCGCAGATGACGCCGGGTCTGACTTTCTATTCTCCTTTCGGTGAACAGATTCCCACGCCGGTCATTCGCGGTATCTCCCAGACCAATATCTTTGGCGAAACCAACGCGGCGGTCTTTGTTGACGGCGTCTATGTCTCGGGGCGTCAGGGATTAAATCTCAGCCAACTGGACATCGCACGGATCGAGGTGGTGAAAGGCCCGCAAAGCGCCCTCTACGGCCGCAACAGCTTCAGCGGCGCCATCAACATCATCACGGCCGAGCCGTCGGACGTGTTCTCGGGCAAGGGTGAGGTGACGGTAGGCGATCATGGCCGCCGCGCCGCTCGACTGTCCGTCAGCGGCCCTCTGGTCGCGGATAAGCTCTCGGGCCGACTGGCGGTCGGCTACGACCGCTGGGACGGCGCTTTCGACAATACGATCAAGGACGGGCCGGACATTGGCGGCTCCACCTATCAGACCCTGCTGGCCAGTCTGGCGGCTCACCCGACGCCGCGGCTGGATCTGGGGGCCAGCCTGTACGTCTCGCATGATGAAATCGATCAGGCGGCGGTCGCCTCGGTTGCAGCCAACTGCGAGCGCAACAGCGCAGGCGCGTATCAGACGGTCTGCGGCGAGATCGCCCAGGCGCCGGTCAACGCCGCCTTTGGCGCCATTCGCGGGGCGACCGGCGACACACGCGACCTGACCAAGATCAGTCTGACCGGGGAATGGCGCGGCGACTTCCTGACCGTCAACGCCCTGACAGGGTTCAGCGACCTGACCTATGAATCCGTGACCGACGGATCGCGGACGGCGACCGGCTCCACCTTGTTCCTGTACGAAAAGACCGGCGGGCCGCCGTTCCGGTTGGGCGCTTTCGCGGTCGAGATGCTGCGTATCGCCCGGCCTGTCGAGGTCCAGGAGTTCAGCCAGGAAATCCGGGCCAGCACGCCCCAGGACCGTCGCGTGCGCGTCTCGCTCGGGGCCTTTTACTATGAGGTTGAAACCACGACCGGTGATGTCGGGATTCAGGCCCTGACGCCCAAGCCGGAGGATTTCAGCAGCTTTGCGCCGAACATTCGGCTGCCGTTCCCGCCCTTTGCCGTCGTGGCCCCGGTCGGCAATCTGGCCTTTGGCGGCTGGTTCAACGGTACGGACGTCGATCCCAACGCCAACTCGCGGGCGGACACCAAGGGCTGGGCCCTATTCGGCTCGGTCGACGGCGAGATCACGCCTCAACTGACGGCGCGGGCCGAGCTTCGCTACGCTTATGACGAGCAGTCTTTCGTCTCGCCCGCAGGTGTCGCCCAGTCCGACGACTGGAAGGCCGTGACCTCGCGCTTCACCCTGGACTGGCGGGCGCGGGACGGCTTGTTGGTCTATGCGACCGCGGCGCGCGGGGCCAAGCCGGGCGGGATTTCGTATGATGTCCAGTCGGCGCGGATCAACAGCTATGACCCCGAGACCTTGTGGAACTACGAACTGGGGCTGAAGACGACCAGCACCGACCGTCGGTTCACCAGCGATCTGTCAGTCTATTACATCGACTGGCAGGATATTCTGATCCCGCAGATCTATACGCCTGCGCCGCCGGCCTTGCCCTATGCGGTGGAGACCAATGCCGGTTCGGCCAGCGTGTACGGGGCGGAGCTGCAGTCTCAGATGCGCTGGACTCCCACATTCACGACATCGCTGGGTCTATCCTACAACGACGCACGCTTTGACGACGCGGTGCTGGCCACCTATGCGACCTTCCCCAGCTATGCAGCCACGGGCGGGGACGTGTCGGGCAATCAACTGGCCCAGACCTCGAAATGGCAGGCCAACGGCTCCTTCACCTATGAGCGGGATTTGACAGCGGACTGGCGATGGACCCTGAGAGGCGACGCCTTCTACCGGACCAAGCAGTTCAACGGGGCGGACAACCTGTCCTGGGTTCCGTCGCGCGGGACGGTCAATTTGAGGACCGGCGTGCGGTCAGATCGATGGACGATCGAAGCCTTCGTCGACAACCTGTTCGACGACGTCAAACCGACCGGCGCCTTCCGCGACGTTTCCTTCACCAACACGGCTGACGGAGCCAACGTCACTTTCTTCCCGTGGCGGATGTCGGTGTCCTATTCACCGGGGCGGACGGCGGGCCTGGTAGTGCGGGCGCGATTCTGATGAGGGGCTTTATCAAGCGTGGGACGGGCGGCGCCACGGTGACCTTGGCGATAGGGGCGGTGATCCTGCTGAGTGCGGCGGCGCCCGCGCCAGAAACAGCGACGGCGCCGGATCCGACGCCGGTAGTGCAAACCCGAAATGGCGCCGTCCAAGGCGTCGTGCAGAACGGCGTGGCCATTTTCCGCGGCGTCCCTTTTGCGGGATCAACCGCCGGTGAAGCTCGTTGGCGGCCCCCCGTTTCGGCCGAAAACTGGGAAGGGGTCCGTAGCGCCGTTTCACACGGCCCGGCGTGCCCTCAGTCCACCCGCATCAGGGATCGGGCGTCGGCGTTCGGCATGAGCGAAGATTGCCTTAGCCTGGCCGTCTATAGTCCGGATCTGCGGCCCGACGAGAAGGCGCCGGTGATGGTCTATCTGCACGGGGGTTCGGCGCGCTTTGGGTCGGGCGCGCTTTATGATGGACGCGCTCTCGCGCGTCGGGGCGTGGTGGTCGTCACCATCAACTACCGTCTCGACAGGCTGGGGTTGTTTGCGCATCCAGCCCTGTCCGCAGAGCACCCGGATGAGCCGCTGGCCAACTATGGCCTCATGGATATGGCCGCGGGCCTAGACTGGGTTCAGGCGAATATAGCGGCGTTTGGCGGCGATCCCGACAATGTCACCATTTTCGGCCAATCGGCAGGCTCCGTGGCCGTGACGGCCTTGATGGTGTCGCCGCTGGCGGAGGGAAAATTTCATAAGGCGATCGCTCAAAGCGGATCGCTTAGCATCGAGTATCCCCGCTATCTGCATCGGTCGACGCCCGCGTCTCCGTCGCTTGAAGGTGACGGAGAGACCATGGCGGCCAAGCTGGTTTCCGAGGCCCGTCCGGCGCCGAAAGGCGAAGACGCCGCCGCCTGGCTTCGAGCGTTGCCGTGGCAGGAGATCATCGCCTATTCCGATACTGAGATGGCTAACGCCATGCAGCCGGTTATCGACGGTCGTGTCATCCCGGAGAACATCGGCGTGATGTTCAGGGAGGGGCGAAACCATCGCGTTCCCCTCATGATTGGCTCGACGAGTTGGGAAGAAGGGATGGTGTCGCGTTTCCCCATGCCCTTGCGCGTGGTCCTGCGAGACATCGCACCGGAAGAAGCCCGCCAAGTTTACGGCAATATAGATGATCGCGCCTTGGCCGAGCAGTGGTTCGTCGATACCGCCTTTCATGTGCCGCCGAAGTTCTTCGCTACGGAAACGGCGGCTCAGGGGCAGCCTGCCTTCGTCTATCGGTTCGCCTATGTTCCGGAGTTCCTGACCCTGAAGAAGCCGGGAGCGAGCCACGGCGACGAGGTTCCTTATATCTTCGGCTATGATGGTGATAAACTAATCAGCGTTGTTGATCAGCGCGATGATCGTATTGATGAAGTTGGGCGAAAAATATCAAATATGTTAGGTGATTACTGGACGCATTTCGCCAGAACCGGAAATCCCAATGGACCGGGGCTGCCAAACTGGCCAGAGTATGATCCTAAAAGCGACCCCGTATTGTCGGTGGAACCGCATCCGGAGGTGCGCCCCGGCATTGAACAGCGACGCACCGACTATCATCGCCAGCGCTACGAGACGGTGATCCTTTCGTCTTCCGGATCAGACTGACGCAATTGCGTTCGGGCGCGACGAAAGACTAGATGTCCTTTGTCGCGCCTCGAGCGGTCAGGCCTGTTAGGCGTCTTCCGAGAAAGCCTGGATCGGCCCTGACGCCGCCTTATTGGCGAGACGCGCCCAGCGGCCCAGATCATTGGTTCACCCGCGCGACGAACCCGACCCTGACGCCGAAGCGCAGCGGGGGGAAGAATGGCGCGCACCCATCCCAGTCGTTACGGGTCTTGGTGATGACTATGCGAGTCCGAAGCCGTCAGCGGCGGCCTCGAGTGTCTCGCGCTTGATTCTTTTGGCCAGGCTCCAGCGGTGGACCTCGCTGGGGCCATCATAGATGCGGAAGGCGCGCACTTCGCGGAAGATCTGTTCGACCACGGTGTCGCCCGAGACGCCGGTTCCGCCCATGATCTGGACGCAGCGGTCGGCGACGCCGAACAGGGCCTCGGACACGGCGACCTTGGTCATGGAGCTTTCGGTCGTGCCTAGGGCGCCGGTGTCCAGCACGCCGGCGCACCAGTCGATCATCAGCTCAGCCTGCTTCAGTGCGATCAGGTTGTCGGCCAGCATGAAGCCGACGCCCTCATGGTCGATCAGCGGCTTGCCGAAGGCGTGGCGTTTGACGGCGTAGGCGGCGGCGATCTCGTGCGCGCGGCGGCAGGCACCGAGCCAGCGCATGCAGTGGCTGAGACGGGCCGGGCTGAGACGGACCTGAGCATATTTGAAACCCTGATGCGGGGCGCCGAGGATTTGGTCGCCGGGCACGCGCAGGTCTTCGAGGGCGATGATCGAATGGCCGCCGGGCATGGAGGAATCGATCGTCTCCATCACCCGCTCGACCCGCACGGCGGGGTCGGGCAGGTCCACCAGGAACATGGTGGCCGCGACCTTGCCGTCGCCCGCGTCCGTGCGGGCCATGACGATGCCGACCGAGGCGCCGACCGCGCCGGTGATGAAGGCCTTGCGGCCGTTGATGCGCCAGCCGTCGCCGTCCGGCACGGCGGTGGTCTTCAGCATGGAGGGGTCGGCGCCCGCGCCGTCGTCGTCGGCGGGTTCGGTCATGAAGAAGGCGGAGCGCGCCTGACCGCTGACCAGGGGGGCGAGGAAGCGGCGCTTCTGAGCCTCGCTGGCGACCTGGCCCAGCAGGTACATATTGCCCTCGTCCGGGGCCATGACGTTGAGGGCGACCGGGCCTAGCGGCGACAGGCCGGACGCCTGAAGCACCAAGGCCGTCGCCCGCTGCGACAGGTGCGAGCCGTCGGCCCCGATGTGCGGCGTCATCAGCCCGGCGGCGCGCGCCACGGTCCGCAGTTCGACGACCAGATCTTCGGTCGGACCGTGCGACGTGGCGCGCGGGTCCTTCTCATAGGGAATGACGACGTCGCGCACGAAGCGTTCGACGCGCGCGGCGATGGCCTGGCCCTGATCGAGATCGTTGCGGCTCATGATGTCGTCTCCGTCTGGGCCCAGGCGAGGGCGGCGAGGGCGGGCAGGTTGTCGGCCATGGTCTGGGCGTGGGCGGAGGCGGCGGTGCCGCGCGCGATCCGGCCCATGATCCCGTGGAAGATGGCCGCCAGCCGGAACATGTTGAACGCCATGTAGAAGCGCAGTTCGTCCGCCGTGGGTGGCGCGCGATCGACCCGCTCGCAATAGGCGGCCAGATAGTCGGCTTCGCTGGGAATCCCGAGGGCCTTCAGGTCGGCGCCGGCAAAGCCGCCGATCATGGACGGCGGCAGACGGTACATCATCAGGTGATAGGTGAAGTCGCCCATGGGATGGCCCAGGGTCGACAACTCCCAGTCCAGCACGGCCCGCACCTCGGCGCTGTCAGGGGCGAAGATGAGGTTGTCGGCGCGGAAATCGCCGTGAACCACGCATGCGGCGCCGTCGTCCTCGGGCATGTTCTCGGGCAGCCAGGCGACCAGCCGGTCCATGTCGGGATCGCGCCCCGCCAGGTCGTCTTCCTGATACTGCCGGGACCAGCGCTGGATCTGGCGCGCGAAGAAGGCGCCGGGGCGGCCGTAGTCACCCAGGCCGAGGGCTTGGATGTCTAGGCTGTGCAGGCGGGCAATGGTGGCGTTCAGGGCGTCGAAATGCGCGGCCCGCTGATCCGGCGTCAGATCGGGCAGGGTGGGGCTCCAGAAGATGCGGCCCTCGACCATCTCCATCACCATGAAGGTCGAGCCAATGACGGCCTCGTCCTCGCACAGGGCCAAGGGCGCGGGGACGGGAAAGCCGGCGGCGTGCAGGGCCGAGATCACGCGATGCTCGCGCTCGACCGCATGGGCGCCTTTCAGGACAGGGCCGCCCGGCTTGCGGCGCAGGACGTAGGATTTTCCCGGTGTGTCCAGGCGATAGGTCGGGTTGGACTGGCCGCCGTTGAACTGGCGGATGTCGAAGGGGCCGCGCACGTCCGGCGCCTGCTGTTGCAGCCAGGCCGTCAGGCGCTCGACTGGCAGCTCATGCCCCGCCCGCACGGGGCCGGACCCCTCGAAGGTGATGGTCTGGGACATGGGCGAAACCTTGTTGAATGGGTGATCACACGCCCGGCTCAGCCGCGCCGATCTATGACTTGCGTAAATAGACCAAAAAGGCGAGGCTTCGTCCAGAGCCAGGAGATGAGCCATGCAGATCGAGCGGTTGTCGCCCATCGTCGCGACCCTGAAGCCCAGTAATCACCCCTACCTCAGCGGGCCGTGGACGCCTCAGCATGAGGAGGTCAACGCCGTTGATCTGGAGGTGATCGAGGGGGCGATCCCGGCGGACATCGACGGCGTCTATATCCGCAACACCGAGAACCAGATTCACACGCCCCGGGGCCGTCACCATCCCTTCGACGGCGACGGGATGCTGCATCAGATCAGCTTCCGCAACGGCAAGGCCGACTATCGCAACCGCTTCGTGCGCAGCCGCTGTTTCCAGGCGGAGCAGCAGGCGGGCGAGAGCCTGTGGGGCGGGATGATGGACGGACCGGAAGTGTCGAAGCGGCCCGGCTTCGGCGCCCATGGCGGCATCAAGGATTCGGCCAGCACCGACGTGGTGGTCCATGCCGGCAAGGCGCTGGCGACCTTCTACCAGTGCGGCGAGGCCTATCAGCTGGACCCGACCTCGCTGGAGGATCAGGGCGTGGCGCCCTGGGCGCCGCTGGACGGGGTTTCGGCCCATGCGCGGGTGGACGAGCGGACCGGCGAGCTGCTGTTCTTCAACTACTCCAAGCACGCGCCCTATATGTATTACGGCGTGGTCGGCCCGGACGGGCGGCGCACCCACTACACGCCCGTTCCCTTGCCGGGCGCGCGTCTGCCGCACGACATGATCTTCAGCGAAAACTACACCATCCTGAACGACTTCCCGCTGTTCTGGGACGAGAAGGCGCTGAAGGCGGGCTATCACGCCGTGCGCTATCGCCCCGACATGCCGTCGCGTTTCGCCGTCATTCCCCGCTACGGCGAGGCCAAAGATATCCGCTGGTTCGAGGCGGCGCCGACCTATGTGCTGCACTTCCTCAACGCCTATGAGGAGGGCGACGAGATCGTCATGGACGGCTATTTCCAGGAAAAGCCGATGCCGGACCCGCTGGGCGACCTGCCCGAGATCTACGCCGAGCACGCCCACATGATGGCCTTCGTCGACGAGAACAGCTTCCGCCCGAAACTGCACCGCTGGCGCTTCAATCTGGTGGACGGGACGACCAAGGAAGAGCGGCTGGACGACCGGCTGGTCGAGTTCGGCACCATCAATCAGCAGTACGCCGGCCAGCCCTATCGCTATGCCTACAGCACCACGACCAAGCCGGGCTGGTTCCTGTTCAACGGCTTCATCAAGCACGATTTGAAGACCGGCGAATCCTGGACCGTGACCCTGCCCGATGGGCGTTACGCCAGCGAGGCGCCGTTCGCGCCGCGCATCGGGGCGACGGACGAGGACGACGGCTATCTGGTCAGCTTCATCATCGATGAGAACGCGGGCCGGTCGGAGTGCATCCTGATCGACTGCAAGCGGTTCGAGGACGGCCCCGTCTGCCGCATCGCCCTGCCGCACAAGATCAGTTCCGGCACCCACGCCTGCTGGGCCGACCGCCGCTTCCTGACCGCCGAGGCGGACGCCGCCGACGCGGCTTGACCCCGCGTCGTTCTGCATCTCATCTTGCTTTTATTAGCAGACCGTCTTGAGGCGGCGATCGGGAGGGTTTCATGGACGCATCGGATCAGATGTCGGAGCAGTGGCGCACCGCAGGCTTCCGCGACGCCGGGCTGATGCCCGTCGATCTGGACGTGCGGCGCGAGGCGGACGGGGCGATGGTGATGCGCTCGCGCGTGGCTCTGGCCGCGCATGACTGGAACCTGCCGCGCGCCTTTGCCGGGGTGGCGGCGCGCCGGGGGGCGGAGACGGCCCTGGCGCGGCGCGATCCGGCACAGGGCGGGGCCTGGTCCACGCTGGACTACGACGGTCTGAAGCGCCGCATGGACGCCGTGACCCAGTGGCTGCTGGATCATCCGCAGCATACGGGCGGGCCGCTGATGCTGATGGGCGCCAACAGTCCGGCCATGGCCGCCTTCCTGTTCGGGGCCATGGCGGCGGGCGTGCCGACCGCGCCCGTCAGCGCCCACTACGCCCTGCTGGGCGGCGATCTGGGGCGGTTGAACCACGTCATCCGCAGTCTGAAGCCGTCGATCCTGCTGGTGGAGGACGCGCGCATGGTCGCGGGCGCGATCGACGCCCTGGACCTGGGCGACGCCATCGTCATCACCGCGACGCCCGAGGCCCTGACCCGTCCCAGCCTGCCTCTGTCCGAGGTCATGGCGACACGGCCTGGCCCAGATGTCGCCGCGAGCATCGAGGGGTTGCAGCCTGATCAGGTCGCCCAGTTCATGATGACCTCGGGCTCGACCGGCCTGCCCAAGGTCGTGCCGCTGAGCCTGAAATCGGTCGCCGCCAACACCGCCCAGGCCGCTCAGGTGATCGGCGAAGGCTATGCCTGGTCGGGGCAGATGCTGGGCTGGATGCCGTGGAACCATGTGGCGGGGGCGGCGGTGCTGCGCGCCGTCCTGCTGGCGGGCGGCGCCTTCTACATCGACGACGGCAAGCCCATGCCGGGCCTGTTCGAGGAGTCGATCCGCAACCTGCGCGAGTTGCCGGTGCGCTACTATGTCAACGTCCCCACCGGCTACGCCATGCTGGCCGACGCGCTGGAGGCGGACGCCGAGCTGCGCCGGACCTTTTTCTCGGACCTGCGGGTCATGGTCTTCGGCGGCGCGGCCCTGAGCCAGTCGGTCAGCGACCGGATACAGGCCATGGCGGTGCAGGAAACCGGCCATCGCATCATGCTGACCTCGGCCTATGGCGCGACCGAGACCACGGCGGGCTTCATGGTGGTGCATCAGTACACCGACCGACTGGGGCTGGGTCTGCCGGTGCCGGGCGTCGAGGTGAAGCTGGTCCCGCACGACGCGGACAAGTTCGAGGTGCGGGTGCGTGGCCCCAACGTCATGGCCGGCTATCACGACGACGCGGCGCGGACCGCCGAGGCGTTCGACGCCGACGGCTATTACCGCATGGGCGATCTGGCGACCCTGGCCGACCGGGACGATCCGGCCCAGGGCGTCTTCTTCGCCGGGCGGCTGGCGGACCAGTTCAAGCTGTCTACCGGCTCCTGGGTGTTCGGGGCGCAGATGCGCGAAGCGGCCTTGCAGGCCCTGGCGCCTTTGGCCGCCGAGGTGGTGCTGTGCGACGACAACCGACCGTGGCTGGGCGTTCTGGCCTGGCCCTCGGCGGCCGGTATCAAGGCTGCGCTGGACATGGAGGTCGTTGAGGCCCTGACCTCGGGCGCCCTGGCGCAGGCGGCGCGGGAGCGGCTGGCCGCGCACAACGCCTTGGCCCACGGCGCCAGCGGCCGTATCGCCCGGTTGGCCTTCCTGACCACGCCGCCCGATCCGAACGCCCACGAGGTGTCGGACAAGGCCACCATCAACCGCCGCGCCGTCATCGACAACCGCAAGGCCCAGGTCGACGCCCTCTACACCGAGCCGCCGGGGCCGGGCGTGGTCGTCGCCTGAAACAGAGAGAATATCCGATGGTCTATATCCTGGGCGGTTGGCAGTCCGACTTCAAACGCAACTGGGCCCGCGAAGGGTTGGAGATCGGCGACGGTTTCGCCGAGGCCATGCACGGCGGTCTCGACGCCGTGGGCATGGCGCCGGGCGAGGTCGAGGTCGGCCATGTCGGCAACTTCGTCGGCGACCTGTTCTCGGGGCAGGGGCAGTTGGGCGGCTTCTTCGCCATGGCCGAGCCGACCTTCGACGGTCTGCCGACCTCGCGGCACGAAGCGGCCTGCGCCTCGGGCAGCATCGCCCTGCTGGCGGCGATGGCGGACATCGAGTCCGGCCGCTATGGAACCGCCGCCGTCCTGGGACTGGAGATGATGCGCAACGTGCCGGGCGAGACGGGGGCCGCCTATCTGGGGGCCGCCGCCTGGGTCGGGCATGAGTATCAGGGCGCGCGCTATGTCTGGCCGCGCGCCTTTTCGGAACTGACCGACGAATACGACCGTCGCTATGGCATCGACGAGGCGCACCTGCGCCGCATCTCCCAGATCAACTTCGCCAACGCCAGGCTGAACCCGAACGCCCAGACGCGGGATTATGTCTTCAACGACGCCAGCTTCTCGGCCGACGACGAGGCCAATCCGGTCATCGAGGGGCGGGTGCGCAAGAGCGACTGCGGCCAGGTGACGGACGGGGCGGCCATGGTGGTCCTGGCCTCGGCCGAGCGGGCGGCGGACTACGCCCGGCGGCGCGGCGTGCCGCTGGAATCCCTGCCGCGCATCAAGGGCTGGGGCCATCGCTCGGGACCGATCAGCTATCAGCGCAAGGTCGAGGCCAGCGCCGGGGCGCCTTACGTCTTCCCTCAGGTCAAGCGCGCCATTGACGAGGCGCGGGCGCGGGCGGGCCTGTCGCTGGACGGGATCGACGCGGTGGAGACGCACGACTGCTTCGCCATGACCGAATACATGGCCATCGACCATCTGGGCCTGACCGCGCCGGGCGAGAGCTGGAAGGCGATCGAGGCGGGGGATATCGAGATCGGCGGGCGACTGCCGATCAACCCGTCGGGCGGGCTGATCGGCTGCGGCCATCCGGTCGGGGCGACCGGGGTGCGGATGGCGCTGGACGCCTTCCGCCAGACGACGGGGACGGCGGGCGGCGGTCAGGTCGAGGGGGCGCGTAACGTCCAGACCCTGAACATCGGCGGCTCGACCACCACGACCGTCAGCCTGGTGATCGGCCGCGACTGAAGCCTCAGGCCTCGGGGCGGCTCAGCCGTCCTGAGGCCGGACGCGGATGGCGATGGCGGCGGAGCCGTGGGCGATGGTCAGGCCGTCGGGCGTCGAGACCGTCACCTCGGCCACCACCTTGCGCGGGTCGGCATAGACCGCGCGGCCCTCGGCTATCAGCCGTCCGCAGCCGATGGGGGCGGCGTTGAGGAAGCGCATCGACAGGTCGGTGGACAGCAGGAACTCGCCCGGCTTCAGCAGGGTCATGGCCGCCCCGCCGCCGACGATGTCGACCAGTGCCGCCGTCACCCCGCCATGGACCAGACCGACGAAGTTGGAGTGGCCGGGGTCGATGTCGCACTCGACCCGCATGAAGCCTGCAGCCGCCTCGACCGGACGGGCGGCCAGGCGGTTGACGAAACCGCCCGGCCAGACCGTTTCGATCCAGCGGCGCGCCAGCTCCAGCCCGCTCTGCGCCGGGTCGAGGGCGAAGGCGGGCGGCTGGATCATCTGGGGCGACGCGGTCATGCGGCGGTGCTCCGGGGCGCGGTCAGGCCGGCGAAGCGGGTGGCGGCGGCGCGGTATTCGGCCTCCAGCCGATCCACTACGACGGCGGTCGGCTCGACGGCGCCGACCTTTTGCAGGCCCTGACCGGCGGCCCAGATGTCGCGCCAGCGCTTGTGCGCGGCGTCGCCGGAATAGTCGCGGGTGATGGGACCGCCCAGGGCGTCCGGGTCCATGCCCGCCGCGCGCAGACTGGGCTTCAACCACGATGCGGGCGTGCCCGTGATGGCCGAGGAGACGATCAGGTCGTCCGGCCCGCAGTCCACGATCATCTGCTTGTAGGGGTCCTGCGCCCGGCTCTCGGCGGCGGCCAGGAAGCGGGTGCCCATATAGACCATGTCGGCGCCCGCCGCGACGGCGCCCGCCACGCCCGCGCCGTCGGCGATGCCGCCGCCGATGGTCAGCCAGCCGTCGAAGAACTCGCGCACCGCCGAGACGAAGGCGAAAGGCGACAGGTGGCCGGTGTGGCCGCCGGCGCCGGCGCTGATGCAGGCCAGGCCGTCCACGCCCGCGTCCGCCGCCTTCTTGGCCAGGGCCATGTTGACCACGTCGGCGAAGACCAGGCCGCCATAGGCCTTGACCGTCTCCATGACCGGCTTGGGCGAGCCCAGGGCGGTGATGACGATGGGCGGCTTGTACTGGGCCACCAGGGCCAGATCCTCGGCCAAACGGGCGTTGGTCGAATGGGTGATCAGGTTGGCGACCCAGGGACCGTCGCCCGGCGACAGGGCGTCGGTGATCTGGCCCATCCAGGCGTCGAGGTCGGCGACGGTGCGGCAGTTGGGCGTGGGAAAGGCGCCGCCGATCCCAGCCTTGCAGGCGGCGATGACCAGTTCCGGTCCGCTGACAAGGAACATGGGCGCCGCGATCACGGGCAGGCGCATCGGGTGAGGGAAGGCGGTGGTCATGCGGATTTCAGGTGTCCGGATTGGTCGCCCAGGGACTGGCGCAGTTCGCGCTTCAGCACCTTGCCGACGGGGTTGCGCGGCAGGAGGGCGATGACCTCCAGCCGTTCGATCTGCTTGTAGACGGCCACGTGCTTGTCGCCGGTCAGGAAGCGGTTGATGTCGCCCAGGTCAGCGCTCTGACCGGGCTTGAATACGACGAAGGCGCACAGGCGTTCGCCCAGGTTCGGGTCGGGCGCGCCGACCACGGCGGCGTCGGCCACGGCCGGGTGGCCGATCAGATGGCCCTCGATCTCCTCAGAGGAGATGTTCATCCCGCCGCGAATGATGACGTCCTTCAGACGCCCGACGAAGCGATAGAACTGCAGCCGGTCGCCGGCCAGTTCGAACAGGTCGCCGGTGCGGAACCAGCCGTCGCCGTCAAAAGCGCGGGCGTTGATCTCGGGTGCGCGCCAATAGCCGGAGAAGACTGTCGCCCCCTTGACCCGCAGCTCGCCGGGAAGGCCCGGCTCGGTGATCTCCTGCTCGGTCTCGGGATCGACCAGACGGGTGAAGATGCGGTCGTGCAGCAGGGCCTTCCATTCAAAGCCATCGCCCAGGCGGGGGAACAGGACGGCGCGTTCGGCGGCGTCGGGCACGTCCTTCTGGGCGCTCGGGAAGGAGGCGCCTTCGTTGGAGCCGAAATAGTTGACGATCTGGACGCCGTATTTCTCGTGGAAGGTGCGGACCATCCATTCAGACAGGGGCGCCGAGCCCGAGCCGATGGCGCGCAGCCGACCAAAGTCCACGCCCTCCAGCAGGGCCTCGTTCTGAAGCAGCAGGTTCAGGATGGCGGGCGGGGCGACGGTGTAGTCGATCTTCTCGTCGCGGACCTGTTGCAGGAAGATCTGCAGGTCGAACGGCTGATGCTGCACCAGCACCCCGCCCAGCAGCAGCCAGGAGACGAAGCTGGTCGAGATGCCCGCCATGTTCACCATGGGGAAGGGGTTCAGCAGGACCGCGCCGGGCTTCAGGTCGGCGGCGTCGGTGACGCCGGCGCCCATGATGATCCATTCGTTGTGGCTGCGCGGCACGCCCTTGGGCTCTGCCTCGGTGCCCGAGGTCCAGCAGATGGTGACGATGTCGTCGGCGCAGATGTTCGCCGCGCGGGCGGCGGCGCGACCGGCCTCGATCTCGGCCTCATCCAGCCCGGCGGCGCGGGCGTCGAGGTCGATGGTTCCGTCGGGCGCATGGCCGCCGACGACCAGAACGGTGTTCAGGGCCGCGGCGCCCGTCTGGACCGCCAGCATCATCTCGGCGTGGGCGTGCTTGCCGATGCGGGCGGCGGTGACGACGGCCTTGGCGTCGGTCTTGCGGAGAATATAGGCCAGTTCGTGCTCGCGGTACTGGACCGGAGCGGGGGTGACGATAGCGCCGAGCCGGATGCAGGCCAGATAGATCAGGCCCAGTTCAATGACGTTGGGCAGCTGCACCGCCACCACGTCGTCACGGCCGACCCCGGTTGCGTGAAGGACAGCGACATAGCGCGCCACCCTGTCCTCGACCTCGGCCCAGGTCAGGCGGGCCGGGGCCCCGCCCATGATGGCCTCGCGGTTGATCGGATCGACCACGGATTCGGCGTCGGGCATGGCGGCGACGTGGCGGCGGAACAGATCGTCCAGCGTCTCCTCGCCCCACCAGCCCCTGGCCTTGAAATCGCGGATGCGCTCCTCCGGCACGACGATCATGTCGGTCTTCTCCCTGGTTCTCTTTTACGTCTTCCGGTCATTGAGGCGCCGGATAGATCAGTGACTTCACCTCGCCGCGCACCACCTTGCCCACCGGATTGCGGGGCAGGGCGGCGACGATATGAAGGGTCTTGGGGGTGCGCACCGGGCCGACGGCCTCGCGCACGAAGGCGGTCAGGGCCTCGGGCGTCACCGAAGGGTCGTCCAGGGCCGCGACGGCCTCCAGCCGCTCGCCCCAGACGGGGTCGGTCACGCCGAAGGCGCAGGCCTCGCGCACGGCGGGGTGGGCGTTCAGCGCCGCCTCCACCTCGCCGGGATAGATGTTGTAGCCGCCGCTGATGATCAGTTCCTTTGAGCGGCCCAGCAGGAAGAGATAGCCGTCCGCGTCCAGCCGTCCGATGTCGCCGGTCTTCAGCCAGCCCTCGTGGCGGGCGGCGTCGGTCTGCTCCGGGTCGTCCAGATAGACGGTGGCGGCTAGGTCGCCGCGCACCAGGATCTCGCCCTCCGCCTCGCCCGTGCGGACCGCGCCGTCGGCGCCCAGCAGGGCGACCGGCGTGTCCGGGAACAGTCGCCCGACCGAGGTCCGCAGTTCGGGCCGGGCCATCTCGGCGGGCGACAGCCCGGCGATGGTCATGGGGGCTTCGGTCTGGCCGTAGAGGGTTGAGAGCACCGGGCCGAAGCGCGTGACCGCCTCGGCGATCCGGGCGGGCGGCATGGGGGCGGCGGAATAGGTCAGGTGACGCAGGCGGGCGAAGTCGTCGGGGCCGAAGCGGCCTTCCTCCATCAGCAGATAGATCAGGGTCGGCGGCATGAAGACGGTGGTGATCCGGCTCTTCAGCTCGCGCAGAATGGCCCCGCGCTCGGGCCGGTCCAGAAGGACATGGGCCCCGCCCGCCGCCAGCACCGGCAGGATGTAGTGGGAGGCCCCGTGCGTCAGCGGCGCGACGGCCAGGTTCACGTCATCGGGGCCGAAATCGTAGAAAGCGTGCAGCGAGCGCAGCGCCGCCGCCCCGCTGCGCACGCTTTGCAGCACCCCCTTGGGCACGCCGGTCGAGCCGCCGGTGAATTTCAGGGCGAAGGGACGTTCGGGATCGTCGGAAATCGGGGGCAGGGTCGCCGCATCGGCCGGGGCCGGGCGCCAGTCGTCGAGCGCAAGCGGACGGGCCGTCTCGCCCATGGCCTGGGCGTGTTCGACGTCGTGCAGGGTCAGGCTCAGACCGGCGCGCTGCTGGAAGAGGCTGTTCAGGCGCGGGCCGTTGCGCGGGTTCAGCGGCGTCCAGACCGCCCCGGCGCGCAGGATAGCCAGATAGGCGACGACATGGTCGGCGCTGTTCGCGGCGCACAGGCCGACGCGGTCGCCAGGTCTGACATCGCGCGCGATCAGGTCGGCGGCGGCGGCCTCAACCCGGTTGATTAGCTCGCCGTGGCTGAGGACGAGGTCGCCGTCGAACAGGGCGGGACGGTCGCGCTTGGCGGGCAGGTTGTCGTAGATGGCGCGGATCGGGTGTCGGATCATGCCGCCGGGCGCTCCAGAATGGTGACGACGGTCGCCGCCTCCTCGACGCCGAGGAAACCGCCGCCGTTCTCGGCGGCTGCGATGCGGGCGCCCGCGACCTGACGGTCGCCGGCCTCGCCGCGCAGGTGCTGGATCAGTTCATACAGCTGGCCGATGCCGGTGGCGCCGACCGGGTGTCCCTTGGCCACCAGACCGCCGGAGGGATTGACCGGGGTGCGGCCGCCCAGGGCGAAATCGCCCGCCCTCAGCCGCGCCCCGACCTCGCCGGGGACGGCTAGGCCCAGGTTCTCGATCTGCTGAAGCTCCGCATAGCTGGTGGCGTCGTGAACCTCGGCCAGGTCCACGGCCTCCGGCCCCAGACCGGCCTGCTCATAGGCGGCGCGGGCGGCGCGGCGGCCGATATGGTTGGCGTAGTCCTCGGGCGCGCGGTCGGTGGCGCTGACCAGGGCGCAGCCGCGCACCCGCACGGCGCGGGCGGCGGCGCCCAACCGCGACAGACCCTTGGCGGTACAGACCACCATGGCCGCCGCGCCGTCGCTGACGGGGGCGCACATGGCGCGGGTGAAGGGGAAGACGATGGGCTTGTCGGCCATCACCTGATCCACCGTCATCGGCGTGCGGTACTGCGACTTGGGGTTGAGGGCAGCGGCGGTGTGGTTCTTGGCGGCGAGGCGGGCGAAGTCTTCCTGGGTCGTCCCGAAGCGGGCCATGTGGGCGCGGGCCTGGGCGGCGTAGAGGTCCATGAACAGGCTGCGGCCTTCGCCCGGCGCTTCACCGCCCATGGCGGCGATATAGCCCAGCACGCCCTCGCGGTCGTGGATGTCGGTCCCGCCCATGAAGGCGGCGGCGACGCGCTCGGGCCGGTCGGGCCAGACCATCTTCTCAGCCCCGACGATCAGGGCGATATCGCCCGCACCCGCGCGCAGCCACTGGATCGCCTGATGCAGGGCCGTCGAGCCCGAGGCGCAGGCGTTCTCGACATTGACCACGGGAATGCCGGTCAGGCCCAGCGGCCGCAGGGCGATCTGGCCCCGCACCGTGTTCTGGCCTTCCAGCATGGGCTGGCGGGTGTTGGAGAACCAGGCGGCCTCGATATCGCCGACCTGCGCGCCCGCGTCGGCCAGGGCTTCGCGCACGGCCTCAGCGGTCAGGCTCTTCACCGTGTCGGCAGGGCGTTTGCCCAGGGCGGTCATCGACACGCCGGCGATGAAGACCGGCGTCGTCATGCTGTCGGACGACGACGCTGGACGATGCGGAAGCGCGCGGCGACGAAGGCCAGATCGGCCAGACAGGCGTTGCCCGCCGGGTTCAGTCCGCTGACGTGATAGTCGCTGTAGGCGGCGGCGAAGTTGATCCACATCGCTCCGGTCAGGTTGATCGTCAGATTGGCCCCGGCCTGCTCATAGAGCGGCGTCGAGCGGTCGATGAAGGCCTCATCCGTCGAATAGAGATAGGACGAGATCGAGCCCTTGGTGCGGGCCAGATGGGTCGCCTCGGCCACGGCGGCGTCGGCCTCCATCGTCACCACGAACAGGACCGGGCCGAAATGCTCCTCGGCGTAGAGGTCGGGCGCGGAGCCGGCGACGCCCAGCACCAGGGGCGTCAGGGTGCGCGCCTGGGGGAACTGCGGGTGGGCGTAGGGCGCGGCTTCGCGCAGGACGCGGACGCCGGGACGCCGCTCCACGGCCCCGCGCACGTCGGCCACAGCCTTCAGGCTGACCTCGCCCTGGACGGCGCCCATGATACCGGCGGCCAGGGCCGGGTCTTCGGCGATGGCGTCGATCTGGGCGACCAGGGCGGCGGCGAAGGGCTCGGCCAGAGCAAGGGTGACATAGACCACCTGCGGGCTGGTGCACATCTGGGCCGAGAACAGGCTGGCGGCGCGGGCAACGGCGCGAGCGGCGGCGTCCAGATCGGCGACGGATTCGACCACCACGGTGTTGACGCCCGCCGTCTCGGTGAACAGCAGCTTGCCCGTCACCGTCCGTTCCAGATGGCCGCCGTAGCGGGGGCTGCCGGTGAAATCGACGATCTGGACGGCGGGATGATCGACCAGAACCTGGGCCACCGGCTCGGCCAGGGTGTCGACGGCCAGGGTGATCAGGTTGGGATCGAAGCCGAAGTCGGCCAGCACCCGACGGCATTCGCGCGCGACGATGGCCATGGGCAGGGCGGCGATGGGGTGGGGCTTGAGGATGACCGGATTGCCGGTCGCCAGACTGGCGAACAGGGCCGGATAGGCGTTCCAGGTCGGGAAGCTGGCGCAGCAGATGACCAGGCCGATGCCGCGCGGGACCAGGACATAGGTCTTGTCCAAGCTGACCGCTTCGCCGGCGAAGTCGCGTTCGTAGCGGGCGCTGCGGGTCACGTCGCGCATAGCTTTGGCGGCGTAGGCCAGGGCCTCGATGCCCCGGTCCAGGGCGTTGGGGCCGGAGCCGCTGAAAGCTTGCGTATAGCTCTGACCCGCGACGTGCATGACGGCCTGGGCCATTTCGAAGTTCGCGTCGTAGAGGCGCATCGCCATCTCGGCGCACAGGGCCAGACGCAGTTCCGGATCGGCGGCACGCCAGTCGGGCCAGGCGGTCTGGCCGGCGGCGATCAGGGCCTCGGGATCGCAGCGCGGATAGGTGATCCCCAGCGCCTTGCCGGTGAAGGGCGAGACCTCGGAGCCGACGCGGTCGATCACGCCGGGCAGGTCCAGGTCGAAGGGACGATTGAGCTGGGCCTCGAAGGCGGCCTTGCCCGCGACGGGCTTGTCCGGGCCGTGGATCTTGGTCGAGGGCGAATCCTTGAACGGCGACCAGGCGGCGCGGGCGGATACGGCCTTGATCGCGGCCTCGATCAGGGGGGCGTGACGTTCGATGAGGGCGCGGCGGGCCTCGGCGGGCGGGAAGGGCGCGTTCATGCTCAGCCCATCCGCTCGACGATCATGGCCGAGCCGACGCCTTGCGCGCCCGCCGCCACGACCAGACCGTAGCGGCCTTCGCAGGCGTCCAGCGCATCGAGCAGGGACGACAGCAGGATGGCGCCCGTGGCGCCCATAGGGTGCCCCTTGGCCAAGTGGCCGCCGCCGACATTGACCTTGTCGCTCAGCGTCGGGTGTTCCCGCGTGAACTTGGCGATGGTGACGGCGAAGGCCTCCATGAACTCGATCCGGTCCATGTCGGCCAGGGTCAGCCCGGCCTGGTCCAGCACCCGGTCCATCGCCGTGAAGCCGGCGGTCAGGGAGGCGGCGGGATCGCCCCCGGCCTCGGCCCAGGCGAGGATGCGGGCGCGGGCGCCTTCGGCCTGGCTGGAAATCAGGGCCAGTCCGGCGCCGTCGCTCATCGGCGGGGCGTGCGACACGGTATGGCGGTGGTCGATGACCCGTCCCTCTAGCGCCTCGGCGTAGGGCGCGGCCAGGGCGGCGAAGGCCGGGGGCAGCGACGCCAGGCTCTCGCTGCTGGTCTTCGGGCGCGCCGCTTCCTCGTGCGACAGGCCGTTTAGCGGAATGCGCGAGGCGGTCAGCGGCGTGCCCTCGGCGAAGGCGGTGCGCTGCTGCGAGGTCAGGGCGGCGGCGTCCATCTCGGCGCGCGTGACGCCGATGTCCTCGGCCAGACGGTCGGCGGCGACGGCGACGGGGAGGTAGCGGGTGCGCGGCGGGAAGCTGGCGTCCTCGTAGTAGTCGGCCTTGTCGCCCATGAACGGGACGCGGGACATCATCTCGACCCCGCCAGCCAGGGCCGAACCCACGGCGCCGGTCTGGACCAGAGCCGCCGCCTGACCCACGGCGGTCAGGCCCGAGACGCAGTAGTTGTTCAGGGCGAAGGCGAAGGCGGCGTCGTCCAGCCCCGCGTGCATCTTGCTGACCAGGGCGACATTGGCCCCCTGGGCGCCGACCTGGCCCACGCAGCCCAGGATCAGGGCCTCGGCGGCGCGGGGCGCGTGGCCGCGCGCCTCCATGGCGTCGATCAGGCCCGTGACCAGTTCGTGCGGTTTCAGCACGGCCAGCCCGCCGTCGGGGCGGGCCTTGCCGCGCGGGGTGCGGACGGCGTCGTGAATATAGGCGCTCAACGGATCAACCCTTCGCCATCTGGTCGCCGCGCGCCCACGTGCCGTGGAAGCCGGCGGGCACCCGTGCGGGCAGCAGGACGCGCGCCACCGGCCCGGCCTCGAAGTTCTGGGCGTCGATCACCTGGACCTCGGACCGGCCCGTGTTTTCGTCGGTGACGAAGGCGATGACGTAGCCGTCGTCCTCGGCCCGCGCGTCGATGCGCGGGGCGAAGGCGGGTTCGGAGCCGAACATCTGCGGCTCGTAATCATAGGTCCGCGCGGCGCCCGTGGTCAGGTCGTACTTGATCAGACCCTTGAAGCGCTGAAGCTCCGTCTTCGACATGGCCACGTGATAGGACCACTGGGTCGGCTGGGCGGAATAGTCGAGGTTGACGACCGGGAACTCGCCAATGCGGTCGTCCAGCTGGCGTTTCTTGACCTCGCCGGTGCGCATGTTCATCCGCCATTCTACGGGCACGGCGTTCAGCGCCAGCACGTTCACCATGGCCGCATAGGGGCCGTAGGCCGGGTTCGGCGGATAGCCGTTGGGCGTCATCATGCAGGCGGTCATGACGACCTCGTCGCCGTCCTCCCAGCTGTTGACGACGTGGTAGATGTAGCAGCTATCCGTCTCGAACCAGCGGATCTGGTCGCCGCGGCCGCGGCGCGGCGCCACGCCGAAGCGGGCGGGCTGGTCGGCGAAGTGGATGTTCCACTGGCTGTTGCGCAGGCCGGCGTCGGTGAAGACCACCGGCAGGTCGTGCAGGATGACGTAGTTCTCGGTCAGCCCCATGTCGTGGGGCAGGCGCGGCCCCGGCAGCTCGACGCGCTCGAAATGGGTCAGCTCATTATCGGCGCTGACCGTGCCGTAGGTCATCCACGGCTCGTAAAGCGAATAGTCGAAGAAGACGAACTCGCCGGTGCGCGGATCGACCTTGGAATGGGCCGAGACGTGGCGCGGCAGCTTGCCGCCGAAGGTCTCGATTCCGACCGTTTCCAGCGTGCGCGCATCCACCCGGACCGGATGGCCCGAGATGTACCACAGCGCCATCAGCGAGCCGTTGTGCAGGACTACGTCGGTATTGGCCGTGTCCTTGTAAACCTTGTCGCCGCGCGTCGAGGCGGGATTGGCCCGCGTCGAGGGCAGCATGACCCCGCCCGCGCCGCAGCCGCCGTTCAGGTCCGCCACGTGGTCCGCCGAGCGGACGTAGCGATTGCGGTACTCGGCCTTGCCGTTCTCGAAATAGACAGCGTGCAGCATGCCGTCGCCGTCGAACCAGTGGTGCATCCCCTCGGGCGCCTGGGCCGGGTTCGGGCCGTTGCGATAGAAGCAGCCGTAGAGGTCTTTCGGGATCTCGCCGATCACCTCCAGATTCAGCGCGGTCGTCTCCTTCGCCACGGGCTCATAGGCCCCCTGGAGATAGGGGTTCAGCGTGTTCAACGGGCTGAGCGGTCCGGTTTCGATCCGGCGGGCGTCGTCGGCCATGACGGCTGTTCCTTCCCTGTTCGTGAGCGAGATCGCGCCTCGCTCATCCTTGTCTGCTGCGACCATGAGCGGTTAAGTCGCTTAACGCAAGTTACTTTGACAGCGTCGGCGACAGCGGCGCGGCCATCAGCTGATCAAAGGCGGCGTTGCCGTCGGTGAAGGTCTTCCAGCCGTGCAGATCCATCAGGGCGGCGGCGTGGGCGGTCAGGTCGTCGGGGGCGAAATCGGCGGCGAAGGCCAGGCCGGGCCCCTCGATTTGCGCGGCGGGCCGCACACGCCCGGCCCCCGCCACCAGGGTCTCGCCGTTCAACGGACAGTCCGGCGCCATCAGCCAGCTGGCGACCGGGGCGACCCGTTCCGGCGCCATGCGAGCGGCGCTGTCGGCGTCCAGATAGTCGGCGGTCATGCCGGTGGCGGCGTAGGGGGCGATGGCGTTGCAGGCCACGCCGTGCGCCGCGCCTTCCAGGGCGATGACCCGCATCAGGCCGATCAGCGCCGCCTTGGACGAAGAATAGGCGGCCATGCCGTGGACGCCGTGCAGCCCCGCCGCCGAGGTCGACATCAGGATGCGGCCCGAGCCCTGGGCGCGCAGATGGCGATAGACGGGCAGGGTCGGCGTCAGGGCGCCGAAGAAGTTGACCTCGAAAACCTGCCGAAAGGCGTCGGTGGTCTGCTTATGCAGGGTCTTGGCCTCGGGCGCGCCCGCGTTGTTCAGCAGGCCGTCGACGCGACCGAAGGCGTCCAGAGCGACGGCCAGCAGCCGCTCACCGGAATCAGCCTCCTCGACGGCCAGGGGCGCGCCGACGGCGCGACCGCCCAGGGCGAGAATCTCGGCCACGACCGCTTCCGCGGAGCCGGGCGCGTCGGCCGGGCGGGGGCGGGTGTTGACCACCACGGCGGCTCCGCGCCGGCCCAGGTCCAGGGCATAGGCCCGACCGAGGCCGCGTCCGGCGCCGGTGACGATGACGACCCGATCTTGAAGCGCGCTCATGCGTCTGCGCCTTCGGTCTTGATGGCGCTCTTGGGTCGCGGCCAGGGCAGGAAGCGGGGCGTGCGGGCGCAATAGGCGGCCCAGGCTTCGGGCCGGGTGCGCGCCATGTGCTGCTCCTTGAACGGCGCGGCGGAGGCGTAGCCCATGAACCAGCCGGTATAGAGGGGCGCGAAGATCGTGACCCAGCCCCACGGATGGGCCAGGGCCAGCACGAACCAGCCCGCCCACATGACGCTCTCGCCCAGATAGTTGGGGTGGCGTACGAAGGCCCAGGCGCCCGTATCCAGCAGGCCGCCTCGGTTGGCCGGCGCCCGCTTGAAGGCCGCCAGCTGGCGATCCGCCGTGCTCTGCAACAGGAAGCCGGCCAGCCAGACGACGACGCCCAGGGCCAGCAGCGCGCTCGGACGCGGCGTCGGCGCCGTCAGGATGAAGGCGAAGGGGGCGCACCACAGCCAGACAGTCACGCCTTGCAGCAGATGGACCTGGAAGCCGCTCCACCACAGCCAGCTGGGGCCGAAGCTCTTGCGCCAATGGGCATAGGGTTGGCGCTCGGCGTGGATGTTGTGACCCCAGGTCTGGACCGCCAGCCGGATCGACCAGACGCCGAGGCTGAGCAGGAACAGGCCGCTGAACAGGTCCAGCGGCAGGCCGGACAGGGCGAAACCCGTCCCCGCCGCCGCCGCCGGGGCCAGCGGATAGGCCACGTCCATCAGTCCGTGATTGCGCTTCACCGTCCCCGCCAGCCAGCCCAGGGCGACCACGGTCAGCACCCCGCCACCGCTGGCGAGCCAGATGAACAATGTTTCACGCAACAGGGAGGGCGGCGCGGCGAAGGCGGCGGCGAAGGCCGCCAGAGGCGCGGCCATCATGACGTAATGCCATGCTTTTCCGCGTGTTTTCGAGGGCATGACGAAGAGCCAGATCGCCACGAGCGCGACCCAGGCCGAGGCGGCCAGTATCCATCCATCCAGTCTCATGCGACGGCTCCCTTTATGACTTGCGTAAAAAGACTTGCAAACAAGGTTCGTTAGCGCAAGCTTCGGTTTGACCGCTGGAGCATCCGATCAACGGAGCCGGGGCGCGGTCGAGGGAGCGAAACATGAGGAAGACCGCATTCAGCGCGTCGGTCGCGACGCTGCTGCTGGCCACGGGGATGGCCGCACCCGCCATGGCCCAGACCACGCCGACCGAGGGCGCCGTCACGCTCGGCGACGTCGTCGTCACGGCCCAGCGTCGCGAACAGAGCCTTCAGGACGTGCCGATCGCCGTCACCGCCTTCAACGCCGAAACGCTGGAGCGCACGGCGGCGACGGGCATTCAGGACGTGGCGGGCAAGGCGCCGGGCGTGACCCTGACCCAGTTCAACATCGGCGAGCCGCAGATCTTCATTCGCGGCGTCGGCACCACCAGCGATTCCGCCGCCAGCGATCCCTCCATCGGCGTGTCGATCGACGAAGTCTCCATCGGCCGCGCGGGCGCCAGCTCACTGGCCTTCCTGGATGTCGAGCGGGTCGAGATCCTGCGCGGACCGCAGGGCACCCTCTACGGCCGCAACGCCTCGGGCGGGGCGCTGAACGTCTATACGAAGAAGCCGCGTTTCGAGAATTCGGCCCAGCTTACTGGCCGTCTCGGCAGCTTTGACGAGCGCGGCGTGGAGGCCGTGCTGAACCGCCAGCTGGGCGACGACACCGCCGGTCGTCTGGCGCTGCGCTGGAACCAGAACGACGGCTACGCCGAGAACGTGCCGACCGGCCGAGGCTTGGAGGGCGGCGAACAGTTCGGCCTGCGCGCCCAGGTGCTGCACAACGCCGGCGACTGGAGCTTCCTGGGCGGCGTCGACTACTCCAAGGACGACATGCAGGGCCACGCCCGCATTCCCGTTCTGGCCTCCTCCACGCCCGCGCCCTTCGTGACCTTGGTGAACAGCCTGCGCGCCGGTCTGGACGTGCGGCAGAGCTTCTCTTCGGCGGACAATTATCAGAAGCGGGAAAACTGGGGCCTGACCGGGCGCGCCCAGTGGTCTGGCGCCGAGAACTTCGACGTCATCTCCCTGACCTCCTATCGCGACAACGACTACAGCTGGCGCGACAACCTGGGCGGACTGCCGTTCCCGGGCTTCCCCCTGTCGGTCGATGACCGCGCCAGCGAGGCGGCCAAGCAGATCAGCCAGGAATTCCGTCTGACCTCCAAGTCCGGCTCTTCGATCGACTGGGTCGCCGGCGTCTACATGTTCCGCGAAGAGGTCGAGCGGTCCGAGCGGTTCGTGGTGCAGACGGCCCTGCCGATCGCACCGCCGTCGCTGGGCGGCGACACGACCTTCAATCAGGACGCCACCAACTCCAGCTACGCCGTGTTCGGCCAGGCCACGATCCCTTTCGCCGACATCTGGGAGCTGACCGCCGGCGCGCGCTGGACGCATGACGAGCGCGAAGTGCATCAGGTGGCCCTGGACAATGAGAACGGCGCCAACGCCCCTCCCGGCATTCCGCTGGGGCCGACGGGTTCGCCCTATAACGTCAAGGCCGACGCCACCTTCGAGGAACCGACCTGGAAGCTGGCGCTGGCGGTCGAGCCGATCGACAACATGCGGTTCTACGTCAGCTATGATCGCGGCTATAAGGCCGGCGCCTTCCCCAGCGCCGCCCAGACCGGCGCCCAGGCGACCAAGCCACTGCGTTCCGAACTGCTCGACAACTACGAGATCGGCGCCAAGACGACGCTGGCGGGCGGGCGGCTGCGCCTCAACGCGGCGGCCTTCATGCTCGATTACACCGACCTGCAGGTCTATGAGCTGCTGGGCCTGACCCTGGTCACGTCCAACGCCGAGGCCGAGGTGCGGGGCTTCGAGGTCGAGACGGCGCTGGCGGTGAACCACAACATCACCATCGGCGGCTCCTACACCCAGCTGGACGCCGAATACACGTCCAACGCAGTGTCGGGCTCCCTGGCCCTGCCGTACAAGGGCAACCGTCTGCCTCGCTCGCCGGAAAGCCAGTTCACCCTCTACGCCGACGGTCAGTGGGACGCCTTCGGCGGCACGCTCTCGGCGCGAGCGGACTATCAGTGGACGGATGACTTCTACTTTGACCCGTCGAACGCACCTGAGGTGCTGGTGCCGTCCTACGGCCTGATCAGCGCCTTCGCCTCCTGGGAAGCGCCGAGCGGACTGAAGGTCTCGGTCTACGGCAAGAACCTCGGCGACGAGGAATATCAGCAGCACATTATCAAGAACGCGAGCATCGGCTTCAGCGTCTTCGGCGCCCCGCGCTCCTTCGGCGTGGCGGTCAGCAAGACCTTCTGACGGTCCTTCCTGTCGTCAAAACTATCGCCCGTCCGGCTTCGCGTCGGCGGGCGATTTTTCTTTGCCTGACGCCCCGGTCGCGGCCTCGAGCTCCCAGCGGATGCGACGCGGGTCCAACGGTTCGCCGCTGTCCAGATCGCAGACCACGGGCGTGATCGCCTCACCGCTGGCTCGGTCCACCAGTGTTAGGGGGGCTTCGTCGGGTTCGATCAACCATCTCTGGCTCCAGCCGTGCATGGCCAGGACGATGGGGTAGAGGGCCAGCCCCGCCTCGGTCAGCCGATACTCGAAACGCACGGGCGCGGTCTGATAGGGCCTTTTCTCCAGTACCCCGTGAAGCACCAGGCGGTTCAGGCGGTCGGCCAGAATGTTGGTCGCCACCCCAAGAGCGGCGTGAATTTCGTCGAAACGCCGAAGGCGGAAAAAGGCCGCCGACAGCACCGCCCAGCTCCAGTAGTCGCCCATGATCTCCGTTGACCGGTCAATGATGGGGCGGTCGGTCTCGATCGGCGCCGACCGACGGCGGCGCGACGTTGGCGGAGGTATGATGATCAACCCCGGGCCCGGCTTCCAGTCGACCCTATCGGGTTTTACTTCGACGCCGTGCGCGCGTGTGAGGACGGCAGGCTTGAGGCGTCGACCCGACTCGCGGTCGAAAAAGGCGATGGCGTAGCGTTCCTGAAGGGGCGACTGGGCCCAGACCTTTTCCCATTGTCCCTGCACCACCGCGACGCCGAACATGTCGAGGCCCATCTCGGTCAGGCGATATTCCGTCCGCGTCCCGGTCGCGACCTGCTCCTGGCTGAGAAGACCGGCTGCGACCAGCTTCTGCAATCGGTCGGTCAGCACGCTGCGGGGCGTACCCAGGCGTTCACGCCACACCCCGAAGCGCCGCACGCCATAAAAGGCCTCGCGCAGGATCAACTGCGTCCAGGCGTCGCCGGTGATCGCAAAGGCGCGCGCGACCGGATTGCCCATGATCAGGGAGCGGATATCGGGTTCGGTCAACTGAGATACTCGTCCGCCGCGCGCTCTCATGCGCAGGCTTGATCCTCCCTATTTGCCCCTCTTGCTAGCCCGGCGCAATTCAATCGCTTGATGAACTCGGCCAGGACCTGAGGCCCGGTCGTGGACGGGCCGCCGTCCGGGGTTTCCGAGAACTGGCGGACCCGTTCGCTGTAGTCGAAGCGCCACGCGGTCGGCGGCGCGGCGGCGGCCTGTGGCGTCTGTCGGCCGAACCGGACGGCGGCTCGGCCATGACCATGGTCGCTCGCATCACCGAGAACCGCTGAAGGACGATATGGAGGGCGTCGGCCTCTTCTCGGAGCAGCTAGTAGCCGAAAGCCGTGTCGCGAACATGATTTTCCCAGGCCTCACGGGTCTTGAAGTCCAGACCGCCGTCCCAGGCGGAGCCCATATAGTAGGTGAAGGGCTGGCCGGGCGTGACGCGGACCAGGATCAGATAGTTGTCGGCGTCCTCGGCGAAGCCTTCGACCAGGGCCGGGTCGACGGCGATGGCGATGCCGATCGAGCCGTGCTCGGGGTTGGCGGGCTCCCAGAACATCAGGCGGCCGTTGGCGGCGTCGCGGGTGACGGCGCCGGCGCCCGCAGCGTTGCGGCGCTTGGAGATGCCGATGCCGACGATCAGGGGCTCGGTGGTGTCCGAGTTCAGCGTTGAGGTCATGCGGGTGAAGTTGGTGCCCAGCGGCAGGGAGAAGTCGCGCGTCTCCCAGACCTTGCGGGCCACATCGACGGGCCAGGGGCGGTAGTCGACGCTGAAGCGGGCCTCGTCGCCCCCGGTTTCCTCGATGCGGTAGGTCGAGAAGTTGCGGCTGGTCCACAGCTTGTTCTCGAACCAGATCCCCAGGCCGCCCGAGCCGCGCCCGCGACCGACGTCGTAGTAGTCCAGGCCCTCGCCGTGATCGACGTGGTAGTTGGGGAAGCGCAATTGGCGGTCCATGTAGGGATAGCGCACGCGCTTGGCCCAGACGTCGACGCCGGAGCCCGAGGGCGCCTCGCGCGCCTCCAGCGCCGGGCCGTAGATGCGGTGGGCGACGCGGTCGTTCTCCCACAACAGATCGTCCAGACGGTCGGGGGCGAAGCGGACCACGGCGCGGGGCTGCTGCTGGTCGGCGGGCGGCGGCGTCAGGCGCTCGACCTCGGCGGGGCGGGCCAGCGCAGTCGGGTCGTAGGAGAGGGCGCGGGTGGCGTGCATCTCCTCGGCGCGGCGCTTGATCTCGGCCTCGCCGACGACGGTGACGGGGGCGGGGGGCGTCGGGGTGGTGGCGGCGATGACCTCGGGCGTGTCGCGGGCGGGCTCGGCCAGGGGCAGGGCCTTTTGAGGCCCGTTCAGATCGGCGACCTCCAGCCCCGCCAGCAAATAGGTTCCGGTGGTGTAGAGGCCGACCTCGTTCGGGTCGGTCGGCACGGGCATGTCGCCGGTCTTCTGCGTGGCGCCGATCAGGCCGCTGGGCAGGACGTGGCGGTTCAGCGCCGCCCAGCCCTTGAGCACGGCGGGTTCATAGGTCGCGCGGTCCAGCAGACCGTGGTTGATGCCCCAGGCCATGGCGTAGACATAGAAGACCGAACCCGAGGTCTCGGCCTGCGGATAGAGGTCGGGGGCCAAGAGGCTGGCGCGCCACAGGCCGTCCTCCTGCTGCAGGTCGCGGACGCGCCTGGCCATGGCCTGGAAGATGTCGACGTAGTCCTGTCGGCCCGCGAAGTCGGCGGGCATGGCCTCCAGCGTGCGGGCCAGGCCGCCCATGACCCAGCCGTTGGCGCGGCTCCAGTAGATGGGCTGGCCGTTGGCCTCGGTGCGGCCTTCGAAGCGCTGGTCGCGCAGGAAGAGGCGCTGCTCGGGCACCCACAGGCGGTCGATGGTGCGGCGGAATTCCTTGTCCATGGCGCGGATGTATTTGGGATCGCCGGTCACGGCCGACATGCGCGCCAGCACGGGCGGGGCCATGTAGAGGGCGTCGGCCCACCACCAGATCGAGGCCTCGGTCTCGGCCGTGCGGTTCAGATGCGGCACCATGTAGTCCAGCCGTTGGCGCAGGGGCATCAGCACCCCGTCCTGACCCCGGCGCGAATAGAGCTCAATGTAGAGGTCGCCAATGGTCTGGTCGTCGGCATTCAGCATGGTCGGGCCGGAGCGGGCGCCGCGCAGGCTGTAGTTATAGTGCTCGGCCACCGCCGTCAGAAAGCGCAGGGTCTCGGGATCGTCCGACACGCGGGCCAGTTTCGCCGCGCCGATATAGAAGGTGGCGGCCACCCAGTTGGACGACATCTGCGTCAGGTTGCTGCCGGTCGAGAGGGCGAGTGGACGCTGCGCCATGTCCTTGATCTGTGACGAGGCGACGTATTCGACCGCCGCCATGGTCTGTTCGCGCGAAGGGCGGGCGTCGGCGCGGAAGTTCAGGTCGGGGCGCGGCCTGGCGGTCAGCCATTCGGCCTCGACGCCGGGGTTCGACTGCGGCGCCCAGGGCTGACCAGCGGCCGACTGGGCCAGTGCGGGAGAGGTCAGGACGGTGCTGGCCAGCAGGAAGGCGGCAATCGTCGGCACGGCGCGGCGTAGCGTCACAGGCGTTCTCTCCGGTACGAACCCCGATGGGTTTGGGGTTTCACTATTTGCTTTGTCGTACCATAAAATGGTGATCGAGCAGCGCAAGTCGGAATGACACCGCGCGACAAGACGCCGTCGCCCAAGGCGGCCAGTATATTGAGGAACGCCCATGCATCGCCGCTCCCTGCTGCAACTCGGCCTGACCGGGGCCATCGCCACCGCCGCACCGCCCGCCTTTGCGCAATCCACCGGCCGGACGTTCGACGCCGCCGACTTCGGCGCGGTGGGCGACGGGGAGGCGGTCAACACCCGCCCGATCCAGGCCGCCATCGACGCTGCGGCGGGCGCGGGCGGCGGGACCGTGGTGCTGAAGCCCGGAGTCTATATGTCCGGCTCGCTGTTCGTGAGGTCGAACGTGACCCTGCTGATCGGACGCGGCGCGACGCTGAAGGGGCTGCGCGATCTGGCCGCCTATCCCATGGTCCGCACCCGCGTCGCCGGGATCGAGATGGAGTGGCCGGCGGGCCTGTTGAACATTTACCAGCAGAAGAACGCCAAGATCACCGGCGAGGGTCTGGTGGACGGCGACGGCAAGGTCTTCTGGGACAGCTATTGGGCGCTGCGCCGCGAGTATGATCCCAAGGACCTGCGCTGGGCCGCCGACTATGACTGCCGCCGTCCGCGCTTGATCCACGTCTATGACTCCGAGGCGGTCGAGGTGTCGGGTCTGAACCTGGCGCGGTCAGGCTTCTGGACCGTGCATGTCTGCTATTCGCGCGACGTGAAGGTGTCGGACCTGATCATCCGCAACAACCTGGGCGGACGCGGTCCCTCGACCGACGGGATCGATATCGACTCGTCGGAGCGGGTGCTGGTCGAGCGTTGCGACCTGTCGGTCAACGACGACGCCATCTGCATCAAGGCCGGACGCGACTGGGACGGTCTGCGCGTGGCGCGGCCCTGTCGTCAGGTGAAGATCCGGGACTGCATCGTGCGCGACGCCCTGGCCGGCATGACCTTCGGCAGTGAGACCTCGGGCGGGTTCGAGGACATCGAGGTGTCGGGCCTGCGCATCGAGTACCCGGTGCCGCTGGGCATCTTCTTCAAGTCGGGCCACACGCGCGGCGGGGTGATCAACAACATCGCCCTGAAGAACATCCATTTGCAGGACGTGGCGACCCTGTTCCGGGTAAACCTCAACTGGTATCCGAACTACTCCTACGCCCAGATCCCGGCGGGCATGACCGACATTCCCGACTACTGGCGGGCGCTGGCCACCCCGGTGCCGCGCGAGCAGGGCATCCCTCGCATCCGCGACGTGCGCCTGTCGAACATCAAGGCGGTGGGCGGCAAGATCGGCTTCGAGGCCGCCGCCTATGAAGAGGCGCCCTTGCGCGACTTCACCTTCGACCGGCTGGACTGGGACGTGCGCGAGGCGGGGACCATCGCCAACGCCGAGAACTGGCGCTTCCGCGACTGCAGGATCGACACCCTGGACGGGACGGGGCCAAAGGTGACGGCGTCGCGCGGGATGGTCGGCCTGTAGCGCTCGACCGCTTCTGATATCAGAGCCCCGGCGCCTCAGGCGTCGGGGCTTTTTGCTGGCCGGATGCCGGACAAAAAAAGAGGCCCGGAGCGAGACGCTCCGGGCCAAGTCATGCACTGAAAGGTTCAGGGAGGAAGATCAGTATTTCCAGCGCAATCCGATAGCGACCTCGCGGCCGGTGTGACGGTAGTTCGACACGCGGTCCGTCGCATCGACGTAGCGGTCGTTGAACTCGTCGCTCAGGTTCAGGGCTTCCAGAGAGAAGGTCAGGTTGTCACTGATGTTGTAGGACATCGACGCGTCGAAGTTGACGGTGTCATTGACGCCTTCTTCCGAGTTGCCGTTCCCGCCCGGGAAGGCCAGCAGATAGCCGCTGCGATAGGCGGCTGAAACGCGGGCCTGGAACCGATCCACCTCATAGTAGAGGGTTGTGTTGAAGGCGTTCTTAGACTGGTTCGTCAGCGGGCCCTTGCGGCCGTCGCCATACTCGACCTCGGATTTCACATAGGTGTAGTTGCCGATGAATCCGAAGTTGGACCAGAAGCCGGGCAGGAAGCTGAAGGGCTGTTGATACTGGATTTCCAGACCGTGCAGGGAACCGCCGGCGCCGTTAACCTTGCGCGTGACGTCGAAGTTCTCGTCCGGCGAGGCGGGGGTGCCGGCCAACAGGCTGTCGTCCAGGCCCAGGCTGGCCCACGGCACCGTCTCGGTGACGGTGGTGATGAAGCTGTCGATCTCCTTGTAGAAGACGGCTGCCGCCAGTAGGCCCTCATTCTGGAAATACCATTCGGCCGCCACGTCGAAATTGGTGGCGCGGAAGGGCTTCAGCAGCGGGTTGCCGTATGAGACGCGACGCGTCGGCGTCGACAGGCTGCCGCCCGGCGTCAGGTCGCCCAGGGCCGGACGCGACATCACCTTGGCGGCGCCGAAGCGGATGACCAGATCGTCGCGCGGCTCGATGGCCAGGTTGAACGAGGGCAGGGTGTCTGCGTACTCGTTGTTCACCGTGACGTAGTCGGTGTTCAGGAAGCCCTTGGACGTCGTCTCCGTGATTGCACGACGAATGCCGGCGTTGCCGCGCACCGTCATGCCCAGCAGTTCCGTGTTGAAGTCGGCCTGGACGAAGATGCCCTTGTCCGTCTCCTCGACTTCACGGATGCCGTTGTAGGTCGGGACCAGTTCGTCGTCGAAGACGCTGAGGAACTCGTTGATCTTCCAGATATCGGGAACGATGTAGCTGAGGTCCGAACCGGTCGGGATATCGAGCTTGCCGTCGATGCTGACGATCTTGCCCAGGGCGTCCACGCCGACGACGCGGTCAGCGCCGGTCAGGACCGACGCGGCTTGCTGATAGCCGAAGGTGTCAAAGCCGTAGGTGCGATACTCGCCGCCCGCCTTGATCGTGAACTCGGGCGTGTAGTCGTATTCCAGCGCGCCGGCGAAGACGCTGTTCTCGAAGTTGGCGCCGCCCGAGCTTTTGCGGCGCTCGGTCAGGGTGAAGCGCGAGCCCGAGGTGACGTCGAAGCCGTAGTTGATCATCGGCAGGCGGTCGTTGCCGCGGAAGTCGTAGGTGAAGCCGTTCTGATTGTTGGCGTCGAACATGTAGGAGAACGACTGCGGCGTGCGGGCTTCGGACTTGTTGGCGCCGATCTTGGCGGTGCCGCGCAGGCGGTCGGTGAACTCGTGACGCAGGTTCAGCGAGGCCTGGTAGAAGTTGCTCTCATCGCGGGTGAAGCCGTTCTCCGAACGGATGTCGACATTGTCGAACACGCCGTAGGAGATGACGTTCTTGTCCTTGTCGATGGCGTAGTCGCGCACGATGGTGTCGCGCACGCCGCCAGCGGCGCGGCTAAAGCTGATGGCCTCGATGTTGGGGCTTTCCGCCTCGACGTTGAAGCGCGACCACATCAGGTCCAGCACGACTTCGGTGCGGTCTGACGGACGCCATTGCAGCGACGTGGTCAGGCCCAGGCGGTCCTCATTGAAGCTACCGAAGGTGTAGCGCGGGATGCGCGGATAGAAGGCGTTCAGCAGTTCGGTCCGCTGGCCGCTGGTGGTGCAGGGGATGCAGCCGGCGAAGTTGTTGCCCGCGCCATAGGCGGCGTTGGCATCGCCGGCCTGCCAGCGGGTGGTGTTGAAGCTCTCGCTGATCGGCGCGCGCTCCGAATAGGCGACGGAGGTCAGCACGCCGAAGGTGCCACTATCGTTCGACCAGCTCAGCAGGCCGGCGACGCGCGGGACGGTCTTTTCCGACAGATCATTGTAGGAGCCCTGAACCGACAGGGCCGAGTTGAACCCGCTGCCCTTGAAGTCCAGCGGACGGCCGGTCTGCAGATCGACAGTCGCGCCCAGCGAGCCTTCCTCGATCTCGGCCGACTGGGTCTTGCGGACCTTGATGCTGTTGAACAGCTCGGAGGCGAACATCGAGAAGTCGAAGCCGCGGCTGCGGTTGCCGCCGTAGGCCGCCTGGGCTTCCAGGCCGTTGATGCGGACGCGGGTGAAGTCAGCGCCCAGGCCGCGCACCGAGATGGTGCGGCCCTGGCCGTTTTCACGGTCGATGGTCACGCCGGGCAGGCGCTGGATGGCCTCGGCCAGGTTCTGGTCGGGGAAGTCGGCGATGTCTTCGGCGAAGATGGCGTCCACGGCGCCGGCTTCGCGGCGCTTGATGTTCAGCGCCTGCTGAAGGCTGGAGCGGAAGCCGGTGACGACGATCTCATCGACGGTGGTGGCTTCTTCCTGCTCGGGAGCCGGCGCGGCCTCCTGGGCGAAGGCGGGCGCAGCGCCCCACAGCAGGGCGGTCGCCGAGACGCCGGCGATGCACAGAGTCCGGGCGTGGTTGAAGGGCCGTTCCATGTTCTCTCCCCGCACCGAGGCTCGTGGCACCGGTGTCATTTGTTGGTATGGCGTCGCGCATAGTTGGATGCGGATGCGTGCCACTTCTTGCAACAGCTTCCCGTCTTTTGCAACACGCTGATGTCGGTCGGACATTCTGAGGGCATGAAGGCGTCAGAAATGTGTTTGTATCCAAAAGGATGATCGACCGTGAGACGCTTCGCCGTCGTCGGCCAACGCTGTCGTTTTCAAGAGCATGCTGCGCTGAAGACGGCTGGGATGCGATCTCGAATTGCGGAACGTTGGTATCTCGTTGGGCGTGATGGCGGCAAGGCCCCGGATCGCTCCGGACCTTGCCGCATGTCTGATCCCGTCAGGCCGCGCGCGCCACCTCGACGGCGTAGACGTGGTTCTTGCCGTGCATGTTGGACACGAAGACGATCCAGCGGCCGTCCGGCGTGAAGGTCAGATTGGGCTCCAGCCGGTAGTCGTGGTTGGACAGGTCCACCAGTCGCTCCGAGCGCAGGTATTCGACGCTGATCTGGTCCTCCTTGTCGCTGGAGGGGTCCTCGTCGACGATAGGCTCGGGGCGCAGCAGGACGATCCATTTGCCGTCCGGGGCGTGGGCCACCATGTCGCCGTCGCCGCCGTCGCCGGCGAACATCCGGCCGTCGGGCGAGACATTGTAGTGGACCGACCAGTCGTTCTGCTCGACCCGGCGATAGACGCGCTTGCCGGTTTCAAGATCGACCGAGGCGACCCAGAAGACCTGACCGCGCGGGGTCTGCAGATCGTACAGCACCTGTTTGCCGTCGGGGCTGAACCACTCGTGCCCGAAGATCTCGAAATTCATGGTCCGCGTGTGGGTCTTGCGCAGGTCCGAGCCGTCGACCTTCATCGTCCACATGCGATCGACCCGGTGCCAGGGGCCTTCGTGGCAGAAGATGATGCGGTCGGGATCGGTCGGCGAGAACTGGGTGTGGCCGATCCACTCGTTGGTCGAGTGGATGACGCGGCGCTCGCCGGTGGCCATGTCGATGACGAAGATCGCCATCGGATAGCGCGCGGCCCAGCGTTGCAGCATCCGCACCCCCTTGGCGCGGGCGAAGTTCAGCGGCTTTCCGTCCGGGCCGGTAGCTGCGTACTCAGCCTGGTCGAAGCGGCGGTTGCGCGGGTCGCCGACGCCCGGCTGTAGCGGCTCCGACCCATGGGCGACAAAACCCAGCAGCAGGGTCTCGTCGGCGTTGACCGAGTTGACGGCGCCGTTGGGGATTCGGGCGATCCGACGCGTGCGCTTCGTGTCCACGTCGATGACGTAGATCGTCTTGGCGCGGTCCATCAGCTGGGCCTCGCCCGGCTCGGTGACCGAGTAATAGACGTTGCGACCCTTGCGCCCGGTGAACATCAGGTCGGCGTTGCGATCGGGGACCAGGACGCTCAGCGCCCAGGTCTTCAGGTCCACCGTCGAGATGCCCTGGGGCGTTGAGATGACCATCAGGTCCGGCGCGCCCGCCTTCGCCGGCAGGAACATGTTCTTGTAGAAATAGGGCTTGCCGCCGCCGTCCGGCGTCAGGCGGCGGATGCGGTGGCCCGTCTTCTGGTCGATCCAATCCGTCGGCACGGGGCTGGACCATTGCGGCGGCTGGTGCGGCGTTTCCTGGGTCGACGGCGGGGCGGTGTTGGGCGCGGGCCATGCCGGAACCTGACCGGCCGGGGGCAGGGCGGGTTGCAGTTGTTGCGCGCCTGCGGTCTGGGCCGAGGCTGACGTGGCGGCGCCGGTGGCGGCCCCCAGAGCGGGGGCGGCCAACAGGGCCTTGAGGGCGGAACGGCGGGAGGTCGTCATGGGGCGGTCCTCTTGATCATCGTCATCAGGGCGCGGGGGTCAGGCCTTCGACCCGCACGCTCCAGCCTTCTTTCGGGAAGCCGGGCGCATGGCCGGTCGAGCCGTCCCAGCCGCCCGCCATCAGACCCACCGCCATCAGCAGCGAGCCGTTGGACGGGAAGTAGGTCTCGGCCGCGCGGCGATAGCCGGCGCCGTCCGGGTTGACCGCCATGGCGACGCCGCCGGCCCCGGCGGAGACAGGCACCAGTTCGTCGGCGTGCTCGTCCAGGTGGACGCGCGGCGTCATGCCGGTGACGCCCCACTGGTTGTTCTTCAGGTCGGCGAACAGCCAGTCGACGGCCTTGTCCGGCTCGCCGAGACGGGCGGCGGTCATGGCCATCATGGGGAAGTCCCAGCCCCAGGTCTGGCGCACGTCCCAGTTCTGCTCCACCGCCTCGAAGGTGCGGCGCATGGCGTTCGGGTCGATGCGCGCGCCGGGGATGAAGCCATAGGCCATCAGGAAGGAGGGGTGGTCGCGGTTCTTGCACTGACTGGCCGCCGCATGCTTGCGGCAGGCGTCGGACATGGCCGTGTACCAGAAGTCCGGCACGCTTTCGACCGGCAGGTAGAGGCCGTCCTTCATCGCGGGCGGGGCGATTTTCGCCAGCGCCTGATCCCAGTCGGCGCGGCGCGGCTGGTCCTGACGGAGCCGCCATTGCTGCGCGGTTTCCAAGGCCCAGCGGAAATACTCGACCTCGAAGGTCGGGTTGATCGTGGTCAGGGGATCATAGTTTTCCTGCGCCGGGATCAGGGGCGTGCCGAGGTTCAGGCGGCCGTTCTGCTCGATGGGCCAGGAGGCCAGAAGGTCGGCGGTGGTCTCGACCAGTTCGGCGTAGCGGCCGAGCACGGCAGGGTCCTTGTCCGCGCGCCAGACCAGTTCGGCCAGCAGGATGGGGTGCGGCTGCTGCCACATGATGAAGGGGGAGACGAGGCTGGGGCTGTTGCGGCCTTCCGGCCCGACCATCTTGGGCCACCAGGCGCCCTTGACCCCGTGACGCGCGGCCTCTGCGCGGGCGTTGTCGAGGTTGCCCAGATACCAGGGCAGGCTGCGCTCCAGCAGTTCAGGACGGCCCCACATGGCCTGCCAGCCGGCGTGCCAGGGGTGCATCTCCAGATGGAACTTGCCGTACCAGGAGTTGGAGAAGAGGCCCTCTTCCTGCGGCGGCAGTTCGCCCGCGCCGTTCACCGCCGACAGATATTGCGACAGGACCACCCGGCGCTCCAGCTCGGCGGCGCGCGGGTCGGTCGAGCCGGTGAAGTCGACGGCGCCGCCCTCAGTCCAGAAGGCGTTCCAGTGGCGGGTCACGGCCTGAACGCCGGAGGAATAGGCCGGGGCCTTCGTCGTGTCGGCCTCTTGGTCAAAGCGGACCATGACGGTCAGCCGCTCACGCCCATTGGCGACGACGCTGAAGCTGTCGGCGCCGCTCTGCTCGATCTTGCCCGAGGCGATGATGCCGGAATGATAGGCGGTGTCGTCCAGGGTGCGGCGGATCCGGACGTCGCCCGTGTCGAAGGCGACGACGTCCAGGCTCTGGGCGCCCGCGCCGTCGAAGCTGGTCGGATCTGGATTGATAGCGGGGTTCACGCCGGGATAGCGGACCTGAACGCCCAGACCCTGAGACGCGACGAGCGGCGACGCGATCTCGACCATCACCATGTCCAGCGTCGGGTGGACGCGGGTCACGACCTCGACCGGCTGGCCGTCATAGATGAAGCGGCTGGTCAGGGTTCCTGACCACAGGTCCAGCGTCTGGCGCGTGTCCGCCACCTTGGCGAAGTCCAGGGCGCGGCCGTCATTCAAAGTCAGGCCGATGCGGCTCAGCGAAATGCGATGCGGATTGGCCCGCAGCCAGGTGTAGGCGGGGTTGGTCTCGGCGTCGGCCCAGGACTTCATCCAGGCATAGGGCTGCTCGCCGCGCCCAGGGACCGGCACGTTTATGAGCCCGTTTTGCTCGGTATAGCCCTCAGGGTTGGGGAAGCTGTGCCAGGCCCACTGGGCCATGGTCAGCAGGGGGGCCAGTTCCGAATACTGCTCAGGGAAGGTCTGTAGGCCGGTGATGTCGGCGGTGAATCCCAGGTCGCCGTTGCCCAACTGAATCGGGGCGTGCCGGTTGATGGCGGTCAGCGTCACATTGTGACGCTGGGCCAGGGCCTGCCGGTCAATCGGGGCCGCTGGAGCGACCGCCACCGAGGGGGTGACGGTCTGGGCGCAAGCTGCAGTCGGGCCAGCCAGCAGGGTGAAGGCGAGGAGGGCGGAACGCAGACGCATCACTTGGCCTCCGCCCGACCCAGGCCGGCGCCCTTCCATCCATACCAGGCGACCACGGCGAAGCAGGCGGCGGGCAGCAGGAAGGCGATGTTGGCGCCGTAGAGGTCGGCCAGCTTGCCCATGGGCCAGGGCAGCAGGACGCCGCCGCCGATCGCCATGACCATGAGGGACGAGGCCTTCTTGGTGCCGGCGCCCAGACCGGTGGTGCCCAGGGCGAAGATGGTGGCGAACATGGTCGACATGAAGAAGAAGACGGCGATCAGGGCGATGGGCGACACCTTGTCGATGCCGGCCGCGACCACCAGGGTCAGGGCGACGTTGATGACGCCATAGGTGGTCAGCAGGGTGCGCGGCCTGACCTTGAGCAGCAGGCCCGTGGCGGCGAAGCGTCCGACCAGATAGCCGATGGCCGCCAGCGACAGCATGAAGGCGCCCTGCTGCGAGGTCAGGCCCTGCCAGTTGTGGGTCACCAGATTGATGAAGTAGGCGCCGATGCCGACCTGGGCGCCGATGTAGAGGGCCTGGGTCACCACGCCGGCGATGAAGTGGGGCTGCTGCGACAGAGGCTTGGCCGGGGCGTCGCCTGCGACGGCGTCGCCGTGATCGGCCAGGCCGGTCTCCGGCAGGCGGGCGCGCCAGACGACGGCGGCGAAGATCAGGACCGCGACGGCGATCAGGCCATAGACGATCTGGATCGAGCGGGTCGCGCCGCCCAGGGCCTCGGTGGTCGAGGGGCTGAAGAAGACCGCGCCGCCGATCATCGGGCCGATGAAGACGCCGAGTGCATTGAACGACTGGGCCAGGTTCAGGCGCTGCGAGGCCTTGGCCGGGTCGCCCAGGACGTTGACGTAGGTGTCAGCCGAGGTTTCCAGCACGCACAGACCGGCGGCCAGGACGAACATGGAGCCGACGAAGGGCAGGAAGCTGCCGGCGTTGGCGGCGGGGATGAACAGGAGGGCGCCGAACGCCGTCAGGGCCAGGCCCGAGACGATGCCGAACTTGTAGCCGCGTGCATTCAGCAACATGCCCGCGGGCAGGCTGAGCAGCAGATAGGCGCCGAAATAGGCGATCTGCAGCCAGGAGCTGTCCGCCTGGCTGATGCTGAGCGTCTCCTGGAAATGCTTGTTCAGCACGTCCAGCAGCCCATAGGCCAGGCCCCAGATCAGGAAGCAGCCGATGGCGAAGGCCAGCGGGCCGCGCAGGCTGCCGGCGGCGGGGAAGGCGAGACCGCCGGGGGTGTGGGCGGCGTCGGTTTCGATACTCATGTCGTCCTCTTGGGCTTCCTCGGGTCCGGCGCCGTCTTGATGCGGGCTCGGCGTATGATGGGGGTCAGATGCGGTAGATCGCCTCGGCATTGGCGGCGAACAGACGGTCGCGTTCATCGATCGAGAAGTCGGCCGTGATCGCGTCGAAGGCGGAGTAGAAGGCGTCGAAGCTGCCGTGGACCCGCTCGACCGGAAAGTCGCTGGCGAACATGGCGCGATGCGTGCCGAAGGCCTCAATGCAGGTCAGCACCACGGGCTGGATGCTGTCGGGGGTCCAGGCGCGGTCGGTGATGCCGAGGCCGGAGATCTTGATCGAAACCTGCGGGCGCTCGGCCAGGGTCTTCAGCCCGGCGCGCCAGACGGCCATGCCCGCCTCGTCGCGGTCGGTCGGCAGACCGGCGTGATTGATGATCAGGGGGGTGTCGGGATGGGCGTCGGCCAGTTCCACGGCGCTCGCCATCTGCGACGGATAGAGCTGCAGGTCGAAGGACAGGCCGTGACGGGCGAGCTTGGCGAAGCCTGAGCGCCACACAGGGTCGAGCAGGGGATCGGCGGGGTTGTAGGTTTTCAGCGGATCGGCGTGCCAGCAGACGATCTGGCGCACGCCCCGGACATTGGGGCGCGCGGCCTGGGCCTCCAGCAGGGCGTCCAGATCGGGATCGGTCAGGTCGGCGCCGGCGACGATGCCGTGCGGATAGCCGTAGTCGTCAGCCAGGGCTTGCAGCCAGTCGGTCTCGGACAACTGATGCCCGCGCGGCTGGCCGGCCTCGACGTGGACGATCTTGCCCACACGCCAGCCCGCCGTGTCGGCCAGATAGTCTCCCAGCAGATAGTCTTGGTGCGCGATCGGGGCCATGTCCCCCGCCGGATTGTTCGGCAGGGGATCGTCCTGCAGCCAGCCGTAGCGGGCGCGCGAGAGGTCCCACAGGTGGACGTGGCAGTCGACGATGCGAAGGTCGCGGCCCACCCGAAGCTCCCTAGTAGGTCGTGCGGCCGCCCGACGTATCGAACGTCGAGGCGGTGGTGAAGCTGCATTCTTCCGACGCCATGAAGCAGACCATGGCGACGCTTTCCTCGACCTCGCCCAGACGGCCCATCGGGATCTTGGAGCGCATGTAGTCGACCTGGCTTTGCGGCATCTGCGCCAGGATGGGGCTTTCGAAGGTGGCGGGGGTCAGGCTGTTGGCGATGACGCCCTTGCCGGCCAGTTCCTTGCCCAGCGACTTGGTGAAGCCGATCACGCCGGCCTTTGACGCCGAATAGGCGCTGGCGTTGGGGTTGCCTTCCTTGCCCGCGACCGAGGCCACGTTGACGATGCGGCCGTAGTCGTTGGCCAGCATGTAGGGGACGATGGCGCGCGAGCAGTAGAAGACGCCGTTCAGATTGATGTCGACGACGCGCTTCCAGCTGTCGAGCGGGAACTCGTGCACCGGAACCGTGGCGCCGGTGATGCCGGCCGAGGCGACCAGGATGTCGATGCGGCCCAGGGCCTCATGCGAGGTCTTGGCGGCGGCCTCGACGGCAGCGGCGTCGGAGACGTCCAGCGCGACGGTTGCGGTCGCGCCGACTTCCTCGGCGGCGGCCTTCAGCGCATCAGCATTGAGGTCCCAGAGGACCACCTTGCCGCCCTCGGCGACGATGCGGGCGGCCGAGGCCTTGCCGAGACCGGAGGCGCCGCCGGTGACGACGGCGGTGCGGCCGATGAAGCGACCTTGATAGGCGCTCATGCTGCGGCGTCCTTCGACCAGGCGACGACCGACTGGCGCTGGCGGCCCAGCTTCTCGATGCTCAGCTCCATGACGTCGCCGGCCTTCAGGTAGAAGGGCTCGGGCTTCTGACCCAGACCGACGCCGGGCGGGGTCCCGGTGGTGATCAGGTCGCCGGGCTCCAGCGTCATGAACTGGCTGACGTAGGACACGATCTCGGCCACGCCGAAGATCATGGTACGGGTGTTGCCGGTCTGCATGCGCTTGCCGTTGAGGTCCAGCCACATATCCAGGGTCTGGACGTCGCCGACCTCGTCCCTGGTGACGATCCAGGGACCGACCGGGCCGAAGGTGTCGCAGCCCTTGCCCTTGTCCCAGGTGCCGCCGCGCTCGGTCTGGAAGGCGCGCTCGGACACGTCGTTGATCAGGACGTAACCCGCGACATGGTCCAGGGCGTCGGCCTGTTCGACGTAGGAAGCCCGCTTGCCGATGACGATGCCCAGTTCGACTTCCCAGTCGGTCTTCTCGGAGCCGCGCGGAATGACAACGGTATCATTCGGGCCCGTCAAACAGGAGACGGCCTTGGTGAAGACCACGGGCTCGGCCGGGATGGGCAGGTTGGACTCGGCGGCGTGGTCGGCGAAGTTCAGGCCGATGGCGATGAATTTGCGCACGCCGTTGACCGGCACGCCGTAGCGGGGCGCGCCCTCCACCCGGGGCAGGGTCTCGGGATCAATCGCCTTCAGCGCGGCGAGGCCTTCGCCCCACAACTGATCCGGTGTGATGTCGGCGACCACGCCCGACAGGTCGCGGATACGACCCTCGGCGTCGAGCGTGCCGGGCTTTTCCTGGCCCACAGGGCCGTAACGCAGCAGTTTCATAGTGAGGCCTTCTTAGCGGGCGTAGGGGCGGTGCAGGGCGATGTCGCGGTTCAGCTCGACGCCGAAGCCGGGCGCATCAGGCACCTTGAGCTTGCCGTTCACGGGGACCGGCTCGCCGATGAGTTGCGGATGGAACATGGGCACGACCTCGTCGGCGCCCGGGGCCATCATCAGGAACTCGGCGAACGGGCTGTTATGGCGCGTCACGACGAAGTGGTAGGAATAGACGGACGATCCGTGCGGGATCATCAGCACGCCCTTGGCGTCGGCCATGGCGGAGATCTTGATCAGCTCGGTGACGCCGCCGCACCAGCCCACGTCCGGCTGGATGATGTCGCAGCATTCCATCTCCAGCAGCATGCGGAAGCCCCAGCGGGTGGCCTCGTGCTCGCCGGTGGTGACCAGCATCCCCTTGGGCGCGTTCTTCTTCAGCGCCTGATAGCCCCAGTAGTCGTCGGGGCTGAGCGCCTCCTCGATCCACTTCAGACCCATCTTGTGGGCTTCGTGCGCCAGGCGGGTGGCGTAGTTCAGATCCAGCGCCATCCAGCAGTCGAACATCAGCCAGAAGTCGTCGCCGCAGGCGTTGCGCATGGCCTCAAGCTCGGCCAGGTTCTTGCGCAGGCCTTCCTCGCCTTCTGCGGGTGCGTGGTGCAGGGGCATCTTGCCGCCGATGAAGCCGAGTTCCTTGGCTTTGTCGGGTCGGGCGCCCGTGGCGTAGAAGGTCAGCTCATCCCGCACCGCGCCGCCCAGCATGGCGAAGACCGGCTCCTGACGCAGGCGGCCGAGCAGGTCCCACAGCGCCAGATCGACGCCGGAGATGGCGTTCACCACCAGACCCTTGCGGCCATAATACTGGGTCGAGAAATACATCTGATCCCAGATCTTCTCGACCTCGGACGGATCGCGCCCTTCCAGGAAGCGGGCCAGGTGTTTCTCGACGATATAGGCGGCGGGCTCGCCGCCGGTGGTCACGGCGAAGCCGACCACGCCGTTGTCCGCCTCGATCTCGACGACCAGGGTGCCCAGCACATTGATGCCGAAGCTGCGGCGGCTCTGGCGATACTCGGGATACTTGGCCATCGGCGTGGCGATGTGGTCGTCGATCCAGTGACCGTCGCCCTGATCGTGATAGTCGGCGCCTCCCCCCTGATTGGCGCCCGTGCCGTCGTTCTTCACGACGAAGGCGCGGACGTGTTTGATCTTAGGCAGACGGCTCATTGAGAAATCACCGAGATGCGGTAATTCTCTCCCAGTATGCGGGATGTCACTGGCGTTCCTCCGTGCGACCCGTCAAACTTGCCAACCTTTTGAGCGGCCCGCTTGCGTGTTTTGCTACATTCTGGGAATGAGGATTACGAGATGGGACGAATGACGTCAATCAAGACCGAGCAAGTCGAGGGCGAAGAGGAAGTCGGGGTCAAGGCCTCCGGCAGCCAGACCCTGCTGCGTGGACTGGATGTCATCGACGCCCTGATGGAGGGTTCGCTGCCGCTGGCCGAGCTGTCCGAGAAGCTGGAGCTGACGCGCAGCACCACCCACCGCCTGGCCTCGGCCCTGGTGGATCGCCGCCTGCTGTCTTTCCGCCCGCGCGAAGGCTACAGCCTCGGCCCCAAGCTGCTGGAGCTGGGCCACGCCGCCAGCCAGCAGATGCACCTGCCGCGCGTGGCGCGCCCCTATCTGGAGCATCTGTCGGCGGTGACTGACGACACCGTCCATCTGGGCGTGCTGGACGGTCGCCATGCTCTTTATCTGGACAAGGTCGCCGGGCGTCGCCGGGTCAACATCGGCTCGCGCCTTGGGGAGCGTCATCCCATCGCCTCGACCGGCCTGGGCAAGGCCTTGATCCTCGACAAGTCAGAGCCCGAATGGAGCGACTTCTACGCCCCCGAGGGCACGCCGTTTGATTCCGCCGCCCGCGCCGTCTGGATGGAGCGGATGCGCGGATATGCGCAGAAGGGCTACGCCTTCGACCTGGAAGAGAACGAGGATCAGGTCCGCTGCGTCGCCGCGCCGATCCGTTCGGTCGACGGCCATGTCGTGGCCGCGATCAGCGTCTCGTCCGCTGCACAATATATGTCCGACGCCCGGATGGCCGAGCTGACCAAGACGGTCACCGATGCCGCCAACGCCATCAGCGGCGACCTGGGCTGGACCCCGAAACCCTGAAGCAACTGAGACTGTACGGAGCCCCCATGCTGCTTAAAGACAAGGTCGTCCTCATCACCGGAGGATCGCGAGGCATCGGGGCCGCCGTGGCCGTGGAAATGGCCAAGCAGGGCGCGGACGTCGCCATCAACAGCAACTCGGGCGGCGCGGCCGCCGCCGAAGTGATCGCCGCCGTCGAGGCCCATGGTCGGCGCTGCATCTCGGTCGAGGGCGATGTGGCCCTGCCGGAAACGGCGACGGCCTTTGTCAACGCGGCGGTCGAGGCCTTCGGCCGTGTGGACGTCTTTGTCTCCAACGCCGGCATCTGCCCCTTCCACGCCTTCCTCGACATGCCGGCCGAGACGCTGAAGCGTACGATGGAGGTCAACCTGCACGGGGCCTACTTCATGACCCAGGCGGCGGCGAACCAGATGGTGAAGCAGGGCAATGGCGGGGCCATTGTCGCCATCAGCTCGATCTCGGCCCTGGTCGGCGGCGAGTTCCAGACCCACTACACCCCGACCAAGGCGGGGGTGCACAGTCTGATGCAGTCCTGCGCCATCGCCCTGGGGCGTCACGGCATCCGCTGCAACTCGGTGCTGCCGGGCACCATCCTGACCGACATCAACCGGGATGATCTGTCCGATCCGGCCAAGCGCGAATACATGGAAGGCCGCATCCCGCTGGGTCGTCTGGGCCAGCCCGAGGACATCGGCGGCGCCGTCGCCTTCCTGGCGTCTGACATGGCGGCCTATGTCACCGGCGCGGCCCTGCTGGTCGATGGCGGCGCCTTTGTGAACCTGCAGTAGGGCGGGCGGCGTGAAGGCGGCCTCCATCACCGATTATCGCGAGCTGGCGCGTCGGCGCCTGCCGCGCTTTCTGTTCGAATACATCGACGGCGGCTCCTACGCCGAGACGACGCTGGGGCGGAACATCACCGACCTGCGCGACGTGGCCCTGCGCCAGCGGGTGCTGCGCGACGTGTCGAACATCGACCTGTCGACGACCCTGTTCGGCCAGAAGGTCAGTCTGCCGGTGGCGCTGGCGCCGGTCGGACTGGCGGGGATGAACGCGCGGCGCGGCGAGGTGCAGGCCGCCCGCGCCGCCGCCGCCTTCGGCGTGCCCTTCACCCTGTCCACGGTCGGCGCCTGTTCGATCGGCGAGGTGGCGGCGGGCAGTCCCGCGCCCTTCTGGTTCCAGCTCTATATGATCCGCGACCGCGCCTTCATGGCCGACCTGCTGGATCTGGCGGAACAGGCGAAATGCCCGGCCCTGATCTTCACCGTCGACATGCCGGTGCCGGGCTCGCGCTATCGCGACTACCACTCGGGTCTGGCGGGGGCGTCGGGCTTGTTTGGCGACATGCGGCGCGCGATGCAGGCCGTGGCCCATCCGGCCTGGGCCTGGGACGTGGGGGTCAGGGGCGGTCCGCACTCGCTCGGCAATGTGGCGCCGGTGCTGAAGGGCAAGACCGGCATCGACGACTTTTTCGCCTGGATGCGCGACAATTTCGATCCGACCGTGACCTGGGATGATCTGGCCTGGGTGCGCGAGCGCTGGAAGGGGCCATTGATCATCAAGGGCGTGCTGGACGCCGATGACGCCAGGCGCGTCGCCGACCTGGGCGCAGACGGTCTGGTGGTGTCGAACCACGGCGGGCGTCAGCTGGACGGCGTCCTGTCCTCGACCCGCGCGCTTCCGCCCATCGCCGATGCGGTCGAGGGGCGGCTGACCATTCTGGCCGACGGCGGCATCCGCAGCGGTCTGGACGTGGTGCGGATGCTGGCCCTGGGCGCTGACGGCGTGCTGATCGGTCGGGCCTGGGCCTATGCCCTGGCCGCGCGCGGCGAGGCGGGCGTCAGCCACGTTCTGAACCTGATGGCCGCCGAGATGAAGGTGGCCATGGCCCTGACCGGCGTCACGCGCGTGGACCAGTTGGACCGCAGCACCCTGGCCTGATCCTCCGTCCCGCACTTGCGACCTCATTTCCATTATGTAAGATCAAAATATACATAATGAGAAATGACACGGTTCTGCGTGTCTGGGGAACGTCTGATGAAGCATCTGTTTGCGACCGCCGCCCTGACCCTGAGCGCCTTGACCGTCATGGCCCCAGGCGCGGCGCGGGCCGAGGTCATCCGCGCCAACACCCCCGCCGTCGGTCTGACCATCGACCGGATCGGCGCCTTGCCAGATGCGGAGCGCGGCGCCTGGGCCGACTATCTGGCCCGTTCGCAGGCCCAGCATCTGGCGGACCGCGCCGCCCTGGCCGCCGAGCTGCCCGCCGGGGCGACGCCCCCTCCGCCGCCCTTGGCCATTCGCGGCAACAGCTCGCACATGCCGCTGGATCGCCCGGAGGAATGGTACGGCACGGCCGAGGCCCGCGCGGTCGCCGACGCGGTCGTCAGCTTCCAGACCCCTGCCGGCGGATGGAGCAAGAACCAGGATCGCAGCCTCAAGCGTCTTCCGGGGCAGCGCTTCTCCAACGACGCCGAGACCATGGAACAGAACCCGGCCAATTTTGACGCCCCGGCCGACCGCTTCTGGACCTTCGTTGGCACACTGGACAACAACGCCACCTGGACCGAAATGCGCTATCTGGCCAAGGTCGCAGCCCAGGCGCCGGGGCGTGAAGGCGACGCCTGGCGCGCCAGCATCATCAGGGGCGTCCACTATCTGCTGAACGCCCAGTATCCGAACGGCGGCTGGCCGCAGATCTGGCCGCTGGAGGGCGGTTTCCACGATTCCATCACCTTCAACGACAACGCCGTGGCCGAGGCCGCCATGGTGCTGCGCGACGTGGCCAACGGCGCCGAGGGCTTCGGCTTCGTGCCGCCGGAACTGGAAGTCCGCGCCGCCGAAGGGGTGAAGAAGGCCATCGACGTCACCCTGGCCGCCCAGGTGCGCAAAGGCGATCAGCTCTTGGGCTGGCCCCAGCAAGTCGAGCCCATGCGTCTGGTCCCCACCAGCGCCCGCAACTATGAGCCGCGCTCGATCGCCAGCGGCGAGACCACAGATATCCTCGAGTTCCTGATGGGCGAGCCCAACCCGTCGCCAGAGGTCAAGGCGGCGATCCGTGGCGGCGTGGCCTGGCTGGAATCGGTGCGCGTTTACGACAAATCCTTTGAGATGACCGACGACGGCCGCAAGCTGATCGACAAGCCTGGCGCCGGCCCCCTGTGGTCGCGCAACTATGACCTGGTCACCGGCCGCCCGATCTTCGGCGACAAGGACCAGACCATCCACGACGACGTCAACGGCATCTCGATCGGGCGCCGCAACGGCTATTCCTGGTGGCTGGCCGCCCCGCAGCGCGCGCTGGACCTCTATGCAAGGTGGTCGACCCTCCATCCGTAGGATGGACACTGCTATTATAGATAATCTATCAAGGCGGCGTGACCGCCAAGAATCCCAGCCTTTCACCGGACGGCATCGCCGACGAACTGACGGTTCGGATCGTGCGGGGCGACCTCGCGCCAGACGCCAAACTGCGGCAGGACCACATCGCGGAGGAGTTTCAGGTCAGCCACGTGCCTGTCCGAGAGGCCTTTCTGCGTCTGGTCGCCAGGGGGCTGGCGGTCAGCAAGCCGAATATCGGCGTCAGGGTCGCGCCGCTGGATCAGGCGGCGCAGCGCGAGGTCAAGCTGATGCGCGCGGCGCTGGAGCCCGTGGCCCTGATGCATTCGGTGCCCAACCTGACCCAGGACGAGATCGGCCGGCTTGAGGCTCTGCGGCTAACCTGCGATCAGGCCGACAATATCCATGACTGGGAGGCGGCCAATCGCGCCTTCCATCTGGGGACGATGGCCGCCTGCGGCATGCCGCGCCTGTTGGAAGAGGTGGGCAACCTGCAACTGCACGGCGCGCGCCATATGCTGGTCCAGTACAGGGCGCGGTGGAAGCCGCGGCCTGACGCCGATCATCGCGCCCTGATGGCGGCGATCCGCACGCGCGACGTGAAGGCGGCGGTGGCCACGGCCGAGCGCCATCTGGGGCGGTCGGTCTAGATCTTGCGCGCTATCAGCCAGACGGGCTGATAGGTCAGGGGGACGCGCCCGGATCGCCCGAACCTCTGGTCATAGTTCTGGCAGAAGGCGTCGAGGTCGCGGCGGCTCCACGGACGCTTGGCGCGGCCGTTGACGCCGGTGTCGCGCAGATGACGCAGCACCGCGTGCGGCGAGGCGAACCATAGAGCGCGGCTGTAGGACTTCGCCTCGTGGACGGTCCAGCCGGCCGGCAGCAGGTCGGCTATGCCGGACGCGGACAGCAGCGAGGGCGCGGCGGCCTGACTGCCCAGGGCCTGAAGCTCAGGGAAGTGATCGGGGCCAAAGCCGGACAGGGCCAGCCAGCCGCCGGGGCGGACGGCGCCGCATAGGCGCCGGGTCAGGGCTTGCGGGTCCGAAATCCACTGGATCATCGAGGTCGAGATCGCCAGGTCGAGGCTGTCGGGCAGGGGCAGGGTCTCGACGTCGCCAGGGCGGTAGTCGGCCTCTGGCGCAAAGGGCAGGGGCGCCGCCGCCAGATCATTCAGGTGCAGGGTCTCAATGGGCAGGCGCTGCAGCAGAAGGCGGGTCAGCTGGCCTGTGCCGTATCCGGCCTCGAAGACGCGGGCGAAGCGGGCGTCGGCGGCGTGATGCAGCAGGCGACGGGTCAGGCCTCGGGCGATCAGCTTCTGGACCAGGGCGCTGTCGTCATAGGTGGCGAAGCCGCGACGGAAGCTGCGCTGAATGCGAGCGGCGGGGTTCATGCCAGGAGGTCGCGCCAGTCGGCGAAGGCGGGGAAGGGATTGTGGCCGGTCTCGAGCCAGCGCACCCGGTCGGCCTGTTCGCGCCAGGCGGCCTCAAGATTTTCGGGCGGGAAGATGCGGTCGTTGCGACCGAGCCAGATGCGGTCGAAGCCCGGATCAGGGGCGGGACCGCGGGCGATGACGGCGAACAGCTCGTCTTGCAGGGCGGGAATGTCGCAGTCTTCGGGAAGAGGGCTGCCGGCGCGACGGGCGAACTGGCGCAGGCTGGTCTCCGACAGGTTCTCGGCGGTCTGGCGCACCCGCTCGGGCGGAATGCCGAAGCGCTCGTCGCTGGGATGCAGCGAGCCGCAGGCGGCGATCTTGCGGTGGAACTCCAGTTCCGTCGAGGCGAGCGCATGGCCCGCCGCCGCGACGCCGAAGGAGTAGGCGATCACGCTGCGCCGGGCGTAGGGCGCGAGCGGCTCAAGGTCGAAGTCCAGGGTGCGGTAGTCGCTGAGCAGCAAGACGTCGGCTGATCCGCTGAGGTGGGCGAAGGGCGCGTGGCCCAGGGCCCAGCCGCCGAAGACGACGATCAGCTCGTCGGCGCCGTTCTGTTGCAGCCACTGGCTCTTCATGCGCTCCATCCGGCGATGTCCAGCATGGCGGTGGTGATGCGCGTCAGCTCGTCGGGCCGGGTCACATAGGGTGGCATGGCGTAGAGCAGCCGACCGAAGGGGCGCAGGAAGACGCCGGAGGTCTTGGCGAAGGCGTGGACGCGGGACGTATCCAGCGGAGCCTTCATCTCGATCACCCCGATGGCGCCGAGGACGCGGACATCCTGAACGCCCGCCAGCGACCGGGCGGGGGCCAGTTCGGTCTGAAGCTGGGCCTCGATGCGGCGGACAGTTTCTCGCCAGTCGTCGCCTTGCAGGAGGTCCAGACTGGCGCTGGCGGCGGCGCAGGCCAGGGGATTGGCCATGAAGGTGGGGCCGTGCATCAGCACGCCGGGCGATCCGGCGGAGATGGACTCGGCCACTGTTTCATGGGCGACCGTGGCGGCGAAGGTGATGTGGCCGCCGGTCAGGGCCTTGCCGAGACAAAGGATGTCGGGGACGACGTTGACGAAATCCATGGCGAACATCCGCCCGGTGCGGCCGAAGCCGGTGGCGATCTCGTCGAAGATCAGCAGGACGCCATGCGCGTCGCACAGGGCGCGCAGGCCGGTCAGATAGGCGGGGTGATAGAAGCGCATCCCGCCCGCGCCCTGAACCACGGGTTCGAGGATGAAGGCGGCGATCCGCTCGCCGTGAGCTTGAAGCAGCTGCGCCACCTCGGACAGGCCGTTGCGGGCCGGGTCCTCGTCCCAGTCGGCGTCGAAGGGGATGGGCGGGGCGGCGACGAAGTGTTCGATCTGAAGCGCGCGACCGTACTGGCCGTGCATGCCGGTGTCGGGGTCGCACAGGCTCATCGCCTTCCAGGTGTCGCCGTGATAGCCGCCGCGCACGGTGGCGAAGGCGGTCCGGGCGGGAAAACCACGCGCCACCTGGGCCTGCAGCGCCATCTTCAGCGCGACCTCGACGGCGACCGAGCCGCTGTCGGAATAGAAGATGCGGTCCAGGCCCTCGGGCAGCATCGCCACCAGCCGTCGGCCCAGGTCGATGGCCGGGTCGTGGGTCAGGCCGCCGAACATGACGTGCGGCATGCGGTTCAGCTGGGCCGTCATGGCGGCGACGATCTGCGGGTGGCGATGGCCGTGGGCGGCGCACCACCAGGAGGACATGGCGTCGATCATGCGGGCGCCGTCGGCCAGCGTCAGCCAGACGCCCTCGGCCTCGACCACATGATGCACCGGACCGGGCTCGCGCATTCCCGCGTAGGGCCGCCACAGGTGGCGACGGTCGAACTGAAGCGCGTCCATCACAGGCTCTCTCGGATGGCGGCGACGTCGATGGCCTTGAAGGCGGCGACCAGGGCGTCAGGGGTCAGGTCGGCGAGGAAGGGCAGTCGTCCCAGATCGCGCACCTGGCCCATCTCGGCGATGGTGCGGCGGCTGTCGGCCATCTCGTCGCCGACGAAGGCGACACCCGCCACCGTGCAGCCCATGCTTCGCAGGGCGGTCAGCGACAGCAGGCTGTGGTTGATGGTGCCCAGGCTGGTGCGCGCCACCAGAACCACGGGGGCCTTCCATCCAGCGATCACGTCGAGGAAGAGGTGCTGACGCGTCAGCGGCACCATCAGCCCTCCGGCGCCTTCGATCACCAGCGGTCCCTCGACCGGAGGCGGTGCCAAGCGGGCGAGGTTGATCTCGACGCCTTCCGCCTCCGCCGACAGGTGGGGTGAGGCGGGCAGTTGCAGGCGATAGGCCTCGGGCAGGACGGGACGGCCCGACAGGTGGGCTACGGTCTCGCTGTCGGTGGCTTCATCCAGACCGGATTGGACCGGCTTCCAATAGGTCGCGCCCAGCGCGCGGGTCAGCCCGGCGCTGAAGACGGTCTTGCCGATGCCGGTGTCGGTTCCGGTGACGATGATGGTGCTCATAGGTAGGCGGATCCAACGTCGGACAGGGTTTCAAACAGGCCCGTGACGGCGGCCTGATCCGCGGCGCCGGTGAGCGAGATACGCAGCCGCGCCGTGCCCTTCGGCACCGTCGGCGGGCGGACGGCGCGCACGTCATAGCCGCGCGATTGCAGCGTCCGGGCCACGGCGACGGCCGCGCCGTCCGCGCCGATGCGCACGGGCAGAATCTGGCTTTCGAAGCCGTTCAGTCCGCACAGGCGTTTGGCCTCGGCGTGGGCGTGGGCGATGCGGGTCCAGGCGCGTTCGCGGATGTCGGGGCGGTGGCGCAGGGCCGCCAGGCTGGCCCGCACAATGGCGGCGTTCAGCGGCGAGGGGGCGGTGGCGAAGATGAAGGGGCGGGCCTTGTTGACCAGGGTCTCGATCAGCACCGCGTCGCCGCAGATCAGGGCGCCCGCTGCGCCCAGCCCCTTGCCGCAGGTGTGCAGGGTCAGCAGGTTCGGGTCGTGCAGCAGGGCCAGAGCGCGGCCCGCGCCCATGGGGCCGAACAGGCCGGTGGCGTGGGCCTCGTCCACCACCAGGACGGCGTCGTGGCGACGGGCTAGTTCCGAGAACTGATCCAGCGGCGCGAGATCGCCCTCCATGGAATAGAGGCTTTCGACCGCCAGCCAGACGCGGCCGGTCCCGCCCTCCGCGCGCCAGGACAGAATCTCGGCCTCGGCGGCGGCGACGTCGTTGTGGGCGAAGGCGCGTGTCTCGGCCCGGCCCAGCCGCATCCCGTCGTGGGCGCTGGCGTGGATCAGGGCGTCGTACAGGACCAGATCGCCCTGCATAGGCAGGGCCGAGAAGAGGGCGTGATTGGCCTGAAAACCGCCGCCGATGAAGAGGGCGGCCTCTGCGCCGAAGAAGGCCGCAGCTTCCTGTTCCAGGGCCTCGTGTTCGGGGTGGTTGCCGCGCAGAAGCCGCGACCCCGATGAGCCCACCGGCACGCCCCGGTTCAAGGCGTCGAGCGCGGCCTGTTTCAGCAGGTCGGACCCGGCCAGGCCCAGATAGTCGTTGGAGGCGAAGTCGAGGCCGACCGCCGGCGCCCGCGCCCGCAGCCGATCGCGTGCGGCCAGGGCGTCCAGGCCGGCGCGATGGCGCGGGTGGGAGATCACGCGGCCTGCTCTTGGGCCTGCTCCCGGGTCTGCTCCTGGGCGGGCTTGGGGCAGACAGGGGCGGTCTCGGCGCGCAGGTTCAGCTTGTTGAACAGCAGGGCGTCCTTGTCCTCGCCGGGGTTGTCGGCGGTCAGCAGGGTGTCGCCGACGAAGATGGAGTTGGCGCCGGCGAAGAAGCACATGGCCTGAAGTTCGTCGCTCATCTCCGAACGCCCGGCCGACAGGCGGACATAGGCGCGGGGCATCAGGATGCGGGCCGTGGCGATGGTGCGGACCATCTCGATCGGGTCCAGCGGGGCCATGTCGGCCATCGGCGTGCCCTTCATCGGCATCAGCATATTGATCGGCACAGATTCAGGCGGCTCTTCCAGCGAGGCCAGGGTGCGCAGCATGTCGATGCGGTCGTCGGCGGTCTCGCCCATGCCGACGATGCCGCCCGAACAGACGTTGATCCCCGCCGCGCGGACGCGGTCCAGGGTGTTCAGCCGGTCGGCGAAGGTGCGGCTGGTGATGACTTCGGAATAGTAGCGTTCCGAGGTGTCGATGTTGTGGTTGTAGTAGTCCAGACCGGCTTCCTGAAGCTTGGTCGCCTGATCGTCGCTGAGCATGCCCAGGGTCATGCAGGTCTCCAGACCCATGGCCTTGACGCCGCGAACCATGGCCAGGACGGCCGGCATGTCGCGTTCCTTGGGCGAGCGCCAGGCGGCGCCCATGCAGTAGCGCGTGGCGCCCGCCGCCTTGGCCTTGCGCGCCTCGTCGAGGACGCGCTGGACCTCCATCATCTTGGACGCCGACAGCTCCGAGTCGTAGCGCGCCGACTGCGAGCAGTAGGAGCAGTCCTCGGGGCAGCCGCCGGTCTTGATGGACAGCAGCTTGGAGCACTGGATCGTGCTGGGCTCGAAATGCGCCCGGTGCACCGTGTGGGCCCGGTAGAGCAGGTCCATGAAGGGTGCGTGGTAAATCGCGCCCGCTTCCTGTCGATTATCTATCATTTTGGCTTTTCGTGGAAAATGTCCGAATCTCAGCCAAAATAATAGATAGAATATCCGTAGTCTCGCTACGGTTGGTATATAATATATAATCTTCGCGCGGTGATCAGTAAGCGCCGACCTGTCTGATGCTGATAGCCCCCGCAGCCTGAGCTGCGGGGGCTTCGGCGGCCGGCTCAAGCGAGCGCGAAGGTCGGCGGCGGGACGCTCAGTTGGGTGTCGCTGACGGCGTCCTCACGGAAGAACTTCACCAGCAGCGTCTGCACCTCCGGGTGAGCCTCGAAAACATTGTGGCCGGCGTGCTCGACCAGCACCTGAGTCTTGCTCTGGAACTGGGCGATCACCTCGGCCTGTTCCTCCAGCGGGGTGCGGCCGTCGAGGGAGCCGGCGACCAGCAGGGCCGGGGTCTCGATGCGGAGAGGGGCGCGGAAGGCCTCGCCCAGATCAACCCCGGGGATGGCGCCCAGCAGATGCGGCATGGGCATATTGAAGGCGTCGCCCAGCACCGCCGTCTTCGCCTCGCGGGTGATCAGCGCCAGGCGTTCGGGCGAGACGCCTGAGGCCATATCCATGGCCTCGGACATGCCGCCGAGGTTGAAGAAGCGGTGCGGCGGCGGGAACAGCGGCGCCAGCACGTCGGTCTTGCCTGCGTCGAGCGCCATGTAGATTTTCGGCAGCATGGACAGGGAGGGCGGATTGGCGACCATGGCCGAGGCCATGTACTGGATGCCGAAGCCGCCCATCTGCATGTCGATCGTGCCGTTCTCGGCGGCCAGGGCCACAGTCACGGGGCTGGCCTCGAACCGCTCATGCACGCGGCGCATCAGGGCCGGCATGCTGGGGATGGCCGCGCGGACTGTCGGATCCTGTCCCATCAGGTGATCGACGCGGTTCAGGAACATGTCGATGTGGGCCGGGCGTTTAACGGTCTGGTCCTGACCTTCCAGGCTGGCCAGGGCGACGCGACCGATCGAGTTCGGGTGCCGCTTCAGCACCGACAGGGCCAGGTGGGTGCCGTAGCTGATGCCCCACAGATTGACCTTTTCCACGCCCAGATGGCGGCGCAGGTCTTCGATGTCGTCGGCGTTCTGCTCGGTGTTGTAGCCGGTCATGGCGATGCCGGCGCGGGTCCAGTCGATCCAGGCCTTCTGCATCTCCTCGCGGTACCAGGCGGTGATCCCGGCGTGGGTCATGGCGGGGAAGGGGGTGGTCGTGGCGCGGTCAGGAATATGGCCAGACAGCCCGACTCCGCGCTGATCCAGAGCAATGACGTCGGCCACTTCTCTCAGCGCCATGAAGATCGGAAAGCGCGGCCCCATGGCCGTGCGCGGGCCGGATCCGCCCGGTCCGCCGGCCAGATAGACGATGGGCGCTCCCGGGTTCTTCGCGGTCGAGGCGAAGCGCACATAGCCGATGCGAATGCGGCGCGAGCCGGGAATGCGGCGGTCTTCGGGAACCTCGAAGAAGCCGCGTTCGGCGTCGACTTCCTCGCCGTTGCCGGCCTTGAAGCGGAACGGGCCGGCCTCGGGCTGGCCGTCCTGCGCCCAAGCGGTTTTCGACAAAAGCGCCAACCCGGGAAGCGCGAGGCCGGCGGCGGCGAGGATGGAGCGGCGGTTCAGGGATGTGTGTTTCATGACCCCGGGTGAAGCAGGCTTTGCGGCGCTTCGGGGCGCAGTTCGGCGAATGGCGTTTCCCGGTCGGTGAACGGCAGCGCTCTACGGCCAATGGCGCTAGGGTCGCGGCCATGTGGCGGATTCTCTTCATCGCGATTCTCTGGACCTCGCTGCCGACGGCGTTGCGAGCGCAGACCCAAGGTCATGACTGGCAGGCTTGTCGCGGGGAGCCGGGGGCCGCAGCGCCCGTCCTGCACGACTGTCGCCCGATCCAGGGCGTCATCGATCCGCAAGGGCGTGAGCTTTGGCTGCGCTCTGTCGTTCAGCGCCCGAGCGGCGACGATCCTGTCGCTCTCTATGTCGTCGGCGCCGCCTCCTCGGAGGTCTGGCTTAATGGTCGGAAGCTGGGCGCAAACGGGCGCCCCGGCGCTTCGCCTTCGACGGAAACGCCGGGGCGTTATGAAACGGCCTTTCCGATCCCGCAGCGGATGTGGCGGGCCGCGGACAACGTCGTGGTGGTCCACATGTCGTCCTTCCACGGGGTGGTGCGTCTGGATAATCCGGTCGGCGGGCTCATGGTCGCCCCCTATCCCTGGCCGTCGCGCACGATCCCGGTGGCGATCACTTTTCTCTTGGCCGGCGCCCTGTTCGCCGCCGCCTTCGGCTTCGCGGTCATCTACAGCCTGCGCCGCTCGGGCTCGAGCCTGGCGCTGGCGGGTCTGGCCGGGGTCGCGGGTCTGCAAGCCGTGTTTGAGAGCCTGCGGGCGCTGATCCCCTACGCCTATCCCATTCATGGCCTGCGGCTGGTCGGCATCTGGGCCCTGACCGCCGTCTTCGCGGTTCTGTTGGTGTCCTATGTCGTGTCGCGCTTCTGGCCGCACGCGCGACGTTCCTTGATGGCCCTAGCCGTCGCCGCCGTGGCTGCGACCTGGCTGGCCCCCGGCTTCGATCTGAAGACGGCGCTGGCCCTGATGGTCGGTCTGGCGCTCGCCGGCGTCGCCGCCGTCGCGGGGGTGCGGCGCCGCCTGCCGTCCGCCCGCCTGACCCTGGCCTATCTCGCGATCTTCATGGCGATCGGCCTGCTCTTTCCCAACTGGCTGGTCGATCTGTCCTACTTCCTGTTCGCCGCAGGCTTTGTGCTGCCGCTCCTGATGGCCGAGGTGGTGCGGCTGGGACGCGAGGATCAGCAACGCGAAGTCGCCCTGTCTCGCGCGGTTGCGCGCCCCGATTGCCTGACGGTGGCGTCGTCACGCGGGGTGGAACGGATCCCGCTGGGCGACATCGTCGCTGTTGTCGGCGCGGACGACTATGTCGAGCTCCAACTCACCAACGGGCGAAAGAGGCTGCACGCCGCGCGCCTTGACCGGCTCGAAGCGGACCTGCCTGCGGGTTTCCTGCGGGTCCACCGTTCGGTGATCGCCAACCTCGTCCACGTCCGAGGCTTCGAGCGCAAGGGCGGGCAAGGCCGCTTGCTGATGGATGAGGGCGCGCCCTTGCCCATCAGCCGAAATCGCCTCCCGACGGTTCGTGACGCTCTGGATGAACCTCATCTTCAGGGCGCCGACGCAAACAGTTGAACCCGCGTCGCTGACCCCCTCTGCTCGAAGCTGGACGATCGCAATCCGGTGTCGAAGGCCGTCTGGAGCGCTTCACACCCGGGGAGCGATAGCCTGGGATATCGTGGCGAAGAGTTTGTCGATCTCGATGGGCTTGGCGACCAGGCCGTCCATGCCGGCCTGGCGATACTCGGCGACCTGGTGGTCCATGGCGTTGGCCGTCAGGGCGAAGATCGGAGTGCGGGCCTGTCCGTTGTCCCGTTCGCGCTGCCGGATGATGGACGTCGCTGTCGGCCCGTCCATTTCAGGCATCTGAACATCCATGAGGATCAGGTCCCAGGGGGTGTCCTCCCACGCGGCGACAGCGGCGCGTCCATCCGGCACGATCACGGGCGCGATGCCCACCTGTCGCAGCAGGGTGTCGATGACCAACTGATTGGCGCGGTTGTCTTCGGCCACCAGCAGGCGCACCTGCGGCTGGTATTGGGAGGCGGGGGGCGAGCAGGGCGTTTCCGGCAGGGGCGGGACATGGCCGACATGTTCCAGCGGCAGACGCACGGTGAAGGTCGCGCCCTCGCCAATCGCACTGACGGCGGAAATGTCGCCGTTCATCAGCCGGACCAGGTCTCGGCAGATGGCCAGGCCCAGACCTGTGCCGCCGAAGCGCCGTGTCGTCGACAGGTCGCCCTGCTCGAACTTTTCGAACAGGCGCGTCAGGGCCTCCGGCGAAATGCCCATCCCGGTGTCGCGCACGGCGATGACCAGCAGGCCGCCCTGGCGATCGACATCGACCTCAACCAGCCCGGTCTCGGTGAATTTGACGGCGTTCGAGATCAGGTTGTTCAGCACCTGGCGCAGGCGCAGCGGGTCGCCCAGGTAGGCGCCCTCGGCGCGGCGGGACACGTGCAGATCGAACTGCAGCCCCTTCTGAGCGGCCAGGGCGGAAAAGGTGTTGTGCGTCGCCGCGATCAAGTCGCCAAGGTCGAACTCGAGCGTCTCCATCTCCAGCTTGCCGGCCTCGATCTTGGACAGGTCCAGCATGTCGTTGAGGATGCCCAGCAGACTTTCGCCCGATTGGCGGATGACCTCCAGCCGTTCGGCCTGTTTCGCGGGCAGGACGTCGCGGGCCATGGCCTGGGCCATGCCCAGGACGCCGTTCAGCGGGGTGCGGACTTCGTGGCTCATGGCGGCCAGGAAGGCGGACTTGGCGGCGTTGGCGGCGGTGGCCTCGCTGACCGCCTGGTTCAACTCGGCCTCGGCCTGCAGGCTTTCCGAAATGTCGCGGATGATGGCGGTGTAGATCATGCCGGTGCGCGTCGTCAGCTTGGACAGGCCGACCTCGATCGGCGCCAGCCGGCCTTCCTTGGTCAGGCCGGTGACGTCCTGGCGATTGCTCATTCGGCGGCTGAGGATGGCGCCGGCGGCGAAGCTCTGAACCCGCTGCTGATGGGCGGCGCGGCGGTCTTGCGGGATGAGCAGCTCGATATGTCGTCCCAGGACCTCGGGCGCCGAGTAGCCGAAGATGACCTCGGCGCCCTTGCTGAACAGCAGGATCCGCATGTCCTGATCGGCGACGATGATGCCCTCGGACGAGATGTTGAGGATGCTGTTGAGGATGTCTTCCAGGGTTTCCGGCAGACCCGCCTGAACCGCCAGCGTCTTCTTCAGGGCGCCGCGAGCGTCGCGCCAGCGTGACCGGGAGTCGTGGGGGCCGGGCGGTCCGCTGCGATTGGCGCTCTTCATCAACGGGGGCTCCCCAGCAGGTCTCTTTTTCGAGCCCCCGACCATAGGGGAAAATGCGGAATTTAGAGCGACGTTCTCCGAACTTTTTGAAATTTAATTCAACAAATACATTGTGTTGCTCTTGAAGTGGCGGGTCTCTGGCTGTCGGGGCGTTTTAGTGCGCCTGAGGCGCATCATGGTGGCTCGGAGCCATGCGGGCGCGGCCGCAGGTGCTGTCCAGGCAGGCTGAGGCGAGGGTGCAGGCGCCGGGGTTTCCGCGGGTCTTCCGCGGCGGGGCCTGCTGCAGGTCGCGCGCCACCCCCAAGAGGTCCGATGCTGCGCCCGGCGTCAGGTCCGCGAGGTTGAAGCCGCCCTGCAAGGTCTGTTCCCCGTGCAGGCGTGCGAAATCTTCGGGGAACATGCCGCAGCAGAAGCTGAACCCGCTGAATTGGCGCTGTGCGGTGGGGCGATCCTCGATCAGGCGCAGGTCGCGGTGCTGCGGGTAGCAACTGATGGCGCGGTAGGCCTGATGCACGGCGTCCCTGTCGCCTTCCAGCGCCTGCAGGATCCGTCCTTCATGGACGTAGATGATGCCGGTGAGGCCGAGGCTGGCGTGCAGGATTCCGGCTTCGGCGTTGATGTAGGCCAGGGTCGGCCGCAGGCTTTCGGCGCCGCTATGGGCGATGTGGCTCTGATAGACGAGGCGGTGCAGGCGGGGGGCGTATGCGGTGTCGGGCGGGCGAGCCGAGGTCTCGGTCAGGCGCGCTTCAGAGAGACGGCGCAGCACCCCGATGTTGCCCGCGTCGTCGCCATCGAATTGCACGCCAAGGCCTTCGAAGGCATCGTGAATCGCACGCAGGGTGCGCGCGTTGGCGTTCACCGGTCCGCGAATGCGCTCCAGCCGCTTGATGGTCTCAAGGCTAAGCCCCGAGAGCCGCGCCAGCTCGCTTTGCTCGGTTCGCGAAAGCGCGCGAGCGGCCCGAATTTGCTCGCCCGTCAGCATCAGAATGTTGAATGTCATTTTGTATTTTAAGCAATCAGATTGCGCTTGAGGGGTAATACAATATTCCTGCGGTAAGGAAATTGGCATTTCTTATGTTGTTATTGCCTGTCGTGTAAGTGTTCTGCGTCTTCCATCATTGATCTATCTCATCTGTCTGCGAATTTAATCGTAACTTTTGATCCGCTATTCATTCTGAACGACTTCGTTTTCGGATCATTCATTTGAAGTGATTGCCCGGCGCGGTTGCAGTGACGCTGTTAGGGGAGGAAGGCAATGGCGAACGCCTCACAGGCGATCAAAGTGATGATCGTTGATGACTCCGCCGTCGTGCGCGGGGTCGTTCGACGTCTGCTGGAGGCGGAGTCCCAGATCGAGGTGACGGCGGCGGCGTCGAACGGCGAACTGGCGCTGAAGGAACTGCGCCAGTTCGCGGTCGATGTGGTGCTGCTGGATATCGAGATGCCGGTCATGGACGGGCTGCAGGCGCTGAAGCGGATCGTCGTCGAGCACCCCTCGGTCAAGGTGATCATGGTCTCGACCCTGACGCGTCGCAACGCCGAGATCAGTCTGGAGGCGCTGAAGATCGGCGCCGCCGACTATGTGGCCAAGCCCGAGGCCGGAATCGCCACGGCGACCGAGTTCGGTCGCGACCTGATCGCCCGGATAAAGGCCCTGGCGGCGCGCCGAGCTTCGCGCGTCAGCGACGCGCCCAAGCTCGTTGCGCGCTTTGCGCCGACACGTCGCCCTGTGGTGCGGGCCCTGGGCATCGGCGCCTCCACCGGCGGTCCACCCGCTCTGCTGAAACTGTTCCGGGCCCTGCAGGGCGGGGTCGGTTGGCAGCCGATCTTTGTGACCCAGCACATGCCCGCGACCTTCACCGCGCTGCTCGCCGAACAGATCGAGCGCGCAGCGGGGCGTCCCTGCGCCGAGGGCAAGGATGGCGAGCCGGTCCGGCCGGGGCGCATCTATGTGGCGCCGGGGGGCTGGCACATGACGGTCGAGAACGGCCCGACCTCGCCGGTCATCCGGCTGGATCAGGGCGCGCCCGAGCACTTCTGTCGCCCTGCGGTGGACCCCATGTTGCGCAGTCTGGCCGCCGTCTATGGCGACGGGGCGCTGGCGGCGATCCTGACCGGCATGGGGGCGGACGGGGGGCTGGGCTGCGAGGCGGTGGCGCGCGCCGGGGGGCGGTTCATCGCTCAGGATCAGGCCACCAGCGCGGTCTGGGGCATGCCTGCAGCGGCGGCGGCGACCGGGCTGGCCGAGGCGGTTCTGCCGCTGGACGACATCGGGCCCTGGCTTAGGCGCGTAACGGAGACCGCCGCGTGACCGGGCCGGATTTCGAGCACTTCTGTCGTCTGGTGAAGGACCGTTCGGGCCTCGTCCTGACCGCGCACAAGGGCTATCTGGTCGAGAGCCGGTTGAGCCCCTTGGCGCGCGCCGAGGGTCTGGCGGGCGTGCCGCAGTTGCTGGAGCGGCTACGCCTTGGCGGGGCGTCGGTGGAGCCGCTGCTGCTGCGCTGCGTCGAGGCGATGGCGACGCACGAGTCCTTCTTTTTCCGCGACGGCACGCCGTTCAACCTCTTGGCCGGGCGGGTTCTGCCGCAACTGGTCGAGGCGCGGGCGGCGACGCGGACGCTGCGGATCTGGTGCGCCGCCTGTTCCAGCGGACAGGAGCCCTATTCCATCGCCATCCTGCTGAAGGAGATGGGGGGGCAGCTGGCGGGCTGGCGGCTGGAGATCGTGGCCACCGACATGTCGCGGCCGATCCTGAAGAAGGCGGAGGAGGGGTTTTACAGCGACTTTGAGGTGCGTCGCGGCCTGACCGATGCGCGCCGCGACCGCTGGTTCGTGCGCGACGGTCACGGCTGGCGGGTCAGCCCCGAGCTGCGGTCTCTGGTCAGCTTTCGACCGCACAACCTGCTGAGCGACAGTCTGCCGGGCGTGTTCGACGTGGTCTTCTGCCGCAATGTGCTGATCTATTTCGACGTGGAACAGAAGCGGGCGGTGCTGCAGCGCATGGCGCGGACCCTGGCCGAGGACGGGGGTCTGTTTCTGGGTAGCGCCGAGACGGTGCTGGGCGTGACCGACGCTTTCGAGCTGACGCCCGGCGCATCGGGTCTGTTTCGTCGCGCCTCAGGCAAGGCCGCCCGCACCGCCTGAGCGGTGCGGGGGGTCATGTCCTAACCGCGCATGAAGGATTCGATCTCGGCGCGCAGGGTGTCGAGCTCGCGGGCCTTTTCCGTCAGGGCGGCCGTGGCGGACAGCATGTCGGTCGCCGCCTGAGCATTGTCCGAGGCGGCGGCGGTCACGGCCACGATGTTGGCCGAGACCTCGCGGGTGCCCATGGCGGCTTCCTGCACATTGCGGGTGATCTCCTGCGTGGCGGCGCCCTGTTCCTCGACGGCGCTGGCGATGGCGGACGAGGCTTCGCTGGCGCGTTCGATGGTGCGGCGGATGCTTTCGATGGCGCTGACGGCGGCGTGGCTGGCCTTCTGGATCGAGTTGACCTGATCGGCGATCTGCTTGGTCGCGCGGGCCGTCTGATCGGCCAGGTTCTTCACCTCGGAGGCGACGACGGCGAAGCCCTTGCCAGCCTCGCCCGCGCGGGCGGATTCGATGGTGGCGTTCAGGGCCAGCAGCTTGGTCTGGGCGGCGATTTCCTGGATCAGGCCGACGACCTCGCCGACCCGTTCCGCCGAGTCCGCCAGACCGCGCATGGTCTCGTCGGTGGACAGGGCTTCCTCGACCGCCAGACGCGAGATGCTGCTGGACTGCTCGACCTGACGGGTGATCTCCTGGATCGAGGCCGACAGCTCCTCGGCGGCGGCGGCCACGGTCTGGACGTTGGAGGAGGCCTCGTCAGAGGCCACAGCGACGGCGGAGGACTGGCTGTTGGTCTCTTCGGCGCTGGCGGCCATGCCCTGGGCCATGCTGCTGAGCGCGGCGGCGGCCCCGGCCACGTCTTGGCTGAAGTCGTTGACCCGGTCGATGAAGCGAGCCTGTTCCGTGACGACCCCCCAGGTCAGCATCATGCCCGTCATCCGCCCCTCGGGGTTCTTTACGGCGGCGATGTTGAGGTCCAGCTTTTGATCGCCCAGCTGGATCATGGCGCGGTGCGGCAGGCTGCGCGGATCGGCCAGCATCCGGCGCTGATGCTCGGGGTGCTTGTGGAAGATGTCGATGGACTGGCCGAGCATCTGATCGACCGGGATCGGCAGCAGGTGCTGAAGCGGGCGCAGGGTCTCGATGGAGCGACGGTTCACATAGGTCAGGCGCAGCTCTTCCGGTTCGCACAGCATGACGTTCAGCGGCATGTCGTCCAGCATCTGCAGCAGGCGCTGGTTGTCCCGCTCGGCCTTGACCCGTTCGGTCTGCAGCGACCAGGTCGTCATGGCGGCGACGTAGCGGCCCTGATCGTCCAGCACGGCGCTGACCAGCAGGTCCAGGTGCTCGCCGCCGATCTCGATGGTCGCCTTGTGCGGCAGGTTACGCGGGTCGGCCAGCATGCGGCGCTGATGCGCCGGGGCCTTGTGGAAGACGTCGATCGAGGCGCCGACCAGATCGTCGGCCCGGATCGGCAGAACGTGCTCGATCGAGCGCAGCGTCGTCAGCGTGGCCTTGTTGGCGTAGATGATCTGGAAGTCGATCAGGTCGCAGATCATGACGTTGAACGGGGCGTCTTCCAGCAGTTGCTGGAAGTCGGGCGTCCATTCCGCCGTCGCCTGAGCGGTCTGGTCCAGGTTGCGGGGGGCGAGGGGGCGGGCGCTGCGCGCCGTGGCTCCGCTGGTCATGATCGGTCTCCGTGGGTAGCGAGGTCCGCCGTACGGCGGGTTGAATCGGGGGTGTCGCCGACAGGCGGCGAGGCCAGGGTCAGGACCGCCTCGGTCCGCAGCACCAGCATGAGGTCGGTCTCCAACCGGTAGAGTCCGTCGCACAGGTCGCGCCAGGCTGGCGACAGGGTCGGCGGCGTCGACTCATGCGCCGAGGGCGGCAACCACAGCACGTCGCCGACGTCGTCGACCATCAGGGCGTAGAGCTCGCCCGAGGCCTGTTCGACGATGACCGAGACGCCGCTGGCCCTTTGGTCTTCGGCTTGCGGCGGCAGGCCGAGGCGGCGGCGCATGTCGATGGCGGTGACGATGCGGCCGCGCAGGTTCAGCGAACCTGCGATCTCTGGCGGGGCCAGGGGCACGCGGTTGATCGCGGTCTCGGCGATCACGTCCTGCACCTCCAGGACCGGCACGCCAAAGGTCTGGCCGCCGATCTGGACCGAGACCAGCCCGGCCTCAGTTGTTGGATTCAGCGCGTTCACGCCGCCGCGCTTTCGGGCGACAGGGCGCTGGAGACGGCGTCCAGCAGACGGGTGGCGTCCAGCAGACGGGTGGCGTCCAGCGCCGGACCGCCGCCGTTCAGCAGGGTCAGGCTGAGCAGAGGGGTGGCGTGCCATTGTTCGGCCCCGGCCAGGATGCGGGCGAACTCGCGCGCGCGGCTGGGCTGAAGATCGGCCAGGATCAGGTCGAAGACCTCGCTGGCGTCGTGATGGGCCAGGGCCCCTTCGGCGTCCGGGGCCACGGTCACGGCATAGCCGGCGCGCGCCAGCAGCGGGCCCAGCAACAGTTGGGTGAAGGCGCTGGGGTCAATGATCAGCAGGCGTTTCAGGCCAGGGATGGGGCCGTCGATGAGCGCGGCGGGTTGTCCGGCCTCCGCCGCCGAGGCGGTATCGAAGGCGCGGCGCCAGTAGGCGTCGACGTCGATCAGGTCGGCGGCCTGATCCATGACGATCAGGCTGCCCAGGGTCAGGCCGCCCGCGCTGTTGATCTCAGGCTGGGCGGCGGTCTCCACGATGTCCACGATCTCGCCGATCAGCATGCCCAGGGCCTGTTCGCCGCGCGCGAAGACCAGCAGGGGGCGACGGCCTGGGCCGCTCCAGTCGGGCGCGCGACCATCGGCGCCGAGGATGGGCATCAGACGTCCACGGTATTGCAGCACGGCGCGGCCTTCGACCTGTTCGATCTGTGCGGCCTCGATTTCTTCGATGCGGGAGACGGTGGTCAGAGGCGCAGCGCGCAGGGTTGCGTCGGCGGCGCGGAACAGGAGCATGGCTTCCTCCTTCGGCGGCGGGGCGGCGTCAGCCTTGCGGGCGGCGTCGTTGGCCAGCCCGGCCAGATGACCGGAAATCTGATCGACGCCGGCGGTGCGCGCCGTGCCCTTGGGGTCCAAGATCAGGATGACGGCCCCGTCGCCCAGGATGGTCGCGCCCGAATAGAGGTTGAGGTGACGCAGCACCCCGGCCACCGGCTTGACCACGATCTCCTCGATATCGAAGACCCGGTCGACGATGACGCCGAAGGTGCTGGCCCCGAAGTGGGTGACGACGATGCAGGTTTCGTTGGCGGCCTTGCCCTGGTTTTGGGCTGGGCTCTCGTCGTCCAGCTTGAGCAGACGTTGCAGCGACACCAGCGGCAACAGACGCTCGCGCAGCCGCAGGACGGGCGCGTCCTCGATCTGTTCGATGCTGCGGCCCGAGGCGCCGCTGGCGCTGACCAATTCGATGATCGACGACTGGGGCAGGGCGAACCGCTCGCCGCCCGCCTCGACGATCAGGGCCGAGACGATGGTCAGGGTCAGGGGGATGCGCACGGTGAAGCAGGCGCCCTGACCCTCGGTGGATCTCAGCTCGATCACCCCGCCTATCTGCTCGATGTTGGAGCGGACGACATCCATGCCGACGCCCCGGCCCGAGACGCTGGTGACCTGGGATGCGGTCGAGAATCCGGCGCGGAAGATCAGTTGCATCGCCTCGGCGTCGCTCATCTGTTCGGCTTCGGCGGCGCTGAGCAGGTCCAGGGCGACGGCCTTGGCCCGCAGGCGCGAAACCGACAGGCCGCGCCCGTCGTCGGACACCTCGATGACGATGGCACCGCCCTCGTGGCGCGCCGAAAGGGTGATGCGGCCCGCCTCCGCCTTGCCGGCGGCGCGGCGCTGTTCCGTTGTCTCCAGCCCGTGATCGGCGGCGTTGCGGATCATATGGGTCAGCGGGTCGCGGATCAGCTCCATGACCTGCCGGTCCAGCTCGGTCTCCTGACCGGACATGTGCAGTTCGATGCGCTTGCCGAGTTCCTGCTCGAGATCGCGCACCAGGCGCGGCAGCTTGGCCCAGGCGCCGCCGATGGGCTGCATCCGGGCGACCATGACCTTTTCCTGGATTTCGCTGGTCACCTGATTGAGGCGATGCAGCGGGCCTTTGAACGGGCTTTCCGGCTCCAGCCTCAGGGTCTGGATCATCTGGTTGCGGATCAGCACCAGTTCGCTGACCGAGCGCATCAGCTGTTCCAGCACCTCGACGTTGATGCGGATGGTGGCGGCGGACTTGCCGGCGCCCGCAGGTTGTGGGGCGTCGTCGCATGGCGGCGGCGCTGCGGCGGGCGTCTCTGTAAGGCTCAGGGCGCAGGCGCGCAGTTCCGCCACGTCCTCTGGCATGGCGCCGAGGGCGTCCAGCGCGACGGCGATGGCGGCGAACAGGGCGTCCTGCATCCCTTCTTCCAGACGGATGTCGGCGATGTCTTCCAGCGCGCGGATCAGGGCGGTGGGGTCGCCGCCGCGCGCCGCACCCAGCAAGCCTTGCAGCAGGGCGGCCTGCAACAGGATGGGGTCGGCGTCGCCAAACTGCGCCTCAAGCGCGGGCAGGCGCATCAGCGAGGGGGTGGCGGCTTCGGCGGCGGCGTCCAGGGTAGCGTCGCCGCCGAGGCGTTCGATCAGGGGGCTGGCCGTCGATGAGGTGGCGGGCGTTGGCCCCGCCACAACGCTGGCCGCCTCAAGCCGGGAAATCAGAGCGGCGTCTTGACCTTCAGGCTCGTCGCCTGTGGCGTCCAGGGCGTCGATCAGGCTGCGGATCAGGTCCACGGCTTCCAGAATGGTGGTGACGGCGGCGGCGCTGACGGTCAGGGAACCGTCGCGGAAACCGCCCAGAACTTCTTCCGCCGCATGGGCGACGCGTTGCAGCCGCACCAGGCCGATGAAGCCGCACGCGCCCTTGATGGTGTGCATCAGGCGGAAGACGCTGGCCAGGGGCTCGGGGTCGTGCGGATTGCGCTCGAACCGCACCAGTTCGCTGTCCAGCGCCTCGAGGCCCTCGCGTGTTTCCGCGATGAAGTCGCCCAGAACCTCGTCCACAGCCTCTCCCTGATCTCTGCGGCGGCAGTTCCGACGGAGGGCTGGCGCCAAACGCATAAACGCGTGGAATGGCGTTGTTATCTATAGATTCGATCCTTCGGCTATAAATAAACGTGTTCAGAGCCATAATAATTTTGCCAAAATTATAATGATATATGCTCGACTTATGCGCTAACGGCGCATGCTATTATCAAGTTCGTGGATATATTTGCCCTTCTGGTGTATTTGTCTGTTCTTGTGTTGTTCAACTCATGAAAATTGATCTGCATCAATGTCCAGACTTTATTGACGATATCGCCGTTCATCTTGCTGCGATCACGGAGGGTGATGGAGGGCGAGAATGGCTGTTGATCAATCAATGAAGATCCTGGTCGTCGACGACTACAAGACGATGGTGCGGATCGTACGGGGGCTGTTGAACCAGCTTGGCTTCATGAACGTGGACGAGGCGACGGATGGCCCGACGGCCTTGTCGATGATCGGCGCCAACGGCTACGGCCTGGTCCTGTCGGACTGGAACATGGCGCCGATGACGGGCTTCGAACTGTTGAAGCTGGTGCGCGCCGATCCCAAGACCAAATCGCTGCCCTTCGTTCTGGTCACGGCCGAGGCCAAGGTCGAGAACGTCATCGCGGCGCGTCAGGCGGGGGTGAACAGCTACATCATCAAGCCCTTCAACCACGCGGTGTTGAAGCAAAAACTGACGGCGGTACTGGGGGAGTTCTGAGATGTCTCAGACGGACGATATCGTCGCGGAGATCCGTCGGGACCTGGCGATGGCGGCGGAGGTGCTGATGGCCGCCAGCGAAGCCGGGCTGCGGGATGTCGCCCTGCTTCGCCAAGGCGACGACACGGCCCTGGCGCGGATCGAAAACGGCTTTCTCAGTGTTCTGGAAGCCTGCGCCTTTGAGGATCTGATCGGTCAGCGGTTGGCGCAGCTGCAGGGCGCGGCGGCGGCCGACAGCCTCGAAAACGGTCCCGCTCGACACGGCCAGGGGCTGGATCAGGCGGCGGCGGACGACCTGTTTGACGCTTGACAAAACGAAGCCCCCCGCACGAGGCATGCGGGGGGCTCGGCCGTTTCGCTTGTGAACGCCCTCAGTCGGCGGCCGGGTAGGCGAACGGATCGGTCGGCGTCGGCTCGGTCGGCAGCGGCATGCGCGGCAGGGGAGCGTCGCGGTTGGCCGCGTTCAGCAGGAAGCTGGCCAGGATGACCGCCGCCTGACGCAGATCTTCGGGCTTCAGGTGGTCATAGCTGTCGATGCTGGTGTGGTGGATGCGGCTGGAATAGTCGAGCGGGTCCTGGATGAACTGATAGCCGGGAACGCCCACTGCCTGCATATAGACGTGGTCGGTGCCGCCCGAGGGGCGCAGCGAGACGGTGGTCGCGCCCATGCTGGCGAACGGGGCCAGCCACTCCTGGAAGATGGGGGCGGCGGCGACATTGCCTTCGGCGTTGATGCCGCGGATCTTGCCGGAGCCGTTGTCCAGGTTGAAGTAGGCGACCAGGTCGCGATAGCCGGGGCGCGGCTCGACCGGCCAGCGGTTGCGCCAGGTGCGGTTGCCGGGCAGGGCGGCCAGGGCCGGGTCCGTCGCGGGCGCGCGCGTGGCCAGATAGCGGTCGACATAGGCCAGCGAGCCGAGGATGCCTTGCTCTTCGCCATTCCACAGGGCGAAGCGGATGGTGCGCTTGGGCCTGACCTTCATCTGCGACAGGATGCGAGCGGCCTCCATGACGACCGCGCTGCCGGCCGCGTTGTCCTGGGCGCCGTCCGAAGCGACCCAGCTGTCCAGGTGGGCGCCGGCCATGACGTATTCGCCCGAGCGGTCCGAGCCCGGAATGTCGGCCAGGATGTTGTAGGCGTTGACGTCCTCGTCGTGGAACTGGACCTCGCTTTGCAGCGACAGCATCGGCGGGGTGTCGGTCAGAGCCAGGCGGGCGAGGCGGCGATAGTCCTCGGCGGCGATCTCCATGCCCGGCAGCTTGGGCGTGGCGCCGACCTGATAGGTGTAGCCCGTGCCGTGCAGCAGGCCGCCGTCGCGCTGGGACATACGCACCCAGGCCAGAGCGCCTTCCTCGGCCAGGAAGGCGTCGAGACGGCCGGCGAATTCGGCCATCTTCACCTGGCGTTCGACGGGGACGTGGGCGTGCTGCGGCTGGACGTAGGTGTTGCGGTCGCGCAGTTCGGCGTCGGTCCAGCGGCGGAAGGCCGGCTCGGTCGGCTCAGAGCCGGTGTTAGGCAGGGTGAGCATGACGATCTTGCCCGACAGCTTGCCGCGCCACTTGTCGAAGTCCTCGACCTTGGTGATCGGGGCGACGACGACGCCGGCGCTGATGGTTCCGTTGGTCGAGGGCGTCCAGGCCACTGGAATCGCGCGCAGATCGATGGCGCGCGGCGCCGTCATGCGGGCGCTGGAGTGGACGATGGACCAGCCGCGGCCGAACTCGAAGCCCTCGGCGCGGACGTTCGACAGGCCCCAGTCGCGGAAGCGCTGCTGGCTCCACTGCTCCGCCTGACGCATCTGCGGCGAGTTGGTCATCCGCCCGCCGATCCGATCGGTCAGATAGGCGGCGGTCTGCATGACCTCGCTGTGGTTCAGGCCCTGGTCGATGATGCCGTTGATGGCGACGCGGTCGACCGACTGGGCCAGGGCAGGCGTGGCGATGCACAGCGCCGACAGGCCGACGAGCAGACGTTTCATGTGTGGAAGCCCCCGAGAATCAAAACTGCGGGGATTTGACGCCATGCGCGGGCGCTCTGCAAATCACGGCGACGCTGGCGCGGGTCTTTGGTTGACCCGGACAAGGGCGCGGCCCTAGGTCCAGTGATGAGACGGATGTGCGCGGAGGGCCAATGGCGGCGCTGATGATTCAGGGCTGCGGCTCGGACGTGGGCAAGTCAGTGCTGGTGGCGGGCCTGTGCCGGCTGTTCGCCAATCGCGGCCTGACGGTGCGGCCGTTCAAGCCGCAGAACATGTCCAACAACGCCGCCGTCACCGCGGCCGACGCCGAGGGCCGGGCGGGCGAGATCGGCCGCGCCCAGGCGCTTCAGGCCCTGGCCTGTCGCACCCCGCCGACGGTCGACATGAACCCGGTCCTGCTGAAGCCGCAGAGCGACACGGGCGCGCAACTGATCGTGCGCGGGCGCGTCGAAGGCGTGTGGCAGGCGGCGGGCTATCAGGACCGCAAGGCCGCTCTGCTGGACGTTGTGGTGGACAGCTTCCGTCGTCTTCAGGCCGAGGCGGATCTGGTCATCGTCGAGGGGGCGGGCAGTCCGGCCGAGACCAATCTACGCGCCGGCGACATCGCCAACATGGGCTTCGCCCGCGCGGCCGAGGTGCCGGTGGTGTTGGTCGGCGACATCGACCGGGGCCATGTCATCGCGGCTCTGGTCGGCGCTCACGCCGTGCTGGACGAAGGCGACCGGGCGATGATCCAGGGCTTCCTGATCAACAAGTTCCGGGGCGATCCTGCCCTGTTTAACGAAGGCCGGGCCGAGATCGAACGCCGCACCGGCTGGGCTGATCTGGGCATGGCGCCCTGGCTCATCGATGCGCGCTCCCTGCCGGCCGAAGACGCCGTTGTGCTGGACAGGGCCGTCGGGACCGGGGCGGGGCGGCGCGTGCGCATCGCCGTGCCCATGCTGTCCCGCATCGCCAATTTCGACGACTTTGATCCGCTGCGGCACGAGGCGGGGGTGGACTTCGGCTTCGTCCCGCCGGGTACGGCCCTGCCGGGCGACGCCGATTTGATCATCCTGCCGGGGACCAAGGCGACCCTGGCGGACCTGGCCTTTCTTCGGACCCAGGGCTGGGACATCGACCTCGCCGCCCACGTGCGGCGCGGCGGTCGGGTGCTGGGCGTCTGCGGCGGCTATCAGATGCTGGGCCGCACCATTAGCGACCCGGATGGGGTCGAGGGCGTGGCCAGATCGGCGCCGGGTCTGGGTCTGCTCGACGTCCAGACTGTGCTGGCGGGCGAGAAGACGCTGCGTCAGACCAGCGGGCGGTTGGCGATTTCGGACGCGGCGTTCGCCGGTTACGAAATCCACATCGGTCAGACCGGGGGGCCGGACACGGCGCGTCCTTACGCTCGGATCGAAGGGCGAGCCCATGGCGCGACGTCCGCCGACGGGCGGATCACGGGCCTCTATGTCCACGGCCTGTTTGATAGGGTCGAAGCGCGGGCGGCGATCCTGGCTGACCTCGGCGCATGCTCCGACGGAGTGGATCAGACGGAGCGGGTCGACCGCGCGCTGGACCGCATCGCGGCGGTGCTGGAAACGCATTTCGACATCCCAGCGCTCAGCCGGATCGCGGGCCTGACCTAGCCGACGGCGGGGTTGGACGAACGGTCGCCGAGCCTCCGCCAGGCGACCGCGCCGAAGGTCACGGCCAGTACGGCCAGCGTCAGCAACTCCGGCGCGACCTCGGCCACGTTCGCGCCCGCCGCGTTCAGCTTGACGAAGGCCTGGATGGCCGAGGTCGAGGGCGACAGGCGGGCCAGCCAGGCCAGCGGTTCAGGCATCAGGAACAGGGGCCAGGCGGCGCCGCCGAGGAAAAACAGCGGCACCGAGGTCGCGACCAGGATCTGCATGGCCCGCTCATGCCGGTCGAACAGGCTGCCGATGGCCAGACCCAGGGCTGAGACGCTGGCGGCGAAGACCGGCACGGCCAGGAAGATCCCGAACAGGTCGCCCATGCGCGGATAGTCCTGAAACCAGAAGACGAAGCCGAAATAGAAGAGGCTGGCGACGCAGCCGATCAGGGTCAGGGCGGCCCACAGGCCGAGGAAGCTGCGGGTCGAAAGCGGTTGCGCGCCCGTCTCTCGACGCAGTCCGGCGAACAGGGCGGCGCCCAGCAGAAGAGTCTGTTGCAGGATGATGGCGCTGACCGCAGGGACCGCATAGCTGCCGTAGCCGTCCGTCGTGTTGTAGAGCGGGCGCTGCACCACGGTCGGGGCGCGTTCCAGCAGACGCGTCGCCTCGATCACCGGGGTCAGGGTCTGTTCGGCGGCGGCGGCTGCAGCTCCGCCCAGCGCCTTGCCCATGGCCGTGGCGCGAACCAGATAGGCGCCGTTCAGATACAGACCGACCCCCTTGGCGTCGCCGTGGATCAGCGACGACTCGAACCGTTCGGGGATGTGCATGACCGCGTCGACCTCGCCGTTGCGCAGCATTCGTTCGGCCTCGGAAGGCGAGGCGGTGACGACCGAGGCGTCCAGAGCGCGTGTGGCGTTCATTTCCTGAACCAGTCGTCGGCTCAGCGCCGAATGGTCCTGATCCACGACGGCGACGGGCAGCTTGACCGGCGTCTGACCCACATAGGCCATGGGGTAGTAGAAGGCGTAGGCGACCACGGCCAGAAGGATGGTGCTCGACAGGGGCCGGTGCTTGAAGATGCCGGCGAAGGTCCCGACGAAGGCGCCGCCGAAGCTGCGCGTGGGCAGGGACAGGCTGAGGTCTTCCGGCTTGGGCGCGCGTCGGGCGCGGCGATGGGCCAGGGGGACCGACAGGGCGAAGGTCCCGACCGCGACAGCCAGCAGGATCAGCAGAGGCTCTATTGATGCGGCGATGTCCGAGCCCAGCACCATCTGTTCGTTCTGCAGCCGCAGGTAATGGGTGAAGGGCAGGACGGCGCTCCACACCTGGGCGAAGGCCGGGCCGTGCAGCAGGGGCAGGGTGCCGTTGGAAAAGGCGATGGCTGACCCGGCATAGACCGCCGTGGCCGAGAAGCTGACGTCCATGTCGCCGGTCAGCGTGACCAGCAGGGCCGAGATACCCGCCGTGGCCGCCATCAGGGCGAACAGGCCGCCCAACAGCACCAGCAGGCTGCCTTCCACGCCCCAGCCGCGCCAGCCGCACAGCCAGGCGATCCAGACCGCGCCCCACAGGGTGAAGGCGAGGACATAGGGCGTCAGCTTGCCCGCCAGCGCCGCCGCCAGCCGTCCATCCATACGCGCCGACCAGGCCTGCAACGACCCGCCGCGCAGTTCGCGTCCCACTCCCATGACGGCGGCGCAGGCCATCAGCAGATGCAGGACGCCGGGCATGATCAAGCCGCCGAGGAAGAGCTCGAAACTGAGGTGCGGATTGCCCAGGATGGTGACTTGCACGGCGGGCGTCTTCAGTCGGGCGGCGGGAACCCCCAGCGCCCGCGCCCGGTCCAGGATTAACGGAGCGGCGGCGCTGGTCAGGGCCGTGGTCTGGGCCGAGGCGGCGAGCGAACCGACGGTCTGGAAGGCGCCGGTGAAATAGACGATCACCGCGTCCGGCTGGCGAAAGGCGTTCTTCTCCGCGCCGCGCGGGATGTAGGCGAGGCTGTAGATCTTGCCCGAGCGCATCAGGGGCCAGGCGGCTTCCAGATCGGTCGGCTGGGCCACGACCCGCACGCCGGGGCTGGCCTCCATGTGGCGGATGGCGGCGCGGCTGAAGGCGGAATGGTCCTGATCGACCACAGCGACCGGCACGTCGCGCACCACGCCTTGGTACAGCATGGCCCCGACCACGACCATCAGCACGACCGGCATGACGATCAGCAGGATCAGGTCCCAGCCGCTGCGGGCCAGATGCGCGACCTCGGCGCGCAGGGCGCGGCCGAAGACGCCGCCGGTCGGCGTCGTCACCGGGCGGGCCAGTCGAACAGGACGCTCATGCCGGGACGCAGGCCCTGGACCGGGGCGACGGGCTTGGCGTGGATCTCGAAGCTGCGCACGTCATAGCCGCGCGACTGGCGGGTGGCGCGCCAGGTGGCGAAGTCGCCCTGGGGGCTGATGAAGCTGACGCGGAAGGGCACGCCTTTGCGGTTCAGCGCGGGAATGTCGCCGCGCACGGTGTGGCCGATCTTCAGGCCGTTGAACTGGTCCTCCCGCAGGTTGAAGGCGACCCAGGCGTGATCCAGATCCACCACGGTGAAGACCGGCACCCCGATCAGCACCAGTTCGCCGGGGTTGGAGAAGCGTTCGGCGATCTCGCCGGCTGAGGGCGACGTCATTCGCGTTTCAGCCAGCAGCGACGCCGTTCCACCGAGGCCGGCGCGGGCGGCGGCGACTTGGGCGTCGGCGATGGCCTTTTCCTCGCTGCGGGTCCCCGCGACGGCTTTCAGGTATTGCTGCCGGGCGGCCTCGGACTGGGCGGCGGTGGCGGCGCGGGCGGCGACGGCCTCGTCGCGACGCTGGGTCGAGATAACGCCCTCGGCGTACAGGTTTTCAGCCCGCCGCGCGGTCTGGGCGGCCAACTGGGCCGCGGCCTGGGCGCTGCGCCAGATGGATTCCAGCGAGCGGATGTCTTCGGGACGGGCGCCGACCCGGCTGAGTTCCTGCACCGCCTGGGCGCCTTGCAGGGCGGCGGCGGCCTGTTGATCGGCGGCGGTGATCTCGGGGCTGGAGAGGATGGCCAGCACCTGTCCCGGAACGACGCGGTCGCCGGCCGAGGCCAGCATCTTCTCGACACGGGCGGGGGCCTTGGTGGCGACGGTGAAGGTCTCGGCCTCGACCATGCCCTGCACCTGCGGCGGGGCCGGGCGCGCCGCCAGGAACAGGCCGATGACGACGAAGGCCAGCACGGCCAGCGCCGCCACGGCGATCAGCAGGGTCCGGACGGGCGGTGCGCGGTGTGGACGGGGCGGCGGCGAGGTCGGGTCAGCGGCAATATCAGCGACGGGGGCGGTCTCGGTCATGGGGCGATCACCCGGTCGGCGCGTTGCAGATAGCTGATGAACTCGTCGCTGCGGTCGCTGGCGGCCAGCAGGGCGGCCAGCGCCAGCTCATACTCATAGGCCGCCGCCGCGCGCTGCAGCCGGGCCGCGCCCAGCAGGGTGCGGGCGTCGATGACGGCGGAGGCGGGCGCTTCGCCCTCCCGGAAGGACAGGTCCTGAACCCGCAGATTCTCGGTCGCCGCCTCCAGACTGGAGTCCAGCGACAGGAACTGACGGCGCGACAGTTCGACCAGATTGTAGGTGCGGATGATCAGGATGCGCACCTCGTCGCGAGCCTGACGCTCCAGCTGTTCGGCGGCTTGCGACCGGGCGCGGGCGGCGCTGATCATCCGCCCGCGATCCAGCGAGGACATCAGGGTGTAGCGGGCGCCGACGCCGACGGCCCAGTCCGGCTCTGTCGGCAGGGCGTCCTCGCGGTTCAGGTTGTAGGCGCCGAAGGCGTAAACCGACGGACGCAGCCGCGACCGCGCCAGATCGACGCCTGCCTCGGCCAGATCGCGGCCCGCGCCGGCCAGAGCGACGCGGGGATTGTCGGCGGTCCCGGCTTCAATGAAGTCGTCGACAGGGCCGGGCGGGGTCGAGTTGACAAACAGCGGGCTGGTCGGGGCGACAGGGGCGGTCACATCCAGCATCCGGGCCAGGCTCTGGACCGCCGTGTCATGCTCCAGTTCGGCGCGATCTACCTGACGCTGGGCGGCGTCGCGGGCCACCTGAACCTGTAGGCGTTGAGCGGCGCTGAGGAAGCCCTCGCGTTCCATAGCCTGGGCGTTGCGCAGGTGCAGGTCGAAGCCGTCGCGCGTGTCGCGGGCGATGGTCAGGGCCTCGCGCGTCAGGATCTGGCCGAAATAAACCCGCACCAGATTGACGCTTTCCAGATTGCCCGCCTCGGCCTGCCGGGCGCGCGCCATGTCGACATTGGCGCCGGCCGCGTCGCGCAGGGCCGGGATGGCGCCGCCGGTGTAGATCGGCATGACGGCGGTGGCGACGGGACGGAAGCTGGTATCGGCGGTCTTCAGCCGCACGCTGCCGGGCAGACTGGCGAAGAACTCGGGCAGGGCGGTTTCCAGCCGGTCGTTGATGGCTTGCAGGATGTCGCCGGGGACCCCGGGCAGGTCGCCGATGATGCCGGGCAGCAACTGATTGGCGACGGACTCGGCCTGGCCGAGGGCGTCGGACAGCGAGATGTCGAAGGTCTTCTGATAGCGCAGCACCTGGGCGTCGACGGCGATGGTCGGCCGGTTCAGCGTGCGCGCCGCGGCCGCCTGTTCCTCGGCCGCCGTCACGTCGGCGCTGGACGCGCGTCGGATGCTGGAGGCAGCGTCAAGCCGAGCGGCGGCCGCTTCGAAGCTGAAAGGAACGGTCTCCTGGGCATGGGCCGCGGACGCCAGAAGGGCGGGTGTTGCAAGCGCCAGAGCGACCAGGCCGACGCCGCGCCGCCACACGCCCCGAGCTCTCCGTCCTGATCTCACCATCGAGGCGACATCCCCCTGAAGGATCAGACGGTCAGCCGACCGTCGGGCCAGCGCAAGGCACGAGCTTGGCTATAAATCGCGCGAGAGGGCTTCGGGTTGCATGCCTTCGAAGGTCCAGAAAAAAAGAGGCGCCGACGATCAGATCGTCGGCGCCCAGTTCACCGCTCAGGAGTGCGGTGGAAGTCGGCTCAGAACTTGTATCGGAAGCCCGCGAAGACCTGACGACCGGTGTGGTGGTGGACCGAGACCAGGTTGTAGTCGCCGACGTATTGGGTCGGGACCTCGTCGGTCAGGTTGATGCCTTCCAGCGTCAGGGTGAAGCTGTCGCTGACCTGCCACGAAGCCGAGGCGTCGACGTTGAAGGTATCGACCACGCCCTCGATCGCATTGCCGTTCCGGCCCGGAACCTGGGTCAGATAGCCGTCGCGATAGGTGCCCGAGACTCGGGCGCTGAAGCGCTCGTCCTCATAGTAGAGCGTGCCGTTGTAGGCGTTCTTGGACAGTTCGGTCAGGGTGTTGGTCGTGCCGTTCGGATACTCGATTTCCGAGTCCACGAAGGTGTAGTTGGCCATCACGCCGAAGTTCGACCAGATGCCCGGCAGGAAGGTGAAGGGCTGCTGATACGAGACCTCAAAGCCGGTCAGGTCGCCGCCGTCGGTGTTGACCGGCTTGTTGAACACCCAGTCCGCTGAGGCCGAGCAGCCGACGACCGTGCCGCAGGCGGCGGTTGCGACGCTGTCCGGTATGCCCAGGCTGTTGCCGGTGAAGGGACCGGTGGTCGTCTGGGTGGCGATGAAGGTGTCGATCTTCTTATGGAAGACGCCGAGCGACAGGATCGACTCCGGCGCGAAGTACCATTCAATCGCGGCGTCATAGGTCGTGGCTTTGGTGGCTTCCAGCATGGGGTTGCCCGAGCTCACGGTGCGATTGTTGCCGGACACGGAGACGCTGCCGCCGGGGGTCAGATTGCCCAGGCCCGGTCGCGACATGACCTTGGCGGCGGCCAGGCGAACCAGCAGGTTTTCGCGGGGCTCGATGACGATGTTGGCCGAGGGCAGCCAGTCGGCGTAGTTGCGCGAGGCACGCACCTCGATCGGCGCGCCAGCCGCGATTTGATAGCCCTTGGACGACTGGTCGGTCGAGACGTAGCGCGTGCCGATGTTGCCGCGGATCGGGATGGTCGTGTCCAGATCGAAGTCGATCTGGGCGTAGGCGCCGGTGGTCTTTTCCTGAACCGAGCGGTTGTTGCCGCTGGCCGGTTTCCAGCTCAGGGCGTAGCCGTCCAACCCGAACAGGTCCGAAGCCTTCTGATAGTCCGGGATAAGCCAGTTCAGCGCCGTGCCAGAGGGAATGTCCCAACCGTCGGAGAAGCCGACCGTGCGGCTGTAGCCGCTGATCGCGGCAGCGGCCACCGAGGCGGGGATGCAGGCTTCGGCGTTCGCCGTCACCGCCAGGGGCGGCGTGCAGGAGGCCGGATCGCGACGCTGCTCGGTCGTGGCGAAGCTGTAGTCCTTGAAGAAGTAGCCGGTCTTCAGCTGGAAGCGATCACTGATGTCGAAGGTCGTGTTGACCTGAACCGTGTCATAGGTGTTGTCCGCCGTCTGGGGACGCATACGGATCTGCGTCAGCTTCCACTGGGCCGGATCGTTGACGTCGAAGCCGTAGGTGATCAGCGGCAGGTTCGAATTTTGACGATAGTCATAGACGTAGTTCTGCGAGTCGACCTTGTCGAACAGGAGCGTCGTCTGGATCGGGTTGTCGTGCTCAGACTTGCTGGAGCCGACCAGGGCGTCCATGCGGAAGCGGTCGTTGAACTCGTGCTTGAAGTTCAGGGTGACCTGGGTGAACTCGGTCGACAGTTCATCGTAACGCGACTCCGAACGAACATCGACGTTGTCGAAGCGCCCGTAGAGCATATTGCCATTGGCGTCGACGAACGAGTCGCGAACGATGATGCCGTTGCGTCCAGCGTTTCCGCTGGCGCTGAAGTCCGGCGCCTGCAGGAAGTGCTCGAAGCGGGTGGCGCTGAAATCGGCGTAGAGGACGTCCAGACTGACTTCGGTCGCGTCGCTGGGCCGCCATTGCAGGGCGGCGGTCAGGCCCAGGCGGTCCTGATCGTGTTCGAGGATACCGTAGCGCGGCAGGCGCGGCGTGAAGGCATTGATGACGCCCTGGCCCTGGCCGGCGCGACCGATGTTTCCACCCTGCCAGCGCACGGTGCTGTGCCCTTCTTCCAGGGCTTCGCGGCTCGAATAGGCGACCGAGAGCAGGGCGCCGAACTTACCGTCGGCCCAGGTGTTGGAGATCAGGAAGGCCCCGCGCGGGTCCGCATTCTGAGCCAGATCATTGTAGCCCATCTGACCCGAGACGGCGATGGTCAGGCCGTCCTTGTAATCGAACGGGCGCGCAGCGCGCAGGTCGACGGTGGCGCCCAGCGAGCCTTCCTCGGTTTCGGCCGAGGCGGTTTTGCGCACCGTGATGCTATTGAACAGGTCAGAGGCGAAGACGTTGAAATCGAAGCCGCGTCCGCGGTTGGTGCCGCCTGAACTATCGGTGCCGCCGGTGGTGCCCAGGGCCTCCATGCCGTTGATGCGGATGCGAGTGAAGTCGGGGCCGAGGCCACGCACGGAGATGTTGCGGCCTTCGCCCGCGTCACGCGTGATAGCGACGCCCGGGATGCGCTGGATGGCCTCCGCCAGATTCTGATCCGGGAAGTCGGCGATGTCTTCGGCGACGATGACGTCCACCGCGCCGGCTTCGCGGCGTTTGACATTCAACGCCTGAGCCAGACTGCCGCGGAAGCCGGTGACGACGACTTCATCGACGGTGGTGGCCTGGCCGTCGGCGGAGTTGGCGTCCTGGGCGTAGGCGCCGCCAGCCATTGCGAGCGTTAGGGCGCCCAGCGAGGCGCCAAGGGTCAGCGCGTAACGCGCACGGGTAGCGTGGTGGGTCATCTATGTCCTCCTCCCAGTTGGGCCTTTCGAGGATCGTTGCGTCCCCGTTCCGGCCTCCGCGATCGCGGGAACCGGTGTCATTTGGCGTTTGTCAGCCTGTGCCACCGGTGTCATACAAAGCTACGCACAGTTTTTGACGTGTGGCAAGACGAGGGCGAACGCCGTTTCCGTCAATGTCGCAGGCCGGAGCTGGGCCCAGCGAAATACGACCGATCGACCGCAGCAGACGGTCGGCGAACAGGGAGACGACCATGCCGCTGCTGATTGCCGCGACCGCAACCAGGGTCGAATCAGGGTTCGTCCGACCGTTGTTTCCGACCGCCTGACTCCTTGCTTCGAGTATCTGCATGACCCAGCCGCTTCGCCTGAACCCCGACCGCCTGTTCCCGGCCGACGCCGACACGCGCGCAGTCGCGCGTCGTCTCTACGCCGAAGTGAAAGGCCTGCCGATCATCAGCCCGCACGGTCACACGGACCCCAGCTGGTTCGCGGGCAACGAGAACTTCGCCAACCCGGCCGAACTGCTGATCACGCCCGACCACTACGTCTTCCGCATGCTGCACTCGCAGGGCATGGCGATGGAGGACCTGGGGGTGCCTCGCGCCGACGGCGGTCCGGTCGAGACTGATCCGCGCACCATCTGGCGGCGCTTCGCCGAGAACTATCACCTGTTCCGCGGCACGCCCTCGCGCATGTGGCACGACTGGGTCTATGCCGAGGCCTTCGGCATCGACGTGCGCCTGTCGGCCGAGACGGCGGACCACTATTACGACGTCATCGACGCCGCGCTGAAGACCGACGCCTTCAAGCCGCGCGCCCTGTTCGACCGCTTCAACATCGAGGTGCTGACCACGACCGAGAGCCCGCTCGACACCCTGGAGCACCACAAGGTCATCAAGGCCTCGGGCTGGAAAGGGCGGGTGCTGACCGCCTATCGCCCCGACCCGGTTCTGGACCCGGATTACGAGGGCTTCCGCGACAATCTTAAGGTTCTGGCTGAACAGACCGGCCGGGATACCCAGAGCTGGGAAGGCTACCTCCGGGCCCTGCGCGACCGCCGTGCCTTCTTCATCGAGATGGGGGCCACTTCGACCGATCACGGCCACCCGACCGCCTTCACCGCGGACCTGTCGAAGGGCGAGGCCGAGGCCCTGTTCAAGCGGGTCTCGACCGCTCCGGCCAGCGCCGCCGATGCTGAACTGTTCCGTGGCCAGATGCTGACCGAGATGGCCGCCATGTCGGTCGAGGACGGGCTGGTGATGCAGTTGCACCCTGGCAGCTTCCGCAACCATTCGGCCACGGTCTTCAACCGCTTCGGCCGCGACAAGGGCTGCGATATTCCGACCCAGACCGACTATGTCCGGGCGCTGAAGCCGCTGCTGGACCGGTTCGGTTCGGACACTCGCCTGACCCTGATTCTGTTCACGCTGGACGAGACCTCCTACAGCCGCGAACTGGCCCCGCTGGCGGGCCACTATCCCGCGCTGAAGCTGGGCCCCAGCTGGTGGTTCCACGACAGCCCCGAGGGCATGCGCCGCTTCCGCGAGCAGGTCACCGAGACGGCGGGCTTCTACAACACCGTTGGCTTCAACGACGACACGCGGGCCTTCCTGTCGATCCCGGCCCGGCACGACGTGGCCCGGCGCATGGACTGCGGCTACCTGGCCAAGCTGGTGGTCGAGCACAGGATGGAAGAGGACGAGGCGCATGAGCTGGCCCACGCCCTGACCTATGGTCTGGTCAAGGCGGCCTACAAGCTGTGACCCGCCTCAACGACGCGGCCCTGTCGAGCCTGCCCGCCGACGTCGCCCGTCCGGCCTATGACCGCGCCCAGGTGAAGACCGGCGTGGTCCATCTGGGCATTGGGGCCTTCCACCGCGCCCATCAGGCGGTGGTGTTCGACGATGTGCTGGCCAGCGGCGACCTGCGCTGGGGCGTGCTGGGGGCCTCGCTGAGGTCGCCAGGCGTGCGCGACCAACTGAACCCTCAGGACGGGCTCTACACCCTAGTCGTGCGCGACGGGCCGGCGGAGCATCTGCGGGTGATCGGCGCCGGACGCGGGGTTCTGGTGGGGCCGGAAGACCCTGCGGCCCTGGTCGCGGCCATGGCTGACGCCGAGGTTCACATCGTCACCCTCACGGTGACCGAGAAGGGCTATCGCCTTGATCCGGCGACCGGCGACCTGCTGCTGGACGATCCCGAGGTGGCCGCCGATCTGGCGGACATTGAGGCTCCGCGCACCGCGCCGGGCTTCATCGTCGCGGCCTTGCGGGCGAGGAATGCCAAGGGGCTGAGGCCCTTTACCGTCATCAGCTGCGACAACCTTCCGCACAACGGCCAGCGCATCCGCGCTGGGGTGCTGGCCATGGCCCGGCGGATCGACCCGGCTCTGGCTGGCTGGATCGAGGCCGAGGGGGCTTTCCCCCAGACCATGATCGACCGGATCGTGCCGGCGACCATTCCCGACGACATCGCCCGCCTGACCGCTCGTCTGGGCGTCGAGGATCAGGGCATGGTCAAGGCTGAGCCCTTCACTCAGTGGGTAATCGAGGACTGGTTCGCGGGTGAGCGGCCCGACTTTGCGGCCTTCGGGGTTCAACTGACCGATGCGGTCGAGCCCTGGGAGGACGCCAAGCTGCGCCTGCTCAACGGCGCCCATTCGGCTGTGGCCTATCTCGGCGCCCTGTCGGGCTATGAGCATGTGCATGAGGCCGTGGCCGTTCCCGCTTTCAGGGCCTTTATCGAGGCCCTGTGGGACGAGGCGCAGACCACGCTGAGCCCGCCGCCCGGGCTGGATGTGGACGCCTATCGCGCTGAGCTGATGGCCCGCTTTTCCAACTCGGCCCTGATGCACCGGACGCGGCAGATCGCCATGGACGGGTCGCAGAAGCTGCCCCAACGCCTGCTGGCGGGGGCGGCTGAACGCCTTGCCGCCGGCCAGGGCGTCGAGGCGCTGGCGCTCGGCGTCGCCGCCTGGATGCGCTGGCAAGAGGGCGTGACCGAGGGCGGCGAGGCCGTGGTGGTTGATGACCCGCTGGCGGCGCGCACCGCCGAGCTGATCGCGGCGTCGGAGAACGACGAGGCCGAGGTCCGCGCCCTGCTGACCCTGTCGGCGGTCTTCCCTCAGGCTCTGGCGACCGACCGGCGCTTTGTCGAGGCGGTGACCGGGGCCTTTCTGTCGTTGAGAGAGCACGGCGCGGTCGAGGCCGCTCGCCGGGTGACGGAGTAGAGCATGAGCCGCGTCCTGGTCCTGAACCCTGCCGATGATGTCGCCATCGCGCTGGATGACATTGCCTTGGGCGACACGCCCGAAGGGCTTGAAGCGCCCGCGCGCGCCGACATCGCCACCGGGCACAAGATCGCTCGCCATGCGGTGGAGGTGGGCGGATTGGTCCGCCGCTATGGTCAGGTCATCGGGCGGGCCAGAGCCGCGATCGCCGCCGGGGATCACGTTCATGTCCATAACCTGGCCATGGCCGAGGACGGGCGCGAGGCCGAGGTCGGCGCGGATGTGCGGACGCCGGAGCCGCTGTCGGGGGCGACCTTCAACGGCATCATCCGCGCCGACGGTCGGGTCGGGACGCGGAACTATATCGGCGTCCTGACCAGCGTGAACTGTTCGGCCACGGTGGCGCGGCGGATCGCCGACGCCTTCCCCGACGCCAGCCTGCCCAAGGGCGTGGACGGCGTCGTGGCCTTTACACATCAGGGCGGTTGCGGCGGGTCTTCGCTGTCCAGCGATACGACCCTGTTGCAGCGGACGCTGGCGGGCTATGCCCGGCATCCGAACTTCCATTCCATCCTGATCGTCGGTCTGGGCTGCGAAGCCAATCAGATCTCGGCCTGGCTGGTCAACGAAGGCCTTGAAGCCGGTTCGACCCTGCGTGCCCTGACCATTCAGGAAGCCGGCGGCACGGCCCGCGCCATCGAAGCGGGCATTGAGATTGTCCGCGAACTGGTGGCCGACGCGGCCAAGGTTCAGCGCCAGCCGGTGTCGGCCTCGCACCTGACGGTGGGTCTGCAATGCGGCGGCTCGGACGGTTGGTCCGGAGTGACGGCCAACCCGGCCCTGGGGGCGGCGGTGGACCTGCTGGTCGCGCACGGCGGTTCGGCCATGCTGTCAGAGACGCCCGAAATCTGGGGCGCGGAACATCTGCTGCTGCGCCGTGCGGCCTCGCAGGACGTGGCGGATCGGCTGAACGCCCGTCTGGAATGGTGGCGCGCCTATGCCGACAAGCACGGCATGGAGCTGAACAACAACCCCTCGCCCGGCAACCTGAAGGGCGGTCTGACCACCATTCTGGAGAAGTCGCTGGGGGCCGTGGCCAAGTCCGGATCGACCCCGCTGAACGACGTGATCGGCTATGCCGAGCCGCTGACAGCCAAGGGCCTCAGCTTCATGGACAGTCCCGGCTATGACCCCTGCTCGGCGACGGGGCAGATCGCGTCGGGCGCCAATCTGATCGTCTTCACCACGGGGCGGGGCTCGGTCTTCGGCGCCAAGCCCGCGCCGTCGATCAAGGTGGCGTCGAACGCCAAGCTGGCGAATTGGATGGACGAGGACATGGACATCGACGCCTCGCCGGTGCTGACCGGGACGTCGATGGAGGAGGTCGGTCGCGCCATCTTCGAGCGGATGCTGGCGGTGGCCTCGGGCGAACCGTCCAAATCCGAGGCCCTGGGCATCGGCGACAACGAGTTCGTGCCCTGGCAGGTCGGCGCCTATCTCTAGGCGCCGCCGCTACCCCTGATCAGCCCTCCAGCGCCTCGATCAGTTCGCCCATGTTGCGGATGAAGACCTGGGTCGAGACGCACTCGACCGGATAGTCGGTGTTGTAGGGCGAGGTGTCCCACAGGTCGCCGACGCGGGTGGTCTGATACTCGCCGCCGGTCACCGCCGCCGGGGCCTCGCCGATATAGGGGTTGGAGGTCGTGGTCAGGGGCGAGGGCCAGTAGCCGCGCGCGTTCAGCCCGGCCACCAGTTCGGCGGCGCGACCCGGCGCGGGCTTGGCCAGACGGCGCGCGTCTGACGACATGTCCCAGACGTCCACGTCCTGAAGGGTGAAATACTTCGGCAGCTTCAGCGACCCGGCGCGGGCCTTCAGCGGCGAGTTGCGGCTGACTTCCGCGGGCGACTGGGCGGCCAGTTCTTCGTACTCGCGACGCAGGGCGGCGGTGTCGACGCTGCGGAACGAGCCGTAGTGGACGATCAGATTGTTGGGGTTCGTGTCGGCGTAATACTGGCCGTTGGTGATGTTGGACCCGCGCCGGTGGATATAGACCGGGGTGTTGGAGCCCTCGAGGATGAAGGTCGGATGGGTCCGGCCCGGCGCGATCAGGTTCTGCGGCGTCTTGACCTGATCCAGCCAGTCCAGGGCCTCCGGCAGGCGGGCGATGAACTTGCGGTCGCCGGTCAGGCGGTAGAAGCCCAGCATCGACCTGATGTTCGTGCCGGTGGCGTGGGTGGCGAAGGCTTGGGGCTCTATGGTCCGCGCGCCCGCGGGCTTCAGGGTGTCAGGGAAGTGTTGCAGGCCCCAGGCCGGCTGCGGCTGCGGCTGCTGGGTCTTCACGAAGATGTCCATGCCGCGCTGGATGGCGTCCAGCACGCGGGCGTCGCCGCGACCGTTCACCGCCAGACCATGCCAGGCGTAGAGCAGGAACTCCAGGTTCTCGCCCGCCACGTCGTCGTTGAAGGTGATGTAGGGGGTGTAGTCTTCGTGGCCGTGGACGCCGCCGCCCTGGACGAAGGGGAAGCGTTGGGGCCAGCCGCCGTTGGCGTACTGGGCGTCGAGGACAAACTGGATCGCCTTGTCCAAGGGCGCGCGATATTTACGCTCGCGCTTCTCCAGATAGATGCGCAGCAGCAGTTGCGAGGCCTCGGCCGTACCCGCGTCGTCGAAGGTGGCGTTGCCGTAGTAGCGATGGAATTCCTCCATCCGCCAGGCGTTCTTGCCATAGGTGGCGTACCAGCGTTTCAGCGATTCCTCGCCCGCCGTGTCGATGACGTAGTTCCAGCCGCCCGCCGGGTGCTGGCCGCGCACCAGGGCGTCGGCGGCGGACTTGGCGGCCTGATAGAACTGTTCGTCGCCGGTGGCGTGATAGGCGTCCAGATAGAGGTGGCCGACGGTGGCCGTGCCGGGCGGCTGGACCCAGATCATGGTCGGCGAGGCTTCCAACTCGCCCCACCGGCGCGAGAAGTCGGGCAGGACGTTCCAGACATAGCCGCCCTCGACGGCGGCCTCGTCGGTCATGAACCGGGTCGCGCGCTTCATCGCGGCGATGACGGCGGCGCGCTCGGGCGCGGCCTGCATGACGGTTTTTGCCAGAGCAGGGGACAGGGCAGGGGCGGAGGCGGCCGTGAAGGTCGCGGCGGCGCCGGCGGCCAGCAGGGCGCGGCGGTTCATGAGCGTCATGGTGTCTTCCTCGGATGCGTCGCCTCGCAGCTCTGGCGGCTGCTTGAGTTCAGCGAAGCTAATCACGACTGACACCGGTTTCCTAGTGCTGGAGCGCAGCAGGAAACCCGTCGATTTTCACGAATCCGTCAGCGGCGAATGTCGAAGCCGCCGTCGCCCATGGCCGCGCGCACCTCGGCGGCGGTGAACAGGTTGAAGTCGCCGGGGACCGAGTGTTTCAGGCCCGCCGCCGCCAGACCGAAGTCGAGCGCTTCCTGATCGGACCAACCGCTCCACAGGCCGAACAGCACGCCCGACGCAAAGGCGTCGCCGCCGCCGACCCGGTCCACGACGCCGGTCATGTGGAGGGCTTCCGCGCAGGTCTCGATCACAGTGTCATCGGGGCCGCGCGTCAGCATGACGGCCGACAGGGCCTGATCGGCGACGCTTTCCTGGACGCGCAGGGTGCAGGCGATGCGTTGCAGGCGGGGGAAGGCCTTGAAGGCGGCGGCGGCGGCCAGACGGCGGCGCGCATTGGGATCAGCGTCTTCGAACTTCGTCTTCAGCACCAGGGCGAAGTCGCGGTCGTCGGCGAAGGCGATCTCGGCGCCGGCCAGCATCTTGCCGAGGGTGGCGGGCGGATCGCCGGCCCACTGCTCCCACAGCTTGCCGCGGAAATTGCCGTCATAGCTGACGCGGACGCCCTTGCGCACGGCGGCCTCGACCAGTTCGACCGCCGCGCGCGACCCGTTCGGCCCAGTGGCGGGGGTCACGCCGGAAACGTGCAGCCACTCATAGCCGTCGAGCAGGGCGTCCCAGTTGAAGGCGTCGGCGACGCGCTCGACAAAGGCCGAACCGGCGCGGTCGTAGAGGACTTCGGACGGGCGACGCACGGCGCCCGGCGTCAGGAAATACAGACCCATGCGGCCGGGGGCGAAGACAATGGGCGCAGTGTCCACGCCATAGCGGCGGACCTCGTCGCGCGCGGCCTGACCCAGGGCGTTGTCGGGCAGGACGGTGGCCATCGCCGCCGGCGCGCCGAAGCGGGCCAGGGCGACGGCGACATTGGCCTCGGCCCCGCCCGGACGCGCGGTCAGGGCCGGGGACTGAAGCAGCAGTTCGTTCTGGTTCGGACTGAACCGCAGCAGCATCTCGCCGAAGCAGAGGATGCGGCCGCCCGATTTCGTCTGGGTCATGGTTGGGACGCTAGCGCGGGATCAGCGCGCCAGCCAGCCGCCGTCGACCGGCAGGGTGATGCCCTGCACATAGTCGCTGGCGCGGCTGGCCAGGAAGACGGCGGCGCCGCCGATGTCCGACGGGTCGCCCCAGCGGCCAGCGGGAATGCGGCCCAGGATTTCCTTCGAACGCACCGGGTCCTCTTGCAGGGCCTGGGTGTTGTCCGTGGCGAAGTAGCCGGGCGCGATGGCGTTGGCGTTGATGCCGTGCTTGGCCCACTCGTTGGCCATCAGCTTGGTCAGGCCCGCCACGCCGGACTTGGACGCGGTGTAGGACGGCACGCGGATGCCGCCCTGATAGGACAGCATGGAGGCGGTGTTGATGATCTTGCCGCCGCGCTGGTCCGCGATCATCCGCTTGGCCGTCGCCTGGCTGAGGAAGAACAGCACCTTGAGATTGACGTTCATGACGTCGTCCCAGTCCTGCTCGGTGAAGTCCACGGCGTCGTTGCGGCGGATGATGCCGGCGTTGTTCACCAGGATGTCGACGGGGCCGAGGGCGGCGGTCGCCTCGTCCAGAACGCGCTCGACCGGTTCGATCGAGGTCAGGTCGGCCTGGATGGAGACGGCCTGGCGGCCCTTGGCCAGCACCTTGCCGACCGTGTCGTCCGAGGCGCGGCGGGCGACCGAGGCGATGTCGGCGCCCGCTGCGGCCAGAGCCAGGGCTATGCCCTGACCGATGCCCGTATTGCCGCCGGTGACCAGCGCGACCTTGCCGGTCAGATCAAAAGGATTGGCCATGCCCATAGGTCCTTATTTCAGCTGACAGATGTCGAGCTTGTCCATGTCAGTGTAGTCGAGGTTCTCGCCGCCCATGCCCCAGATGAAGGTATAGTTCGACGTGCCCGCGCCCATGTGGATCGACCACGGCGGGCAGATCACGGCCTCGCCGTCGGCGACGACGATGTTGCGCGACTTGTCCGGCTCGCCCATGAAATGGAAGACGCGGTCGTCCTCGCCCAGGCCGAAATAGAGGTAGGCTTCCGAGCGGCGGTCGTGAATGTGCGGCGGCATGGTGTTCCACACCGAGCCCGGCTTCAGCACCGTCACGCCCAGCAGCAGCTGGCAGGACTTGACCTTGGCCGGGACGATATACTGGTAGATGGTCCGTTCGTTGGACGTCTCCAGCGCGCCCATCTCCAGCGGCACAGCGTCGGCGATGGAGATCCTGGTCAGGTCGTAGCGGGCGTGGGCCAGGGTGGAGACCAGGTAGAATTTGGCGGGATTTGCCGCATCCTTCGAAGTGAAGGAGACCTCGACCGAACCCATGGGCACATAGGCGCCGTCGCGGAAGTCCAGCTCGAGCGTTTCGCCATCGACCGTGAGCAAGCCGGCGCCGCCGATATTGACCACGCCCAGTTCGCGCCCCTGGAGGAAGGGCGCGCCGGCCAGCGACGCTGGGACAGAATGGGTCGGCAGGGTCAGGGGGGCGTCGGTCGGGGTCGCGCCGCCCATGATCATCCGCTCGTGGTGCGAATAGTTCAGGCTGATCTTGCCCGGAACGAACAGGCCCTGGATCAGGTAGCGATCCCGCAGCTGCTGGTTCGTCGCGCCGTCCATCATGTCGGGATGGGTGGCCTGATAGACCTTGTCGTACATCGGATCGTACAAGCGGGGCTCCCTAGGAACTCATGACGCGAGCAGTGGGCCGGATCTTGCGTCCGTCCTTCGGTGGACTAGGTAACCGGTGTCATATAATGATGCAATCGCTTAGACCATAATCGCCGACATCCATCCGGCATCGCTTCGTCTTGAGGACACCGTTATGAAAATCGCTCTCATCATCGAAAACAGCCAGGCCGCGAAGAGCGAAGTGGTGCACACCGCCCTGACCAGCGTTGCAGAACCTCTGGGCCATCAGGTCTTCCACTACGGCATGTACGCGCCCGAGGATAAGGCCTCGCTGACCTACGTGATGAACGGCCTTCTGGCCGGCATCCTGCTGAACTCGGGCGCTGCCGACTTCGTCGTCACGGGCTGCGGCACGGGCATGGGATCCATGCTGGCCGCCAACTCGATGCCGGGCGTCTTCTGCGGCCTGGTCATCGATCCGACCGACGCCTTCCTGTTCGGCCAGATCAACGACGGCAACGCCATCTCCATGCCCTACGCCAAGGGCTTCGGCTGGGCCGCCGAGTTGAACCTTCAGGACGTCTATCGCAAGCTGTTCGAGGGCGAGCGCGGTCTGGGTTATCCCAAGGAACGCGCCGAGATCATGGCCAAGAACCGCGGCATCCTGAAGGATCTGAAGGCTGTCACCTGCCACGACATGCTGACTGTCCTGAAGTCCATCGACCAGGACCTGCTCAAGGCCACCATCGCCGGTGAAAAGTTCCAGGAATACTTCTTCGCCAACGCCACCGACGAGGGCATTCGCGAGTACCTGAAGGGCGTCGTCAGCGCGTAAATCCGCGCTCTAGAACGGCTCTAGAAGAACAGGCGGTCGGCGCGCAGGCATCGACCGCCTTTTTTGCAGGTGGTTCGCTATCCCAGGGGTATGGCGGAGCGGCGGACCACCAGGGCAGGGCGCACCTCGGGCTGCTGTAACTTGGCGGGATCGACGCCGCGGGTCGGGGCCAGCAGCTTTTCTGCCGCCATTCGCCCCATGTCGCGGATCGGCAGGCGCACCGAGGTCAGGTTCGGCCAGACGCGGGCGGCCATCGGCAGGTCGTCAAAACCGACGATCGACAGGTCGCGCGGCAGTTCCATGCCCCGTTCGCGCGCCGCCTGCATGACGCCCAGGGCCATGTCGTCGTTCAGGGTGAAGATGGCGGTCGGCGGTTCGGGCAGGGACAGCAGGGCGTGGCCCGCTTCAACACCGGATTCGTAGGTATAGGCGCCCTGCAGGTCATAGGCGGCGGGGATGTCGATGCCACGTTCCGCCAGGGCGTCGATGAAGCCCTGACCACGCACCACAGACGAACGGAACGAGGCCAGACCGCGGACCAGGGCGATGCGACGGTGACCCAGGTCGGCCAGATGCTGGGCGGCCTCGGCGGCCCCGATCCAGTCGTTGGTCACGACCATATTCTGCGGCTCGTCCAGCGCCAGCGAGGCGATGCGGACATAGGGGCAGTCCAGTTCCTGCAGCAGTTCGATCACCGAATCATCCTCGGACACCGAGGGCGGCATGATGACGCCGAACAGGCGCTGGCGCTCGACGAAGCCGCGAATGTCCTTGAGCAGGGTGGGGGAGTTGCGGCTGCACGGATGGACGACCAGTTCGAACCCCGATCCCTTGAGCGCGTCCAGGATGCCCTGCTGCATATTGACGACATAGGTCGGGCTGGGCTGATCGTAGATCATCCCGACCAGGAAGGACCGGCGGAAGGCCAGGCCGCGCGCCTGCGGGTCGGGGACAAAACCCAGTTCGTCGATGGCGGCCTGAACGCGCTCACGCGTGTCCTCGCGCACGAAGGGCGACTGGTTGATGACCCGCGACACCGTCTTCTTGGAGACCTCAGCCACGCGGGCGACGTCGTTGATGGTGGCTCGCTTGCCCGGTTTGGCTGAGCGCGAATCGTCTTCCGACAACAGCGTTCCCCTTCGTGTTCTTGTTGACGCTAGGCATAGCCCCGCTCGACGTCGCGCGCCATGGGCAGTTTTCAAGGCGCATTGACACCGGTTTCCTAAGCCGCCCATTATCCGGTGTTTTCCAAATGGGGCGTCACTTGACCGACCAGATCATTCTTTCGGAGGGCCGCGCATGACGGCGGCTCCCGTGCAGACGCCGGACGCCGATCAGGCCGTCGCCGAGACCTTCGTCAGCGCGCGCTTGGCGGCGCGCGCCGTGGTCGATTATCCGGGCGAGAAGCCGGAGCAGATGGCGCGTTCCTATGCCATTCAAGACGCCGCCATCGCCCTCTACCCGGACCAGGTTGTGGGCTGGAAGGTCGGCGGCGTGCCCCCCGCGCAGCAGCCGGCCCTGGGCATCCATCGCCTGGCCGGCGCCATCTTCGCCGGCAATGTGTGGCTCGCCGGCGAGGCGCCGACGCCTCTGCCGGCCATCGAGGGCGGCTTCGCCGCCGTCGAGGCCGAGTTCATCGCCCGTATCGGCGCCGACACGGACCCCGCCAAGACCGACTGGACCGTTGCAGAGGCCGCCGATCAGATCGACGCGGTCTTTATCGGCGTGGAACTGGCGGGCAGTCCGCTGTCGGCCATCAATGATCTGGGCTCGGCGGTCGTCGCCTCGGACTTCGGCAACAATGGCGGTCTGGTGATCGGTCCGGAGCTGACCGACTGGCGTGACCGCATGGATGCGATCCAGGTCGAGACCGTCATCGACGGCGTCAGCGTCGGCAAGGGCGGCTCGCTGTCGCTGGCCGGGGGCGCTCTGGAATCCGTGCGCTTCCTGTTGGAGCACTGCGCCCGCTGGGGGCGCCCCCTGACCGCAGGGACGCTGGTTTCGACCGGCGCCGTGACCGGGGTTCACCGCATCTACGCCGGAAGTGAATCGACGTGCCTGTTCGAAGGCGTGGGAGAAGTGCGCTGCACGGTCGTGAAGGCCGCGCCGCATCCGACGTCAGACTAGTATTTAATCACAGCGCGAACCCGTCCGCCGTTCAGGGCGGTCAAGAAGACGGGGCGTGCGAGGAAACCAAAGGGAATGGGTCTCGTACCATGAGTGACGCTTCGAAAGCCGCACCCGCCGGGGAGGGGCCGATCCGCGTGATGGCGCCGCCGGCGGGCAAGTACCGCTGGATCGTGATGTGGCTGCTGTTCGCAGCCATGGTCATCAACTACGTCGATCGTCAGATGATCGGCTTCCTGAAGCCGACGCTGTCGAGCGAGTTCGGCTGGTCCGAGACGGACTATGCCGACATCGTCTTCTGGTTCCAGGCCTCCTACGCCGTCTTCTACCTGATCTTCGGACGGGTGATGGACAAGATCGGGGCGCGCTGGGGTCTGGGGATCGCTTTCCTGATCTGGCAGATCGGCCACATGATGCACGGCGCCGCGCGCGACCTGTCGCACTTCATCATGGCCCGGATGCTGCTGGGCGTCGGCGAGGCCGGCGGCTTCCCCGGCGGGATCAAGGCCGTGGCCGAGTGGTTCCCCAAGAAGGAACGCGCCTTCGCCACTGGCCTGTTCAACGCCGGCACCAACATCGGCGCCATCGTGACGCCTCTGGTCGTGCCCATCCTGGTGCTGAGCTTCGGCTGGCAGGCGGCCTTTGTCGTCACCGGCGTGCTGGGGCTGGTCTGGCTGCCGATCTGGCTGATCGTCTATCGCCGCCCGCGTGAAGTGAAGACCCTGACCCAGGGCGAGCTGGAATGGATCGAGCAGGATCCAGCCGACACCGTCGAGAAGATAGGCTGGAAGAAGCTGCTGACGGTCAAGGAGACCTGGGCCTATGCTGCGGGCAAGTTCCTGATCGACCCGATCTGGTGGATGTTCCTGTTCTGGCTGCCCGACTTCCTGGGCAAGAACTATGGTCTGGACCTGAAGACCTTTGGTCCGCCGATCGTGGCCATCTATCTGCTGTCGGACGTCGGTTCGGTCGGCGGCGGCTGGATGTCCGGGCGCTTCATGAAGAGCGGCATGAGCCTGAACAAGGCGCGCAAGCTGACCATGCTGATTTGCGCCCTGTGCGCGGTGCCGGTCGCCTTCGCCGCCTTTGCGTCCAACCTGTGGGTGGCGGTGCTTATCATCGGTCTGGCCACGGCGGCGCACCAGGGCTTCTCGGCCAACCTCTACGCCTTCCCCGGCGACGTCTTCCCGCGTTCGGCGGTGGGCTCGGTCGTCGGCATCGGCGGGATGCTGGGCGGCATCGGCGGCATGATCATGGCCAAGTACGCCGGCTTCGTCCTGGACAAGATCGGCACCTACACCCCGATCTTCGTGGTGGCGGCCTCGGCCTATCTGGTGGCCCTGCTGGTGGTCCACCTGATCTCGCCAAGATACGAACCGGCCAAGGTCTGATGATCTGAGGCCCAGGAGGGCGCTCGTCTGAGGGGGCGAGCGCCCTTCTTCAATTCTGGACAGGAGGCGGGCATGGATCTGCATCGACGCGGTTTGCTGATCATGGGGGCGGCGGCTCCGGCCCTGGCGGCGGCCCTGCCGACGATGACGACGGCCCAGAGCCTCGCGCCTGCGGACCCGACCGAGGTGATCCGCCTGTGGCCGGACCGAGCGCCGGGCGGGGAGGGGGTGACGGTCACCCCTATTGTTCCCGAACGTTCGACCGACCCCGCCTATCGCGACCGCTACGCCCAATACACCACTGACCCGATCATGACGGTGATGCGGCCCGAGAAGCCCAATGGCTCGGCCATGCTGCTGATTCCCGGCGGCGGCTACCGTTGGGCCGTTCTTGACAAGGAAGGCTTCGACGTCGCCCGCGTATTCGCCGCCAGCGGCACGACCTGTTTCGTCCTGCGCTATCGCCTCCCCGCCGACGGCTGGGCGGCGGGGGCGGATGCGCCCTTGCAGGATGCGCAGAGGGCGATCCGACTGATCCGCAGTCGGGCGGCGGAGTTCGGCGTGCGGCCGGATCGGATCGCCGTGCTCGGCGCCTCGGCGGGCGGGCATCTGGCGGGACTGGCCAGCGCGCGGACGGACGCCGCCTATGCGCCGATCGACGAGGCGGATGTTGTATCGCTGCGGCCCGATCTGAGCCTGCTGATGTATCCGGTGGCGACCATGGCGGACCCGCATGTTCACGCCGGATCGCGGACGCACCTGCTGGGCCAGACGCCGAGCGAGGCCCGCATCGCCGCCTATTCGCTGGAGCGGATGAACTGGAGCGGCGCGGCGCCCGTCTTCCTGCTGCACGCGATGGACGACGTCTCTGTCCCGGTTGAAAACAGCCTGATGCTGTTGACCACGCTGAAGGCGGCGTCGGTCAAGACCGAGGCCCACCTGTTTCAGGAAGGCGGCCACGGCTTCGGCATCCGCCTGATCCAGGGGCGGCCGGCCCAGGTCTGGCCCGAGCTGGCGCGCGCCTGGGCCGCGCGTCTAGACTTCGCTCTTTAAGTCCCGGGCTGGATGTAGGGGATGGCCGAGAAGAAGGCCCGCTCGTCGCCGCGGGGGTCATTGGCCATCCTGGGCTTGATGTCGAACAACAGGGTCTGGCGCGTCGGCAGTTCGTAGCGATCCCAGTGCGGCAGGCCCGCGTGGTTGGGATCGCCGTTGCGGGCCAGGGCGATGAAGGCGTCGCTCATCTGATCCGCCACGTCTTGCGCGCTCGGTCCCCTGGTGCGTGATCCGGCGGCGTTCACGTTGTCGAACACCAGAGGGATGTCGGCGGTGTGGAAGGCGCCCTTGCGGCCCGAGGCCGTCTCCCCGGGGAAGTCCAGTTGATAGACCCAGGCGGGCGCGCCGGCCTTGGCGCGCTCCTCGGCCTCGATCACCGCGCCGCGCCACGAGCGTCCGGCGGTGGTGGCGGCGATCAGAACCTGATCCGGCGACCAGTCGGGATGCATCCGGCGATAGGCGGCGATGACGGCTTCGGGCGTGACGTCGATACGCATGACGCCGGGCGACATCCGCGCGGCCAGCGTCTCCCAGGTCAGGCCGACATTCTTCGGATCATTGCCCATGAAGCCGAGGGTTTCTTCGCGCGTATTGCCGATGATCATGGGGATGCCGAGGCCCTGCGGCGCGGCGTCGGGATAGAAGGGGTGGCGCGGCAGGCTGCGGAAATCCAGCACCGGCCCGAAATAGAGCCCGCCGTAGCCGAGGATGGGGTCCTCCACGCCCTGGGCTTCCAGCAGACGCTCCACCGGCAGGGCCGCGGCTTCGTGGGCGCGATCCGGCGTCAGCCCCAGGGCCTTCAGCCATGTGGTTGCGCGGGTCGTGGCGTTGATGGGGCCGGACGCCGTGACCTGTTGACCGCTCATGGTCGCGGCGCGGTGGAACAGGCCCTGGGCGGCGGGCGTGGCCATCAGGGTGGCGATCTTGGCCCCGCCGCCCGACTGGCCGAAGACCATGACGCGGTTGGGATCGCCGCCGAAGGCCGCGATGTTGTCGCGCACCCAGCGCAGGGCCAGGATCAGGTCCAGTTGCCCGACATTGCTCGAGTCCTCGAACCCCGGCGTCAGCCGCGCCAGATAGGCGTAGCCAAGGGCGTTCAGGCGGTGGTTCAGCGTCACCACCACGACGTCGCCGCGCGTGGCCAGCCGCGTTCCGTCATAGAGGGGATCGGAGCCTGATCCGCTCGAATAGGCGCCGCCGTGGATATAGACCATGACCGGCCGACGACCTGAGTCCAAGCCCGGCGTCCAGACGTTGAGGAACAGGCAGTCCTCGCTCTGGTTCGGCTCATTTCCTCGCTGCGGACTGGCGGCGCCATAGTCGAAGGCTGGAGCCGGATCGCGCCAGGGCGTGGGCGCCTCGGGCGGCTGGAAACGCCGCGTCGGCGCGCCGTAGCGCACGCCCTTGAAGACGTTGAGCCCGTCCTGACGGCGGCCGATGACCGGCCCGGCGGTTGTGACGGCGCGGGGGGCTCGCGGCGCGGCATGGCTGGCGGTGGCGGTGGCGGTCGCTGTGGCGGCCAGGCCTGCGAGAACCGCCGCGCGTCGTGTCATCCCCATGGCCGCCCCTCCAAAGAAACCGGTGTCATAGCTGTAGCAGGCAATTCAGCGCGGGCTCCAGAGGCCTGTCGCGAGAGCACGTCGCCAAACCTGTCCAATCTGTAACTTGTCGAGGGGGGCGGGAAGCCGTCAGTGTGAAGTCTCTTTTACATCGCGGGGGCGCTTCATGCTGACGATCAACAATCTGGTCCATGTCTACGGCAACGGGACACGGGCCTTGGGCGACGTCAGCCTGACGATCCCCACCGGCATGTTCGGCCTGCTGGGCCCGAACGGCGCAGGCAAATCGACGCTGATGCGGACCATCGCCACGCTGCAAACCCCGACCTCGGGCGAGATCCGCTTCGGCGACATCGACGTGATCCGCCAGCCTGAGCTGCTGCGCCGCACGCTCGGCTATCTGCCCCAGGATTTCGGCGTCTATCCGCGCGTCTCGGCCTACGACATGCTGGACCACATGGCGGTGCTGAAGGGCATTGCCGATGGCAAGGAGCGCAAGCAGACGGTCGAGGCCCTGCTGAACCAGGTCAATCTTTGGAGCGTCCGCAAGAAGGCCCTGGCCGGCTTCTCGGGCGGGATGCGCCAGCGCTTCGGCATCGCCCAGGCCCTGATCGGCAATCCCCGCCTGATCATCGTCGATGAGCCGACCGCGGGTCTGGACCCGGAAGAGCGCAACCGTTTCTTGAACCTGCTGGCCGAGATCGGCGAGAACGTGGTGGTCATCCTGTCGACCCACATCGTCGAGGACGTGGCCGACCTGTGCCCGCGCATGGCGGTGCTGGCGGGGGGCAAGATTCAGCTGGAGGGCGCCCCGTTGGAGCTGATGAAGCAGATGTCGGGTCGCGTCTGGAAGAAGGCCATCGCCAAGGAGGCCCTGCCGGAACATCGCGCCCGCTTCGAGGTCATCTCGACGCGTCTGTTCGCCGGTCAGACCGTGATCCACGTCCTGGCCGACGCCCAGCCGGGCGAGGGCTTTGAGCCGGCTTCGGGCGGTCTGGAGGACGTCTATTTCTCGACCCTGGCCGCCTCGCGCCGCCCGGCCGTCGCTCAAGCCGCCTGAGGCCCGGATCATGTTCGGGAAAGTCGCGGCCTTCGAGTTCCGCTATCAGCTTCGCCAGCCCGCCTTCTGGGTCATCTCCATCCTCTTCTTCCTGCTGAGCTTCGGCCTGGTCGCCAGTCCGAACGTCAGCCTGGGCACGGGCGGCAACGTCTTCAAGAACGCCCCCTATGCGATCGCGCAGGCCCATCTGGCCTTCAATCTGTTCTTCATGCTGGCGACGACGGCCATTGTCGCCAACGTCGTGGTGCGTGACGCCACGACCGGCTTCGGCCCCATGATCCAGGCCAGCCGATTGTCCAAGTTCGACTACCTCTATGGTCGTTTCCTCGGCGCATTCGCCGTGGTGGCCCTGGCCTTCCTGTCGGTCGCCCTGGGCATCCTGATCGGCACGCTGATGCCGTGGGTGGACAAGGAGACGGTCGGGCCGTTCCGTCCGCTGGACTACCTCTATGGTTTCGTCGTCATGGGCCTGCCGGGCCTGCTGTTCAGCTCGGCGGTCTTCTTCACCCTGGCGACCGTGACGCGCTCGATGATGGCCACCTATGTCGGCGTCGTCGGGGTCTTCATCCTGTATATGACGACCACCTCGGTGTTCGGTTCAAAGCCGGAGCTGGAGACCCTGGTGGCCTGGCTCGAACCCTTCGGGGCCGGCGCCTATGGCCTGGCGACCAAGTACTGGACGGCGGCTGAGCGGAACACGATCAACGCCCCCCTGACCGGCCTGCTGCTCGGCAACAAGCTGTTGTGGCTGGGCGTCAGCCTGGCCTTCCTCGCCGCCGCCTGGCCCCTGTACAATCCGTCGCCGCGGGGATCGAAGCTGCGCAAGCAGGAGAAGCTGAAGGCTCTGGCCGAGGCCTCGCCCGATACGGCGGCGCCCATCGCGCCCCTGGCTCAGCCCTCCTACGGCTTCAAGGCCGGGTGGACGCAGCTGATCTCGCGCACCGCCTTCGAGATGAAGACGGTGTTCAAGAGCCCGGCCTACTTCGTCATGCTGGCCCTGGGCTTCGCCTTCGGCATCGCCGTCCTGCTGTTCGCGGGCGAGCTGTATGGCGCGCCGGTCCTGCCGGTGACGCGGGTGGTGATCGAGACCCTGGGCGGCTCGTTCGGCCTGATCGTCATGATCATCTCGATCTACTATTCCGGCGAACTGGTCTGGCGCGACCGCGAGCGGCGCACGCATGAGATCATCGATTCCACCGCGACGCCCGACTGGACCTTCCTGCTGCCCAAGACGCTGGCGTTGATCCTGGTGCTGGTGTCGACCCTGCTGGCCGCCTCGGTGGCGGGCATGATCGTGCAGACGATCAAGGGCTACACCAACTACGAGATCGGCAAATACCTGTTCTGGTATGTCGTGCCCCAGTCCATCGGCTTTGCGTTGACGGCGGTGCTGGCCATTGTCGTCCAGTCGCTGTCGCCCAACAAGTTCGTCGGCTGGGCCGTCATGGTGGTCTATCTGATCTCGACCATCGTCCTGTCCAACATGGGCTTCGACCACGTGCTCTATCGCTACGGCGCGGGGACGGGGATGCCGCTGTCGGACATGAACGGCCTGGGCAAGTTCGCCGGCTATGCGGCGTGGATGCAGGCCTACTGGTCGGCCTTCGCCATCGTCCTGCTGGTCATCGCCTATGGCCTTTGGCGTCGCGGGGCGGAGACGCGCTTCATGCCGCGCCTGAAGCGTCTGCCGCGTCGCCTGATGGGGTCTGCGGGCGTCATCGGCGGCGTCGCCCTGACCGCCTTCGTGGCCCTGGGCGTCTACGCCTTCATCAACACCAACGTCTGGAACGAGTACCGCACCCAGAATCAGCAAGAGAAGCTGATGGCGGACTATGAAAAGACCCTGCTGAAGTACGAGAAGACGCCTCAACCCTCGATCACCGACGTCAAGCTGGACCTGGACCTCTATCCGCACCAGCCGCGCCTGACGACCAAGGGCGGCTATGTCATCGAGAACCGCACGGACGCGCCTCTGAACGAGGTTCACCTGCGCTGGAACTACGGTCTGAAGATCGCCAGCCTGGATGTGCAGGGCGCCACCCTGGCCAAGGAATGGCCCGAGTTCGAGTATCGCATCTATCGCTTCGCCACGCCCATGCAGCCGGGCGAGAAACGCACCATCGCCTTTGAAACCGTGCTGGAGCAGCGCGGCTTCAAGAACAGCGGCGACACCACGCGGATCGTTGACAACGGCACCTTCGTCAACAACGGCGAGTTCGGCCTGACCATCGGCATGGGGCGTGACGGTCTGCTGTCGGATCGTTCAAAGCGTCGCAAGCACGGCCTGCCGGCCGAGCTGCGGATGGCCAAGCTGGAGGACGAAAGCGCGCGGGCTCACAACTACATCGGGGCCGACTGGGTCAACGCCGACATCACTGTGACCACGGTGGCCGATCAGACCCCGATCGCGCCGGGCTACAAGGTGTCGGACGTGACCAAGGACGGCCGCCGCACGGCCCGCTTCGTCACCGAGGCGCCGGTGCTCAACTTCTTCTCGGTCCAGTCCGCCGACTATCAGGTGGCCAAGGAGCAGCACGGCCCCATCGAACTGGCCGTCTATTACCACAAGGGTCACGAGCAGAACGTGGCGCGGATGCTGGCCGGGATGAAGGCGTCGCTGGACTACTACGGTACCGCCTTCAGTCCTTATCAGTTCCGTCAGGCCCGGATCATCGAGTTCCCGGCCTACCAGAGCTTCGCCCAGGCCTTCGCCAACACCATGCCCTACTCGGAAGGGATCGGCTTCATCGCCGACCTGACGGACGAGGAGAAGATCGACTACGTCACCTACGTCACCGCCCACGAGGTCGGCCACCAGTGGTGGGCCCACCAGGTGGTGGGTTCGGACCAGCAGGGCTCGACCCTGTTGTCGGAATCCCTGGCGCAATACTCGGCGCTGATGGTGATGGAGAAGCTGTACGGACCCGACAAGATCCGTCGTTTCCTCAAATTCGAGCTGGACCGCTACCTGCGTTCACGCGGGATGGAGCGGCTGGAGGAGATGCCCCTGCTGCGCATCGAGAACCAGCAGTACATCCACTATCAGAAGGGCGGCCTGGTCATGTATCTGCTGCGCGATCAGATCGGCGAGGAGGCGGTGAACCGCGCCCTGCGTCGGGTGCTGGCGCAGTATGCCTTCAAGTCCGCGCCCTATCCGCGCTCGCTGGATCTGGTCAACGCCATCCGCGCCGAGGCGCCGGCGGACAAGCAGGCCCTGATCACCGACCTGTTCGAGAAGATCACCCTGTATGATGTGGCGGCCAAGTCGGTCACGGCGACCAAGCGGGCCGACGGCAAGTGGGACGTCGCCCTGACGGTCGAGGCCCGCAAGCTGTACGCCGACGGCAAGGGCGAGGAGACCGAGGCCCCGCTGAACGAGAGCTTCGACGTCGGCCTGTTCTCGGCCGAACCGGGCAAGGGGGCGTTCGACCAGAAGTCGGTCATGCTGATGGAGCGCCGTCCCCTGCGTAGCGGAACCCAGGTCTTCCGCTTCGTCACGGACAAGAAGCCGACGTTTGCAGGCATCGATCCCTACAACCGCTGGATCGACCGCAACTCGGACGACAACGTCAAGCCGGTCGGCTGACGTCAGGGCCTTCTCCTCCCGCTGCTAGGCGGGAGGAGGGGCCTACGGCGAGTTAATCTCGCCGCCTCATTTTAGACTCGATCCGCTACGCATGTAGCGCTACAAATGTAGCGTCAACCGTTGCGGAGAGTCCCAGTGATCGAGTCCCTGCCCAGACGCGAACGCGAGGTGTTCGAGACCCTGTGTCGCCTGGAAACCGGCACCACGGCCGGGGTGCGCAATGCCCTGACCGATACGCTCAGCGATTCCGCCATCCGCACCCTGCTGGCCCGTCTGGAGAGCAAGGGACTGGTCGAGCGTGAGGCGGGGACGGACGGCTTCGTCTACCGCCCCGTGCCGCGCACCGAGACGGTTGCAGCGGGCGCGCTGCAGCGGATGATCGACACCTTCTTCGCCGGGTCCGCCGCCAGCGCCGCCACGGCCCTGCTGGGCATGGGCCAGCGTCTGACGCCCGATGAGGCCGCCGCCCTGGAGCGCGCTATCGACGAAGCGGTGGAGCGCCAGCCATGAGCCTGGCCCTGTTTCTGTCCCTGCTGGTCAAGTCCAGCCTGATCGCGGCGGCGGGTCTGATCGTCGCGCGCTTTGTCGCGCGGCGGGCCGCCGACCGCGTAGACATCCTGCGCGCGACCGTCTGCCTCTTGCTGGCCCTGCCGGTTCTTGCGGCTGTCCTGCCCGCCGTCGAGCTGGCGCTGCTGCCCGCCTCATCCGTCGAAACCGTCAGCGCGCCGATGACGCCGCTCTGGTCGGGCGAGGTCGGTCCCGTCTCGGGCGTCGCCGTCTCGGCCAGCCTGCCTTGGCCGTCGCTGAAGACCGTGGCTGTTGGTCTGTGGCTGCTGGGCGCGGCGGTGCTCATCGGTCGGCTGCTGCTGGGCCTGAACACCCTGAGCCGTTGGACCGAGCAGGGCCGGGCGGTCCAGTGCCCCGCCTGGCGTTCGCCGCTGGAGCCCCTGGCCCCCGCCGCGCGTCCGCGTCTGGTCAGCAGCGAGCGGGTGTCCAGCCCGCTGAGCTGGGGCGTGGCGCCGGGCGTCATCGTCCTGGACCCCGCCAGCCTGGCCGCGTCGAACACCGCCTCCGCCGTTCTGGCGCACGAACTGGCCCACCTGCGGCGCAAGGACTGGGTCTTCCTGATCCTGTCGCGGCTGGCGCTGGCGCTGTTCTGGTTCAACCCCTTGGTCTGGCGCCTGTCGGTCGTCCTGTCCGAGGCGTCTGAGGAAGCCGCCGACGCCGAGGCCGTTCGCACCGTCGATCGCCGCGACTACGCCCGCGTCCTGGTCCGGCTGGCCGCCCATCCGACCCGTTCCACCTCTTGGCCCGCGACCGCCATGGCCGCCGACACTCACACGCTCGAAAGAAGGATCGCCTGCATCATGACGAACACCTCTGCTCGCCGTCGCCCGCTGGCGGTCGCCCTGACCGTCGCCGCCCTGGCCGTCGTGGCCACGCCGCTGGCCGCGCTGGAACTGCGGGAGCAGGCGTCCGCCTATGCGCCGCCGCCGCCGCCGCCGCCGCCGCCGGCTCCAGCGGCTCCGCCCGCGCCCCCGGCTCCGCCTGCGCCGCCGGCACGGCCCGCCTTCCGGGCGCCCCCCGCGCCCCCTGCGCCTCCGGCCCCGCCCGCCCCGCCGGCTTCGCGCCGTGGCGTCAGCTATTATTACTACGAGGCCGCCACGCCCGAGCAGCGCGCCGAGGCTGATGCCGCCCGCGAGAGCGCGAGGGAAGTCAGAGCCCAGGCCGCCGAAGCGCGTCGTCATGCGGCGGTCGCTCGCGAACAGGCCGCGCGTCACGTCATCGACGCAGCCCAGGTTCGCGCCCAGGCCGGCGTCGCTCGCCAGCAGGCCGTTCTGGCTCGACAACAAGGCGAGGAAGCCCGCGCCCAGGCCGTCCTCGCGCGTCAGCAGGCGGCGGAGGCGCGCGCCCATGCGGCAGTTGCCCGCCAGCAGGGCGAACGCGCCCGGGAAATGGCCGCGCGCAGCCACGCCGAAGCCCGCGTGCAGATGGGCAAGGGCGCCGAGCAGATGCACCGGGGCGCGGACGAAATGCGCCGGGAAGCTGTCCGCCTGCGCGACCCCGCCTATCGGCTGGAGGTGATCGCCCGCAACCGTGAGGAAGGGCACACGACCACTGACGCGGAACTGATCGCGCTGAGCCCCCGGCTGATGGAACGCGCCGAAGATCTGGATCGCCGTGCGGTCGAACTGGCCGAGCGAGCCAAGGGCAAGGCCTGATCCGCCTTAGCTGGGATAGGGCGACAGGCGTTCGGCGGCGTCGCGGCACAGGCTCTTGATCCAGCGCCGCGCCGCTTTCAGCCGCGCGGCGCCGTGGACCTCGCGGTGGGTGCTGAGCCAGAAGCGGCGCTCGATCAGCACCTGATCCGGCAGAACCCGCGTCAGTCCCTCGGCCAGGAAGCAGGGCAGGACCCCGATGCCGCCGCCCGCCGCGATCATGTCCCGCTGCGCCCGGATCGAGGAGGAGGCCAGGCGCGGGCGCAGGTTGGGCCGTATCTCGTCCAGATAATGCAGTTCCGGCGCATAGATAAGGTCATCGACATAGCCGACGATGTCGAAGCGGGGCAGGTCGTCCACACGCTCCGGCGCGCCATGTCGTTCCAGATGCTCGGACGAAGCATAGAGCGCCAGCTGATAGGGCGTCAGCGGCTCGACGATCAGGCGCGGGCTGGCGGCGGGGCTGAGGGTGATGGCCATGTCCACCTCGCGGCGGCTGGGCGACAGGAAGCCGGAACTGGCGGCCAGTTCGATATTCAGCCCCGGATGCGCCGCCAGCAGGCCGGGCAGGGCGGCGGCCAGGACGGCTCCACCGAAGCCTTCCGAGGCGCTGATCCGCACCGTGCCGGCGATCAGGTCGGGCCGCGTCACCCGTTCGGCGGCCTCCATGGCGCTCTCGGCGTCCAGCGCCGTCTCCAGCAGTTGCGCGCCCGCCGCCGTCAGCAGCAGACCCGACGCCGAGCGCACCACCAGGGTTGATTTCAGCGCCGTCTCCAATCGCGCCACGCGCCGCCCGACCGTGGCCGCGTCGATGCCCAGCCGCTGCGCCGCCGTCGCCAGCGAGCCCGCCCGCGCGGCGGCGATGAAGATGCGAACGTCGTCCCAGTCGAACATTGCAGGAATGCACAGCATAGGATGCAAGATTGCAATGGGTAGTCTCGCGTCGGTCTGCTAGGCCATGCTGGAACGAACAACGACATCACAGGGAAACGCCTCCATGCGCGACATTCGCCACTTCATCGACGGTGCGGCCTTCGACGGCGCATCGGGCCGTTTCGGCGACGTGTTCAACCCCAACACCGGCGAGGTTCAGGCCCGCGTCCAGCTGGCGACCGTCAGCGAGATGGACCGCGCGGTTCAGGCCGCCCAGGCCGCCTTTGAGGGCTGGTCCAGCACCAACCCCCAGCGCCGCGCCCGCGTCATGTTCGAGTTCAAGCGCCTGGTCGAGGCCAATATGAACGAGCTGGCGGAGCTGCTGTCCTCGGAACACGGCAAGGTCATCGCCGACTCCAAGGGCGACATTCAGCGCGGCCTGGAAGTCATCGAGTTCGCCTGCGGCATCCCCCACGCGCTGAAGGGCGAATACACGCAAGGCGCCGGCCCCGGCATCGACGTCTATTCCATGCGTCAGCCGCTGGGCGTGGTGGCGGGCATCACCCCGTTCAACTTCCCCGGCATGATCCCGATGTGGATGTTCGGCATGGCGATCGCCGCCGGCAACACCTTCATCCTGAAGCCGTCGGAGCGTGATCCGTCGCTGCCGGTGCGCCTGGGCGAACTGATGATGGAGGCGGGCGCGCCCAAGGGCGTGCTGAACGTCGTGCACGGCGACAAGGTGGCGGTCGACGCCATCCTGACCCACCCCGACATCCACGCCGTCAGCTTCGTCGGTTCGTCCGACATCGCCCATTATGTTTACCAGATGGGCGCCCAGCACGGGAAACGCGTCCAGGCCATGGGCGGCGCCAAGAACCACGGCATCGTCCTGCCCGACGCCGACATGGATCAGGTGATCAAGGACCTGACCGGCGCGGCCTATGGCTCGGCCGGCGAGCGCTGCATGGCCCTGCCGGTCGTGGTGCCGGTCGGTCAGCGCACCGCCGACGAACTGCGCGAGCGCCTGGTCTCGGAAATCCCCAACCTGCGCGTCGGCGTCTCGACCGACGCCGAGGCCCACTACGGCCCGGTCGTCACCCAGACCCACAAGGACAAGGTCCTGGGCTGGATCAACAAGGGCGTCGAGGAAGGCGCCGAACTGGTCGTCGACGGCCGTGAGTTCAGCCTGCAGGGTCACGAGAAGGGCTTCTTCATCGGCCCGTCGCTGTTCGACCACGTTAAGCCGGAGATGGAATCCTACAAGGAAGAGATCTTCGGCCCCGTGCTGCAGATCATGCGCGCCGCCAGCTTCGAGGAGGCGTTGAGCTTGCCCAGCAAGCACCAGTACGGCAACGGCGTCGCCATCTTCACCCAGAACGGCCGCGCGGCCCGCGACTTCGCCGCCCGCGTCAACGTCGGCATGGTCGGCATCAACGTGCCGATCCCGGTGCCGGTGGCCTATCACTCGTTCGGCGGCTGGAAGCGCTCGGCCTTTGGCGACATCAACCAGCACGGCATGGAAGGTCTGCGTTTCTGGACCAAGACCAAAACCGTTACGGCCCGCTGGCCTGATAGCGAACTGGAGCACGCCGACAGCTCCTTCGTCATTCCGACGATGGCCTGATGAGACCGGAACCCGACCTCAGGCTCTGAGGTCGGGTTTTTCTTGGTTTATCGCCGGATAGCCTCGAAGCCGCCGGTGAAGACGGCCTCCATGGCGTCGCAGATGGCGCCCATTTCCGAGGACTTGCACAGGCCTCCGGACAGGACGTCGATACGGCCGGTCTGGGCCAGCGACAGGGTCAGCGACCCTGACAGCAGGTGATAGAACCAATAAATCTGACGCGGCGGCGTGTCGGGCGCGATGCGTCTCAGCACGCCGATGAAGCGGTCGATCACCGGGTCGAAATGCTTGTGCATGGTGTCGCCGCCCCAGACCGGGGTGTTGTTCACCTGAGCCACCAGGGCGGCGTAGTTCAGCCAGGCCGGGTCGCCGTTGTCGAACAGGACGAACAGCGGGCGCAGGAAGGCGTCGATGGCCCCGCGCACGGTCATGGCGTCGCCGTGCTCGGCTTCATACTGGTCCAGACTGTCGAGGCGCAGTCGGTTCACCACCTCGGCGCGGCGGCCGAAGACGGTCGAGAACAGCCGGTTCTTGTCGTCGAAATAATAGTGCAGCAGGGCCGTATCGACGCCCGCCTCCTTGGCCACGGCCTTCAGGGTGACGCCGTGCAGGCCGTCGCGCGCGAACAGGGCCTCGGCCACATCGAGGATACGGGTCGTCGTCTCCTCGCGGCGCTGGGCCTTGGGCTTGGGCGGGGCTTTCGCTTTCGGCGTCGCCCTGGGGCGCGGCTTGGTCTCGGCAGCGGTCATCGCGCGACTTTAGCCGAGAACAGGGTTCGCAGGCGATCCCGCGCCCGCAGCAGCAGGATCAGCAGCCCGCCTTTGCGCCCATGGTGGTCCAGGGCGGCTTTCCACCAGCCGCGCTTCACCTCTCCGCCGGGCGTGTCGTTGAACACCATCCAGGCGTCGTCGGCGGGGACATAGGCGGGCCAGTCGGCGCCCGGCGCGCCCGTCCTGGCGAAGTCGATCCAGCGGGCGTGCATGGCGGCGCTGATCGCGCGGTCGGCCTCGGTCGGGGGCGGTGCGCCGTCGGGGCGGTGGTCCAGGGCCTCGAAGACGTGGAAGATCTCGGCGGCATGGGCGGCGCGCGACATGGTCTCGCGCCGGGCTTCCTCCACATAGTCAAAGGCATAGAGCCAGGCCTTCGAGCGACGCGGGCGCGAGGCGACCCAGCGCGCGGGGGCGGCGAAGGCGAAGTCGCGGAAGCCGAGGCGGATCAGTTGCTCCGCGTCGCCGTTCGCCTCGGGATAGAGGGCGGCCAGTTTGGCGTTCGGCTTGATCAACTGACCAAAGCGTTTCAGCCCGCCGCCGTAGTTGAGCAGGGAATCCTCGCCGCTGTTGACCCCGATCATCAGCGGCACGTCGGCGAAGTCCCCGCGCGCGAAGGCGCTGATCGGATCGCGGTCCAGCAGCCGGCCGTCGATGACCGGGCCAAAGGCGCCTTCGATCGCCGTCAGGTGCTCCGGCGCGAGGGTGCGCAGGGCGGCGGCGTCGGGATTGCTCAGGCCCAGGGCGGTCGCCGCCGCCGCGCCGCGCTCGTGCGCGGTCTTCAGCGGCGTTGCGGGCAGCCAGCCGCCGCCGGACTGAACGACAGCCTTGTGGAACAGGCCGCGCGCCCGCCTGGCCGTCATCAGGGCCAGGATGTCGAGGCCGCCGGCGGACTCTCCGAACAGGGTGACATTGGCCGGGTCCCCGCCGAAGGCGCCGATGTGGTCGCGCACCCATTCCAGGGCCGCGATCTGATCCAGCAGGGCGTGGTTGCCTAGCGGCTCATCGGGCGCGGCTTCGGCCGTCAGCGCCGGGTGGGCGAAGAAGCCGAGTTGGCCCAGGCGATAGTTGACGCTGACCAGCACCACCCCGTCGCGGGCGAAGGCGGCGCCGTCATAGAAGGGCAGGGAGCCCGCCCCCATCCGGTTCGACCCGCCGTGCAGCCAGACCATGACCGGCGCCGGTCCGGTCGTCTCGGCGGGCGCCCAGACATTCAGCGTCAGGCAGTCTTCGCCGGTTGGTTCCGGCGCGCCGCCGATGGACACGATGTCGGCCACGTCCGCGGGACCGGCCTGAGGGGCCGATGGTCCGAAATCCGCCGCCTCGCGCACGCCGTCCCAGGCCGGAACCGGCTGCGGCGCTCGCCAGCGCTGCTCGCCCACTGGGGCAGCGGCATAGGGCACGCCGCGAAACACGTTCGCCGAGCCTTCGCGACGACCGCGCAGGTCGCCAGACGGGGTGCGCGCGACGGGCGAGGTCGCGGCCAGATTGATCTGATCCATAATTCCGTCCCTTGAGGCGCGATCTTCGCCGCGCTCGTTCATTTGAGAATGAACAACGCTCGCCCGGCTGTCGAGCCGCTTCGTGAAACATCATTCATGCAAGAATGAATGATGTTGACAGCGGGGCCGTTCGCGGACCACCGTCGGCCCAACACAGATCAGCGGCGACCAAACGACCGCGCGTGGAGAGGAAACGAGAATGCGAACGACAGGACAGTTGCGTCTGGCGCTGATGACCAGCGTCTTCATCACGGCCTCGCTGTGCGCGGCGCCGAGCTTCGCCCAACAGGCGTCGGACACCGAACAGGCCTCCAGCGTCGACGACATCGTCGTCACCGCCCGCCGCCGCGAGGAAAGCCTGAAGGACGTCCCGGTCGCCGTCTCCGCCGTCAGCGCGGAGCGCCTGGAACAGACCGGCGCCGCCGACATCACCACCCTGCAGCAACAGACCCCGAACGCCACGGTCCAGATCGCGCGCGGCACCAACTCGACCCTGACCAGCTTCATCCGCGGCGTCGGCCAGCAGGACCCGCTGTGGGGCTTCGAGCCCGGCGTCGGCCTCTATGTCGACGACGTCTATGTGGCCCGTCCGCAGGGCGCGGTGCTGGACATCTTCGACATCGAGCGTCTGGAGGTCCTGCGCGGCCCGCAGGGCACCCTCTATGGCCGCAACACCATCGGCGGCGCGATCAAGTACGTCACCAAGCGTCTGGGCCAGGACCCGGAACTGACGCTCAAGGGCGCCTACGGCAGCTATAACCAGGTCGATCTGATCGCCTCGGGCTCGACGCCCCTGACGGACACCCTGCGCATCGGCGGCGCTGTGGCCCGCTACACCCGCGACGGCTACGGCACCAACCTGACCACGGGCGCCGAGCACTACAACAAGGATGTCACGGCGGGGCGTCTGAGCGTCGAATGGACCCCGACCGACGACCTCTTCTTCCGCCTGGCGGGCGACATCACCGAGGACGAGTCCAACGCCCGTCACGGCTATCGCCTCAAGGCGCCGACGACGGACGGCATCTACGACACCCGCGCCGGCATCGGCGACGACGGCTATGTCCGCACGCGCGGCCTGTCCTTCACCGGCGAGTGGAACGTCAACGACGCCCTGACCTTCAAGTCGGTCACGGCCTGGCGCGACGGCGACACCAAGGGCGACGGGATCGACTTCGACGGTCTGCCGCAACCGATCCTCGACATTCCCGGCTACTACGCCGACAGCCAGTTCACCCAGGAATTCCAGCTGCTGTTCGAAGGCGAGCGCTGGCAGGGCGTGGCGGGCCTCTTCTATATGGACGCCTCGGCCGAGGGGGCGTTCGACACCGTCATCGGCCTCTATCCCAGCATGGGGCCGGGGCTGCCGGCGGGCCTGACGACCTTCACCGGGGGCAAGGTCGACACCGAGAGCTTCGCCGTCTTCGCCGACTTCAGCTACGACCTGACGGACCAGCTGTCGCTGTCGGTCGGCGGCCGCTGGACCCAGGACAAGAAGAGCGTCGATCAGCTGCGCCAGAACTATCTGGGCATCAAGAGCCCGTTCTTCGGCAACAGCGTGCCCATCCCGGCGGGCCGTCCCTCGACCGACTACACCAACTCGGACACCTATTCGGAGTTCACGCCCCGGATCAGCGCCAGCTACAAGTTCACGCCGGAACTGACGGGCTACGCCTCCTACGGGCGCGGCTTCAAGTCGGGCGGCTTCGACATGCGCGGCGACGCCAGCCTCTATCCCGAGACGATCAACGGCTATCAGCCGGAACTGGTCGACACCTACGAGGTCGGCCTGAAGGGCTCGCTGCTGGACCGGCGGATCAACTTCGCCACGGCCCTGTTCAAGTCGGAGTACACCGACCAGCAGATCACCTCGCAGTTCTTCATCCCGCCCGCTTCGGTCGTCAGCTTCGTCGACAACGCCGGATCCAGCGAGATCTGGGGCTGGGAGCTGGAAGCCAGCGCGCGGATCACTGACAGCTTCATCCCGCGCCTGACGCTCGGCTACCTGGACGCCAAGTTCAACGAGTTCGTCACCTTCAACCCGGTGACCGGCAAGCGGGAGAACATGGCCGACCAGCGCCAGTTCCAGAACACGCCCGACTGGACCGCCAATATCGCGCTGCCCTACAGCGTCGATTTGGGCGATCGCGGCTCGGTCATCTTTACCCCGATGGCCTCCTATCGCGGCGCGACTCAGATGTTCGAGACGGCCATTCCGCTGCTCGATCAGGGATCGTACTGGCTGTACGACGCCACCCTGATGTGGACCGCGCCGGACGCGCGCTATCGCGTCAGTCTGGCCGGGCGGAACCTGGGCGACGAGCGTTATCGCGCGGGCGGCTACAACTTCCCGGGCGCCATCACCGGCGATTCCGTCATCGGCTTCTACGGCGCGCCGCGCACGGTGACGCTGAGCGTGACCGCCAACTTCTAGGGTTTCCAGCCCCGGAAAAACTGAAGCCCCGCCGGTCCGCCCGGCGGGGCTTTCTTTTGAGCCTCAGCTCAGGGTGTAAGGGATCACGCCGCGCTCGTTTTCCGGCACGCGCAGGGTCCGGTCGATGGGCGGGAAGGCGCGCTGGGCGCAGTCGGTGCGCTCGCAGATGCGGCAGCTGACGCCCATTCGCGTCGGCGGACCGTTCAGGTCGAGGCCGGCCGCATAGACCAGCTGATCCGCGTGCTCGATTTCGCAGCCGAGGCCGAGCGCATAGCGGCGATCCGGTTCGAGGTAGGAACCGCCCGGCTTGGACACGCTCTTGGCGATGCAGATGTAGCGCGAGCCGTCGGGCATCTCGGACAGGTTGACCAGGATACGGTCCGGCGCGCCGAAGGCCTCGTGCACGTTCCACAGGGGGCAGGCGCCGCCGAAGCGGGCGAACTGGAAGCGCGTGGCGCTGTGCCGCTTGGTGATGTTCCCGGCCATGTCCACCCGCGCAAAGTAGAAGGGCACGCCACGCCAGCCGGGGCGCTGAAGCGTGCTGAGCCGGTGGCAGACCTGCTCGAAGCTGACGTGGAAGCGGTTGCGCAGCCGGTCCACGTCGTGACGCAGCTCGCGCGCCGCCTCCAGGAAGCGACGATAGGGCAGCAGCAGGGCCCCTGCCGCATAGTTGGCTAGACCCACACGGCAGACGTCGCGCGCGGCGGGAATGTCGAAGGCGGCGCGGTCCAGTTCGTGCTCGATCAGATCGTGAAACCGCAACAGCACCAACTGGTGCGCCATCAGGAAGGACCGCGTCGCGCCGGGCAGGCTGGCGTCGACGTAGAGGATGCGCGCCGCCGGATCGAAGCGCCGCATGGCCCCGCGCCCTTCGCCGGTGGCCAGGCGCACCCCGCACAGGTCGTTCAGCGCCGCCTCCAGATCGCGCTCGGGATGACCGCCCGCGCCCAGCCCCAGCTGCTCGGCCAGGGCCTCCGCCGCTTGATCCAGAACGTCGATGTAGTTGTCGCGATAGTGGAAGAAGTCGCGCACGGCTTCGTAGGGCAGGGCAGGGGCGGCTTGCGCCCGCTCGTCGCGACCCAGGGTCTCGTTCAGCGTCTTCAACCGCTCGTCCAGCCGGCGATAATCCTGATGCAGGGCCAGGAACTGACGCGCCAGTCGCGGCGTCGTCGTCACCGCCTGCTTCAGCTCGACGGCGGACGGCGCCTCGGCGTGACCGGCCACGTCGGTGACGGCCTCGCGCAGGTCGGCGATCAGGCGGGCGTCGCCGTCCAGATCAAACAGGCTGGCGTCCACGTCGAAGGCCCGCGTCAGGGCGATCAGAACCCGCGCTGTCGCCGGGCGTTGATTGGTCTCGATCTGCGACAGATAGCTGGGCGACAGGGCCAGCCGTCCGGCGCAGGCTTCCAGCGTCCAGCCGCGCGCCTCGCGCAGCTTGCGCACCTTGGCCCCGAGGTAGAGTTTTTCCGCCATCGCAACTTTGCAAAACAACCCGTCGACCTTGGCAGGCTTACGCACTTACGCCCCTTTTGCAAAGTTGCGATTGCCTTTTTGCAACGAAGCGTCTCAGTGATCACCAAAGATTACAGGGAGCAGCCCAAACCATGAGCCAGGCCATCCTCGAGGAACTCGAGCGCCGTCGCGCCGCCGCCAAACTGGGCGGGGGCGTCAAGCGCATCGAGAGCCAGCACGCCAAGGGCAAGCTGACCGCGCGCGAACGGATCGAAGTCCTGCTGGACGAAGGCAGCTTCGAAGAGACCGACATGTTCGTGGAGCACCGCAGCCACGACTTCGGCATGGACCAGCAGCGCATCCCCGGCGACGGCGTCGTCACCGGACGCGGCACCATCGGCGGCCGTCTGGTCTATGTCTTCTCCAAGGACTTCACCGTCTTCGGCGGCTCGCTGTCGGGCGCTCACGCGGCCAAGATCGTCAAGATCCAGAAGATGGCCCTGACGGCCGGCGCCCCCATCATCGGTCTGTTCGATGCGGGCGGCGCCCGCATTCAGGAAGGCGTGGAATCGCTGGCGGGCTACGCCGACATCTTCCTGCAGAACACGCTGGCCTCGGGCGTCATTCCGCAGATCTCGGTCATCATGGGCCCGTGCGCGGGCGGCGACGTCTATTCGCCCGCCATTACCGACTTCATCTTCATGGTGAAGGACACGTCCTACATGTACGTGACCGGCCCGGACGTGGTGAAGACCGTCACCAACGAGGTCGTCAGCCACGAGGACCTCGGCGGCGCCCGCGTCCACGCCGGCAAGTCGGGGGTCGCCGACGGCGCCTTCGAGAATGATCTGGAGGCCCTGTCCGAAGTCCGCCGCCTGATCGGCTTCCTGCCCCTGTCGAACCGCGAAAAGCCGCCGGTCCGCGACAGCTATGACGAGGCGGATCGCGACGAGGCCTCGCTGGACACCCTGGTCCCGACCAATCCGAACCAGCCCTATGACATGAAGGAGCTGATCCTGAAGATGGTCGACGAGGCCGACTTCTTCGAGATCGGCGCCGACTTCGCCAGGAACATCATCTGCGGCTTTGGTCGGCTGGACGGCCAGAGCGTCGGCATCGTCGCCAACCAGCCGCAGGTGCTGGCGGGCGTCCTGGACATCGACTCGAGCCGCAAGGCCGCGCGCTTCGTCCGCTTCTGCGACGCCTTCCACATCCCGCTGGTGACCCTGGTGGACGTGCCGGGCTTCATGCCTGGCACCAAGCAGGAGTACGGCGCCCTGATCAAGCACGGCGCCAAGCTGCTGTTCGCCTATGCCGAGGCCACCGTGCCCAAGCTGACGGTCATCACGCGCAAGGCCTATGGCGGCGCCTATGACGTCATGAGCTCCAAGCACCTGCGCGGCGACGTCAACTACGCCTGGCCCACCGCCGAGATCGCGGTCATGGGCGCCAAGGGCGCGGTCGAGATCATCTTCCGCAAGGAGGCCGGCGACCCCGAGGCTCTGGCGGCGCGCGAGGCCGAATACAAGGAACGCTTCGCCAACCCCTTCGTGGCGGCCGGCCTGGGCTACATCGACGACGTCATCATGCCCCACGGCACCCGCCGTCGCCTGATCAAGGCCCTGAAGACGCTGAAGAACAAGACCCAGGAAAATCCCTGGAAGAAGCACGACAACATTCCCCTGTAAGGCCCAGAAATGTTCAAGAAAATTCTGATCGCCAACCGGGGCGAGATCGCGGTTCGCATCATCAAGACCTGCCGCAAGATGGGCATCAAGACGGTGCTGGTCTATTCGGACGCGGACGCCGGTTCGCTGGCCTGTGAGATGGCTGACGAGACCATCCACATCGGGCCGTCGCCCGCCGCCCAGTCCTATCTGATCCAGGACAAGATCGTGGACGCGGTGCGCCAGTCGGGCGCCGAGGCGGTGCACCCCGGTTTCGGCTTCCTGTCGGAAAACCCGGTCTTCGCGCGTCGTCTGGAGGCCGAGGGCATCACCTTCATCGGCCCGAACCCGCACGCCATCGAGGCCATGGGCGACAAGATAACGTCCAAGAAGTTCGCGGCTGAAGCGGGCGTCTCGACCGTGCCAGGCCACATGGGCCTGATTGAATCGACCGAGGAGGCGGTGAAGATCGCCAACGAGATCGGCTATCCGGTCATGATCAAGGCCAGCGCCGGCGGCGGCGGCAAGGGCATCCGCGTCGCCCATTCCGACGCCGACATGGCCGAGGGCTTTGCGGCCGTGAAGGCCGAGGCTCTGACCGCGTTCGGCGACGACCGCGTCTTCCTCGAGAAGTTCATCGTCAATCCGCGCCACATCGAGATTCAGGTGCTGGGCGACAAGCACGGCAACATCGTCTCGCTGTTCGACCGCGAATGTTCGATCCAGCGTCGCAACCAGAAGGTCATCGAAGAGGCCCCGTCGCCCCTGCTGGACGACGCGACGCGCAAGGCCATGGGCGATCAGGCCATCGCCCTGGCGCGGGCCGTGAACTACGACTCGGCCGGCACGGTCGAGTTTGTGGCCGGGCAGGACCGCAGCTTCTACTTCCTGGAAATGAACACCCGTCTGCAGGTCGAGCATCCGGTGACGGAGTTGATCACCGGCGTCGATCTGGTCGAACAGATGATCCGTTCGGCGGCGGGCGAGACCATGGCCTTCAAGCAGGAAGACCTGTCTATCAACGGCTGGGCCATCGAGAGCCGCATCTACGCCGAGGACCCCTATCGCGGCTTCCTGCCGTCGATCGGTCGTCTGGTGCGCTATGAGCAGCCCGAGGAAGGCGATCAGGGCGACTACACCGTCCGCAACGATTCCGGCGTCCGCGAGGGCGACGAGATCAGCATGTTCTATGACCCCATGATCGCCAAGCTGTGTTCCTGGGGCGAGACGCGCGACGCCGCCGTCACCGGCATGGCCCGTGCGCTGGAGGACACCCACCTGTCGGGCGTCGGCCACAACGTGCCCTTCCTGTCGGCGGTGATGGATCAGGAGCGCTTCAAGTCCGGTCAGCTGTCGACCAGCTACATCAAGGACGAGTTCCCCGACGGCTTCCGCGGTCTTGAGCCCAGCGAAGAGCAGAAGGACATCTTCATCACCGTGGCTGCGGCGATGAACGAGGTCCTGGCCGAGCAGGCGGGCGATCCGTCGGAGCGCACCGACTGGACCGTGCTGATTGACCGCGAGGCCCACGAGGTGTCGCTGTCGTATGACGAGGCCGAGGATCTGGTCATCTCGCTGGACGAGCGCGACCTGACCCTGTCGGAAATCGACTGGCGTCCGGGCATGGCCCAGTTCCGCGCCGTGCTGGACGACGAACCCTTCACCGCCGAGGTCAAGCGCGCGCCCGACGGCTTTGATATCCGCCACCGGGCGGCCAAGGCCCGCGTGCGCGTCCTGACGCCCAGCACCGCCGCCATGTATCAGCGCCTGCCTGAGAAGGTCGCCGCCGACACCTCCAAGCTGGTGTTGTCGCCCATGCCGGGTCTGGTCGTCGACATCCCCGTGACCGTCGGCCAGGAGGTCAAGTCGGGCGAGACCGTCGCCATCATCGAAGCCATGAAGATGCAGAACATCCTCAAGGCCGAGCATGACGGCGTGGTGAAGGCGGTCGGCGCCAAGGCCGGCGACCCGGTCGCCGCCGACGATGTGCTGGTGGAGTTTGCGTAAATGACAACCTTTCCCACGCCGACGCCGCTGGAGTGGCGGGAACAGGCCGAGAAGGCGCTGAAGGGGCGGGCGATCGAAAGCCTGCTCCACCTCGACGCCGACGGCTTGCTCATCCGGCCGCTCTATGCCGACGCAACTGGGGTGCAGGCGCTTCGCGCGCCGCGCACCACGGACGCCGAGGGGCGGGCGTGGGACCTGCGCACCCTGGTCGAGGGCGACGAGGCGGCGGCGATCAAGGCCGCCGTCCTGACCGACCTTGAAAACGGCGCCGCCTCGGTGGTGCTGAAGGGGGCGTTCACGACGGACGAGACGACGTTGGCCGCCGCCCTGGAGGGCGTGGCGCTGGAACTGGCGCCGGTGGCGCTGGACGCGGGCTTTGACGGCGTGAAGGCCGCCGATGCTCTGGCGGCCGTGGCCAAGGGTTCGCCCCGCGCCCAGCTGCAATTCCACCTCGACCCGATCTCGGCCTTTGCCGAGGCGGGGGAGGGTCCGATCGACGCTGCCGTGACTGAAGCCGCCGAGGCCGCTGTGCGCCTGGCCGGGACCTATCCCGACGCCCGGCTGTTCCTGGCCTCGGGCCGCGTGGTGCATGAGGCGGGCGGTTCGGCGGGACAGGAACTGGCCTTCGCCGCCGCCTCCGCCGTCGCCTACGTCAAGGCCGCCGTGCTGGCCGGTTTGACGACTGAGCAGGCGCTGAAGGGCGTGGTGCTGGGCGTTTCGGTCGACGCGGAATATTTCGACGCTCTGGCCAAGGTGCGGGCCATGCGCCTGATCTGGGCCAGCGTCAGCAAGGCCTTCGGGCATGAGACCCCCGCCATCATCGAGGCCCGCTCGTCGCGGCGGATGTTGTCGGCGCGCGATCCGTGGCCCAACCTTCTGCGCCTGACCGCCGCTGGCTTCGCGGGCGCTGTCGGCGGCGCCGACGTGGTGGTGCTGGACGCCTTCACCCGCGCCGAGGGCCGTCCCGACGCCTTCGCCCGCCGCCAGGCCCGCAACACCCAACTGGTGCTGATGGAAGAAGCCAATCTGGGCCGGGTCGATGATCCCGCCGCCGGCTCCTGGTTCCTGGACAGCCGCACCCGCGATCTGGCCGAGGCGGGCTGGAAGGAGTTCCAGTCGATCGAAGCCGAAGGCGGCGTGGTCGACGCCCTGAAACATCACCTGATCCAGCCGCGCGTCGAACGCACGCGTGGTCAGCTGGAGGCCGCGCTCAAGGACGGCGCCCGCCACATGGTCGGCGTCACCAAATACGTCGATCCCGATCCGCGCCCGGCCCCGGTCGAGACCGCTGATCCCTCCTTCGTCCCGGTGCGCCACGGCGCCCTGACCCCGGTGCGCTTCGCCGCGCCCTTTGAGATCGCGTCCGAGGAGGCGAACCCATGAGCTTCCCCGACTTCTCCAAGGTCGATCTCGACCTGACCGCGACAGGTGAAGGCCCGAGCCGCGATCCCTGGCTGACGCCCGAGGGCCTGACGGTGGAAACCGCCTATGGTCCCGGGGCGCTGGAAGGCCTCGACGCCATCCACGGCCTGCCGGGCTTCGCCCCCTATATGCGCGGCCCCTATCCGACCATGTACGCGGGCAATCCGTGGACGATCCGCCAGTACGCGGGCTTCTCGACCGCCGAGGAGTCCAACGCCTTCTATCGTCGCAACCTGGCGGCGGGTCAGAAGGGCCTGTCGATCGCCTTCGATCTGGCCACGCACCGGGGCTATGACAGCGACCATCCAAGGGTAAAGGGCGACGTCGGCATGGCCGGCGTGGCCATCGACAGCATTCTGGATATGCGGACCCTGTTCGACGGCATCCCGCTGGATCAGATGTCGGTGTCCATGACCATGAACGGCGCCGTCCTGCCGATCCTGGCCCTCTATGTCGTCGCGGCGGAAGAGCAGGGCGTGCCGCACGCGGCCCTGACCGGAACCATTCAGAACGACATTCTGAAGGAGTTCATGGTCCGCAACACCTACATCTATCCGCCCGCGCCCTCGATGCGGATCATCTCGGACATCTTCGCCTGGACAGCGCAGGAGACGCCGAAGTTCAACTCGATTTCGATTTCCGGTTATCACATGCAGGAGGCGGGGGCCTCGGCCGAGATCGAGCTGGCCTATACGCTGTCGGACGGGCTGGAATACATCAAGGCGGGCGTGGACGCGGGGATGGACGTGGATCGGTTCGCGCCGCGCCTGTCCTTCTTCTGGGCCATCGGCATGAACTACTTCATGGAGGTGGCCAAGATGCGGGCCGGCCGCCTGTTGTGGGCCGAAAAGGTCGCCGAGACGTTCTCGCCCAAGGATCAGAGGTCGCTGTCGCTGCGGACCCACTGCCAGACCTCGGGCTGGTCGCTGGCTGCCCAGGACGTGTTCAATAACGTGCCCCGCACCATGGTCGAGGCCATGGCGGCGGCGGGCGGTCAGACCCAGAGCCTGCATACCAATGCCCTGGACGAAGCCCTGGCCCTGCCGACCGACTTCTCGGCCCGGATCGCGCGCAACACCCAGATCCTGCTGCAGATGGAGACGGGCCTGACCCGGACCATCGATCCCTGGGGCGGTAGCTTCTACGTCGAGCGTCTGACGCATGATCTGGCGAACCGCGCCCGCGCCCTGATGGCCGAGGTCGAGACGGCGGGCGGCATGGCCAAGGCCATTGAGGCCGGCATTCCCAAGCTGCGCATCGAGGAAGCGGCGGCCAAGACCCAGGCCCGCATCGACACCGGCAAGCAGACCGTGGTCGGCGTGAACCGCTATCTGAACGATACGCCCGACGACATTCCGATGCTGAAGGTCGACAACGCCGCCGTCCTGACGGCCCAGATCGAGAAGCTGAAGCGCCTGCGCGCCGAGCGTGATCAGGCCGCCACCGACGCCGCGCTGGAAGCCCTGACGGCTGGTGCGCGGGGCAACGCCAACCTGCTGGAACTGGCGGTTCAGGCCGCCCGCGCCAAGGCGACGGTGGGCGAGATTTCGGATGCTCTGGAGGCCGCCTTTGGGCGTCACGTCGCCACGGTGAAGACGGTCTCGGGCGTCTATGGCAAGGAGGCTGGCAATGATCCCAAGGTCGCCCGCGCCCGCGACATGGTCGCGACCTTCGTTGAAAACGACGGCGGTCCGCCACGCATCCTGATCGCCAAGCTGGGTCAGGACGGCCACGACCGGGGCCAGAAGGTCGTCGCCACCGGCTACGGCGATATCGGCTTCGACGTCACCGCCGGTTCGCTGTTCCAGACGCCCGCCGAGGCCGCCCGGGATGCGGTCGAGAAGAATGTCCACGCGGTCGGCGCCTCGTCGCTGGCGGCGGGGCACCTGACGCTCGTGCCGGAACTGCGGGCCGAACTGGCCAAGCTGGGCCGCGAGGACATCATGATCGTGGTCGGCGGCGTCATCCCGCCGTCGGACGTTCAGCCCCTGCTCGATATGGGGGCGGCCGCCGTCTATCCGCCTGGCTCGGTGATCGCCGACACGGCGGCGGACCTGATCGAGAAACTGAACCTGCGTCTGGGCTACGCCCAGCCTGCTCCGGCGGAGACGAAGTAATGATCGGCAATCTGAACCACGTCGGCGTCGCCACGCCCTCGATCGCGGACTCGATCAAGCTGTATCGCGACATCCTGGGTGCGACGAAGATCGGCGAGCCGTTCGACCTGCCGGCCCAGGGGGTGAAGGTCTGCTTCATCGACACGCCGACGGCCCAGATCGAACTGATCGAGCCCTATGACGAGACCAGCCCGATCACCGGCTTCCTGGCCAAGAACCCCAAGGGCGGCCAGCACCACGTCTGCTTCGAAGTAGCCGACATCCACGACGCCGTCGCCGAGATGCGCGCCAAGGGCGTGACCATCCTGGGCACCGGCGAGCCCCGCATCGGCGCCCACGGCACGCCGGTCGTCTTCCTGCACCCCAAGGAGATGGGCGGGGTCCTGATCGAACTGATGGAAGCGCCGAAAGAGGCGCACTGAAGTCAAAAGGCCCGGTCGCTGACCGGGCCTTTTTCTTAGAACAAAATCTTGCGGAAGCTGACCCGGAAGGTCCGGCCCAGCGGGTCCAGATAGTCGGGCTGATAGGCGTCAGGCGTCACGCCTAGCCCGTTTCGCACATCCAGCTTCTGGTCGAAGAGGTTGTCGATCCCGACGCTGACGCGGGCGCCCTTCAGCCAGGGATATTTCGCCACCCAGGTCTGACGCGACGACAGGTCGGCGAACAGGTTCAGGTTGACCGTCGTCAGGTCCGAGAAGCTCAGGTCGTCGTCGGGCGACGAGCCGCCGTTGATCCGCGTGGACTCCTTCCAGTTGGCGTTCAGGAAGCCGCCCATGCCGCTCTTGAACAGGCCCATCTGGAGCTGGACCTCGTTGCGCGACTGCCCGCCGCGCGCGCCGATGGCGGCGCCGTCCAGCAGGTCCAGCACCGGCAGGCCGTCGCGGATCGTGATCTCATCCTGGATGCGATAGGTGTGATACAGCGAGACGTTGAAGCGCCCCTGGCCGGGCTGCATGGCCGGGCCGCGCCCGCCGCGTCCGCCGCCCATCTGCATCCGCATGCCTCCGGGGGGAGGGCCGCCGGCGCCGCCGCCGGGGGGCGGCCCGCCTTCCATTCGCATCGTCACGGGACCGCCGCCTCCGCCGGGACGTCCGCCGCCCGGGCCGCGCTGCCCCATCCGCGCCGCCGCCGCCGGATCAGGCTTGCCGAACGGGGTCGAGAAGTTCAGGCCCCAGCGGATCTCCTGCTGCTCGGCCTTCTGGAAGTTCAGCGGCCGGGCGTCGATCGACAGCAGATTGCCGTCCAGGTCGCGGTCGAAGCGCTCGGGCAGGGCGGCTTCCAGTTCCGGGGTGATGGTCGGGAAGGCGGCGATGGAGCCCTCCACCTCGGTGCGGCTGTAGTTGGCCGTCAGCCGCAGGTCCTTGTCCTTCAGCGGCGTCAGGTTGAAGCCCAGCTTCAGGATGCGCTTGGTTTCCTCTGACAGGCCGGAGTTGCCGCCTTCGATGCGGGTGATGTTGACCGACTCCCCCTTCAGGAAGTCATAGACCGGCACATTTGCGGTCGAGATGGTCGGGTCGTTCAGCTGCGACATCGACGGGGCGTTCTGCTCGTCCGACCAACTGACGTTGAAGTTGATCGGGCTCCAGGGCGACCAGTTCAGGCCCAGGGTATAGGCCGACAGGCCGCCGAAGTCGGACAGGTCCTGATAGGCCAGGTTCAAGTTGGCCGACAGGTCGCCGAGCACGCCCAGGACCTCGCGGTCGCGGCTGGCGATGGGCAGGTTGAAGTTGCCCGAGGCGCTGGTCCGGTCGCGCGACAGCGAGCGCTCGGAGAAGACGCTGGCCTTCAGGTCCGCATCATATCGCAGGCTCTCGGAATCCAGCGTCTGGGTGTCGAAGCCGACCTTGAAGGTCGAGGTCAAGGCGCCCGCCGGCGCCTCCCAGGCCGTGCCGTTGATGACGGCTTCGAGGTTGCCGCTGCTGGAGACGGAGCGGGCGGTGTCGAAGGGCAGGCGCGGCAACTGGTCCGCATCGCCGAACGGGTCGATCAGGCCCGCCGTCACCCCGGCCTGCAGCGCGTCCTGATCAAGCCCGCGCCCGGTGCGGGTCTTGGTCTCTGTGCGGTCGTAGCCGCCGGTCAGCGTCCAGCGCCAGTCGCCCAGATAGCCGTCCACCAGAGCCCCGACCTTGCCCGCCAGGGTGTCAGTGGTGCGCGACAGGGCGTCGGGCGCGGTCAGGTAGAGTTGCTCCGCGACGGTGGACGGCGGCACGGCCAATTGGACGCCCGGCAGCCCCTGCCAGGCCAGTCGCGACGTGTCCTCCAGACTGGCGCTCAGCGTCACGGCGGTGGTGTCGTTCAGGTCGCGCACCAGCGACCCGGCGACGGACGCCTGCTCCTGCTTGGGCAGGATGGTCCGATAGGCGGTCGGTGCGCCGTTGCTGCGCTCGATGTCGCGCTCCGTCTCGAACAGGGCGGTGTCGTTTTCGTACTCGAGGTCCAGCGTGGTCCGCTGCTTGCCGGCGATGCGCAGGACGTTGCCTTCCAGATCGCTGACGGTGCGGCCGCCCTCGTCCGGGCGGCGGACGCTGGCTTGCATCGTCAGCGAGCGGAAGTTGGCCTTGAGGACGAAGTTCACCACCCGCTGGTCGGCGCTGTAGCCGTAGGAGAGGGCGGTCTCCTCGGGCAGGATCTCGGTGCGTTCGATGGCTTCGGGCGGGATGCCGCGGATTTCCTGGAAGCCCGAGATGCGTCGTCCGTTGACCAGGAAGACCGGCGAGCCGCCGCGCGAGCTGCGCGTCACCGGCTCCAGCAGGGTCATCAGCTCCTGTATGCTGCTTGCGCCGTAGGCCTTCAGCTGTTCCTCATCCAGCACCAGCTCGGGTTCGTAGTCGCCGAGCGCCGCGCCCCGTCGCCGGGTCGCGACGGCCTGGATCTCGCCCAGGTCATAGGCTTCCTGCTCTTCGGCCGCAGGGACGGCGGGCGTCTGGGTCTGCGGCGCGACCGCGGGCGTCGTCTCCGCATTGGGATCGAGCGAGGCGAGAGCAAGAAGCAGAACGACAGGCGACATGGATTGTCCTGATTAGACCGGAAGCGAGCGCCGACCTGCTTGAAGACCGATGTGCGCCGAATAATGGCGGAAAGGGCTCTGGCAGATTAACAGCCTGTAATGACGCGGAAATGTCACGGCAGGCTCGACAGTGATCTAACGCAGAAAGGGGCGGCGTCCGTCGCACGCCGCCCCTTCTTTTTTCCAGCTCTGATGAAATCAGAAGCGGGCGCGGACGCCCAACACCAGGTTACGGCCCCGTTGCGGCGCGGTCTCGGCTAGGAAGGAGGCGTGGTTCAGCGCCAGCTCGTCCAGCAGGTTGGTGCCGCGCAGGAAGACCTGCGACTTCACCCCGGCCAACTCCACGTCATAAGCCACGGTGGCGTTGACCATGTTGTAGCCCGGCGTCTCGCTCTCGAAGGCGGCGATGTCGTTCTGCTTGAAGGTGCGGCTGTATTCCACATCGCCCGACCACGGGCCTGCGAAGGCCTCGGCCCGGACGCCCAGACGCGCCGCCGGGATGCGGGGCAGATTTCCGCCGTCGCCCTTCAGCTCGCCGCGCACATAGTCGCCGAAGACGCTGGCGGACAGCCAGGGCGTCAGCTGCTGGCGCACCTCGCCTTCCAGACCCGTGAACGTCGCGTCGGCCTGGCTGTACTGGATCAGGCGGAAGTCCTCGAACTGGTCCAGGGTGCGGGCGAAGATGTAGTCGTCATAAACATAGTGATAGGCGCTGACCGAGGCCGTGGTGGACCCCGCCGTCTTGCGCAGGGTCAGCTCGAGGGCGTTGGCCGTTTCGACGTCCAGGCCGCTGTCGCCGATCTCGTATGTGTTGGTCGCCAGGTGGACGCCGTCGGCATAGAGCTCCTGCGCCGAGGGGGCGCGTTGCGAACGCGACAGCGACACCGCGCCCGACCAGCCGGGCATGAAGTGCCAGACCGCCGATCCCGAGATCGAGAAGGGCTTGTGCTCGGCGTCGGGCAGACCGAGGGCCGAGGCCTCCTGCCATTTCTGACGCAGGGCGCCCTCCAGATGCCAGTCGCCCAGTTCGTATTCCTCCATCACGAACAGGCCGGTGTTCTTGGTCGTGCTGGGAGCCAGGAAGCTTTCCTCCCCGACGGCGGCGAAGTCGCTCTTGCTCAGTTGCAGGCCGACCACGCCCTTGAAGCCGGCGATCGGCTTGTGCTGGGCCTCGATGCGGCCGTCATAGCCCTCGTTGGTGAAGGTGGTCGAGACGACGCCTTCTTCCAGTTCCTGATGCTGATAGTCGGTGTAGCCGGCGCGCAGGCGCACGTTCTCCATGCCGGGCAGGGGATCGCTCAGTTCGCCGCGCAGGTCGAGGCGGCGGCTCTTCAGCCGGACTTCGGGCACGCCGTGGTCGTGATCGTGCTCCTCGCCTTCCTCATGATCATGGCCGTCGTGGTCGTGATCGTCGTGACCGCCGCAATGCAGGTGGTCGCCATGCGGGTGGCAGCCCTCGTATTCATGGGTGTGCCCGGCCAGGCCGTAACGGCTGGTCTGTTCGGTATAGGCCGCGCCCAGATAGCCGCGCGAACCGATGTATGAGGCGCCGAGCGTCGCGGTCGAGGTCTCGTTGTAGGAACCGTCCAGACGCGGTTCGTCCCAGTCCGGCACCTTGTAGTCGTCGGCCTTGCGCGCCGCCGCCTCGATGCGGACGGCGAAGTTTCCACCGCCGACCGTGGCCCCGACCACGCCGGCTTCCTCGTTGTCGACCGAGCCGCGACGGTATTCGACCACGCCCTCGCCGCCGTTGGCTGGCACGCGCGTCGGGATCTTCTTGTCCAGCAGGTTGACCGCCCCGCCGATGGCGCCGCCGCCGTAGAGCAGGGCCGAAGGGCCGCGCAGGATCTCGATGCCTTCCAGCAGCAGGGGCTCGCCGGAGATGGCATGGTCGGGCGAGACTTCGGAGGCGTCCATCAGGCCCGCGCCTTCGCTCAGCACCTTGACGCGGGGGGCGGCCTGACCGCGCACCACCGGGCGGCTGGCGCCGCCGCCGAAGGTGTCGGAGTTGACGCCGGGAATGCCGCTGAGGGTGTCGCCCAGGGTCGACTGGCGGCGGTGGACCAGTTCGTCGCCGCTCAGCAGGGCGACGTGCGAGCCTACGTCGTCGCCGGCACGGCCCAGGGGCAGGGCGCGGACCACCACATCGGCGATCTCGGTCGGCTCGTCCTGATGGGCGGTCTGGATGACGTCATCAGCCGCGAAGGCGGACGTCGAGAGGGCGGCGGCCCCGGCAGCGGTCAGCAGGAAGGTTTGAAGTCGCAAGGCACGCATCCCCGTTACAATGTCGCGAACTTGATATGTTATAGTGTATCACTACGCAACCGCCTCGCTGCATTTCCTTGCAAGCGGAGCCTTTGACGAAGAGCAGCGTTCGGACGGGACGCTCATAGAGAGGCTGTCGATGACCCGTTCCGCCGTTGCGCTGCTGTCCTGTCTCGGCCTGACCGCCGCCGCCTGTTCGCAAGAGCCGGCGCCCGCGCCGACCGCCCCGATCGAGGCGCCGGCCGGCCCGCCCGCCGCCGCCGTCGGCTACGCCTGCGAAAGCGGCAAGGTCGTCACCGCCACCTACCCGGACACGGAGACGGTGCGGGTGTCCTATGACGGTCGCGACTATGTCCTGGCCAGCGCCGTCTCGGCCAGCGGCGCGCGCTACGCCGGACAGGGGCTGGAGTGGTGGACCGCCAGCCGCGACGGGCAGGAAAGCGGAACCCTCAGCCGACTGGCGCCCAATGACACGACAGGCGGGACCATCATCGAGCGGTGCAGCCGCCCGGTCCCGGTTCTGGCCCCGTCTCCCGAGGCGCCCTGCGTCGCAACCAACCTGAGGCTGTCGGTCGAGGGCGGCGACGCGGGCATGGGCAATCGCGTCACCACCCTGGCCTTGCAGAATGCGGGGACGCAGGCATGCAGCCTGACCGGCTATCCCGGCGTGACGCTGGCCGATGCGAACGGCGGCGCTCTGACGACCGTCCAGGCGGTGCACGAGCCCGGCAACTATTTTGCGAAGGGAACTGTGCCGACGCCGGTCTCGCTGGCTCCCCAGGCCAAGGCCTATTTCGATCTGGCCTGGAACGTCGTCCCGCATGAAGCCGAGGGCGAAAAGGCGTGTCCGGAGGCCAAGACCCTGCGCTTGACCACGCCCGGCGATACCGCCGTGGTCAGCCTGCCGCTGGCGCTCACGCCGTGCGGGAAGCAAGTTCGTGTCAGCCCGTTCCGCCCGGTGGCCGACGCCTCGGCCAGACCTGCCCCGGCGACCTGAAATCGGGGGTTCAAACCTGCCTGAATTCAGCGTAGCGGAGAAATCATGACCCAGAGCACCAATACGGCCTTCTACGACCGCATCTCCGCCGAACTGACCGACATTGACGCCCAGGGGCTGACCAAGCCCGAGCGCGTCATCGCCTCGCGCCAGGGACCCGTGATCTCGGTGAACGGTCGCGACGTCCTGAACTTCTGCGCCAACAACTATCTCGGTCTGGCCGGCGACGAGCGCGTCACCCAGGCGGGCATCAGGGCGATGGAGAAGTGGGGCGCCGGCACGGCCTCGGTCCGCTTCATCTGCGGCACGCTGGAAATCCATAAGGAACTGGAACGCGCCGTCGCCGACTACCTCGGCTTTGAAGATGCGATCCTGTTCGCCGCCGCCTTTGACGCCAACGGCGGCATCTTCGAGCCCCTGTTCACCGAGGCCGACGCCATCGTCTCGGACAGCCTGAACCACGCCTCGATCATCGACGGCGTGCGCCTGTGCAAGGCCAAGCGCTATCGTTTCGCCACCTCGGACATGGCCGACCTGGAGGCCCAGCTGAAGCAGGCCCGGGCCGACGGCGCGCGCGAGATCATCATCGCCACCGACGGCGCCTTCTCGATGGACGGCTACATCGCCAAGCTGAAGGACATCCGTGCCCTGGCCGACCAGTACGGCGCCCTGATCATGGTCGACGACTGCCACGCCACCGGCTTCATGGGCGACAAGGGGCGGGGTTCCTACGCTCACTGCGGCGTCGAGGTGGACTTCGTCACCGGCACCTTCGGCAAGGCCCTGGGCGGCGCCATGGGCGGCTTCATCTGCGCCAAGGCCAATGTCGTGGCCCTGCTGAAGCAGCGCGCGCGGCCCTACCTCTTCTCCAACGCCCTGGCCCCCGCCGTCTGCGGCTCGTCGCTGGAGGCCATCCGCATCGCGGCGGGCGAAGAGGGCGACGCCCTGCGCAAGCAACTGTTCGCCAACGCCGCGCGCTTCCGCTCGGCCATGACCGAGGCGGGGTTCACCCTGCAACCGGGCGAGCACCCGATCATTCCCGTCATGCTGGGCGACGCCAAGCTGGCGCAGGACATGGCGGCGCGGATGCTGGAACTGGGCGTCTATGTGATCGGCTTCAGCTTCCCGGTGGTCCCGCGCGGCCAGGCCCGCATCCGCACCCAGATGTCGGCGGCGCATACGTTTGAGCAGATCGACGCCGCCGTCGCCGCCTTCATCCAGGCCGGCAAGGAGTTGGGGGTCATCTGACCCCCAACCGACCTACGACTTCAGGCTGTCGTCGGCCATGATGACCGAGCGGCCCGCCGGATTGAGCGCAGCCCAGAGCACCACTGCGGCGACCAGCGGCGCCACCGACATGCCGATATAGCGGCCGATGATGGCGATCTGCGCCAGGATGGGGTGCAGGGCCGGTTGATCCAGCGCCTGACGCGCGGCGGCGCTGGGCGGCGCCAGGGCAGGGTTCAACTGCGCCGCCAGGTCGCCCCAGATCAGGGACGCCAGCGACAGGATGAACAGCAGCGTCAGGACCAGGGTCGTGATGATCGCCGCCTTGAGCGGCTTCTGCGTCCGCGGCGGCGCGGTCAGGAAGGCCAGCGCCAGGGGGAAGCCCAGCAGCAGCCGACGCAGCGAGGTATGGGGCACATCGTAGGCGATGGGGACGCCGCTGCTGGTCAGCCGCGTGCCGACGCTCCAGCTCCCGTCCGCCAGCACGGCGATCTCGCCCGACAGGCCGAAGAGGCGGAAGACCAGACCCGCCAGCGGGCGCAGGGCCGCCGCAAACAGGTCCGCGCCCCACAGCCACCAGATCGGCAGCACCAGAACGAAAAGACCCAGCGACCACAGGCCGAATCGACGCCGCGCGGCCTCTTCCGGGGTCTTGGCGCCGAGGGTTTCGAACCAGGCGGCCATCAGGCGGCTTCCTCAGCGACGGTCTTGGGCGCATTGCCCGGCTGGCGGCTCTGCCAGCGGGTCCAGAAGAAGAAGACCAGCAGGCCCTCCAGCCCGATCATCGCGTCCCAGACGTAGTGGTGGAAGAACTCGAACATCGATTCAGAGCCACGCGACAGATACAGAAGGCTGATGATCCGCAGCAGGTTGACCAGTTGCAGGGCGATCACGCCGACGGCGGCGCCGATCAGGCCGTCGCGCAGACGCCCAGGGAAGGCCAGGATGGCGGCGATCAACAGGGCGCAGACCTCGACGGCATTACAGCCCGCCAGCACCTGAACCGCGCCGTGCCCGTCGGAGAAGCGCAGGATGTCGCCTTGCGCCTGAACTCGACCGTCAAACGGCGCGAGCACTAAGGCGCAGATGTCGACCAGAAGTTGGGTGAAGGGCTGGACGAACAGCCGTTCTGCCCACGGCGTGGCCAGAACGCTGAACAGGGTGATCGCCAGCAGGGCGAACAGACCCAGATACTGGACAGCAGGCGATTTGAAGAAACGCGGCATGGACTGTCGCCTGAAGTGCAGTGAAAAAAAGCAGGGGCGGACCACGAGGGCCCGCCCCGACCGTTATCTGATCCGATCAGACCGTGCGGCGACGCTTGTGAATGGTCAAGGCGGCGAAACCGCCCAGAGCCGCCGTCAGCAGGATCATGGCCCATTCCGTCAGGGTCGGGACGGGGGCGGGCGGCGGTGCATTGGTGATGGTGTAGCTCGGCATCGGCGACGGCATATCAACGGCGGCGCCGCCGCTGTTGATCTCGAACATGGTCGGCGAATAGACGCCCTCGGTAGATGACGTCGTCACCAGCGACTTGTCGATCTTGATGCTGATGACGGCGCCGGCCGGGATGACGATGCCGTTCCTCAGTCGCAGTTGAACGCCCGAGTTCCAGGTCTGGCAGAAAACAAAGTCGCTCTGAGGCATGGTGACGCCGTTAAGCGTCGCCGTGATGTTGCTGTCGCACTGGTTGGTCGCGGCGGCCAGGACGAGCCCGTCAAACCGGGCGTAGAGCATGTGAGGCGCCGTGTTCACCAGGGTTTCGGTCGTAAACCGAATGTCGACGTCGGTCGGTTGCGACGGAGCGGCGTTCGACAGGGTGACGCTGACGTTGGTCAGGGTTCCCGCCATGGTGGCGGTGGCGGCCATCGACAGGGCGGCCGCAGTAACGGCGGCGGCGATCATTTTCTTCATGGGTTTTCGCAGGATGGGGTCTGAATCCACGTCGAGACCATCTCGCCGCCGATCTTCGAATCGCCGCTAGCTGATTCGCGTTCTTATAGCCAAGCTTGTTTGAGCGGGGGTGTCTCATTTTGCTACGGTAGGGCGCCAGGGCGAACGCAGCTGGCCGCTGATCTAAGCCGCCGGGCGCATGAACCGCTTGCGGTCCAGGCCAAGGCGGCCTAGCGGCTGCATCTGAGTAAAGGGAGCACCCACCATGACCGCCACCATGAAGGCCCTGGCCAAGACTAAACCTGGCGTGGGCCTGGAACTGATCGAGGCGCCGATCCCCGTCGCGGGCGACGAGGACGTGCTGATCCGCGTCCACCGCACCGCCGTCTGCGGCACCGACATCCACATCTGGAACTGGGATGAGTGGTCGCAAAAGAACGTGCCCGTCCCCATGATCACCGGCCATGAGTTTGCGGGCGAGATCGTCGCCATCGGCAAGGACGTAGATCGCCGCCTGAAGATCGGCCAGCGCGTGTCGGCCGAGGGTCACGTCATCGACCTGAACTCCGAAGCGGCCCGCGCCGGTCACTTCCACCTGGACCCCGACACGCGCGGCATCGGCGTGAACCGCCAGGGCGCCTTCGCCGAGTTCGTGGTGGCCCCGGCCTTCAACGTGATCGAGCTGCCCGACGACGTGCCCTATGAGATCGGCTCGATCCTGGACCCCTTCGGCAACGCCGTGCACACGGCGCAGCAGTTCGACCTGCTGGGCGAGGACGTGCTGGTCACCGGCGCCGGCCCCATCGGCATGATGGCCGCCGCCGTGGCGCGCCACGCGGGCGCCCGCACCGTGGTCCTGACGGATATCAATGACTTCCGCCTGGAACTTGCGCAAAAGGTTGCGCCTGGCGTGCGCACGGTGAACACCACCAAGGAAGACCTGCGCGACGTCATGCATGAGCTGGGCCTGAAGGTCGGCTTCGACGTGGCGCTGGAGATGTCGGGCTCGCCCATCGCCTTCAAGCAGTGCGTCGACACCCTGATCATGGGCGGCGGCATGGCCATGCTGGGCATCCCGTCAAAGCCGATGGAGACCGATTGGGGCGCGATCATCCTGAAGGCCCTGACCATCAAGGGCGTCTATGGGCGTGAGATGTTCACCACCTGGCGCAAGATGCTGGGCCTGCTGAAGGCCGGTCTGGACCTGACGCCGCTGATCACCCACCAGATGCCCTATCAGGACTTCGAGGCGGGCTTCGAGGCCATGCGCTCGGGCCAGTCGGGCAAGGTCGTCCTGAACTGGGCCGACTGATCCGGACCTGAAGCGAACCGAAGGCCCCCTGACCGCAAGGCAGGGGGCTTTTTCGTGTCAGGCGCTCTCCGAACCCGGGCGCGGTCGCCATTTTATTGGGGCGACAGCAGCCGGATCAGGCTGGGCTCGAAGCCTTTGGCCTCGGCGCCGGGCAGGGCCGCGGCCAGCCCCCCGTTTTCGAACAGGTCCAGCACGCGAGGATGGACGTAGGCGGCGCGGCAGACCGTGGGCGTATTGCCGAGCAGGCCGGACACCGCCTTGACGCAGAGGGTGATCTTGCGCCGGGCGTCGGTGGGGGAGGTCGGCGGCTCCATGTCGCGCAGGGCGCGGGCGGCGGATACGGTGCCGGCCCAGGTGCGGAAATCCTTGGCTGAGAACTGCTCGCCCATGGCGTCGCGGATATAGGCGTTCACATCGTCCGAGGTGACGGGATGCAGGTCGCCCTGGGCATCGCGATACTTGAACAGATGCTGGCCCGGCAGGCCCTCCAGCGTCCGCATGGCCCGCGCGAGCCTTTGATCGCGGACGCTGATCCGGTGGTCCTTGCCGCTCTTGCCGCGAAACTCGAAGGTCAGGGCGGCGCCGTCGACCTCCAGATGGCGTTTGTGCAGGGTGGTCAGGCCGAAGCTGCGGTTCTGACGGGCGTATTCGGCGTTGCCGACGCGGATCAGGGTGATCTCCAGCAGACGGACGGCGGTGGCCAGCACCTTGTCCCGGCACGGCCCGCGCCGCGTCAGGTCCTGCTCCACCTGCTCGCGCAGTTTCGGCAGCTTGCGGGCGAAGACGGACAAGCGATCGAACTTGGCGTTGGCCGCGTGGCGGGTCCAGTCGGTGTGATAGCGGTACTGCTTGCGTCCCTTCAGATCGCGGCCCGTCGCCTGGATATGGCCGTTGGCGCGCGGACAGATCCAGACCTCGCTCCAGGCGGGCGGAATGGCCAGGGCGCGGATGCGGTCCAGCGTCCGGGCGTCCCGGATCGGCTGTCCGTCGCGTCCGCGATAGGAAAACCCCTGGCCCGACCGACGGCGGCTGAGGCCCGGTTGGTCATCGTTGCACCAGCTGAGGCCGTCGGGGACTTCCAGAACAGACGAAAGGCGGGCGGCGCCGTCGGGCATGGCTTGGAATCCTGAAGATGCGACGACCAACGGGCCGCGCGCCCGGCGGGTTCCTCTTGACCGCGAGCGTCGGGCGGGGGACGGAGCGGCATGAACTATCGTCACAGCTTTCACGCCGGAAACTTCGCCGACCTGGTCAAACACGCCCTGGTGCTGTGGCTGCTGAAAGAGCGGCAGGGCCGGACCGAGGCCCTGGGGCCAGTCACGGTCATCGACACCCATGCGGGCGCGGGCCTCTACGACCTGTCGGGCGACGGCGCGCGGTCGAAAGAGGCCGAGGCGGGCGTGGCGCGCCTGATGACCGCCGAGGACCGGCCGCCGCTGATCGAGGCCCTGGCGGCCGAGGTGGCGGCTCTGAACCCGGACGGCGGCGCGCGCTTCTATCCCGGCTCGCCGTTGCTGATCGCGCGGGCCTTGAACGATGGCGACCGCTATCTGGGCTTCGAGTTCAACCCGCCGGTCCAGGCCATGCTGGCCGAGGCCCTGGCCGACTGGCCTGCCGCCGAGGGGCGTGAAGGCGACGGCTATGTCGAGGCGCTGAAGGCGGCGAAGGCGACCAAGGGGCCTCTGGTCCTGATCGATCCGCCGTTCGAGCGGCCCGACGACTATGTGCGCTCGGCCGAGACCGCCGCCGCCATCCTGCGCCACGACCGCACGGCGACGGTGGCGATCTGGACCCCGCTGAAGGACATGGAGACTTTCGACGGCTTCATCCGTCGTCTGGAAGAGGCCAGGGTCGGTCGGGCGCTGGTCGCCGAGGCGCGTCTGCGCCCGCTGAACAATCCGATGAAGATGAACGGCTGCACCATGACGGTAGTCAATCCGCCCGCGGGCGCCGAGGCGGCGGCGTCGGAAATCTGTGGCTGGGTCGCATCGACCCTGGGCGACGTGGGCGCCAAGGCCGAGATCTGGACCGCCGGCTAGGCTTTAAGGACTTCGCCGGGCTCGTACAGGTGCGGCTCGAAGGTGGCGATGGCCAGGATCGGCCCCATGGTCGCCACCACGCTGGGGTGGCGTGTCATGACCTTCCAGTCCGTGGCGCTGGCCCAGACGGCGTGATTGGCGACGACGCGTCCGTTCAGCCCGCGATGCAGTGTGGCCGAGACGAAGCCGGGCAGGGCGCGCTGCACCTGGGCCAGGGCCGTCAGATGCTCGATCAATTCGTCCTGACGGCGCGCGTCGCACTTGAAGATATTGATCAGGACGACCGGAGAATCGTCGTGCGCGTCGGCGGACATGAAGGGCGGCCTCGTTGCAATCGTCCGACTTCTACCCCAATCCAGAGGCAGACGCTTCCTTCTCCCCGCTGGAAAACGCCGAAATGACCCGTATCGCCATTCTAGAAACCGGCCACCCGCCCGAGCATCTGCGGGACGCCTTCGACGACTATCCCGCCCGCTTTCGCGCCCTGCTGGGCGAGAACGTGCCGACGGTGCGGTTCGACGTCCAGTCGGGGCATCTGCCGGAGGACCCGTCGATCTACACCGGGGCCATCGTCACCGGCTCGGCTGCGGGGGTCTATGACGACCTGCCGTGGATCTCGCCCTTGGTCGACTGGCTGCGGGCGGCGCGGGGCCAGACGCGGCTGCTGGGCATCTGCTTCGGCCATCAGGTGATCGCCCACGCCTTTGGCGGCAAGGTCGAGAAGTCGCACAAGGGCTGGGGCGTCGGCCTGCATCGCTATGACGTGGTCAGCCACGAGCCGTGGATGCATCCGCGCGCGCCCTCCATCGCCATTCCGGTGTCGCATCAGGATCAGGTGGTGGCGGTTGCGCCCGATACGCGGGTCATCGCCTCCAGCCCCTTCACCCCCTACGCCGGTCTGGCCTGGGGCGAGGACGCGGTCAGCTTTCAGTGCCATCCGGAGTTCCAGCCCGCCTACGCCGCCGCCCTGATTGAAGGACGGCGCGGCGACCGCATCCCACATGATCTGGCGGATGAGGCCTTGCTGAGCCTGGAAGGCGCCAATGATCGAGCGGTGCTGACGGCCTGGATCCGGGCCTATCTGCTGCTGACCCCGCCGCCGGTCGAGGCGGACGGCAGCGGCATCTGACAAGACCGCCTGGCTTGTTCGCTGAACGCTAACTTCTAGCGTGTCATTCTGGGGCGTCAGCCCGGAAGTGATATGTCGCCAATCAAAGCCGTGGTCCTTGCGGCCGCCATTCTCTTGTCGCCGGGCCTGGCCCAAGCGCAGGCGGCCGCGCCGCGTGACGACCTGCTGCGGGCTGTGGAGCAGCGCGCGTCGCGGACGAGCTTCGCCGAACTGGAGAGCTTTGGCGAGGCGGCCTACAAGCGCCACGACCGCGAAGGGTTGAACCGGCTCTATCACGTCGTCTGGATCGTCCAGAACCAGGGCGAGTTCGAGCGCGCCGCCTTCTGGAACGGACGGTTGGCCGAGAAGGCGCGCGCCCAAGGGGACCGTCGCTATATCGAGATTGCTCGGCTGAATGGTCTCACTGCGCGGTATGACCAAGGCGATCTGACCGTCGATGCGGAGATGACCCGCATGACCACGACGGGGTTCGACTGGTTCGTGCGCGCCCATGCGGCGCGGCTGACGGCGTTGACCCTGATCGATCAGGACCAGGTCGGCGAGGGGTTGAAGCTGCTCAATCAGGCCGAGACCGATATTCCTGATGAGGACCCCTTCGCTGACACAGCCCATGCGGGGCTGTGGGAGATGACGGGCATGGGGCTGATGAAGTTGAACGACGTCGTGGGCGCGACCATCGCCTTCCGTCGCTTCGAGATCGACTACGCCAACCCGGCCTATCCTCGCCCCGACTTCGACAGCCTTTACAACCTGACCAAGATGGCCGTGCAGGTTGGCGATCTGACACGGGCGCAGGAATATTACGCGGCTCACCGCCGATTGAGTCGGCGGACCGGGCTGGAGAACCTGCTGGTCTATGACGCCAGCCTGTGCGCCCAGGTGGCAGACGCCAAGGATGAACCGCTTGAGGTGCTGGCCTGCGTCGCTCCCTACGGCGAGGACATGGGCGCGGCCGCCTTTCTGATGTTGGACATTCTGCCGCTGCGAGCGGTGGCGCGGGCGCGAACTGGGGATCTGAGCGGGGCGCGCCGCGATCTGGAGCGCCTGCGCAAGCTGGATCTCAACGGAGGCGTGGATTCCCACGTAGCCCTGGTTGAGGCTGAACTGCTGTTCGCCGCCGACCGGCCGACCGAGGCCTATGCGGTGCTGCGGACCTATTCGCGCGAGCGCGATGTCCGCACCGCCCAACGTTTCAGCGCCGGCATTCGTCAGGTCACCGGCGACATTCAGGAACAGCTGGACCGGCGGCGCCAGCAACTGGACACGGCGCGCGCCAATACCGAGCTGCAGCGGACAGTCATCCGCTGGCAGAACTGGATCGTCGGCATCGGCGTGGTCTTCATGCTGTCGGCCCTGCTGACCCTGATCTGGCAATGGCGTCAGGGAGCGGAACTGCGCAGCGCCCGCCGCCGCGCCGAGGACGCCAATCGCGCCAAGAGCGAGTTCCTGGCCAATATGAGCCACGAAATCCGCACGCCCCTGAACGGGGTGGTGGCCATGGCCGACGCCCTGTCTCAAAGCGAGCTGAAGCCGGAAGAGCGCGACATGGTCAGGGCCATCCGGTCGTCCGGGGCGACGCTGGAGCGGCTCTTGTCCGACATTCTGGACACCGCCCGCATCGAATCCGGTCAGGTCACGATCGAGTCCGCTCCCTTTCATCTGGGGCGGGCGGTTCAGGACGTGGCGGCCCTGTGGCGCATCCCGGCTGAGGCCAAGGGGGTGGCGGTGATCGCCCATGTCGATCCGGCCCTGGATCGTCTGGTCGAGGGCGACGCCGTGCGGGTGCGTCAGGTCCTGACCAATCTGGTCAGCAACGCGCTGAAGTTCACCGCAGAGGGCGAGGTCTCGCTGACGGTAGAACCGGGGCTGGAAGGGGACATCCGCTTCACCGTTACTGACACGGGCGTCGGCTTCGACGAGGAGCAGAAGGCGCGTATCTTTGGTCGCTTCCAGCAGGCGGACGGGTCGATCACCCGGCGCTTTGGCGGCACGGGACTGGGCTTGGCGATCTCGCGCGAACTGGTCGAGCTGATGGGCGGGCGGCTGGAGTGCGACAGCAAGCCCGGACGGGGCTCTAGCTTCTGGTTCGAGATCCCCTTGCCCCTGGCCGAGGCGACGAGCGAGGTCGTCGATACAGCCCTGCCTCTGGAGGACGTGCAGAGCCAACCCTTGCGCGTGCTTCTGGCTGACGACCATCCCGCCAACCGCAAGGTCATCGAGGTCATGCTGTCGGCTACGGCGATGGAGCTGGTGGCCGTCGAGGACGGGGCTCAGGCCCTGGAGGCCTTTAACCGCGAGACCTTTGACCTGGTGCTGATGGATATGCAGATGCCGGTGATGGACGGCCTGACCGCCACCGCCGCCATCCGGAACTTCGAGGCCCAGCATGGTCGCGCGCGGACGCCGATACTGATGCTGACCGCAAACGCCATGACGGAGCATGTCGAGGCGGGGCGGGCGGCGGGGGCCGATGGCCACCTGACCAAGCCCCTGACTATGGCCGCCCTGTTCGAGGGGATCGGGCGGGCGCTGGCGACCGGGGAACGGGCCGAGGTCGCCTGACGCCTAGGCCCTGATCAGGGCCACTTCACCACGGGCGGCATGGAGCTGAGGATCGACTCGACGTTGCCGCCGGTCTTCAGCCCGAACATGGTGCCGCGGTCGTACAGCAGGTTGAACTCGACGTAGCGGCCGCGACGGATCAGTTGTTCCTCGCGTTCCTCGGGCGTCCAGGCCTCGGTCATGCGCCCCGCGACGATCTTCGTGTAGACGTCGAGGAAGGCCTTGCCGACGTCCTGGGTGAAGGCGAAGTCCTTCTCCCAGTCGCCGCTGTCGTGGTGGTCGTAGAAGATGCCGCCGGTGCCGCGCGGTTCGTTGCGGTGGGGCAGGAAGAAGTACTCGTCGCACCACTGCTTGTACTTGGCGTGCCAGGTCGGGTCATAGGCGTCGCACGAGGCCTTCATCGCCGCGTGGAAGGCGACAGTGTCAGGGTGGTCGTCGCGACGGTCCGCATCCAGCACGGGCGTCAGGTCGCCGCCGCCGCCGAACCAGGTCTTGGTGGTCGAGATCAGCCGGGTGTTCATGTGCACCGCCGGCACGCGCGGGCTGACCGGGTGGCAGATCAGGCTGATGCCGGTGGCGAAGAAGCGCGGGTCTTCCTCGGCGCCAGGCACGTTCCTGGCGTAGTCGGCGGGGAAGGTCCCGTGGACGGTCGAGCAGTGGACGCCGACCTTCTCGAACAGACGCCCGTGCATCATGCCCATGACGCCGCCGCCGCCTTCCTGGCGGTCCCAGGGCGTGCGCACGAAGCGACCTGCCTCGCCGGGAAAGAGGTCGGCGGGCGCGGCGTCTTCCAGGGCCTCGAAACCGGCGTGAATCTGATCGCGCAGCGTCTCGAACCAGACGCGGGCGCGCTCGCGATGCTCGACCATCAGGGTGGGGGTGTCTTGGATCATCAGGGCTTCAACCATGACGGACGGCCTTTGTGAACAGTGTGCGATGCGCGCTTCATGCGCGCACGGCTGAAAGGCGGCCTTGATCCAGATCAGACCCGGTTCCCATGCCGCCTCGCCTGTGCCAGCGTGGCCTTATCAGTATTGAGGGGACCTCCATGATCCGCACCGCCTTGCTCGCCGCCGCTTCGCTCGCCGTCCTGGCCGGACCCGCCCTGGCTCAGTCGCAAGCTGGGGGCGACGTCGCCGGGCAGGAGCGGGTGATGCAGATCCTGCGTCGCACGCCGCTGATCGACGGTCACAACGACCTGCCCTGGGCCTTGCGTCAGGGCTTTGGCAACGACCCCTATCGCGTTGATCTGGCGACCAATCTGGCGGCGACGACGCGGCTTCACACCGACATCCCGCGCCTGCGCGCGGGCGGCGTCGGGGCCCAGTTCTGGTCGGTCTATGTCCCCGCCAGCCTGGAGCCGGTCGAGGCCGCCAAGGCCACCTTCGAGCAGATCGACACGGTCAAGCGCATCGCCGCCGCCTATCCTTCGGTGTTCGAGATCGCCACCACCGCCGACGACATCGCCCGCATCCACAAGGCGGGCCGCATCGCCAGCCTGATCGGCATGGAGGGCGGCTATTCCATCGACGATTCCCTGGGTCTGCTGCGCGAGTTCTATGATTCGGGTTCGCGCTACATGACGCTGACCCACTCCAAGACCACGACCTGGGCCGACAGCGCCACGGACGCGCCCAAGTGGGGCGGCCTGTCGCCCTTCGGCGAGCAGGTGGTCAAGGAGATGAACCGCATCGGCATGATGGTGGATCTGAGCCACGTCTCGGAAGAGACGATGACCGACGCCATCCGCGTTTCGACGGCGCCGGTCATCTTCTCGCACTCCTCGGCGCGCGCCGTGACGGGGCATCCTCGCAACGTCCCCGACGCCGTGCTGCGCCAGATGCCGGCCAACGGCGGCATCGTCATGGTGACCTTCGTGCCGGGCTTCATCAGCGAGCCGGTGCGCCAGTGGGGCGCCCTGCGCTCCGCCGAGCTCTCGCGGCTCTCGGCCCTGAACCAGGGCGACCCCGACGCGGTGAAGAGAGGCCTGGACGCCTGGACCGCCGCCAACCCTTCGCCCAAGGCCATGCTGGACGACGTGGTGGCCCACATCCAGCACGTCCGCGACGTGGCGGGCATAGACCATGTGGGTCTGGGCGGCGATTTCGACGGCGTCGACAGCCTGCCCGAGGGCGTCGAGAGCGTGGAGGCCTATCCGCGCATCCTGGCCGAACTGATGCGGCGCGGCTGGAGCGAAGCCGACATCCGCAAGATCTCGGGCGAGAACCTTCTGCGCACAATGCGGGCCGTCGAACGCGCCGCGACGGCTGAACGGGGCCAGCGCCCGAACCTGGCGCAACTGCCTAACGACGGCGCGCCGGAGTAGGGATCAGGCGGGCTGCGGAGCCGACGGGGCTTTCAGGCGAATTAGGCGGGCGATTTCGAAGGCGAGATCCTCATCGGAATGGTCGGGCTTCACTTCGATGAAGTCGACCCCCGCGCGCCGCAGCGCTTCTCGCTTGACGGCGTCCCGAGCGGCGGCTGTGCCGAGATAGTGTCCGGAGCCCTGGAACTCTACGGCCGCCAGAGGATGTCCGTCGCGGGCAATGACCAGCATATCCACGCGCTTGCTGTTGACGGCGGCGAAGGCCTTGGCGTCGGTAGAGGTCAGGACCTCGCCCAAAGACACCTGAGCCATCACGCGCCAGCCCATGCGATGGCCACGCAAGAGGTGTTCAATCTGCAGGAAGGCGCGGGCCTCGCTCTTGGACATCAATCGCTTGGGGCGAAACTCGGCGTTCATGACGGTGGTGAGTTGCGCTGCGGGATCAGTTCGGTCGCTGGGAGCCGTTGGGGCGTCAGTGTTCACGAGCTTCATTCCCGCGCGCCATCGCCCCTTGCTGGGACGACGGCCCAAACGACTTTTAGCGCCGACCTTCAACCCTGCGAGGAACCCCAGAAGTGCGACCAAGGCCAGCAACAGCGGCAGGTTATCGGCTGATGTCAGTTCCTGCAGAAAAGCTTGCATAGGCATGGGTCCACTCGTGTGAACTGACCAGTCTGCCTTTCACCATTTGGCGTTCGGTGAATCGGCGTGGTTAAGGTTGGCCTCAGGAGCGCACCGGCAACCCGTCCAACTGCCTCAGCCCTTCCCACAGGGCGATCCCCGCGCTGACAGACAGGTTCAGCGAGCGTGTTTCCGGCCGGATGGGGATGAAGACGCGGGCGTCGGCGGCGGCGTGGACATAGTCGGGGGCGCCGGCGCTTTCCCTGCCGAAAAGCAGAATATCGTCAGGCTGGAATTCGAACCCGGTCAGGGGCGTGGCGCCCCTGGTCGTGAACAGGACCAGCCGCCCCGGCGCGCGGTCGCGCTGGAAGGCCTCCCAGTCAGCGTGGCGGGTCATATGACTGAGCGGACCGTAGTCCAGCGCCGCGCGCTTCATGGCGCGGTCGTCGAAACGGAAGCCGACAGGCTCGATCACGTGTAATTCCACGTCGAAACAGGCGCTCTGACGGATGCAGGCGCCCACATTCTGCGGGATGTCAGGTTGAAAAAGGGCGAGACGCATTCTAAGGCCCTCATACGCGCGGGGCGGGGTCTTGTCGTGGTCTTTGTTGCGATTGTTTCGCAAGTTGCATCCGCAGCTTGTCGTGACGGTCACAATTCAAGGCCACAGGCATCTTTACCGCTTCGCTAGACGATCCATGCCGACGACCATCCCCTTTCCGGGGCGGGCATTCGGAACTGCAGAGGTGATAGCGTGGCCGAATCGGTCGTGAATGCTGAAGGGCCTGATGGCCAACACGGGGGCGGCGACGCCACCCGTCGCGACTTCATCCACATCGCTGCCGGCGCCGCCGCAGTCGGTGCGGGCGTGATGGTGGCCTGGCCGCTGATCAACCAGATGAACCCCGCCGCCGACACCCTGGCCCTGGCGTCGATCGAATTCGATCTGACCAAGGTTCAGGAAGGTCAGCAGGTCGTCATCAAGTGGCAGGGCAAGCCGGTCTTCGTGCGTTACCGCACCCCGGCCGAGATCCAGAAGGTGTCTGCCGAGGGCGCCGTCGGCTCGCCGCCGCAGACTGATGTCGAGCGCACCAAGGCCGGTCACGAGAAGTATCTCGTCGTCATCGGCTCGTGCACCCACCTGGGCTGCGTCCCCACCTTCGGGACGGGCGACTTCGGCGGCTGGTTCTGCCCCTGCCACGGTTCGCACTACGACGCTTCGGGCCGTATTCGTAAGGGACCGGCGCCGCTGAACCTGGTGGTGCCGAACTACGAATACATGTCTGACACCCGCGTCAAAATCGGCTGAGGACGGACAGAGGACCCATGAGCGATCACGAATCCACCTACGTCCCAAAAACCGCGATTGAGCGGTGGATGGACACCCGCCTGCCGATCATCCGTTTCGGCATGGACTACGCCAACCTGCCGACCCCCCGTAACCTGAACTACTGGTGGACTTTCGGCGGCATCCTGGCCCTGTGCCTGATGACGCAGATCATCACCGGCATCGTTCTGGCCATGCACTACACGCCGAACACGGCCCTGGCCTTCGCCTCGGTCGAGCGCATCATGCGCGACGTCAACGGCGGCTGGCTGATCCGTTACGTGCACGCCAACGGCGCGTCGATGTTCTTCATCGCCGTCTATCTGCACATGCTGCGCGGTCTCTACTACGGCTCCTACAAGGCGCCGCGCGAGATGATCTGGATCGTCGGCTGCCTGATCTTCTTCCTGATGATCGCCACCGCCTTCCTGGGCTACGTCCTGCCCTGGGGCCAGATGTCCTTCTGGGGCGCTGAGGTCATCACCAACCTGATCGGCGCCATTCCGGTCGTCGGCGAGCCGATCCTGATCTGGCTGCGCGGCGGTCCGGCGATCGACAACGCCACGCTGAACCGCTTCTTCTCGCTGCACTACCTGCTGCCGTTCGTCATCGCCGGCTGCGTGGTGCTGCACCTCTGGGCCCTGCACGCCGCCGGTCAGAACAACCCGGTCGGCATCCTGATCCCGAAGGACCGCCAGAAGAAGGACATGCTGCCCTTCCACCCGTACTTCACGGTCAAGGACGGCTTTGCGATCATCCTGTTCCTGATCCTGTTCGCGGTCTTCGTCTTCTATCAGCCGAACGCCCTGGGCCACGCCGACAACTATATTCCGGCCAACCCGCTGCAGACCCCGGCCCACATCGTGCCCGAATGGTACATGCTGCCCTTCTACGCGATCCTGCGCGCCATCCCCGACAAGTTCGGCGGCGTGGTGGCCATGTTCGGCGCCATCGGCGTGCTGTTCGTCCTGCCCTGGCTGGACACGTCCAAGGTGCGCTCCATGCGCTACCGCCCGACGATGCGCACCTGCTTCATCATCTTCCTGTTCGTCTGCTTCGGCCTCGGCTGGTGCGGTGGTCAGCTGCCGGATGCTCCGGTCGTTCCGGGCATGCCCAGCTTCAACCTGTTTGACGGTCAGCTGAACTCCTACCTGTGGCTGACGCGTCTGCTGACGGCCTACTACTTCATCTTCTTCCTGGTGCTGATGCCGTTCCTCGGCCTGCGCGAGAAGCCGTTGCCGGTCCCGGCCACGATTTCCGAGCCGGTCCTGCCCGTCACCGAGCAGAAGGGCTGAGCGCGATGATTTCGAACGAGAAGAAAACCGTGTCCTTCCGCAAGATCCTGGTTTCCCTGACGGCCGCTGTCGGTCTGGTCGCCATCGCCGCTCCGGCGATGGCCGCCGGGGGCGCCAAGCATCCGCGCGAGGGCAACTTCAGCTTCGAGGGGCCGTTCGGCACCTATGATCAGGGCCAGCTTCAGCGCGGCTACAAGGTCTACAAGGAGGTCTGCGCCTCCTGCCACGGCATGGACCTGATGCATTTCCGCAACCTGGGCGACAAGCACGGGCCGTTCTGGAACCCCAAATACCCGAACCCGAACGACAACCCGGTCGTGAAGGCTCTGGCCAAGGAAGCCCAGGTCCCGGACATCGACAGCGAAACGGGCGAGGCGCTGATGCGCGACGCCACCACCGCTGACAAGTTCCCGAACCCCTATCCGAACGCCACGGCTGCGGCTGCGGCCAACGGCGGCGCCATGCCGCCGGACCTGTCGGTCATGGCCAAGGCCCGTCACGACGGCGCCAACTACATCTACTCGCTGCTGTCGGGCTATGTGACCCCGCCGGCCGGCCTGAAAATGACCTCGGCGCAGCACTACAACCCCTATATGGCGGGCGATCTGACCCCGTTCTGGGAAGGTAAGGGACACGTTCCCCCGGGCGGCTTCATCGCCATGCCCGCGCCGCTGCGCGCCGGTCAGGTCACCTATGACGACGGCACCGAGGCCACCGTCGATCAGATGGCCAAGGACGTCGCCGCCTTCATCGCCTGGACCTCCGAGCCCAAGGCGACCGAGCGCAAGCAGATGGGCTTCGGCGTGATCATCTTCCTGCTGCTCTTCGCAGGGATCACCTACGCCAGCTATCGCCGCATCTGGAAGGGCGTCGCCCACTAAGGGTGATGCAGCTTCGAGACGAGATGACCCGCCGGAGCGATCCGGCGGGTTTTTTCATGTCCGCAGGCGGAACAGGTCGCATCGACTCGCCGGATTTCGACCGATAGGGTCCGGGCCTCTGATTTGGTCGAGGGTCTGTTTCCATGCGTCTGATGTCGTCCGCCGCCGTCCTGCTGTTCGCCGCCGCCCTGGCCTCTAATGCGGGCGCTCAGACCCCCGACTTCGATGCGGCCCGCATCTCCAACGACATCAAAATCCTGTCGGACGACAGCTTCGAGGGCCGCGGCATCGCCACCCCGGCGGAGCAGAAGGTCATCGACTATCTGAGCCAGCAGTACGCGGCGGCGGGCTTTGCGCCCGGCGGCGAGAACGGCGGCTGGACCCAGGCGGTCGGCCTGAACCGCTTCACCGTCTCCAACGTCAGCGGCCAGATCAAGGTCGGCGACTGGACCCAGCCGCTCGTGCAGGGGCAGCAGGCCACCATCACCACCCGTCTGCCCGGCGAGGGCGTCGACCTGCGCGGCAAGCCCCTGGTCTTCGTCGGCTACGGCACGAACGCGCCCGAACGCGGCTGGAACGACTTCAAGACCGACGTGCGCGGCAAGGTCATCGTCGTCCTGGTCAACGACGCCGACTTCGAGGAGCCTTCGCTGAACACCTTCGGCGGCGTGGCCATGACCTATTACGGCCGCTGGACCTACAAGTACGAAGAGGCGGCGCGTCAGGGCGCGGCGGGGGTGCTGATCGTCCACGAGACCAAGCCCGCCTCCTATGGCTGGACCACGGTCGCCAACTCCTGGTCGGGGCCGCAGTTCGACATCGTGCGTCAGAACCCCTCAGCCGAGCGCGTGCCGATGGAGGCCTGGATTCAGCGCGACGTGGCCGTGGACCTGTTCCGCCACGCCGGTCTCGATTTCGAGCAGGAGAAGATCAAGGCCCGCAGCCGCGACTTCCAGCCGGTCGAGCTGAAGGGCGCGACCATCGACGCCAGCTTCGATGTGAAGACGGACCAGATCACCACCCACAACGTCGTGGCCAAGCTGGAGGGCGCGACCCACCCGAACGAGACCATCCTCTACACCGGCCATTGGGACCACATCGGCATGGGCGAGCCGGACGCCAGCGGCGACCGCATCTTCAACGGCGCCGTGGACAACGCCTCGGGCACGGCGGGCCTGCTGGAGCTGGCGCGTCACTGGTCGGCGGGCAAGCGCCCCGAGCGCACCATCGTCATGATCAGCTTCACCGCCGAAGAAAGCGGCCTGTTGGGCTCGGAGTTCTACGCCGCCAATCCGCTCTATCCGCTGGAAACCACGGTGGCGGGCTTCAACCTGGACGCCATGGGCGTGCTGGGCCGCATGAGCAAGCTGGGCGTGACCGGCTATGGGCATTCGGAACTGGACGAGCGGGTCATTCCCTTGGCGGCGGCGCAGGGGCGTGGATTTGAAGGCAATGCGGGCGTGGGCGCGGGCATCTATTTCCGCTCGGACCACTTCCCATTGGCCAAGCGCGGGGTGCCTATGGCCTACCTGTCCTCGACCGGCGACTACATCGACGAACCGATCGCCCCGCGTCTGGCTGCTGCGGCTGAGTATGGCGCCAAACGCTATCACCAGGCCGCCGACGAATGGGAACCGACCTGGGACTATCGCGGCATGATCCAGGATCTGGAGGTGGTCTATGCGGCCGGTCAGGCCCTGGCCAACAGCCGCGACTGGCCGCAGTGGAAGGCAGGTTCGGAGTTCGGCCCGGCCCGCGCGACTAGCGCTGACCAGCGCAAGTAGGCCAGGTTTGGCCCGCCTTCGCGGAACATGACAAAAATGTAAGGGGCGGCCTCGCAAGAGGCCGCCTTATTACTTTGCGCGAACGCCCCGTGGGGAGGGCGAGGGAGTTTTCATGTATCGTCGGTTCATCAGCGGCGTCGCCGCAACCGCTCTTCTGCTCGTCGCTGGCTCGGCTGCGGCTCAGGACTTTTCGGCCCAGCGCCTGTCGGACGAAATCCGCACCATCAGCGCCGACGACTTCCAGGGCCGCTATCCCGGCACGGACGGCGAGAAGAAGACCCTGGACTGGCTGCAGGCCCAGTACGAGGCCATGGGCATGGCGCCCGGCGGCCCGAACGGTCAGTGGCTGCAGGTCATTGACCTGAAGCGCTACACCCCCGTCGCTGACGCCGCCAAGGCCAGCTGGACCGGCGCGGACGGTCAGGTCCACACCCTGACGCCGGGAACCGACATCACCCTGCGGGCGGTCAGCAATGACGGTCAGGCGTCGATCGCCAATGCGGGCCTGGTCTTCGCCGGCTATGGCATCCATGCGCCGGAGCGCGGCTGGGACGACTACGGCAGCCTCGACGTGGCGGGCAAGATTGTCCTGGTTGTCGGCGGAGAGCCGGATGGCGACCTGTTCAACGGGCCCTACGCCACCAACTATCAGTCCGGCGCCTATAAGGCGGACGAGGCCAAACGCCGGGGGGCGCTCGGCGTCATCACGGTCTCCAAGGTCGGCGCGAGCGACACCGGCTGGACCCGCATGGCGCAGGGCAACAGCCGCACGCGCACCTTGACGCCGGGAGCCGCCGACCTCGAATTCTCGGGCGCGATCAACGCCGATACGGCCAAGGCTCTGGGGATCGACATCGCCGAACTGGCCCCGCGCGCGGCCAACGGGGACTTCCGCGCCTTCGCCTTGCCGGGCGTGACCCTGTCGGTTGAGGCGGCGGAAACCACCGACACCCTGCGCACGCACAACCTGTTGGCCAAGATTCCGGGGACCAAGCGCCCGAACGAGACCATCATCTACTCGGCCCACTGGGACCACGTCGGCGTCAACGAGCACGCTGGCGGCGACGACAAGATCTTCAACGGCGCCTGGGACAACGCCTCGGGCACCATCGGCGTGCTGGAGATGGCGCGTCAGCTGAAGGCGGCGCCCGCGCCGGACCGCACCATCGTCTTCGCCCACATGGCGGCCGAGGAAATGGGCCTGCTGGGCGGCTACGCCTATGTCGCTGATCCGGTCTATCCGCTGGAGACGACGGTGGCCGACATCAACATCGACATGCTGCCGCTGTCGGGGCCGACGAAGGACGTGCCGATCTTCGGCAAGGGTCAGAACAGCCTTGAGGACGACCTTCAGGCCCTGGCCGCCAAGGAGGGCCGCTATGTCTCCGACGACGGCCAGCCGGAGCAGGGCTTCTATTACCGCTCCGACCACTTCCCCTTCGCCCGCGCGGGCGTGCCGGCCTTGATGCCCTGGCACGGCGTGGATTGGGTCGACGGCGGCAAGGAGGCCGGTCTGGCCGCCTGGAAGGCCAAGTTCGGCGCCGACTATCACAAGCCCAGCGATGAATGGTCCGCCGACTGGGACCTGCGCTCGGCGGTCGAGAACCTGACCCTGCTGTATCGCCTGGGGCTGCAACTGGCCAACAGCGACGCATGGCCGACGTGGAAGCCGACGTCCGAGTTCGGTCAGGTTCGCGCGACGAGCGACGCGGCGCGTCGTTAGACCCTCTGAACCGCGCCAAGGCTGGGGCGTTTGTCGGGGATGCGCCTATTCCTCACAAACGCCGCCGCTGTCTGCATTTTTCTGCTGGCTGCATGTGACCGCGATGGTGGCGTCAATCCGCCGACGGAACCGGCGCAGCCGATCCAGGGTCCTGCGCCTCCCGCTCAAAAGGCGTCCGGGGTCGGGGTTACGGGGACAGGACCTGCCAGCTTCGTCGGGCGATGGGCGGCCGAGGCGGACTGGTGCTTCAATCCGCGTGGCGACCGCGTGCCGATCGAGATCACCACCACCGAGCTGCGCGGCTACGAGAACCGGTGCGAAATCAAGCGCATCACCGAGCTCAGCGACGGCTATGAGGCTGCGCTGAAATGCGACGCCGAGGGCGAGGCGCGCTACGAGCGGGTGCGGATGACGGCCACGGCCCAGACCCTGGCCATCACCTGGCTGGACCGCAGCGACCGCCCCGTGCGGCTGGTGCGGTGCATGACCCCCACGGGCTGAGGCTCAGACCGCCGCCAGGGCCTGTTCCAGATCGGCGATCAGGTCGTCGATGTGTTCGATGCCGACCGACAGGCGCACGGTGTCCTCGGTCACGCCGGCCTTCTTCAGCTCGTCCGGCGACAGCTGGCGGTGGGTCGTCGAGGCGGGGTGGCAGACCAGCGACTTGGCGTCGCCGATGTTGACCAGCCGGGTGAACAGCTTGACCGCGTCCTGGAAGCGCCCGCCGGCCTCGCGGCCTCCGTCCACGCCAAACGTGAGCAGACCCGAGGCCTTGCCGTTGAAATACTTCTGAATCAGCGGGTTAGACGGGTGATCTTTCAGGCTGGCGTAGTTGACCCACTTCACCTTGGGGTGGGTCTTGAGATAGTTCGCCACGGCGACGGCGTTCTCGACGTGCCGGTCCATGCGCAGGGCCAGGGTCTCAAGCCCTTGCAGGATCAGGAAGCTGTTGAACGGCGAGATGGCGGCGCCGGTGTTGCGCAGCAGCACCGTCCGTACCCGCCCGATATAGGCCGCCGGACCCAGGGCCTCGGTATAGACCACGCCGTGATAGGACACCTCGGGCTCGTTCAGACGGCGAAAGCGCGTCTTGTGCTCGGCCCAGGGGAAGTTGCCGCTGTCGATGATGGCCCCGCCGATGCTGGTGCCGTGGCCGCCGATATACTTGGTCAGCGACTGCACCACGATGTCGGCGCCGTGCTCGATCGGGCGCGTCAGATAGGGGGTCGGCACGGTGTTGTCGACGATCAGCGGCAAGCCTTGCGCGTGCGCCGCATCGGCCAAGGCGGCGAAGTCCACCACATTGCCCAGCGGGTTGCCGATGGACTCGCAGAAGACCGCCTTGGTTCGTTCATCCGTGTTGGCGGCGACGGCGTCAAAATCGTCGGCGTCGATGAAGCGCACCGTGATGCCGTACTGGGGCAGGGTATGGGCGAACAGGTTGTAGGTGCCGCCGTACAGGGTGCTCGTGGCGATGATGTTGTCGCCCGCCTCTGCAATCGTCAGGATGGCGTAGGTGATGGCCGCCTGGCCCGAGGCCACGGCCAGGGCCGCAATCCCGCCCTCCAGGGCCGCCAGACGCTGCTCCAGCACGTCCGACGTCGGGTTCATGATCCGGGTGTAGATATTGCCCGCCACCTTCAGGTCGAACAGGTCCGCCCCGTGCTGGGTGTCGTCGAAGGCATAGCTGGTGGTCTGATAGATGGGCACCGCGACGGACTTGGTCGTCGGGTCGGGCGAATAGCCGGCGTGGACGGCGAGCGTGTCGAACTTCATGGCGTGTCCCCGGGGAGCCTGACGCGGAAACCGCGCCTTCATTCCCCGAGGCTAGCAAAACCCAGACGGCAATGGGATTTCAGTTTTTCTGCAACGGCGGTCAGATTTTCTAACTGGGCGCCGTCGCCGGCTTGGGGGTTGGACGAGGTGTGCGGCTATCCGCTCAGCGAGGGCCGCGCCTCATGATCATGGCCACGATCTGGAGGAGTTCCTCACGTGTCGGCGGGGCGACCAGCAGGGCGCGACCAGCGGGTAGGGCTGAGACCAGCTTGGCGCGAGCCTTGCCGTCGAGATCGACGCGATCGACCTCGATGACGATGCCTCGAGCATCGCTGTAGTGGCCGCGTCCATCACTATCCAGGCGCACTCTGATCGGCGCGACCAGGTCGAGCCCGTCTTCGGGCTGGGTCTGGGCGGGCTGCACCAGAAGATTGCCCGCCGGGGCTGAGCGAGCGATCGCTGGGCCCGTCAGCAGATGGAAATGGACCTCGCCGTCAATCAGTCTGCCGTCGGCGCCGACCTTGGCTGAGCCGGGGCCGTCGTAGCGGATCACAACTTTTTCGGCGAAATCAGCCTGGCCGCCGGACGTATAGGTCACGACATCGGCCAATCGCTCGTCACGACCCAGGTCGGTGAACTGAAAGCGGCTCTGGCCGAGGCTTTGGCCTGGAGAGGCATTCCTCTTTACGACATCGAACTTGCCGTCATTGTCGGCGTCCCGATAGCAGTAGATGTCGGACGGACGGGTCCAGCCGGGATAGCGGTCGCCGTTGCGCCAGCACCACCAGTCTCCGTCGCCATCAATACCGGCCCACAGGACGGCGCCGGCCGGGCCATACTTTCGAGCGTTGCGGGCTGGAGTGACAATGGTGGCGAACGCCGCTGGCCGAACGACCTGTTCACTGAGAACGTCGCCGTGGTCGAGGGTGCGGAAGTCCGTGTCGGGGGCTGCGGCGGCTTCGACGACCAGCACGGCCTGGGGCTCAGGCTTGCTCATCTGTTCTTCCAGCCGCTTGCGCAGGTCCTCGGGCAGCGACTCCCAGGTCAGGGGGGCGGTGGCCGGTTCAGGCAGTTCAGCCGCCTCGGTCGATGGATCGGGTTCCGCAGTCGGGGCGGGCGCCGGAGCGGGAGCCGCTTGCAGGGCGAGCGCGGAGGCGAGAGACGCAAAGGAGATCAACGACATGAGTCTCAGCCCGGAATGAAGATCGGAACCATGGTGGTTCTGGTGGTGACGCCCATGGTGACGCGCTCAACCTGCGTCGGGGTCGGCGTGAGGACGCGGTAGCGCACGACATTGGCCTCATCGACGCCGAGAATTTCGATCTCGGCGCCCTTCAGGTTGATCCGGGACGGCTCGCCGTCCTTTAGGCGCGCGCTCTTGCTCCAGCCGCCGATCCTCGCGGGAATGCTGTTCACGCCTTGTCGGAAGCCGCCCCTGAGCGTGACGAATGTGGACGGGGGAAGCGCCGCGTCGCGAGTGCGCGGGCGTTGAACCTGGGCTGTGACGACATAGTCCACGGCCGGGCCGTCCTCGGTGGCGATGAGGGTGTAAGGCGCAGGTTGGGGCAGCGGCTGCCGGCGGCCCAGCTGGAAGACGAACAGGGGCACGCCGAGGAAGGGCGAGCCTGACAGCATCGCGGTTTCGAACCGGCCGTCCTTGTCGGCGTCCTCGTAGCAGACGAACTCGTCGCCAGCCCACCAGGACGCCGTGGTTTCAGCGACGGCGCAATAGGCCCATCCGCTCGTGGTATAGACGCCGAACATCGGCGATCCGGCGGTGAAGACCTTGGTTTTCGCAAAGCCCGCCAGCGACGGCGTGTCGGCTTCCAATCTTGCGGCGCGGATTGAGGTCGCGCGCTGCACGATCAGCGGCTGTCCCGGAGGGGCGGTCGCTTCGGTCCCGATCTCAGGGCCGGCCGAGACCGCGCGATGAATGACGAAAGGCGTGGATTCCTGCGTCTGGCCCTGGGCCAGGGCGGGGCCTGCCGCCAGACACAAGGCAGCGGCGGCGGCGCCGACGGCACGAAGTGAAAACATGGAAACCCCTCAGTCGGCGTGAACCAGACTGCCTACCACTGTCGCCCGACGCGTGTTCGGTCAAGCCGTGGTGGTGTCGGGCGTCGCCGGGGTTGGACGACGCCCGCCTGGCTTAGTTGTTGAACAGGAAGTGCATCACGTCGCCGTCCTTGACGACATAGGCCTTGCCTTCAGCCCGCATCTTGCCGGCTTCCTTGGCGCCCGCTTCGCCCTTGAGCGCGACGAAGTCGTTGTAGGCGATGGTTTCGGCGCGGATGTAGCCCTTTTCGAAGTCGGTGTGGATCACGCCGGCGGCTTGCGGGCCGGTGGCGCCGACGGGGATGGTCCAGGCGCGGGCTTCCTTGGGGCCGACCGTAAAGTAGGTCTGCAGGCCCAGGAGCTTGTAGGCTTCGCGGATCAGGCGGTTCAGGCCGGGCTCTTCCAGACCCAGGGTCTCGAGGAACTCGCGTTGCTCCTCGTCGTCCAGGACGGCGATTTCGGACTCGATCTGGGCCGAGATGACCACCGAGTTGGCGTTGTCCTCGGCGGCGCGCTTGGCCACCAGGTCGGACAGCTCATTGCCCTTGTCGGCCGAGGCTTCGTCGACGTTGGCGACGTAGAGGGCGGGCAGGGAGGTCAGAAGCTGCAGCATATGCCACGCCTTCTCGTCTTCCTTGTCGATTTGGGCCACGCGTGCCGGCTTGCCGGCGCGGAGCGGCGTCAGGGCCAGGTTGATCAGGCGCAGGGTCTGCTGGGCGTCCTTGTCGCCGCCCTTGGCCTTCTTCTCGACGTTGACGACGCGCTTCTCGAGGCTTTCGAGGTCGGCCAGCATCAGTTCGGTCTCGATGATCTCGAGGTCCGAAATGGGGTCGATGCGGTTTTCGACGTGGGTGATGTCGTCATCGACGAAGCAGCGCGCGACAAAGGCCACGGCGTCGCAGTCGCGGATATTGGCCAGGAACTGGTTGCCCAGGCCCTCGCCCTTGGACGCGCCGCGCACCAGGCCGGCGATGTCCACGAAGGTGATCCGCGAGGGGATGATCTCCTTGGACCCGGCGATGCCGGCCAGCACGTCGAGGCGCGGCTCGGGCACGGCCACGTCGCCGGTGTTCGGCTCGATGGTGCAGAACGGATAGTTGGCTGCTTGCGCCGCCGCCGTCTTGGTCAGGGCGTTGAACAGGGTGGACTTGCCGACGTTGGGCAGGCCGACGATCGCGACTTTAAGAGCCATGGGATTCCTCGTGAGCGCGAGCCTTTAGCGGGTTCGGGGCTGTTTGTCAGGTGCGGGGGCAAATCCAGCTTTCCTCCCCATCCTATGGGGAGGGGGCGCGGCGGCGTAGCCGACGTGACGGAGGGGGCGACTCGACGGCTGACGTCTGCGTCGCCCCCTCCACCGCTGCGCGGTCCCCCTCCCCACGAGTGGGGAGGAAAGTCGGGCCGTTGCTACTCCTGCGAATCCACCACCGGCGGCTGTTTCACCGCCGCATGGACGCCAATGGCCGGGGCTTTTTCGAAGGTCAGGGTGAAGGAGGCGACGCCGCCGTCCACCAGCGGATCGCGCAAGCCCATCAGCATGATGTGCGTCGAGCCTGGCTTCAGCTCGACCTTCTGACCGGCGGGCAGGGGCAGGCCGTCTTTCAGCTCGCTCATGCTCATCATGCCGTTCTCCATCTTCATCTCATGGATCTGGGCGCTGTCGGCGAGCGGGGTGGAGACGCTGACCAGCCGGTCTTCGGACCCGGCGGTCAGGGTGACGTAGCAGCCGCCGGCCTTGGCGCCGTTCGGCGTCGGGCGGCACCAGGCGTCGGCGACCGTGACGGTTCCGGGGACGGCGGCGGCGTCAGCGGGCTTTTCCGCCGGCTGACCGCAGGCGGCCAAGGTCAGGGCGGCGGCCGACAGACCGGCCAGGGCGAACAGGGATTTCATCGAGGTGTTCCTTTTTAGGAGGCGACGGTCTTGGACCCGGCGAACGTCCGCACCGCTCGATCGAGCAGCAGGGCGGCCACAAGGCTCAGTCCCGTCAAGGGATAGAGGATGGACAGGGGAATGACGATGCACAGCACCGCCGTCCGGGCGCGAGGGCCGGGGGGCGAGGGCGGGGCGCCCAGGCGACGGCGCGACAGGCTGGGCGGACGGCGCTTCCACCACATGACCAAGCCGCTGATCGCCAGCACCCAAACGGCGATGCAGCCCGCCAGCATCAGGATGCGGTTGATCCAGCCGTACTGCATCCCCTGGTGGACGGCGATGCCCCACTCAAAGCCCTTGGCCATGACGCCGAACTGTTCCCAGCGCAGGTCGGCCTTCACCGCTCCGGTCGCGCCATCGACATAGAGGCTGCGGGCGTCCTCGGCCTGGCGCGTCTGGCGCGCGACGGTCCAGGCCAGGTCGGCCGATTGCGGGATGCTGACGGTGAAGGGCCGGGGCAGGCCCTGTTCACGCGCAGTCAGCAGCACGCGCCTCAGGCTCGGGGCTGCGTGGCCGTGAGTAGGCGCGGGCAGGACGGCGTTCTCCAGCGTCCAGCCTACGCCGGCCGGGGCGTCGTGCGGCTTGGCGTGGCTCCAGGGGCTGGCGGCGGCGGGCGCGGGCGGACGGCCCAGACCCGTGCCGCGCATCACCCCCATGAACTGATCGCCCCAGACGGCGGACCAGGGCATGCCCGTCACCGCCAGGAAGATGATCACCCCGCCGACATAGAAGCCGGTCACGGCGTGCAGGTCGCGCCAGAAGGGACGGCGACCCGCATCGGTTTCCTTCAGCCGCAGCACCGCCCCTTCTCTCCGGCGCGGCCACCACAGATAGAGGCCGGTGGCGCACAGGATGACGGCCCAGCCCGCGACGATCTCGACCAGGATGTTCAGCGCCTTGCCGACCGGCCCGCCGAACAGGCTGAGGGAATGCAGCGCCTTGATCGTCTCGGTCACGCCGCCATAGGCGGTGACGCCGGTGACGCGGGCCGTATGAGGATCGACGAAGACGGTCCGTCGCGAACCGTCCGGGCGATCCACGCGGATGCGCACGGCCTGATCGGATCGCGCCGGGACCAGGACGTTCGCGGCTCGTCCCTGGCCGGCGACGGCCGCCGCCGTCAGCCACTGATCGGGATCGGCCGTCTGCGCGCTGGCCGGGACCTGGATCATGGCGCGATAGACGGCCTGATCGATCTCGTCCTTGAACAGATAGAGAGCGCCGGTCAGCGTCAGCAGCATCAGGAAGGGCATGACCAGCACCCCGGCGTAGAAGTGCCAGCGCCAGACCGCGCGATAGGCGCCGGACATCATGTCCGGCGCCTCGCCCCTGATTTTGGCGGGACGGCCCATCAGTAGGCCAGCCTGACGCCGACGAAGACGGAGCGCCCTTCGCCGGGGAAGAAGACAGCGCTGGACGCGCCGCCGATGGTCACGGCGGAGAACTCGCCGACGTAGCGCTCGTTCGTCAGGTTGCGCGCATCGACATAGACCGAGGCGTTGGACCCGATGTTGAAGCCGCCGGTCAGGCCCAGCAGGGCGTAGTCGGGCGCCTTCGTCTTATTGGCGTAGTCGACATAGGGGCTGCTGATCCGCCACTCGACCGAAGGCGTGACGAAGACGCCCGAGGCATGACGCCAGGTCAGTTCGGCCCGGTACTGATGCTCGGGCACGACCGGCAGGCGGTTGTCGCCCCAGCGCGCATCGCCGTCGAAGCGGAAGTCGCTCCAGGTCCAGGTCTGGCGCAGCAGCAGCGAGCCGCCGGCCAGTTCGACGGGCAGGCGCCAGTCCAGACCGGCCTCGATTCCTTGATGGAGGGTCTTGTCGGCGTTGAAGGTGGCGGCGGGGATGTCCGGGCCGGTGATGAAGTTGAGGATCTCTCCATCGATCTGGCTGCGATAGGCGGTCAGGTCCCAGGCGAAGGCGCCGCGTCTGCCGCGCGTGCCGATCTCGGCGGTCCAGGCGTCCTGAACCTCGACCGGGACGAAGCCGGCCAGCGGGGCCTGCACCAGGGCGCCATAGGTCGGCGGCTCGACCGAGCGGGTGATGTTGGCGAAGACCTGGGCGCCGTCTTCGGCTTCCCACAACAGGCCCAGACGCGGCGAGAACCAGTCGTAGTCGATGCTGTCGTCATTGGCCGGGGCCAGGTGGTCGCGATAGTCGCGCGTAGCCCGCCCCCAGGACCCGCCCGCCACCAGGGCCAGCCGGTCGGTGACGAACAGCCGTCCCTCGGCGAAGACGTCCAGCCCCGTCGCTTCTTGCTTGCCCTTGGCGGTCAGGGCGCCGCGATTGCCGGCGATGTTGACATAACGCAGGGCGTCCAGGTCGCCGTCACGCCAGCTGAAGCCATAGAAGGCGTCGGCGCGCAGGCCCGCGACCTGACCCGTCCAGTCGATGCGGGCGAAGGCGCCGCGCGTGGCGCTGTCCTGATCCACGACCTGGAAGATCGGGTGATAGAGCGACTTCTCCCAACCCCAGACGGCACCCTCGAACAGGGTGGATTCATTGAAGCGCCAGCGCGTCTGCAGCGTCAGGCGCTTGACCGTCAGGTCGCGGGCCTGATCCCCGGTCAGGGCCGAGTTCGAGGCCATGCGCGGCGTCTTTAGCGCCTGATCCAGCGTCAGGGCGCCGGGGATGTCCTGCTTGATGTCCGCCGCCTGGGCGATCAGGCGCACCTCGCGGTCCTCGCCGAACGAGCGCCCGGCGTTGACGGTCAGGCGGCCCTGCGACTGCTGGCTGTGGTCGCGCCAGCCGTCGCTCTGCATGGCTGTGGCGGCGGCATAGACGTCCCAGTCGCCGTGCGTGCGAGCGACGGCGGCGTGGCCGCGCCAGGATTCGAAGCTGCCGCCTTCAAGCTGAAGCAGGTTCTCTTGCAGCGCCGTGCGGCCCGTCGGCGTGACCAGGTTGATCGCCCCGCCCAGCTGCGCCCCGCCGAAACGCAGGGTGTTCGACCCCTTCCACACCTCGATGTAGCGGGCGCTCAGCGCGTCCACGCTCTGGAAGTCGGAGAAGCCGTCGGCGTCGGCGAAGGGCACGCCGTCCTGGGCGAACAGGACGCCGCGCTGGTGGAAGCCCTGGGCGATGCCCGAGCCGCGGATGGAGAGCCGGCTTTCCTCGCCATAGCGTTTTTGGGCGAGGACGCCGGGGACGTTCCTCAGGGTGTCGGCAAAGCCCTGGGCGAAGCGGTCGGCATAGCTCTCGGCCGAGACGACGGCCACAGCGCCGGGGGTGCGGCTGAGGCGATCGCGCGCCTCGGCCACGACGGCGGGGTCTTCGGCGTTGCGGCGGCCGGTGACGATGATGCTGTCGACGACGGTGGCCGGACCTTCAGCGTTCGGCCCCTCAGCCTCGGAGGCATGAGCAAAGGCGGGCGCCAGGCAGGCGCCGATGAGCAGCGCGCACGGCGCGGCAGTGGTCTTGAAAGACATGAAACTGGAATCCTGAAAACAGAAATGCAGCCGCGCGGCCCGTCAGCAGGCGCGCGGCGTCGATAGGTCTGGTTTTCAGGCGTGCGGAGGGGCGGTGGACGGCGGGCGCGGCGGCGCGCGGGCCGGCGGCGGCGGGCTGACGCGGAAGGGCGCATAGGCGACCGGCGCGACCATGCGGACGGCCGGAGCCGGAGCGGGCGCAGGCGGTTCGGGCAGGGCGGCCAGCAGGGGCATGACGCAGGCGGCGCACTTGGCCCCGACGTGCTGGTTGACCGGGCCGTCGACGCCGCCCGTCTGGATCGTCTGCGGCCCCTCGGCCGAGCAGATGACGATGGGCTGGCCGGGAACCGAGGCCGCCAGGGCCGCGAACGGCAGCAGGGTTCCGATCACGATGGCGAACGTCGCGGCCAGGAAGGCCAGCGAGCGCGCAATCGACCAGTTTTCACTCTGGGACCGGGTCACAGGCCGGGGCTTAAACCTTCCCGCAATGTGAAGCCAGAGCCGTCCAGCGCGACGGGACGCCGCGCACCCTCGACAACGGCCGTTTCTCCGTGTCAGCGTGGCCCTCGAAACGCTCAGGGAAGACCTCATGATCCGCGCACTCGGACCCTTCGCCGTCGCCATGCTGCTGGCCGCGCCGGTAATGGCGCAACAGGTGGAGGAGGGGCCGGGCGGACCCGACCGCGTCTCCCTGACCGTCTATAATCAGAACATCGCCCTGGTGGAGGACGTGCGGAACCTGAACGTGCCCGCCGGGCGCTCGCGTCAGGAGTTTCCGGGCGTGTCCGCCAGCATCCGGCCCGAGACGGTCGGCCTGTCGGGACGCGGCCTGTCGGTGGTGGAGCAGAACTTCGACTATGACCTGCTGACGCCCGGCAAGCTGATGGAAAGCGCCGTCGGCGGCGACATCGGCATCGTCCGCACCAACCCCGGCTCGGGCGCGCAGACGACCGAGCGCGCCCGCGTTCTGGCGGCGAATCAGGGCGTGGTGCTGCAGATCGGAAACCGGATCGAGGTGCTGCGCGACGACGGGGTGCCGACGCGGGTCATCTTTGACCGGGTGCCGGCTAACCTGCGCCCACGCCCGACGCTGAGCGTCACTCTGGACGCCGAAGGCGCCGGCCGTCGCGAGACGACGCTGTCCTATCTGACCACCGGCCTGGCGTGGAAGGCCGACTATGTCGCTCGTTTCGACGAAAAAGCGGGCAAGCTGGACCTGACCGGCTGGATCACCATCACCAACAACTCCGGCGCGACCTTCTCGAACGCCCAGACGCGGGTGGTGGCGGGCGACGTCAACCTGGTCAACCAGGGCGGTTACAACCCGCGCGGCGTGGTGCGGCCCGGCCAGCGCGGCAACGGCACGCAGACGGGCGGGCAGGGGGCCTTGGCCGACGTCTATGTCTATCCGCTGCCAGAGGCTGTGACGGTCGCCAATAACCAGACCAAGCAGGTCGGCCTGATCGACGCGGCGGGCGTGCCCGCTACCAAGCGCTATCTGAACGTCATCAATGGCTTCCAGACCTTCGAGGAGCCCGTCGCGGCTGAGGTCGGCGTCATCTTCAGCAATGGATCGGGAAATGCCGCCCGCGCCCTGCCGGCGGGGGTCATGCGCGTCTATGTGAAGGATGAGGCGGGCGAGCCGCGCTTCATCGGCGAGGATCAGGTCGATCACGCGCCCGCCGGGTCCGAGATCGTCATCACGACGGGCGAGGCCTTCGATGTGACGGTGCAGCCGCGTCTCGTCTCCAGCACCGCCGCGCCCAAGTCGTCCTACTATCGGTGGCGGACCCGCTACGCGATGGAATACACCGTCCGCAACGCCCGCCCCCAGCCGGTCACGGTCGAGGTGCGCCAGCGCGGTCTGGGGCGCGACACAGAACTGAGCGAGCAGAGCATCGCGGGCGACCTGCGCGACGCCAACACCGTGGTCTGGCGCGTGCCCGTGCCCGCCAACGGCGAGACCAAGCTGACCGCGACCATCACGACCGGCGGCTGATCCCATGCTCCGCCTGCTGGCGATCACCACGGCCCTGAGCTTGATCGCGCCCTCGGCGTGGGCGCAGACGGAAAGCGTCTCCGCGCGTCCCGATACGGCGACGGTGGTCATCTATCGCGACCGGCCTGTGAACACCGTCGAACTGATGGCCCAGTCCCGCCAGCCGTGGAGCCGGCTGGACCAGCAGGGGCTGGCTTTGATCGTCGAGACGCGGACGGTGGACCTGCCGGCGGGCGAGGGGATCATCCGCTTCCGGGGGCTGGCCACCGGCGTCGTGCCGCAGAGCGCGGTGCTGGAGGGCCTGCCCGCCCATGTGGTCGAGCGCAACGCCGACTTCGACCTCTTGTCGCCCGCCAGCCTGATTGAGAAGTCCGTAGGCGAGGTCGTGCGCGCCGTCCGCACCAATCCCGCGACCGGCGAACAGGTCGAAAAGGCCGCCGTGATCCGCGCGGGCGCGCAAGGCACGGTGCTGGAGATCGACGGCCGCTTTGAGGCCCTGGACTGTTCCGGCCAGACCGAGCGCGTCATCTTCGACCGAATCCCTGAGGGCCTTGGCGACCAGCCGGTGCTGTCCGTCCGCACGCGGGCCGAGCACGCCGGGCGCCACACCGTCACCCTGGCCTATCTGGCGACGGGGCTGCAGTGGTCGGCGGACTATGTGGCGCGGCTGAACCCCGACGGGCGGACGCTGGACCTGACTGGCTGGGTGACCCTGGCCAACTTCGGCGGCACCGGCTTCCCTGACGTGCCGGTGCAGGTGGTGGCCGGGACGCTGCGGAAGGACGACGGCACCGTGCCGGTCGAGCCGGTCATCCGCTATCCGCAGACGGGCTGCTGGCCGCAGGGGACGACGACCCTGGGCAGCGGACTTGAGCCGACCTACAAGCAGGATCGCGTCGAATACAACGGGCCGCCGGTGGTGGTTTATGGGGCGCCTGTTCCCGCAGAGCGGAACTCCGTTGTCGGAGAGATCGTCGTCACCGGCAGCCGGGTCGTCCGTCAGGGCGAGTTGGGCGACTACAAGATCTATACCCTGCCGGAGCCCACCACCGTGGCCGCACGCCAGACCAAGCAGGTCCGCTTCATGGAGCGCGCGGGCGTGGCCTATGACCGGGTCTACCGGGCCTGGGTCGATGCAAATGACAGCGCCGAGGCGCAGCCGGCCGAGATACAGCTAAGGCTTCGCAACGAGGCCCGTACGGGCCTGGGCCTGGCTCTGCCGGGGGGGACGGTGGCGGTGATGCAGCCCGACGGCGCGGGCGGCGTCCTCCTGGCGGGCGAAGATCGGTTCGTGGACAAGGGCGTGGGCCTGCCGGTGCGTTTGTCATTCGGCCAGTCGCCCGACGTGCGGGTGGCGACGCGGCGCGTGTCGTCCCGTTCCGCCCGGGACCAGGGGGGCAGGGCGCACCGCGCGGACATGGAGATCACCGTCACCAATGCGCGCAGCGAGGCCGTGACCGTTGATCTGTCGCCACAGGCGGCGGGACGGCGGGGCTTCCGTATTCTCAGCCAGTCGATCCGCAGCCGCATCGACGACACCGGCTATCCGGTCTGGACGATGATAGTGCCCGCCAACGGCGCGACCACGCTCAAGGCGGCGTGGACGACGACGGATTGATTTCCTGATTCTCCCTCCCCTTCATGGGGAGGGTGGCTGAGGCGAAGCCGAAGCCGGGTGGGGGCGGCTCGGCTATTCACGCGCAATGCCTAGTATCGCCATGCCCTCCCCACCCGGTCGCTGCGCGACCACCCTCCCCATGAAGGGGATGGAGAGGCGTCGCGTTACTCTCCCCGCGCGGCCTGCCGTGGGCTGAACTTGGGCGCCGGGGCCAGGCGCATGACCTCGCCCTGATAGCGTTCGTCGTCGCCCGCCACGGCGAAGGGCAGGGCGTCAGCGCAGGCTTGCAACAGGGCGTCCAGCCAGGGCTTCTCGGCCTTGTGGAAGTCGCCCAGGACGTGCGGCATGACCAGATGGCTCTCGCCCGGATGGCCGATGCCCATGCGGCCCCTGCGGAAGTCGGCGCCCAGGTGGCTGATCAGGCTGCGGATGCCGTTCTGACCCGCCGCGCCGCCGCCGGTCTTCATGCGGAAGCGGCCGGGGGCCAGGTCGATTTCGTCGTGGAAGACGATGATCTCGCTGGGTTTGATCTTGTAGAAGCGCGCCGCCTCGCCGACCGCGCGGCCGCTCTCGTTCATATAGGTCTGCGGCTTCATCAGCAGGACCTTGACCGGGCCGTCAGCGCTGTCGACTTCGCCCTCGCTGACAATCGACTGGAACTTGGCCCGCTCGGGCCCGAAGCGCCAACGGCGCGAAATCTCGTCCACGGCCATGAAGCCGATGTTGTGGCGGTTCTTTTCGTATTTGGGGCCCGGATTGCCCAGGCCGGCGATGATGATCATGGGGCCCTCTTGCCCTGTGCTCCGGGCAAAGAAAAGCCCCGCCGGGCGAACCCGGCGGGGCTGATCTTCGACAGTGGAAGAAGCTTAGGCTTCGACGGTCGTGTCGCCGGCTTCCGACTGGGCAGCGGAAGAAGCCTTGATCGTAGCGATCATGAAGTCGCGGTCAGCGATGACCGTCGTCGCGCCCTTGGGCAGGACGATGTCCGAGATGCGGATGTTTTCGCCGATTTCGCGACCCTTCAGGTCAACGACCAGTTCGTCCGGGATCAGGTCGGCGGCGACCAGGATCTCGACCGAGTGACGGACGATTTCCAGCATGCCGCCAGCGCGGGTGAACGGCGCTTCGTCAGCGTTCTTGAAGTGAACGGCGATTTCGATCTTGACCGGTGCGTTCGCATCGACGCGCATCAGGTCGAAGTGCAGCGGGCGGTCCGACACGGGGTCGAACTGGACCGTTTTGGCGATGACCGGCTGGGTCTCGTCGCCGTATTTCAGGGTCACCAGGTGGCCCAGCAGCTTGCCGGTGTAGAGGGACTTGCGGAAGTCCTTCTCGTTCACCGAGATCGAGACGGGGGCTTTGTCGCCGCCGTACAGGATGCCAGGCACAGCGCCCGAGCGACGAACAGCGCGCGCGCTGCCGGTGCCTGCGCCTTCACGGACGTCAACGTTCAGAATGATCTCGGCCATCGGGCTCGCCTCAATAACTACAGATACGCCGCGCTAACCGGAGCCCGCGCGACGGGGTCATGAACCCTCGAATTCAAGAGGGCGGGCTATTACACGGAACAGGGGGGGCGCGCAACCGCCCCGGTCGTTTCAGCCCGCCTTGGCGTCAGTTCATGCCGCTTCCCGGCGTGGGAGTCGATGCGGCGATGGACACCACCGGCGTTGCTGGAGTCGGCGTAGGCCCCGTGTACTGGGCCGTACAGGTGGCCAGGTCACGCACGATGTGGCGGCCGGCGCAGAACATGTCTTCGTAACTTGGGCGCGACGCAGCCAGGCACTGGAACAGCATCAGCTTGGACATATTGGTGCAGAATTCGTTGTTTGATTCGGTCGTCAACGCATCCGTGTTGGTCTTGGCCTCGTCTCCGGCGGCTCCCAGGGCGGCCAGGGCGGCGATCGCCAGCGAGTTGACCATGGCGGGGGTGAAGGGCGCGCTGCGCTGCGCCGGGGTCAGGCCCAGACCGGTTCCGCTATTGGCGGCGGCGAACAGCCGGGCGCTGTCCTCGGCTGAGGGGAGCTGGGGGACTGACAGGGTCTTGGCCGACTGCAGTCGTGTGTCGCGATGGGCGACGGGGCTGACGGCCCAACGGCGGCGCGGGTCGCGGCGTTCCTGGATCGTATAGGCGTCGGCTTCCACCGCCTCGGCGATGGCGGTCAGGGCCTCGATGTCCTTGCCCATGGTAGAGGCGATCAGGCCAGCCGCCGCGTCGGCGCCAGGCAGGGTGGCCGCATAGGCCGGGTCGGCGACGATGCTGGCGATCATCTGCTGACGCAAGGCAGGCGTGGAAGCGAACTGACGCACGCCGGCGACATACTCCGGCGACTGCAGGGCCAGGATCGAGCCATAGGCGATCATGCCGCGCGACAATTGCACAGGATCGGAGGCCGAGCCTGTTCGCACGGCAGCCTGAATGGACTCGGCGTCGGGGAAGCCTGCCTTGATCGACCCGACCTGACGGACGTAGGTCACGTAGATCGAGGCGGCCTCAGCCACGCCTTGGTTCAGGCTGACCGGCGGAAGCGGCGCGACCACAGGGGGTGGAGGCGGCGCTTCCGGTTCGGGCGTCGAGCAGCTGGCCAGGATGGCGGCGGCGGCGATGGCGGCGACGGACAGGCCGCGGCGCAAGAAGGCCTGAGACATCGGCGAACTTCCCTCAAATCGAACGCGGGGCGCGGCCCCTGAAACCAGGGCGGGGCGCGCCCCAGAAACTGATGCGTCTATATCGCTGAGGGAATGGTTATTCGAAGGTTAATCGAACAGCTTCGAGACCGATTCCTCATTGGCGATGCGCCGGATAGCCTCGCCGATAAGAGGGGCCACGGATACCGTGCGAATCTTTCCGCACTTCAAAACTTCGTCAGGTTGTTCGATGGAATCGGTGATCACCAGCTCCTTGAGCGGGCCGTTGGTGACGCGCTGGACCGCCGGTCCGGACAGGACGCCGTGGCTGATATAGGCCGAGACCTCGGTCGCGCCGCGATCGATCAGGGCCTGAGCCGCATTGACCAGGGTGCCGCCCGAATCGACGATGTCGTCGAAAAGGATGCAGCGGCGGCCTTCGACGTCGCCGATGATGTTCATGACTTCGCTCTCGCCCGCCTTAGGGCGGCGCTTGTCGACGATGGCCAGGTCGGCGTCGAGACGCTTGGCCAGCGAACGGGCGCGCACCACGCCGCCGACGTCGGGCGAGACGATCATCAGATCATCGCCGCGCGGGTAGTGGTCCTTGATGTCCTGGGCCAGGACCGGGGTGGCGACCAGGTTGTCGGTCGGAATGTCGAAGAAGCCCTGGATCTGACCCGCGTGCAGATCCATCGTCAGGACGCGGTGAGCGCCGGCGCGAGTGATCATGTTGGCGACCAGCTTGGCCGAGATGGGCGTGCGGCCGCCGGTCTTCCGGTCCTGACGGGCGTAGCCGAAGTAGGGCATGACCGCCGTGATCCGCCGCGCCGACGCCCGCACCAGGGCGTCGGTCATGATCAGCAGCTCCATCAGGTTGTCGTTGGCCGGATAGGAGGTCGACTGGATGATGAAGACGTCCTCGCCGCGGACATTCTCTTCGATGACCGCGAAAACCTCGTTATCGGCGAATCGTTTCACCTGAGCCTTGGTCAGGGGCATGTCGAGGTGGGTGGCGATGGCCTGGGACAGAGTCCGGTTCGAATTGCCAGAGAGCAGCTTCATTACCGGTCATCCTTTTGCCGTCATCGCTGCGCCAATGAGCGCAGTCGTTTCTGGACGCGCTCTTTAGCAGCGGATTGCCTAGCATCAACCCGTCATGACGGATTTCGCTGCATTGGCATGGTCGCAGTGGCTGCTATAGAGGTCGCCGTAACGACAGCGGCGCACCGGGGGTGCGCTGTGACCAAGGCATCTTAAGAGGTCGCCCTTGCCCGCTTCGAAGTCCCGCTCCGGCCTGATCCTTATGACGGTCGCCGTCGCCGCCCTGACGGTTTCCGCCTGCTCCGGGACCAAGCCGCGTCAGAAGCTGGCCTATGAGGAGCGCCCGGTCGAGCTGCTCTACAACACCGGCTATCAACGGCTTCAGTCCAAGCGCTGGACCGACGCCGTCGACTATTTCCAGGAAGTGGAGCGTCAGCACCCCTATTCGGAATGGTCGCGCCGCGCGATCCTGATGCAGGTTTACGCCTACTATCAGAACAACAACTATCAGGACGCGATCGCGGCGGCTGACCGCTTCATCGCCTTGTTCCCGGGCAATCCATCTGCGGCCTACGCCTTCTACATGCGCGCCATCTGCAACTTCGAGCAGATCGTCGATGTGGGTCGCGACCAGGCCTATGCCGAAGCCGCTCTGGCCGGTCTGCGCGATGTGGTGCGGCGTTATCCAAGCACGCCTTACGCCACCGATGCTCGGGTCAAGATCGACATGGTCAATGACCAGCTGGCCGGCAAGGAGATGGCCGTGGGCCGCTTCTATCAGCGCGCCAACCAGCCGCTGGCGGCCCTGAACCGCTACAAGGCCGTGATCAACAACGAAGCCTTCCAGCGCAGCTCGCATACGCCGGAAGCCCTTTATCGTCTGGTCGAGGTCAACGTCGCCCTGGGCCTGACGGAAGAGGCGACGCGCAACGCTGCTGTCCTGGGCTACAACTATCCAGGCAGCCCCTGGTACGCCGAGGCCTACGCCCTGCTGAGCGAGCGTGGCGTGCGCCCTGACGTGCAGCCTGAGGCCAAGCGCGAGAGCTGGCTGCAACGTATTATTCCCGGCGGGGCTTGAGCCTCGCGGGACCGATTGGTCGGCCTGGTTGCGGAAAGACGCTGCGTTCCCCTTCTGTTTCCGTCTAGAGTGGGACGTAACGTCGAATCAAGCTGACCCATGCTGACCACACTCTCGATCCGTGATGTCGTCCTCGTCGACGCCCTCGACCTGGAGGTCGGCGAAGGCCTGACCGTGCTGACCGGCGAGACCGGGGCCGGAAAGTCCATCATTCTCGACGCCCTCGGCCTGGCCCTGGGCGCGCGCGGCGACGTGGGTCTGGTGCGCGCCGGCGCCAAGCAGGCGGTGGCCACCGCCGTCTTCACCGCCCCCGACGACGCCGCCCTCATCGACCTTCTGGCCGAGCGCGGCTTCGAGGTCGCGCCAGGCGAGGAGCTGATCCTGCGCCGCGTCGTCTCGGCCGACGGCCGCAGCCGGGCCTACGTCAACGACCAGCCGGCGGGCGTTACGGCCCTTCGTGAGATCGGCGCCCTGCTGGTCGAGGTCCACGGCCAGCACGAGACGGTCGGCTTGCTGGACTGGAAGACCCACCGCGCCCTGCTGGACAACTACGGCGGCCTGCAGCCCCAACTGTCGGGCGTGGCCGCCGCCGCCGAGCGGCTGAAGGCTGCGCAGGGGCGTCTGGACGAACTGGAGGCCTCCGCCGCCGAAGCCGCCGCCAAGGCCGAGGAGATCGCCCTCAACCTGGCCGACCTCGACGCCCTGGACCCCCAGCCCGACGAAGAGACCGAACTGGCCGGCGAGCGCGCCATCCTGGGCGCTTCTGAAAAGGCCGTGGCCGATCTGGCCGACGCCCGCAATCTGCTGGGCGGGGACAAGCTGAGCCAGCGTCTGGCCTCGGCCCTGCGCGCCGTCGAACACGCCCGCCAGCGCGCGGTTCAGGCCGGCGCCGAGGGCGACAACCTCGTCATCATCAAGCTGGGCCTGGCCGCCGAGGCGGTGGACCGCGCCCTGGTCGAGGCGACGGAAGCCGTCGCCGCCGTCGACGCCGCCGCCGACGCCTTCGATTTCGAGCCGGGCCGTCTGGACAAGGCCGAGGAGCGGCTGTTCGCCCTGCGCGCCGCCGCCCGCAAGCTGAACACTACGGTCGACGCCCTGCCGGCTCTGCGGGTGCGTCTGCGCGAACAATTGCGCCTGATCGAGGACGGGGCCGAGGCTCTGACCAACGCCCGTCGCGACGTGGCCGTGGCGATCGAGGCCTATGACGCGGCCGCCATGCTGCTGACCTCGGCGCGCGAGGCGGCGGGCGACCGCCTGACCGCCGCCGTCATGGGCGAGTTGGGTCCGTTGAAGCTGGACCGCGCCCGTTTCCGCGTCACCCTGGACCCCATAGAGAACCGTCGCGGTCCCTTGGGGGGCGAGACGGTGCGATTCGAGGTCGCCACCAACGCCGGCACGCCCTTTGGCCCGCTGGACACCGTGGCCTCGGGCGGCGAACTGGCGCGCTTCGCCCTGGCTATGAAGGCGGCCCTGGCCAGCCGCGAGGACCAGCGTCAGCCGGTCATGATCTTCGACGAGGTCGATCAGGGCGTCGGCGGCGCCGTGGCCGAGGCCGTCGGCGGGCGTCTGCAACGTCTGTCCAAGGGCGCCCAGGTCCTGGTCGTCACCCACAGCCCCCAGGTCGCCTCGCGCGGCCACGCCCACTGGAAGGTCCGCAAGGCCGACGTGGACGGCCACACCCGCACCTCCATCGACGTGCTGGACCCCCATCCCCGTCAAGAAGAAATCGCCCGCATGCTGTCGGGCGCCGAAATCACCGACGAGGCGCGGGCGGCGGCGCGGGTGCTGATCGGGTAGGGCGATGCGCGACGACGGCACGGAAGGCTTCTGGGTCTATATCGTCGCCAATCACCGCAACGGCGTGATCTATACCGGCCACACGGACAACCTTAGGCCGTCGCACGCATGAACACGCGTCCGGTCTGATGCCGGGTTTTAGTCGCGACGATGGCTGCAGGACGCTGGTCTGGGCCGAGTGGCACGAGACCCGCGAAAGCGCTTTTCGACGCGAGCGCGCCATCAAGGAATGGCGGCGCTCGTGGAAGCTGCGGCTGATCGAAGAACGGAACCCGACTTGGCGCGATATGCTGGCGGACTATGTGACCTAGTCCCCACCCTATCCGCTCATCCCGGCGAAGGCCGGGATGAGCGGATAGGGTGGGGCGGGAAAATGGAAGCTCAGACCCCCAGGATCCAGCCTTCTTCGCTTTCGACCTGGGCGATCAGCGCTTCGTCAGCCGTCTTGGGCGCAGCGAAAGCTTTTTGCAGGGTTCCCGCGTCGTCCATCTGGGCTAAGGATTCGGCGGCGGTGCGGACCTGGGCCTGGGTCTTGAATTCCTTGACGCCTTCGCCGTTGATCTTGCGCTTGGCGTCGAACAGGGCGGGCCAGACCTCGACGACGAGGGCCGACAGCGGCTCGACATCGGCCTCAGTCAGTTCGCGCCAGCCGGTGTTGAAGGGCCAGACGGCGGCGGAGGCGCCCAGCTTGTCCAGCAGGCGGCGCAGCATGGGCACGCCCAGCAACGTCAGGCCGCCGACGGCGCCCGCGCCGTGCATCTGCCAGACGCTCTTGGGCGGCAGCTTGTCCTTGCGTGCGGCCAGTTCGGTGGCGCGGAACTCGGGAATGTCGGCGCCGGCGCCTTCGGGCGGCTTGGTCGTGGTCAGCCAGCGCTGAGCCTGGCTGGCGGGCGCGCCCCAGAAGGGCCAGGGCTGGTCCGTCATAAGCCGGTTCATCTTGGCCGCGACCTGATAGCGGTTGTTGGTGTTGTCGGCCTTGTCGACGATGTTGGCGGCCAGGAACTTGCCCATGGCCTCCCACGGCCGACCGTCCAGCTTCAGCCGCGCAGCCGTGCCGGCGGGGAAGCCGAAGTCGAAGTCGAAGCCGACCAGGACGCGGTCGCCGCGCTTCCTGTGTTCAGCCAGCAGGTCGGCGATCAGGGCTTCGCCCTCGGCGCGCGTGGCGACGTTGTGGGTCTCGGTGTAGAGGCGGAAGCGCACGTCGCGCTTGGCGACGCCGACCCACAGGGTCTGCTCGCCCAGCTTCTTGCCTTCGGCGGCGGTCCAGTCTGCGATGATGTAGGCGTCGAAGAGACGGGCCACGGCGGGCTCCTGAAACACAGTAAACAGTAGAGGCGGCTTCTAGCCTTCCGCAGCGGGGGCGGGAAGGGCGATCAGCGCTTCATCAGGGCTTCGACGTGCGACAACCAGCGGCGCCCCAGCCGCAAGGCCTCGGTCGGCGATCCGGTGGAGGCGGGCAGGTCGGCGTTCCACAGGGCCAGTTCGAACTCGGGGCTGCGCGTGTCGTCGAACATCAGGCGCAGAACCACCTGTTCCGCCTCAGGCACGACGACGTCCAGATCCTTGCGCACGGCGCCGCGTCGGGCGCGGGCGACGACATGGCCGTCCACGATGATCTCGCCGCCCTCGACCTCGTCAAAGCCATAGACCAGGCCTTGCGAGCCGCGCTTCCACAGCACGACCACCTGACCGCCGTCGAAATCCAGCCCGGCGGCGCGGCCTTCGGCGGGGGACAGAGCCTCGGTATCAGCCTTGACCCCCAGCGACTTCATCAGCGCCCGCTTCAGCCGCCGCTCCGGCTCCATCCACCAGGACAGCATCAGGGCGCCCGTCGTCAGGAAGGCGGCGGTCAGGGCGATCAGCAGGATGACCCTGAACGCCTCGCTCATGGGTCAGGCCTCCAGATCGAGGTCAACCACCACGGGGACGTGGTCGCTGGGCTTGTCCATGTCGCGGGCGTCACGGTGGGTCTCGATGCCGCGGAACCGGTCGGTCGCCTGGGGCGACAGCAGGGCGTAGTCGATGCGGATGCCGTTGTTCCTCTGCCAGGCGCCGGCCTGGTAGTCCCAGAAGGTGTAGGTCCCCTTGGGCTCGCCCCCCAGGTCGTGGGCGTCCGACAGGCCCAGCCACTTCATGGCGTTCAGCGCCGCGCGGGTTTCCGGCTGGAACAGGGCGTCGTTGACCCAGTCCTCGGGCTTGGCCGCGTCGTCAGGCGTCAGGATGCAGTTGTAGTCGCCGCATAGAGCCAGCGGCTCCTCATAGGCCAGCAGGGCCTTGGCGTGGTCGTGCAGTCGCTGGAACCAGGCCAGCTTATAGGGGAACTTCTCGGTGCCGACGGGATTGCCGTTCGGCAGATAGATCGAGGCCACGCGGACAGGAACCGGGGCCTCGATCAGCGCCTCAATGTAGCGGGCCTGTTCGTCTGCGTCGTCGCCGGGCAGGCCGCGCCGGATGTCGGACAGCGGAAACTTCGACAGGATGGCGACGCCGTTATAGGTCTTCTGACCGTGGGTCTCGACGTTGTAGCCCAGACTTTCGAAGGCCTCGCGCGGGAATTTCTCGTCCACGCATTTGATTTCCTGGAAGCAGACGACGTCAGGATTGGCGGCTTCCAGCCAGGCCAGCACAGTGGGCAGGCGGGCGTTGACCGAGTTCACGTTCCAGGTGGCGATGCGCATGACCGTAAGGCTAAGGCGAGCCGCGTTCACCGTGAAGGGGTTGGCGAAAACAAAGACGCCGCCGGAGTGATCCGGCGGCGCTTGGTTCGTTCAACGATCTGATGGCGCTTAGGTTTGGGGCGTCGAGGCGGGCGCCGTCGTCGTCAGCTTGCAACCGCCGCCGATCTGCTGGGCCGTGGCGCAAGGATAGACTTGCTGGACTACACGTTCAGCGTTCAGGCGGACGATGACGCCTTCAGCGCCGGCGCAGGTCATCTCGACGAACCGGCCGTTGGCGTTCTGGCCCATCAGGCGGACCTGCTGCACGTCGCAAGCGGCGGCGTCCGAGCCGGGCAGCCAGGACTTGACCGTGGCGGCCTGCTCAGCAGGGGTGGTGAACTGGCAAGAGCCGCTCTGGCCGAGGACCTGTAGGCATTCGGTCTTCTCCCAGCCTGTGGCGTTCTTCTCGATCCAGTAGCCGTCCGCGCCGGCGCAGCCGACTTCATAGACGACGGCGCCATTGCTCGACTGACCCCGGACTTTGACTTCATCAACCGTGCAGGGGACGCCGGCCTGGGTCGCGTAGGCTTTCAGGAAGCCCTGGATGTCCTGGTTGGCGGGCAGGCTGCAGGCGGGGCTGGCGGGGGCTTCGGGATTGGCGGCGCGGGCAGCCTGGGCCTGGCTGTCGAGCACGACGCAGTCGACGATCTGGGGCGGGGTCGAGGCGACCAGGATATAGCCGGGCGCGCCGGCGCAGGCGGCCTCGTAAACATTGACCTTTGCTTCATCCGCGCTGAGGCCCAGCAGCTTGGCTTCCGTCACCTGGCAGGAGGTCGAGGCGGCGGTAAAGATAGCCTCCACCTCAGCCTTGGTCACGGCGGGATCGGCGGGGGCGGCGGCTTGCTGACGTTCCCGCTGCTGGCGACGTTCGTTGCGGTCGCCGCCGATACGGCCGGGCATGACACGCTCGGCCTTGGGTTGCTCGCCCTGCTGGGCGGCCGCGCCGGATTGTTCCTGGGCGACGGCGAGGGCCGGGCTGAGGGTCATGATGGCCAGGCCGGCGGCGATCCCCACGGCGCGGCTGAAACGTTTGATGGTCACGGAAAGGGCTCCTCGGCCTCTACTGATGTCGAAAGCCTTGGCGGGGTCCGGCTTTCTGGTCAAGCGCCGCCCACGACGTTGTCGTGCGGGCGGCACTGGACCCGGTCATCGCAATCCGCTTAAAACTGACGCCAGTTGCGATTGGAGACTGACTTGGCGGACGGCGCGATAGGCGATGAGGCGACGACGACCCTGCGCGGCCTGACCTATCCGTCCGGGCCGCCGCCAGAGGCTGGCCAGGCGGTCGAGGTTGCGCCGGGCGTGCTGTGGCTGCGGTTGCCGCTGCCGATGACGCTGAACCATATCAACGTCTATGCTCTGGCGGACGGCGACGGCTGGACCCTAGTGGATACGGGGTTGAAGACCAGCGCCTCTCGCGAGGGCTGGGAAGCGGCGTTCGCCGGGCCGCTGGGGGGCAAGCCCATCAAGCGCGTGATCTGTACCCATATGCACCCCGACCACATCGGTTTGGCCGGCTGGCTGTGCGCGCGCTTCGACGCGCCTCTGCTGATGTCGCGGCTGGAATATGTGACGGCGCGGATGCTGTTGGCGGACACCGGCCAGCCGGCCCCGGATTCGGGTGAGGTCTTTTATCGCGCAGCCGGCTGGAACGACGAGCAGATCGCGCGCTGGCGGACCGGCTACGGCGGTTTCGGCAAGGCGGTGGCGGCCATGCCTGCGGCCTATCTGCGCCTGTCCGAAAACGATGTGTTGCGCATCGGCGATGACGACTGGCGCGTCGTGATCGGCGAAGGACACAGCCCCGAGCACGTTTGCCTGTGGCGCGAGAGCGACGGCGTCTTGCTGTCCGGTGATCAGATCCTGCCGCGTATTTCCTCCAATGTTTCCGTCTGGCCGACCGAACCCGAAGGCGACCCCCTGGGCGAGTGGCTGCGGTCGCTGGCGGCGTTAAAGGCGCGGCTGCCGGGCGACCTCTTCGTCCTGCCGTCGCATGGCGAGCCCTTCTACGGCGTCACCACCCGGCTGGAAGCCCTGATCCGGGGCCACGAGACCGCATTGAAGCGGCTGGAGCGGACGCTGAAGACGCCGTCTCGCGCCGTTGACGTCTTCTCGGCCCTGTTCGCGCGCCCGGTGGGCGACGAGGTGCTGAGCATGGCGACGGGCGAGGCGATCGCACATCTAAACTATCTGGCCCGCGAGGGGCGGGTCCGGCGCAGCCGCGATGAAGCGGGCGTTGATTGGTGGACACTGACGGAGGCGGCGCAATGAGCGAACACATCAAGACGGATCTGGACGGCGGCGTCCTGACGGTCGCCTTTAACCGGGCGGACAAGAAGAACGCCATCACCCAGGCCATGTACACGGCTCTGGCCGAGGCGACCGAGCGGGCCAAGGCCGACGACGCCGTGCGCGTGATCCTGTTCCGCAGCGAGGGGGATTCCTTCTCGGCCGGCAACGACATCGCCGACTTCATTTCGCTGGGCGCGCAGAGCAGCGGCGATCTGGTCGAGATGGGGGTGTTCCGGTTCCTCAAGGCCCTGGCCGATCTGGACAAGCCCGCAGTGGCCGCCGTGCGTGGACGCGCCGTGGGCATCGGCCTGACCCTGCTGCTGCATTGCGACATGGTGGTGGTGGCCGAGGACGCCCTGCTGTCGGTCCCCTTCGTCAACCTGGCCCTGGCGCCCGAGGCGGCGTCGTCCCTCTTGCTGCCGGCGACCATCGGCCACCAGCGGGCGTTCGAGCTGTTCGCCCTGGGCGAGGCCATCGACGGCAGGACGGCCCTGGCCTGGGGGTTGGCCAATCGCGCGGTCGCCGCCGATCAGGTCGAGGCCAAGGCGCGCGAACTGGCGGACAAGCTGGCGGCGCGGGCGCCCAACTCGATCCGCAAGACCAAGGCCTTGATGCGCGACGCCGAGACCCTGTGGTCTCTGATGCAGCGCGAGGCCCACGCCTTCGGTTCGCAGATGCGCAGCCCCGAGGCCATGGAGGCTTTCATGGCCTTCAGCCAGAAACGCACGCCCGATTTCTCGAAAGCGGGCTGATTTCGCGCAAACGCGATTGATTCGAGGGGGCAAGGGGTCTAGGCGCCGCGCATGAACGCCGTCGCCGCCCCAGTATCCGTCGAACCCGCAGCCCCCGTCCGCATCGTGCGAGAACGATCGGGGGATGCGGCGGCGATCGACGCCCTGGTTCTGGCGGCCTTTGGTCCCGGTCGGTTCGCCAAGACGGCGGAGCGGCTGCGGGAGGCCGCTCAACTGGCCGTCGGCTTCACCGCCTTTGAGGGCGAGCGGTTGATCGGCTCGGTGCGGCTGTGGTCGATCATGGCGGGCGAGGCGCGCTCGGTCTTCCTCGGTCCCATCGCCGTGGATGCGTCCAGCCGTCGCGGCGGGCTGGGCGCGGAACTGGTGCAGGCCTGCGTCGAGGAGGCCAGGGCGATGAAACTGGACGGCGTCCTGCTGATCGGCGACCCGCCCTATTTCTCGCGCTTCGGCTTCGTGGCCGCGCCAGACGCCGTCTTCAGCGGGCCGGTGGATCGACGCCGGATCATGTGGCTGCCGATCACCGATGCAGCGCCGATCGGAGCGGTCCATCCAGTGGCCTGAGGGGCGTTCGACCTTCCTTTGCCGGGCGACGCGCCCCATAGTTCGACTATGACGAACCCAGCGACATCGTCGGGCCTGTCCGGGGTGACCGAGGCGGCGCGCCAGGCGCCCGGGCGCGGGCTGCCGCCGGTGCATCTGTGGCATCCCGAACATTGCGGCGACATCGACATCTTGATCCGCGCCGACGGCGTCTGGCTGCATGAAGGTTCGCCCATAGGTCGGGCGGAACTGGTGCGGCTGTTCTCGACCGTGCTGAGGAAGGACCCGGACGGCTATCATCTGGTCACGCCTGCCGAGAAGCTAAGGATCAGAGTCGAGGACCTGCCGTTCCGGGCTGTGACGATGCAGACGGCAGATGGCGTGTTGCGCTTCACGACCGATGTCGGCGACGTGGTCGAGGCCGGGGCGGACCATCCGATCATTGTCGAGACCGACGCCGCGACCGGCGAGCCGGCGCCGCGGGTCCATGTGCGGGCGCACTTGTGGGCGCGGATAGCGCGGCCGGTCTTCTATGAGTTGGTCGATCTGGCTGAGACGGCTGAGGGGCGACTGTGGGTGCGGTCCGGCGGCGCAGTCTTCCCCTTGGGGGACGTGGAATGAGCTGTGACAGCTTGAAGAAGCGGCTGCTGGCCCATCTGGACCCCGTCGAGACCTGGACGGCCGAGCGGACGGCCACACGCTCCGACTACGATCTGAACCCAGGAGCCGCGCGACCGACGCGCGAACTGCGGCCCGCGGCGGTTCTCATACCCATCATCATGCATGACGACGGCCCGACGGTGCTGATGACGCGGCGTTCGGACAGTCTGGCCAGCCACACCGGCCAGATCGCCTTTCCCGGCGGGCGGCTGGACCCCGGCGAGACGGCGGGGCAGGCGGCCCTGCGCGAAGCCTTCGAAGAGGTTTCGCTGGACCCCGGCGTGGTCGAACTGCTGGGGATGGGCGATCCCTATGAAACGGGGACGGGGTTTCTGGTCACGCCGGTGGTCGGCTGGCTGACCACCCCGCCGCAGGTCAAACCGTCGCCGGACGAGGTGGCCGAGGTGTTCGAGGCGCCCTGGGACTTTCTGATGGATCCGGCCAACCATCGCCGGGACTATTATGATCCTGAGGAAGGGCCCCGGCGGTGGTTCTGGGCCATGCCATACCGCGAGCGTTACATATGGGGCGTGACGGCGGGAATTTTGAAGGGCTTGTTCGTCCGTCTCTATGGAGACGAGGCGGAACCCCTGTCGGCGGCGGCCGAGGACGCCGCGTGAGCCATCGGCTGCAAGGTCAGGACTGGCTGACAGCCCCGGCGACACGGGCGGTCATGGCGGCGCTGGCGACGGCGGGCGGGGCTGAATGCGCCCGCTTCGTCGGCGGCTGCGTGCGCAACGCCCTGATCGGGGCGCCCATCGACGACATCGACATCGCCACCACCCTGACGCCCGACGCCGTGGTCGCGGCGCTGAAGGCGGCGGGATTGAGATCTGTCCCGACCGGCATCGAGCACGGCACGGTGACGGCTATTTCGGAGCGCCAGCCGTTTGAGATCACCAGCCTGCGTCGCGACGTCTCGACCGACGGGCGCCGAGCCACGGTGGCCTTCACCACGGACTGGGCCGAGGACGCGGGGCGGAGAGATTTCCGTCTGAACGCCCTCTATGCCGATGCGGAGGGCGTCATTCTGGACCCGACGGGGCAGGGATATGACGACGCCATGGCGGGGCGGATCGTCTTCGTCGGCGAGCCCGAGGGGCGCATCCGCGAGGACTACCTGCGCATCCTGCGCTTCTATCGGTTCTATGCCTGGTACGGGCGGGGCGCGCCCGATGCGGCGGCGGTGGCTGCCTGTGCGGCCCTGGCCGAGGGCGTCGAGCAGTTGTCGGCGGAGCGGGTGTCCAAGGAACTGCTGAAGCTGCTGGCCGCGCCCGATCCGCGTCCGGCGGTGCGGCTGATGGGTGCGGCGGGGGTGCTGGGGCGGGTGCTGAGGCAACCCGCTGATCTGATGCTGTTCGAGGCCATGGTGGACCTGAGCGGCGATGCGGTGCTGCGGCTGTCGGCCCTGTTGCCCGCTGATCCCGCGCGGGTGGCTGAGATTGCGCGCGCTCTGCGCCTGTCTAACGCCCAGCGCGACCGGCTGGTCGAGGCGGTCAGTGGCGAGACGACCACGCGCCTGACCGACGCGCAGGCACGGGCGCTGATCTATCGTGACGGGCGTCAGGCCTTCGAGGATCGCGTCATGCGGGCCTGGGCGGCGGGGGGTGATCCTGGCGGCGCGCGCCGACTGGTGTCTTTGGCCCAAGATTGGGTGCGCCCGATCATGCCGGTCGGCGGGCGCGATCTGGCGCGGCTTGGCTTGAAGCCGGGGCCGGAGACGGGACGGGTGCTGAAGGCCTTTGAGGACGGCTGGATCGCGGACGACTTCCCCGATCACGGCCACGAGGATCGGCTCAGGGCGCTTTTGCCGCCAGCGTGAAGCGGGTGATGACCGGGCGGTGGTCCGAGCCGGTCTTGCGGCCTAGCCTGCGCTCCAGCAGGGCCAGATCGGGCGAGCGCCAGACCTGGTCGATGGTCATGCCGACCGCTGAGGGCGCCGCCGAGGGCCAGGTGCCGGGCCAGCCGGGGGCGGGGATCAGACCCGTCTCGGCCTGAATCTGACGACCGATCCGGGCGCTGGACACGCTGTTGAAATCGCCCGCCGCGATGACCGGACCGGTCATGTCGCGGCGGATGGCGGCGAGCGCCGCAGCCTGATGGATCTGACCCCACTGATACTGGAAGGGCCAGGGCCGGGTCAGGTGGGCGCCGATGATGTTGACGGGGCCGAGCGGGGTCTGGGCGACCGCCGCGACCGAGACCAGGCCATCGGGCCGGTCGGCGACAGCGGTCAGGGGATAGCGCGAGGCGATGGTCGCGCGCGCCGCGCCGCTGGGCCGGTCGACGCGGGCGTTGAGGACGCGATGGGGATAGCCCGCCAGCACGCGATCCAGTTGGGCCGAGGGCGCATCGCCGAGCTCGACCAGAACCACGACGTCGGGGTCGGCCTCGGCGATGGAGCGGGTGATAGCCTCCACCTCTTCGTTCCAGGCCCAGAGGTTGGCGGAATAGAGGGTCAGCGTCGGCGCGCCTTCGCGCGGCAGGGCGCCGCCGCGTGGCAACCACTGCGGCCAGACGGCGAGGACCAGCAGAACGGTGGCGCCAAGCCCCGCGATCATGGCGGGCCGCAGCCTCAACACGGCGCAGAACAAGGTCAAAGCCAGCGTCGCGGCCAGAGCTGGAGCGGTGAACTGGGCCAGCAGGTCGGTCCAGCGGTGGTCGATCCGCAGCAGGGCGGACAGCGCGACGCCGGCGGGGGCGGCCATCAGGCCCAGCGCCGCCAGATGCATCGCGGCCTTCAACGGTGAGATCAAGCGGAGGCCCTCGTGGCGGCAGCGCGGCGAACTGCCTGCTTGGCCTATCCGACCCGGGCGGCGCATGTCGAGGTCTGCGTGCCCGACGGTGAACCTCGCGCGCATTCCAATGAGCCAATCCCGGTGATTTCCTGGGTTTGCCGTCCTTGACGCCCGTTCAGCGCGCCGAGGCGGCGGGGCTGAGCAGACTGATCCTCCAATCTATGGAGATCATTCGATGAGCGACGACGCCAGCGCGCGGCTGGGCCTGCCCTATCTGGCGGCGGGACAACTGCAGAAACACGTCACCCTGAACGAAGCGCTGACGCGTCTGGACGCCCTGACCCAGACGGCGGTGGTCAGCCGGACGACCGGCGCGCAGCCCGCCAGTCCCGCTGACGGCGCCCTCTATATCCTGCCAAGCGGCGCGACAGGCGCGTTCTGGGCCGGGCGACCGGCGGGCAGCCTGATGCGCGCCGAGGCAGACGGTTGGCGGGCGATCGACGCGCCTGATGGTCTGCTGGCGGTGGTGCTGGACAGCGAAGAGGTGCTGGTTCGTCGGGCGGGCGCCTGGGCGCCGTTGTCGACCGGCGCGGAGCCGGTCACGGCCTTGCAGAACCTGACCCGCCTGGGCGTGAACACCGAGGCTGACGCCGCCAACGTCATCGCCGCCCGTCTGAACAAGGCGCTGTGGACCGCGCTGGAGAGCGAGAGCGGCGGCGACGGCGATCTGCGCTTCACCTTCAACAAGCAGGGAGCGTCGGACGTCCTGTCCCTGCTGTTTCAGAGCGGCTGGGGCGGCCGGGCTGAACTGGGTCTGATCGGCGACGATGATCTGAGGCTCAAGGTCAGCGCAGACGGCGGGACGTGGCGTGACGCCTTCACAGTGGACCGCGCGACCGGGCGTCTATGGTTCGCGCAAGGCGCGACGCGGCGTGAAACGACGGTGCTGACAGCGGGCGCAAGCTGGACCCCGCCCGCCTGGGCGAGATGGGTCGAGGCGGTCTGCGTGGGCGGCGGCGGGAGCGGCGGCGCCGGCGCGGGCGGAGCCGCAGGGACCGTACGCTTTGGCGGCGGCGGGGGAGGCGCGGGCGGTGTCGTCTCGGGCCTGTGGCCGGTCAACGGCTTTTCCGGCGCCTTGGCCGTTGTGGTCGGCGCGGGCGGCGTCAGCGGCGGCGTCGGCGCCAACTCCACGGTATCGGTCGGCGGCGTCCTGTTGCTGACCGGCGAAGGCGGCAAGGGCGGGGCGACCGGCAGCGCCTCTTCGGGCGTCGGCGGCGCGGGAGGCGGCGGTCTGATCCGAGCCAACGCCGGCGGCGACTCGTCGGCGTCCGCCGTTGCGGGCGCAGGGCAGGCGCAGACCCGGCCTGACGGTCCGGGCGGCGGCGGCGCGGGCGGCGGGGTCAGCGCGGCCAATGTCGCCTTCAGCGGCGGCGCGGGCGGCGACGGCGCTGTCTTGCACGTTCGGGCCGGGGGCGGGCTGGGCCGGACGACGTCCGGTCTGAACGGTCAGGCGTCGCCGCTGTCGGCGCTGTCCAGCGCGGGCGGGGGCGGTGGAGGGGGCGGCGGCGCGTCATCGGGCGCGGGCCACCCCGGCGCGGCGGGCGGCCTTCATGGCGCGGGCGGCGGGGGCGGAGGCGCGGGCGTGACGGCGGGCGGCGCTGGCGGCGCAGGCGCGGCGGGCGTCGTCTGGCTGACGGCGATCGGGTGAGCGCCATGACGCGATACTTCGACCGCATCCTCGACCCCGAACTGCTGGACGAGGAGACCTGGGCCGCGCCCGAACGGCTGACCCCCGATGACTGTTTCGATGAACTGGGCAGCGACTGGCGCAGACCCGCCGCCCCCGGTGATCAGGAGGATGAAGCATGAGCAAGATCGACCGAAACGAGATTGGTTTGGCCGAGGGGCGCTGGTTGTGGCGTCGCCTCTATGTCTTCGTCGCCAGCGCGGCGCTGTGGCTCTTGCTGGCGCGGGCGGTGGGGCGGACGGCGCCCGCCGACCTGCCGCGCGTGGCGGACGGGTTGATGGGGCTGATCGCTCTGATGCTGGTCCTCTATCTGGTGGCGCCGACGGCCCAGCAAATGATCGCCATGCTGGCCAATCTGCGGCTGAGACTGGCGGCGGGAGGCAAGGCATGAGCTTCCGTCTGTCGCAACGTTCGCGCGCCCGATTGACGGGCGTCCATCCCGATCTGGTCGCGGTGGTTGAGGCGGCGATCCGCCGAACCGAGGTGGACTTCATGGTGACGGAGGGGCTGCGCGACCCCGCCCGCCAGGCCGCGCTGGTCAAGGCGGGGGCCAGCCGCACGCTGAACTCGCGCCACCTGACCGGCCACGCGGTGGATGTCGCGGCCCTGGTTGAGGGGCAGGTGCGCTGGGACTGGCCGCTGTATGGCCGCATCGCCGAGGCCTTCAAGGCGGCGGGGCGTGATCTGAGCATCCCGCTGACCTGGGGCGGGGATTGGAAGCGGCTGAGAGACGGCCCGCATTTCGAACTGGATCGGAGGGCCTATCCATGAGGGCGCGCGATCTGATGCGGGCGCTGACGCCGCTGGGGCGGCTGGCCCTGGCGGGTGCGTTGGTTCTGCTGTTGGCGATCACCGGGCGTGGGCTTGGTTTGAGTTGGGACCCGTTCAATCTCCAGCAAAGGCGGCTGGAGGTCGCTGATGCCCGTGCGGCCTCTGCCGAAAGCGACGCCGAGGCCCGGCGCATCGAGGCGGCGGGGCAGGGCCAACAGGCCGCGCGCGTTGAAATCCATCACCGACAGACCCTGGCCGTGGAGCGGTCGACCGTTGCGGCCGTCACCCAGGCGAGGAGCGCCAAAGATGCGAACGACCCACTGGACCTTGTGCGGGCTGATCGCCTGCGCGCTCATGACCGCGAGCTGTGCCGGCTCGCTCCCGATCTCGACGGTTGCGCCGCCGCGTCTGGATATTCCTGAGGCGGCGACGCGTCCCTGCGCTCTGGCTGTTCTGCCGCTGTCGCCCAGTCTGGCTGACCTGGAGGCCGCCTATCTGCTGCGTGGGGCCCAGATCCTGGCCTGTGACAGCGCGCGGCGCCTGGCGGTCGAGGCCTTGGGCGCTGAACGGGCGATGCAGGATCGCTGGATGGTGGCGGAAAAGGGAAGGCGGAAAGGCGCGCGGCGCAGCTGATGTGGCGCTTTTTGCCGGGGCGGTCGGCAAAAACTGCCGATTGCGGACGCCGCTCGGCAAAAGTTACCGCGTCCGAAACATGGTTTACCAAATCTAACGTATAAAAATCAGTGAGTTGAGGAATTGGCATGGCGGGATCTCTTTGGCCCCGTCCTTGCTCCTAGTCATCCCGAGCAGAAAGCTCCCGGCAGCCAAAATGGCGTCGGACATGTCGAAGACACAAGGATGGCCAAAATGGCTAACAGCATCAACACGAATGCTGGCGCTCTCATAGCGCTGCAAAATCTCAATGCGACCAACCGTGACCTCACCGTCACGCAAAACCGCGTGAATACAGGCCTGAAGGTTTCCTCGGCCAAGGACAACGGCGCGATCTTCGCGATCGCCACCAATCAGCGCGCCGAGATGGGCGCCTTGGACGCCGTCAAACAATCTCTGCAACGTGGCCAGTCCATCGTCGATGTCGCCCTGGCGGCCGGCGAGACGATCGTGACGGCTCTGACCGAAATGAAGGCCTTGGCGACGGCGGTTGAGGCAGGCGGCAGCGCTGCGTCGATTGCGGCTTTGACGGCCGACTACAACGCCCTGCAGGGCGAAATTAACAAGGCTCTGGCCGGCGCCAACTTTGACGGCGCCAATCTGTTCACCGCCTCTGTGGATGTCATCACCGACACCAGTGCGACGACGATGACCCTGGGCGGCGCCGCCGTCACGGTCGCTCCGGGTGCAGTGACGGGCGCTGGCGTGCAGACGGCCATTGACGCCTTCACGGCCACGCTGGCCGGCTTCGGCACCAACTCCAAGACGCTTGAGCGCCTGACGACCTTCACCAGCAAGATGCAGGACGCCCTGGAAGTGGGCATCGGCAACCTGGTGGACGCCGATCTGGCCAAGGAAAGCGCCAAGCTGACGGCTCTGCAAACCAAGCAACAGCTGGGCGTCCAGGCGCTGTCGATCGCGAACCAGTCGAGCTCGGTTCTGCTCAGCCTGTTCCGAGGATAAGAATTGATAGCAAATTTTTAGATTTGTTATTCAGTATGACTCACCACGAGCAGAATGCTCATGGCGCTAGAATGGCGTCATAATAGTAAAAATAAAGGAAGGCCAAAATGGCTAATAGCATTAATACAAATGCGGGCGCTCTTATCGCGCTTCAAAATCTTAACGCGACGAGCCGTGATCTCGCGACCACGCAAAATCGCGTCAACACCGGCATGAAGGTCTCTTCGGCCAAGGACAATGGCGCCATCTTCGCCATCGCCACCAACCAGCGCGCCGAAATGGGCGCCCTGGACGATGTCAAGCAATCGCTGCAGCGCGGTCAATCGATCGTCGACGTCGCTCTGGCGGCCGGCGATACGGTCGTGACCGCCTTGACCGAGATGAAGACCATCGCGACGGCGATCGAAGCCGGCGGCAGCGCCGCGTCGATCACGGCTCTGACGGCCGATTACACCGCCCTGCAAGGTGAAATCACCAAGGCCTTGGCCGGCGCCAACTTCGACGGCGCCAACCTGTTCACCGCCACTGCCGTGGACGTGCTCACCGACACCAGCGGCGGCAAGTTGAATATGGGCGGCACGGCGATCACCGCCGCGCCGGCCGGCATGACGGGCGCGCAGGTTCAGACGACCATCGACGCCTTCACCGCGACCCTGGCTGACTTCGGCACCAAGTCCAAGACGCTGGAGCGCACCACGGCTTTCACCGGCAAGATGCAGGACGCTCTGGAAGTGGGCATCGGCAACCTGGTGGATGCTGATCTGGCCAAGGAAAGCGCCAAATTGACGGCTCTGCAGACCAAGCAACAGCTTGGCGTGCAGGCGCTGTCCATTGCGAACCAGTCGAGCTCGGTGCTGCTCGGTCTGTTCCGCTAACTAGGATTGGGTGCGGGTCCTCGGACCTTCACTCGATAGGACTACCCCGAGCAAAATGCTCCCGGCGGCCAAAACGGCGTCGGAAATGTCAAAGACATAGAAGGAATAGCTAAAATGGCTAACAGCATCAATACCAACGCAGGCGCTCTTATTGCTCTGCAAAATCTTAACGCGACGAGCCGTGATCTCGCGACCACGCAAAATCGCGTTAACACCGGCATGAAGGTCTCTTCGGCCAAGGACAATGGCGCCATCTTCGCCATCGCCACCAACCAGCGCGCTGAAATGGGCGCTCTGGACGCTGTCAAGCAATCGCTGCAGCGTGGTCAATCGATCGTCGACGTCGCTCTGGCGGCCGGCGATACGGTTGTGACCGCCTTGACTGAGATGAAGACCATCGCGACCGCGATCGAAGCCGGCGGCAGCGCCGCGTCGATCACGGCTCTGACGGCCGATTACACCGCCCTGCAAGGTGAAATCGACAAGGCCCTGGCGGGCGCCAAGTTTGACGGCGCCAACCTGTTCACTGCGACCGCCGTGGATGTCATCACCGACACCAGCGGCGGCAAGATCACGATGGGCGGCGCTGCTGTCACCGCCACGCCAGCCACCATGACGGCGGCCGGCGTGCAGACGACCATCGATGGCTTCACGGCCAAACTGGCCGACTTCGGCACCAAGTCCAAGACGCTGGAGCGGACCACGGCCTTCACGAGCAAGATGCAGGATGCTCTGGAAGTCGGTATCGGCAACCTGGTCGACGCCGACCTGGCCAAGGAAAGCGCGCGCCTGACGGCGCTGCAAACCAAGCAACAGCTTGGCGTGCAGGCGCTGTCGATCGCGAACCAATCGAGCTCGGTTCTGCTCGGTCTGTTCCGCTAACAAGACGTGGACGGGGGCGGGCCGCAAGGCTCGCCCTCGCTCGCACGCGAGGAGACAGGAGGCGCGGTCTGACCGCGTAGAGGGAAATGGCAGACAATGTCGCAAGAGTACCCAGTATCGCGCTCGTGACGCCCGAGATTGCGGGGCAGAGCGTTGAACCGCCGCCGCAGCGAATGCAGGCCGACAACGACGCCGGGCGTTATCGCCTGACGATCGAGGAAGGGCCGGACGGCTTTGTTTACAAGACATTGGACCGCGTGACCGGTGAGGTAATTCGCCAGTTGCCGCGCGAAGATGTCGTCAAGATGCGCCACAGCCCGGCCTATGGTCCGGGGGAGCTGATCAAGACCAAGGTCTGAGGCCTGGTTATCCAAACGCCCACGTCGCCGGCTCGCCGCGCGGCGTTATCATGGTTTCCATGGCGTTAACCATACGCTCAGGAATCATGCGCAATACTGGCCTCCAGAATTGAAACTGGGGCTAGAAGCCATGACTAATAGCGTTCTCACCAATGCCTCGGCGCTCATAGCGCTCCAGAATCTGAATTCGACGAACAATAAACTGGCGGCGACGCAAAGCCGGGTGAACACCGGCCTTAAGGTGCAGGGCGCCAAGGACAATGCGGCGACCTGGGCCATCGCTCAGAACCAGAGGGCCGACACGGGGGCTCTGGAAGCGGTCAAAACCAGCATGAACCGCGCCACCTCCCTGGCCGACGTGTCTCTGGCTGCGGGCGCCCAGATTTCCGACCTGCTGATAGAGTTGCGCGAAAAGGCGACCGCCGCCGCCGACCCGTCGCAAACCGTCGCTACGCGCAAGGCCTACAACGACGAGTTTCAGTCGTTGCTCAAGTCGCTGCAATCCTTTGCCGACAACGCCACCTTCGACGGCGAAAACATCCTGAACGGCAAGGTCGGCGGCGTGGCGGGGACGCCGCCGCTGCCGCCGCTGGATTTCCTGGCCAATGTCGGGGCGACTGAAACCATTTCGATGAATCGTCAGGACATGACGGTCACAGGTCTTGGTCTTACGGGGTTCACGGCGCCGGCGACAGCGTTTGATCTGCTCAGTAAGGACAATGCAGAGGCGGCCTTGAAGAAGGTTGTGACGGGGCTGGATACGGCCAACGCCAGGCTCGCCGAACTGGGCGCGCAATCCAAGCAGGTCGAGAAGCACAACACCTTCGTCAGCAAGCTGATGGACTCGCTGGAAGTGGGCATCGGTAATCTGGTGGACGCCGACATGGCCAAGGAAAGCGCTCGCCTACAGGCGCTTCAGGTCCAGCAGCAGTTGGGTGCGCAAGCGCTGTCTATTGCCAACCAGGCGCCGCAGATCATCCTGTCGCTGTTCAAGGGCTGATCTACCTGAAGTAGCGGGACGCGCCGTGGCCGAGTGAAATCGGCGGCGGTTTGCGCTTCGCTGGGCGCGGCGTCAGCCCATAAAGGCTGGCCAACTTCATGAGCAACCAACGCACGTAGGGCATAGGGCGAAATCCCTGACCTGTGACCGGAGCTTGACCGCAGCCTAACGTGAACTCGGCTTGGCTGTTCCTCGTCGATCTTAAACAGTTCGTTACCGGCTTCGAGGCAAGCTGTACGCAGGAGCGTATCGGTCTGTGATCAACAACAGCTATCTTCTTGGCATGTACGGCCTGACTCCGCCTGCGACGGGGTCTCAGGGCGGAACTTCTGCTGCCGCCAAGAAGCAGCCGACGGCGCCCTGGGCCGCGACGGCCAAGCCTCAAAGCCAGTCTGATCTGTTGCGCACAGCGCTGAGCGGTCGGCGCTTTATCAATGAGGCGACCACATCGCTGGACATGCAGAGCGTGTCCTCCGGCGACTATCGCAAGATCTTCGCCCTTTATCAGGGGCTTTCCATGCTGGAGGCCATATCCGATCGGGCCGGTCAGCGCGGGCTGAGCAGCCTTGAGCAGAATCAGCTGACCAAACGCTTCGATGCGGGCATGGCCGAGCTTTCCGCCTATCTCGGATCGGCGGATTTCGATCGCTTGCGGATGGTCGAGGGGGTCTCTGAGACCAAGGCGCAGACCGGCGCGGCCGTGGCTCGGGACTCCGTGAAGTACGTCACTGGAGCGATCCACAGCGGATCGCCGAACGAGCCGGTCGAGGCCTTCGCAGGCGACGTCAAATTCAACATCACCGTCAAGAAAGCCAGCGGGACGCAGACCATCGCCATCGACTTGGCGGAGATGGGCTCAGAGCCGCGCACGATGCAGTCGGTGACGGCCCACATCAACGGCAAGCTGGAGGCGGCGGGCCTGGAAACGCGGATGAGCCGCGAACTGCTCCCGTCGGAGCCTCGGGTTATCAAGACGGGCGACAAGACGGTCACCCTGCCGGCCGGGCCTGATCAGTGGGCGCTTAGCGTCAAGGGCGTGGCGTTTGAAACGGTCAGCTTCGTCCCCGTGGCTTCGTCCGACGCCGTCTATGTCGTTCAGGGCTCGGGAAATGCCGGCGGACATGACGTCCTGAAGTTCCAGGAAGGCGCGGCCAACGCCACGGGCGGCGCTTTCTGGGTGGACGGCCAGGTCGGCAAATCAAGCCTGCCCGACGGCGTGGAGACCGTGCGCGCCAGCGCCGTCGCCCCGGATGGGTCGATGTGGATTGTCGCAGACGTCAGCGCGGGAACCTCGACGCAGCCGATCAAGGGGCAGGGCGACGTCGTACTGATGAAGCTGGATTCCGCCGGCAAGGTTGTGATCAGCCGGGCCCTGGGCGCTGCTTCAACCGCCAGCGGCTACGCCATTTCGGTGGGCGCTGACGGCCGGGTGGCTGTGGCCGGATCGGTGATCGGCGCGCTCGAGCCGGGCGCCTCGGGGGCGGCGGCCAATGTGGCCGACAGCTTCGTGACCGTGTTTGACGCCAAGGGCGTCGAGCAGTGGACCCAGCGTCGCGGCGCCAAGGCGGCGGACGAGGCGACCGCGGTTTCCTTCGGCGCCGATGGCAAGGTCTATGTCGCCGGGCGTTCACAGTCGGCTATGCTCGGCGCGGCTTCGGCAGGCGGCTGGGACGGCTATGTCCAGGCCTTCAGCGAGAGTCAGGCGCATATTCTGGCGCCGATCAAGGGGACGGCGACGGGCGTCAGTCAGTTCGGCACAGCCGGGGACGATAACGTTCAGGCCATGACGATCGACGGCGACAATCTCTATACGGCCGGGGTCGAGAACGGCCGCATGATCGTGCGCCGTTTCCAGATCGGGGCGTCAGGCGCACCGACCCTTCTGTCCACCCGCGACCTGGGCGGGTCCGGCAGCGGCGAGATCAGCGGCCTGTCGGTCCTGAACGGTCAGGTGATTGTCGCCGGAGCGACGCGCAACGGCGCGCTGGACATCGGTCAGGTCAATAACCCCCATGCCGGTGGAACCGACGCCTTTGTCGCGGTGATTTCCGACGATCTCACGGTCTCGGCGAACGACCGGCTGACCTACTTCGGCGGCGAGGGGGACGATAGCGCCGCAGACGCCAAGATCGTGGACGGCAAGGTCTGGCTGACGGGCGTTTCGGACCGTCCCATCGGGGCCAAGCCCGCGGATCCGACCTCGGGATATCTGGCGCGTATCGACCCCATGAGCGGCGCGGTCGAGTGGAAACAGACATGGACCGGCGCCCACGGTCAGGCGGCCCCGACGACCATAGCCGTCGCGGCTGGCGGCGCCAGCGTGCTGGATCGCCTGGGTCTGCCCCAGGGCGAGATCTCGCAGGGGGATTCCAAGAGGCTGGTCGATGTCACGGCTCTGCGTACTGGCGACCGCTTTTATGTGACGTCGTCGACCAGTGGACGGTCGGTAGCGGTCACGATCGACGCCAAGGAGACCTTGCAGACCTTGGCTCGCAAGATCGAGACGGCCTCGGGACGGACGCTCAAGGTCACGATCAAAACCGACAAGGACCATGTGACGGGCCTCGACGGCGACACCAAGGTCACGTCAGGCGGGGTTCAACGTCTCTCGATCACCTTTGCCGATGGCCGCGACGGCGCCGTGATTCGGTCTGGCGAGGCGGGACGAGACGCCTTGGCGGGGCTGGGCCTGACGCCGGGCTATATCGGACCCAAGAGCAGCGATCTGAAGACCTTCGGCCTGAACCTTCCCAAGACGCTGAACCTGCGTGACCCCGAGGCGGTCAAGACAGCGAACGAAAGCCTGCTGGCTGCGGTCAAGGTGCTGCGCGACGCCTACAAGTCTTTGTCGCCCGACAGCGATAAGCCCAAGATCACGGGTGAGGCGCCCGCCTACCTCAAGGCTCAGCTCGCCAACTATCAGGCGGCGCTGGCACGACTCACAGCCTAGAAGCAGTGAACCCCGCTTTAGGTTGACGCACGCGGCGTCGCCGGGGTTATTGGGGCCATCATTGGCGTCGAGTCCCGCATGGCCCTTCCTAAAGACAATCGTACAGTCCTGATCATCGGGGGCGGCCTAGCCGTTGTGGCGGCCGTCGCGGCGGCTCTGGTGTTCAGCGGCGGACGGGACCGGCCGACCGAGGCGCCGCCCGCGTCGCAGGGCGGACTGACCATCGATCTCGCCGAGGCCCCCACGCTGGAACCCGCGCGCGAGCTGCGCTGCTTCGTCAACGGCCAGTTTGTGGGTCAGGCGACCCTGGCCGATTGCGCCCAGCGCAACGGCGTCGCCACAAGCGCCCTGGACGTGGGGCTGGACGCCACCGGCGCCCTTGCCGCCGCGCCTACCGCCGCCTTTGCGCCCCCGCCTGAACTGCCCGCTGAGCCGACCGTCGAGATTGCGCCGGTCGATGAGGGCGCTTCGCCTGCGGAGCCGACCCGCCAAGCGCCGGCCTCGTCGGCCACCGCCTGTCTTCGCCACACCGGCTCGGAATGGCGTTCGATTGGCGGCGGCATGAGTCTGGGGGCCTGTGTTCAGGCGCTCTACGCCGGCACCTGCGTCCGTCCGGGCGAGGCCCAGTATGGCCGTTGGGGCGACACAACCCTGCGTCTGGTGCCGCGTCGCGTCGAGCAGTCGAGCGACAACAACCGCTTCCGCACCCTGGCCCAGCAGGACCGCAACTGTCAGTTCCCGGAGCTGGGCCGATGACCAGGAAGACTTTCGTTTCCGCCGCCGCGCCCGTCATCGCGCTAGGCCTTCTGGGCCTGACCGTCGCCGCCTGCGCCCAGAAGGGCGTCGAGGCGCCGACCGAGACTGGCGTCTGTTATCATGTGGTCCTGGCCGAGGACGGCAAGTCGGCGCCCCAGATCAACGTCGTCGCTCGCAACCAGCCGCAGATCGAGTTCTGCGCCGCGCGTCTTGAGGAAATGCGTCTGCGCTTCCTCCGCCTGGGCGGCAACAACCGCGACATGATCGGCGCCTATCAGGGGCAGTTCATCTTCATCGACCGAGGCGGCGTGAAGTTCGGCAAGACGCTGACGGGACAGCGCTTCTTCGCCCTGACGCGGACGGGGGACGGCCGGCTGGCCATTCCGGGCGCCATTCAGCGCGAGATCGACGGTCGCCCTGTCGCCGTCGCGCCCTAAAATTCCCGCCCGCTTGGGTGTGAACAAAACTGGAACATTCCGTCCCGATCCGCTAGGGATCGGCGGCAAGAACATAAAAGGACATCGGTCATGGCCGGCAGCGTCAACAAGGTCATCCTCATCGGCAACCTGGGCAAGGACCCGGAAATCCGCACGCTGAACAGCGGCGACCGTGTCGCTAACCTTCGCATCGCGACCTCGGAACAATGGCGCGACAAGGCCACCGGCGAGCGCAAGGAAAAGACCGAGTGGCATGCGGTCGTCATCTTCAACGAGAACATCGTCAAGGTGGCCGAGAACTACCTGAAGAAGGGCTCGACGGTTTACATCGAGGGCTCGTTGCAGACCCGCAAATACACGGACGCCCAAGGCGTCGAGAAATACTCGACCGAGATCGTGCTGCAGCGCTTCAACGGCCAGCTGACCATGCTGGGCGGTCGTAACGACAGCCAGGGCGGCGGTCAGGGCGGCGGCTACGGCGGGGGCGGTGGCGGCCGTAACGACGACGACTACTCCTCGGGCTTCTCGACCGGCGGCGCCAACAAGCCCTCAGGTCCCAAGGAAAGCTACGACCTGAACGACGACATCCCGTTCTAAGGTCGGTTCAATCGAATGATCAGGCCGCGTCTTCCGAAAGGAGGGCGCGGCCTTTTTACTGTCAGCGGGCGAAGCGGGCTTGCGTTGCGGCGGCGCTCAGGGCTTCGCGGACGGCGGCGGTCAGTTCGGGCAGGGATTGCACCTGTTTGACACCGTAAGCCTGGGCCGTGATGTCGACGTTGCCCTTCCTCCAGAAGCCCTGCGGGGCCAGGACGATCAGCTTTCCGCCGCGGGCGTGCAGGCCCATTTCCAGCAGGCTGATGGGGCTTTGCGTGCCGGGGGCGAAATACATGACGATGACGTCGGCGGATTCCAGCGCGGCGAGTTCCCATTCGACCTGACGGCGGAACTCGGGCTCGTCGGCCTCGGGGCGCCAGTTGGGGTTCCAGTCGGGACGGCGGGGATTGAGGATGACCACGTCCATGTCGGCCAGGGCCGAGGTCATGGCCGCCTGCCAGTCCGGCGCGCCGCCCATGTCGATGCTGCCGCCCAGGAAGACGCGCGGCCGGCTGTCGTCGATGGGCAGGGGCTGGGGCGAGACCACGTTGCTGGGACCCTTGGCGGGCTGCGCGAGCGCGGGCGCGGCGCTGAAGGCGGCGACGGTCATCATCAGGGCGGCCAGGGTGCGGGTCATCGATCTGCCTCGGGTTCGCGAAGGGGCGGGGGATAGCACCCTGTCGGGCGAAGACTAGGGCAGGCGTGATGGAAAAGAGCCGTCATCGAACGTGACGGGCCTTTCGCGCCGGGCTGTGGCATCAGGTCGCGGGTGTCCAGCCAACGTCATTCCCCGCTCAGTCTGCTCGAGATCGGCGCCATCATCGCGGTGATGCTGATCTGGGGCATCAACAACGCCGCCGCCAAGATCGCCACCGAGGTCATGCCGCCGCTGATGGTGGGGGCGCTGCGATTCGCCATCGCCGCCGCCTGTCTGGTCTGGTTCGTCCGACCGCCTTTCCCGAACTGGAAGAGCCTGCTGATCATCGCCGTTGTGGGCGGTCCGATCCACTATGGCCTGATCTATCTGGCTTTCTGGCTGGCCCATGACGTCAGCCCGGTGACAGTGGCGACCCAGCTGTGGATTCCGCTGACCTCGCTGTTCGCCTTCCTCTTGCTGGGCGAGCGGATCAGCCGGATGGCGACGGTCGGGCTGGTCATTGCCTTTGTCGGGGTGGCCTGGATGACGCTGGACCCTCACGCCTTGCAGGACTGGAAGGCGATTGCGGTGGGGGCGGCTGGCGCCTCGGCCTGGGCGCTGACGACGGTGATCGCGCGGCGCACCACCTCCATCCCGCCGCTGAAAATGCAGGGACTGCTGGCCCTGATGGCCTTTCCGGTGCTGACCATCGGCTCCCTGGCGTTCGAGACGGGACAGTGGGAGGCCGCGAAGGCGGCGTCGCCCATGGTCTGGGGCACGGTGGTTTGGGCGGGTGTGATTTCGTCAGTGTTCGCAACCAGTCTGGTCTTCTGGCTGGTGCAGCGGCGCGAGGCGGGGCGGGTGACGCCCTATCTTCTGGGCTCGCCCCTGGTCTCCATCCTGATCGGCTGGCTGTGGATGGGCGACGTGCTGACGCCGCAGATCCTGACCGGGGTGGCCATCGCTCTGATCGGGGTGGTCACGGTCGCCCTGGGGGAGCGCGGCTTGCGCGCCGGCGCCCCCGCCAAGGTCTGATCGTCCAGCTTAGTTGGCGCTGAGGACGGCGCAGGCCACGCGGTCGCCGGCGCCGCCGATGGGCTGGCTGTTGTGGTCGTCGGGGTTGGCGTGGATCACCAGGGCCGAGCCGTCCGCGTCCCATAGCCACTGGCCGGGGCCGTCCTGGCTGATGCGCGCCTGGGTGGTGAAGAACTCAGCCTTCGCCGACCCGTCCGCGGCGGCGTAGAGGTTGGGCAGGTCGCCGTCGTCTGGGCCTTGGGCGTTCAGCAGGCCGTGCGGCGTCTTGGGATCTGTGTGGTTGATGTGGGCGCCCGCCGAGGTGAAGGGGGCTGCGCATTGGCCCGTGGCGTGGATGTGGATGCCATGCCAGCCTGGCGTCAGGCCCGTGGCTTCGACCTTGATCAGCAGGCCCGTCGCGCCCTGCGTCATGGTGGCCTTGCCGATTTCGGCGCCTTGGCCGTTGATGATCACGGCCTGACCGGTCTGGCCCGGCGTGGCGCGGGGCATCATGGCCGAATGGTCCATGGCGCGGGCCTGGCCCCCGGCCGAAGCGTGCGCGCCGTGGTTCATGGCGGCGTGATCATGGCTCTGCGCCGAGGCGCTGGCGGCGATCAGCGAGGTCGTAGCGATGGCGGCGAGGGCATAGGCGTTCATACGCATGGATTTCCTGTCCTTTTGGGCATGGGGATAACAGCGGCACAGCTTTGCCACCACGGCCCCCGGATGCTAGAAACCGGAATAGCGGATCACGTTCCGATTCCGGCCATTTAAAGCCTGATTTCCTTGACCGACGACAGCTACGACAACGCCGCACCTTCGGCGCCTGGCGACATCTCCATCATCACGATCGAGGATGAGCTGAAACGCTCCTACCTCGACTACGCCATGAGCGTCATCGTCAGCCGCGCCCTGCCGGACGCGCGCGACGGTCTGAAGCCTGTTCACCGCCGCATCCTCTATTCGATGCACGACCTGAACATGACGCCAGAGCGGTCGTATTCGAAGTGCGCGCGCGTCGTCGGTGACGTGCTGGGTCGCTTCCACCCGCACGGCGACGCCTCGGTCTACATGGCCTTGGTGCGGATGGCGCAGCCCTTCTCGATGGGGCTGATGCTGGTCGACGGTCAGGGCAACTTCGGCTCGGTCGATGGCGATATGCCGGCCTCCATGCGTTACACCGAGGCCAAGATGGCCCCGGCGGCCGTGGCGCTGCTGACCGATATCGAAAAAGACACGGTCGATTTCCAGCCCAACTACGACGAGAAGGAGCTGGAACCCGTCGTCCTGCCGGCGCGGATTCCGAACTTGCTGGTCAACGGCGCGGGCGGCATCGCCGTCGGCATGGCGACCAATATCCCGCCGCACAACCTGGGTGAGATCATCGACGCAGCCGTGGCGCTGCTGGACAACCCTGACATGGGCGATGAAGCCCTGCTGGACATCGTGCCGGGGCCTGACTTCCCTACGGGGGGCGAGATCATGGGCCGCACGGCGCCGCGTAATGCGCTGCGCGACGGGCGCGGCTCGGTCATCGTGCGCGGTCGCGCCTCGGTCGAGGAGATCCGCAAGGATCGCGACGCCATCGTCATCACCGAACTGCCGTTCCAGGTGAACAAGCAGACCCTGATCGAACGCATCGCCGAAATGGTGCGCGAGAAGCGTCTGGAAGGCATTTCCGACGTGCGCGACGAGTCCGACCGCCAGGGCATGCGCATCGTCATCGAGCTGAAGCGCGACGCGTCGGGCGACGTCATCCTGAACCAACTGTTCCGCTATACGGCGCTGCAAAGCTCGTTCGGCGTCAACATGCTGGCGCTGAACCACGGCCGTCCCGAGCAGATGGGCCTGCGCAAGATGCTGGAGCTCTTCCTCGAGTTCCGCGAGGAAGTCGTCATCCGCCGGGTCAAGTTCGAGCTGGCCAAGGCCCGCGACCGGGGCCACGTCCTGGTTGGTCTGGCCGTCGCCGTCGCCAACATCGACGAAGTGATCCATATTATCCGTTCCTCGGCCGATCCGGCCGAGGCGCGCGAGAGGCTGCAGGCCAAGGCCTGGCCCGTCGGCGACATGATCGCCCTGGTCGAACTGATCGCCGATCCGCGCTCGGTGCTGATCGACGGCGACAAGCTGAACCTGACCGACGAACAGGCGCGCGCCATCCTGGCCCTGACCCTGTCGCGTCTGACCGGCCTGGGCCGTGACGACATCTTCGGCGAGGCGCGCGGCCTGGCCGACACCATCCAGGGCCACCTGACCATCCTGTCGGACCGCAAGCACGTCCTGGCCATCATCCGCGACGACCTGTTGGTGGTGCGCGACCAGTTCGCCGTGCCGCGCCGCACCCTGATCGGCGAAGGCGACGCCGAGATGGAAGACGAGGACCTGATCCCACGTGAGGACATGGTCGTCACCGTCACACTGGGCGGTTACGTCAAGCGCGTGGCGCTGAACGCCTATCGGACCCAGCATCGCGGCGGCAAGGGCAAGTCGGGCATGACGATGAAGGACGAGGACGCCATCACCGGCGTCTTCTCGGCCTCGACCCACACCCCGGTCCTGTTCTTCGCCACCAACGGCAAGGCCTACAAGCTGAAGACCTGGCGCCTGCCGCTGGGCAACCCGCAGTCGCGCGGCAAGGCCTTCGTCAACCTGCTGCCCATCGAGCCGGGCGACAGCATCATGAACGTGCTGCCTCTGCCGGAAAACGAGTCCGAGTGGGACAACTACGACATCATGTTCGCCACCAAGTCGGGCGACGTGCGGCGTAACAAGCTCAGCGACTTCGCCACGGTGAACCGCGCGGGCAAGATCGCGATGAAGCTGGAAGACGGCGACCACATGGTCGGCGTGGCGCTCTGCAACGCCGACGACGACATCCTGCTGACGACCAAGCTGGGCCGGGCCATCCGGTTCAAGGCCGACGACGTTCGCGTCTTCAAGGGTCGGGATTCGACCGGCGTGCGCGGCATCCGTCTGCAAGGCGGCGACGAGGTTATCTCCATGGCCGTCCTGGGCCGGGTGGATGCTTCGCCGGAAGAACGCGCCGCCTACGTCAAGCACGCCAACGCCATGCGCAAGGCTCTGGCCGGCGCGGATGCGGACGAAGAGGTCACGGCTGTCGAGGCGGACGACGAGGAAGTGGGCGACGCCGCCCTGTCGGTCGAGCGTATCGCCGAACTGGGCGCGGCCGAGCAGTTCATCCTGACGGTTACGGAAACGGGCTTCGGCAAACGCTCCTCGGCCTATGAGTATCGCCGCACGGGTCGTGGCGGGCAGGGGTTGACCGCCCACGGCCTTGGCGGTCGCGCCGGCACCCGTCTGGCCGCAGCCTTCCCGGTCGAGGAGTCGGACGACCTGATGCTGGTCACCGACGGCGGCCAGATGATCCGCACCCCGGTCAGCCAGGTCCGCATCGTCGGCCGTTCCAGCCAGGGCGTGACCATCTTCCGCACCGGTAAGGACGAGAAGGTCGTCTCGGTCGAGCGCCTGCCCGATTCGGGCGGCGGCGACGACGGCGTGGACGACACCCCGACGGAAGAGGGCGGCGAGGGCTGACTTTCGCCCTCCCGCTCACCCCGGCGGACGCCGGGGTCCAGTCCTTTGGCTTTAACGTCGACGACGGCCTTGAAGCAAGCGGCGGCGCGTGTGGCTCTCACTGGATCCCGGCGTCCGCCGGGATGAGCGGAGGTTTGCATGAGCGCTGAAATGCAGATCGACGGCCAACCCGCCAGCGCCGCCGACCTCGGCCATTTCGTCCTGTCCAACTATGGCGCCTTCACCTCGATGCAGGTGGAGGACGGCGGGGTGCGGGGGCTGGATCTGCATCTGGCCCGGCTGGAGGCCGAGGCCGTCGAACTGTTTGGCGTCGCCGTGCCCGAGCCGACGCTGCGCCAACGGATGCGACAGGCGCTGGACGGGCGTTCCGGACTGTTCAGCCTGCGGGTTAATCTGTTCTCGGACGCCGTCAGTCTGCGCGCGCCGCACGCGGTGGTTCAGCCGCGCGTCCTCACCACGCTGTCGCCGCCTGCCTCGTCTCTGACTAAGCCGCTGAGCCTTCAGACCCAAGTCTATGCCCGCGAAGTCCCGCATCTGAAGCATGCCGCCACTTTCGGCTTGACCCGTGCGCGGCGTCAGGCGGTTCGGGCAGGCTTCGACGACGCCCTGTTCCTCGATGGCGACGGGCGGATTTCCGAAGGCTCCATCTGGAACATCGGCTTCGTCCAGGGCGAGATCGTGGTCTGGCCCGAGGCGCCGATGCTGGCGGGGATTGGTCAGGCCTTGCTGCAACGCGGGATGGCGGACCTCGGTCTAGACAGCGAAACGCGTCCAGTGCGCCTGTCCGATCTGGAGGCCTTCGACGCCGCCTTTATCTGCAACAGCGCCACGCCCGCCTGCGCCGTGGCGGCGATCGACGGCCACGCTTTCACACCGGCAGAGGCTCTGATTTCGCGTCTGATCGACGCCTGGCGATCAAACCCGTGTCAGACGATCTAGGCCGTTGATTTCGCACCTGCTAAACGGGTCCAAACGCGGGGAGGCGAAGGCCATGCGCATCGGACTGTATCCGGGGACTTTTGACCCGGTCACGAACGGCCACATGGACATCATCGGGCGGGCGATCAAACTGGTCGACCGGCTGGTGATCGGCGTGGCTCAGAACGACGACAAGGGCCCCTTGTTCTCGACCGCCGAGCGCGTCGAGATGCTGAAGGCCGAAGTCGCGCATTTTGACGCCGATATTCAGGTGCGGCCCTTTTCCAGCCTGTTGATGCATTTCGCCGAAGAGGTGAACGCCAACGTCATCGTGCGCGGCCTGCGCGCGGTCGCGGACTTCGAATACGAGTTCCAGATGACGGCGATGAACCAGCGCCTCAACAGCGACATAGAGACCGTGTTCCTGATGGCCGATCCGCGCCATCAGGCCATCGCCTCGCGGCTGGTGAAGGAGATCGCCCGTCTGGACGGCGCGATCGAGAGCTTCGTCAGCCCGGCGGTCGCCGCCCAGGTGCGCGCCAAGGTGCTGCGCTAGATTTCAGGATACCGAATGACCTTCAAGATGCTTCTGACCGCCGCAGCGGTCTCGATGATCGCGGGCGGCGCTGTCGCGCAAACGGCGGAATGGCGCACGGTTTCGCCGGAAAACCTCTGGGTGATCGACACTTCCAAGGGCCGGGTTCTGGTCGAGCTGGAGCCGCGCGCCGCGCCGAACCACATTGAGCGTATCCGCACCCTGACCAACCGCGGCTTTTATGACGGGCTGAAATTCCACCGCGTCATCCCGAACTTCATGGCCCAGACCGGCGATCCGGAAGGCACGGGCGCGGGCGGCAGCGACCTGCCGGACATCAAGGGCGAGTTCAACTTCCGTCGCGGACGCGACAGCGGCTTTGTCGCCGTCGAGAACAGCGGGCCGGGGCTGCGCGGCATCATGGGCAGCCTGCCGATCACGACTCAGCCGGACGCCCAGATGTTCGTCACCGCCGACCTGAAGGTCGGGGCAAGCGGCCTGTTCTGTCCTGGCGTGGCGGGGATGGCCCGCGCCGGTTCGCCCGACAGCGCCAACAGCCAGTTCTTCCTGATGAGCGGCCAGAACGACAACCTGAACGGCGGCTATACGACCTTTGGTCGAGTGGTTCAGGGCCTGGATGTGGTCAAGGCGCTAAAGGCCGGTGACGACGCCAAGGACGGGGCCGTCGGTCCCGACGCCGACGCCATGACCAAGGTGCAGTTGGCCTCGGCCCTGCCGGAGGGCCAGCGCCCGACCGTGCGCGTGGCTGTGCCGGGTTCGGCGCCCTTCAACGCCGCCGTCGAGGCCGCCCGCACCGCGCGCGGGGCCCAGTTCGGCATCTGCGACGTTCAGCCCGTGGTGCAGATCACCGGCGGCTGAGTTTTCTGATTGGGGGAGGGGATAGATGCGCTTTTCAACAGGTTTGGCGGCGGCGTGCGTCCTGACGCTGGCAGGCACGGCGTGGGCGCAAGAGGCGGCGACCGCTGCTGCGGCGCCGCCCGTCTCAGCGAGCGAGTGGCGGGCGGTTGCGGCTGAAAACCTGCTGGTGATCGACACCAGCAAGGGCCGTATCCTGGTGGAGCTGGCCCCCGAGGTCGCGCCGGGCCATGTCGAGCGCATCCGCCTGCTGGCCGGTCGCGGCTTTTATGACGGCCAGGTCTGGCACCGTGTCATCGATCAGTTCATGGCCCAGACCGGCGATCCTCTGGGCACCGGCGAGGGCCAGAGCCCCTATCCTGATCTGAAGGCCGAGTTCACCTTCCGGCGGGACGGCCAGACGCCGTTTACGGCGGTGGCGGCGCCGGCCGGGGCCGTGCTCGGCTTCCTGCATTCCCTGCCGGTCCAGACCCAGCCCGACGCCTTCATGGCCACGACGGCGGACAAGAAGGTGCACGCCTGGGGTCTCTACTGCCCCGGCGTTGCGGGCATGGCGCGCGACGAGGCGCCGGACAGCGCCAACAGCCAGTTCTTCCTGATGCGCCAGCCCTATCCCTCGCTGGACAAGCGCTACACGATCTGGGGGCGGGTGATTTCCGGTCTGGACGTCGTGCGGGCGCTGAAGTTCAGCCCTAACCCTGACGGCATCGTCACTGACCCGGATCGCATGGCGCGAGTGCGGGTGGCGTCTGACCTGCCCCAGGCCGAGCGGCCGACCGTTCGGGTGCTGGATACCGCCTCTGTGCAGTTCAGGGTCTTGGCCGACGCCGCGCGCCAGGCCAAGGGCGCGGACTTCTCGGTCTGCGACATCGACCTGCCGGTTCAGGTCGATGGAGCGCCCGCCGCCTGATCCGCGCCGCTGGAGCGGCCCCGGCGACGGCGTCGGCGGGGCTTCTGGCGGTCTTCGCGCATCCTTTGCAGCAACAGGCCCTCGCGCAGTCCACGGTCGGCGACGCGCACGCGCTCGCACGGCCATGCGCGCTGCACCGCTTCCAGAATCGCCGCGCCCGCCAGCACCAGATCCGCGCGGTCCGGCCCGATGCAGCTTTCCGCCGCACGGCCCGCCGGCCCCAGGCTCTTCAGCCGCGCGGCCGCCGCCTCGCAGTCGCCGCGCGTCATCCACAGACCATCGACCAGATCACGCTGATAGCGATGCAGGCCCAGGTGGATGCCCGCCAGACTGGTGATGGCCCCCGAGGTTCCGACCATATGCACCCGTCCGCTATCGAACAGGGAACGCACCGAGGCGTCGTTGGGACCGCCCGCAGCCAGATGCTCGCCGACGTCAGCGACCATGGCCTCGAACCAGGCTTCGGTGTCGCCTGCCGGTTCGGGGTGACGTTCGGCCAGGGTGACGACGCCCAAAGGCGCGGACATCCAGCTCTTGCTTTCGAACCCGCGGGCGCCGCGCGTCAGCCAGGACAGTTCGGTCGAGCCGCCGCCGACATCAATGACCAGCACCGCCTCGGCGCGGGGATCAAACAGGTTCAAGCAGCCAGCCACAGAAAGGCTGGCTTCTTCCGCCGGGTCGATGATCCTGAGCTTCAGCCCGGTGCCGCGGCGGACCCGTTCGACGAAGGCTTCGCCGTTGGCGGCGGCGCGGCAGGCCTGGGTGGCGACGGCGGTCAGGCGGCTGGGCTCCAGACCCTTGCGGGCGACGCGCTCGGCGCACAACGCCAGGGCTTCATAGGCCCGGTCCATGGCGTGGTCATCCAACCGCCCTGTATGAGACAGGCCTTCGCCCAGCCGCACGATGCGGCTGAAGCTGTCGACCACCCGGAACCCGTCGCGCGACGGGCGCGCGATCAGCAGGCGGCAATTATTGGTCCCCAGGTCGAGCGCGCCATAGAGGGGCGCATCGCGACCGGAAGCCCCTGAATCGCGGGACTTCGTGGGCTGGGACCTCGCGTCGCGCCGTGCGGGCGCGCCAGGGGTCTCCGGCATGGGCCGAGCTTTCATGTGGGCGGCCCAGAACGGCGCCCGTCGAAATCAGCGTAAACCGGGAGCGACGGCCACGCCAAGTCCTTCCTGTCGGAAAGATGAACAGAACGCGATGCATCCGCTTCAACTTCGGGGGCGTACTAATTGCAACATGACCCAGGTTAACATCGCCCGGTTCGGCCTCGGACAGATCGTCCGCCATCGCGACCATGCCTTCCACGGCCTGGTCATGGATGTGGACGCCTCCTACGCAGGCCCGGCCGAAGAGACGGGCGCGGTCGCCAGCGACCAGCCCTTCTACCGCATTCTTGTCGCCGACGCCGAGGGCGGGCTGATCGCCTATGCCGCCGAAGACGCCTTGGTGGCGACGCCGGAGATTGAACCTTTGTCCCTCGACGATGAGCGACAGTGGTTCACCATCGATGCCCACGGTCGCCACGCGCCGCGTTCACAAACGCTGCAATAGACGTGCGTGACGGCGGTCGGATCGCGCGCTAATCTGCCCGCAACGGCCGTCAGAGCCGAGAGGAGCGTTCCCATGTCCGATTTCGAACACGTCTTTGAAGCCCCACCCGAAGGCGCCGCCGCCGACTGGACCATCCCCCAGAACTGGGCGGCCTATACCGACGTCGAGCACGAGACCTGGAACACCCTGTACGCCCGGCAGATGAAGATCCTGCCCGGCCGCGCCTGCGACGCCTATATGCGCGGGCTGGACGCGCTGGACCTGAACACCGGCGGCATCCCCGATTTCGAGGTGATGAACCCCAAGCTGCAGGCCCTGACCGGCTGGACCGTGGTCTGCGTGCCCGGACTGGTGCCCGAGGACGTCTTCTTCGACCATCTGGCCCATCGTCGCTTCGTCTCGGGCCAGTTTATCCGCAAGCCGGATCAACTGGATTACCTGCAGGAACCCGACATCTTCCACGACGTCTTCGGCCATGTGCCGATGCTGACCGACCCCGACTTCGCCGCCTATATGGAGGCCTATGGCAAGGGCGGGCAGCGGGCGGCGTCGCTAGGAATGCTGGACAAGCTGGCGCGTCTGTATTGGTACACGGTCGAGTTCGGCCTGATGAAGGAGGCCGACGGCCTTCGCATCTATGGCGCGGGCATCGTCTCGTCGGCGACCGAGAGCGTGTTCAGCCTGGAGGACGCCTCGCCCAACCGCCTGGGCTTCGACCTGGAGCGGGTGATGAAGACCCTCTACCGCATCGACGACTTCCAGCAGGTCTATTTCGTCATCGACAGCATCGAGGAACTGAAGGCGGTGACGCTGCAGGACTTCGGACCGCTGTATGAGCGATTGAAGGGGGCCGAGGATCTGCCGATCGACACCATCCTGCCGAGCGACAAGGTCTTCACCCGCGGAACGCAGGCCTATGCGGCCAAGGGCGGGCGGTTCGCGGCCTGACGGCTGGGGCGCAAAAAACAGAGTCCAATTCGTCTGAATCGTCTGAAATCCCCTCCGTGGCGCTGACCGGGCGGGGATTATGACGCGTGGTGAAGATCCGGCGCCGAAAAGTGTGCCGGGCGCGCTCAAACCCCATGTTTTTAAGGGATTGCGGCGTTGAGTTGTGATGGCTTGGTCTCCTTCTCCCCTCGGGGGAGAAGGTGTCGTGCGGAGCATGACGGATGAGGGGGACGCTGGCCTGAGTCGGACCGTCGTGGCCGTATCGACCCTACCCCTCATCCGAGCGTCCCGGATCAAGTCCGGGACGCCCACCTTCTCCCCCAAGGGGAGAAGGATCTAGACGCGCTGGAACGGGTAGAAGTCCGCGCCCAGCGCCAATATCCCGGTCAACTCGTCCAGCGCGCCGCGCGTTTCGTCCAGCAGGTCCGGGTCGGCCAGGTCCTGGGCGGTCAGGGTCTCGCGATACCAGCGGGTCGCCCAGGCCGAGAGGCGGACGTGCAGGTCGTCGGTCAGGCGCATGGCGGGATTGGTCGCGTCCAGTTCGTCCTCGGTCAGGACGACGCGCAGGCGCAGGCAGGCGGGGCCGCCGCCGTTGCGCATCGACTGACGCACATCGACATATTCGACGCGACCGATGGGGCCGTTGGAGGCGGCGAGCGCTTGCGCGACCGCATGGCTGCGGGCGTTGTCGCGGGTCTCGGTCGGGCAGATCAGGGTCAGGCGGTCCTCGCCCGGAATCTGGATCAGCATGGAGTTGAACAGATAGGAGCTGATGGCGTCGGCCAGGGGCAGGTCGGCGGCGGAGACATCTACGAACTGAGGCTCGAACAGGCCGTCGGCGGCGCGGCGGATGGCGGCCTTGGTCGCTTCCGTGTCCTCGAACGCCAGCTCGTGGAAGAAGAGGGTGTCCAGCGCCCCGACGCAGACTACGTCGTTGTGGAAGGTGCCGCCGTCGATGGCCGCGCGCGACTGCTGGGCCAGGACCGGGCGGCCGGCTTCGTGGCGGCGGACGATGGCCTCAGAGGCCTCGCGCGTCTGGCGGGCGGGGAAGCGGCCCTCCCAGGGCTCAAATGCTTCGCGGCCCCAGACCAGCAGATTGACGCCGCGGCCGCCATGCGTGGCGCACAGACGGACGTGGTTGGCGGCGCCCTCGTCGGCCAGATGGGCGACGGCGGGCAGGGCGTCATGGACGGCGAACCGGGTCGCATCGGGGAAGAGGGCGTCCAGCGCCCGCTTGGTCTGCCGATGCTCCAGCGAGCGGTGCAGGTTGGTGTGCAGGTTGGCGGGGGTGAAGTGGACCCGACCATCGGCGGCGTCGGCGCTGGGCGTCACCGTCGCGGCGTTGGCGGCCCACATGGGCGAGGCCGAGCAGGCGGCGGCGGCAAACGCAGGCGCGTCGCGCCAGGCCTTGGCCAGGACGGTCTTGTCGGAGCCCGAGAAGCCGAGCGAGCGCAGAAAGGGAATGTTGGGCCGTTCGTGCGGCGGCAGGACGAACTGGGGCAGGCCCAGGTCGGCCAGCCGCTTCATCTTGTCGAGGCCCTGCAAGACCGCCGCGCGCGGGTTCGACGCCTCGCCCTTGTTCAGGCTGGAGGCGAGGTTGCCCGGCGACAGGCCCGCATAGGAGTGGGTCGGCCCGATCAGACCGTCGGCGTTGGCTTCGATGGCAGGCATGACAATACTCACGAGCCCTCCCCCTCGAGGGGGGAGGGTTGGGTGGGGGTGCTGGCAGGAGGTTGATTATTGGAGCGCGGGAGACGCGACTGCGCCTCTTGCGTCATTTCCAGATGCGGTGGGGTTACACCCCATCCCCCGACCCCTTCCCCCTCGAGGGGAAGGGGGGCTTTGAGGCGGATGGCCTGGGTGATTTCCGCGATGACGGCGTCGAGGTCGTGGGGGATGCGGCGGCTGTCGATCCTCAGAATCCCGTAGCCTTGGCTCGTCAGCCATTCGTCGCGTTTCAGATCACGCAGGGCGACGTCCATGCGATTGTGGACGCCGCCGTCGACTTCGATCACCAGCCGGGCGCGCAGGCAGGCGAAGTCAACGACATAGGGGCCGATCGGGGCCTGACGCCGGATACGGATATTGAGCTTGCGTAGCCGCTCCCACAGCTTGGCCTCCGTCCAGGTCGGGACGGTGCGCTGGCGCCGGGCGCGCAGACGAACGCCCGGCTTGATCCGTTCATTCCTGTCGAACGGATCGATGGAGATCATCCCCGTAAGCCCTTGATCTCGCTTTCGATGTTCTTGACCGCGCCGGACTCGAAGCTGGCGACGGGGTAGGCGCAGTAGTCGGCGGCGTAGTAGGCGCTGGGGCGGTGGTTGCCGGAGGCGCCGAGGCCGCCAAAGGGCATGTCGCCCGCCGCCCCCGTGGTCGGGCGGTTGAAGTTCACCACGCCCGCGCGGATGCGGTTGATGAAGCGGTCCCAGTTCCTGGCGTCGTCGCTGACCAGACCGGCCGACAGGCCGTACTTGGTGGCGTTGGCGGCGGCGATGGCGGCGTCGAAGGTCGGGACGCGGATGACCTGCAGGAAGGGCGCAAACATCTCCTCGTCCTCGACCGCGACGCCGGTGACGTCGATGATCGCGGGCTTGACGAAGGCGCCGGGCAGGTTGTCGACCGGACCCGAGGCGCGAATGACTCTGGCGCCCGCGTCGATGCGCTGTTGCAGGGCGGCCAGGGCGTTGCTGGCGGCCTTTTCCGAGATCAGCGGCCCGGCGTAGGGCTCGGGGTCGCTGTCCCAGGGGACGAAGTTCAGGCGGTCGGACAGGGCGGCGAGGGCCTCGACGATGGCGTCGCCCGCCGCGCCTTCGGGCAGGATCAGCCGCCGCGCGCAGGAGCAGCGCTGGCCGGTGGTGACGAAGGCGGACTGGACCACGATGCCCGCGACCGCTTCGGCGTCGGCGGCGTCCCAGACGACCAGCGGATTGTTGCCGCCCAGCTCCAGCGCCAGGATGACGTGGGGATCGTCGGCGAACTTGCGCCGGAAGTGGGCGCCCGCTGCGCCGGAGCCGGTGAACATCAGGGCGTCGATCGGCTGGTCCAGCAGGGCGGCGCCGGTCTCGCGCCCGCCCTGGACCATGTTGAACACGCCCATCGGCAGGTCGGCGGCGTCCAGGCATTCGGCCATCAGCTGGCCGGTCAGGGGCGTTTCCTCGGACGGCTTGAACACGACCGTGTCGCCCGCCAGCAGGGCCGGGACGATGTGGCCGTTGGGCAGGTGGCCGGGGAAGTTGAACGGGCCGAGCACCGCCGAGACGCCGTGCGGGCGGTGGCGCAGAGTGGCGCGACCGAAGGCGGTTTCGGTGTAGCGCTCGCCGGTGCGCTCGTCATAGGCGCGGATGGAGATGTCGACCTTGCCCGCCATCGAGGCCAGCTCGGTCTTGGTCTCCCACAGGGCCTTGCCGGTCTCGCGGCTGATGGCCTCGGCCATTTCGGGCGCGCGCTCTTTCAGGACGGCCTGATAGCGTTTCACCGCGTCGATGCGGTCCTGACGCGGGCGGTCGGCCCAGTCGGGGAAGGCGGCGCGGGCGGCCTCGACGGCGGCGCCGACCTGTTCCGTGGTGGCGGCTTCGCCTTCCCAGACGGTTTCGCCGGTGGCGGGGTTGGTGGAGGTGAAACGGGTCATGGCGGCTACTCGGTTCAGGATTTCACGCGGACGACAGCGCCGTCCTTGATCTTCAGGGCGGCGGCGACGTCGGGGGTCATGCGGGCCAGGTCGCCGTCGATCAGGACGCGGGCGCGGACGGCGCGGAAGGCCGAGACGCTGTCGGTCGAGACAAGGGAGGGCAGTTCGACCTCGACCGAGTTCTCGATGCGGGCGGTCAGGACGCGAGCGTCGCGGACGGTGCGGATGTTGTCGCGGCCGCAGGCCACGGTCGGGCCGGCGTCGAAGATGTCGACCAGACCGTTGGGGCGGAAGCCCTCGCTTTCCAGCAGGGCCATGGCGGGCACGCCCTGGGGGTGGACCTTGCCGATCACGGCGCGGGCGGGTTCGGGCAGCAGGTCGATGTAGATGGGGTGGCGCGGGGCGAGGTCGAGGATGAACTGCTTGTCGGTCGAGCCGGTCATGCGGTCGGCGTCGTCGAAGTCCATCGGGAAGAACTTGTGCGCCACGTGGTCCCAGAATGGGCAGTAGCCGTCGGGGGTGAAGACGCCGCGCAGTTCGGCCAGGACGTTGTCGGCGAACAGATCGGGCTGGGCGCCGATCAGCATGTAGCGCGACTGGCTGAGCAGACGCCCGGCGCCCCCCTTGCGGCGGTCGGCCTTGAGGAACAGCGAGCCGACCTCGGTCCAGCCGGTGCATTCGTTGACCAGCACCAGGGTCTGGTGGTTCAGCTTCACGCCCAGCGAGGGCGACTGGACGGTGTTGTTGACCACGCGGAAGCTGAAGAAGGGCCGCTTCAGCCCCACCGTCGCCTTGACCGAGCCGATGCCGTCGATGTCGCCCGTGTCGCCGTCTTCCAGCATCAGGGTGTACCAGGCTTCTTCCGGCGCGATCCTGCCTTCGAAGCTGGCCTGGCTGAGTTCCAGGCGCTCGCTCAGGACGTCGGCGTCTTCGGGCAGGCTGGTGAAGCCGGGGCCGGACAGGATGGCCAGTTCAAGCAGGTGATGGAGGTCGGCCGGGCCGGCGGGGCGAACAACGAGCATGCGGTTACATGGTCTCCAGTCGGAGCTGTTTCAGTTTCAACGCGTCAATCTCGCCCGAGGCGATCTTGCACAGGATCAGGGCGGACAGTTGCGCCCGTTCGACGAAGCTGGCGGGCCAGGCGAACTCCTGATCCGAATGGATCTCGCCGCCGACGACGCCGAGGGTGTCGACGTTGGGCAGGCCCGCGGCGTGCAGGTTGTTGCCTTCGCAGACGCCGCCCGACGGTTTCCAGGCAATGGTCTGGCCCAGCAGTTCGCCCGCGTCGCGGACGGCATGGAACAGGGCGGTCTGCGATGCGTCCATCGGCTTGGGCGCGCGGGTCATGCCGCCGTGCAGGTCAAGCGTCAGACCGGGGAAGGGCGGCTCGGCGGCGATGGCGCGCACCGCGGCGTTGATCCAGTCTGAGGCCGCCTGATCCGGGACGCGGACGTTGAAGCGGACCACGGCGTTGTCAGCCACGACGTTCAGCGCCCCGCCGCCGGCGATCCTGGCCACATTGACGGTGACGCCCTCGCGCTGGCCGTTCAGGCCGTGCAGACGGGCGGCGATCATGGCCGCGCCCGCGACCGCATTGGCGCCTTCGTGGAAGGCGCGGCCCGCGTGGGCGGCCTTGCCGGTGACGATCAGGTGGAAGTTGCCGCTGCCCTTGCGTTCGCCGGCGAGCGTGCCGTCCGACAGGGCCGGTTCATAGGTCAGGCCGACGTGGCCGCGCGCGCCGAGTTGGGCCAGCAGGGGCGCCGAGGCGGGCGAGCCGATCTCTTCGTCGGGGCTCAGCAGCACGGTCCATCCGACGCGGGCCTTGTCCGGGTGGGTTTCGAAGGCCTCCAGCGCGGCCAGCATGACGCTGATGCCGCCCTTCATGTCGGCCACGCCGGGGCCGTTCAGGGCGCCGTCGGGGCGGGTCACGACGGTCTGGAAATCGCTGTCGGCGGGAAAGACGGTGTCGTAGTGGCCGGTCAGGACGACCTGGATCGGGGCCTCGGGTCGGGCGGTGATGGTCAGGCAGTCGGCGTAGCTTTCGGGGATCACAGCGCCGCTGTCGGCCACGGTGGTCGATCCTTGCGTCGGCACGCGTACGATCTCGGCGGGCAGGCGGCGGGCCTCGGCCTCCAGCACGTCCAGCATCCGCGCCAGACCGGCGGCGTGGCGACTGCCGGAGTTGATATTGGCCCAGTCGATGGTCCGCGCGACGATCACGTCGCCCTGGGCCGCGACGTGGTCGAGAACGGCCTGGTCGTGGGGTTCGATCCGCATAACGGCGACCCTAGACGGGGCGGGGGCAAAGGTGAAGGCGAGGCGGTTTCTCGCTCACGGCCTTGGGAAAACGGGTACGCGCGGGATAGGTTTGCCGCCGCAGTCGAGGAGTCGCGCATGAACCGTCGTTTCAGCTTCCCCAACCCGTTCGGTCCCGTCGATTCGGGAACGACGGCGGCGGCCATGGCGCGCCTCAGCGCCGTGGCCTTCTGGTTGTGGGCGGCGACGGGTCTGATGCAGGCGGGGCTGGTCTGGTACGCCTCGGACGCCGCCTACGCCGAGTTCCGCGGCGCGACGACGGGGTTCGCCGTCTTCTTCGCCCTGATCGCCACCGGTCTGGGCTGGGCGCAGTGGCGTCGGCCCAACCGCATCCTGCCGGTCTTCGGCCTGGCCTGGGCGCTCTATGAGTTAAGCGCGTTCGGCGTCAGTCTGCTGGTCGGCGCGCCGCTGGGGGCAGCGGGCGTTCCGGCCTGGGGCGCGGTGATCGCGGCCACGACCATGCTGGTCTGCCTGATCCTGCATGTCGGCGGGCTGCGCGGCGCGGCGGTGCTGGCGCGGGGGGATCTCAAGGCCTAGGTGAGGGCTTCAGACAGGAGCTTCGCCATGACCGTCACGATCTTCCACAACCCGAAATGCTCGACCTCGCGCAAGGCGCTGGAGTTGCTGCAGGAGAAGGGCGTTCAGCCGGTGGTGGTCGAGTATCTGAAGACCGGCTGGGACGCGGCGACCTTGGACCGGCTGGCCGAGCAGACGGGCGTGGGCCTCTCGGGGATGCTGCGCAAGCGTGAGGCGAAGACGAGCGAACTGCTGGAGAGCGGCGCATCGGACGACGTGATCCGCACCGCCATGATCGCCGAGCCGGTGCTGGTGGAGCGGCCCATCGTCCAGACGCCCAAGGGCGCCCGCATCGGACGCCCCGTCGAGACCATTCTGGAAGTTTTGTAGGCAGCAAGTCTGGCGCCTTCTCCCCCAAGGGGAGAAGGGAAAGCCCAAGCTAGCGGCTGCGGTTGCGGCGCCGATCAAGTGGCGCGCCGCCGCCGGGGCGGTCGCTTTCGCGGCGCCAGCGGACCGAGATGCTGGCGTCGCCTTCGCCGCCGAACTTGGAGCTGACGGCCAGGTTGCGGCGCACCTGCCACTCGACATTGACCGCCGCCCCGCCTTCGCCGCCGCCGATGATCTCCAGATAGACGTCGTCGGTGATGTAGCGACCGCCAGCGATGGTCAGGCTGGAAGCCTCGCCGCCGAAGGACAGGCGGTCCAGACCCGCCAACTGGCGCAGGTTGCCGATGACGTCGAACCCGCCGCCGCCCGCCAGAGAGGCCACGGCCGAGGCCAGTTGCGCGGCTTCGAACCCTGACAGCTGCGAGGCCGAACGCCCGAACAGGACCTGAGACAGAATTTCATCCTGAGGCAGGGAGGGGGTCGAGGTCAGCTCGATCTTGGGCTGGGCCGCCGTGCCGGTGACCTTGATGGTCGCGGTCAGGGCCGGGTCTTCGCGCACCGCCGCCAGGTTCAGGCGGATGCGCGCGGGGTCGGTGGACAGGATGACCGAGCCGCTGTCGTCGAAGACGAACCGCTTGCCCGCGAACTCGTAGTCGCCGCGCACGACGTTTGCGGTGCCGGTCAGCACCGGGCGGGTGATGGTGCCGCGCACGCGGGCGTTGGCCGTCAGTTCGACGTTCAGGCCGCGCCCGCGCACGTGGATTTCGCGTCCGGTCAGGTTCAGGTTCAGGCCGATCTGCGGGCCGCGTCCCTTGGTCTCGACCTCGACCGGATCGCCGCCGGGGCGGTTGATCTCGACCACGTCCATCTTCACCACGCCGTTCGAGCCGGGCAGGTTGGGCGAGATGTTGGCCTCGTCGATGTTCAGGTCGCCGCTGAGCTGGATATTGCCGTCCGCGCCGCGCACGGCGGTCAGGACCCCGTTGGCGCGGGCCTCGGCGATGTCGTTGTCGATGACGCGGAAGCGCGTCAGCTCCAGCCGCAGCGTCGAGCCGGAGCCCTGACGCAGGCCCAGATTGCCGTTGCCGGTCACCGTGCCCTTGACGCCGTCGGCGGCTTCAAAGCGTTCGATCACAGCCTGACTGTCGTCGAAGCGGCTGGCGAGCGTGACGCTTTCGAGGCGCAGACCAGTGATGCTGTCGCGGAAGGTTCCCTGGGTCAGATCCAGGCGCCCATTCAGGCGCGGCTCGTTCAGCGTGCCGGCCAGGGTGGCGCGGGCCGCGATCTGACCCGACAGGGACTGGGCGCCGCCGAGGAAGAGGTCCCAGATGGGCTGGATCTGGCCGTTGATGGCGATCTGGCCGGACATGTTCCGGGTGCGGGCGATGGCCAGCCGCAAGGGCGCGGCCGATGCCTCGACCGGCAGGGACACATCGGCGGACGCTTGCACCGCCGTACTGTCCTGGGCCTGGGCCTTCAGACGCAGGATGTTGTCGGTCAGTTCGGCGTTCAGCGTGCCGTCCACGGCCAGACCGCGCGGCGCGTCGATGCTGCGAAGCTGCTTGAGGTCGACATTGGCCGAACCGTTGAGGGTCTCACCCGAGCCTTGCAGCGAGACACGGCCAGTGATCTGGCCGCGCAGGTCGGGGGCCAGAGAGCCCAGTTCGATATTGGTCAACTCGGCCTGGATGGCGCTGCCGGCCTTGTCTTGGCGCAGTTCGCCGGTCAGGACGCCGCCCCCGAGGCCCAGATCGACCCGCACGACGCGGCCGTCGCCGTTCAGGGCGATGACGGCGGGGGCGCGGGTGGTGAAGGCGACCTCGCGCACGCGACCGCCGCCGCGCAGGGTGACGCTCTGCGCGGGGCCCTGACGGGAATACTCGCCCGTGCCGTTGAACTGGACCGGAGTGGCGCCGCCCACGTCCGCCGACAGGGTGAAGGGCAGGCGTTCCAGCGTGCCCTGGCCCTTGAGCGACAGGCTGCGGACGACCCAGGTCGATCCCGCCAGGCGGACGTTGCGGCCGGTGACGTCGAGAACGGCGCTCTGGTCGCCGCCGCCGTCGGTCAGGCGCACCCGGCCATTGGCCTCGCCCGAGGCCAGGAAGGCGCCCTGACGCGCGGTGAAGGTCAGGTCGGCGCTGGAGGGGTAGTTGTTGGACAGGGCGATGGCCCCCTGGGCCGTCACGCCGCCCGCGTTGACGTCCACCTCGGTCAACCGAAGGCTCTTGCCGCCGAGGAAGAAGTTCCCTGAGGCGCGGGCCGGGCCGTAGTTGGAGCCGGAGTTCAGCACGATCCGCCCGTCCGAGGCGTCGGCGCCCTTGCGGAAGCTGAGGATCAGGTCGGCGTTGGTCAGGACCAGACCGCTGGCCGACACCTTGTCGAAGGCGGCGCGCAGGTCGGCGCGCGGCTGGGCCAGGGTGCCGGTCAGGGCGCCGTCGCCGCTCATGGCGCCGTCGATGGCCACGGGGCCGACGCCGAAGGGGCCGCGCGCGTCCCAGTTCAGGGCCAGACGCATCTTGCCCCCCTCGATCAGGCCCTTGGCCCCCATGCGCCCTGCGGCGCCGGTCAGTTCGCTGCTGTTGATGGACAGGACCCCGCTGCGCCACGATCCGGCGGCCTTGAGGCGGGGGGTCTGGCCCAGCAGGCGGTCCAGTTCGTCCATGCCGACGCTCATGCGTGAGCCGCGCCCGTCGAAGCTGAGCACCCAGGGCGTCTTGCCGCGCGCCTTGCTGGCCTGGATGGGGCCGCTGAACGAACCCTTGGCGCCGGGACGGATGCGCGAGATGTCGGTGATGTCGGCGTTGCCGCGGAAGCTGAGGCCCCCGGTCAGGTTGCGTCCGCCCGATCCGGTCAGGGTCAGGGCCTGACCGCGCCCGTCGATCTTCTTCAGCAGATAGGCGCCGTCGGTGGTGCGCGTGCCTTCCAGCTGCACGCGCGGCGTCGATCCCAGCAGGGCGCCGATGATGCCGGCGGTCGAGCCGCCGACCGCGCGGGCGTCGGCGGTGATATCGAACTGGCCCTTGTTCACGGCGATGTTGAGCGGGCCGGAGATGCGGGCGGCGCGATAGCTGGCCAGGTCGGCGTCCTGAAGACTAGCGGAGCCCTGCAGGGTCCAGATCTGGGCGTCGCCCTTGAACACGCCGGTATAGGTGGCGCCCTCGGCCAGCTTGAACCCGACCAGTCGGTTGAGCGAGGGGGTGGTGATCTCTAGGCGGACGCCGTCAGGGGCGGTGCGGTCCTTGAGTCGGATCAGGCCCTGGGCGCTGGACTGGATGTTTTCGGCGTTCAGGGTCCAGGCCACGCCCTGGAAGCCCTCGCGGGTCTTGTCCGGCGTGGTGGCGAAGCCGAAGCGGGCGGTGCGGCCAATGCGTTCGACGAAGGGCGCCAGCAGGTCGGAGCCCGAGAAGTCGGCATAGCCGCCGATGCGCGCGCCGTCCTTGCCGTAGCGGCCCTTGACCGAAAGGGGGGTGAAGTCGCCGGTCTTGACCTCGACGTTGACGATCTCGCCGTTGACCACGGCGACGGCCGAGAAGGGCTTGTCTGGCGAATAGCCCAAGGCCCCGGCGATGGGGCCGCCCTGGGCTTCATTGGCGCGCAGGTTGACACGCAGGTCCTCGGGCTTCTTGCCGATGACGGCCTTGACCAGCAGATGGTCGCCCTTGCGGTTCAGGCTGAAGGCGTTGACGTTGACCTTCTTGTCGCCCTTGCGCGGGATCTCGGCGTCGCCGGCCAGCGACCAGCGGCCGTATTCCTTGGAGAAGTCCTCCATCAGCTCGACGTTGGCGCTGAACTTGTCGATGTCGACGGAGATGGCCTGGGGGCCGCCGGGCTCGGTGCGGGGCTCCAGCAGAGGGCGGCGGATGACGCGGATCTTATCTGCGCTGATCTCGGTCGCATGGAAGCGGCGCATCAGCAGGGGCCAGTAGGACCAGTCGACGTGGACGTTGGTGGCCTCAAGCCAGACGCCGTTGGCGTCCGTCACGGTCACTCGGCCCAGGATGAAGTCGTCGAACAGGTCGCCCTTCAGGCCCTCGACATTGATGCGGCCGTAGCGGCTGATCTTCTTGCCGGAGACGAAGCTGGTGATCAGGTCGCGGCCGGAATCCGAGACGAGGTACATGCGGCCGCCGATGGCGGCGACGATGGCCAGGGCGACAAGGGCGGCGACCACGATGCCGGAGACCAAGGCGATCAGTTGCAGACGCGTGCGCTTGCGCTTTTCCGCTTGCGCCGGTGTGTCGGCGGCGGTTTCCGCTTCGGGTTCGTGAGGCGGAGGGGTGTCGGTCAAAACGCCTGGCCGATGCTGATGTAGAGTTGGAATTCGGCGTCGCCCTCACGCTTGTCCAGCGGAATGGCGATGTCGGCGCGGACCGGGCCGAAGGGCAGCTTGTAGCGCACCCCGACGCCGGCGCCGTAGCGCAGGTTGTTGAAGTTGGGCGTTTCCTGGAAGCCGATGGCGCCGGCGTCGATGAAGCCGACGGCCTGGAACTTCTGACCGATGTCGCGGCGCACTTCGATCGAGGTCTCGAACAGCGACAGGCCGCCGCGCGGGGTGTTGTCGGGCAGCCGCGGGTTGATGCTCTGGTAGGAGTAGCCGCGCACGGAGCCGCCGCCGCCGGAATAGAAGAGGCGGTCCGAGGGCACGGTCAATTCCTGACCGCCGATGATCGAGCCGATGCGGACGCGACCGGCCAGAACGGTCCTGGCGCCGTCCTGGACGGGCAGGTAGCCAGTGGCCTGCGTCTCTGTGCGCAGGAAGAGAACGGTGTCCTCGCCGGTCACGGCGGTCGGCTGGGCCGAGACGTAGAGGCGGAAGCCGGTGGTCGGATTCAGCGGGTCATTGGAGCGGTCCATGAAGGCGCTGGTCCGCCCCGTCACAATCGCCAGATCGCGGTCGAAGGTGATCGGCGCCTGGGTGACGGGATCGAAGCGGTTTTCCGTATAGCGGCCCGCATCGAGGCCCAGGCCGTAGGTAAAGAAGGAGGTCTTGCCGATGCGCTGCGACAGGTCGGCGTTCACGGTCAGGGCGCTGCGGTCGTAGGCGTCGGTCTGTTCGTTGACGAGGTAGGAGGACAGCTTCAGCGTCCGGCCGGGCTTGCGCCAGTGGGGCAGGCTGACCTCGCCGCCGAGGCGGCTGTCGATGCTGGCGAACCGGAGCCCGTATTTCAGCGTCGCGGCGCGGCCGAACCGGTTGTAGCGGGTGCGGAAGACGTCCACGCCGACGCCCTCGGCGGTCGAGTAGGTGGCGCCCGCCTCGAGCAGGCTGCGCGGGCGATCGGACAGGCCGACCACGACCGGGCGCAGGCCCTCGGGCGTGACCTGATCCAGCGGCGCGAGGGAGACGTTGACGCCGTCATAGACGCCGGTGTCCAGCAGTCGACGTTCCAGTTCAGCCACGTCTTCGGGATCATAGCGGTCGCCGGCCTTCCACGGGGCCAGGTTGACGACCCAGTCGGGATTGGTCGGCCCGCGCGTGCGCACCAGGATCCCGTCCAGCCGCACCAGCTCGCCCGAGGCGATGTTGAAGTTGGGCTGCACGGTGAAGGTGGCGTGGTCGACGACGACGCGGCGCGGTTCGGCCTTTGCGTCGGCATAGCCTTCGCGGGACAGGCTGGCGACGATCCGGCCCTCGGCGTCCAGGATGTCGGCGGCGCGGCCCGGTTCGCCCGGCTTCAGCCCAAGATCGGCGGTGGCGACCGACTGCGACACGGGGTCGGGCACTGGGGCGACCCAGTTGACCTTGGTCTCGCTCAGCTCAAAGCGGCGGCCAGGCGTGACGGTGACGATGGCGACGGGCTTTTCCTCACCCTCGACATCGTCCTGCAGCGTGGGCTGGTAATAGCCTTCGGAGCGCAGCAGGGCCTGGGCGGACTCCATGGCCGAACGCGCGCGACGCCGGGCCTCGAACCGATTGGCGGGCGCGTTGTCGACCTGACCGACGGCCTGCTCCAGCTGACGGCGCAGTTCGCCGTCGATCTCCCCGCGGATCTCGGCCTTGGGCTCATCGGCGAGCGCCGCTTGGCCGCAGACAGCCCAGAGCGCCACGCTGGCGAGAAGGAGATGGGACCTCGACGTCAAACTGGAGCCTTGGGTTCAGAGCGCGACAACCGGCAGAGAGGGCCGTTCAGAGCGGAATCAGTAGAACAGCGTATCGCTTTCCGGCTGCACCGTCTGTTCCGAGGTGCGTTCGTCGTGCGGAATGGCCTCGACCGGCGTCGTCGCTTCCTTGGCGGCGGGGGCTTCAGCCACGACGGGGGCGCCGGAGTCTTCGGCGGCGGGCGCAGTCGGCTCTTCCGTCTGGATTTCCACGGCTTCGTAATCGTTGTCCCGGCGCGGCTCCTCGCAGGCCGCGAGGGCGGCGGTGGCGGCCAGGCCGGCGGCCAAGAGCAAACGTTTTACAATCAAGCGGTTCATTTGGTTTTCTTGCCCCTTTGGGGTGGCAAACGTCGTCTGCGCAGCTGGGTTCCCTCGCCTTGTTTACCGAAGGAGAATGAACCGCAACTGAACCTTCTCCGTCACACGTTACGTCACGCGGGACGCGGCCGGTTTGGCCCAGTCGGCGAGGGCCTGATCCAGGGGCAGGGCGGGGCGGTCGGCGCTGACCGGCGCCGCGTGAGCGCCGAAGCGCGGCGCGGGGGCGGGCTGGACGATCCCGGCCTTCACAAAAGTCCCGCGCGCCTGATTGTGGGGGTGCTCCGTCGCCTCGCCCAGGGTCAGGACGGGGGTGACGCAGGCCTCGGTCCCGGCGAAATGGGCGGCCCAGTCGTCGCGGTCCCTTGTGGCGAACAGGGCGGTGAAGCGGGTCTGCAGGGCCGGCCAGGCGTCGCGGTCGAACTGCGTGGCATCCTCCGGCGTCAGGCCCAGGCCGTCGATCAGAGCGGCGTAGAAGCGGGGCTCCAGCGCCCCGACAGCGACGAAGCGCCCGTCGCGACAGGCGTAACAGCGATAGAAGGGCGTTCCGCCGTCCAGCAGGTTGGCTTCTCGCGTGTCGCTCCACAGACCGCGCGCCCGCAGGGCATGGAAGAGGCTGGTCAGCAGGGCCGAGCCGTCGGTCATGGCCGCGTCCACGACGCGCCCGCGTCCGGTGGTCTTGGCCTCCAGCATGGCCGCAAGAACGCCGCTGACCAGCATCATGGCCCCGCCGCCGTAGTCGCCGACCAGATTGAGCGGCGGGCAGGGCGGCTGATCGCCCGCGCCCATGGGATAGAGGGCGCCGGACAGGGCCAGGTAGTTGATGTCGTGGCCGACCTGATCCGCCATCGGCCCGCTCTGGCCCCATCCGGTGACGCGGCCATAGACGAGACGCGGGTTGATGGCGGCGCAGGCGTCCGGCCCCAGACCCAGTCGCTCCATGACGCCGGGTCGGAAACCCTCGATCAGGGCGTCGGCCCCGGCGATGAGGGCCAGGACCTTGTCGCGATCCTCAGGCGATTTCAGATCGACCGGCACGGCGATGCGTCCGCGATGCAGCACCTCGCCGCCGACATCGTCGAACACGGCGGCGGGGGCGTTTCCGCCGCGCGTCAGCCGCAGGACCTCGGCCCCCATGTCGGCCAGCACCATGCCGGCGAAGGTGACCGGCCCCAGGCCGTCGATTTCGATGATGCGTAGTCCGGTGAGCGGTCCCATGGCGTGAAGCTAGACTGGAAAGCGGCGGGCTGAACAGGGCTGGAAAACCAGGCATCTGTCAGAAATCGGTCGGTTCGGAAGCTAGGCCGCGAAGATCGCTTGCCCTTGGGGCGGCGACCCGGCACGGGGTGTGCAGGATTAACGGACGACCGGAACCATCGTGACCGAAGCTGAACGAATCGCCGCCCTGCTCGACATTGTCGACGCGGACAGGACCCAGGACGCGGGCGCCAGCGCCCAACTTGTGGTGTTCGGGCTGGCGGAGAAGTTCGGCAAGTCCGGCAAGCTGCGCCCCACCAATGCGGGCTGGAACCTGATGGGTCAGCAGGGCCGCGTATTCCGGACCGAATACGGATAACCTTGGCGTGCGATCCGGTCGGGGGCCTTTTGGTGCTTTTCCTCACAAAATAAGCGTCTTCCGACGTTGTGGCCCTTGACCTGCTGTCGCGAATGAACCAAAAACCGCCTCCGCAAACAGGCGCTTCGCTTGTCGGCGGGAAAGCGACCCAAGTGGTTGATTTCAAAGAATGTGCGCCCCTAGCTCAGTTGGTTAGAGCATCTGACTTTTAATCAGAGGGTCCTCGGTTCGAGCCCGAGGGGGCGTACCATTTTCCCCTTATGTTTCAATACCATGTTGAAGGTCTTCGTAGGCGAGCTTCGTGCGGTCTGCGTTTGGGACACATATGGGACACAACGAATCTTCGTTTGTCAGATCGTTTCAGGACGTTTCGGCGCCCAAATTCCCTCCGCTCGCCTCAAGTTTGTTTCGCTAGCGGTCAAACCGGTCTTCGCGAACGTTTGATATGCGACGCAGGCTGCGCTGTTTCGCTTCTGGACCTGTGGTGCTTCCGAACAACACGGGAGTGTTGAGGCGCCGAAAAGAAAAACCCCGCCGGATAGGGCGGGGGAAGTGGTCTACGAAGGAATTCTGCGGTGCTGATCAGGCGACCGCACGCGCAGCCGAAGCCGCCGCTTTTCAACATCCTTTTGTGCAACAGGTTCCTGACTTCCAGCCAAGGCTTACAGCTACTCTTCGCCCCGGGCGAATTCGACGACGGCCTTAAGGCAATGATGCGCGAGTAGACTCAATACGAAGAGGACCCGCCACCCTATGGATGGCGGGCCTCAGTGCGGAGCCTTTGGGCTCGACGCCAGGATCAGATCGGACCCGGAAGTGGCGCGAATCTGATCGCCAAACTTGTAAACCGGTGGGTGATGAAAAAGTTGCGCCGGACGACCTCAGGCTCGCGCGTGTCGAATTGGCGTCTATCTGGTTTTGCAGGCGACACATGGACGGCGCGAGGAAACCTGACGGTCCGAGCAGCATTTCTACATTGGGTTGAGCAGGGCCATATGAGAGGTTGAGGTGCCTCTCCCGAGAGGCGTTTCCTCCCTTGAAACTGCGGGTCGCTGATGCGGCCCGCGTCTTTCGTGGCGGTTCGTGAACGACCTGAAGTAGGCTCTGGACATGCGCCTCAATCCTCTGTTCGCCAGCCTTCCGACCACCGTGTTCGAGCGCATGTCGGGGCTGGCGCGCCAGCACGACGCCGTCAACCTGGGGCAGGGCTTCCCGGACGGTCCAGAGCCGATTGACCTGCTCGAGGCGGCGGCGAGGGCTTTGCGGGAGCGCGGCAACCAATATCCTCCGTCGCGAGGGCTTCCCGAACTGCGGACGGCGGCGGCGGACTTCTACAATCGCTTCGACGGTCTGGCACTGACGGCCAAGAATGTGGTGGTGACGTCGGGCGCGACTGAAGCGATTGCATCGGCCCTGATGGCCGTCGTCACGCCCGGCGATGAGGTGGTCATCATCGAACCGGCCTATGACGCCTATCGCCCGCTGATCGAGCGGGCCGGAGGTGTCGTCCGCGCCGTGTCGCTGGCGCCGCCGGAATGGCGATTGACGGCGGAGGCGCTGGAAGCCGCTGTGACGCCGCGCACCCGCGTCCTGGTGTTCAACAATCCGCTCAATCCCGCCGGCCGGGCCTTTGACGTGGACGAGGTCGAGGCCGTCGCTGCCGTCTGTCGTCGACATGATCTGATCGCGGTCACCGACGAGGTATGGGAGCGGCTGGTCTATGACGACCGCCAGCACGTCTCGCTTGCCGCAGTCCCGGGGATGTTCGAGCGCACGCTGAAGATCGGATCGGCCGGCAAGCTGTTCGGCCTGACGGGTTGGAAGGTCGGCTTCCTGACAGGTTGCGGCCGCCTGTTGGAGGTGGCGGCCAAGGCGCATCAGTACATCGCCTTCTCGACGCCGCCCCATCTGCAGGCGGCGGTCGCCGAGGGCCTGACCTGGTCTTCGGCGCGCTTTGCAGATCAGGCGGCGGCCCTGGCGCGGTCGCGTGACCATCTGGCGGAGGCCTTGCAGCGGCAGGGCTTCATCGTTCTGCCGTCCGAGGCGACCTATTTCCTGTGCCTGGACCTGAAGGCCTCGGGCGTCGCGGCTAGTGCGGTCGCATTCGCCGACCGGGCGGTTGAAGAGCATGGCGTCGCCGGGATTCCGGTCTCGGCCTTCATGTCGGGCAATGCGGGCGACGGCGTCTTGCGGCTCTGTTTCGCCAAGCCGGATGCTGTGCTGCAAGAGGCCGCGCGTCGGCTTGGAAGGGCGCGTCTAGCCGGCTGAAACGGCCTCGCCGCGGACTAGGCAGCGCCTGGGGACAGGGGCGTTCGTCGTTTCATCGAGCGTCTTGGGGAGCCTGGTTTGTTCGGAGGACCTGGCGGAGGGATTGCTCGATCTTGCCTCCACAATAGAGGTCGCCGTACTCACGGCGGGCGCGGGTGGCCAAGTCGGTGAGCGCGGGCAGGGCCGAGATGCGGCGGGTCAATCCGGCCGTCGCGGGGGCGCCCTCCTCCAGCATCGCCGCGATCGGCGGAAAGCGTTCGTTCAGCGTCGACCACAGGGTCGCGGTGACGACGTCGGCCACGCCAGGGGCGTCGCCGCCCAGCAGATGGCCGGCGTCGGCGCTCAGGTCATGGCGGTGTCCTAGGTCCTCCCACAGGGCCATCCATTTTCGCAGGCGAGGGATGAAGTCCCTCCAGCGCGCGTCCGTCCACATCAGGCGTCCGCCATCCAGGGTGAGGTCGTCGATGAGGTCGTTGGCGTCGTTGGCCACCTTGAGCGTCAGGGCGCGTAGGGCAGGGGCGGCGGGGAGAAGGCCCAGCGTCTCGCCAAGGTAGAAGAGGATCGCCGGCGTCTGCGAGAGGGCGACGCCGGCGGTTTCGTCCACCAGGACGGGCGGACCCATGAAGGGGACCGGCATGGCCTCAAGCGGCCCCTCCATGAGGGCGCCTATGGCGTCGTCGCCGGGCTCGGTCCAGGTCTTGCCGGCATAGGCCAGGACGGCGCGCACGAACTGGCCGCGAAAGGGCGCGGACCAGTAGTAGAGGGTGTAGTCGGCCATCTGGACCTCCCATGGGTCGTGGCTCGCTCAACGCGTCGGAGCCAGGAGGCGTTCAATGGGCGCGTGAGGGGCTCATTCGTCGGCGGGATTATGTGTTAGGTTCGAGATGTGACCCAGATGACCCTTCCGCCGAGGCATTATCCGACGTCGCGCGCCAGGTGCGCGGACCTGGTGGTGCATATCGTCGGCCTGGCCTTCTCCCTGTTCGGCGGCGGCGTGCTGCTCGGACTGTCCGTCGCCAAGGGCAGTCTTGGTCTGGTGCTGGCCGTCTGCGTCTATGCGGTCGGCATGCTGGCCATGCTGGGCTTCTCTACCGCCTATAATTTCGCGGCTCCCCGGTGGCGTCCGCTTCTGCGTCGCCTCGATCACGCGGGCATCTTCCTGATGATCGCGGGCTCCTACACGCCGTTCACCACCCACAATCTGACCGGCGCCTGGGCCTGGGGCATGACGGCGGCGGTATGGAGCCTGGCCATCCTGGGGGCCTTGGGGAAACTGTTCCTGCCGGGCGTCGGCCGCCGGTTCTGGATCGTCCTCTATGTCGCTCTGAGCTGGCTCGTGGTGATCGCCTTCAAGCCGATGATCGCTCACGGTTCCTGGATCGCCCTCCTGCTCCTCGCCGTAGGCGGGGCCCTCTACATGTCCGGCGCGGTCTTCTATGTGCGCAAGAAGCTCGGCTGGTTCCGGGCGGTCTGGCATGGCCATGTGGTGGCGGCGGCCAGCGTGCATTGGGCGGCGGTCCTGGTCGGCGTGGTGCTTACCACGGCCTGACGGGGCCGATGGCGAGGCCGTTCGCCGGGTTTCACGCGGACATCAACAGGGTGTGCGCGCTGCAACCGCCGCACCCCCGTTCTACTTGTTTGGGCATGGCGCTCCCGGATGTCCTTCGCGAAGACCTCGTGGCGGCGGGGTTCTATCTCTTCGAAGGCGCATCCAACCCTGCAGACCCGGGCCGAGAAGAGGGGGCCGCCGCCGCGGGTTCGGTGGAAATCCTGAACGCGCCGCGCGAGGACCATTCGCCTCAATCGCGTACGGTTAGGAGGTTGGCGTCGCGCGCGAGACGCCATTGACCGTCCGTTTCCTTGCGCAGGAGCGTGAGAGTATAGCCCGCCCGATGAACGGTCCGGCCGTCGGGGAGGGCGGCGTTGATGTCGATATGGTTGCGGATAAAGGCCCAGTCGCCGAGCACCTGGAGTTCGACGATCTCGCTTTCGCCGTTGATCTGCACGCCTTCCATGGCCTTGGACGCCGCGGCGAATACGGCCTTGCCGAAAGGCTCCTGGCCGAGGACCATGAAGAGGGCGTCGTCCGTTATCAGATCGAGAACGGCGGCGGTATCGCCGCGCCTGGATGCGGCGAACCAGGTCTCGACGACCTGGCGGATCTCACGCTCATCGGGGGTCATTTCTAGCGTCTCGGCATGGAGAGTTTATCGTCACGGCATCCTCTTGGGAGGACGGGTTCCTGGCAAATGGATCGATTCCATGTCGAGACGGAAGCCGACCTTGGCGTGCTTGCGGCCGCCTGTTGCACAACTCTTGCGAGTATAGGCTGTACGGTTTCATTTTGGCGCAGGGGTGTCGTGAGCGAAACTTTGAGAGATCAGGCGGTGCATTGGCTTTGCCGGTCGTTTGGAGCACCGACTTCAGACATCCGCGAGGCCTATGTCGAGTTGGCGATCATCTATGAGGCGCTGGCCGGGCTTGCCGAGCGCCTGGATCGCCTTTCGTCGGGCGCGCACCCGTCATAGGGCCATTCATGGGGTGTCATCGGGATGCGCGAATCTCGTCGCAGAGCGCGGAAGCGATCCTGGGGCTGATGACGGCCTAAAAGGCGGCAGGGCTGCAAGGTGCGGCGCTAGGCGAGGCTTTCCAGGAAGGTGCGTATGTTCGCGAGGGCGGCGACGTCCGCACCGTCGACGCGTCCGCCTATTTCGACATTGGGGATGATGACGCCGAGCATGCTGACGGTTTCGGCGATCGACCGGGGGATGTGATCGAGGATCAGGCGTTCGAGCTTGTTCAGGAGGTCGTCATCGCCCTCGGTGTCGGTGCTTGTAACGTAGGCTTCAACCGTCTCCTGGAACGCTACAACCATCGCCAAACTCCACAGAGGGAGGGCGCTGACCGCCAATCGGCCAGCCGGCCGTCCTTGTTCGCTCCCGGCTCAGTCGACGGGATCGAACAAGCTTACGCTCGGTTGAGTTGTGATTCCGGTCAAGGGTGAAGATTTGTGGACGCTATGCGGTGATGGACCCGCGGCCTGGGCGGCCTGGGCGGCCTGGTCGACGGCCTCGACGCGAAGAAGAACCTCGCTCCAGGCCAGGGTCAGCGCCTCGATCACCCTGTCCGGATCGGCGTTGAAATCCACCTTGGCGAAGGCGTCGTCCATCCAGGTTTGTATCTGGCGTGCTAGGTCCGCGCGCAGGCGGATGAGGGCCGCGTCGTTTGTCATGGGAGCCCCCGCTTGCCCATCTGCGCCTACGAGAGGTTGCGGTGGCGCGGCCCTTTCTAAAGGGAGTGGTGCAGGGCCGTCTAGTCGAACATGGTTCTTTGTTGGCTTTGATGTACCGGCTGCTGCCTGACGTGATGTCGCAGCAGGCAGCCTTTGTCGTCTTGGACCCGAGCCCTTTGAGGCGCCCGGGTTCATTGTTGACACCAATGTCCAGTGGTGCGCTTGATGGTCTATGCAATCACAGGTTTTGAAGCCCGTGATCTTCTGCTGGCCTGAATCCTCTCGGGCCGACGTGTTCAAACCCCTTCCTTGGCCCGTTCCGGTATTCCGGGGCGGGTTCTTCTTTTCAGGCCGCAAGGGCGCCTACCAGCCACTGCTTGAACGCCCCTGCGTCGGCGGCAGTCTCGAAAGCGTAGTTGTCGCCCTGTGCGTAGAACCATCTGTCGCCGGGCCGCTTCACCAGCCAGGCAATGATCTGCGCCCGCACCTCCGGCCCGCGATCGGGCATGCTCATGGTGACGGTCTTGCCCTTGGCCCTGGCGTGTTCAATCGGCGTCAGTCGTTTCATGGGCGTGGGTAGAGGGTGGTTCGCGCCGCGTGTCGATGCGCGGCTCTGGGTTCTCAACAGCTGCGTCCAGCCGGGCGCAAGGCGCGCCCCCGATCCAGGAAATGGAATCCAGACTGAATGATTTCGACGGTGCGGCCGGCGCGCGCGAGGTGCTGTCCAAAGTTCTGGACGGCGAAGCGCCAATCCCGACCATGGCGGCCGGTGCTGCGCGATTGCGGGGCGTGACGCGCCGGTTTTCCAGGGGCGGCTGACCCGTGGTCCCGGTGGGAAGGCGCTGTTCGCGCTGACTTCGGCACGGACGCGGGCTCGACGGGGGCGCGGCAAGGAGAGGGGAAGGGCGGGGACGGGCGCCGGCATGGCGGGGATAGGCTCCGCCGACCGGCGGGAGAAGACCCATGACCCGCACTGCTCGTAGCCGCATCCGCAAGGCCCGTTCCGACGCCGCTCCAGGCGTATCGCCGCCGACCATGGCTCCGGCCCAGGTCTCGACCCGTAGCCAGAAGACGGTCCGCCTGGGCGATCTGGACATCGCCCCTGAGAACCTCCGCCACGGCGAGGCGCCCGACGACGACATCCCCCAGCTGGCGGACACCATCGCCGCCGCCGGTCTCCTGCAGTACCCGACTGTGCGTCCGGGCCAGGATGAAGAAGCCGCCTTCATGGTGCTGGACGGACGCCGCCGGCTCATGGCCCTGCGGCTGCTGCGCGACGGAGCCTTTATCGACGACGATCATCCGGTCGAGGTCTTCGTCGAGATCGACCGGGCCCGGCAGGCCGCAGCGGTCGTCTTGACCAATACGGCCGTGCCCGTCCACGTCGCCGACATCATCGCCGCCATCGGCCGGATGCTGAAGGAGCGTCTCGGGATCAAGGTCATCGCCCGCGCCCTTGGGCATGGCGAGATCGATATCCGCCGCCTGGCGGCCCTGTCGAAACTTCCCGCCACGGCCCTGGAGGCGCTCAAGGCCGGCAAGATCACCCTGCGCCAGGCGCGGCTGCTCGCCCGTCTGAAGGATAAGACCCAGCAGGAAGAGCTGGCCCAGGCCGTCCTGGACGGCCATGGCCTGCAGGAATGGCGCATCCAGGAGCAACTGGGCGAAGGCCGGATCACCGACCGCGATCCCCGCTGCGGTCTGATCACCCCTGATTGCTATGCGATTGAGGGCGGGCGGACAGAGGCCGACCTGTTCGGGGAACTGCCGCCCGTCCTGCTGGATCCCGCAGTCCTGACGCGCGCCTGGCTGAAGCGGGCTGCGGAGGTTGCGGCGCCCTTCGAGGCGGAGGGGCTGACCATCCACCTCAGTGCGGGTGACGACGGACCGGACCTGCCCGACGACCTGGAGCGGCTCTACTACGCCTACGGCGGTCTGTCCGAGGAGGCGACCAAGGCCTATCGCGAGGCCCGTGATCTGACCGAGGCGGCGGCCGAGGCTGTGGAATCGATCAAGCCTGCGACGCCCGATGATGAGGCCGCCGAGCGACGGGCGGCCTATGTGCGGGCGCGCATCGCCCAGGATCAGGCGGGGGCAGGACAGCGCCTGGCCACGGTCCTAGTGCTCCGTCCCTCGCTGCGGACCGGCGTCGAGATCGAATGCTACGGTCCGGCGGAGGCTGTGGCCGAGCCGGTCAGGTCAGGAGATGACGAGGCTGGCGAGAGCGAAGCCGTGTCGGAAGGCCGGACGCGGCCTGTTGCGCGCGCCGCCTATGCGCCGCCCCGGGCCGAGGCCCCGACGGCCGAGATCGACGGGGTCAGCCATGTCCTGCATGCGATCCGCACGGATATGGCGACGCGGGGTCTGATCCGGGCCCTGGCCGAAACGCCCGAGGTCGCGCTGACCGCCCTGGTGGCGCGCCTGTTCGGGGCCATGGCCGTCTGGCCGCCGGTCGGCAGGACCGAAGCGGCCCTGGCGATCACCGCCTCGGCCTTCAGCCCTTCGGGCGGTCGGGTCGTCGAGGCCCTCGACGGCGTAGTGCGCGAACGCCTCGACGAACGCCGTCGCACCTGGGAGTCGTCGGGGCTCACCCTCATCGCCTGGGTCCACGCTCTGGACCCGGTCGAGCGCATGGGCCTCCTGGCGGAGCTGACGGCCCTCAGCCTCGACCTGCGTGAGGAACGGACCAGCCAGGTGCGTCAGGCCGCGAGGGCCGAGGCCGCCGAGCTCGCCGACCTCTGCGATGCGGACGTGGCGCGCTGGTGGACGCCGGACTCAGGCTATCTGCGTCCGCATTCTCGCGAGCAGATGCTGACCATGCTCGAGCGCATGGGGGGCGAGACCGAGGCCCCGGCCCGCATGAAGAAGGGCGACCTTGTCGCCTGGACCGAGGACCAGGCGAGGGCGCGGAGCTGGGCGCCGCCCTGCCTGTCGTGGCGCTTGACGCCGGAGGATGTCGACCATGCCGACGGTGCGGATGCATCCGACCCGGAATCGGACAAAGCGCCTGACGACGAGGCCGATGCTGACGATCCGCAGGCGGGAGGCGAGACGGCTGACAGGGATCCGCCATGGGACGTCGGCGTCTTCGTGGTGACGCCGGCCGGGGAGGCGGCCCTGGTCGGCGTGGACCCGGTCGATGTGGTTGCGGACGACGCAGCGGCCTGACCGGAAGGCCGGTTTCGTCGGGGTGCGCCCGGCGGAACCGGTCCGGCGGGAGAAAGGGCTCAGGAGGGCGAGGCGGAACGGGGAGAGGGTCTTCCCGGCCTCGGATCACAAGGAGACTGTCATGCAGACCATGGTGTTCACCGGCCGGTTGGCGGCCGATCCCCAGATCAGCCCGGACTTCGCCAAGGCGGTGTTCCGGCTGCTCGAGAAACGCGGCGTGGACGTTGGCGGCAAGGATCGCATCGTCGGCGTCAACTGCGTCAGCTGGGCCAAGGGGCTCAACGAGAAGGTCATCGCCCGCGGCCTCGCCAAGGGCTGCGAGGCTCTGGTCGTGGGGGCCTTTATCGACACCGCCTACACCGCCGGCGACGGGACCGAGCGCGCCGCCAAGGAACTGGTGGTGAACCGGCTGACGATCCTCGACTGGGCGACCGACAGGGCCGCCGAACCCGGCGCGGAAGGTGCGGCGGACATGGCTGACGAAGCTGTCGAGATGACCCGCCCTCACAAGGGCCGCCGCGCGGCGGCCTGATCCTCACCCTCATTCTCAAGGAGACTGAATCATGCAGACCCTCGTCATCGAAGGCTATCTGGCCGCCGACCCGTCCATCCTCTCGGCCCAGGGTTCGGGGCGCAAACGCGCGAGCTTTCGCGTCCTCGAGACCACCCGCTATCGGCGCGCCGACGGCGAAAAGGGCGAGCGGACGACCGGCTTCAACTGCGTCTGCTTCAACGAGGCGACGGCGGAGAACTATATCGCCCCCTATGCCCGCAAGGGCAGCCGGGTCGTCCTTCAGGGCCATGTCGAGAACGACAGCTGGACCGACAAGGACGGGGTCGAACACTACGACCTGAAGGTGGTGGTGGACGACATGCGGCTGAAGAACCGGCGCGACGCCGCCTTGAACCGGAAGCCGTCCGTGGGCGACGCCGGCCCGGATGCGGCGAGCGGCTATGATCTGAACGACGACATCCCCTTTTGATCACCGGATCGGAAGGGGACGGCATGGCCCGGGGCGGACGCACCGGGCCATTGTCGTGTCGGACGCGGAAAGAGAGAGGAAGGGCGGTCGGGGGCGAGCCGATCGGGCTCGCTGACCCTGAGCATCGCCATGACCGTCTCCATCTGGACCGAAGATCGTATCCTGCGCCTCACCGCCCTGTGGCTGGAAGGCCGGACCGCCGCCGCCATCGCGTCTGATCTCGGCCACGGCGTCTCGCGCTGCGCCGTTCTCGGCAAGGTCTATCGCCTGGGTCTGGCCCGCGGACCGGACGTCCGGCGCGCGCGCCCTGCGGCGCCGCCCCGGACCAGGTCGCCTAGGGAGACAAATACCGCCGCGCGGCCTGCCGTTCGGTCGCCCGGATCGCTGAAGGGCAGGTCGATGATCGGGCCTTCAGCAGCCTTGCTGGCTGCGCCGCCCGCGCCGAAGGCGACCATCCTGTCCGTGAGGGCCGGACAGTGTCGCTGGCCCTATGGCTGTTCCGGCGAGGCGGGTTTCGGGCTGTGCGGGCGCCCCATCGCGCGCGGCGCCTTCTGTGCGGCCCATGCCGCCGTGGGCTACCAGAAGCGGCAATGTTCGGCCGAAAGCCTTCTGCGAATGGTCGGCATCGACTGTGGCCCGACGCGGCGTGCAGGACGACGGCCGCGAGCCGTCGTCTAGGGCCAGGGCGACCGCAGGGCCTGCGTGGCTGTCGGCGCGACGGCGCCGAATGGGGTCCTCGCCCCCAGAGGGGCGAGGACATGCCCCCACACAACGACCTCCCATCCTGACACGTCACCCCGGCCGTCAACGGCTTCGCCGTTTCCCTTCGCGGCCCGCAAGGGGGCGGACCGCTGCGGTGACCGCCGGGGACCCCGACGTGGCCAGGAATGGGGTCGTTGCGCATGGGGCGCTTCGGCCTTTCAGAACGGGAACGATACAATGCAAAGCTCGAACACCTGCACGATGACGGCCTTCACGGCGGCAACCGGCGGCGGCTTCGACAACCTGGCCGCGGCGCTTGGCGATCAGCGACCGCAGGCCTCCGAGGACGCCCTGGTCCAGCTCGGGCGGGCGCTCATGACCGAACTGCTGGACGTGATCGCAGACACGGCGCTGGAGGACTTCCAGACCCTGCTCGGCGAAGCCCTCATTGGCGCCTTCCATTCGGCGGCGGGAAGGATCGAACGGGACGCTGACCGGGCGCGCGATGTGATGCGCCGGCTCGACCGCGACTTCGACGGATCGGAGGCGTCGGACGTCGAGCTGCAGGAGGCGACCGCGCGGGCCCGGGCGGGTGATGCGGCGGCGCAGGCGGCGGAGCGGATCAGGGATGCGGCCTCCGACGCCTGGACGGTTGCCACCGGCGAGGTCTGGACCGCTTGGAAGGGCAGTCGCCGGGGAAGCTTCCTGACGGCGGCCCAGCTGGAAGCCAAGCAAGCCATCCGTGCGATCCGGGATCGAAGGGCGGGCAATGCGTATCATGCCGGACCGGTCGTGGCCTTCCGGGGCGCGCCGTCCGCCGATGCGGCGGAGGACGCGGCGCGCATCTTCGACGCCCTAAACTGGGCTCTGGCGGAGTGGCCGGACATGGCGCTCGCCACGACCGGGGCCAAGGGCGCCGAAAAGCTGGCCATCCGATGGGCGCAGCAGAAGGGGGTGACGCTCATCCTTGCCCGGGTGGATTTCGACTCCCACGGCAAGGCGGCCCCCTTTAGGGCCAATGACGAACTGATCGCGCTCGAGCCGACCTGCTGCCTGACTTTGGCGCGATCGCTCGACGCGACGAGGGCGGCGGACGGACGTCCGTTCGGACCGGCGCTCAACCTCGGGCAGAAGGCGATGGAGCAGGGGCTCCGGCATCTGGCGGTGAGGTCGCGCCCGCACTGAAGGCGGCCAGCGCCACGACTTGAAATCAGACCCGTTCGGCCTCGGCCGGGCGGGTTTTGTCATGCCGATGGGAAGCCGATGACGTGCAACGCGCATGGCGCGGCTATGGGGCGGCGCAGGTTTGACGAGGTTTGTCAGGGTGTGGCGAGTGATGAAAAGGAGGCCTGGAAATCTGCAAAAGGGGGCTTTGGGCAAGATAAAAGGAGGAGATCGGCAGGTCCTGTTTCAGCTATATTCTCCATGACTTAGGCGGCGGATGGAGAGGCTCTGACGACTTGCGGCAAGTCGCGGAATCTCGTCGTCGCCGGAGGCAGTGGATGGAGGTGTCGATGTTGGTGCGTGACCGATTTGAAGAGCTTTTGGCGCAGGCACCGCACCCCGACGCCGACGGCTTGCAGGTCCAGCTGCCCGGGAGGCTCAAACGCGACCTGTGCGACGTCCGCACCGCCATGTTCATTCGTCTGGCGGCGTCGCGAAGCTTCGCCTTGGGGGATCGGGCGGGAGCGTTGAGGGCGGCGCAGAACCGGTCCGGCCGAGCCTTTCGGCTCGATGTCCGGCAGCGGGTCATCGTCAAGGCACTGGTCTCGCGTCATCTTGGGAAGGGGGCGGCCAGGGGCGCCGCGCTGGCGGCTCATGTTGTCTATCTGGGCCGACAGGGGGCCGGCGTTGAAGGTGAGCGGGCCGAGTTCTTCAACCGTGAAACCGACAGCCTCGATGCCCGTGCCGCCGTCCAGGATTGGCGCGGCGATAGGCACCACTTCCGCCTGATCGTCTCACCGGAGAACGGTGAACGGATACGCGATCTGAAGGACTATGTGCGCGATGTCATGGGGAGGGTCGGGGCGGACCTCGGTCAGCCCAGCCTGACATGGATCGCGACCTGTCACTACGACACCGACCAGCCGCACGCTCACGTCCTGGTGCGGGGGCGGCGGTCGGATGGCCGGGACCTGGTCATTCCCCGAGGCTACATCAGCTACGGACTACGCGCGCGTGCGCAGGAAGCCGCGCAGGAGCGGCTGGGCGACCTGTCGCGCGTGGACGCCGAGCAGAGGGTCTGGAAGGAAACCCAGGCGGAGCGGTTCACGGCACTGGATCGGAGGTTGATTGCAGCGGCCGACGAGAAGGGGCGCGTCGACGACGGCGTGGGCGGGACCGACGCCTGGTCGGCCCTGACGCGAGGGCGGCTGCGGACCCTCGAAGAACTCGGCTTGGCGACGCGGGATGGGCGGCGGTTTCGGCTTCGTCCGGATATGGAGGCGACGCTGCGAGAACTCGAAGTCCGGCGGGATATCATTCGGACCATCAATCAGCGACGCTTGGAAAGCGGGCGGGTCGCGCAGATTGCACGGCCTGGGCGGCTGTCGGGCGAGGTCGTCAGAGCAGGCGCGCATGATGAACTGGGCTTGAGGCGCTTTGTCATAGTGCGGGACGGCCACGGTGTGGAGCAGTACGCCCGTGTGTCGGCTGGGGCGGCGGCTCTGGTTCCGGGGCAGCAGGTCTGTTTCGACGTGGGGGCCGCCGGCCTGGCGCAGGTTGTTTCTGGAAGGGCGCAGGGCGTTGATCTTGGGTGATCTCGCGCCGGTGCGGGACTTAAAGCGGCTTTTCAGAAGGCCCGCATCTAGAGTGTACCCAGACGCCGTCACGGTGGCATGACACTGCGGTGGCGTGAGTTTGCTCAACAACCACGCATCAGTGGAGGTGACAGAGGCAAGTCAGTTTATTCGTCGTCGGCACATAGGAGTTGAGACTGCAGATTCTACGAAGGCGTCGAAGCGGGCCCCATGGCTTGATTGACGGTGTGCCCCGCCATTCAGAGTAAAGGTGATCGAGCCTGCGCAGCAGAGGTTTTCCTTGCGGCCATGAGCTCGAACTTCTTCGAGATGGTCGCCCGGAACTGATTTCGCGCTGCAGTTCTTGGCCATCTGTGTACAGGCGATTGCGCACTTCGCCGCAAGAGTCGCTTCCACAATCCCCGGCTGAGGGTTCTCGTGGCGGTTTCTGCCGTTCGAGAAGATTACGGTTGATGGCTGAACGGCATCCAAAATTGCTCGGGCAAATTTGGAAGTGTCCCCGCCGGGGGATCCTCCGTGGTGAGGGAACACGAGTACGCGCGCGCGGACGTCGGCATTACTAGCCACCGCATCCTTCAAACCGATCTCGTCCATGTCACCGGCAAGGAGCACGCCGCTCCGCTCGTCCTGATGCTCGACCCGAAGCACCGCCGACAAGCTGTTCGCTGTGACGAGCTGATCGTCCTGCGTTCGTCCGCCGACCCCGGTCAGGGTTAGGGATGCGGACGGTGCCACGACATGGATACGGGCGTCCCCAACATCCACGCGGCCTGGGGTTGTGGACGAGAGACTGGTCACGACCTTGCAACTGCCCTGGGCTTGCGCGACTGCAACAGCGGCTAGAAGATCTCGCCATAGACGGGAACGTCGGTTTGCATCGACGTTTAGATAAAGAGTGTTCACTCGGACGGTCTTGCTGGTGAGAAGACCGACGATCCCAGCCAAATGATCTTTGTCGGCATGAGAAATGAAGGCAACGTCGACGGTTTCGATCGCCATGTCCCTGAGCGTGTCCAGCAGCAAGCTTCGGGTCGGCGCGTCGACAACGGCGACCTGCCCAGCGCTCCGCAAGATAGCGCTGTTCCCGTGGCCTACATCGAGAACCGTCATCTCCGTCATGCGAGGTCGTGGATGCTCTGAGGATCTACCAACTCGTTGACGTTGGTGAAGAAAAGATCGTCTTCCGACTTGGCACCGATGTTGACGTCGCCGAGCAGATAGCTGCCTGGCGTCAGCTTCGGCAAAATCGAAGGCTGGATACAGGACCTTGGAAGAGTGACCGCGTGGTCCGGCGACCAGTGGGTGACAACGGCGTCGATGTTCTGGGTGGCGGCGTCGATCCAGTCGACGCGAATCAACGTCCGATGCGGACGGCGTTCGTCCACGGGATCTTCGGCGATTTCCCGGAAACAAACGTTGGCGTACGTGCCCAGATAGTCCGGGTCGAACGCGTCGCGGCCCATGATGATCGGAACTACGTGCCGATGAGCCCGAAGCTCTAAACGATCCGTTGATTGATACATGGTCAGCAGCATCGCGGCGGTCTTGGCCTCGACGAGTCTCCGAACCACTTCGAGGCCATGGAAAGACGCCATGTTCTGAGGTTGAAGCTTGTGGTCGCAGATTACAAAATCGGGTGCTTGAGCAGTCACTTCGCCCAGCAGGCGGTCGATGTCCTGGCCGAAATGTCCGATCACCGCGCTCGGCTCGAAATCGCAATCCCGTAGCTGATCCATAAGGTCGTCACGGCCGTCCGCGTCGTCATCAATGACAGTGACACGGCTGCGCGCGGCGAGTTGGGTCAAGGCGTTCATTTGAACAGCTCCCGCATTGGCGGCAGCGCGACCACGAACTCCGCGCCGCCAAAGTCCGTCAAAGCGGTCGCCCGAACCGAACCGCCCAGATCGTGGACCGAATCCCGAACGATGGTCAGCCCAAAGCCGGTGCCCTCTGGCGTCGTGGTCACGCCCGGCAACCAGATGTCGGCGAGCTCTAGACCGTCGATCCCGCCGGCGTTGTCCGTAACGCTCACGGAGACGGTTGATCCATCGTAAGTCGTGGCGATCCGGATTCTCCGGTCGGCTTGCGCGAATTCGTTGCGCTGGAAGGCGTTGATCGAGTTCATAATCAGGTTGAGACAGATGCCGTCTATCAGCGCCTCGCTTCCGTTGATGTCCGTATACTGGTCAGTGAGGTCCAGATCGAGTTTGACCTTGAAATAGATAGCGATAGGCGCGAGCAGATCGACGAGTTCGGCCAGGCACTGGTTGATGTTTGTCTTTCCGGACCGGCGCTTCTTTTTGGCGAGGAGATTCAGGGGGATTGAGACGAAGGAATTGAGCCGGGCCTTCGCTGCGATGATCCTATCGATCCGGCGACCCGCATCGGCCTGCTGATCGTCCGGGATCATTTTCTGGAGGGCTTGCAGCCCGTTATCGATCAGCTTCAGAGGGCGACCGATCTCGTGGGCGAACACAGCTGACGTCATTCCTGCAGTGGCGAGCGAACGATAGAGCTGAAGCTCCTCCCTCAACGCCTTGGTCTCGTGCCCCTTCTCCTTGACGTAGAGGTCGATGGCGTCGTCCACCTTCTTCCGTTCTGTCGTCGGCACCGCCTTAGTGAGAACCGCCTGCAGCCGGGCAGTGGCGCGCTCGGTCTTTTGCTGGACGATCTCCAGTTCCGCTTGCCGACGCTTGTCGCGTTCCCTGACCTGGGTGCGGGAAGCCCAGTCCAAGGCATCCCCGCAGCAGCGTCTCATGTCGAGGAACGCGTTGTTCTCTATGTAGCCGATGCGATCGGTCTTCTGAACAAGTCGGCGGAGGGGATTCGCGACCCGCACCCGGCCGATCGAGGTGTTCGTCGATGGGCGCATTTCGGGGCTGCGCGACCTGCGCAAATTCAAGTCCAACCAGTCGTCGCCAAGACCGCCATACGGCGGCACCCGAATGGCGTCCTCGTAGACATGGACCCCGCCCACGTGTTTCAGCCAATCTTGGACCTCTCGCATCGTCGAAGTGCGGGTCGAGAACGATTTGCCGTCCAGGATGAAAACCCAGAGGTCGAACACGAACGGCGGGGCGTCGTAGAGGTCGCTTGGCGTCGCCTGGTGGAGGGTGTCGCCCTTCCAGTCCAATACGCTAAAATGAGCTTGGCCATCCGCGTCGAGTTGCGCGCGAATGCGATACTCGGCGTCGGCGAAGTAGGACTGCCCGAGCTTGGCCTGGAGATCGGCGTACTCGTCAGCGACCAGTTCTGCTTTGAATCCGGGGTCGGGCGAGACGGCGTCAGAGGTGCTATCGGTACGGATGCCGGCCTCCGGTTTTCCCTCCTCCGAAAATGGATCTGAGAGAAGCAGAAGGCTCCGCACTAGCTTGTTGACAGGACCGCGGCCGATCGGCCCCCGTATCCTTTCGATCGAGATGTCCGTTCCCGGCGGACGGTCGGTTGGGGACTCAGTGATGTCGATTGCGACGTCTTCGATCAGCGTCGCCGCGTCGAACTGATCCCAGTTTAGCACGAGCTCGAACTCGCGGCCCGGATCAGACCGGGGACGGGTCCGCATGGTCACTTGGCGTCCGAGCCGTAGGGCGGCCAGTCTCCCCAACCCTTTGTCGCCGACGGGCACCCGATTGTACTGCGGCGTCAGATTTTTCTGCGTCTTCGACGACCGACCAAGGACGAGCCAACCGTTCCGAACGGCCGACTCTGACATCCCCGTCCCATTGTCCGAAACGAGAATCGATCCACCGTCTGCGGTCGCATCGTGGAGTGTGATCCGGCACTCCGTCGCATCGGCGTCGTATGCATTTTTGACCAGCTCGATCAAACCCTGGTCAATATCAGGTACCAACTCCTCGCCGAGCCGCGCCAGGATATCGGGCGAGAACTTCAGCCGGTCAGACATTGGATGCCCGCCAAGGAAGAGACGCGACTGAAACTGTGGTGAGGTGGCGGCAGCGGATCGCGTGATTGAGATGATCGGTCGTCGCCGATGACTTAAGGACCCGAAGAAGCGCTCGGCAATCGGCTAGGGTCCCGGATTTCGGGCGTGCTACGATCAAATGGTTCTCGACGGCGACATCTTGGTTTCCGACGATGATCGACCCCACCGCCCGCGATCTATCGCTGGGGCTGGAGGTCCGCCGAATAACGACGAATGGCGGTTTGAAGACGGTGCCATCGAAACGTCTTCGGCCAACCGCCTCAAAGCGTTCCGCCCAGGCGGGCGTGGTCTTCGCACACAGGAAAGGGCGAGTAACGCCAACCTCATCATGCCGATGTGGCACAACCGTTCCGACCCGGACAATGAACCTGTCTCCGACCGTATCGGCACACGGCGCTTGCATGTTTCGCCACAGCGCCGTTTTGACGCCGGGTTGAAGGAGTGTCCAGAACACGTCGACGTCGGTCCAAGCGTCGAAGCGGCCCATAGGCTCGAAAGGGCCGGTCAGACCGGCATCCGAGACGAAGTCTCGGAACCGCCCGTACCGGCTGCCGCAGCGAAGCACTTCTGGCAGAATGGCTGCGATTGGCGCAGCGGGCTTTCGATGCGCGATAAGCGTCGCGAGGAAGATCGCAGCAGCATTGATCTGCCCCTTCGCCCATGGCTGCTCCGTTTCCGACTGAACTTGGCCAAAGGGGGGATTGAACAGGAAGGCATCGGCCGCGGCCAGGCGATCCGTGTCCTTCAAGGCGTCGCCGACTGCGATCAACGGAAACAGGCCGTCGAGGTCGTTGGTGGCCTCGGAGAAGCGGCCACGCGCCCGTGCCAGAAACAGGAGCCGGACCTTCGTCATCCGGACGAGATCTGATCGTGTGTCCATACCAGCCAAGCGGCAGCCCCAGAAGTCCAGGGTCTCCACTAGCGTCCTTCGAATGGGAAGGCCGCTCGCGTAGGCCAGAAGCAGGTCTCCCAGGCCGCAGGTCGGGTCCATGACAACAGCATCGGACGACACCTTGAGACGAATCGCGGCGGCTAGCTTGTCGGCGATTTCCGGCCCCGAGAAGAACGTCCCCGCCCGGCGACGTTCGTCGAGATCGATCGATTGCCGAAAGGCCTTGTAGGGTGCGCCATTTAGGAGCGGATGTTGGTCGAGCGTCTCCACCCCCTCGTGAACCTCGAGGAGGCCCGCAGACACCGCAGCGTCGATGTATGTCTCAAACGCCATGGGTGCTTACGGGAATCCACTTCATCGGAGCGCTGTCGATGGCCGGAAGCTCTCGGTAATTGTCTTCGCCGAATCCTCGCTCGCGCAAGTTCGCTATACCAGCCGCAACAGGCCACCTACAAGATGATGATGAAGCGCTACGATGGTGCGCGTACAGCGAGCGAAGCCTGCGTCGGGACACTTGAGGCGACCATCCGGTCGGATCCGATTTAGCATACCGGACGACTTGGGAACCATGCAAATGGTCGCTCTCCGCCATGTCCCAAGGATCTGCATCTGGCGCACCAGCGACATCGACGGATCGCCGATCCTGGCGCTTTGCAGCCAAATGGTCAGCGTCGCTGGATCGAGCGGGGAACGTCGTATCGCTCGCCGTCGAATGAAAGGCGGATCGTGCGGGGGGCGAGGGCTTGGTCGGTCGTGCCGCACTCACCGCTCTTGGCTTCCTTGGAAGTGCTGTGGGTGATGCGTTCCAGGATCGAAATATCTTGCCCGCGCCGGCCCGGGATCATTTGAAGGATTCGCTCGATCATGATGGTTTCGCCGGCGCAGGACAGATCCCATTCCCCTTGGCTGCGTCGGACGATCAGATCGTCCAGGACCGGCGAGAGGGCTCCGCCCCGGGGCTCGTAAAGGGACAGTGTGGTTTCCATGAACGGGTTGGGGCGTGAACTGCCGGCCCATTCGCGCCTCACGCCGAACGCGAGTCGATCTGGCGTGAGCCGATAGGCTGCGGTGTCGAACGAGATGCCCGATATTCTGACAGCGTCATCGTCCATTGCGTGGGGGATGCGGAGCCGGTGCCGGGTCTTACTGGTGGCCTCATCGACAACGAGCACATCGAGATCGCCCAAAGTGGAGTCTACTCTCACCTGGGCGATGAGCGGCACAGCCAGCAGCACCAATCCTGGTTGGCCGCGCCAGCGCCGACAAACGATGGCGTGAGGGTCGGTGGATGACGGGGAGGGAAGCGTAAGCGTTCGGTTTCCTGCTCGAACGCTCCGCTCGCCCTGCGCGACGGCGCCGGGGTAGGCCTGGCGTACGATCGCGTCGACGTTCCCGCACTCCTGATCCTGAGCCTGAGCCTTGGCCAGCGCTGGCGCGGTCAGCGCCAGCGCAAATACAGCCAAACTCCAACTGCGAGCCGCGCGCATGGTCTTTCCCTTCGCAGCCTTTGATCGCCACCGACTTATGGTCTGATATTGACACATATCCAGCGTCTGTTTCGTCGCGATAGACTCTGGTCGATGAGATGTCTTTCCGAAAGCCGGCTGACAACGTGGTCGCGGCGGCGGCGGCGGCGGCTTGCAGCTTGCGGGTCAGCCGCCTAGCGCGGGGTGACACGGAGCCCCGCCAGCGCTCGTCGTCCTTCAACGTATGAGGATGCCGTTCAGGGGTAGGTCCACCAGATGAGCGACGCGTGCCGCCGGCGCGCTGTCACTCTCGACCGCAATGGCGATCGCGCTCACCACGCAGACAACGTCGTCGAAGCTCGCATCCATTCACTGACTGGCTTCATGTTACCTCTGCGAGCGGTGCGCGCTGCCACCCCTCATTATGGTGCCTATCAAGCCGGCGGTTCAGGTCTTTTTCAAAGGTTAGAACAAAAAGAGAACAAGCCTCTTGAGGTCGATGGGCCGGCGCCTTAGAGCAGCGGCGGGTCGGTCGGCTGGTCTGGAGCTGAACCATGGAAGCGATTGTGAGGCGGCCAACATTGGCTGAGCCAACGTGCGAGGACCGCGCGCTCGGTCAGCTGATGGCCATATGGCATCATGGGGAGTCCGCGCGGGCGGATCCTGTTCTGCTGAACATGCAGGCGCGGATCGCAGCTGAATTGGCTAGAATATCGCCGGAAGCCGCCGCCCACGGACGGGCCCTGTTCGAACGTCTGACGGGAGCGTGACCCGATGGTGTCGCTGCCTCAGTATCTGAAGTCGCCAGAGGAGTGGACCGCCGAGCGCGTGACGGCGCGCGATGTCGTGCCCTATCGCGACGTTACGCTCTTCATCTGGTGCGACGGCTGCCGGAGGGGGCGGGAACTCAACGTCTGGACCATTGGGGCGCGCTTGGCCGATGATCCACTGCGGGAAGTGAGGTTCCGGTGTAGGGCCTGCGGCGTCTATCCATCCGGGATGGAGGTCAGCCGCCGCACAAGTTCGGCTCCTGACAAACTGCTGATGATTCCCCTCAAGCCTCGCTTCTGGGACGACGGCCATCGCGAGGATCAGGCCGCCGCGCTTCGGCGCGCCGAGTCCAGACGAAAGGCCAAGGGCGGGGCATGATTGAGCGACCGGAACCCGAGGCCCATCGGTGGCCTTGAGCGAAGGATCAGGAGGAACCGGCCATGTGCAATAGCTATCGCCTACACGTGCCGGCCAACCAACTGGCGGCGCCGTTTCGCGATGCGGGGCGGCCGGTCATTTTTCCGGAGGGCCAGCCCAATCTGGAGCAGACCGACTATCGCATCGGCGACCGGGCGCCCATCGTCACCCTGGGCGCCGACGGGCTGCAGTTGGCGATGACGACCTGGGCGTGGAAGGGGCCGGGCGGCAAGCCGGTGTTCAACTTCCGATCAGACGGACGGTCCTTCGCGAACTCGACCCGGTGCCTCATCCCCTCCGACGGCTTCTATGAATTCACCGAGCCCAAGATCCACGGCAAGAAGACGAAGTGGCTCTTCACCATGGCGGGTGCGCCATGGTTCTGGATCGCGGGGGTGGTTCGAGATGGCGCCTTCGCCATGCTGACGACTGAACCTGATCCGGATATTGCGCCCTATCACGACCGGCAGATCGTCCTGCTGTCGCCAAACGCGGGCCTGCATTGGCTTGATCTGTCTGCTGCCGAAGACCTGATCTTGCAGCCCAGCGCGCCTGGCGCCTTGGACGTGCAACGGGTGTGGCCGGAATAGGGAGAAGCGCGGTTCGCCCCTTCATGCGTGACTTGCCTCGGGTGACGGGACCGGCGACAGTCGCTGCGTCCCCGGCTGGCCGCCGCTATGTACAGGCGAAAGCTAAAGGCGTCGGCGCGCGAGCTCTCGTGTTCTCAACTGTCCGGCGGACACCCTCCCTCATTGTGGCGCTTGGCGGGGCGGCGAGGTAGGCTTTTGCAGAAGTGATTTGGGGCGTGGATGCGAACGGAAGCGGCAGGGATGATGATCGAACCGACGATGCTGCGGTTGCAGGGCGGGCGCCGCCATGCGGGCTGATCTCGACCATCTGCCAGCCAAGCAGCAGCGGGAGCTGGAACGCGTCCGCACGACCCTGCTGACCGAGTTTGACGCCGCGATCCACAGCGGGGGCGGGGGCACCCAGTCCTGGCGGCGTGACGGTCGGGTGTTGAAGATCATCCTATTCGGATCCTACGCCCGCACCGACTGGGTCGATGAACCCGACAACGGCTATCTGTCCGATTTCGATCTGCTGGTGATCGTCAGCCATGAGAAACTGACCGACATCGCCGACTACTGGTATGTCGCCGAGGACAAGATCCTGCGCGATCCCGCCGTGGGGCGGACGGTCAACATCATCGTCCACACCATGGCCGAGGTGAACCAGGCCCTGACCCGGGGCGAGTATTTCTGGACCGACATCCTGCGCGACGGCGTGGTCCTGTATCAATTGCCGGGGAATCCGTTCGCCCAGCCGCAGCCCATGACGGCGAAGGACGCGCACGAGACCGCGCAGCGGTATTATGATGAGAAGCTGGGCGATATCGACGTGTGGATTAAGGAGGCCCGCCAGCATTTGGCGGATGCTGCCACTAGTCGGCATGCTCGAAAGCACGCGGCGTTTCGCCTTCATCAAGCGACTGAGTCCGCTTACATTTGCTTTCTGCTAGTCAGCACCTTCTATTTTCCGCGATCGCACAACATCAAGTTCCTCCGGTCGTTGGCGGAGGACACCGACAAGCGCCTGACCGCCGCCTGGCCGAGGGAGCAGCGCGCCGACCGTCGTCGCTTCGAACTGTTGAAACGCGCCTATGTAGAGGCGCGTTATTCCGACCAATACGATGTCGACGCGGAAGACTTGGCGCTGCAGCTTGAATCCGTATTCCGGCTCCGAAACCTAGTCGCCGCCATCAGCGAAGAGCGGATCGCAGAACTCGCCCAGAAATCAGCGGCAGGACGCTGACTTATGTCTCGCGTTGAGACCTGAAGTCAGCATGGGGGGCTGCTACTTTTCGTCCGAAAGCAGATTTGAGCTGAAGGCTACCTGACCATTTCCGTCTCTGCTTGGCTCAGCTTAGCGTTGATAAGTGGGCACGGGCCGCTATGGTCAAGCTTCTTGATTTCATGATCTTACGCATCGAGGACTTACGTGGCCTTTAAGAAGCCGACCGCCCCAGTCAGCGTCCCGGAAAGCCCGGAAAGACTGTTTAGGGACCTGCCGCGCCGCAAGCACGCAAGTGTCCTTGATCACCAGGGGCAAATTCTGCGGAGCTATACGCAAACCGCCCTTAACAAGCCCGATGTCGCTCTCCAGCTACCTACAGGCAGCGGAAAAACACTCGTTGGCTTATTGCTGGCTGAGTGGAGGCGGCGCAAATTTGGTGAGCGTATCGTCTATTTGTGTCCGACTCGACAGTTAGTGAACCAAGTGGTGGACGAGGCGAACTTAAAATACGGCCTGAGCGTCGAGGCCTTTGTCGGAGCCAAGTCGGAATTCACGGTGGCTGCTAAGGCAGCTTACCACAATGCCGAACGGGTGGCGGTAACCACCTATAGCGCCCTTTTTAATACCAACCCTTTCTTCGACACGCCTGAAGTTATCATCGTCGATGATGCTCATGCGGCGGAAAACTACATCGCAAGTCAATGGACCTTGCAGATCAGCCGAAGCGACGGGAATCAGAAGGAGCTATTTCGTGCCGTCGCTGGCGCGCTCAAGAGCGCCATCGACGATCTGAGTTATGAACGCCTAACGTCAAATGCTCAGTCGATCAATGATATGACATGGGTAGACAAGGTTCCTACGGCTGCTTTGGGAGCTATCGCGGCCGAACTCCGAGGTGTGATTGAAGCCAACATTGGTGACGGCAAGGCCTCCTATCGGTGGCGCATGCTGCGGAACCATCTGGCTGCGTGCCAAATTTATCTGTCTGCATCGGAGATACTGATCCGGCCGCTGATTCCGCCGACTTGGGCGCATGCGCCCTTTGCCGGTGCTAAGCAGCGAATCTTCATGTCGGCTACTCTGGGCGGAGGCGGCGACCTCGAACGCCTCACAGGCCGGTCTAGTATCACTCGCCTTCCAGTTCCGGAGGGGTGGGATCGGCAGGGAATTGGGCGTCGGTTCTTCATTTTCCCCGAAAAATCGTTGGACGAGGCGGACGTGTTGTCGTTGCGGCGCACCCTGATGCGTGAAGCGGGACGCAGTTTGGTTCTAACGCCTAGCGATCGCGCCGCCGAGGCGGTGAAGGCAGACTGCGAGGGCACGTTGAAGTTTCCGGTCTTCTCGGGAAGTGATCTCGAAGATCGGAAGAGCGAGTTCACTGGAGCCGCCAAGGCCGTGGCGGTAGTGGCCAATCGATATGACGGTATCGATCTGCCGGACGACGATTGCCGTTTGCTTTTCGTTGAAGGGCTGCCACGCGCCGCCAACCTTCAAGAGCGATTTTTGATGGCTCGCATGGGGGCGAACCTGCTGTTCAATGAACGTGTCCAGACGCGCGTCCTTCAAGCGGTTGGTCGGTGTACGCGTGGATTGAACGACTATTCTGCGGTGGTTGTGACTGGCGAGAACCTTCCCGCCTACCTGACGGATCGCAACCGGCGCAGCCATTTCCATCCAGAACTGCAGGCTGAGCTCGATTTCGGAATCCAACAGTCCACAGAGGTCGCCAATCAGGACATCCTCGACAATTTCCGGATATTCTTGGAGCACGAGGCCGACTGGGAGGAGGCAAACGCTGGCATTTTGGAAACTCGGGACCGCGTGACGCAAGCGGACTTTCCGGCAATGGACGAACTAGCCGAGGCGGCACGACAAGAAATCGCTTGGCAAAAGGCCATGTGGAACAGCGACTACGCCAAGGCATTCGAATCTGCCCGCGAGGTCTTGGGAAAGCTGACCCATGCCGATCTGCGCGGTTATCGGGCGCTTTGGCATTATCTTGCAGGCAGTAGCGCTACCTTAGCCGCTGTGAACGGGGACGCGACGTTTGAGGATGCGGCTCGCAGCCAGTTCCGGTACGCGAAGGAGGCTTCGTCTGGGATCCCTTGGCTTATTGGCCTGTCGCGCGGTGCTGCTGCTCCCACGCCCGAGGAGAGGGAGCAGGCGACCGTGATGGCGCAAGTCGAACGACTTGAGGTCTATTTACAGGGGCTGGGTACAATCCATAATCGGGACTTCACGGCCCGTGAGACCACCATTCGCGAAGGGTTGGCAACAGGAGCTGACTTTGAATTCGCTCAGGTCTTGTTGGGGGAGCATCTTGGTTTCGAGGCTGGTAACCGCGAAGATGATGCGTCGCCCGACCCTTGGTGGCGCGCCGGCGAGGTGGCCATCGTGTTCGAAGACCACGCTAATGCCGGGCCTGATGCTGTGATCGACGCGACCAAGGCTCGGCAGGCGGCTTCGCATCCTGACTGGCTTCGAGAACACGTGCCGGGCGTAGTGGGGGGCACCATCCACTCGGTCTTGGTGACGCCAGCCAAGAAGGCAAAGTCCGGCGCCGCGCCGCATCTGGGCCGGGTGGCGTATTGGAATGTCGATGAGTTTCGAGACTGGGCTTATGCGGCATTGGATGGTGTCAGAGACCTGCGGCGTACATTCACGGAGCCGGGGCGGTTGGATTGGCGTGCAGACGCTGCTCAGGCGCTCGAAAGTTTGAAAGCCGATGCACCAGGGCTGGCGGCGTGGCTCGCTAGTCGCCCCGCACGCGATCATTTGACGATTGTAAAATAGCACAGTGCGGTCAGCCTGGGCGTTGACAGCGCAGAAACCTTGGAGGCCAGGGCGCCGTCATTTTGATGCGGGAGGGCAGGTGGTACGCGAGCGTGGCCAGCTTTGTTTGGATCTCAGACCGACATTATGCGGCTTGCCAAGCGAAACCGGGTGAATCAGACTTGGGGTGCGTCTGATTTGACGCCGAGGCGTGAGAACCTCGCTTGAGCAGATCCTGAAAATCCCACTTCGCGCTCCGTGGCAGCGGCGTGGCCGGCGTGCATGTCCAGGCTCCTCGCGGGCTAAAGACGTTGGCGCATGTGTTTGAGCATGTTCTCAACACCCGGTGCTTCGGCCGGGCTCGCCTCTGAACCGGAGGCGAGCCCGTGTCGGATGGATTGGAAAAGCTGCAGCCTGACGCGCCGATGACGCTGGACGTCCTGCATGGGCGCTACGCCGCATGGTTCCGGGCGAGGCTTGTTCGTCGCTATGGGGCCCAGGACGCCGAGGACTTGCTGCAAGAGGCCTGGCTGCGGTTGGCGCCCTATCAGGGATTGGCGGGCGTGCGCCATCCCAGGGCCCTGCTGCTGAAGATCGCCTCCAACCTCGCCGCCGACAAGTTCGGGCGTCGCCGGCGCAGAGACCTGCATGCGGGTGAGACAGTTGCGGCGCAGGGATGGAATATCGAGCTGCCGAGCCAGACCGACGAGATGTTCGCCAAGCAGGTGGTGATGGGATTGCCGCAACCTCTGCGGGACGTTTTTGTGCTATCGAGGATCAAGGGTCTGTCAAACGGGCAGATCGCCGAACAACTCGGGATCAGTCCGAAAACGGTGGAATGGCGCATGACCAAGGCCCTGGCTCACTGCACAGCCCAGTTTCGACGCTAGAGATGGTGCGCGCCATGCCCAACCCGAAGGTGCGGGTTGAACCTGCCGAAACCGAGGCCGCAGCCTGGCATAACCGCCTGGGTGAACCGCGTGTCAGCGGGGAGACCATCGAAGCCTTCTTCGCCTGGCGGGAGAAGCCCGAGAACGCCGACGCCTATCGTCGCGTCGAGAAGGCCTGGGCTCAAACGGGCGGCCTGGAGAATGATCCCGACATTCTGGGAGCGGTGGAAGCCGCCATGACGCGAAAGGGCGACGGCGGGAAGAAGGAACGGGACCGGCGGCGGTTGTTCGGCCTGATCGCGGTCTGCGCCTCCGTGGTGTTGGGGGTGACCGCCTGGACCCTCCTGCAGGATCGCAATGTCTATGAGACGTCGGTCGGGGAGACGCGGGTGGTGCAGCTGGCCGACGGGTCGTCTGTGCGCCTGGACACCGCATCCCGAATGCAGGTGCGCTTCGACGGCGATCGTCGTCTGATCGATCTGGAGCAGGGGCAGGCTCTCTTCACCGTGGCGCATGATGCAAGCCGGCCCTTTGTCGTGGCCGCTGGAACGGCCCAGGTGACGGCTGTGGGGACCGTGTTCGATGTCCGTCGGGAGAACGGGGAGGTGAGGGTGACCCTCGTCTCCGGCGCCGTGGACGTCGTGGGCGACAAGCGCGCACCGCAGCGCCTGGTCGCGGGACATCAGGCAAGGGTGACCGCCGAAAGGGTCGGCGCCAGGGCTGTTGATGTCGCGGCCGAGACCAGCTGGACCGAGGGACGCATCATGTTCCGGGACGCGCCGCTGAAACAGGCCGTGGCCGAGGTGAACCGCTATCTGACCGACAAGATCGAGCTGGATGCGCCGGGTCTGGAGTCGGAATCCGTCAGCGGGGTGTTCCGGACAGGGGATCGGGACGCCTTTGTTTCCGCCGCCACGGCCGCCCTCGATCTCAAGGCGTCAGCAGGAAAGGGCGGGGGCGTTCGTCTGACGGCTGAGAAATAAATCGGGGCGGGCTCCGGGGTAAGAGGGGGGCTCAGCAGTCCCTTCCCTGACGCCATCTTGCGTCGAGGGGAGCCTGAATATGAATCGCGTAAGCCTCTTGTCCTGCAGTGCGCTGGTCGCCTGCGTCGCGGTGGTCGGCACGTCCGCCTGCGCCCAGGATATTCGTGAGTATAATGTCCCGGCCGGCGCGCTGGGAGATGCACTGCAGCAGTATGCGACCCAGTCTGATCAGCAGCTTTTCTATTCGGGCTCCCTGGTCGCGGGCTTGCAGACGCAGGGCCTGCGCGGGCGCTTTTCGTCATCCGATGCGCTGAACCGCCTGGTCTCAGGCACGGGCCTGGCTTGGTCCCGCACGGACGCCGGCGTCATCGTGTTGCGCAAGGAGGGCAGGGCGAAGAACGCCGAGGGGGCGACGGTGGTCGATGACGTCATAGTCACCGGGACCCTGCTGAAGTCGTCAGGCGACCTCGCCTCGCCGGTGGTGATCCTCGACCGTGATGCCCTGGATCGACGGGGTTTCGGGACGGTGGCCGAGACGCTGACCAGCCTGCCGCAGAACTATGCGGGCTCGGCGACGCCTCTGGTCCAGGCGGCGGGCTCGGACGTCGGGGCGTCCAACGACGTCTACGCCACGGGAATCAATTTGCGAGGTCTCGGACCGGCTTCGACCCTGGTCCTCGTCAACGGGCGTCGGATGGCGGGAACAGGGTCGCGGGCGGAGTTCGCCGATGTTTCCGCCCTGCCGTCCGCGGCCGTGCAGCGCGTGGACGTACTGCTGGACGGCGCCTCGGCGCTCTACGGTTCGGATGCGATCGCAGGCGTGGTCAATGTGATCATGAGGCGGTCGTTCGACGGCCAGGAGACCCGGATGCGGGCGTCTGTCGCCCAGGGCGGCGGCGAGGACCTGATCTTTTCGCATCTGGCCGGACGGACCTGGTCGAACGGAGCGGCCTACCTCTCCTACGAGTATCAGACCGTTAACGGCCTCAGCAGCCTGGACCGACCCTATACGGTCGACGGCGATCTGCGGCCGTTTGGAGGAACGGATCATCGGAGGTTCTATAGCGGACCCGGCAACATCGTGGCCTTTGTCGGCGGGGCCTATGTCACGCAGTTTGCCATCCGGCCCAACGCCAGCGGGACCGCCCAGGGACCAGCAGACTTCGCCGCGGGTGCGGAGAACCGCGAGGCGAACAGTCTGGGGGTTGATCTGCTGCCCTCCCTGGAGCGGCACAGCGCCTATGGCCGTTTTAGCCAGTCACTGGGCGACCGCCTCGAGATCACCGGGGACGTGCGCTATAATCGCAGAGACCACGATGTCGCGACGGCCGCGAGTGGCGGCGTCGTCACCGTCACGAACGCCAACCCCTGGTTCGTCTCGCCGACGGGAGCCTCTTCCCACACCATCGCCTATTCTTTCGCTCGCGACCTGGGCACGGCCCGGAGCCGCGGCCGCTCCGAAAGCCTGGGGTTCACGCTTGGCGGGCGCTTCGACCTGACATCGACCTGGTCGGTTGAGGCCTATGTGGCGGGGGCGGAAGAGCGTGGCGATTTCGGTAATTCGAACCGCATCAACAGCCGTTTCCTGGCCGAGGCCCTCGGCAATATCCCGGATGATCCGGCGACGCCCTACAGGGCGGCGGTCGATGGCTACTACAATATCTTCGGGGACGGTAACGCCAATTCGCGCGAGGTCCTGGACTTCATCGGCAGCGGGGGAAGTCGGGTCCGCAACCGAAGTCGAGCGAGTTCGGCGAACCTCCTGGCTCAGGGGCCGATCCTTCGAATTCCGGGCGGAGAGGTGGCGATCGCGCTCGGCGCCCAATTCCGCAAGGAGAGTTTCGAGACCGGGGGCGAGAGCTTCATCTCCGGCGTGACGCCCATCCTCAGGGCGACGCCTCGCCGCGAGCGGTCGATCGTCGCGGCCTTTGTCGAGGCGCGCATCCCCCTGGTCGGGGCCGACAACGCCCGGCCGGGCCTGCGGAGCCTGGACCTGTCGCTGGCCGGCCGGATCGAGGACTATGATGACTTTGGAACGACAACCAATCCCAAGGTCGGCCTGGTCTGGTCTCCGGTGAAAAACCTCGGGCTGCGGGCGTCCTGGGGGACGTCCTTCCGGGCTGGAGCCTTGCCCCAGCTTTTCGACCCCATGGGGGTATCTCCCCTGTTTCTCAGCGGCGAGAACGGTGCGAACATCCTCACCCTTCAACTGAATGGCGGCAACGCTGACCTTAAACCCGAGACTGCGGAGACCCTCACTCTCGGCTTTGACTACCGGGCGTCCGCAGGCGCGACATTCAGCTTCAATTATTTCGACACGCGGTTCACTGACAGGATCGGCCGACCCTTGACCGAGAACGCTCGCGCCGCGCTGACCGACCCTGCGGCCCGGCCATTCGTCACCTTCGTCAACCCGTCCTCCAATCCCGCCGATCTGGCGCTGATCGATAGCTATTCTGCACTGCCTGGCTTTTCGGGCCTCTATCCGACCAATAGCTATGGTGCGATTGTCGACGGGCGCTGGGTGAACACCGGCGCGGTTCGCGTGCGAGGTCTGGACGCGTCCGGCCGCTACAGCCGCTCGTTCGGGGCGGGGATGCTCTCCCTCGACGCCTCGGCCTCCTGGATTCTGAACTATGAAACCCGCCCGACGCCGACGGCGCCGGTTCGCGAGGTGGCCGGTCTCATCAGCTATCCCGTGGAGTTTCGGGCGCGGAGCGGTGTGACCTGGGTCTGGGCGGATATCGATCTCGCCCTGCACTGGACGCATGTCGCCGCTTACAAGGACCATCTCGGGACGCGCATCGACGCCTTCAATACGCTCGATGCGCGGTTCGGCTGGAGTATAGGCGGAGACGGGCCAGCTTCTGGGCTGCGCCTGGCCTTGGGGGTGGAGAATCTCCTCGACGAGGATCCGCCCTTCTATGACGCGCCAACCGGCTTTGGCTTCGATGCGGGGCAGGCGAGCCTGCTTGGACGCGCGGTCTCCCTGCAACTGATCAAGCGCTGGTGACATCCGCCATGCTGAAGATTGCAAACCGCCTTGCGGCGGCCATGGCGGCTGTCTGGCTTTCAACAGGCCCCGTACAGGCCAGCAGCAGCGACGACGACCGTCCGGTCGCTGTCGAGGACATCGTCTCCCTGGAGGCCTTTGGTCGGGCGGAGGTTTCGCCTGACGGGCGCTGGCTGGTCTACGAGAAACGCGGCGCCTATGACACCGCCGCCCGATTTGACCTGGCCTGGCGTTCGGCCTGGACCATCATGGACCTCTGGATCGTCGACCTCGCGGCTCCGGCGGAGGAACCCCGTCGTCTACTGCCCGGCGAGGGGCTTGGCCTGCAGCGCATGGCCTGGTCGCCCTCGGGCGAGCATCTCCTCATCACGCGGTTGCAAGGGCCGTCCTATGAATACGGGATCGTCGATCCGGCGCTGGGGGCGGTGGAATGGACCGGACTGGCGGCGGAGATCAACACCAAGGGGGTCGAGGCGGAATGGATATCGGATGAGGCGCTCCTCCTGATGGTTCGACCGGACGGAAGCCTGCCCGCCGCGATGCGGCAGGACGGCGGGGCTCAGCCGAGATTGACGGAGGCCTGGCGAAAGACCGCGCGCGGCGTGGAGCCGTCCCGGACCGTGGTGGAGACGCGGGGCGGCATCGAGACGACGGAGCATCCAAGGCCTCCCCGCCAACTGGTGCGGATCGACCTCGCTGACGGGCGACGCCAGATTCTGATCGAGGGCCGCCTGACGGACTTCGCCGTGTCACCCGACGGACAGCGTGTGGCGGTGGTGCAGGGAGACGGGGCCGTTCCAATCTCCCGCGAAAGGGTTGTCCTGGTCGAAAGCGCAAGCCGGGAGCGATTGAGCCTGATCGACCTGGCGAGCGGACAGGCTGTGCAGCCGGCACCGGGGCTGGATGTTGCGCCCCATCTTCTGCGCTGGTCGCCGGATTCGAAGGAGGTGCTCGTCTGGGCGCGCCGGGACGAGGCGGGGTGGAACCAGGGAGGGCTGATCCGGGCCTCGATGGAAGGAAGCCGCGTGATCGACATAGGCGCTTTCACCACGGGGACGGACGCGGAGGTCCTGTGGGGCGTCAAGGCGGACTGGCTGGGAGGGGCTCCTGTCATCCTAGCGCGCGGCGCCAAGGGCGGGCGACTAGACTGGCGTCTCATCATGGAGGGGAAGGCCCCTCGGACGCTTACGGCCGAACTCGACGCGGCCCCCGCGCGGATCGCGAACGCAGGCGAGGGGGCTCTCTATGTCTTCGCCGACGGCGGCTACTGGTCGATGACGGCGGATGGCCTGCGCCGTCTCACGCCGATGGAGACGACGCTACGCGAGGCGACGAGCTTCGATCCCGACCGTTCCCGGCGACAGTCGGGGAATGAGGCACCGCGTCGGGAATGGACCTTCGCTCTCAACGCCGAGGGCGAGAGCTTGCTCGTGTCGGCTGACGGGGGGCTGCGCCGGATCAGCAGGGGCGACGGCGGAGGCGCGGATATCCGCCCATTGACGACATCGCCGGAGGTCTCCCTGGTGCTGCTGCGCAAAGGGCTCACGGAAACCCTCAGGCTGCGGACCGGGGAAGGGGAACGCGACCTGGACGTCGTCAACGTGGCCATGGCTGACGTGGCCCTGACCCTTCCCGTGCCGGTGGCCCATCTGGACGTCGAGGGGAAGGCGACGACGAGCTGGCTCTTCCTGCCCCCCGGAGCGGTCCCGGTGCGAGGGCTTGTGGTCAAGGTCTATCCCGGCGCCGTCGACCGCCTCGTCTGGGCCGATCCCATGGTCCTGACCTACGGCTTGCGCTCCCAGGTTCTCGCCGGGGCGGGGTACGCGGTGCTCAGCCCGTCGATGCCGATGGGAACGCCGGCAACCCGAGGCGACCTCTATGCGCGCAGCGTCGATCTCGCCGTCGACGCCGCGCTCGCGGCTCATCCGGACCTTCCGGGGGACCGCATGGCTGTGCTCGGCCACAGCTTCGGCGGATACGCCGCGCTCGAGATTGCAGCTCGCTCGACACGCTACAGAGCCTATGTCGCCTCCTCCTCCTTCAGCGACATGTTCGGTCTCTGGGGAGAATTCGAGCCTGCCAGCCGGATCCAGCCCGAGGAGGGCATGAAGATGCGGGCCAATCAGGGCGCGGCGGAGACCGGGCAGCACGGCCTGGGGGCACCGCCCTGGAAGGCGGTTTCGACCTATCAGGCGGTGAGCCCCTACCTGGTGGCGAACCGCATCAGGGCGCCGGTGCTCCTGCTCACCGCCGATATGGACTTCGTACCGACCAGCCAGGCCGAGCGGATGTTCAGCACGCTGCACCGGATCGGAGGAACCAGCCGCCTGGTCACCTATTGGGGCGAGAACCATCATGTGTGGAGCCCCGCCAATATCCGTGACCGCTATGCGCAGATATTCGCCTGGCTGGACGAGACCCTCGGCGCGCCGGACCGGCTCAGCGCGCGGGGCCCAGACGATCTTCCCACCGCCGAACCCATCCCTCGAACGCCGCCAGGACGATGATCGAGGAATAGCCGCCGTGCCACAGAAGGGCTTCGCGGGTGAGCGCCCGGTCCGCTTCGGCGGGGTCCACCAGGCCGAGCTCGACTAGACGACCTTGCATCAACCAGGGTCGCAGAAAAGGAAGGTTGTCGCGGACAAGCCGGCCGTAGGCCTTGGTCATGTCGCCCTTTGAACGGCGCTCGATGATCTCCATGGGCAGCCGATCTCGAAAGGCGTGACGGGCGAGGCCGCGCTCGCGGCCGCCGTAGGTCAGGACGGGGGCGGGAAGGGCGAGGCAGGCCTCGATCACAGGCTGGGCGCATAGAGGGCTTCGAACATCAACAGTGCGCGTCAGGGCCGACGGGTGATGGCGGGAGACGCTGTCGACAAGACCTGCGATCTGCAGGGCCTTGGCGGGACCGAAATCGTCCCAGCCCTTCAACCACGGGTGACGGGTCAAGGGAGCAGACGAAGGGCGGAGGATCGAAAGGGAGCGGCGGGGCAGCGGATGCTCCGCACGGTCCCGCCTTCTGGCCTCGTAGACAAAGGTCCACACCGAAGCCTCATTGGCGGCGGCGAGCTCCCGGGCGTCTTTCGACAGCAGGGCGCGCCATCCTTGGGCGCGCCAACGATCGATGAAGACATCCGCGGTGGCGTTCTGAAGCAGGATGGTGTCGCCGCCCCGGCCCGTTATCAGGCTCTCGGCGCCGACTGCGTCGAGCCGATACGCCCATTCCAGGTTATGCGCGCGATCGAGGGCGTTGAGGCCGGGTCGGAAATCCCCGGAGATGTCGTCGAAACCCGACGCCGTCATTACCTCTTGAGCGTGAGGCGCGCTGACGGGATCGATCCCGAGTTTGGCGCTGAGGGCGTCCACATAGTTTCGCTCATCTGATTCCGGCGTGGATCCGAAGGTGTTGAGCCAAAGTCTGACGGCGCCGGTGTCATGTCGCACGAGGCTGGCGGCGACGATTGCGGAGTCCAGCCCTCCGGAGACTTCGGCGGCGAGCGGCGTCGACAGCGCAGCCAAGCCCGTCACGGCCTCGTCGACGGCGGTCCTGAGATAGTGCGAAGCCTCCTCCGGAGCAGGCCAGGGTCCCAGGCTCTGTCTCGCGATCTGGCTGGGCGTCCAGATTTCCACAGGAGGCGAGGACAGGGGAAGGGGTTGGATCGTCCCTGGCGAAAGCGCCACGGGGCCTTCGATGAGCAGGCTGCCGGACCCGGTAAGGGGATTCCGTAGAGCCTGTTCGAGACGGTCGAGGCTGATGCGCCAGGTCGGCCGCAATCTGCGCAGCAGCCAGTCGAAGGCTGCCGAGGCCACGATCAGCAGGCCGCTCTGACACCAGGCCACGCACTCCATTGCGCCGGAAGGATCGCGAAGCAGGGCGAGTGGTCGTTGGCGAGATCCGAACTGGACGCCTATGAAGCGTCCCCAGAAGCGAGCCGCGAGCTTGCGCTCGTAGCCCCATGGGTCATCGGCAAAGCAGGCCGGCAGCGCAGGGGATCGTCGGTCAAGGACGTCGCCTATGAGCGTCCAGTTCGAAACAGTCATGACCTTGGGGGGATGGGGGCCGCCCACGGCGAGCCAAGCCTCCGTGCCGAGTTCGGAGACTTCCAGACCCGAACGGCCGGCGAGAAGACAGAGTTCGGCAGACAGGGCCTGTCCGTCCTGTTCGTCGGGCGAGGCGCAGACGAGGAGGTAGTCGCCCACGGGTCAGGCCGTCATGATCGGGGTGTAGCGCGCCACGCGCTCGAGGCGATCGCCGATGATGAGGTCGCCGACCTGCAACCAGCAATGGGCCGAGAAGGGCCAGGTGCGCACGCCGAACACCCATTCGGTCGTGATTCCGCGTTGCGCCAGATAATACCTGAGTTGGAATGACCGCTGGAGGCACTCGCCTTCGAACGGAACCCACGGGCGCGCTTGACGTGCAGCCGCCAGTAAGGCGGCGATGACGCTGTCCAAGGGTTGACTGCGCCCTGTCGATCCGGGGCGCGGTAGGTCGAACCGCACCAACTCGAGCAGGGATTTCCGATGGAAAACGGCTGTGGCGGCCGTCAGGCCGAGAAGAGCCCGGAGGGTTTCCGCGCGGGGCGGGCGTGATGGGATGATGACTTCCCGGTTGGGGCGAACCCTGGGGGTGTAGGGCGACGTCGGTGGATTGTCAGTCGCGATACCGGCTTCCACGAGAGCCTTGGCGGCCGTCTGGTCCTGAAGGTGAATACGCCCATCGGATCCTATCTCGAGCCAACTGGCCGCATCGACCAGACAGTCGTAGTGATCGTGCTCCAGATCGAGCACGACGATGTCCTCATCAACCACGGCCAGATGGACATGAGGCACGCACCACAGGTGGTTCGTCATAGTTCCGGTTCCCAATGGGTGAAGCGCTGCCGGTCGGCGCGGCTGGCCCGAGAGCCATCGGCGCGAACCGACGACATGGCGCTCGAGAGAAGGATGCGGGCGGCTGCGACCGCAGCCACCCGCGCCTTAGTCAGCCCATCGGCGGGTGACGGCTGTCGCGAACTTCCTTCTCGGTGAATTCACCGATCAGGCCGTCGCGGGTGAGCGTTTTGGCGCTGCCGAAGGCGAGTCGTTGCAGTTTGAAGGTCTTCATCACTCTCTCCCAGGTTGATCGCCACGGATGTGGCCCGGTGAGTGAGCGCCCGGGTGGACCGGCAATAAAGCTATATCCGACGTATATTCAGCGTCAGCGGCCGGGCTTGGGTCGCTTCGCGGCCAGTTCAGCACGGCCGGCATCAAGCCATTCGCTGGTGGGGTCGCCCGAGCGAACCTGGTCGATCAGACCGTCGAACAGGGCGGCGACGGCGCTGACCAGGCTTCGGGTATCCAGTTCGGAGATGCGGTCGCCGATCGCGCGCTCCAGTTTCTGGACGCCGACGATCACCACGGTCGAGAGCATGTTGTCCGCCGTGTTGAGCGCGTATCGAGGCGTGCCGATCAGGATGGAGAATATGATGGCGTGCGGGTCGCTGGCTGTGGCTTTGGCGAAGCGGTGGATGTGGTCGAGGTTGAGCCGGGTCACGCCCGCCTCGAACCGCTGGTAGGTGCGGATCGACATATGCATCGCGGCCGCGGTCTGCCGAGCGGACATGCCCCGGGCCTTGCGCACCAGCTTGAGCGCTGCGGAGAGCAGTTCGCTGTCACGCATCGGCTCCGACGCAAAGACCACCTTCCACCCCTAGTCCCGATTCCGAACCTGCGGCCGCAGGCGCTACCATTATCTGCTCAACCCAAGGGTAAGCACAGAAATCGCCGTTCTGCGACAAAATGCGGCGCAGAATGACGCGCTTTATGGCGCGTTTCGCGACGTTCTTCGGCCTAGATCCGACTTTTTCGACCCCGGCTATGGCGGCAAGGCGAGGCTTGGCCACTACTTGGGACTGAATGTCGGAGGCGATCATGGCCCGAAGACGCGACCCATTCATGTTGGCTCGGGAGAGCCTGCGGTCACGCGCCGAACAGGGCGTCTATGTCCCTGGAACCCCTGTCGTCATCATGGACGAGGCGCGCAGGCTGAACCTGTCCACTACGCCGGTGCGCGAGGCCCTGGTCTGGCTTTGCGGCTATGGCCTGATCGAGAGATCGCCGACGGGTGGCTTTCTCGCTCCGCGACTGGACCGCGCGATCATCAGGGACAGGTATGCCTTTCGGCTCCAGTGTGTCGTCCAGAGCCTCAGGGGCACGGTCGACGGCGGGAGTTTGGACCAGGAGCTGCGCGGCACAAATGACGCCGGGCCGGACCTTTCGGGGCACATGCTCCGGGCCGTCAAGCGGACGGGGAACGCGGCTCTGGTGGATGCCTACCAGAGGGTGTGCAGCCAGCTCATCCAGTTGCAGGCCGCGGAAGAGCGGCTTTTTGGTGATGTCGTGGACGAGGCAAGCCGTATCGTCTTGCAGTTCGACCAGCCGCGGATCGCCGCTGACGTCAGCCTCGTCGAGGCTTTGGCGACCTACCATCGGCGTAGAATCGAAGCCGCTCCCCTGCTGATGCTCGAGGCCGAAGCCGGGCGGCGGGAGGCTGGCGATGGGGAGTGAACTTCGTCACCGTCTGGCCGGTCTGGCGGTCGGCCTCCTGTTCGGCCTGCAGGCCGCGACCCAGGCCTTCGCCTGGACCTATCGATGGGCTCCTGAGCTGGGGGGCGCGCTGCGTTCGGGGTCCGATTTCGCCCTCTATGCGCCCTGGTCGATCATCCTCTGGCGATACGCCTTCGGTGAGGAGGCCGGCGAGGCCCTGGCGCGCTGTGCACCCCTCATCCTGCTCGGCGGCGCACTTGGGCTAGGGGCTGGCGCGGCGGCGGGCGGGCGCAGCCCTGTGCGCTTGCGAGGATGGGGCGGGCCGCGCGATGCGCGTCGCGCCGGGTTGACGGCCGTCGGGGGCTGTGTGGTGGGCCTGCTTGGCGGCCGGTTGCTCGCCACCACCGACCTGCGTCCCACCCTGGTCACCGGCGGTACGCGGTCCGGCAAGGGCCGGGGCCATGTGATGCCGACCTTGTTGTCCTGGGGATCGAGCGTGCTGGTTCATGATCCCAAGCGCGAGCTCTGGAGGTTAAGTGCTGGATGGCGCTCGCGTTTCAGCCACACCCTCTACTTCGATCCGCGCGATCCGGCATCGGCCTGCTGGAATCCTCTGGCCGAGATTCAGCCCGGCCCGGGTGAACTGGCCCAGGTGCAGAGGCTGGTGGCCATCCTCGCTGATCCAGGGGGTGGGCGCGAGGACGAGGCCATCTGGGACAAGGCGGCGTCCGAAATCCTCGAGGCCGTGATCCTGCACGTCCTCTATACGGCCGCCGACGGCGACAAGACCCTTCTCACGGTGAGGCGGCTGCTGGCCGACCTCGACGGGACCGCCGAGGTGATGACGCGCGCCCTGCACCGGCCTGGCCCCGACGGCGAAGGCGAGACCCATCCCTTCATCGCCGTCGCCGTTCGGGGCTATGCGGCCATGCATGACCGCTTTCGCACCTCGGTGCAGGGGACGGCGCGGTCCTATCTCAAATGGCTGGCGGGCGAGGATATCGAGCGAATCCTGTCGCGTTCGGACTTTGCGCTGGGAGATCTGGTCTGCGCCGACACGCCTGTTTCGCTCTACGTCCAGGTCGCGCCGGCGGATGCGGCCGCCCTGAGGCCCCTGGTGCGGCTCTTCTTCTATGCAGCCTCCCAGACCCTTACGGTCGACGAGTCGCGCGTGGCGGACGGCCGGGCCAAACGGCGCAAGCTCCTGATGCTGATGGACGAGTTCCCGCTGCTAGGGCGGATCAGCTTCTTCGAGAAATCCCTGCGCCTGCTGAGCGGCTATGGCGTGAAGGTGATGTTCGTCGCCCAGTCCCTCAACGACATCGTCGAGACCTACGGCCCCAACAACACCATCCTCGACAACTGCGCCGTCTACACCGCCTTCGCCGCCCTTGACCCCCTGACCCAGGACAAGGTGTCGAAAATGACCGGCGTCGTTCTCGAGACCCGGACCGGACGGAGCGGCCCGGCGGGCTTGGGCGCCGGTCGGAGCTCGGTGTCGCGGTCGCAGACGGAACGACCCCTCCTTGAGCCGGGCGAGGTGCGCGGACTGCCGGACGAGGAGCAGATCGTCTTCGCCGCCGGCGTCCGGCCCCTTCGCGCGCGCAAGCTGCGCTACGACGCGGTGCAGCCCTTTCGCTCGCGGGCGCTGGCTGCGGCGCCGGATCAGGCGGCGCGGCTGGATACGCCCGGGGCGCCTCCGCATCCCTGGTCGGGCCGGCGCGGTTTCGGAGAGGATGCGAGTGCTGTCCTGCCCCTGTTCAAGGAGGCCGCGGCGGCCATGGATGATCGCAAGGCCGCCGCCCAGATGGCCGAGGCCTACAATGAGATGTTCAGAGGGCTCGCGGCCCAGAAGGCGGTGCTCGACCATATGCAGGGAGGGCGGGATGGCTAGGCAGTCCGGAGGAACCTGCCGCGTCCAGGTCTATCTCAGCGACCCCAAGGTGGTGACAGGCCTGAATCGCGAGGCGCGTGCGGGCCGCATGGCGCTGAGCCAGGCGGCCGGTCGCGCGATCGCCCGGGGGCTGCAGACCGCCGCCCGCGGCGACGCGGAGGACCGCCTGGAGGCGCTGGAGCGGGCCTATCGCGACCATATGCGATCCACCGCCCGCGACATGCAGATCGTGCAGGAGCTCCTGGTCGAGATGGCCCGGGCCTTCTTTCAGCGGCTGCCGGACGCAGAGCCGGATGATGATCCGACTGTCCAGGCCTCGGTCGATCGCCGGGTCGACCGGATGCTGAACGACACGGCCGCTCGCATCGTCGCCGGCCGGATGCGGACCAGGGCGACCGCGGCCATGGGCCGGGGCGTGGACCGTGACGTCTGAGCCGGCGGCGACCGGCGAGCGTCGACTTGAGGCGCTCCGGCATGCGCTCGGCGAACCCATTCTGGCGGCGCTCGCGGATCCCCTTGTGGTCGAGGTGATGGCCAATCCCGACGGGCGTCTGATCCTGGACCGGGCGGGAGAAGGACGCGTCGATACGGGGGTGAGGCTGGCGGTGGAGGACCGCGAGCGCGCCATCCGCCTCGTCGCCGATTTCGGGGGCGAGACGACAGGGCGGGTCCAGCCGAGGTTGTCAGGCGTTCTTCCCGGCGGTGGAGAGCGATTCCAGGCCGTCCTGCCGCCGGTGTCGTCCGCGCCCGCCTTCTCGATCCGGAAACGTCCGGCAGTGATCTGGACGCTCGACGACTATGTCCGCGACGGGGTCATGAGCGCCGCCCAGGCGCAGGCGCTCCGCGCCGCCGCGACGGGACGACAGAACATCCTGATCTCGGGCGGTACCGGGTCCGGCAAGACCACCCTGGCCAACGCCATCCTGGCGGAGCCGGCCTTTGCCGGAGACCGCGTCTTCCTGATCGAGGATACCGCCGAACTGCAGTGCGCCGCCTGGGACCTGGTCGCCGTGCTGACGCGCCGGTCTCCGGCGGCGATCGGCGTGGCGGATCTGGTGAGGGACGCCCTGCGCATGCGGCCCGACCGCATCGTCATAGGCGAGATGCGCGACGGGGCGGCCGCCCTGGAAACCCTCAAGAGCTGGAACACCGGCCACCCGGGCGGGCTGTCGACCCTGCACGCCAATTCGGCCGAGGACGTTCTGCGCCGGCTCGAGGACCTGATCGGCGAGGTGGCCGTGCGCATGCCCCGGCGCCTCATCGGCCAGTCTGTCGATCGCATCGTCCATATCAGCCGGACCAAGACGGGGCGGCGGGTGACCGGCGTGCTCGGGGTCGATGGCGACGACGACGGCGCCTATCGCATCGACCGTCTGGCCTGACGCCGCTTCATCTCACGCAAGCCTCTGTCTCCTTGTGCTCCTGGGCGGCTTGTCGCCAGGCCTCAGACGCGCGGGCGGGGGGCCGCCGTATCCACCAGATGGGCTCTGATTTCTCGGGACGAGGTTCGTCGACGCCTGTCTCCTGTGTGGTCGTCGGGCGTCCTGCCGGCGGGATCAGGCAGGGGCGTCGCAAGTCGTGGCAAGTCCTGGCGGCCCTAACCCTCATGAAGGGTCTCGGCTTTTTCCGGCATGAGCGGCGGTGTCGTGCGACTTGTGGATGACTTGCTCAGGACTTGCTTGCAAGTTGTAGAAAACATTGAATAAATATTGTTGACAGGGTGTGGATAAGTTTGCTTGCAATGAGTCGGGACGCGCTGAAACGTCCTGAACCAGGAAGCAAAACCATGAGCGGACTTCTATCACGTCGCCTCGGCGGCGCTGCGATGACCTGCGCCCTGATGGCGGCCGGTCCGGCCCTCGCGGGAGGATCGGGCATGCCTTGGGAGGGGCCGCTGCAGCAGGTGGTGCAGTCCATCACCGGGCCCGTCGTCCAGGCGGTCGCCGTGGTGGCGGTGGTGATCTTCGGGGTGGCCGTGGCCATGAGCGAGAGCGGGTCCAACCTGCGGCGCGGTCTCGGCATCATGTTCGGCCTCTGCATCGCCTTCGCCGCCTCGACCTTCTTCCTCGACTTCTTCGGCTTCGCCGGCGGCGTGGAGGTCGCGTGATGGCCGGTCGGAGCGACCATCCCGAGGGCTGGACCCTGCCGGTGGCCCAGGCCCTGGCCACGCCGGTGCTGATGGCCGGCATGCCGCGGGAATACGCCATCGCCATGGGCACCATCGCCCTCGTCCTGGGTCTTGCGCTCCGCATCTGGTGGCTGGGCCTGCTGTGGTGGGCCTGCGCCCATGCGGTCGGCCTCTGGGCCGCGCGGTCCGACGCCCGCTTCTTCGATGTCCTACGGCGGCACCTGGCGCTGCCGGGTCACCTGGACGCCTGAGATGCGCTTCCTCGACGAACATCGCCGGCGTCCGGCCAGTCTGGCCGACCATCTGCCCTGGGCCGCCCTGGTCGCGGCCGGCGTGGCGCTGAACAAGGACGGGTCCTTCATGACGGGCTTTCGCTTTCGCGGGCCGGATCTGGAATCGTCCACCGAGGAGGAGCTGATGGCGGTGCGCGCCCGGCTCAACAACGCCCTGCGCCGACTGGGCACAGGCTGGTGCCTGCATGTCGAGGCGCGCCGGCGACCGGCGGCGCCCTACCCGGAGAGCGACTTCGACATCGACGCGGCCTGGCTGGTCGACGCCGAGCGTCGCCGACGGTTTGAGGAGGCCGATCCGGCCTTCGAGACCGACTATCGCCTAGCCCTGACCTGGCTGCCGCCGGCCGACGACAGCCGCCGTATGGAGCGCTGGATGTTCGACGGCCTCTCAGCCGGCGCGACCGACTGGCGCCAGGCTCTCGAGCAGTTCCGGCGCGAGGCAGGGGCGACCTTCGACCTCCTGTCCGACGCCCTGCCTGAAATCTTCTGGCTTGATGACGCAGACCTGCTGACCTGGCTCCATGAGACGGTGTCGACCCGGTCGATGACGGTCGAGCCGCCCGATCCGCCCATGTTCCTCGACGCCTGGCTGGCCGACACGGCCATGACGGGAGGCGCGACGCCCCGCCTGGGCGAGCAGTGGCTCAAGGTGGTGTCCGTTCGCGGTTTGCCCGCCGCCACCCGGCCCGGCCTGCTGGACGCGCTCGGCGCCCTGCCGTTCGCCTATCGCTGGACGGCGCGCTGGATCGCCCTCGACAAGGCCGGGGCCGAGCTCGAAATCGTCAAGCTGCGCAAGCGCTGGTTCGCCAAACGCAAGGGCGTCGGCGTCCTGCTCCGCGAGGCGGTCACCAAGGAGGAGACGCCGCTTCTCGATACGGACTCCGTGTCCAAGACGGAGGAGTGCGACGGCGCCCTGGCGGCGCTCGGCGCGGACGCCTGCGCCTTCGGCTACCTGACCCTGACCGTCACCGTGCTCGACGCCAGCCCATCCGGGGTGGCGGCCAAGGCGCGGGCCATCGAGGGCGTGCTCAACGCCCAGGGACTCATCGCCCGGGTCGAGGACCTGAACGCCGTGGAGGCCTGGCTTGGATCCCTGCCGGGCGAGCCCTACGCCGACGTGCGGCGGCCCCTGGTCTCCACGCTCAACCTCGCCGACCTCCTGCCGGTCTCGGCCGTCTGGGCAGGGCCGGCCGGCGACGACGCCCTGGACGGTCCCCCTCTGGCCACGGCGCGCACGACCGGGTCCACGCCGTTCCGGCTGGTCCTTCATGTCGGCGACGTCGGCCACGCCATGGTCGTGGGACCGACGGGTGCAGGCAAGAGCGCCCTCCTGTCCTTTCTCGCCCTGCAGTGGTTCCGCTATCCGGACGCCCGGGTGGTCTTTTTCGACAAGGGGCGGTCAGCGCGGGCGGCGACTCTGGCCGCAGGCGGTTGCTGGCGCGCCCTGGAGCCCGGCGGCGCCGTCGCCTTACAACCGCTGGCGGGGATCGACGACCCGAGCGAGCGGGCCTGGGCGGCGGAGTGGATCGCGGAAGCGCTGCGCTTTGCGGGCGTGGAGCCGCGTCCCGAACTGCGCGAGGAGATCTGGTCGGCGCTGAACGCCCTGGCGGCCGCGCCCCGCGCCCAGCGCACGCTCACGGTCTTCTGCGCCCTGGTGCAGAACCGCGACGTCTCGACGGCGCTTGAGCTGCTGACGCTGAAGGGGCCTCATGGGAGCCTGCTGGACGGCGCCGACAGTGATCTGGCGCCCAGCCGCTTCGACACCTTCGAACTCGAGACCCTGATGGCCACGCCGTCGGTCGTCGGTCCGGCCCTGTCGGCCCTGTTTCATCAGCTCGAGGCCGGCTTCGACGGTCGGCCGACCCTGCTGGTCCTGGATGAAGCCTGGCTTTTTCTGGGGGAGGGCGCCTTCGCCGCCAAGATCAGGGAATGGCTGAAGACCCTGCGCAAGAAGCGGGTCTCGGTGGTCTTCGCCACCCAGAGCCTGGACGACGTCGCGGCCTCGCCGATCGCCGCGACCCTGATCGAGAGCTGCCCCACCCAGATCTTCCTGCCCAATCCCCGGGCGCTGGAGCCGGCGTCCGGCGACCTCTACCGCGCCTTCGGTCTGACACGGCGCCAGCTCGAGCTCATCGCCTTCGCCCCGCCCAAGCGGGCCTACTACTGGCGCCAACCCCACGGCAGGCGGCTGTTCGATCTGCGCCTGACCGGGGTGGCCCTGGCCCTGTGCGGCGCCGGCTCGCCCGAAGACCAGACCCTGATCGACAGGGTCCTCGCCCGGAGCGGCCCCGAGCGGTTCGCCCGTGAATTCCTCAAAGCCAAGGGAGTGCAGCATGTCGACGATGTCTTCGACGCCTTCGCGCCGCCGATTGCAGCGGAATAGGCGCCTGGCCGCAACGGCCGCGGCGATTCTGCTCGTCCTGGGATCAGGGGCGGCCAGCGCCCAGCAGGTGGTCTTCGATCCGAAAAACCATCTGGAGAATGCGCTGCAGACGGCGCGCCAGCTGGAGAGCCTCGCCAATGAGGCCCGCAGTCTGGCGGCCTCGCCCTATAGCCACCTGGCGCAGAACAGCCGGGCCTTGCAGGAGATGGCGGCGCTGGCCCGGAGCGTGGAAGGCCTGGGGGCGACGGCGGCGGCCCTGGAGAAGCAGTTTCAGGACCTCTACGCGGGCGACCTCGACAGCGCCGACCTGGAGGCCCTGATCCGGCAGGGCGAGGGCCGCAGCGACAACGCCCGACGCACGGCCTTCGATCTCGCCCGTCACGCGGCGGAACTGGAGCGGCTGGGGCAGGGCCGGGAGGGGCGGCTCAGCGGCGCCCTGTCCGCCAGCCAGTCCGCGCAGGGACAGACGGCCGCCGTCCAGTCCTCGAACCAGATTCTCGCTGTTCTGGCTGAGGATCTGGCGGCCATGCGCTCGATCATGCTGGCCCAGTCCCGGTTGCTGGCCGAACAGGCCGCTCGTCAGACGGCGGACCGGGCGGCGGGCGACGCCGCGCGGCGCCGGGCCTGGGCCCGGGAGGCGGTCGTGCCGCCGCCGCCGGCCTTCGACCCCTTCTCCCGCGCAAGGGACTGAGACCATGGCCGTCGGCATGGAGACGCCCAACGCGCTGATGACGGTCTTTTCGAACACCGTCACGGCCGGGTTCGCCGCCCTCGAGGGATCGGTCAACAACGTCTTCGGCCTGCTGATCGTCCTCGTGGTCGCCCTGACCGGCATCCAGTGGGCCCTGTCGCCGCAGCGCGAAATCCTCGCCGCAGGCTTCGGCAAGGTCCTGCTGGTTGGCGCCTTCGCCTGGCTGATCAATGACTGGCAGGCCCTGTCCGAGACGATCTACGCAGGCTTCATCGAGCTCGGCCTGACGGCGGGCGGCGGCGACCTGAGCCGCGAAGACTTTCTCAATCCGGGCGCCGTCCTGGCCCAGGGCTGGGCTATCGTGAAGGCCCTGGGCGACACCCCGGCCCCGGTCGCCAATCCGCTCGACGTGGTCGGCAACCTGGCCGACGCCCTGATCCTCGGCCTGGCCATGATCGGCATCATGCTGGCCTTCGCCGTGCTGGCGCTGCAGATCATCGTGACCCTGCTGGAGTTCAAGATCGTCACCCTCGGCGGCTTCGTCCTCCTGCCCTTCGGCATCTGGAGCCGCACCGCCTTTCTGGCCGAGAGGCCGCTCGGCTATGTGGTGTCCGCGGGCCTCAAGGTGCTGGCCCTCGCCATTGTCGTCTCCGGCGCCCGCACCGTCTTCGACCAACTCCAGCCGTCAGCCAATCCCGACATCTATGAAGCCCTCAGCATCCTGGTGGCCTCCATCCTCCTGGCCATGCTGGCCCTCTTCATTCCCAGCCTCGCCTCGGCCCTGGTGACTGGCGGGCCGGCTCTCGGCGCGGGCGCCGCCATGGCCGGGGGGCTGGCCGTCGGCGGCGCGGGCCTCCTGACAGGAGCCGGCCTGGTCGGCGCCGGCGCAATGGCGGGCGGCGGCGCTGCACGTCTTGCGGGACCCTCGCGCGCGGCGGCCGGAGCCGCCAGCAGCGGAGGCCGGGGGCCCGGCGGTTCGGGGCCTTGGCCGCCACGGCCAGCTGGCGGCGGCCCCCAGGGCGACGGCGGCGACGGTGGTGGCGGCGGCGCGTCGAAGCGGTCTGTGGACGACCGCGCCGCAGGAGCGGATTCCCCTGACGTCGGAAAGGCGGAGGCGGCGGGACGCGACGCGCCCGAGAGCCACAGCGCCGAAACCGTAGCCGCCCCGAACAGTGAGGGGCCCATGGCCGCGCGTCGCGCGCGCGAGACCGAGGCGGCGAGGAAGGACTTCCACCGCGCCCTCCAGGGCGGAGGACGCCGAAGCCCGCAAGGGCAGGGCGGCCGATCACGGGCCCTTCAGGCCTTCTTTGTCGCTAACGCCGGCCGCGGCCTGGCCCCCTCCAGTGAAATCAGCGGCGTGCTGTCTCCCAATCTCCGCACCGAGGAGCCTTGACCATGCATCCCTTCTTCCGCCCGCGCAGGGCCTTGACCTCGGCCCCCGAGGCCACGCCCTACCAGAGGGCCGGCCAGGTCTGGGACGATCGCATGGGGCTGTCCCTGGCCCACGCCCGTAACTGGCGCCGGATCGCTGTCGCCAACCTCGTCCTGGCCGTCTTCCTCGGCGCCGGCTGGTGGGTCCAGGCCGAGCGGGCCGTGGTCAAACCCTTCGTGGTGGAGGTGTCCGACTGGGGCGAGACCCAGAAGATCACGGCCATCGGCGGTCGCTATGAGCCGAACGACGCCCAGGTCGGCCACGCCTTGGCCGGATGGATCCGCGACGTCCGCTCCAAGAGCATCGATCCCATCGTCCTGCGCCAGAACTGGCTGCGGGCCTACGACCTGCTGACGCCGAAGGCGGCGTCCTTCCTCAACGCCTGGGCCCAGACCCGCGATCCTTTTGCCGAGGTCGGGCGCGAGGCCGTCAACGTCGAGGTCCTCAACGTCGTGCGGCGATCGGGGCGGACCTTTGATCTGCAATGGCGCGAGACCCGGTTCGTCAACGGCCAGTCGGCCGGTAGCGAGCGTTGGAGGGCGCTGATCACCACCGGCGTCCAGGCCCCGCGCAATGAGGCGGAGCTGATGAAAAACCCTCTCGGACTGAAAATTGAGGACGTGTCATGGACCCCCGACGCTTCATGATCCCCCTGGGCGCGGTGCTGCTCGTCGCCTGGTCTCCCTTACCCGACCCCGGCGATCCGGCGGCGGAGACAGCCCGTCCCTATGTTGAGGCGGCGGCCGCGCCGCCGGTGCGAACAGGGCGACGCGCCATAGCCGACGCCAATGTCGAGGCGCGCGCGGCCTCGCGCTCCGACCGGTTCGAGGGCGGGGTCCAGGTCTTCGCCTGGTCGCCGGGGCGGGTCTATGAGGTCTGGACCTCGCCCCTGCGGGTCACGACCCTGATGCTGGGCGAGGGTGAGGCCCTGACCGCAAAGGCGGCTGGAGACACCGTTCGCTGGCAGGTGGCCGAGGCCCGTTCCGGCGATGGAACGGCAGGCCGAACCCACGTCCTGCTCAAACCTTTGCAGCGCGGGCTGGAGACCAACCTCGTGCTGACGACCGACCGGCGCGTCTATCTGATCGCCTTGAAGAGCGGGGCGCCCGAGGCCTTTAATCCGGCGATCGCCTGGGATACGCCGCCGGCCTTGGCCTCGCCTGTCTCGATCGAGCCGATGCCGGAGGCGGGGCCGGTAAGCCCGCAAGGGCCGCTGAACGCCCGCTACGCGATCGAGGGGCGGAGAACCGCCTGGACCCCGACGGCCGTCTTCGACGACGGGAGGCGCACCTTCATCGCCTTCGGGCCGGGACTGGAGGCCGTCGAGGCGCCGGCCCTGTTCGTGATCGGGCCGGACGGACAGGCCCAGTATGTGAACTACAGGCAGTCCCGCGGCCTGTTCATCGCGGACAGGGTGTTTGATCGGGCTGAGCTGAGGATCGGGGAACGTCGTCCTCAGGTCGTGCGCATCCGCCGGCTCGAAGGAGAGAGGCCGTGACTGGCGTCCCGCCGCGCGGCGAGCCGCAGGGCGCCCCGAAAGCGTCGGCGCCGGATCTGGACGGTCGCGCGCAGCGTCCGCCCGTGGTCCGCCTGCGCGGGGCGATGGTCAAGCTGGTCGCCGGGAGCGCCGGCCTGGTGCTCGCCGGGGCGCTGACCTGGGCCTTCGTGGTGCAGCCCGAGTTGCGTGAGGCGTCGCGCGCCCGTGCTGCGGAAGGCCGCGATGAGGATGTGCGGCGTGCCGTGCGGCCGGCCGAGCAGGTGACGGACCAGCCGGCCACCTATGACCGCCTGCCGCCGCCGAGGGGCGAAGCGGCAGCCGCGCCGGCGCCGACCGATGCTCATGGGCGTGAAGGGCGGGAGCCCGCAACGCGCGGCTATCGCGCATCGACGCTGAAACGGGCCGCGGGCCCCGATGCGCGGGATCTGGCCGTCCGGAGCGGCCTGATGTTCGAAACGGGCGGCGCGGATCGTCCTGCGCCCGCAGCCGTGCCTTTGCAGACGGTATCGACGGGCAGCGGTGATGTAGGGGCGCCCGGAAGCGAGGTCTACAACCGGCACGGCCTGACGGCCCCGGTCTCACCCTTCGAATTGAAGGCCGGGACCCTCATGCCGGCGGTCTTGCTGACGGGGGTGGATACCTCGCGGCCGGGGCCGGTGATCGCCGCCCTGACCCAGAATCTCTACGACACGGTGGCCGGCCGGCACCTGCTGGCGCCCCAGGGCTCCCGGCTCATCGGGCGTCATGAGGGCGATAGCGCCTATGGCGAGAGGCGCGCCTTTATCGTGTGGGAACGGCTGATCCTGCCCAATGGCAAGAGCCTGGTGTTGGAGGCCGAGCCGGGCGTGGACGCGCGCGGCGCCGTCGGGGTGCAGGGACGGGTCGACCGGCGGCTCGGCGCCCTGGTGATCGGGACCCTGTTCGCGGGGGCTGTCACCACCCTGGGCCAGATGGCGCGCGACGAGGGCGGTCGCGGCGGAGGCTCCTTCCTCGGAGACGCAGGCGACGCTGCGGCGATCGAAGGGGCCCGGGTCGGCGGACGTCTGATCGACCGGGAACTGGAGGTACGGCCCGTGGTGCGCGTGCAGGCGGGCGAGCGCGTCCAGGTGATGATCACCCGCGACTTGATCCTGGAGCCCTACAGATGATCCGGACCTTCACGCTCCGCGGCTGGGCGGCGCTTGTTTTGGCGGCGTTCGCGCCGCCCCTGACGCCGGTCCTCGCCGGAGCCATGCCGACCCTGGCCCTCGTCAACGAGACAAGCAGCCTGCCTCGCGGGCTCTATCTGCGGCGCTTTGGTGCAGACATCCGCCGGGACGCGACGGCGGCGGCGGCCCAGCCGAAAGCCGCCCGCGCCTATCTCGAGAGCCTTGGCGCGTCTGCAGACCTGCTCCTGCTGAAGCGCGTGGCGGCGGTCGGCGGCGACCAGGTCTGTGCGAAGGCGGGCAGGGTGGTCACGCCTGCGGGCGAAGCGGTCGTTCTGGCGCAGGACCGGCGCGGCGCCGTTTTGAAGGCCTGGACGGACTGTCGCCGTCTGGAGGCAGGCGAGGTCTTCCTGCTGGGGGATTCGGCCGAGAGCTTCGACAGCCGCTATTTCGGTCCGGTGGACCGAAGCGAGATCAGAGGCGTCTTCACGGCGGTGGGGACATGGTGAGGCGCGACGCACTGATCCTTTCGGCCCTTCTCGCAGGGGCGCCCGGCGTCGTGCAGGCGCAGGGCGTGGACTGGCGTGCGGCGGGCGGCGACATGTTCGGGGCGGCGTCCACGCCGGGGATGTCACCGGCGACCGAGGAAGTCGTTCGTCTGCCTGATCTCGATCCGCCGTTCCGCGAAGCCGTTGCGGCGGCGGCCGAGCGGCACGGACTGGACCCCAAGCTTCTTCACGCCCTGGTTTTAATCGAGAGCGCCTACAGGCCTGACGCCGTTTCCCCGGCAGGCGCGGCGGGCCTGACGCAGCTGATGCCGGCGACAGCCCGGGAGCTCGGCGTCGAGAACCGGTTTGATCCGGTCGAGAACCTGCGCGGCGGGGCGGATTACCTGGCGCGCCAGCTCAGGCGTTTTCAGGACGTCAGACTGGCCCTGGCCGCTTACAATTCCGGACCGGCGAGAGTGGCTTCCCTGGGCCGTATTCCTCGCATCAGGGAAACGGAGCAATATGTTGAATCTGTTGTAGAATGCTTCCTTGCCCTGAGCGCCGGGCGGGTGGTTTCAAGCGCCCGGCAGTGCCGGCGGGAGGGGCCGCCATGATCTCGGATGCTTCGGACCAGGCGACCATGGCGGCGCCGGGCGATGATGATCTGCTGACCCGTGCGGAAGCCTCGGCCTTCCTGGCGCTTCTGGGCGTCCGACTCAAGCCCGCCACCCTCGCGCGTCTCTGGTCGACGGGGTCCAACGGCCCCCCCTGCCGCCACGTGCGCGCGAGGCCCTACTATCCGCGCGGCCTGCTCCGGGAATGGGCGAAGGCCCAGATCACCGAGGTGAGGACCGGCGCGCCTGCGGCGGCGAGGAGACGCGGCCGTGCGTGAAGCCGCCGCCATCGATCCCACGGCGCTGAACCCGGAGACATGGGCCGAACGGGACGGTCAGGACGCGGCGCCATGAGTTTTCAGGTGGATGGAGAAGCCATTGAGTCAGGCGGACCGGAAGACCGGCTGCTGCCTTGGCGGCGCGTCCGGGACATCGCGGGCATCAGCCGGTCCACAGCCTGGCGCATGCAGCGGGTTGGAGATTTTCCAACGCCGGTGACCCTTTCGCCAGGACGGGTGGGATGGTGGGAGAGCGAACTGACGGCCTGGAAGGGGGCGAGGAGGAAGACAGGGGCGCTGAGACCGCCTTCGACGCCACGGCTGCCTGGCATGCCTCGCCGGGGGTCTGGCCGCTCGGTGACGGCGACGGCGACGGCGACGTCGACTGGTGCCTGTGACCGACAGGAGGAGTCGGAGATTTTGAAGAAGGCGCTTGCGAGCCAGCCTGCACGAAAGCGGCGTGCGCGCCCTGTCCATGTCGATCAGATCGACTTCGGCTTCTAGGCGATAAAGCTTTGCCGTAAGATGTGGAAGTGGAGGCGACCGACCTCGCCTTCACAGACAGTTCGGACCGTCTCTCGCCGAGCGGGCCGAACTGTCATCTCATGCCGCCGACGGCAGGGGCGCATCTGCATCGCAAGCCTGATTGCGGGGGCGTCACCAGCGATGCCGCTCCTCGTGAAGGGCGCAGCAGGACGAGCATGGCCAGTAGGGGAACCTTGGCGGCATTGCAGAGTTGAGGGGCTTCCTCTGCTTCGGCGAGGAGCGACCCGGCCGTTCCCGCCCACTGCCCCCCTTTGCGGCGGAGGTCGGGTCGCTATCCTGTCGAGCAAAGGCGGGGAGGCGCCGCGCCGTCTTCTCGCCAGGGGCGGCGTCCGGTATGGACCGCCGCTTGTTTTCGGCAGGCCGATCGTAGCGACGCCGGGAGAAATGGGAACGGGCCGACATGGCGAAGTATGAGCCTCTTGCTCGCTACCTGCGGCGTCAGAAGGCGGCGGAAGTCGAGCTGAGCTTTCGCGATATCGAACGTATCGTGGGCGGGCTTCTGCCGAAGGCGTCAAGCGACCCGAAATGGTGGCGCGCCGAGGATGCGCCTTCGGCCCTGCCGCAGCAGCGGGCGTTCGCCCAGGCGGGATACGTCCCCGAGTCTCAGTTGAAGGCCGAACGCGTTCGTTTCGTGCGCGCTTCTACACGGAACCCGACGGCGCCGGACGCGCGGGCTGACTGAGATCGCCGACGGAAACCTGGTGAATGGCGGTCGCAGTCAAGCTTTCTGTGCGCCATCTCCGCCATGAAGCCCATCGTCGCTGTTCTTGGCGTCGTCGCTCAAGGTCGCGAACTGGATCCTGAATATCAGGGACGCGATGGGCTCGCGTCCAGCGACCCTAGTGTCGAAGGATCTTCTCCATGGGTCGGCCCTTGGCGAGTTCGTCGATCAGCTTGTCGAGATAGCGGATCTCTCGCATCAGGGGATCGTCCAGGTCTTCGATGCGGACGCCGCAGACCTTGCCCGTGATCGTCGCGCGCGCCGGGTTCGGGCGGGGCGCCTGGGCGAAGAAACGCTGAAAATCCGCCTGGCTTGCGACCTGGGCCGCAAGCTCGGCCTGGCTATATCCGGTCAGCCAGCCAATGATCTGATCGACCTCGGCACTGGTGCGTCCCTTCTTTTCCGCCTTGGCGATATAGAGCGGGTAGACGCTGGCGAAGCGGGTCGTGAAAATCCGGTGGCTGGTCATGATGTCGGTGTCCGCGCGACGGGTCGTAACCCTAGCATTGTTCTCGACGGGCATGAATCCGGCCGTGTCGGCTCGGGAGCGCCGGCGTGGCGGTCGCTCAAGCCCGCTTTCCCGGCGGAGATCGGCGTCGCTGCCGTACGCGAACGCCTTGGGCTTCGAGCCGGGGAGGCGGGTTCCGACGGCGACGCCGGCCTGGAAGCCGAGGCGACGTGAAAACCATCCTGGCGCACGCCCAGCACTTCTGGGCTAGACGATTTGAAATTCTCAAATCACAATAAAATTCTTCATGTAGATAGCCTTCGGCGTTCGGGGTTCTGGAGGTCGGCTAGAGGGACGGGATCAAAGTGAGCGCAATCATCATCGGGGCAGGGCACGCCGGGGGAAGCGTCGCGGCCATGCTGCGCCAGAACGGCTATGCCGATCCCATCACCCTGATCGGCGAAGAGCCGCATCCGCCCTACCAGCGTCCGCCCCTGTCCAAGGGGTGGTTGAAGGGCGAGCTTGCCGAGGACGGGCTGCTGTTGCGGCCTCGCGACTGGTATGCGGAGGCCGGTATTGATCTGCGAACCTCTACGCGTGTGGTCGAGATCGACCGCGCCGCCAAAACCCTGACCCTCTCTTCGGACGAAACCCTCGCCTATGACACCCTGGTGCTCGCCACGGGCGCACGGGCGCGTCGTCTGGTCCTTCCGGGGAGCGATTTGAACGGCTTTCTTGAGCTCAGAACGATCGACGACGCCGAGAGGATCAAGGCCTATTTCAAGCCCGGTTTCCGTCTGGCCGTCATCGGCGGCGGCTATGTCGGTCTTGAGGTTGCAGCGTCGGCGCGCAAACTCGGCGCCGACGTCGATGTCCTGGAGCGCGAGGACCGCCTTCTGGCCCGCGTCGCCGGTCCGGTCCTGTCCGACTTCTTTCGTGCGGAACACGAGGCGCAGGGCGTGCGGTTCCACTTCGGGGTCGAGATCGAGGGCTTCGAGGGGCTGGACGGCCATGTCTCGGGCGTCCGGCTGGCGAACGGCGGGATGCTGCATTGCGACGCGGTCCTGGTGGGGATCGGGGCGATTCCCAATGACGATCTGGCGCGGGAGGCCGGGCTGATCTGCGACAACGGCGTCGTCGTCGATGCTCAGGCGCGCACCTCGGATCGGGACATCTTCGCCGTCGGCGATCTCACGCACAGGCCGATGCCGCTCTATGGACGGAGCCTTCGTCTCGAAAGCGTGCCCAATGCGCTCGAGCAGGCGCGCCAGGCTGCGGCGGCGATCAGCGGCCAGCCCGAACCCAAGCCGGACACCCCCTGGTTCTGGTCCGATCAGTACGACCTCAAGCTGCAGATCGCCGGCCTGCCGTTCGACGTGGATCAGGTCGTTACGCGCGGAGATCCGGCGGGTCGCAAGTTTGCGGTCTTCCACCTCTGCGGAGGGCGGGTCCAGGCGGTCGAGGCGGTCAACGCCCCGCCGGAATTCATGGCCGGGCGACAATGGCTGGCGTCGCGGCGCGAGGTCGATCCGGTGCGCCTCGCGGACGTGACCATTCCCATGAAGGAGGTCTGACGCCGCAGGCGGTCGGACAGGATCGGAACCGGGGAGAACGAGCGATGAAGATCGGCGTGAGCGGGGCGAGCGGAAAGCTTGGGGCCGGAGTGGTGGCGCATCTGGGCCTTCGCCCGGGCGTGGAAGTCGTGGGGATCACGCGCACGCCGAAGACGACGGCGGGCCATGAGGCCCGTTTCGGCGACTATGACCAGCCTGAAAGTCTGGACGCCGCCTACGCCGGCCTGGATCGCCTGTTGATCATCCCGACAGTCGCCTTGGCGCCGGGACAGCGCGCCCGGCAGAACCTGGCGGCCATTGATGCGGCCCGTCGGGCCGGCGTGCCCCATGTGGTCTTCATGTCGTCGGCCGGCGCGAGGGCGCGGCCGGAGCCCGACGTTTGGGCATCCTACTTCGCCGCGGAACAACATCTGATGCGCACGGCGCCGCGCTGGAGCATCCTGCGCATGAACTACTACGCCGAGTCCTTCGCGGACGAGGCGAAGGCCGCCCTGGCCCAGGGCGCGCTGGTCGGACTGGGCGAGAACCGGGTCGCCTTCGTCTCCCGCGCAGACCTCGCCGCCGCGGCCGCCGGGCTCCTGGCCGGGGAGGGACATGAGGGGGCGGTCTATACCGGAACAGGACCGCGGACCTGGACGGGCGCAGAGCGCATCGATCTGGTCGCGCGGCTGACCGGAAAGGCGCTGAACCATGTGATCATGCCCGTCGAGGACCTGCGGGCGCGATTTCTGGCTGCGGGGCTGCCGCCCCATGTCGTCGAGGTGGTCCTTTCCATCCGTCAGGGGTTCGTCGCCGGGGGATTCGACATCGTCACGGGCGATATCGAAAACCTGTCGGGGCGGGCGCCGCAATCGCTCGAAGCGATCCTGACGACGGCCTTTGCGGACCAGGGGGCGTCCGCCTGAGCCGAAGGGCCTGGCGGCGACTGATCCGGTCAGCGGGGCGCGGGGCGGACGGGGCGGTTTCCCCGTTTCGCTTCAAGCTCAATGCCTGCTAATCAGAGGCCGTGATCGCGGCCGGGGCCGCAAGATTCAACGGGGTGCGCATGGCGCGATCAGCCGCAGGAAAAAGCAAGCACGACGACGTCGAGGGACAGGCCGACGCCGCAGCCGCGACCAACGACGTCTCCGAGAAGATGGTCTTCGTCAAACCGGCGGCCAATGCGATCCGGATCCTGAAATTCCTGGTCGAGGCGGGCGGCCCCACCCGGTCGGTGACCATTTCGCGCAGCCTGGGGCTGAACGCCAGCACCTGCTTCAACATCCTGCGCACCCTGGTGATGGAAGAGGTCGTGGAGTTCGATCCCGTCGCCAAGACCTATTCGGTCGGCGTGGGCCTCACCACCCTGGTCGGGAGCCTGTTGACCGAGGGGCAGCGCATCGCGGCGGCGACGCCCCAGATGCGGGACCTGGCGGACCGGTACAATATCACCGTGACGCTGTGGAAGCGGCTGGGCGTCGACAAGATCGTCCTGATCAAGGGCGTGCCCAGTCCCGCCAATGTGCGTATTGAAATGGCCGAGGGCCAGCGTCTGCCGGTCCTGATGGCCGCGACCGGCCGCGTCATGGCCCCCTATCTCGGCTGGAGCCGGAAAGAGCTGAAGTCGGCCTTCAACGCCCTGCGCTGGCAGACGCCGCTGACGTTCGAAGCCTACTGGGACGAAGTCGAAGCCGCCAAGGCGAGGGGATGGGCCGTCGACCGGGGCTATTTCACGCGCGGCGTCCAGACCCTGGCCGCGCCGGTCTTCGATCGGGCCGGCGAGGTCGCCTTCACCATCGTCGGCGTCATGCTGCAGGGGCAGTATGAGGGCGAGGCGCTCGAGGAGATCGGCGTCGCCCTTCGTGACGCCGGCCACAGGCTGACGTCAGCCCTGACCTGAGCCGTCCCGGCGTCACCGCGGGCCGAGACCGGCGTGGTCCTTCCAGTCGGCCGGCGGAAGCTCGTCGGCGGCGAAGTCCAGTTCCACCTCGACGCCGTTGGGATCGAACAGGAACATCTGCCACAGGCTGAAGGGCCGCGGCGTGCGGATCACGCGATAGGGCAGGGCGGCGGCCGTCGCCCGCTCGGCCGCCGCGATGAAGTTCTCGGCGAAGAAGGCCATGTGATCGAGCGCGCCGCGCCGCGTGTCCGGCATGCGTTCGGTCTCGACCAGGTGGAGCACGGGGCGGTCGTCGGCGTAGAGCCAGGCTCCCCCCACGCCGAAGTCCGGCCGCGGGCCGGGGACCAGTCCCAGCATCCCGTAGAAGTCCACGCTCTCGTTCAGGCGATCGGTGACGATGGTGTAATGGTCCATGCGGCGGATCATGGCGTCTCCTTGAGCGATATCCGATGGGCGCGGGCGCCGGCGCGTCCGGCGGCGTACGTCATATTTTCTAGACACTTTTGCGATTTTTGTTCTAGAAAAGAATTCTGAATGGCGCGAGTCCATGTGACGGCGTCCGAATTCGAGGCGGCGCCAAGCCGTCCGTGGAAACGAGGAAGAGCCCCATGACTGTCGATGACCTGATCCTTGTGAGCGTGGACGATCACGTGATTGAGCCTCCGGGGGCGTTCACGCCGCACTGGCCGGCGCACCTGAAGG
>NZ_JACHLM010000006.1 GCF_014207965.1 Brevundimonas bullata
ACGCCTTGCGGACGTGGCTCGGTATCCGGAACTGACCCGAAGCCGCCAACTCGAAGGCCCGTTCCAAGATCGGCTTCCTGTTCAGCATCGCACAACTCCATTTGCGAGGCGCGCACGGTGCGACAATGCCCCGGCGCGCGTCATCGGCATCCTCGAATGCGGCCCGTCCCTGAGCCATTGCAAGCAGGTCCGGGACGAGCCGCTGCGCCCTGAGCCCCATAGGGCGCTCTCGTATAACACCGAACGGCAACGCTCGTTTCACCCAAATTTGGAGTGGAGAGCGACCGGGGTTCGGCTCGGCTGACCCAACGCCGATGAGACGTGGTTTCCAGCGCGTCATCCGCTTCCCCTGAAAGGGGCGGCCCAGTGCGCCACCGGGGGGCTTATTGGCTACCGGGCCGCTTGCGTTCACTCTGCGTCAGAACGCACTGCGGGAACTCCATTGAACGCGTTCGGTTCCCCGGCTTTAAAGACGAGAGGTTGTCGATCTAGAGGCGTCACCTTTCTAGAAGCGCCTCATAATCCGCCAGGATCGCAGATCGAACACCGCACGCTCGAGCCGCGGCGATAGCTGCCATCATTTCATGGCGCCAGTCTTCATCTTGACGAAGAGTCGGAACCTTCCTCGCCTGCTGGCGAAGCGCATCCAGCGGCTCCAAGAATTCGCGCGAACCACTCTCCATCATGCCCTCCCAAGTTGATACGGCCTAGCTACACCGGCACGGGCGCGTCTTGAAGCCCGATGCGGCGCTGCGTTTGGCCGCAACCTTGCCTCCCCGCACAAATTGAACTGGAGACCGACATGGACCGCAAGGCCCTGTTCGACGCCGTGCGCCCCTATGCGCCAGGCGGCAGACTGCTGCCCGAGCACGTTCTGCTAATCGATGCCGTGGCGAACGCCTTCGGCTTGCCCTCGGCGGCCAACGACCGGGTGCAGACAGACCTGACCGTCGAGGACTTCGCAGACGCGGCGGCAGCCCTTGGCTGCTCGGTCGCGCAGATCCGCGCGGTGTTCGAGGTCGAGGCCTCGGGCGCAGGGTGGTTCACCGATATGCGCGGCCAAATCCTGGCGCTGGACGGCCCTGGCGGCTTCCTGGATGGATCGTCGCTGCCCAAGATCCTGTTCGAGGCGCACGTCTTTGACAAAGAGACGGGCGGGCGGTTCCGCGCCTCGCACCCCAACCTGTCGTCGGCGCGCTGGAACAAGGCGCTCTACGTCGGCGGCCAGGGCGAATACGAACGCTTGCACCGCGCTATGCAGCTCGACGCCCGTGCCGCGCTGCGCTCTGCATCTTGGGGAGCGCCGCAGATCATGGGCTTCAACCACAAGCTGGCGGGCTTCGAAACAGTCGAGGCCTTTGTCGAGGCAATGAAGACCGGCGCCCGCGCCCACCTGATGGCCTTTGTCGCCTTCGTAAAGGCCGGCGGCCTGACGGACGTGCTGCGGCAGATCACCACCTATCACGCCAGCGCTGAGCCATTCGCGCGGGGCTACAACGGGCCCGGCTACAAGGCGAACGAGTACCACGTCAAAATCGCCCGGGCCTTCGCGAAGTGGAGCGCGAAGTGAGCTTCCTCCGCAGCTTAACCGCCACTGGCTGGCTCGCCGTCGCGGTCCTCGCACTCTCACTCGCCTTGCTGGGCTGGTGCACCTTGGATAGCCGCAGGAAGGCCGCTCAGGCCGTTGGCAAGGCGGACGCGGGCCAGACCATAGCCGAGGGCCGCACAGCCGCCGCAGGCGACGCCAGCGCCATCCGCGACCGCGCCGACGAACGCACCTCTGAAATCGATGCAACCGTGAAGGACGGAACCGATGCGATACGCCATGCCCCTGACCGCGCTTCTGCTAACGCTGCCGCTCTGCGCAGCCTGTGCCGGATCGATCCAAGTCGCGATGCCCGCTGCCGGGTGCTCCTCGCTGATCCCGCCGAAGTGGGCTGATCCTGTTCCGTCCGCCGCCTTTCCGCAGGACAACGCCGAAGAGCGGGACTGGCAGGTGTTCGGCGTGGAGCAGACCGGCCAGCTAGCCAAGGCCAACGGGCGGTCGACCGACGTCATCGCGGTCGTGAGGGCTTGCGAGGCACGTGACGCGGCGGCTGTGCGACATATCCGGAGGCCGTGGTGGCGGCGCCTACCCGCTGATTAGAGGAAGCGCTCGCGACCCACGATCGCTTTCACGATTAGATCGAACCCTGCGAAAAGATAGCCGAAGATACTCATGACTGGTTAATGCAGAACGGCCCCTAGACGATCCGCAGGTGCGGCGGACTGCCGCCATCTTCGGTGAGATGGGGATGAAGGCGCTCGACTGTGCGGCACCGGAGATCCAGCCGAAGCCGGGCTAGGCAGTGCGCCAGTAAGGCTGACGAACTCAATCCAGCGTCGAGCCTTGGGGCTCCGCTATCAGGCCCGCTCCGGTTCGCCGGGGCGGGCTTTCGTCGTGTTCCGGCATAGTCTTTTCAGGCTATGGCGCTCGCCCTCGGATACCGGCAGCATCGCCGCATGACCAACCAGACCTCAGCCCGCTACGAAGCCTTCCTGGAAGTGCTGTCGTACCTCAGCGAGGCGACCTATCGGTACCGACCCGAGGAGGCGCCGCTCGTGATCATCGAGACAATTCACTTCCTCGCGGCCCGGATCGAAGCCGAGCGGCCTTCGGTGCAATAGCATCAGCAAGGTCGGGGCCTCCTCGGCATGAGCCCGTTTGTCCGGGTCGGCTTTGTCGGTTCAGACTTTCGCCGCCATATCCCGGTACGGCGCGCCTCGTTCACCCGCCTCGGCGCGGGTCAGCAGCTTCGTTTCTTGCGTCGAACCGACATGGATCTGGATGTCGCGGTGACGCAGCCCGTCATCCAGCCGCGCGCAGGTCGGGCGCACACCAGACAGCACCTGCACCCAGTGATTGCTCTCGACCGTGATCAGGCCAGGCATCAGGTCGGGGTTGCCGGCCGCGGCCAGCTGCATCGCATCCAGGGCGTCATCGAGTTCGGTCGGTGTCATGGGCGCGGTCTAGCTGAGTCGGCCAACGGAGCGCACCCCTACCGGCGGCGGCGGCGTCGGACACGCTTTCTGGACAAGGGTCGCTGCAACAGCACGACCAACAGGCCCATGGTTATGGCCAGTGGGCCAAGCCATGACGCCCATGGGTGCGTCCACATTTGCGCAACGGCTATGCCTCCAACGGCGATGAGGCCTCCGAGCAGTTCGACGCGGTTTGGCGTCAGCATGTGACGAGTGCTCCATCTGGCAATGGCCGCTGCAGCTCCTTCGCGATCTCCCACGGCGCCGTCATCCACGCCTCGATCTCGTCGGGCTCGGTCAGGATGACCGGCATGGCCTTGGGGTGAACCGCCTTCACCGGCTCGCTGGGCTCGGTCGTCAGGAAGGCGAACAGGTCGCAGGTCTCCATGCCGGTCTTGATCTTGCGGACGCAGGTCCAGTCCTGGACGTGGACGCCGGCGAAGAAGGCGAGCGGGTCGGGATCGTCGACGGCCAGCTTGAACCAGACGGGCTGATAGCGCCCCTCGGCGTCCCTGCCCGGCTCGCTGAAGGCCGTGAACGGGACCAGGCATCGGTTCTCGGGCTTCAGCCACGGCTTCCAGTGCGAGGACGCGGTGTTGCGGACGTTGGTCGTGCCGCTGTCGGGTTCCATCTCCAGCAGCTTGGGGAAGTCCACATCCTTGCCCTTGGCGCGCAGCTTGTCGGCCCGCTTGGTGGCGGCATCCATCAGCGCCTTGCGCGACGAGGGCATGCCCCAGCGCGCCGCCGTCAGAATGCGATCCTCGCCCTCCCAGCGGACGATGGGGGCCGCATAGTCGGGATAGATGTCCCGCGGCTCCATGTTGCCGACGTCCGAACGCATAGCGCGCGACAGATCGAGGATCGCCTGGGGCCCGCTGCGCTGTCGGTAGAGGTTGCACATCTGAGGAACCGAACACGGCTATCGCGCGCTGTCCAGAAGCAGTGCCGGCTGTTTGAGCGGTGGCCCGGCAGTAAGCGCCGCTCTTCCTCTTCTTCGATGATGCGCACCTCAGCCCCTCGCCTGATCAGCGGGGGGCTTCTTCTTTTGGGGCAACCCACTTCCCCATCTCCATGCGCCAGCCCAGTGCCTTCAACTCGGCGCGGCGTTGATCGTTGAAAGTCCACCACTCGTCATCGCGGTCGCTGAGCGTCTCCAGCTTCCGCCAGTAGACCCGGGAATAATCGGCGAAGGTCACAAGCCCAGGGCAGCCGGGGAAGCGGCACGGCGGCTTCTTGTTGATCAGGACATAGTCGGCGCCCTTCGCCTCAATGATCCTCTTCAGGTCGACGTCGCCGTGGTGGCTAGCCGAGACCTCGCAGGACCATCGGATCTTCGCGCCATTCTCGAACAGGCGACCTACCGTATCCCAGGCGCTCATCGCACAAGGCGCGCAGCCTCGGCGGGCGAGACGCGGGCGTTGGCCAGTCGCTCCATGGTCCGGTGCATGTCCCGAGACCGCCCGACCTGAGCCATCCCGGCCAGCATCCCGGCGATCAGCTTGCGGCTTTCTTCCGGTGGAAGTTCGCGGGCGTTCGACTGGTCGATCCGCTTGTCGAGGTCTGCATCTAGTTCGGCCAGGGTGGTGGCCAGGGGCTGCTTGTTTGCCATCTTTCGTCCTCCGAGGTTGCCGACCCGGGCGGACTCCTACGGCGCCGTGAACGAAAGAAGAACACACATTTGGGCGGCCCCGCGGGCCACCCGTATCTGGAGGTTAGGCTGAAGCCGGAAAAAGCCAAACAATTCAACAGCCGCCCTGCCCTACGTAAGACAAAACAAGCTGTTGATTATTCGAGATTGCTCGGGTTCCGGTCAGGCCTCCATCGCGACAAACAGTCAGCCGCCCTTCGGGGCGGCTTTCTTGTCTCTGCTCAAAGCTTCAGCCGCCGGACTTCCAGCCGTCGTCGTCCTGCGCCTTGGCGATTTCCTCCGAGGTCGCGTCGGGCGCGCCGTCGGCGTCCTTGTCGGTGAAACGTCGAGGCTGGGCAAAGGCGAAGCCCGCGCCGGCCACGACAAAAGCCAGTACGCCGATCAGCACCAGCGCCGTAAAACTGTCCATGATCGCCTCCTTGTTCAGAAGGCCAACGCCGCAGCGCGCCGGGCGCTCCAATCCAACATCTGATCTGCGAGCGCTAAAGCCCCTTCACCGCTGTCAGATGGTGCAGCGCCACCGCACTGGTCGTGGCGACGTTCAGGGAATCAAATCCGCCTGACATGCGAATGGCCAGCGGCCGGCAGCGGGCGATCACCTCCGGCGCCAGTCCCGGCCCCTCGGACCCCAGCAGAATCGCTGTGCGCGGCGCGGGCCGCAGTTCAGCCAGAGCCTCGGACGCCGACGGCGTCAGCGCCAGCACCTCGAATCCGCGCGCCTCCAGCGCCTCGACCATCGCGGACGCCTTCACGCCCTCGACGAAGGGCGTCCGCAGCGCCGCCCCCACCGAAACCCGGATCGCCTTGCGATAGAAGGGATCACAGCAGGTCTGGTCGAGCAGCAACCCCGCCGCCCCAAACGCCGCCGCATTGCGGAACAGGCCCCCCATATTGTCGTGATTGCCGATGCCGCAGGCTCCGACCAGGACGGCGCGCTCGGGCAGCCCGTCCAGGAAGACGCCCAGGTCGACCGGCTCAGGTTTGCGCCCGAGCGCCAGTATGCCCCGATGCAGATGAAATCCCGCGATCCCGTCCAGCACGTCCTGCGGCGCGATATGGACCGGCACGTCTTGCGGCAGGCGCTCCAGGATATCGCGCAGCGCCTCCAACCGCTTCTCAGCGATCAAAACCGCCACAGGCACGCAACGCGACGCCGGCGAAGCCAGCACGCGCAGCACCACCTCCCCTTCGGCGATAAACAGGCCCTGACGCCCCGTCAGGTCGCGCTCCTTCACGTCACGAAAGGCGGAAATGCGGAGATCGGCGATATCGGAAACAGGGATCAAATTCATGCCGAACCCTGTAGCGCACCCCTTTGAATAAATTTCGGCGTTTTCTGCACTTTATCCGTTGCATGAATCAAAAAGGCGTTGCTATACAGCGGCCTCCCCCGAGGGGACGTTCCGCGGTAGCTCAGTGGTAGAGCAGCCGACTGTTAATCGGCTGGTCGTAGGTTCGAATCCTACCCGCGGAGCCACTCGGGGGCATTAAGCCCATGAAATCGCTAGGCTTAATATTTAGCCCACAGGGCTTCCCATCCACCTTCCCATCCAGCAGCCACGGCAGTCGTTCTCGCGCTGACGTCGACTTGCACGGCTTTGCACCGCTTTTCAGGCTTTCGCGCGTTCGAAAGCCCTCATTGCCGTGCGCATGACGGCCGGCATGGCAGACAGACAAATGAGCCGCTCCTCTGAACTTCCGACCGATCCTGACGTATCCAAGCTTCACGGTTACCCCAAGGATCAGGAGAGGTTTCATGGATCGTCGTGTCGTTCGCGTTCGAGTGCCCAGCGTCGTGGAGTATGATGTCGTCATCGACGACGGCCGCCCCGTCTTCGTCGGGGCCGTCATTCGTCGCGAAGCCTCGCGCCAGGGCCCAGACGCAGGGAAATGGATCGACACACATCGAACCACCTGGGACGGGCGCGGCGGCCGCAGCGACGGCATTGAGCGCCATCCGCAAACAGGCCAGGCGCTCGGAACCCGCAGCATGGTCATCGAGCAGGCGATCGCCGTCCTCGCGGCTGATCCCACGGCGGGGACACACCTGAAGGCTCCCAATCAGATGGGGCGACCTTCCAGGGCTTCGCGTCGCGCTACGTCCGGAACGCCCGCCTGATGTCGAACGATCATGAAGACGACGCCCGCGAATTCGCCTGCGCCCTTCTTGAGGAAGTGGACCTGGCTCCGCCGCGCGAGCGCCTGGCCCTGGCGATCCAAGCCATTAGAGCCGCCCCCTCGCTATCCGACAGCTACAGCGCGGCGGCGGCGGCCATGCGCCAGAGCAGCCCCGAAGCGCTCGCCGCCTGGCTGGCGGCGCGCGAAATCACACGACGCGACGCCGGCGACCGAATCGAATCGGACGCAGGAAGGCTGGGAGACAACCTCTACGCCCGCCCCTATCTCAGGGCTTGCGTCGGCTATGCGCTGTGCGCGCTGGAAAACGGCGAACATGACGAAGCCTTAGCCCAGTTGCGCCAGGTGCTCGCACTCGATGTCGATGACCGGATCGGCGCTCGATACGCCCTGGCGACCGCTCTTCTCATCGCCGGACGGTTCGAGGATTTCACCGCCCTGCGAACCACGCAGACTGAGGATACGACGGCCTTCTGGCTCTATGCCGACGCCTACCACGCCTTGGCGGCCAAGGCTCCGATCACGGATCGCAAGACGCGCCTCGCACGCGCCCTTGCGAGCAATGCACATGCGCCGCTGCTTTTCGCTCTCGACGAACAACAACTCGGCGAGCCCGCCGACAGCTTCGCCCCGGGCGGCTTTGAGGAGGCCCGCGCCCTCGCCTGTTCGCTCACCGGTCGCCTCTGGCGTCGCGACCACGTGGCGCTTCAAGCCCTCCTGAAGGCGAGCCGCCCTTCCCAGCAGAAGTGATCGTTTCGATCGCCTCGCCCCTCCGTCGCACGTCGCCGCGGCGACCTTTTCAGCAATTCCTGGAATACCGATGAGCCAACCTCAGCCGCCCCAACGGGGCTTCATATATTGGCGCGATCTTGCGCTTCACACCCTCCCGGTCGCGACGGTGCTCGGCTTTCTTGCCGTCATCGTCTTCCTGAACTCGGTGTTCGGGATATGGGGGCTGTCGGTGGCTCAATTGGTCACGCCGGGGGACACCATCGTCCCCGGCGTCATCCTGGGCATTCTGTTGGTCGCCCTGTTCATGTTCGCCTTCATTCCGGGCACGCTGCTCGACCCGATCCTGAAAAAGATGCCCATGCGGATACGCCCCTATGCCCTGGCGGGCGTCGTGGCGGCCAGCGCCGTGTTCTGGATCCCGAACGGCGTCGGCGGCTTCGGCGTAAAATTCGTCGCCACTCTGATCGCTCTGGGCTGCGCCATGCACCCCTTTCTCAACCGTCACGATTTCGAGAAGATCCCGCACATGGCCAAGGCCGCCATCGTGGTCGTTTTCGCACCGGCAGCCGTATGGCTCACACTGGCCTTCACAGAAGCTCCCAAGCTTTTCGCTGCCTCGGGCTTCATGAGCGGGGCAAGCATTGAGAAGCAGGAGGGCGTGCCCTGTGATGCTCGTGTCCTCTGGCTTGGAGAAAGAGCCGTCGTCTTCAGATGCACCGCTCCTGAAGGAGATATCTGGGTGGCGACGACGACCGAGGGACTGGTTTTCCGTCCCTCCGCGTCATCGGCCTGACCTGAAGCCCGTTCATGGCTCACGGTCCTAGAATCCGAAGTCAATCTGGTTGCTCGACGCCTTGGCTGTACCTCGACGCCGTCGCGCCGAACTACCTGCGTGAGATGATGGCGCCGCAGTCGCAGTCGCAGTCGCTGTCGACTTCGGCGTGAAATCCGGCGGCGTGCGCGACGAGCGCGCTGTTTCAATCAGCCGAGGCGCTCGCGGCGCCGAAAGGAATCTCGGCCTCAGCGGCTTGCGGGATTTGCGACTTTCCTTCCAGGCCGTGAGTTCGCTTTCCCACCACCCTACCCGGTTGAGCGATATCCGGACCGGCTCGGGGAAGTCTCCGATTCGCTGAAGCCGCCACGCCGTCGACCGGCTCAACCCGACCACGTCCTTCACCTGCTTCCATGGAAGCAGACGATCTTCCTTCCCGCCTGCCTCAGGATGATCGCCTTCTGGATCAAAGGTCCGGCGTTCAACCACGACGACGCCCTCTTGCAGCGGCCGGCGCCCCGGTCCTGACCTCAGTGATCTGGGACCTGGCCCAGTCCCGAAGCAGGCCGCGCGGATAGTGGGGTTTCGAGCGGACATGCCGACACGGCGGACCGTCATTCCCCGTGGACCACAGGCGGGCCAGGGTCGCCGGCTTCATCCGGATTCCGAACAGGCCGAGAAAGGCGGAGGCCTCCGCCCGCGTCAGGAGATCCTCGTCGCCGTCCGCCAGCGTGGCCTCCACCTCGTCGATGTCGCGATCGGGGATCATCGCCCGCCCTCAACCGACGCGCATTGCCGCGAACTCGTCAGACGCCGGCCCGCCGTCAGGGCGAGGTAGCAGTCCACGACCGTGGCGACATAGGCGCGGGTCTCGGCGATCTCCGGAATGCGGCCGAGGCGAGCGACCCGGCCGGGACCGGCGTTGTACAGGGCCGAAGCGCCGTCGAGGAGGACGTCGACCCGTTCGACCGCCGCCGAAGGCAGGGCGGAAACATCGGCGAACTCGCCCCGGAAGCCTGTGCCGGCCATTCGACGACCGTTGATCAGCACCAGGGTGGCGTCAGTCCCCAGTCCCCGCAGGTTGACACCCGTCGCCACTACCCCGTTGGACCCGCCCCGGTCCGCCCCTGACAGGAGCGCGCCCGCCGTCCCGCTTCCGGCGTAGTTCTGCGGCAGCTCGGCCAGCACATCGGCCACCGTCCCCCGTCCGCGCCGGTCGAGCTCGTCCCGATCCAGCATGACCACGGGCGACGCCAGTTCTCCTGACGCCTTCAACAGGGTGCCGGTGACGACCACGTCGTCCACGACCGTGGCGCGATCGACCACTGCGCCGCCGTCTGAACGCCTCAGGAAGATGACCCCGGGACGCGTCTCGGACCAGGCGAGGCCCGTTCCCCCCAGCAGTCGGTCAAGCGCCGCCGACGGCGCATGCCGCCCCCGCAAGCCCTGCGTCTTCAACCCGTCCACCGCCTCGCCGGAAAAGAGAATCTGCTGATCTGACTGGGTCGCGAACAGGTTCAGTCCGTCCCGCAACGTCCCAGCGGGGATATTGAACTCACGCGCTTCCTGGGCGCAGGCCGTCGCGCTGACGGCGATCAGGCCGGCGGCGAGAATGCTTCCGGATAATAGGCTGGCTCGTCTCATGGTCCTGGGTCCCCTCCACGCCACGCGGCGTCAGAGAAGAGACGGTTCAGACCCCGGGCGCCCCCGGAGCGCCCCTCGAATTTCTTGCGTCGAACAGAAGAACCCGGCCGTCAGCCTTCTTCGACGCCTTCAGACCGAACACCTCGGCCGCCGTGGAGACGAAGGCGTCGCGGTCCCCCGTCTTGAACACGCCGTTGACAGACGCCTCCTCCTGGGCCGCGGCGTCGAGCACGATCTTGTGGGTCAGATACCGGTTCACCTCGGCCACGGCGTCGCGCAGGGGCGTGTCCCGGAAGACAATCCGCCCGTCGGCCCAACTCGTCTCGGCCCCTACGTCCACCACCCGCGTCACCTGGCCCTGCGGCGTTAGCGAACTCTGCTGCCCCGCCGCCAATCGTTTGACCGCCCTGCCCGTCCCGCGCTCCGATACATCAACGACGCCTGAAACCAGGGTCACCTTCACCCCCGCGCCGTCATGGCGGACATCGAAGACCGTCCCGACAGCCGTCACCCGGGCGCTGTCTGTCTGGACCACGAAGGGCCGGTCGGCGTCATGGGCCACGATGAACAGGGCCTGCCCGCCTTCGAGCTCTATCAGCCGACGGTCTCCGTCAAAGCGGACCCTGATCCTGGAATCCGTATCCAGCCGCACATTCGACCCGTCCGCCAGTTGCACGACCCTTTGCTCGCCCACGCTGGTCGTGAACACGGTCCGGGACTGCAGCCACAGGGCCCCGCCGACCGCCACCGCCATGACGGCGCCGCCGATAGTCGCGCCGATCAGGGTGCGGGGCAGCCGTCGCGGCTGCGGCGCGCTCTTCCTGCGCGACAGGGCTTCGCCCAACGCCTTCGCGATAGCGGGATCCCTATCCAGCCTGCCTGCCGCGCCCCAGACCTGCTCGACCCGCCGATAGGCGTCGGCGTTGGCCGGCTCGGACCGCCAGGCGAAGAATTCTTCGATGGTCTGGGTGCTGACGCTGCGCGCGCCAAGGCGGGCGTGCCACGCCGCCGCCTCGGTCTCGCTAGTTTCAACCCGGATGTTCGGGTTGGTCATGATCACCCTCATCCTAGCGCCGGAGCTGGGCGGCGCAATGCGCCAAGGCCCTGGTCATGCGCCACTCAACGGTTTTGGGAGAAATCCCGAGCTGCTCGCCTATCTGCACATTCGTCAGTCCGCCGAACCTTGATAGCACAAAGACATCGCGCAGGGGCTCTGGCAAGCCGAGGACCAGTTCCCGGGCCAGGACCTCGTCGATCTGCGAAGGGGCTTCATGGGCCAGTCCATGTGTGGCGCCGATCTCGTCCACATAGCGCGCCCGATGAAACCGCCGCGCCCGGCGGTCCGCCATCAGGTTCGCTGCGATGCGAAGCAGCAGGGCCCGGGGATGCCGGATCGTCTGAACGGCATGATAGGGCGCCAGCCGCAGCCAGGCCTCCTGCGCCAGGTCCTCGGCGTCCTGGGCGCCATAGCGCCGGACCAGCCGCGCCCGGAACCAGTGGGCGTAGCGTCCATAGAGGACATCCAGCCCCAGGGGGGCGGCTGGCGACAGCTTTTCCAATCCATCCGACACGGGCTCGCCTCCGGTAAACAGAGGCGAGCCCGGCCGAAGCACCGGGTGTTGAGAACATGCTCAAACACATGCGCCGACGTCTTTAGCCCCCGAGGGAGGGAGCCTGGACATGCACGCGGGCCACCCGCCGCCACGGAGCGCGAAGTGGGATTTTCAGGATCTGCTCAAGCGAGGTTCTCACGCCTCGGCGTCAAATCAGACGCACCCCAAGTCTGATTCACCCGGATTCACTTGGCAAGTCGGATAATGCCGGTGTCTGATTCATCCGTTCGCTCGGGTGACCCAAGCCAGTCTCGCCGACACCTATGCCGCTTGAATTGCCAGACCTCCCCGGACTGGATAGCCTCATGGCGGCGAGTGCGGTCTTTGGGGGACAGGCGATCTTGGAAGGACTTAGACAGGCTGGCGACCGCAGGCGCCTGACGTCCCCCGATGAGCCTTGCCTTCGTATTGCAGGCTGAGTCGTGCCCACACCTGCAAACCCGAAAATCTATCACATCGTCCACGTGGACAGGCTGGCTTCGATCGTCGCCAGCCGGATGCTGTTGTGCGACGCGGCCATCGCCGCCCAGGCCGTCCCGGGAACCACGATTGGCATGAACACCATCAAGCAGCGCCGACTTCGGGAGCTCCGGTTGCAGAATCACCCAGATCTGCACGTGGGCGACTGCACGCCGTTCTATTTTTGTTCTCGCTCCGTCATGCTCTATCTGATATACGCTCGTAGCCACGACCTCGCTTACCAGGGCGGCCAAGAGCCCATCGTGCACCTTGAAGCAGACTTGCGAGCGACCGTTGCGTGGGCAGAAGCGAATAATCGCCGCTGGGCGTTCACCCTGTCGAATGCGGGCGCCTATTACTTCGAGGATCGTGTGAACCTGAACCAGCTCGACGAGATCAACTGGAATTCGGTTCAGACCCGACAATGGGCCGGCGCGCCGAAGGAGGGCAAGCAGGCCGAGTTCCTGCTCGAGCACAGCTTCCCCTGGCATCTGGTCGAGCGTGTGGGCGTCTTTTCAAACGCCTACGTACAACCCGTTTCTGACGCCATGGGGCCTGGGGGCCATCGTCCCCCCATCGAAATCCGGCGCGACTGGTACTATGGGGGAGCGGCATGATCGAATTCACCACAGGCGACATTCTTCAGGCCGACGCCGAGGCGCTGGTCAATACGGTCAACTGCGTCGGCGTCATGGGCCGCGGCATCGCCCTGCAATTCAAGAACCGCTTTCCGGAAAACTTCAAAGCCTATGCCGCAGCCTGCGCCAGCGAGGCGGTGCAGCCCGGACGAATGTTCGTCCATGAGACCCGCAGCCTCACCAATCCCCGGTTCGTCATCAACTTCCCGACGAAGCGTCACTGGAAGGGCAAGAGCCGGATCGAGGACATCGAGTCCGGCCTCAAGGCCCTGGTCGATGAAATCAGTGAACGCGACATCCGCTCGATCGCCATTCCGCCGCTCGGCGCCGGGCTCGGCGGCCTGGACTGGGCCGACGTCCGCCCCCTGATCGTCGCGGCCATGGCCCCCCTCGAGGATGTCCGCGTCCTGGTCTTTGAACCCATGACTGCGCCTGTGCCCACCAGGTCACGCGATATCCCCGCGATCACCCCGGGCCGGGCTGCGCTCGTAGTTTTGGTCAACCGTTACCTCAGCGGCCTGCTGGATCCGTTCGTGACCCTGATCGAGCTGCAGAAGCTCATGTACTTCATGCAGGAAGCCGGACAGCCGCTCCGCCTGAACTACGTCAAGCATCACTACGGGCCCTACGCCGACAACCTGCGGCACGTCCTGGTCAAGATCGAAGGCCATATGGTCTCCGGATACCATGACGGCGGCGACGCTCCGGACAGGCAGCTTGAACTTGTTCCAGGCGCGGTGAAGGACGCCGAGGCCTTCCTCGCCGACGACCTGGAGACGAAACAGCGTTTCGACAGGGTCGGAAACCTGGTCGAAGGCTTCGAAACTCCCTTCGGGCTGGAGCTTCTGGCGACGGTCCACTGGGTCGCGACCCGGGAAGAGGCGAGGTCCTCAGACGAGGTTCGCGCAAGGGTCTACGCATGGAACGAGCGCAAGAAGCAGTTCTCTCCGCGCCAGATCGAGATCGCCCTCACTGCCCTCGGCTCCAAGGGCTGGTTGAGCGCGACCGTCCAGTAGACTGCGCCCCTGCGTCGAAGCGCGATGTTAGCGCCGTGCGTCGCGCCCAACCGCCGAAACGCGCAGACATGACCGTACAGCCAAGCTTATAGTCATGCGCTCGCCGGGATTCCGACCTTTTCCCGAACGGCATGATCCGGCGGCGGCCCGCAAACTGTCGCCGGATCGCTTCCCCTTCCAACTGACGGCGCACAGCTACCAGCGGATTTTAACGCGCCCAGCCGTGGCCGACCATCCGAAGTTTAAAGAAACAATCGCATGAGCCGCTTTCTTATTCCGTTGAGCGAATACAACCGGATTTACCAAGTGACCCATGGCGTAAGCCAAACCTTCGGCGGAGCGGAAAAGGGCTGTATCTTCTTTGCCTGTTGCGGGGCGCTGATCCTGAATAAGCACTACAAGATCAAAGCATCGGCGGTCGCCGGCGCTTTCGCACTCTGCGTCAACGACACGCCGGAAGTCGCCTTTTTCGGTGAGAACCAAGGCGGGCGCATCGTGGTTTCACTGAAAGGTTTTCACATGTGGGTCCAGACTGAGACCCATCTGATTGACTTCATGGCTCCCATCTTCCCTGAATCCTTTGTGGACCAGAAGCTCAGCGTGCCCCGAAAAATGTTGCAACGCTCCATGTCGTCGGAAGCTTCGAGCCTGGACGCCGTGAACACGCCCGGTGACTTCTACACCATACCGGATCTCGAACTGACAAACGTCCTGCTCGACAAGTTCCTGGATCGACCGGCGATGCGAGACCTCCTGAACATCGTCGACACTTGGCACGGTGCCCGGCGAAAACCCCAATTGCCGTCGATCACCATGGGCGACAGCGCTGGTGATACCCATAGGCTCACGCTACCGCGCACGACGGCTTGCGGCTCATGGTGATCAAACACCCAGGACACGCCGACGCACGAGCGCCCTTGGGAACTGCTCAACCTGTTGGAAAGACGCCGCCCGAAGCAGACACTTCTGACGACGCGTCGCTCAACAAGCGAATGTTCGCAGACCGGGACTTGTCGCCTCGCATCTCTCAGAACATCACCGACGCCCTAATGTCTCGCGTCATCTTGCCGGGCCTCGCCGCCTTGCCCACTCATGAAAACATCCCCAAGCAAGGGGCCGCGTCTCAAGAGCAGTTTCTTGAATGGTCAGCAATGCACTTCGACAACGCTACGGCCGGCGAGGCGCGTCGGGCGTTCGCACTGACCTTGGCCGCGACCTTCGAACGTCATCTTCGCCGATGGATGTTTCGACACAAGACGCCGAAAGCTGGCAAGATGACCTTCGATGCGCTTTTGGCGGCAGGCCTCGAACGGATCCCCAAAGAAACAGACTACAGCTTCATTGCAGCCACCCTTTCAGAACTCGTTCTGGTCGGTAATGTGCTTCGCCACGGCAACGGTCGTTCGGTCACCGCCCTACGTCACCAGTCTCCGGATCTATGGCACGATACGCCTGAGGAAGACCATCCGTGGCTCGAAGACACTTATCTTCATGCCGAACTGATGCGCGTCGATGAAGAACGCATCCGTCGATACGGCAACGCCATCGTACAATTCTGGGGCGCGGCTGATGAACTTACGGGCACGATCAACGCCCCCCCGCTACTGACCGTCCGCGCTAGAGAAACCAGCTCGCAAGCCTCAGGTCAGGTCTGCATCTCTCGCAAGTTCAGCGATCCGCTCCGCGCTAACCGTCTCCACAAGGTCGCGAAGGCGTACGACGGCATCCAGCTGCAGAGCCAGATCCTCGGCCTCGACATCATACTGGTCGGAATAGCGCGCCTCCACATAGGCGCGTTTCAGCAGTTCGAAGCGGCGGCGGTCGGCGCGCTGTTCCCTCGGCCAAGCGGCGGTCAGGCGCTTGTCGGTGTCCTCCGCGAGGGAGCGGAGGAACTTGATGTTGTGAGAGCGCGGGAAATAGAAGGTGTGGGTCAGCAGGAAGCAGGCATAGGCGGTCTCGGTCGCCTGATGCAGAAGGAAGGCAGCCCTCTTGCGAACGTGCTGCCCCTCCCCCGCGTTGGCGATATACCGCCCAGCGTCGTCGATCCACAGGTCCACATCCTTGATCCTGGCATCAAAGTAGCGCTGCGCAGCCTCCCGCGCCTCAGCCGCCGTCATCGGCTGCGGCTGGGCGAACGGATGCCCCGGCAACTCATAGAGCGTCACCCCGTCGCGCAGGATGTCGGTCCAGAAATACTCGCCCCGAGTCAGGGCCTGGTTCACCTCGGCCATGGTGTGAACGACGATGTTGACCGTACGCCCCACGGCGGGATCGCGTAGGATCTTGTCCTCGGCCACGTACCAGTAGTCGGCGATGTCGGTCAGCTTCTCGTGGCTGACAATCACCAGCAGATCGAAGTCGGACAGATAGCCGTTGTCGGGTTCATCGACCCAGTCGTTGCGGGCGTAGGATCCGAACAGGATGACCTTCAGCACCCGACCGTCGCGCCGCCAGGACTGGGTGCCCCCTCCCCCGCTTTTGATCGCGGCCTCGAACTCGGTCAGCAGGGTCGTGCGGACGCGCTCCAGCTCGCGCTGCTGTTTGGCTGGAAGATGATCCAGGTCAGCGCGCATGGGACCGCCCGCCCTGGATCCGCAGGGTCGCTGGAGAGATCATCATGCCTGCCGGTTTCGTTCGCATCCGCGCCCCAAATCACTTCCGCAAAAAGCCTACCCCGCCTGCTCGCCAAGCGCCACAATAAGGGAGTGTCCGCCGGACAGTTGAGAACACGAGAGCTCGTGCGCCGACGCCTTTAGCTTGCGCCTGTACATAACGCCGGCCAGCCGGGGACGCCGGACTGTCGCCGGTCCGGCGGCGGGAGGCAAGTGCTCCGCCTTGTTCAGGTCAGGCTAGCGACGAGATAGACCTGTTCGACCGTCAAGGCGCTGGTCGATCCCGGCGCCAGGATCAGCTCCTCCGGCGCCGTCAGTTCGAGCCAGCGCAGACCCGCCCGGCGGCAGGACCACGGTCTGGCGAGCATGATAGGTCCCCACGGCCGGCCCCAGCGCTGTCGTCAACATGGAGAAGGCACCGTCCCTGACCACGCCAGCGATCCAGAAGTCGGGCAGGCCTGCCACAGCGGATCCGTGAACCCATAGAAGCCGTCGGCCGGATATGGCACCGCGTCGGCCGCGCGAAAAAACGTGCTTCAGACCGGAAGTTGAAGACCGTCGGCCATTCGGCCCGCACTCCCCTGTATGATGACCGGCGCCCGGTCGCAGACCCGATAGTACTTGGGCTCAGGGTTAGGTATGCAATCCGGCGCCTCCAGCCTGCGCCCCGCCTCGACGAAAAGCGCAAACAACTGATCGGCCGGAACATACAGTGGGTAGTTGTTGTACCGGCCGCACCCTCAACCTGGATACAAGACGGACCCGCGGTGGGCTTGGTCAGCAGCCACTAAGAGTCGGGTTTTGCAGCATCATGACGTCGCCGATGCGCCAGTACCTGTCATTGATGGCAAGCCTAGAAGTTGACCTTCAAAACTGCCCCAAATCCGTCTTCGGGTCTGACTGACAACGACGTGCAGCTTGGCGACATGCCGCAACATCACTCCGGTCCAACCGCCCGCTATAAGGTCCACAAGTTCGACAGCATCTGTATCGACCACGAAATCTAACATCGCTTCACCAAGCGAACGCTGTGGAACCATTCCACTCAACCAGTCGCTAGGATCGCACTTCGCATGCGCTCCAGAGCTTCCTGCAGAACAGCGCGCGGGCACGCAAGATTGAGACGCACGTGCCCCTCGCCATTGTCCACGAACATCTCGCCGCCCTCTAGGATGACGCCAGCGCGTTCGAGGAAGAAACGGGTGAGGTTCATAGGTTCAGGCAAATATGCCCCGACATTCATCCATGCGAGATAAGTTGCTTCCGGGACGTCCAGTCTGGCTTTCGGCAGATACTGTCGGACGAAATTCGTCGCTAACGCAAAATTTCCATCCAGATAGACGCGCAAGTCCTCAAGCCATCTCTCTCCGCCGCGATAAGAGCCGATGGCAGCAGCAAGGCTGATCGGATTGACTAAAGGCGAATGTAGATCCTTCCACACCGCGCGCAGGTCGGGATCAGGAATAATGATAGTGGCGATCATCATCCCGGCGAGATTGAAGGTCTTGCTTACTGCCATACAGGTGATGATGTCGCGGCTATCGGGAAAGAGCTTGGCCAGCGGCGTATGATTGAGCCCCGTGCGCAACAGGTCGCAATGTATTTCGTCCGACACGATCTTGACGCCATGGGCGAAGCAAATTTCCCCCATGCGCCGCAGTTCCACTTCGCTCCACAACCGTCCGGTAGGGTTATGCGGATGGCAGAGGAAGAAGACCTTGACTGCAGGATCGGACGCTTTCACTTCGAAATCCGCAAAATTGACTTCGTAGCGGCCGTTATCGTTGATGAGCGGCGATGTCACGAATGTGCGTCCACTCTTGGTGGTTGCGTGCTTGAAGTATCCGTAAGAAGGACTGAGCGTCAGAACCTTGTCATCAGGCCCGCACACATAGCCAACGAGGCCGAATAACGCTGGGATGACGCCAAGCGACAGAACCATCTGCTCGCGAGGAAAAATCCAGCCATACCGACGGTCGCACCACCTGCTGAACACATCATAAAGCTGGTCATCGAAATTCATCGTGTAGCCGAAGATCGAATGTTTCAGACGATCGGCCATGGCGTCAAGCGCCGCCGGCGGGGCAGCGAATTGCATATCTGCCACCCACATATTGATGATGTCCTCCCTTGGGCGATCAAGGGTCAACGATGCGGAGTCGGCTCCAAAGAGATAGCCTTCATACCCTTCAACTGCGACGGCATTGGTTTCGTGGCGGGGGATCAGGCGATCGAAATCGTGCTGCATCTACAGTCTGCCCGGGATTGGCGACCAGCCAAACAGGTCGCAGATCAGTGAATTGACAGAACTGTACACCAATCTGCATTGAAAATCCTGCCTGTCATCCAAATCTGCGGCGTTTCGTTGGCGGAATCTGTCAGGTATTTCCGATATGGACGAGATTGATTCCAAGATCATCATCGAACCGCAACGAGATGGACGCCTAACAAATCAAGAACTGAGCGAGCGAGTAAATTCATCTCCGTCCCCATGCCATCGACGCGTGCGCATCTTGGAAGATACGGGCGTGATCAAGGTTATGGTGCACGCGTAAGCCATCGGGCGCTTGGCATGTCGATCATCGCTGCACCTCCGCCCTCAACGACGAGAGTGAATCAGCAGGGAGCCCTCATGCCACCGGACATTGGCGTCGCCCTCTCAAGAAGACATGCGCGGAAGCGCCTGAAGCCCAGTCGCTTCCGGCCGCGTTTCACTGACGCAGACGCCGAACCGTAAGTTCCAGCACGACGTCGTTGCGTTGAACGCGAAGCGCCACCTCAGATCCGCACGACTTGCCAGCCAAGGCATCTGACATCGTTCTGACTGGGCTGTCCAGGCCGACCAGATTCGTTTCATCGACCTGTATCAAAATGTCGCCCGACTTCAGACCAATGGCTTGAGCGACACCATCCGGCGCAACCTGAAACACTCTCGCCCCAGCCGCGGCATCTTCCACCCCCACGCCGAGCGGACAGGAAGGCGCGGCGAGCGCGGGCGTCCAGCTCGGCAGGACATCTGCACGGCGCGCCAGCGCCGCCATTCGGTCGAGCTCCATATCCCCCACGCGCATGGTCGCTACGGCGATGAACCCGCGGGACATGACTTCCATATCTTCTCCCGGCGTCGCTTCCGAAATGCCGAGTGGCTTCAACGTCCATGTTTCCCACTCGCCGGACTGACCGTCTTTTTCGGCGACGGCATCAACGAACCGGTTGGCGCGCGGCGCCAGAACGGCCCCTTTCACCTGATCCAGAGGCAACTCCGGAAAGGATACGGTGACATAGTCCGGGGCCTGAAGCTCGCTGACGATCGGGGCTCTGACCAGATCGACGACCCAGTCGGCCGCCGCGCGATGGTGTGCGACAGGCCGGGACGGGACGCCTGAAACGGCCACGGCCCGCAACCCGATGGCCGCCGCTGTGCGCGCCGCTCCGACCGTGCCCGACCCAATCCAGGATTCCCCGGCGTTGGCGCCGCCGTTCATGCCAGAGACGACCAGCGTCGGCGGCCGGTCGCGCATCGGTCCGGTGACGGCGAACACGACGCTGTCCGCCGGAGAACCGTCCACGGCATAGGCCCGGATACGAGGCCCCATGATTACCGACTTCACACGAAACACGCCCTCGCCGGTCGCAGGCGCGTAGTTGGTGAAGCCGCTGCGGTTTTCCGCCGGCGCCGCAACCCAGACTTCCGCTCCGGCATCGGCGAAGGCTTCGGCGAGCGCGACGAGACGGCCGTCTTCAATTCCATTGTCATTGGTGATCAGAATCCGCGCCGGCGTCTCGGACGGTTGCATCCGTGCCTGCACGCCCGACGACCAGAACGTCAGCAGCGCGCCGCAGGCCATGAAGACCGCCCATTTCTTCGACCGTAGATCATGACGGCTTGAGCCGTGTAGCCTTGGTCGCGTATCGCCCCATGCATGAGTGCAGGACGTGACGACTGCGGGGAATTTCGAACGGGACATGAAACAGGCTCTCTTGAACAAGACGAAGCGACGCCTTCCCGCCCTGACCGCGCTCCGCCAAGCCGTGAGTGACCAGCGGCGGGGATTTCGGGATCAGCGGCGGTTCCCCTTGTGGCTGTCAGCCTTCCTGGTGGTCGGCGTCGTCTCGGCATTCACCCTGATCAACACTCTGACGATGCAGGCGGACCGCCCCCAGACGCCGGCATGGGAGATCTGGACCTGGTCCATTACCAGCGCGATCTTCACCCTGGGCCTGATCTGGATTCCCTGGATCGCCGCCCGACTGGCCTCACCGGGCCAGACGCCTTGGCTGGCCCTCATCGCGATCCACCTCGCGGTCGGCGTGGTCTATTCGGGTCTTCACGTGGCCGGTTTCGTTGCCGCTCGAAACCTTGTCTACGCCTTGGCTGGCGAGACCTATGGCCTCGGTCCGCTGCTGGAGGACTTTCCCTATGAGCTTCGAAAGGACCTGCTGACCTACGGCAGCACCGTCGCACTCTTCTGGCTGACCCGAAAAGATCCCGCGCCCGCGAACCAAAACCACTCCCCGACCCTGTTCGACATCAAGGACGGCAAGCGAATCACGCGGATCGAAGTTGCAAGTCTGCTCGCCGTGCGCGGAGCCGGAAACTATGTAGAATTCCTCCTCGAGAACGGCAGCCGCCCCCTGATGCGCGTCACCCTGGTCGCCTTGCAAAAGGAACTGGGCCTGGTTCGAGTTCATCGCTCCTGGCTGTTGAATCCGTCCTGCGTCACAGGCCTTAGCCCCGACGGCTCGGGCGACTGGACAGTCCAACTTGGAAGTCTCCAGGTTCCGCTGTCGCGCCGATACGCCGCAGCACTCGACGCTCTTCGCGCTGCTAGTTCGTAACGCCTAAGGCCCCTTAGCTCAAACGAACGTATGGACGGTCGGAGTTGCGCCAGTTGCGGTCTTTGGCCTCGTGCTGGAAACCTGACATTCGGCGGAGCCCCCTTCACCGTCCTCGGGTGAAGAATTCTACCGGGACGGTCAGGGTGATGCGTTCGCCGGGCGTCTCGGCGGGCGGCGGGGGTAGCGGCTGGGCGCGCTGGAGGAGGGCCAGGGCCTCGCGGTCAAGGGCGGCGTGGCCTGAGCTGTGCTCCAGGGCGGCGGACAGCACCCGGCCCTGGCGGTCCATGGTGAAGCGGACATGGGCCACGCCCTGAAGACGCCGCGCGCGAGCTTCGGCTGGATACCGCTTGCGCCGTTCCAGATGGGCCAGAAGCCGGCCCTGCCAGGTCTGGGCCGACGACGAGGCCGAGGCGGCGGGCGGCGCCGGACGGCTCGGCGGGGCCGTGGTTTCGGGCGCGGGCGGGGTCTCCGCCGCGGCTTCCTGGCGCGGCGTGGGCGGCGGGGCTGACAAGGGCTCGACGTCGGCGACGGCCGCGACCTGAAGGCGGGGCTGGATGGGAAGCTTGGGCACGGGTTGCTGGGCGGCAGCCTCGACCTGGGTCGGGCCGGGCGGCTGCTCGGACGGCGGGCGAGGCGGCGCCTGCAGGCGCACCAGCTCGACCTCGAACACCGGCTCGGGCGGCAGGACGACCGACGGGCGCGAGGCCCACAGCCCACCCGCCACGATCAGAGGCGCGACGTGCAGCAAGACCGAGGCCGCGACGCCCGCGCCCCATCGGCCTCCCTGGCGGGACCGACTTCTGCCCCGAACTTCGGCGGCGCGGGGCGCCGCAGAGGACTTCAGATCAAACGCCATCTCGCCCTCCCGGTGACGGGCGCGACACGACGAAGAGCGCGCAGGCCGCCATGACGAGCGCCACGGCCAGACCCAGCCAGAGACCCGGTCGGACCGTCAGCCAGAACAGGCCGTAGCCGACCGCCATGCCCAGACAGGCGGCGATCTTGCCCCGGCGCGACACCGCCCCCTCGGCCCGCCAGGCGCGCAGGCCCGGTCCGAACCGGGGATGGTTCAGCAGCCAGGCCTCCAGCCGGGACGACGACCGCGTGAAGCAGGCCGCCGCCAGGATCAGGAAGATGGTCGTCGGCATCAGCGGCACGAAGGCGCCGACAAAGCCCAGCCCGACAAGGACCAGACCGAGGACCAGCCACCCTGCGCGTACGGATCGCCGGCCCATGGTCATCGTCCCGATTCCAGCCTCAGCGAAGGGCGGCATTGGCCAGGGCCTGCACCCGCGCGAAGGCGGCCCTGGCCCCGGCGACGGCGCGAGCTTCCTCCTCGGGTGTCAGGACGGCGGCGTCCAGCGCGGCGGTGAAGGCGCGCCAGTGGGCGGCGGGCCCGCCGCCGGACGGCGCCAGATGCCGCGCGCCGTGGCTGTCGGACAGGCCCAGCTTGGCCGCCTCCTTGCGCAACAGGGCCGCGCCCAGGTTCGAGCCCTCGGCCACGTAGAGCCAGCCCAGGGCCGTCGCGACGTCCGCCGGCTGATCCCGCAGGAAGACCGGCGCCGTCTCGACCTTAGGCGTCGCCAGACCCAGATCCGCCAGATCAGCCGCGATCAGAGCCATGCGCCGACGCTCGGCCAGTCCCGGCAGCAGGGCGATCAGGGCGGCGTCGTCATAGAGGGCGTCGATGTCGCGGTGGAAGGTCCACTGCACCCCGGCGAACCGGCCATAGCCCTCCAGACTGTCGAACGACGAGGCCTCCATGATCGACTTGTCCAGCCGGTCATGAACCTCGTGCGTCATCGCCTTCAGCCGTTTGGACCGGGGCAGATCAAGCGTGTCCGTCATCAATGAAACTCCTGCTGAAATGCGGTTCAGAAGCGATAGCTGAGGCCAACGCGGACCATGTGCAGATCCGCATCCGAACGAACCTTGCGACCCTCCACGATGTTGACGGTGCCTGGGCCGGATTTTGAAACGCGCACGCGCTCTCCGGTCACTGGGTCACGGACAAAGCCGTTGAACGCATAGGCCAGACCCACGCCGGCGCGTGCGTCCTCATACTCAAACGTCTCACGCCCAAAGTTGGCATAGTTGTATTCGGCGCGCAGCGACCAGCGGTCGTTGAGGGCACGCTCGGCGCCAACGCCCAGCACGGCGCCGGTCCGGACATGGCGGTCCTGCTCGGTGAAATAGTGTTCAAGAGGCAGGCCGCCCGGCGAATAGCTGCTGATGCCGAAATCAGTTCGGCTTGTGGGCGGCGTCGAGCGGTACTGGCGACGCGTCTGGGTTTCGTTCATCCAGCCCACGCCTGCGGTTCCGTAGACTAGGTTCCGCCCGAAGGCGTAGCCCAGCTTACCGTGCAGCGTGACCAGCCGATCCCACTTGTATCGGGTGTCCGATTCCAGGATGCCCGCCGCACGAAGGGACGCCACGCTGGGGCTTTCGCCCGAAGTGGATGAGACAACCACCCCGGACCAGGCCGCCAGGTCTCCCGTCGAGATGTCGCTGCCCAGGCCCACGACGACATTGTTGGCGAACTGATAATTATAGCCCGCGCGCGCGCCGCCGATGAAGTTACGGATCTTCTCGTCAACGCGGCTTCCGTTGTCGATATCAGCAGCCTTGCCAGCCGTATCGGTCACGCTGCCCTGGGTGCTGCCGGAGCCGTAGCCGAAGTCCAGTCCGACATAGGGGCCGGTCCAGTCGACAGTCTCGGCATCACCTGCATCGCTGAACCAGTCGCCGATCGACAGACCGCCGCGCGAGCCCAGGGTCTGGGACAGGCCGATGCGGAATGTGCGGCCGGGCGCCGGGATGAAGCCCAGACTCATCGGCTCCGTATAATAACGGTCCGTCAGATTATCGACGCTCCAGTTGATCGAAAGCCCATCATCCACCTTGAAGCTGCCAGTCAGGTCGACCAGCGTATAGGGGCGCCATTCAACAGCGGTGATCAGGGGCAGGTAACCGACCGTCGGCTTCTCGGCGCCGATGGAGCGTTCGCCCATATAGGTCACGCGAGCGCCGATTGTCGCCCGATCATTCAGGAACTTCTGATTGACCGACAGATTGGCCGACCAATCGGGCGGGATGTAGTTGGTGGCGTAGTCCGAGGCCAGCGAACTGGCGATGCAGCTTTCGCCCGGACGACAGAAGCGGATGCTGTCGTACCAGGTGACCCCGGCGTCCAGGCTGAAGCCGCCCGACTTGTATCTGAGATTGCCTTCCAGCCCCCGGAACTGCGCCCGGTCGATGTTGTACATCTGCATCGAGCCGAGCTGCAGGATGTAGCGACGCGAAATATAGCTATCGATGTCGTTGTCGAACCAGACCAGCTTCAGCCCCAGCTCGTCGTCAGGTTTCAGAACATCGTAGCGGATGTAATTGGCGCCGATCTCCCAGTTGCTCGCCGTTTCCTTGTGCAGATCGGGATTGGCCACCATGAAGAAGTTGGTCGTCGCCTCCAGCAGCGAGGGCAAACGCGACGCATGCTTGTAGTTGGCGAACAGTTGCAAGCCGTCCATCGGCGTCGCCACCGCGCCCAGCGACCAGTTGAAGGCGTCCTCGTCGCGTTTCAGACGATCGCCGTGGTGCACCGTGCCGGACTGGCTGTCTTCCAGCGTGTAGTTCTGATAGCGCACGCCTGCGGTCAGGCGCAGCCATGACGTCGGGTCCAGCGCCGTATCCGCGAACAGGCTGTACTCGCTGCGGACGCCTTCACGCCCCGGCGGAATAGCCGTTCCGGCAGCCCATTCACCGTCAGGCCCCGCCTTCTCATGCAGATAGGAAACGCCGTAGTCCGCCGAGAACAGGCCGATGGGCGTCGTCAATCTGGAGGCATTGCCAACGTCGGCGCCCCAGCTGTCGACATAACGGCGCGCCGGATCGGAGTTGTAGAATGAAGGCGCGCTTTCCTTCAGCCTGGACACCCAGCCGTTCAGCTTCAGATCAATCAGGTCGCTGCCCGGGTTCCAGCGGTGCCGCGCTGTGAAGCGATCCAGGTCCGTATTGGAGAAGATCGTGTTCTGGAACACCGCCCCCGTCGTGCTGGCGAGCGTCCCCGGATAGTTTTCGCCGAACGTGCTGCGATAGCCGCCGTAGCCCAGCTCAAGCACATGGTCCTGAGCCGGGCGGATCACGGCCTTCAGCAGCATGGACTCTGTCTCGCTGGAGGTGTTGTAAACCTCTTCGCCGCCTACGAACGGCGTCGAACCGTGCATGTTGTAGAAGGCGACCGCCCGTTCGCAGAGCTGGCGCAGCACGGTCTCGTTCGTGCCTGCCGCGCAGAAGGGCGAAGGCGTCCCGGTCGCCTTGGGCGCGTATTTGCCGCTCGCGCCGGCGAAATAGTTGCCGGTGTTGCGGTAGGAATAGCCTGCAAGCAGGTCCACCCTGTCGCTCTTGCGCGCGACAACCAGACTGGCCGAACCGCCGCCGGGCAGCAGGAAGCCGGGCCGTTCGCGTCCGCGCGTCGCGGCAAGCGGATCGCCGTAGAAGCTGAGCGGCTCAAGGAGGTTTCGCGTCATATTCGAGTTGGGCGTCGCGTTGTTGCCGGACAGCGAAGCCATGAAACGCACCGCCATGACATCGCCCTCGGGGACGATGTCATCGACGCCCAGAGTCTTCATCGACACCGATCCGCCGATCCCGCCCGCGATCGCATTGCCCATCGAAGGGCCCTTCTCGATGGCGACATGGCTGATGAAATCCGGGTCAACGAAGCTGCGATTGCTGGTGCCCTGATAGCCGCGATAGACGGTCGTTCCGTTGATCGCCCCATCAACCGTTACCGGCACCCGGCCCTGGCCCTGCATACCGCGAATATTGACGTCCAGGCCGCCGCTGCTGCGCGCCTCGCCTGAGATAATGCCGGTGGCCCCGCGCAGCATGTCGGCCGGAGCCTGCGCCGGATAGGCTTCCAGCTGGTCGCGGTTGATCACGCTGACCGATCCCGGCGTCACATAGACGGAATCGCCCGCTCCATCCCAGCCCGCAGCGCGTCCGTTGCCGGCTCCAGTTCCAGCGTCGGCGCCGCCGCCCTCGACCCGCACCGCGCCCAGTTGGATTACGCCCGGCTGCGCCTGTGGCGCGCGCTCAAGCGTGACGACGTTCCCGCTGATGCGATAGGTCAGACCGGTGCCGACCAGCAAACGGCCAAGGGCCTCTCTGGGGGTCATGACCCCTGCCGCCGATGTAGAAGCACGACCGATCGCCAGGGTTGCAGGCACGCTGACCTGCAGGTTCGCCTGACGGCCGAAGACCGCCAACGCAGAGGACAACGACTGGGCCGGAATATCGAAGCTGCGCTGTTCATCGCGCGCTTGGGCCGCAACAGGATCGGTCCAGGCCACGCCGGAGATCATCGTCGTCGCCAGCAATGCGCTCATCCACAGCGCGCGCCGCTTGGCTTGGCCCCCATCGGTCATCATCAATCGTCCTTCCGTCAAAATCACTCGATGAGGGATGCGATCGACCGATTTGCAAACGCGATGCAAATGCAGATGCCCTCACCTCATATCGACAGGCGGAGCGAGGATTTTTTCGCCAAATAATGAACCGCGCTCAGAGCGATAGCCATATTTGTCATATTTTACAGAGCGTTGATGAAAGAAAAACTTTTCGGGCCACTCAGCCGTCCGACAGAATCAGCAACCAGGGCGTGATCTGGGTGACGCGCCCGCCAGAGGCCTTGGTCAAGGCGCCCAGGGCCCCAGCCGTATCCTGCAAATCATAGATGCCCGTGACGCGCCGCCCGGCCAGCGCGCCGGGGCGCACCAGAATTATGCCGCGATGCCAGGGACGCAACGCGTCCACGACTTCGCTCACTGACCGATCCTGGACCGCGAGCCGTCCGTCACGCCAGGCCCCGATCAGTTCGGGCGGCGCCGTCCCGAGCAAAGCCTTCCCCGCTGGATCGACTGAGACATCCTGACCGGCGACGAGCCGTTCCGAGATGGTGCGGCCGGTCCTTGCGTCGTCGACCCGTACAATCCCGTGTCCGACCGCGACGCGGGTGGCGCCGTCGGTCAGCCCGACCTCGAAGGCCGTTCCGATGTCGGTCGTCTCGACATGGCGTGCGGCGACACGAAATGGCCGTGGATCATCCTGCACATCGAACCATGCCTGCCCTCGAAGCAGGCCGATCCGCCGCTCCGCCGAGGAATAGTCGATGCTGACGGCGGAGCCCGGCGACAGGCTGATGTGGCTTCCATCCTCCAGCGTCATCGTGCGCAGTTCGCCGGTCCCGGCGATCGCGTCGGCCTGCCAACGCAGAACGGCTTCAGGCGCAGCGAGGACGACGACGAGCGCTGCTGCGGCCGCAGACAGGAGCGCCGCGATAGGCGCCCGGCCCTTGCCAGAGGCGCGGCGCGCCTCGGATCTCGTTCCGGGCGTTGTTCGACGTCTGCGAGCGCCAGGGATCAAAACGATCGAAGCGGCGTCATGTCGGCCACGCAGCCTCGACCAGTGTTCGGAATGGACCGGGCTGACCTCGCCTAACCCCTCATAGATCCTGGCGCTCTCTACCCAAGCCCTGGCGTTGGCCGGGGCGGCGGCGCGCCATTGGTCGAAACGCGCCCGCGCCTCGAGATCCTCCGGCGCCTCCTGCAGAGCAATGATCCAGTCCAGGGCTTCCGCGTCGGCGCGCTTCCGATCAGGGTCAGACGCTTCAGTCATCCCAGTCTCCTCCCCCGGCTTGCGTCAAAACAGATTGTCCCTGTCGCCCGGACTTCACGAGCTATGCCGGGAAATGGGTGACGGGGTCTGAAAGGGCGGCGTATCGTGGCGGGTGTCGAAGCCTGCCAGAACTTCCCAAAGGAACGATACGCCATGAAGAAGACTACAGACATCATCGCCTTTCGTCAGCCGGAATCTGTGGATGATCCTCTGACCGAGATCGCGCGCGACGGGGCGCGCCGAATGCTGGCTGCCGCGCTGCGGGCCGAGGCCGACGCCTTCGTCGCGCAGTATGCCGAAGAGACCCTGCCGGATGGTCGCCAGCGGGTTGTCCGACACGGCTACGGTCCGGAGCGTAGCATCCTGACCGGGATCGGGGCGCTCGACGTGCAGCGCCCGAAGGTGCGCGACCGTGCCCCCGATGTGCCGGCCGAGAAGAAGATCCGCTTCAGCTCTGCGATCCTGCCGAAATGGGCGCGGCGCTCAAGAAGCCTCGATGCTCTCCTGCCGGTCCTCTACCTGCGTGGCATCTCGATGGGAAATTTCCAGGAGGCGCTGGCCGCAATCCTGGGGAAGGACGCGCCCAACCTGTCGCCGGATGTGGTCTCGCGCCTGACCGGGGAGTGGCAGCAGGAATACGACCGTTGGCAGCGCCGCGATCTCTCGGCCCGGCGGTATGTCTACATCTGGGCGGACGGTGTCTACCTGCAGGCTCGGATGGAGCCGCAGGCCGAGTGCATGCTGGTCATTCTTGGGGCCACGCCCGAGGGGAAGAAGGAACTCGTCGGCTTCCAGGTCGGCTTGCGCGAGAGCGCGCAGAGCTGGCGTGAACTGCTGATCGACATCAAGGCGCGCGGCCTCGCGGTTCCGCCTGAGATTGCCGTGGGTGACGGAGCAATGGGGTTCTGGAAGGCGCTCGACGAGGTCTTCCCTGGCACACGCCATCAAAGATGTTGGGTCCACAAAATCGCCAACGTGCTCAACAAATTCCCGAAATCCATGCAGCCGGCGGTGAAGGCCGACCTGCGCGAGATCTGGCAGGCTGAAACCCGCGCCGTGGCGCAAACCGCGATGAATGTCTTCGCCGAGAAATACGGCGCCAAATACGAAAAGGCAGTGACCTGCCTGACCAAGGACAGCGTGGCGTTGCTCGCCTTCTACGACTTCCCGGCCGATCACTGGGATCACCTGCGCACGGGAAACCCGATCGAGAGTGTCTTCGCCACCGTTCGGCACAGGACTGTCCGAACCAAGGGTGCGCTGTCGCAGAAGACGGCGAAGCTCATGGTCTTCAAGCTCGTTCAGGCTGCCGCCAAGACATGGCGCCGCCTGAAGGGCGCGAACCAGTTGCCTTTGCTCATCGAAGGCGTCACATTCACCGACGGCGTAGCCACCAGCGTCGCCGAAAATCGCGCCGCTTGATCAGGCCGTATCACCCAAAATCCCGCATAGCTCGGACTTCACAGGCGTCATTTGATACCGACTGTCGAGCCGTCGCTTTTTTCGGATAATTCTCCCCCGACCTCACCACGGGTCACCGCAGCCGCGAACGGCAATGGGCCACGCCTGTGACGACCAACTCATGCGCGACCGTAACGGACACACCCAGTTCGGCGGCGATCTCCCGCAGCTTCGCTCCGCCGAACCGGTGCATTTCAACCGCGATCCGGACGCGCTCGGGCAAATCGGCAAGGGCGGCCTCCAGCCGGGTCAGTTCATCGCGCGAAAGGGCGATCTGTTCCGGCGTGGGCTGGGCGGCGGCCAGCCCGTCGAGTGCGGCCTGACCATCCGGAGCGAAAACCTCGCCGTCCCGGCGCGACCGCCATAGCCGATCTATCGCCAGATTGCGGACGATCCGCGCGAGATAGCCGCGGGGGCTCGCCAGATGCTGCTTCTTGGCCATCTCGCCAAGACGCAGATAGGCTTCCTGCACCACGTCTTCCGCATGATCCCGGTTGCCCGTGATCCGACTCGCATAGCGGATGAGGTTGCGGCGCTGGCCTTCAAACTCTTCGTGCTGAAGCCTGGTCCGCCCCACGTGGATCGCCTTATGCGCAGCGCCCTTCCCCAAGACGACGCCTGAACCGACACCCGCAATAACTTGCGAATGATTTGCAATCATTAGCCGTCACGCTGGAGCGCCGCAAGAGCGAGCGTGGCCATAAACCCCTTTTCGAACACCGAACGGCACACGACGTTGAGAATCTGATGGTTGGTTCGACGCCGAAAAACTGCCTTTCCGGCAGCAGTTCTATTTCTATCCGCCCGCGCTCGCTTTGACCTTCGTCGGCAGGGCTAGCTTAACCGCGCACGCTATGGCATGGCGGTTTTATCTAACAGGGGCATTCCAATGCTAAACTTTCCAAGAGTTTTCGTCGCTTGCGCGGCTCTAACTCTGTGCGCGACCTTCGCCCTTCCTCCGGCTGCCTTGGCTCAGACCTCGTCTTCCTCAACGGCGTCAGATCACGGGCCGGTTTTGAAACGTCGGGTGGCTGTCGGGCGGTTCACCAACAGCACGCCATATGGGCGCCTTCTGCTAAGCCCCGGCCAAGCTGACCCAATCGCCGCCCAGGCCAGCGACATGCTGACCAATGCTCTCGTCGGCTCCGGGCACTTCTTCGTTTTCGAGCGAGGCGACCTGGAGGCGCTGAACGCAGAACGCGCCATGTCCGCTACGGACACCGCTAATCTGGTCGGCGTAGACGCCCTCCTGCTAGGCTCGATCACCCAATTGGGGCGCCGCAATGAGGGCAAGAAGGGCTTTCTCAACTCGCAGCGCCGCCAGGCCGTCAACGCCACGGTCGAAATCCGCCTCGTCGATGTGCGCACAGGTCAAGTTTTCTTCACTGCTACGGGCGCAGGCGAAGCGACAACCGAAACGGGCGAAGTTGCGGGTTTCGGCACACGCGCCGGCTATGATTCCACACTGAACGACCGCGCGATCGCCGCTGCGATCGCCGACACGATGACGAGCGTCATCAACCAGCTTCAGCAACGGGCCTGGTTCACCGACATCCTGCGGGTTTCCGGCGACACAGTTTTCGTCAGCGGCGGCCAAAGCCAGGGCTTGCGGATCGGTGATCGTTTCCAGGTCGAAACACCCGGCGAGGTGATTGTAAGCGGCCAGTCCGGTCTGCCTATCACCCTGCCGGGATCTCGCATCGCTGAGATCGAACTGACGGGCTTCTTTGGCTCCACGCCCGAAACCGAAGGATCAACCGCGCGCCTTGTCGGGGGAAGCCTGCCCGCCGACACCAAGGGGCTGCGCGTGATGGAGAACCGATAATGAAAGCTCAGCTTCTCGCCGCCGCTATTCTGTGCGGCGCGACCATGGCCGGCTGCGTGCAAAACTACGCCGAGCGCGAGATCGTCCAAGGGGCTGCGACCGCTACGGTCCTCTTCCCGAGCGCGCCGCAAGAAGCCCGTATCCTGATCGACGGCCGAGATTTCGGTCCGGTTGGTCAACACCCCAACGGCGTCGCCCTGTCCTCAGGTCGCCACGACATCATCATCTCCATCGGAGAGCGACAACTGCACAAGCAGGCCGTCTATGTCTCCGCAGGCGCTCGGATCGAGGTTCGCATTCCATGATCCGCAAGGTTCTCACGCTCGTCGCCCTAGGCGCAGCCATGGCCGCTACGGCCTGCGCGCCCGCCACCCGATTTGAATGGGGGGCCTATGAGCAAGCTCTTTACGCCTACACACAGAATCCCGAGGGCCGCAGCGTCTACAAGACCTCCCTCGAACAGGCCATCGAACGCGGCCAGAAGCGCAATGCGGTAGCGCCGGGCATGTATGCGGAACTCGGCTACCTCTATCTTGAGGAGGGTGACTCCGCCGCAGCGCTGGAGCACTTCCAGCAGGAGCGCATCCTCTTCCCTGAGTCCGCGCGCTTCATGGACCGTGTGATTAGCCAGATTGAGCCGTCCAAGGCGGTCGCCGGAGGCCAAAACTGATGCGCATTCGATCCAAGCTTATCCTCGCCGCCGCCTTGGCGACGCCGTTGTTCACGGCGGCCTGCGTGACTGCGCCGACGCCGAAGCAATATGGCGCCTTCCGCGCGGAGAGCCCCAAAAGCGTCCTCGTCGTCCCTGCCCTGAACTCGACGGTCAACGTCGATGCGGCGGATTATTTCGTCTCGACGATTTCCCGCCCCGTGGCGGAACGCGGCTACTACGTCTTCCCCGCCCACATGGTGAAGCGGGTTCTCGACGACGAAGGTCTGTCGGACGCCGGCCTGGTTCACCAAGCCGACGCCTCGCGTTTCGCCTCCCTGTTCGGTTGCGACACGGTGATGTTCGTCGAGATCAAGAAGTGGGAGTCTCAATACGTAGTCATCTCGACCTCGACCAATGTCGAGTTCGACTACACGCTCAAGAGCTGCCGTACAGGGCAAACCCTGTGGTCGAGTTCCCAGGCCATGTCCTACAGCCCGCAGGCCACAAGCTCCGGCAATCCGCTCGCCGACCTGCTCGCCCAGGCCATCATCTCGGCGATCGAAAAGGCCAAGCCAAACTACATCCCTCTGACCCAGCAGGCGAACTTGGTCGCCACTCATACGCTGGGACAGGGCCTTCCAGCCGGCCCCTACCTGCCCGCGCAATACGGAAGCGATCAGAAGCAGTTTCCTGACTGATCATAAGGCCGCCGTAAAAAGCGGCGGCCTTGCCATCTTGCCTCCGCCTCCAGGCGAGACCCTCCACACCTGCTTCAGAAATGCGCCAAAAGCAGCCCTCCAGAGCGCCCCTACAATTCCAAATGTCGCCCCTTCATCGCAACCGCCAACGCCCCCCCCAGGGATCCCGGCTTCAGCATCACCCCTTGCCCAACCGCCAATGACGGAGTTCCAACCTTCAGCCGTCCATAGTGCTCAATCTCCTGGGCATCCCGCACCACGACGAATGGCGCCGCCCCAGCCTCATCATGGAACCCCGTCTTCACCACCACGCCCGTCACCCGCTCAACTCCCAGAACCCGCACTTCCCGAGCGCCCTCGAGCCGACGCTGGTTCATCGTCCTGATAATATCTCGGCGCGCCTGAAGCGTCCGAAGCTTGACCTCCATTTCAGGATCAAGCCGGTATCGTCGCCCGGCCCGCACGGCCAGCCCTAGCCCCTCCAGATGCCGGAGCCGCCCGCGGGTCAGGGCCGCCCATGCGTCGCTGGCCCCCACCCCGTCTGCGACCGTCCCATCCGCATCCGCCGCATCCAGCAGCCGCCGGTCCATGCCCGTGAACCGATCCGCCTGGGTCTCCTTCCAGACCCTCCGCTCGGCCTCCATGCGCGACAGGTCGCCCAAGCGTTCCTGTGCAACCTCCTGGGCCCGCGCCCGGAAACCGTAACCGATGTAGTCGCGAGGAATGACCAGATCCCGTCCATCTCCCCGTCGCCCCCGCACCAGGACATGGGCGTGCGACTGGTCGGTGTCGTAGTGGCAGGTCGCGATCCAGCGCAGATTACGCTCGCCCAGATCCGCCGCCACCCGATCCATCACCGCACGCATATAGTCCCTGAGATCACTGATCCGATCCCCATGCTCCGGTGAGATGATGAAGCGAAAATGATGGCGGTCCCCGCTCCAGCCCCGTGCCTCCTGTGACGCATCCACGCTGTCGTCCATCCGATCGAAGAAATCCGGACGGGCCCCATCGGCGCCGGCGCCCGAGCGCCCGAGATAGGCGACATGCGCAGCCAGCGCCCCGCCCCTGACGGCGGCCCTTCCGACATGCTTCGACACCAGCGCCTTCACGATGACCCGCTGACGGACATCCATGCGGAAGCCTCTGCCCGATCGTCGCTGCGCCGCCTTGAGAACGCCTGAACGATCCCCGAGGGAGAACGAACGCGATGTCGCCAACCGCTGAAACATGCCGATGCGGACGGAAGCACGATCGGCCTTCAGGGACAGAGGAAGACGCACCTTGACGCCCTCGGCGTCCTGCACCGCGCCGAGGGACAGCCGGGTCTCGATGGCCTCACGAATGAGCATCTCGCACCTCTCGAAAGCGCCGCCTGAACCGCCCGGAAAGGGCAACTCTCCACAAGTCACCCATTGCCCGGCATTCACGGGCTAACCTACCTAAAGAATAGACGAAACAGGACCAGGCAACCCCCTCCTTTTATCTTGCCCTGAGCCCCATTTCCCAGATTTCCTGACATCGACTTCACAGGTCGCCGCACCTGACCAAACCCCCGCAAACACGGCCCGTTATGCTTTCGCCAATCTAATCGCTGTCAGCCATCCGCCCCAAATGACATGAAGAAACCCGCTCGGCCGAAGCCGAGCGGGTCAGACCCGACGCCGGAGCGCCGAGGTTCCTCAATGCGGTCGCGACCTCACCGCCAGATGCCGGAGGCCCTGCCCCATCGCCTTCTGCCCCAGGTTGAGGGCCGGGCCGAATGGACGTCCGACCTCCGCCCGTGAACCGTCGAGCGAACCCGCAAGCGTCAGGCAGCAGACCGGCTCGAGGGCGATGAGCTCGTCGTTGGCTTTGAAGGGGGCCGCCTTGCCGTTGGCGTCGAAGTCCGCGCGCGCGAGGATCAGCGTCACTCCCTTCTGCTGGGCCCATCGGATGGCCAGCTTCTCCGCGCCTTTCGCCCCGGTCGTGGCGAGCGCCATGTCCGGCCACTCCGCCAGCGCCCAGTTCAGGGCGTCGAAGATGCGCGCCGCATCCTCGGCCGTGTCCGCCGTCGGCGCTCCCCGAAAGGCCACAACCGATCCAGCATGATGCGCCTCGTCAGCTCGCCGCTCGCGTAGCGCCCGGATGGCCTGCCTGGCCTCCAGTTGGGCGGCCGTCAGGAAGCTTCCTCTCCGGCTGCCGCGCCAGGCCGTCCAGACCTCTCCGGTAGCGGCCGTCCAGGCTTCGGCCGCTGCGTCGCGGATGCGCTCCGCGGCTTGCGTCGCCGCATCTCCGGCGCGGGCCCGGGCCGTCGCCTCCTGAAGCTCCACGTCCGCCGCCTCGGATCCGTCGAAGTCGCGATCCAGCCGTCGCATCGCATCGCGCGCCCGGTCCGCGTCGCGCTCGATCCGTCCGGCCGCCGAATGAAAGGCGCCGATCAGGGCTTCTCCGAGCACGGTCTGGAAATCCTCCAGCGCCGTGTCCGCGAGGACGTCCAGCAGCTCGGTCATAAGGGCGCGCCCGAGCTGGAACAGGGCTTCTTCGGCCGGGTGCGGGCGACCGTCGCCGAGCGATGCGGTCAGGTCGTCGAAGGCGGAATCGGACTTTGACGAAAAGGCGAAGGCGGAGAGAGTTTGGATGCTGCGCATCGGATCATTCCAGTTCTGAAATGTCGAAGCGCCCCATGCGCAACGACCCCGCTCCTGGCCACGTCGGGGTCCCCAGCGGTCACCGGAGCGGACCGCCTCTCGCGGGCCGCGCAGGGAAACGGCGAAGCCGTTGACGGCCGGGGTGACGTGACAGGATCGGAGGGCGTTGTGTGGGGGCATGTCCTCGTCCCCCTTCGGACGAGGACGCTTTTCGGCGCCTCGCGCCGAGAGCGACGGCGGACGGTCCACAGGCCCGCAAGTGACGACGGCCCGAGGGCCGCCGTCCCGCAGGTCGTCAGGACGGATCATGACCGAAGCCAGCCAGCCGCATCAGCCCCTCTGCGCTCATCGGTCGGGTCTGATAACCGATCGCGGCATGGGCGGCGCAGAAGGCGCCGCGCGCGACCGCATGGCCGCAAAGACCGAAATCGACAGATCCGGGCGTCCCGTAGGGCCAGCGGCACTGACCTCGTCTCACGGACAGGACGGTGGCCTCCGGCCGTTCCGGCGCCGCAGGCGATGAAACTTGAGACGCCGGACGCGACGGCGCGACCTGTTGAAACCGCCGCTTAGGAAAAGCTGAAGCGCCGCGCGGTCGCGAAGGCGGACGGGCAGGCGCCGCCCGGACCAGGCCAAGACGATGGACCTTGCCCAGGACGGCGCAGCGCGAAATCTCGGGCCCAAGCCGGTCGGCGATGGCGGCGGCGGTCCGGCCTTCGCCCCACAGGGCGATCAGCCGGCGTATTCGTTCAACGGTCCAGACGGATGCGGACATGACGGTTCTCCGGTCACGGGTCCGATCGACCCGCCCGTCCCCGCCCTTCCTTCGCCTTTCAGACCAAAGGCCCGACGCCTCGGCGCCGGGCCTCGAGCCGCTTCGACAAGCCTGGACCGGACCGGCCGCCGGACGTCAGAATGGAATGTCGTCGTCCAGGATCGCCGGGCCCTGGGCCGCGCCCGCCGCCGGCTCCGTCGCATCATCGCGATTTCGCCGGTTCTTCAGACGCATGTCCGCCACAACCACCCTCAGGTCGTAGTGTTCGACACCATCCTTCCCGGTCCAGCTGTCATTCTCGACATGACCCTGGATCACCACCCGGCTGCCCTTGCGGGCATAGGGGGCGATGTAGTTCTCGGTCGTGTTTTCATTGAAGCAGACGCAGTTGAAGCCGGTCGTCCGCTCGCCTGCCTCGCCGTCGGAACGGCGATAGCGCGTGGTCTCCAGCACGCGGAAGCTGGCGCGCTTGCGCCCCGATCCCTGGGCCAAAAGAATGGACGGGTCAGCGGCCAGATAGCCTTCAATGACAAGGGTTTGCATGATCAGTCTCCGGGAATGAATGAGGTTAGAGGGTTCAGGCCGCGGCCTGTTCGTCATCGATCTCAGCCGCCGGCGACGCATCCGCCTCCCGGTCGACCGCCCAGTCGAGGACCGTCAACCGATTGACGACCAGCTCCTTGGCCGCCCGCTCGGTCCCGTCCCGCGCCGTATAGGCGGTGTCGACGAAGGCGCCGACGACGACCGCCTCGCAGCCCCTGGCCAGGGCCCGGGCGATGACCTTCTCATTGAGGCCTTTCGACCAGCTGACACAGTTGACGCCGACGATCCTGTCCTTGCCGTCGAGGCCCACGCCGCGTTTCTCAAGCAACCGGAACACCGCCTTGGCGAAGTCCGGGCTGATCTGGGGATCGGCCGCCAGGCGGCCGGTGAACACCATGGTCTGCATTCTCAGTCTCCTTGATCGAGAGGCCCGGAAACCTTCTTCCCGGATCGCCTCACCCTCTTCTTCCCTCCGCTTCCGCCCGCAGGCGGCTCCGCCGAACACCGCCGACGAAACCGCCCTTGCGGTTACGCCGCCGCGCCGCGCAGGGCCGCCTCTCCCTTAGGCGTGACGATGAAGACGCCCCGGCCCGAGGCTTCATCAGCGCCGTCGATCTCTTCGCCATCCGCAGCCCCGGACGAAGGCTCGCCGGACCCGTCGCCGGCCGCGTCCGCGTCTTCATACGTTGATGTCGCCGCATCGGCCGGTTCAAAAGCGCCGTCGGCCTCGCTCTCGGCCTCGCCCGCCCAGGACAGGCAGGCGGGCGTCCAGCGCCGGGCCGCCGCCTGCTCCTCGGTCCAGGCGACCAGGTCGCCCTTCCGCATCCGCGCCGGCGCTTCGGTCTCCGCCCCCATGCCCTCGAGCATGGACAGCAGCTGTTCGCGCGAGTGCGGCCGCAGATAGGCCCCGTCCGGCGTCCACCAGCGCGAAAGGTCGGCGTCGCACAGGACGGCGATCTCGGCCGCCTCCGCACGGGCCGCCCGTCGCACATGGCCCGTGCGGGGCTCATGCAGGTCCAGGCTCAAAGCGGTCAGTTCGGCCATGAGACCGAACCGATCCTCCGTCTGGAGGGCGTGAACCCAGGCGATCACGGTCAGGCCGGAGGCCTCCCAGGCGCGTCGCCGCTCGTCCAGCTGTTCGCGCACGATCCCGTCGAGCCCTGCGATGACCCTTCCGCTCGCCGGAGCGAAGGCCGAGGCCGAGATCGCCAGGGCGGCCTCGCCGCGCGACACCGGCGGCCAGACAGCCAGGCTGGCGAAGAGCCGGGCGATCAGGACGGTCAGGGCGACCGAAGGCTTTTCGGCCAGAGCCCGGATCAGACCCCGCGTCGCCGTGTCCGTCCGCACGGCGTGCAGGACATGGCTGACGCCCTGCGTCTCGGGCATGGGCGCCTCGGCCTGGGGCGGGACATAGGTCGAGCGTGACGGGGCCAGGGAGGATCTTTCCTCCTCGGCGCCCTCCTCGTCGGCCCCGTCCGCCCCGTCCAGCGCCCCGTCGCCGACGGCCTCTAAAGGCGCGAAGCACTCGATCTCCACGCCGGAGCGGAGCGAAGGCCTCAGGACGATCAGAACAGCGAGACGCCGGCCGGCGCCGGCCTGGTCCTGGGCGATCCGCGCCCGGATCAGGGCCTCCACCAGGCCCAGGGTCTCCTGGTCGGAAAGGCGCCCTTCGCCGGACGGGAGCGCCTCGCCGGCCAGGGCGGCCTCGACGACGTCAGCGGCCGCCTGGGCCCGGTCCCGGGTTTCGCGATAGACGACCGTCGCCGTTTCGGAGAGGCCGCCGTAGGCGTAGCAGAGCCTCTCCATGTCGTCCGGCAGCTCCGCCTCCTTCTCTCCCGGGCATAGCCGTACGGTCAGGCCTTCCGCCTCGAAGATATCGGCGAGCAGCCGGCCCCGTTTCAGCCAGGCCCGGGTCAAACGGTCGGGATCCAGCAGGACCGGCGGCAGCTCGCCGAACAGGTCCGCCTCCGTCCGACCGCCCTCGGCGGCGTAGAGTTCCGGCGTGACCAGACCGCAACGGGGATCGCGGGTCGTGATACGGCCTTCGCCGAGCAGCTCCTGGATGCGCCATTCCTGCAGGCCGCAGCCGTCCATCGCCGCCCGGGCCAGGGCCGCCTGTTCCTCGCCGTCCTTCAGCCGCGCCAGGAGGCGGGCCTGGCGCAGGGTGATGCGACCGCTCTTCAGGGCCTCGAGGGCGACCGAAGGCAAGGCCGACAGGGCCGACAGACGGCGGATCTCGGTCTCGCCATAGCCGAGTGCGCGTGCGATCGCCGTGATCGTCAGCCGAGCCTTCAGCATGCGGCCCATGGCGGCGATCACATCGGCGATGTGGACCGGCACAGCCGTATTGGTCAGGACCACGGCCGCAGCCTGCCGCGCCCTGTCCGTCTCGACGAAGACCTCGACAGGATGGTCGTCGTCGATGCGCCCTGCGTCACGCAGGAGGCGCAGGGCCAGAAGGCGCCGACGTCCGTCCAGCACCATATGGGCCGCCTCGCCGCGACGGCCCGGCCGGACGGTCGGATATTGCAGCAGGCCCGCGGCGGCCACGGTTTCGGCCAGTTGCGGGATGTCGTCGTCCGGGGCTTCGCCGTAGCGAAGGTTTTCCGGCGCGACCTCAAGGTCGCCCAGTCGGACGACCAGAGGAATGCGCGAGGGCTCGGCGGCAGGGCCGCAAGGCGCCGCTGCAGCGGCTGAAGATCGGGAACAGGACATGAGACTTCTCCAGCCGGTCGGCCAGGTCCATCCCGACCGTTCCGGCGCTCCTCCACGCCCTTCCTCCCCCTTTCAGGTCGCTGCGTCGTTCCAGTCCCCCGCCCCAGGCGGCGGTAAGCGGACAGCGGCCCCCAGCCCCGCCGCCTCGAGTCGGGTGCGAAGCCGGGAGGCCGCGTCTTCGCCGGCCGGGCCGCGATCCGCGGCGATAAGGACGCGGCAGACTTCGGTTGGCGCAGTCCAGGCCGCCAGGTTTCCTGCAGACAGAAGGGCCCAGCCTGGCAGGCGAAAACGGGCCATAGCGGACAGGGCGGTCGCAACCCCCTCGGCCACCAGCAAGGTCGGGGCCGCCGCGCAGAGGCGCACGGCCGAGCCCCGCGGCAGGACGCCCACCGTCTTGCGCTGGAGCCTGAGCCGACCGGCGGGACGTCCGTCCGGATCAAGATAGGCGATCTCCACGGCGCCGATAACGCCGTCGGGCGCCCGGATCGCTGCGATCAGGGCCGGACAGGTCGGGCCGGCCGAGCGAAACACCGAAACCGGCGTCGCTGGATGGCGTCGAAGATCATGGGGCGGCGCTTCGAGGCGGAGGCCTCGGCTCCGGAAATAGCGGAAGCAGAGATCGCCCTTCGCGAGCGGCAGGGCCTCCGACCAGAGCGCTTGAGCGGCGGCGATGCGGACATGGGCCGCAGGTCGGATCGCTGCGACCGGCCCCTCCGCCGTCCGCAGCGATGCGCCCGTCAGGCGCCCTCTGGCGTCGATCAGCCCCAGGCTCAGAAGATGGTCGCGAACGCTACGCCAATCGGCGGCGCCGAAGCCATGGATCACCACCCGGTCACCGTCGAGCATGAGGGAAACCGAACGGTCGGCCGCGCTATGGCCCGGGGCCGGCACGCTCGCGCCCAGGCCGCCGTGGCGAAGCTCGCCCCCAAGGGCGGCGACAATGGGGTGAAGGCTCATCCCGGCCTCACATCAATCCGAGGGATCTGAAGCTGGCGGTCGCCTCGCGCCCGACGACCAGGTGATCATGGACCTCCAGGTCAAAGACCTTCGCGGCCTCGACCAGTCTGCGCGTCATGTCGATGTCGGCGCGGGACGGCGTCGGATCGCCGGACGGATGATTATGGACCAGGATCAGGGCGGAAGCGGAGATCTCGAGCGCCCGGCGAAGGACCTCGCGGGGATAGACGGGCGCATGATCCACGGTTCCATGGGCGACGAACTCGTCGCGCAGCAGGGCGTTGCGCTTGTCCAGGAAGAGGGCCCGGAATTGTTCTCGCGGTTCATGAGCCAGGGCGACCCGGACATAGGCCAGAAGCGCCGTCCAGGAAGAGATCCGGGGCCGCTCCCCCACTTCGGACCGAACCAGCCGCACGCAGAGCTCACGCAGCACCTTGAGGTCGGCGACGAAGGCGGCGTCCACCCCCGGCGTGCGCGCCAGTTCCGGCGCGTCCGCCGCGACGATCGCCGCCAGGCCCCCGAACCGTTCGAGCAGGCGTCCGGCCGCGAGGCGGGCGTCCCTGGCGGCGCCGCGCCGGCGTAGCCAAAGGGCGAGCAGATCTCCCTCCGCCATTCCATCGAGCGGCGGGCCATAGGCGTCCGCTAGGCGCACGCCTGGCGGAACGATTTCAAACCTGGGCGCAGGCCGCATGGCGAAGTCCTCGCTGCTGTCCGCCTCCTCCGGGAAGGCGCCCGCCTCCGCCCTTCCTTTCCGATCGACGCCCCGCAGGCTTGGCGCTCGGAGCGGATCAGATCACCCTTCGGCCATGCTCAGGTTCGTGATCCCCGCCAGCTTGATTCTGGCCTGCTTCCTCCTGGCGCCGACCACGGCGCTGGCCGACCCGTGCGAGGCGCCCCTGCCCTCGCGCGCCGGCGCGACCTTCTCGGGATCGGTCCGATATGTCGGCGACGGCGACGGCCTTTGCGTCGGGCGATCTTCGGACCCGGCGACCTGGATCGAGGTGAGGCTGGCGGATTTCAACGCGCCGGAACTGGGCAGCCGCGCCGGACAGGAGGCGAGGCGCAGACTGATCCGCCTTGCCCTCGACCGTCCCGTCGCATGCACGGCGGTCAGGGGACGAAACGGCCGCGTGATCGTCCATGATCGCGTCATCGCCCGCTGCCGCCTGAACGGTCGCGGCCTGGGCGACCTGCTAAGGGCCGATGGCGGTCGCGAAGGCGGGCGATAGGCCTTGCAGAAATCGCGACATCCACGCCGTTGCATTGACGAGGCTTTCACCGTAACGGGAATCTATCGGAGAATTTCGATTTGCCACGCCTGCTCCGCCTCCTCTGCGTCTGCCTCGGCGTAACCGTAATGGTCGCGGTGCAGATGCATGGCGTGGTGAACAGCCAGCATCGTATCGAGCACGGCCTTCAATTCCCCGGCGTCTCCTATGAGGACGCGGCCGATCTGGCCCATGATCATGATCACCATCATGACCATGGACACGCCCATGAGACGGCCGATGACGGCCCTGTCTCCGATCAGGCCATGTCGATCGACATGGCCGTCGACAGCGGCGGGACGCCCTTCACTCATCATCACCACAATGGCGGCGATATTCATGTCGCCCTGGCCGCGCCGGTCCATCCCGCCGCCAGCCAACTGTATAAGCCCATTGACCTTGGCCCGGCGCGCGACGCCTTGCCGCCCGGCGCTGTTCTCGACGCGCCGCTCCAGCCCCCCAGACAGAACGCCTGATCGCCTGAAAAGCTGATCCTGCGCGGCCTTGCGGCCGTGCGCGTCCTGTTGGAGACATCCCTTGAAACCTTCCCAATCCGGCGTTGCCGGATGGCGAGGGCGAGGCGCGGCCGTATCCGCCCTCGCGCTCGCCCTGGCGGCGGCCTGGCCGCCGCCCGCCATCGCGCTCGCCCAGTCGCCGGCTTCTGCTGAAGCCGCCTCTGGTCCGGCGCTCACCCTTGAAGGCGCGCTGCGGCGCGCCGTCGCCGCCGATCCGGCGCGACCGGGTCTCGACGCGCGCCTGCGCGGCGTCGAGGCCGGGGTTCGCCAGGCCGGCCTTCGTCCCAATCCGACCCTGGGTCTGATGGTCGAAAACCTGCCCACCCTGGGCGGAGGCGACATTCTGGGGCGAACAGAAACCACGCTGACCTATGAACAGAAGCTGGAGAGGGGCGGCGATCGATCCGCCCGCACCGGCCTGGCGCAAAGCGAAGGCCTGCTGATCACGGCCCAGGCCCAGATCGCGCAACTGGATCGCCTCGAACTGGTGCAGCGCGCCTGGGTCGACGCCATGGCGGCCGAAGCCCAGTTGGATATCGCGCGGGAGCGGCTTTCGCTTGCTGAAGGCTTCCAGAGGGAAGTCCAGCGTCGCGTGAACGCGGCCCGTGATCCGTTGTTCGCAGGGGCGCGCGCCGAGGCCGAACTGGCCCAGGCCCAGATCGACTTCGATCAGGCAGAGATCGCCGTTCGCGTCGCCCGCATCGTCCTGGCCAAGTTCTGGGACGGCGTCGCCGACTTCCGCATGGGCTCCTCCGACTTTGACGACACGAGCGCCGCGTGGGTCGCCGCAGGGGCGGTGGCGCAAGCGGACCTTGAAGCCTTCCGCGCCCGTCAGGCCATCGCCGACGCCCAGGTTCGCCTGGAGCAGGCGCGCGCTGTGCCTGACCCCACGGTCAGCATCGGCGTTCGGCATATCTGGGACAATGAGGCGGCTCTGGTCTTCGGCGGGTCCATGCCGCTGCAGCGATATGACCGCAACCAAGGCGCCATCGATCGCGCCCGCGCCGATGGACTGGCGGCACGGGCCGATCAAAACGCCCTGCGCCTTGAGCGCGAGCGGGAAATCGCCCGCCTTCAGGTGCAGCTTCTGGCCCGCGCCAATGAAGCGCGGCGAATCGCCGAAGAAACCCAGCCTCAGGCTGAACGCGCCGTCGTCCTGGTCCGCGAGGGCTTCGCGCGCGGCGGCTTCACCTACAACGACGTGATGAGCGCCCATGCGGCCTTGTTGCAGGCCAAGGCCCGTCGTGCCGCGGTGCTGCAGACCTTCCACAACGACCGCGCGCGGCTCGACCGCCTGACCGGCGCGCACGCCGACCTGCTCGGCCTGGAGACACAACCATGAAGACGTCACGCACTTCCGCGACTGCGCTCGGCTGCGTCCTGGCCGCCGTCGCCCTGACGCTGGCCGCCTGCGGCGGCGGCGACAAGGCCGCCAAACCCGAAGGCGAAGCGGCGGCCGCCGCCGATTACGAACGCGGACCGCACAACGGCCGCCTGCTTCGCGACGGCGACTTCGCCATCGAGGTGACCATCTATGAGGAAGGGCCGGAACCATTGTTCCGCCTCTATCCCTACCTCAACGACAAGCCGTTCGATCCCAGACAGGTGCAAGCGAACATCGCTCTGACCCGCCTGGGGCCGAAGGTGGATCGCTTCGTCTTCACGCCCGAGAACGACTATCTGGCCAGTCCGGGCGTCGTGTCTGAGCCTCACTCGTTCGACGTCGCGGTCAGCGCCGTTCGTGCGGGCAAGCGCTCGGCCTGGACCTATCCGTCCTATGAGGGCCGGACGGTCATCAGCGCCGATGCGGCCCAGGCCGGCGGCGTCACCACCCAGCAGGTCGGCCCCGCCGTTCTCGGCGAGAGCCTGCCGCTCAGCGGCCGCGTCGAGATCACGCCGGAAGGCCAGGCCGAGGTCCACGCCCGCTATCCGGGCCGGGTCATGTCGATGACCGTTGAACTGGGTCAACGCGTCTCGCGCGGGCAGGTCGTCGCCCGCGTGGAGTCGAGTGAAAGCCTCCAGACCTATTCGGTCACCGCGCCCATCTCGGGCGTGATTACCGCCAAGACCGTCAACCCCGGCTCCATCACCGGCGGCGGCGCCCCCATGCTGACGATCGGCGACCCGACCCGCCTTCATGCCGAGTTCGTCCTCTATCCACGCGACGCAGAGCGCGTGCGCGTTGGGCAAAGGGTCGAGATCAAGAGCCAGGCGGGCGAGCATACGGCCAGCGGCGTCATCAAGGCGATCCTGCCGGCCGACGACGTGCTCAGCCAGACCCTCGTGGCCCATGTCGAATTGCCCTACCAGGGCGGTGTCTGGCGGCCCGGCCTCGGGGTTTCGGGTCTGGTCCAGGTCGGCCAGGGCGAGGCGCCGCTGGCGGTGCGCACCAAGGCGCTGCAGCCGTTCCGCGACTTCACTGTGGTCTACGCCAAGGTCGGCGACACCTATGAGGTGCGCATGCTCGACCTGGGCCGTCGCACCGAAGAATGGACCGAGGTTCTGGGCGGCATCGAGCCCGGCGCGACCTATGTCGTCGACGGCGCCTTCCTCATTCGCGCGGACATCGACAAGTCCGGCGCGAGCCACGACCACTAGGGGGATGCGTCACCATGCTTGAACGCATCATCAGCCTGTCGATCCGGCATCGCTGGGTCGTGCTGGCGCTCGTCCTCGTGGCGGCCGTCATCGGCGTCTGGAGTTTCCAGAAGCTGCCGATCGACGCCACGCCCGACATCACCAACGTCCAGATCCAGATCAATACGGAGGCGCCCGGCTATTCGCCGCTTGAGGCCGAACAACGCATCACCTTCCCGGTCGAAAACGCCGTCGCCGGCGTGCCGGGCCTGTCCTACACCCGGTCCGTCTCGCGCTACGGCCTGAGCCAGGTGACGGTCGTGTTCGAAGACGGGACCGACATCTACAGGGCGCGGCAACTGGTCAACGAGCGGCTTCAGACCGCGCGCGGCCAGCTTCCGTCAGGCCTGTCGCCTGAACTGGGGCCGATCGCCACGGGTCTGGGCGAAATCTTCATGTACACGATCGAGGCCAGGCCGGGCGCCCGCAAGGCCGATGGTGCGCCTTACTCGCCTGAGGATCTTCGCACCCTGCAGGACTGGGTCATCCGTCCGCAGATGCGCAACACGCCCGGCGTCACCGAGGTCAACACCATCGGCGGCTACGAGCGCCAGTACCACGTCACGCCCCGTCCTGAACGGCTCGCCGCCTTCGGCGTCACCATGGACGAGGTCGTTTCGGCGCTGGAGCGCAACAACGCCAATGTCGGCGCCGGCTATGTCGAACGCTACGGCGAGCAATGGCTGATCCGCGTGCCGGGTCAGGCCTCGACGGCGCAGGATCTGTCCAACATCGTCATCACCACGCGCGGCGGCGTTCCTGTCCGGATCGCCGAAGTCGCCGAAGTCGGCCTAGGCGAACAACTTCGCACAGGCGCGGCGACGGAAAACGGCAAGGAGACGGTCCTGGCGACCGTCCTGATGCTGGCCGGTGAGAACAGCCGTGTCGTCGCCCAGGCGGCGGCGGCCCGACTGGAGGAAGCAGCCAAGGCCCTGCCGGATGGCGTGGTCGCATCGCCCGTCTATGACCGCACCGACCTGGTCGAGCGGGCCATCAGGACGGTCGAGAAGAACCTGCTTGAGGGCGCCCTGCTCGTGATCGTGGTGCTGTTCCTGTTGCTGGGGAACTTCCGCGCGGCCCTGATCACGGCGGCGGTCATCCCCATCACCATGATGATGACCATCACCGGCATGGTGCGAACCGGGGTGTCGGGCAATCTGATGAGCCTGGGCGCGCTGGACTTCGGCCTGATCGTCGACGGCGCCGTCATCATCGTCGAGAACTGCCTGCGGCGCTTCGCCGAGGCCCAACATCGGCAGGGGCGTCTGCTGACCCGTGACGAGCGCTTCTCCCTGGCGGCGCGCGCGTCCAGTGAAGTGATCCGGCCGTCCCTGTTCGGCGTCCTGATCATCACCCTGGTCTATGTGCCGATCTTCGCCCTGGACGGGGTCGAGGGCAAAACCTTCCATCCCATGGCCATCACCGTGGTCATCGCCCTGACCGCCGCCCTGGTGCTGTCCCTGACCTTCGTGCCGGCGGCGGTGGCGATGTTCGTCACCGGCAAGGTGCAGGAGAAGGACAGTTTCCTGATGCGCTGGGCGCGCACCGGCTATCAACCGGCGCTCGACTTCGCCCTGAGGATGCGCATCGCCATGGTCGCCGTGGCCGTGGCCCTTGTCGTGGGCGCGGCCCTGATCGCCTCACGCATGGGGTCGGAGTTCGTGCCGAACCTGGACGAAGGCGACATCGCCATGCACGCCCTGCGCATTCCGGGCACCAGCCTGACCCAGGCCATCGAGATGCAGACCGCTCTCGAAGCCCGTCTGGCGAAGTTCCCGGAGGTCGAACGGGTCGTGGCCAAGATCGGCACGGCGGCGGTCGCCACCGACCCTGTGCCGCCTTCGGTCGCGGACACCTTCATCCTGCTGAAGGACCGCAAGGACTGGCCCGATCCCCGCAAACCGAAACTCCAACTCGTTCGCGAGATGGAAGAGGCGGTGAACGCTGTGCCGGGCAGCAAATACGAGTTCACCCAGCCCATCCAGATGCGGTTCAACGAACTGCTGTCCGGCGTCCGGGCCGACGTCGCCATCAAGGTCCATGGCGACGACCTGGATCAACTCGTGCAACTCGGCTCCCAGATCGAGGAAATCGTCGGCGCCGTACCCGGCGCCGCCGATCCGCAGTCCGAGCAGGTCACCGGCCTGCCCATGCTGCAGATCACCCCGAACCGGGACGCCATCGCGCGCCTGGGTCTGAGCATCGCCGATGTTCAGTCAGTCATCTCCACCTCGATGGGCGGGGCGACGGCGGGGCAGATCTTCGAGGGCGACCGACGCTTCGACATTGTCGTGCGCCTGCCGGAAGACCTGCGCCGCAACACCGCCGCCATCGGCCGCCTTCAGGCGCCGCTTCCGGGTGCAAACGGTCAGCCGCGAGGCTTCGTGCCGCTCAGCGAGATCGCGACGATCACGCTGGAGACCGGCCCGAACCAGATCAGTCGCGAAGACGGAAAGCGTCGCATCGTCGTGACGGCCAACGTCCGCAATCGCGACCTCGGCTCCTTCGTTGGCGAGGTGCGAGAGCGGGTGGATCAGGAAGTCGACCTGCCCGCCGGCTACTGGGTCTCCTACGGCGGGACCTTCGAGCAACTGATCTCGGCGGCCAAGCGGTTGCAGTTGGTCGTTCCGGCGGTCTTGCTGCTGATCTTCGGCCTGCTGTTCGCCCTGTTCCGCTCCTGGCGGGATAGCGCCATCGTCTTCTCCGGCGTGCCCCTGGCGCTGACCGGCGGGGTGGCGGCGCTGGCGCTGCGGGGGCTGCCGTTGTCGATCTCGGCCGGCGTCGGCTTCATCGCCCTGTCGGGCGTGGCCGTGCTGAACGGCGTCGTCATGGTCAGTTTCATCCGGGGTCTGATCGAAGAGGGCAGGCCCGTGGGCCAGGCCATCCGGGAAGGGGCGCTGACGCGCCTGCGCCCGGTGCTGATGACCGCCCTGGTCGCCAGCCTCGGCTTCGTCCCCATGGCGGTCAACGTCGGCGCCGGGGCGGAGGTCCAGCGTCCGCTGGCCACCGTGGTCATCGGCGGGATCGTCTCTTCGACCATCCTGACCCTGCTCGTGCTCCCGGCTCTCTACAGCCTGGTCCACGGACGCGACGCCCCGGGCGATCGGCCCAGGCCCGCCTGGCTGGACCACCTCCCCTTCCGTCGCCGCCGCGGGCTCTGAAGCGGTCGGCCGCCCCGTTCCGGGGCGGCCGCTCGTCAGCGCCTCAACGCATCACCGACATCCGCAGATGACGGCGGACGTCGCACCTTCACTCCCATCGCAAGGATGCCCATGACTTCCGCACCCTGCCGCGACCGTCTGTCGTGGCTTCGATCACCCTGGACCCTGGCGGTCCTCGTGGTCGGCTTCCTCTTCCTTGAGGGCCTACTGAGCCAGGTCCTCGCCCACGGCGTCGCCGAAGGCGACAAGGGCTATATCCAGGAGACCTCGGGTTTCCTGTTCTGGCCCTTCGTCTACCTGGGGGCCAAGCACATGGTCACCGGCTACGACCACCTGCTCTTCCTGTTCGGCGTCATCTTCTTCCTCAACCGGATGAAGGACATCGGCATCTATGTGACGCTGTTCGCCATCGGCCACTCATCGACCTTGCTGCTGGGCGTCCTGACGAACATCAGCGTCTCCAGCTATCTGGTCGACGCCATCATCGGCCTGTCGGTCGTCTACAAGGCCCTGGACAACATGGGGGCCTACCGGAGGTGGTTCGGCTTCCAGCCCTCCACCAAGGCGGCCACGATGATCTTCGGCCTGTTCCACGGCTTTGGTCTCGCCACCAAGCTGCAGGACTTCCAGCTTTCCTCCGAGGGACTGATCGGCAACCTGATCGCCTTCAACATCGGCGTCGAGCTGGGCCAACTGCTCGCCCTGGGCGGCATCCTCATCCTGATGGGCTTCTGGCGCCGCACGGACGGCTTCTGGAAGCACGCCTACCTCACCAACGTCGTGCTGATGACGCTCGGCTTCATTCTGACGGGCTATCAGCTCGTCGGCTTCTTCGTCATGTGACCGGAGACACCCTCATGTACAACGCAAACCGCCCATCCAAAGCCGACCTGCCGTCCACGGGCCACCTGTTGAAGTCGACCGGCGTCGCCGCCGTCACAGCCTCGGCGCTCCTGATCACGGTCGTTCTGCCCGCCGAATACGGCGTCGATCCCACCCGCATCGGCTCGGTGTTCGGCCTGACCGAAATGGGCCGCATCAAGCAGCAACTCGCCAAGGAAGCCGAAGCGGACGCTGCGGCCGACGCAGCCGCCGTGGATGCTGCCCCCGCAGCCTCGGCCGCCGCTTCCGCGCCCGCCATCGCACAGGCGCAGACGTCCGGGCCGAACGCCGCTCCCCCTGCGGCTCCGACGGTCGTCGCGCCCGGCGCCGTGCGCACCGACGAAACGATCCTGACGCTGCAACCCGACCAGGGCGCCGAGATCAAACTGGTCATGGAGGAAGGCGCCACCGCGCGGTTTACCTGGACGAGCAGCGGCGGGAAGATCAATTTCGACACCCATGCTGACCGGCCCGGTGTTTCCTATCATGCCTATGGCAAGGGTTCGTCCCCTCGTGAAGAAGGTGTCCTGACAGCAGCTTTCACCGGCAGCCACGGCTGGTTCTGGCGCAACCGCACCGGCCAGCCCGTGACCATCACCCTCAAGACCGAGGGCGCCTATACGGAGATCAAGCGGGTCGTGTAGGCCTAGTCCCTCTTCGCCGCCACCCGATCAGGCGGCGGCGAAGCCAGGCCTGAACGTGCAGGTTAACAAGGACCTCACGCGGAAGCGTCCCAGATCGCCTGCCTAGGCCTTCGGTTGGTCGGCGACAGTCATCGCACTTAACTCGTGACCTGATCGCGCCTCAGCGCGCGCAGCAAGCAGCTCTTTGGCGGGAGCGCCAGTTCAGGCCGTGCGCGAGGATCAATACAGCGCCTCCTGTCACAGTGATGACGGTTCCCCACAAAGGGCTCGGAACCTCGGCGGCTCCCAGAAACAGGAAGCCCGCGCCAGCCATCGCCAGTGCCCTCACCGTCCACGAACAGTCATGCCTGACCTGACGAAACAAGGTCCAAGCTGACAGGCCCGTGGCGGCGAAGGCCAACCCCCAATGCAGCGCTTCCGTTTCCACCCAGGCTCCAGAGAGCGAAAGCGCGCCAACGGCGATCGTCGCCGCCAGACAATGAAGGAAGCAGACCAGAGACAGAAGCATGGCCAGGATGTCGCCAGCCCTTCCGTCGCCCGATCTGCCCTTTGCGCCTTGGCTTGCAGCGGCCTGAATCATCCGTCGCACTTAGATTTGATAGGCCATGCCGAGACGCAGGTTACGACCCGGCAGCGGCGCTATGTCCTTGCGGGACGAAGCCATGAGGCGGAAAGCGGCGCGCATGAAAACCTCGGACAGAAAGACTCCATAAAATGTTATAGGATAACATCACATTCGGTCAAGCGGCCGTCCAATTTCCAGGCGCATCGCCTCACCGCCGCTTCGGCCACCGGCGGTGATTGTCATCAATCATTACAGGGTGGGCGTGCGCTACGCCTGCCGCATCGGGGCGCATTCCCTCGTCCAGGTGCGCGTGATCCGGCTCCATATCGAGGTGATCGTGCACCAGGTTCAGCGGATCATGCGCAGGCCAGAGGACGAGCGCCAGCAAGGCGCCGAGACCGCAAAGTCCCGCCAGAACGACGAAGGCCGCCTGAGGATCGGCTTCGGCCGACACCAGCCCCGCGACCGGATAGGCGATCAACCAACAGACGTGCGACAGGGCGAACTGGGCGGCGAACAGGGCCGGTCGCTCGATCGCCGTCGATGATCGACGCAGGGCGCGACCCGCAGGGGTGATGGTCAGGGAGTAGCCAAAGCCCATGACGATCCACAGACCGATCAGCATCGGATAGCTGCGGGCGAACAGGGCCCCTGCGATCAGCACCGCCGTCATCAGGACCGCGCCCGACACCATGGCGCTGCGGTCCGTCACCCGCTCCAACGTCTTCGGCAGAAACACGGCCGCCGTCATCGACCCGCCGCCGAACGCCGCCAGGGCCCAGGCAGTCGCCTGCTGCGACAGGCCGAAGTTCGACTGCACCAGGACCACGGTGTTGACGAAGACCATGGCGCCGCCCGCCGCCGTCGCCAGGCTGATCGCCAGCAAGCCGCGCAGGCGCGGCGTCAGGGCGAACAGCTTCACGCCCCCGGTCAGACGACGCAGGAACGGCAGGCTCTGCGACGCCGACAACTTGGGCAAGACCGCCGTTACGACGAAGCCCGCCGACAGGATGAAGCCCAGCGCCGTCCCGACGAAGAGGTTGTGATAGCTGATGACGGCCAACAGCACCGCCGCCAGCACGGGGCTGGCGACGCTTTCCAGATCGGCCGCCAGCCGGGACAGGGACAGGGCCTTGGTGTACTCGCCCTCATCCTCCAGCAGGTCGGGGATCATGGCCTGAAAAGCCGGGGTGAAGGCCGCCGAGGCGACATAGAGGACGGTCATCAGCCCGTAGACCTGCCAAGCCTCGGAGACGAAGGGCAGCGAGGCCGCGACGCCGGCCCGCATCACGTCCAGCGAAACCAGCAGGGTCTTGCGCGGCAGTCTCGACGCCAGGGCGCTGGCGAAGGGCGCCGCGCCGACATAGGCGATCATCTTGATCGCCAAGGCCACGCCGAGGATTTCACCGGCGCTGGCGCCTGCCAGATCATGCGCCAGCAGCCCCAGGGCCACGGTCGCCATGCCGGTCCCCAGCAAGGCCGCCACCTGGGCGATGAACAGGCGGCGATAGGCGGCGTTCCTCAGGGGCGAGAACATCACGGACCTTCCAATGCGGGCGTTTTCGCCATTTGACCTATCCCCACCAGGGGGATAGGTCAAACTCATGGCACACATCTCTCATGCTTCGCATCCGGAAGTCATCAAGCGCCTCAAGCGCGCCGAGGGCCATCTGCGGTCCGTCGTCCAGATGATGGAGGACGGCCGGGCCTGCCTCGACCTCGCCCAGCAGCTTCAGGCCATCGAGAAGGCGGTCGCAGCGGCCAAGAGGACCCTGATCCATGACCATGTGGATCATTGCCTGGCGCAGGCTGCGGCGGGCGCGCCTGAACAGTCGCGGGCCGCCTTGGCCGAATTTCGCGACATCACCAAGTATCTGTGAAGGATCGGCATGTTTTCACCCTCCCCCAGCCGTCGCAGCATTCTGTCTGGCGGGCTGGTGCTTTGTGGCGTCGTCGTCGGATCCGGAGCGATGGCCCAGACGCGACGAAACATCACGGTCTACAAGACGCCCTGGTGCGGTTGCTGCGGCCTTTGGGTCGGTCATCTGCGCCAGGCCGGCTGGACGGCCCGTGTCATCGATGTCGAGGACCTCGCCCCCGTCCGGGCGCGCCACGGGGTGCCGGACAGGCTCGCCTCCTGCCATACCGGCGTCGTCGGCCGCTACGCCATCGAGGGTCATGTGCCGGCCGCCGATATCGATCGGCTGATCAGGGAGGCGCCCGCTGGGCGCGCCCTGGTGGTTCCCGGCATGCCCGCCGGCTCGCCCGGGATGGAATCCGCCGGACGTGAGCCCTACGTCTCCCTGCTGTTGCTCGCCGATGGTCGGACCCGGGTGTACGGCCGTCATAACGGGGGGTGACTTTCGGCGGGTGTGGCCGGGCGACCGGCACTCGGCGCACACCCGGCCGAAACCGTTCAGGCGGCGGGGAGCAGTTCGGTCTCAACCTCCGCGCCCCGGACGAGCATCAGATCGACAGGGCAGCGGTCCGCCATCTCCAGCAACCGGGCGCGCTGCGTCTCGTCCAGCGCGCCTTCAAGGGTGATGGCGCGTTTGAAGACGTCGGCCGGCGTCTGGTCCCGCCGTTTCGAGTGCACGACGCGAACGGCGGCCCGTTTCAGCGGCCATCCCTTCCGGGCGGCGTACATACGCATGGTCATCACACTGCAGGCGCCCAGACCCGCCGACACGAGTTCGAACGGCGATGGACCACTGCCCAGGCCGCCCAGGCTCACCGGTTCGTCGGCGAGGAAGGCATGAGGCCCGGCGCGAACCCGGGTCTGATAGGCGCCGCCGCCCGTCTCCTCGACGAGGACGCCAGCCAAGTCGCCCTCGTCTCCCGTCAGGTCGGGCTCGAGCGCCGGAAGGTAGCGCGACGCCCAGCAGGCGATGACGCCGGCGACATAGTCGGCGTCCGTCTGGCGGGTGAGCAGGTGATCGGCGTCGTCCAGGGAAATGAAGCTCTTGGGATGTCTGGCCGCCACGAAGATGGCGGAAGCGTTGTCGATGCTGACGACCTCGTCCAGCGGCGCATGCATCACCAGCAGCGCGCGTTTCAGACGGCTGACGGCATCCAGAGGCGAGCGGGTCCTGACGTCGTCGACGAAGCTCTGGCCGATCCGGTACGGTCGACCGCCGAGCGTCACCTCGGCCTCCCCTTCGCTTTCGATCCGCTTCAGATCCTCTTCTGACACATGGGTCAGTACATGGGCCGCGTCGGCGGGCGCCCCTATGGTGGCGATGGCCCGCACCTGGGGCAGATGTTCGGCGGCGGCCAGCACCGCCAGGCCGCCCAGGCTGTGACCGACCAGAAGATTCGGCGTCATGCCGGCCGCTTCCATGGCTCCGCTGGCCGCGATCAGATCCTGCACGTCGGCGGCGAAGCTCGCGTCAGCGACCTGGCCGTCCCGATCACCCGCCCCGGCGAAGTCGAAACGCAGGACGCCTACCCCGCTTCGCGCCAGCGCCCGAGACAGCCGCACCGCGGCCAGACCGTCCTGACCACAGCTGAAGCAATGCGCGACGATGGCCCAGCCTCGCAGCGTCGCCTGCGGCCGCTCGATCACGCCGACGATCCTGCGCCCGTCCCCCAGTCCGAACTCGAACTCCTTGTCTCCGCTCATTCGCATGTTCTCCATTCATGGGTCCAATCGGCGCGGGCCGCTCGGGATGATGCGGCCCAGCCTACAGTGTTCCGCCGCGGCATGGTCAAGCGACGCGTCGTCGGGCTTCGCATCAGGCGGCCGCCTCGGTCTCTGTCGGCCGTCCCGGAGGGTCAGCCAGACGCCGCCGGCGCAGACCAGCAGCAACAGCAGGCTGAATGCGCCCGGCGCGGCTTCCCAGCCGAGCCCCCACTCCCCCATGCGGACGAGGAACGGCACCGCCAGCATCAGCGAGGCTGTGAAGAGCGCCCCCTTCCGCAGGATGAGCCTGTGCAGGATGAGGAAGACCGGCGCCGTCAGCCCCGCGCCCAGACCTGCGATGGCGGCCCAGTCTGAAGGCGCGACGCCGACGAGCGGAACGAAGAGAACGACCGTCACGGCCAGCATGGCGGCGCCGGCCCCGGTAATGGCCGGCAAGGCCGAGAGGGCGGACAGGTCCGCCATGCGCGCGCGGAAGACGTAGCCGTACAGGGCGTAGGACGCTGTTCCGCCGAACACGAGCAGGGCGCCGCCGATGAGGTGCAGCCCCTCCGCCCCGGCATGACCCTCGCTTGCGGGCATGTCTGAGATCGCATAGACCAGCGCGCCGCCCAGGGCGAGACAGGCTCCCAGCACCTTGTTGCGGGTGACCCGTTCCCCAAAGGCGACGGCGCCGATCACGAATGTGAGGCTCGGCAGAAGCGAGATGATCAGACCGGTGCGGGAGGGGCCGATGAACGCCGCGCCGAGCATGGTTCCGGCATAGTAGAGGAAGAAGCCCAGCAGTCCGAGCAGAGCGACTGTTCCGCCGCGTCGCGCCGCAATCCGCGCCTCGGAACGGCTCCGAGCGGAAAACAGCACGATCGCGGCAAAGACGATGAAGCTGGCCCCTGTGCGGCCGGCGGCCACCAGCAGCGGCGACACGCCCGAAACGAGGTAGCCGACGAGCAGCCAGCTCGCCGACAGAAGCAGAACGAGCGTGACCGAGAGGATCGGCGTCGTCAGCGCGGTGCGCGAGGCGGCGACCAGGCGAGTCCCGTTCCACATCCTGCTTCCCTTCATCGCCTCCTCCAATCGCCGACGAGCAAGGCTCCCCAGCCCGCCGGCGGCGTCCGGCAAGCCCGTGACGGATCAGAGGAAGACGCAGGTGATCCGGACATCGCACGCAGCGCGCCAGGCCCGGACGGCGCCGGCACGGTCAGGCCGGTCGAGCATCCGGTCCCGTCAGTCGGCCTCGTTCTCAAAGGCGCTCAGGCGACAGAAACAGGCTGCGGCGATCTTGATGTCGGCCGAAGCCACGGCGATGTCGCGCTGGAGGACGATCTCCCGGGCCTCGTCGTGCCGGCCGAGTTTCGTCAGACACTCGTAGAGGCCGTGCAGGCTCCAGACGTTGTTCGGTCGGATCCGCCGCCTGCCCAGCTTGCGCTCCAGCCCGAGGTCGATCCTGTGCTGTTCGGCAGCTTCGGCGTGCCGCCCCTGCTCGGTCAGCAGGGCGCAATAGGCGTGGCGGACGGGCTGCAGCCAGGCCGGAGGGTCGCTGTAGGGCAGCGTGTCCTCGAGGGCGATCGCCTCGCGCAACAGCGAGAACGCCTCCTCGATATTTCCCTTCCTGTATTCCAGTTCCCCGTCGAGCATCTTGCGCGCAATAGCGAGCGCCTGGAGCTCCGGCACGGGAATGGAGTTGAAACGGCTGTCCGGCACCGCGGCGACGGCGTCGATGAATTTCTCCCGTTCCGCCTCGGCTTCCGGCACGCGCCGCAGGGCCGCGAAAGCGATGCCGCGGGCATAGTGGATCATCGCCGTGGTCGAACAATAAAGTTCGCGGTCCGTCGGAAATTCCAAATCGAGGATGTCCTGCCAGCGCCCGAAGCGAATGAGAACATGCGGAAGCGTGGTGCCGTGCGCCTCGAGCAAATCCGCCATCGGCGGACTCTGGATGCCGAGCAGTTGCGGCGTCAGGACTTCCTTCAGCCGGTTCGCCATGAACAACGCCTCACGCGAACGGCCCGCCATCATCGCGCCATAGGCGCCGACCATCAGGTTGTGGACGCGATAGACGTTGTACCAGGCGCCGACTTCGGTCTCGTGACCGAAATAGCGTTCATCCGCCTCGACCGCATCGAGGTTGGAATCGATCACCCGGCGCCAGTCGCCGCAGGCGTTGTCGATGTGGGTGGACATATGCGCCAGATGGGCGCCGTCCCGCGACAGCCGACGCAGACGGTCGGCGGCCGGATGCGCGATCTCGGGCCACGGCGACATCTCCATCAGGTGGATATAGAGATGGTTCAGGACCGGATGCCGGTCGCCCCCGGGACGCGGCAGGGCGTCCTCGATCACCGCCCGGGCCTCCAGCGTGCCCGGTCCGATCGGTTCTCCCGTATCGAGATCCCACAGAGCCCGCGGACTGAGACAGATCAAGGCGTCCCCGAACAGCGCCGCCGCGTCGATGTCGTCAGAGAACTGCTGATAAAAGACCCGCATGGCGTCCGCGTAGGCGCGGTTCAGGCGATCGAATTCCTCCGGGTCGCGGGTCGCCTGTTCGGGAAAGCGTGGTCCAAGCGCCGCGATCAGGGCCTTTTCGAAGGCGGTGCCGTTGCGGGCGACCGCTTCGCGAGCGCGTTCAAGCGCGGCACGGCCGATCGTCACGGCCTTCTGCATGTCCTCGGCGTCGAAAAGCCGCCAAGCCTTGTTGTAGTTCGGGCCCGTGCCGAAGGCGACGCCCCAGTGCGCCATGGCGCAGTCGGGATCGTAGTCGAGCGCCTTTTCGAAGCAGCGGACCGCTTCCTCGGGATTGAAGCAGTAGGCCCAGGCCAGCCCCCGATCAAACCAGAGTTGCGCCTGTGGCGAGGTGGTCGTCACATCGCGACGGAAGTCGCCAAGGTCGTAATAGTCGTCTTTCATCATCCATGCTCCGCTGGCCAGGGCCGATCTGGGAACCCGACCGCCAAGGCTATAAGTTAATACCTGAATACATATTCATATATCATGTTTCAAGCGCAGATCGCGGGATTCCGGCCGTGTCGATCCATGCGATCCGCCTAGAGCGGCACGGCGGTGGTGTATTTCACCTGGCTGAGCGCGAAGTGGGAGGCGGCGGTCGCCACATTCGGATGGTTCAGCAGATCGCACATCAGGAAGCGTTCGTAACCGGCGACGTCTGCGGCCACGATCCGCAGAAGGTAGTCCCATTCCCCGGACATGGAATGGGCCTCCATGACGTCCGGCCGGGTGGCGAGGTAGGCCTCGAAGGCGGTCCTGTCTGCCGGGGCGTGCGACCGCATCCTGACCTGGCACATCACGTTCACGCCCCGGCCGACCCTTTCGGCATCGACCAGTCGCACGGCTCCCTTCAGAATTCCCGCCTCTTCCAGCGCCCGGATCCGGCGCCAGCACGACGCCGGAGACGATCCGGCGAGCTCCGCCAGGGCCACATGGCTCAGGCCGGCGTCGCCCTGTAAGGCGCGCAACAGCCGACGATCGACATCATCCAGCACTCTTTCTTTCATGAACTCGTCCATTCTGGAATTGGATTTCATATCACGCTCAAATTCGAGCCGCTTTGAAAGGCGATCCTCGCCTATCCGGTCTACAATGACCACGATGGCGCAGCCTCCTCGCGAGCTCTGGCCTCACCTCCCTCGCGCGCGCCTGCGCCATCTGTCACAGACGCGCCGTCAAAGAATGCCGGAGACACCCCCATGAGCATCACCCCCGAGAACCCCATTGGTCTGGACGGCTTCGAATTCGTGGAATTCACCAGCCCCGATCCCGAGGCGATGACCACCTTGATCGAACGCCTCGGCTTCGTCGCCACACACCGTCACCCGACGAAGGCGGTGGTTCGCTACAAGCAGGGGCGCACCAATCTGCTCGTCAACAGCGAAGCGACCGGACAGGCGGCTGCGTTCCGGGCGCTGCACGGGCCTTCAGCCAGCGGTATGGCCTTCCGCGTGGCCAACGCTCGCCAGGCCTATGATCTGGCCCTGTCGCGCGGTGCGCGCGCCGCCGACGCCGCCGCCGGCGCGCTCGGCGCTGACGCCATGGTGCTGGAAGGCATCGGCGGCTCCTACCTCTATCTCGTCGACCGCCACGGCGCAGCCGGGTCGCTGTACGACGATTGGACCGAGATCGACGGATGGCGCGAGGCCGAGGCCGCAAACAGCGTCGGCCTCGATATCCTGGATCACCTCACCCACAACGTCCGTCGGGGCCAGATGCGGACCTGGTCCGGCTTCTACAACCAGATTTTCGGCTTCGAGGAGCAGAAGTATTTCAACATCAAGGGCCAGGCCACCAGCCTCATCTCCCAGGCGATGATCGCGCCGGACAAGGCCATCCGCATTCCGCTGAACGAGAGCGAGGACGACCAGTCCCAGATCGAGGAGTTTATCCGTGAATACAACGGCGAGGGCATCCAGCACTTGGCCATGACCACGGATAACATCTACGAAACCGTCGAAGCCCTGCGCGCCCGTGGCGTACGATTGCAGGACACGATCGAGACCTATTACGAACTGGTCGACAAGCGGGTGCCCGGCCACGGCGAGGATCTGGAGCGGCTGAAGGCGAACCGCATCCTCATCGACGGAAACGTCGGCGAGGAAGGCATTCTGCTGCAGATATTCACCGAGAATCTGTTCGGACCCATCTTCTTCGAAATCATCCAGCGCAAGGGCAACGAAGGGTTCGGCAACGGCAACTTCCAGGCCCTGTTCGAATCGATCGAGCTCGACCAGATCCGGCGCGGGGTGATCAAGGTCGACGCCTGACCCGGCGCGGGGGTCGGATGCATATCATCCGACCCCCGTCATCGCTCAGACGCGCGACTTCAGTTGACCGACCCCGCCAGCCGACCGGACACCGGTCGGCGGCGCTTCCGAGGTTTCTTCCAGATCCATTAGGATCGGACAGTCGGGGCGATTGTCGCCCGCGCAACAGGCGATCAGCGTCTGCAGGGTTTCAGACATCTGCCTGAGGCTGGCGATTCGCGCATTGAGCACCGCGATATGCGCGCTGGCGATGCGTTTTACATCAGCACTTTGACGCGACCGGTCGTTCCACAGACTCAGCAGGTCCTGAATCTCAGCGACGGAAAAACCGAGGTCGCGGGCGCGCCGGATGAACCGGAACCGGTGCACGTCCGCGTCCGAATAGTCGCGATAGCCCGACTCCTTTCTGTCCGCCACCGGGATCAGTCCGGTCTGCTCATAGTAGCGGATCATCTTGGCGGATACGCCGGAAGCCTTAGCTGCCTGACCGATATTCATACTGATCTCTCCTATTCACCCAAGCCGTCCCGCGCCATCGCCCTCGCCGCCCTGCGGCGACCGGAAGCCACGCAGCCGCAGGGCGTTGCCAAGCACGAACACGCTGGACATGGCCATGGCGCCCGCCGCGAACACGGGCGACAGCAAGACACCCCACACAGGATACAGCACGCCGGCGGCGACAGGGATGAGCGCGGCGTTATAGACGAAGGCCCAGAACAGGTTCTGGCGGATGTTGCCGATGGTGGCCCGCGACAGGGCGATGGCCGTGGCCACGCCCTTCAGGCTGCCCGACATCAACACCACATCGGCCGCCTCGATGGCGATATCCGTGCCGTTGCCGACCGCCAGGCCCACATCCGATTCCGCCAGCGCGGGGGCGTCATTGATGCCGTCGCCGACGAAGGCGACCCGGCCATGCTCGCCCTTGAGACGGCGGACCGCCTCGACCTTGCCGTCCGGCAACACCTCGGCCACGACTTCGTCGATGCCCAATTGGCGGGCGATGGCGGCGGCGGTGCGGCGGTTGTCGCCGGTGATCATCGCCACCTTCAGGCCCAGTCCGTGCAGGGCGGCGATGGCCGCCGGAGTGCTGGCCTTGATCGGATCGGCCACCGCGATGATCGCCGCCAGACGTCCGCCGATGGCGGCGTAGAGCGGCGTCTTGCCCTCATCGCCCATGCGGCCAGCGGCGGCGGCGAAGACGCCCACGTCCAGTCCCAGTTCGCCCATGTAGCGATCCGAACCGATCTGCACGGCCTCGCCGTCCACTGTCGCGGTCACGCCACGTCCCGTAACGGACTCAAAGGCCGAAACCAGCGGCAGCGTCAGACCCTCGGCCTCGGCGGCCTCGACAATGGCGCGGGCGATGGGGTGTTCGGACTTGGCCTCGACCGCAGCCACCAGAGCCAGAACGCGGGCGCGCTCCATGCCGGGTTCAATCTGCAGGTCCGTCAGGGCGGGACGACCTTCCGTCAGGGTGCCGGTCTTGTCGACGGCCACGACCTTGGCGTCCTTGAGCAGTTGCAGCGCCTCGCCCTTGCGGAACAGCACGCCCAGTTCGGCGCCGCGACCGGTGCCGACCATGATGGAGGTCGGCGTCGCCAGACCCATGGCGCACGGGCAGGCGATGATCAGCACAGCCACCGCATTGACCAGGGCGAAGGTGAGCGCAGGCGACGGACCGAACACCAGCCAGACCAGGAAGGTCAGGGCGGCAACAGCCATGACCGCCGGAACGAACCACATCGTCACCTTGTCGACCAGCGCCTGGATCGGCAGCTTGGAGCCCTGGGCCTGTTCGACCATGCGAATGATCTGGGACAGCATGGTGCCGTCGCCGACCGCCGTGGCGCGGAACACCAGGGCGCCCTTCTGATTGACAGTGCCGCCCACCAGAGCTGCGCCCGAAGTCTTGGCCACAGGGACCGGCTCGCCGGTGATCATGGATTCATCGACATAGCTTTCGCCCTCGACGACTTCGCCGTCGACCGGAACGCGCTCGCCGGGACGGACCTCGACCAGATCGCCAGCCGCCACCTCGGTGATGGCGATTTCGACCATCATGCCGTCGCGGCGCACGCGCGCGGTCTTGGCCTGAAGCCCGACCAGACGCTTGATGGCCTCGGAAGTGCGGCCCTTGGCCTGGGCCTCAAGGAAGCGCCCCAGCAGGACCAGGGTGACGATGACGGCGGCCGCCTCGTAATAGACATTGACCGTTCCCGCCGGCAGTAGCGCCGGAGCGAAGGTCGCCACCAGGGAATAGGCATAGGCCGCCAGGGTGCCGACAGACACCAGCGAGTTCATGTCCGGCGCCAGACGCCCCAGGGCGGGCAGACCCTTCTTGTAGAAACGCGCGCCCGGCACGGCCAGCACCAGCGTGGTCAGGGCAAACTGCAGATACCAACTGGCCTGCATGCCGATGGTCCCTGCGATCATCGCATGGACGCCCGGAATGAGGTGCGACCCCATCTCCAGCAGGAAGACCGGAAGGCTCAGAGCGGCGGCGATGATCAGATCACGCTTCAGGGCGGCGCGTTCGGCGTCCTTGCGCTCGGCCGCTTCTTCGCCCGCATCCGCAGCGTCGCTCAGCGGACGCGCCGTATAGCCCGCGCCAGCCACGGCGGCGATCAGGGCCGACACGTCCGCCGCCCCCTGGATCGTGGCCCGTTCTGTGGCCAGGTTCACGCTGGCGCTCACCACGCCCGGCGTCGCCTTCAGCGCCTTTTCGACCCGCCCGACGCAGGACGCGCAGGTCATGCCCTCAATCGCCAGTTCGACGCTGGCGGCCGGAACGGTGTAACCGGCCGATTCCACAGCCTTGACGAGGTCTGCCATCTGGATCGGTCCGCTCGCCTGGATGTCGGCCCGCTCCGTGGCGAGGTTGACGCTGACCGCGGCCACGCCCGGCGCCTTGCTGATGGCGCGTTCGACGCGGCCGACGCAGGACGCGCAGGTCATGCCTTCGATCGGCAGACTCAACGGGGAGCCGACGGTTTTCGTCGGCGCATAGGGGGCGTTCATCGCGCGATCCTCACACGGGTGACTAGAGTTCGCAGGGATGATGGGGCTTCCCATTGTTGGAATGTCAACTCCCCAAAAAAAGTCGCGACCATCCTTGACCTTCCAACGATGGCAAGGGGCATTTCATCTCTCACCAACCGATGCGAAAGGACTTTTCCCATGCAGTTCCACGTCGAAAACATGACCTGCGGCTCGTGCGTGAAGCACATCACCCAGGCCATCGCCACGGTGGATCCGAACGCCCGTCTCGAGGCCGATACGGTGTCGCGCACCATCTCGGTGACCACCACCGCCGACGCCGACGCCATCCAGCAGGCGCTGGCGGACGACGGATACACCGCCCGGCCCCTCTGAGCTCTTCCGACATGCAAGCGAAGGCTCTCACCGTCATCTTCATCGCCGGCGTCGCCCTGGCCGCCAGCGGTCTCGCCTATGCCCAGTCCCAGATCGTCAAAGGAGATTCGGAACACGCCATGACCCAGAACAGCCACGCCAATCACCCCGCCCCCGTCCCTTCCGGCAATCCTGCCGTGCGCGCCTATCAGGAAGCCAACGACCGGATGCACGCCGACATGACCATCGATTTCACCGGCGACGCCGACGTCGATTTCATGAAGGGAATGATTCCACACCATCAGGGGGCCATCGACATGGCCCGCGTCGCGCTGGAACATGGACGGGATCCGGAGGTTCGCCGGCTCGCCGAGTCCGTCATCACCGCCCAAGAGGCGGAGATCGCCATGATGCAGTCCTGGCTCGATACCCGGAACCGGTAAAGGCCGCCCCTTCGCCGCCCGTCCGTTCCCTCCCCCGATGTGACGGTGGAGTTGGCGTCATCGGACAGAAACCTTCGAGAACGCCATGGCAGGCGCACCAGTCCCTGGTGCGCCTGAACCCTTTTCCGAACAGCGCCCAATCGCCGCCGTCGTCTTCAGGCGTCCTCATCCTCATTGATGTGGTGAAGCATGTCGATCAGCACATGACTGACATGATGATCGGCCACCTCGTAGAAAACCTGCCGCGAGGAACGTTCTCCCCGGACCAAGCGCGCCCCGCGCAGAAGCCTGAGATGGTGGCTGACGAGGGTCTGGGACAGGTCCAGGCTGTCGGCGATCTGCTTGACAGGCTTCGGGCCATTCAGACAGAACATGAGGATTCTCAGACGGGTCGGATCGCCCAGCAGACGAAAGGTCTCTGCAAGAGCCGACAGTTGGCGCGTATCCAGCGCTGGCACCTTTTCGTCGCTGGCCCGTTCCGACATGGCGTACGCTTCCCCGCATCATTAAACATATGGCGATGTCTTCACCTGTTCATGTATCGTGAGACAGGGCGTCGCTCCAATCAAGTGCGACCGCCTGTCTGCGTCTGTTCGGTCCAGCCGCCGCCCAGCGCCTTGTAGAGGGTCGTCAGATTGCTCAGCCGGGCCAGACGGGCGCGCAGCAGCGCCTGTTCCGATCCATAAAGGGTGCGCTGGGCGTCCAGAACCGACAGCGAACTGTCCTCGCCTTCCTGATGCCGCCTCTGCGCCAGATCATAGGCGCGGCGGCTCGCATCCACCCTTTGCTGTTCGGAAAGGATCTGTCGTTCGAGGGCGTCGCGCGCGGCAAGCCCATCGGCGACCTCCCGGAAGCCCGCCTGAACGGCCCGCTCATAACGCGCCACCTCGATTCTCTGCCGCACCTTGGCGAGGTCCAGATTGGCCGACAGGGCGCCGCCGTTGAAAATCGGCAGGCTGAGCCGGGGCGCGAAACTCCAGCTTCTGGTTCCGGCGCTGAACAGATTGTCCAGATCGCTGCTGGCCGATCCTGCCGAGCCCGTCAGGGTGATCGTCGGAAAGAAGGCCGCGCGCGCGGCGCCGATATTGGCGTCGGCGCCGCGCAGCATCTGTTCGGCGGCGCGGATATCCGGTCGTCGGTCCAGCAGATCGGATGGCAGACCGGCGGGCAGGTTCGCCTCGACCACATCATCCGGCAGCGGTTCGCCCGCCCATGCCTGAAGCGTCCGGGCCAGGTCCGCATCCAGAGGCTGGCCGATCAGCAGGGTCAAGGCGTTGAGATCCTGAGCCGCCTGCCGTTCGTAAACCGCCTGATCCGCCTCGGCGGAGCGAAGCGCGATCTCGGTCCTGCGGACATCGAGTTCGCCCGCCTCCCCGACCTCGGCCAGAAGCTGGGTCAGTTCATGAGAGCGCCGCTGGGCTTCGGCGGTGTCCCTGGCCAGTTCCAGCAGGGCCTGATCGGTGCGCAGGGTGAAATAGGCGGTCGCCACCTCCGACACCAGACTGAGTTGCGCGGCCGTCCGCGTCTCGTCCAGCGCAAGCCAGGTCGCCAGGGCCTGGTCATTGAGGCTGCGCACACGGCCCCAGAGGTCCAGCTCCCAGGCCGTGACCGCCCCGCCCGCCTCATAGGCGCGCGTCACCTCGGACTGACCGGTTGGGCTGAGATCCGCCGGCGTCCTCTGCGACACGCCCGCGGCGACGCCGTCGATGCGGGGCAGGCTGTCAGCGCGCCGGATGCGATACTGGGCGCGCGCCGCCTCAACATTCAGGGCGGCGACCCTCAGGTCGCGGTTGGCGTCCAGTGAGGTCGCGATAAGCTGTTGCAGGACCGGATCACGAAAGACATCGCGCCAGCCCAGATCAGCCGCCGCAACCGCAGCCGGAGCGGCCGCCTGATCCGCCTGCGAAGGATAGGCCGCCGCCACCGGCGCGACGGGCCGCACCGTCGTCGGCGCCATGGCGCAACCGGCCACCGCAAAGACCGCCGACAGGGCGACGCCGTAAGCGAGCCTGCGGCCCGGACGAAGCAGAGAAGAGGATTTCATGGAGTCATTCTCCTTGTGGGTTGGCCGCGTCGTCCTCCGTCCTGACCGCGAGGGCCGTTGAACGGAGGACGACCACGGCATCACTCGGCCGTCGGCGCGATGTGTCGGGCCGCATTGCGGCGGCGCTCACGACGCAGTTCGAAACGGCGCACGATCACGTAGAAAACCGGGGTCAGCAGCAGACCGAACAGGGTCACGCCCAGCATCCCCGAGAAAACGGCGATGCCCATGGCGTGCCGCATCTCCGCCCCCGCGCCCGTGGCCAGCACCAGCGGCACGACACCGGCGATGAAGGCGAGCGAGGTCATCAGAATGGGCCGCAGACGCAGACGGGCGGCTTCCAGAACGGCGCCGAGCGGATCGACCCCGTCATGTTCCCTGGCGCGGGCGAACTCGACGATCAGGATGGCGTTCTTGGCCGCCAGCCCCACCAGCACCACAAAGCCGATCTGGGTGAAGATGTTGTTGTCGCCCCCCGACAGCCACACGCCGACGATCGCCGACAGAAGGGCCATGGGCGCGATCAGCAGCACCGCCAGAGGCAGGGACCAGCTATTATACTGGGCCGCCAGGATCAGGAAGGCGAGCAGGACCGCCAGCGGGAAGACATACATGGCCGTGTTGCCCGCCTGCTTCTCCTGGAACGTCAGATCGGTCCATTCATAGGTCATGCCCGCCGGCAGGGTTTCCTGCACGATCCGCTCGATCGCCGCCGTCGCCTGGCCTGAAGAATAGCCGGGCGCGGCGCCGCCGCTGATGTCGGCGGACGGATAGCCGTTATAGTGCATGACCCGGTCCGGTCCCGAACTGCGCGTGATGCGGACCAGAGAGGCCAGAGGGATCATTTCGCCCGAGGCGTTGCGCACCTTGAGCTGGCCGATGTCCTCGGCCTGCTGACGGAACGGCGCGTCCGCCTGGACCATGACGCGATAGGTCCGGCCGAAACGATTGAAGTCGTTCACATACATCGAGCCGAGATTGACCTGCAAAGCCTCGAAAACGGTCGTCAGGGGCACGCCCATGGCCCGCGCCTTGACCCGGTCGATATCGACCTGAATCTGTGGCGCATTGGTCTGGAAGCTGGCCAGCATGCCGGCCAGTTCCGGCGTCTGATAGGCCTTGGCCATGACCTCGCCCTGGGCCTTGGCCAGGGCGTCGAAGCCCAGTCCCGCCCGATCCTCGATCTGGAGTTTGAACCCGCCCATGGCGCCCAGTCCCGGCACCGGCGGCGGCGGGAAGACGCCGATGAAGCCGTCGGGAATCTGGCTGAACTGCCCCATCAGGCGACCAGCGATGGCGTTGGCCGACAGATCAGGCGTCTTGCGCTGGTCGAACGGGTCCAGCATCACGAACATGAGGGCCGCATTGGGGATGTTGGCCCCGCCGTTGACCGACAGACCAGGGAAGGCGACGACGCTTTCGACGCCGGGCGTCTTCAGAGCCGTATCGGACACCTGCTTCACCACCGCCTCGGTGCGGTCCAGAGAGGCGCCCGTGGGCAACTGAACCACGCCGACCAGATAGTATTTGTCCTGCGGCGGCACGAAACCGTTGGGGATATGGTTGAAGCCCAGCCACGTCAGGCCGATCAGACCGCCATAGACGATCAGAACCAGTCCCGTGACCCGCACCGCGCGCTTCACCGACCAGACATAGCCGTTGGACGCACGATCAAAGGCGCCGTTGAAGCGGCGGAAGAAGCCGCCGAACAGGCGATCGATGATCCGGGTCAGCCGGTCGCGCGGCGCATCGCCGTGGTGCGGCTTCAGCAGCACGCCCGCCAGGGCCGGAGACAGGGTCAGAGAGTTGACCGCCGAGAAGATGGTCGAGATGGCGATGGTCAGGGCGAACTGGCGATAGAACTCGCCCTGCAGGCCCGACAGGAAGGCGGAGGGAATGAAGACCGCCGCCAGCACCGAGGTGATGGCCAGGATCGGCCCCGTCACCTCGTCCATGGCCGCGCGCGCCGCCTCCTTGGGCGACTTGCCCATGGCGATGTGACGCTCGACGTTTTCCACCACGACGATGGCGTCATCGACCACGATGCCGATCGACAGCACCAGGCCGAACAGCGACAGGGTGTTCAGCGAGAAGCCGAACAGATGCATCATCGCAAAGGTCGCCACCAGCGAGATCGGCACCGCCACCAGCGGAATGATCGAGGCGCGCCACGACTGAAGGAACAGCACCACCACCAGCACCACCAGCAGGATGGCTTCCACCAGGGTGACGCTGACCGACTTCAGCGAAGCCCGGACGAAGACCGTCGGATCATAGGCGATCTGATATTCAAGCCCCTCGGGGAACTCGGTCTGCAAACGATCCATGGCGCCGCGAACGGCGTCGGACACGTCCAGCGCATTGGCGCCGGGGCTCTGGAAAATCTGCATGGCCACGGCGGGTTTGCCGTTCAGCAGGCTGCGCATGCCATAGGCGTCGGCGCCCAGTTCGATGCGCGCAACATCACGCAGGCGCGTAACCTGCCCCTCATCGCCCGACTTGATCACAATGTCGCCGAACTGCTCTTCGGATGTCAGCCGCCCCAGGGTGTTGACGGTGATCTGGGCGGCCGCCGAGGCGTTGGGCTGCTGGCCGATGGAGCCGGCGGCGACCTGGACGTTCTGTTCGCGGATGGCCGCGACCACGTCGCCGGCGGTCAGGCCGCGCGCCGCCACCTTGTCAGGATCCAGCCACGCGCGCATGGCGTATTCGCCCTCGCCGCCCAGAACCACGTCGCCGACCCCCGGCAGACGCGCCAGTTCATCGCGGATATGCAAGCGCGCATAGTTGGAGACGAACAGGGAATCATAACGATCGTTGGGCGACCGCAGGTGGACCACCATCAGCACGTCAGGCGACGTCTTCTGGGTGACGACCCCGATGCGCTGCACCTCTTCGGGAAGACGCGGCAGCGCGCGGGCCACACGGTTCTGGACCTGGATCTGGGCCAGGTCAGGGTCCGTGCCCTGTTTGAAGGCGACCGTCAGGGTCATGCGGCCGTCGGTGGCCGCCTGAGAGCCCATATAGAGCATTCCCTCGACGCCGTTGATGGCCTGTTCCAGCGGCGCGGAGACTGTCTCGGCGATGACCTGGGGATTGGCGCCGGGATAGCTGGCCGTGACCTGCACCGTGGGCGGCGTCACCTGGGGATACTCGCTCAGCGGCAGGCGCATGAAGGCCAGCCCCCCGGCGATCAGCATCAGGACCGAAAGCACGACCGCAAAGATCGGCCGGTCCACAAAGAAACGGGGAAATTTCATCGGGCGGCCTCCGCCGACGGGGCCGCCTGCTCAGCAGGGGCCGCAGCCCCCGTCGCAGTCGCAGCCGCAGTCGGGGCGGCCGCCATGGGCTGCGGCGTCACCTTCATGCCGGGACGCACCAGTCCCTTGACGATGACAGTGTCGCCGGGATTGAGGCCCGTCTCCACCACACGCATCCCGTCAACCACGGGACCGAGCGACACCGGGCGATATTCAGCGGTGTTTCCTTCACCCAGAACCATGACATAGGTCTGGCCCTGTTCAGCGCCGACCGCCTGATCGTCGATCAGCATGGCCTGACGCGGCGCCCCGGTATCCAGTCGGATCCTGGCGAAAAGACCCGGCGCCAGTTGACCGGACGGATTGGCCACGATCGCACGCGCGCGGATCGTTCCAGTGCCGCGATCGACCTGGGCGCCGAGGAAGTCCAGCGTGCCCTGATGCGGGAACCCGTCTTCGCTCATCAGCCCGATCTGGACCGGAAAACGCCCCGCCCGGCCCGAGCCGTTCGGACGGGCGCGCTGTGCGAAGTCGAGATAGGTCGCCTCATCCATGTCGAAATAGGCATAGACGGGGTTCACCGAGACGATGGAGGTCAGCGGCGTGGTTCCGGCGGCCACAATATTGCCGGTCGTCGCCAGCACCCGATCGACCCGGCCGCTGATCGGCGCGGTCACGCGGGTGTAGGACAGGTCCAGACGCGCGGCGGCGACGGCGGCGCGCGCGGCGGCGACCTGGGCCTCGGACTGACGCGCCTTGCTCTGGGCGTTCTCAAGGGCGCGGACCGGTATGGCGCCGCCGGGCGCCAGTTGCTCAGCCCGCGACAGATCGGACTGAGCCTGCGCCAGCAGGGCCTCGGCCTGCCTCAACTGCGCCTGGGCGCCGTCCAGCGCGACCTGGAATGGTCTGGGATCGATCTGGAAGAGCAGTTGCCCACGCTGGACCAGCCCGCCTTCCGGCACGCTGACCCGGATGATCGGGCCGCTGACCTGGGCGCGCAGCTCGACGGTATCGGGCGCAGCGAGGTGTCCGGTGAATTCCGCAGCCGGTGCGATTTCCCGCATGACGACCTTGGCGACGGGAACGGCGGGCGCTCCCGGCGGGGCGGAAGCGGCGGCCGGCACGCCCCCGCCCTGTGTTTGCAGAACATAGATCAGCCCCGCCGCGGCCAGCAGCCCGGCGGCCGCGATCACGGCGGTCTTCTTGTTGAAGCGCATCGGTCGTCCCCTTGGAAATCGCCGCAGATTCGACACTGATCGAAGGCGGCTTGGCGCTGATTTCCATGGGTGATGCAGATTCCAACGCTAGGAAGGTCAAGCGTTGAATCGCTGATATTCGAACAGCCGACGTCCAGACGTCCGCGGAACGCCGGGCCTCAGGAACCGGCGATCAGATCGAAGGGGGCGCGCTTCGCCGCGCGGCCTGCCACAGCAGGGGCGCCAGAATCAGGGCGACAGGCGGAAACAGCAGCCAGTTGATGGCCTGCCAGCCGGAGGTGTTCAGCACGGCCCCCGCCAGGAAGGACACGATGGCGGTGGCCCCGAAGACGAAGAAGTCATTGGCGCCCTGGGCCTTGCCCCGCTCCTCGGCCGTATGACAGTCCGTCACCATGGCCGTGGCCCCGATGAAGCTGAAATTCCAGCCCACGCCCATAATCATCAGCGACAGCCAGAAATTGGCCACCGCCATGCCTGACAGGGCGACAGCCGCCGAGACGGCGATCAGCACCATGCCCACGGCGGCGACCCGCTCCTTGCCGAAACGCCCCATCAGCCGTCCGGTGAAGAAGCTCGGCGCGAACATGGCCAGCAGATGCCACTGGATGCCCAGCGCCGCGCTGTCCACCGAATGGCCGGCGTTGACCATGGCCACCGGGGCGGCCGTCATGACGAAAGCCATCAGGCCGTAGGACACCACGCCCGTCGCCACCGCCAGGATGAAACGCGGAACGCGCATGATCTGACCCAGAGACCGGCCGCCGCCGGCGCCGGACTGAACGACCGCCGGCGGCGAACGCAGCAGCAACAGGACCGGGATGACCAGCAAGGCCAGGGCGGCCTGACTGAGGAAACTGCCGACGTAGGGCGTGCCCGGCACGGCGTCCCGGGTCCAGATGACCAGTTGTGGGCCGACGACGGCGGCGACCAAGCCGCCGACCATCACCCAGGAAATCGCCTTTGCTTTCAGGTCTCCTTCGGCGCCGTCGGCGGCCGCGAAGCGGTAGCTCTGAACATAGGAGCCGTAGAGACCGGCGGTGAAGGCGCCTATGCAAAAGAGCCAGAAGGACGCGATGAAGATGCCGAAGGCCGCCACGAGACCGGAGGCGACGCCGAACAGCGCGCCCAGCAGATAGCCGTTCCGACGACCATGTCGCCGCATGATGAAGGCCGCCGGCGGTGCGCCGAGGGCGAGGCCGACGCCGAACAGACTGACTGGAAACGTGACCCAGGCGGGATCGGCGGCCAGGTGCTGCCCCACCAGACCGCCTAAGGACATCACGATCGGCGGGCTGGCGCCGCCCAATGCTTGGGCGGCGGTGAGGACGGCCATGTTTCGGCGGGCGATCGACTGATCAGTCATGAAGACCTTCGGGAGGGAGGCCGGGCGGGAACAAATCGGTGCTTTGCACGATACCTAGCCAGGGTATGGTAGACACATGCAGGCCAGAGACGTCAAATCAATCCGCTCCGCCCTGAACCGGATTTCCGGTCAGGTTCGCGGCGTCAGCCAGATGGTGGAGGACGGCCGTTACTGCATCGATATCCTTTATCAGGTCCATGCCGCCCGCGCGGCCCTGGCCCGTGTCGAAACCCAGATTCTCAAATCGCACGCCGCGTCCTGTGTCGAGGAAGCGATTGCGTCAGGCGACGCCGCTCAGCAGCGCGAAAAATTCACCGAACTGGCGGAGTTGTTCGCCAAAGCGAAACTCTAGAACCCGGAGGGAACCATGGCCTCACCCGCCAAACGCGCCGAAATTTACCGAATGGTCATGCCGGGCCACACCTGCCCCTATGGCCTGAAGGCGCTGCACCTGCTCAAGAGTCAGGGCTATGCGGTGCAGGATCACCACCTCGCCTCGCGTGAGGAAACCGACGCCTTCAAGGCCGAACACGGCGTCCAGACCACGCCCCAGACCTTCATCGACGGCCAGCGGATCGGCGGCTACGACGACCTGCGGCGCTTCTTCGGCAAGCGAGTGCGCGACAAGGACGAAGTCACCTATACGCCCGTCATCGCCCTGTTCGCCATGGCCGCGCTGATGGCCGTCGCGGCGGGCTGGGCCGCCTATGGCGAACTGATGTCGGTGCGTGTCGTCGAATGGTTCATCGCCATCGCCATGTGTCTTCTGGCCCTGCAGAAGCTCAAGGACGTGGACGCCTTCGCCACCATGTTCCTGAACTATGATCTGCTGGCCAAGCGCTGGGTTCCCTATGGGACGATCTATCCCTTCGCCGAAGCACTGGCGGGTGTGCTGATGCTGGCCGGGGCGCTGATGTGGGTTTCGATCCCGGTCGCCCTGTTCATCGGCGGCGTGGGCGCCGCATCGGTGTTCAAGGCGGTCTATATCGACAAGCGTGAACTGAAATGCGCCTGCGTCGGCGGCGACAGCAAGGTGCCGCTGGGTTTCGTCTCGCTGTCGGAAAACCTGATGATGGTCGGCATGGCGATCTGGATGCTCGTCAAGCCGATGACCATGGGGCACTGAGCGGAAGCTCATCCACGAGCCTCCGCACATAGCCTGTCCGGCGCCGGTCGCCCGGCGCCGGATCACCTGCCTCAGTGGGCGTGCGCCCTGCGCGCCCCCGCTGCGGACTTTGGCTCGTGATCGTGACCGGCGTGGTCATGATCTCCATGATCATGGCCCGAATGGTCGTGATCCGAATGGTCATGACCAGAGTGATCGTGGCCAGAGCGATCGTGGGCATCATGGTCATTGACCGGCGGCGACGACAGGCTGCACACCACGGACCCATCGTTCCAGTCCACGGCGACGGTGGGATGCTCAATACTGAACCTGGACTTCAACTCCCGCTCAACAGCGATCGCCACGGCCCGCGCCTGAGCGTCGGATTCCGGACGCACATGCAGGGTCGCCAGGGTGCGGCCTGACGTGATCTGCCAGACGTGGACGTGGCTGACCTCGGCCAGACCCGGCACCTTGGCCTTCAGGTGAGCCGTCACCGCATCAGGCGCGGCGTTGTCAGGCGCGCCTTCCAGCAGGATGTGCAGCGACTTGCCCAGCAGCTTCCAGGCGCTGCGCAGGATCAGCAGCGAAACCAGCACCGACAGGATCGGGTCGATCGGCGTCCAGCCCGTCAGGGAGATGATGATCGCGGCGGCGACAGCACCGACCGAGCCAAGCAGATCGCCCATCACATGCAGGGCCGCGCCCTTGATGTTGACGTGTTCGGTGTCGCCGCGGGTCAGGATCCAGAACACCAGGATGTTGACCAGCAGGCCCGCCACGGCCACCCAGAACATCGGGCCGGCCAGAACGGCGTGCGGTTCCTTGAAGCGGTTCCACGCCTCAAACAGGATCCAGCCGACGATGGCGAACAACGTCACCGCATTGACGAAACCGGCGACGACCTCGAAGCGCATATAACCGAAGGTGCGCTTGGAATCGGCCATGCGGCGTCCGAAGCGGAACGCCAGATAGGCCAGCGCCAGCGCGATGGCGTCGGTCAGCATGTGGCCGGCATCCGCCAGCAGAGCCAGCGAGCCGGACGCCAGACCGCCGATCACCTCGACGATCATGAAGGTGAAGATCAGGCTGAAGGAAAGCAGGACCTTGCGTTCATTGTCGCGCGTCACGGTCGGCGCGTGAGAATGGTCGTGGTCGTGTGAGTGTTCGTGATGAGAATGAGACATGGAGCAGCGCCCGCTGAAAACAGATAACATATGAATACGTATTCATATGTTATCTGTCAACGCCATTCGCACATGCCGCGTCTGATCGTAGCGCGCCTGCGAGACGCCCGGCTTCAGGTCAGGTCGACGGGATCGAAACTCTTGACCAGATGGTCCACCGCCTTGACCTGCTCCAGCACCGCGCCCAACCGATCCAGCGGCAGGGCGCTGGGGCCGTCGCAGAGCGCCCGGTCCGGGTCGGGGTGCGCCTCCAGAAACAGACCCGCCAGTCCCAGGGCCAGCCCCGAGCGGGCCAGTTCCAGCACCTGTTCACGCCGCCCGCCCGACTGGGCGGCGCCGGGGGCGCGCGTCTGCAGGGCGTGGGTGGCGTCAAAGACGATCGGCGCCCCGCCAGTGACTGCCTTCATCACGCCGAAACCCAGCATGTCCACGACGAGATTGTCATAGCCGAAAGAACTGCCGCGCTCGCACAGGATGACATCCGGGGCGCCGAAATCGTCGAATTTCTCGACCACATGGGCGATTTGCTGCGGGCTCATGAACTGGGGCTTCTTGACGTTGATCGCGCGTCCGGTGCGCGCCAGCGCCTCGATCAGATCGGTCTGGCGCGCCAGAAAGGCCGGAAGCTGAAGGATGTCGCAGACCTCCGCGACCGCCGCAGCCTGCTCCGGCCAATGCACGTCGGTCAGCACGGGAACCGCGAATTCGCTGCGAACCTCCTGAAGAATGCGCAGCCCGGCTTCAAGACCCGGACCGCGATAGGATCGGTTCGAGGACCGGTTGGCCTTGTCGAAAGAGCCCTTGAACACAAAAGGCACGCCCAGTCGCTGCGTCTGCGCCTTCATCGCCTCGGCCACGGTCATGGCCAGATCGCGGCTTTCCAGCACATTGACCCCGCCGATCAACACCATCGCCCGACTGTTGTTGAAGGCGACCTCCCCGATCGTGACTGTCTTCATGGTCATCTCCTGACGGAATTGATCGGCCCCAGGGGACGGACTGTCAGTCAGCGCCCCTTGGAACCAGTTCGCTGTCGGCCGAACACGGCCCGAAAAACAGGCTCAGATCGGCGCGGGTCGCCGCAAGGCGCCGGGGGCGTCAACCTGAACGGTGACGTGATCAATGGCGTGATGGGTTTTCAGCCAGTTCGCCACAAGGGCCGGCAGGGTGATCGGATCGATCCCCGGCGCAGGCGTGACATGGATGGTGGCCACCACGGTTTCGTCGGTCAGGGTCCAGGCATGGAAATGGCCCGCTTCCTCGATCTCGGGCAGGGTCGCCAGATCCGTCTCGGCCTTGCGCGCGTCCAGTCCGCGCGGCACCGCCTGCAACAGAACCCGCAGCGATTCCTTCACCAGCGACCAGGCCGAGCGCACGACCAGCAGCGCCACCAGAACCGACAGCAGCGGATCAAGCAGCGTCCAGCCCGTCAGCATGATGCCGATCGCCGCCGCGATCGCCCCGACCGAGCCCAACAGGTCGCCGACCACGTGCAGCAGGGCGCCGCGCAGATTGCTGTCGCCCTTGCGGCCGCGCGACAGGATCCAGGCCCCGACCAGATTCACCACCAGACCGATGGTCGCGACAATCAACATCGGCCCGGCCATGACCTCGACCGGCTGGTTGATGCGGTTGACGGCCTCCCAGGTGATCCAGGCCACCAGCAGCAGCAGCGATGCGCCATTGGCCAGCGCCGCCAGCACCCGCACGCGGTGATAGCCATAGGTCCGCACGCCATCGACGGGACGGCGCGCCACCCGATAGGCGATCAGCGCCAGCAGCAGGGCGGCGGCGTCCGACACCATGTGGCCGGAGTCCGCGATCAGGGCCAAAGAGCCGGACATCCACCCGCCGATGGCCTGAATGGCGGCGTAACCGGCGGTGAAGATCAGGACGAAGCGGATGCGCCGCTCGTTATCCGCCGTCACCACCTCGCCGTGGTCGTGCCCGTCGCCCTCATCATGCTTCGCCGACGCCATGTCCATCTCCGATCCTTCTGGATGCAGGCCTTCCCGCATCGACAATCCTTTCGGCCCCATGCGTCAAGGCCGCCCTCATCCGCAACGACCGTCAGGGTCTCAACCCCGGCGGAGCACGACCATCTTCTCCTGCGTCATATCCCGCAGGGTGTAACCGATCCCGCCGGTCCCGTACCCGGAGGTCCGACGCCCGGCGAAGGGCATCCAGTCGGTCCGGAAGGTGGTCGGATCGTTGACCATGACCGCCGAGGCGTCCAGCCGGTCCGCCGCCCTGAGCGCGACACCGATGTCGCGAGCGAAGACACTGGCCTGGAAGGCCGTCGGCAGAGCGTTGGCGCGCGAGATCGCCTCGTCTAGATCCTGGTAGCGGTAGAGAGCCAGCACGGGCCCGAACACCTCCTCGCGCGAAATCCGGGCCTCGGCGGGCGGATCGAGCAGCACCGCTGGCTCCAGGGTTGTCGGCGACAGGCGCCCTCCCCCGATGGCCAGACGGGCGCCGCCCGCGACCGCCTCTTCGATCCAGGCCGCCACCCGATCAGCCTCACGCCCCCGGATCAGCGGGCCGACCTCGGTGTCCTCCCGCGTCGGATCGCCCGTGCGCAGAGCCGCCACGCGGGCGACCAGTCGCTCCGCGACGGCCTCGAAGACCACGTCATGCACATAGAGCCGCTGGGTCGACACACAGACCTGCCCGGCATGATAGAAGGCGCCTTTCACGACAGGCTCGATCAGGGCGTCAAGATCCGCGCTACGATCGACGATGGCCGGCGCCGCGCCGCCGTGTTCCAGCGCGGAACGCACGCCGGGCGCCAGGCGTGAATGCAGATACCATCCCACGCGGGCCGAGCCGATGAAGCTGAGAAAGGCGATGCGCGGATCCGTGGCGAGCCTTTCGGCAAGCGCGGTGTCCGCGGTGATCAGGGTCTGGCACCAGGCTTCCGGCAGGCCCGCCTCCCGGACGAGGGCGACGAGATCCAGGCAGGACAGGGGCGTAGCCTCGGCCGGCTTCACAATGACCGGACAACCGGCGGCGATTGCGGGCACGATCTGGTGCACGATCAGGTTCAGGGGATGGTTGAAGGCCGAGATCGCGGCCACCACCCCGATCGGCTCCCGAGTCGTGAAGGCCCAGCGGTCGTCCGATGCGGGCGACAGGCCCATGGGGATCTCGCGTCCGGAGAAGGTCCTGAGCTCGTCGGCGGCGTTCCGGACCCCGTCGATGGCGCGAACGGCCTCGATCCGGGCGTCGGCCAGCGGCTTTCCGCCCTCGCGCGCGATTTGCATCGCGAAATGCTCCCGTCGCGCCTCCATCAGTTGGGCCAGTCGCCGAAGGACGGCCACCCGCTCATGCGGTTTCAGCCACCGGTCACGGTGCGTGAAGAGATCGCGGGCGGTCTGCAACTTTCGCTCCAGCGCCGCCGCGTCGTCAGTCTCGATCCCGGCGATGAGGGCCTGGTCGTAGGGTTGTACGATCTGCAGCATAATATTCTCCGGCACGCTCAGGACAGGTCGATCGCCGACGCCCGGGTCTTCAGCTCATCGACCAGCACCCGGGTGTTCTCGGAGTAGTCGATGGCGCAGTCCACCAGGTGAACGCCGCCGCCGGCGAACGCGGCCTCCAGCACAGGGCCAAGATCCGCCGCCGACGTCACGCGGGAGCCCTTGGCGCCGTAGGCCTCGGCGTAGCGCACGAAGTCCGGATTGCCGAAGGTCATGCCGAAATCCGGAAAATCGTCGACCGCCTGCTTCCAGCGGATCATGCCATAGGCCCCGTCGTTGAGGACCAGGACGACGAGATCGAGGCCCAGACGGACGGCCGTCTCCATCTCCTGGGAGTTCATCATGAACCCGCCGTCGCCGCACACCGCCATGACCCGCCGGTCGGGATGCAGCATCGCCGCCATCATCGCCGACGGCAGACCCGCCCCCATGGTCGCCAGTGCATTGTCGAGCAGGAGGGTGTTGGCCACATGGGTCCGGTAGTTCCGGGCGAACCAGATCTTGTACATGCCGTTGTCCAGACAGACGATCCCGTCGTCCGGCATGACGGCGCGGACATCGCGCACCAGGCGCTGTGGCGTGACCGGGAAGCGATCCTCGTCCGCCCGGTCTGCAATGCGCGCCAAGATGCTCTGGCGCAGTTCCAGCATCCGTGTCTGGGGCGCCAGTCGCCCCGACAGGCGCCGGGCCAGCCCCGAGGCCGTCGCCCCGATATCGCCGATCACCTCGGCATCCGGATGATAGACCTGCTCGACCGTCGCCGACTGGACCCCGACATGCAGCACCTTCGGCCCCCCGGCGTCGCGCATCAGGAACGGCGGCTTCTCGACCGTATCATGGCCGATGGCGATGATCAGGTCAGCCAGTCCGATCGCCTCATGCACATAGTCGCCTTCGGACAGGGCCGCCGTGCCCATGTAGAGGTTCGAGCCGCCATCCACGGCGCCCTTGCCCATCTGGGTGTTGAAGAAGGGCAGGCCCGTCGCGCGAACAAAGGCGGACAGCGGTTCGACCAGTCGCGGACGATTGCCCCCGGCGCCGATCATGACCAAAGGGCGCTGCGCCGCCAGGATCATCCCGGCTGCCCGATCAAGGGCGGCCTCGGTGGCGACAGGCCGTTCCAGGGCGTGAATGGGAATGGGCGCGACATCCGCCGTCTCGGACGCCACGTCCTCGGGCAGTTCAAGATGCACCGGACCCGGGCGCTCCTCCATGGCCACGCGGAAAGCGTCGCGCACCACGGTCGGGATGCTGGCGGCGCTCAGAATCTGCCGGGTCATCTTGGTCAGGGGGCGCATGGAGGCGATTACGTCCACGATCTGGAAGCGCGCCTGTTTGGCCGTCATGATCGCCTTCTGGCCGGTGATCAGGATCATCGGCATGGCCCCCAGATGGGCATAGGCGGCGCCGGTCGAAAAGTTCAGGGCGCCGGGACCAAGCGTCGCCAGACACACCCCCGGCTTGCCGGTCAGGCGGCCATAGGTGGCGGCCATGAAGGCTGCGGCCTGCTCATGCCGGGTCAGGACCAGTTCAATCTTTGAATTGCGCAGGGATTCCACAAGATCGAGGTTTTCCTCGCCCGGCACGCCGAAGATGCGTTCAACGCCCTCGTTTTCGAGCGCGCTGACCAGAATGTCGGAACCCTTGGGCATCGAAGCCTCCCTTCAGTGAGCGGACGGACCGATTCCGGCGCCGCGCCCGGGAACGCCTCGGCTGACCAGCCCTTCGCAGGCAGGATGGGCCTTTCAACAGTGGCAAGGTCAAGCCCGGAATTATCATTCCGGCGGAGGCTTGACATTGCCACTGTTGGAAGCCGGACCGTGGTTTTCCTGCAAACCCAAGGAGATCGCCATGATCCATCTCAGCATTCCGAAAATGGCCTGCGGAGGCTGCGCCAGCGGCGTCACGAAGGCCATCCTGGCCCTGGACCCCGACGCCCGGGTCGACACCTCCACCGAGCGACGCGAGGTCACGGTCGACACCGTTTCGAACCAAGCCCAGGTCCAGTCCGCGCTCGCCGAAGCCGGCTACCCCTCGACACCTGTCGCCTGAGCCGTATCGGGCAGGGATCTCCTCCGCGCATGAAGAGATCCCGCCTCCCGGGCGGCGACGCTCGCCCCCTGTCCGATCCGGTCGCGGGATCGTCACAAGGTTTGGCCAGGATCGCCAGCCAGAGGAGTTCGAAATGACCGAAACCGTCGCCGACCTTATCGCCGAAACCCTCGCCGACGCAGGCGTGACCCGCATATGGGGGGTGACCGGCGACAGTCTGAACGGACTGAACGACAGTCTGCGCCGCATGGGCCGGATCGACTGGATGTCGGTGCGCCATGAGGAAACAGCCGCCTTCGCAGCGGGGGCTGAAGCGGCGATCACCGGGGAACTGGCCGTCTGCGCCGGCAGTTGCGGCCCTGGCAACCTGCACCTGATCAACGGTCTGTTCGACTGCAAGCGCAACCATGTGCCGGTGCTCGCCATCGCCGCCCACATTCCCTCCTCCGAGATCGGCCTGAATTATTTTCAGGAAACCCATCCCCAGGAGCTGTTCCGGGAGTGCGCGGATTTCGTCGAGCTGATTTCCAATCCGGCCCAGCTTCCCGAAATGCTTCACCGCGCCCTGAACGTTGCAATCGGACAGAAGGGCGTCGCCGTCCTCGTGTTGCCGGGTGATGTGGCGCTGGCCCCGTCGCCGGTATCCCCAACGCCCCGCTATACGGCGCCCCGCCCGCCCCGGATTCTCCCCCCCGAGGACGAGATGGATCGCTTCGCCGCCCTGCTGGATCAGAGCCAGGCCGTCACCATTCTCGCGGGCAGCGGGTGCGCCGGTCATCATGACGCCCTGGTCGAGCTGGCCGAGCGGCTGAAGGCTCCGATCGTCCACGCCCTGCGCGGCAAGGAGCATGTCGAATGGGACAATCCCTTCGACGTGGGCATGACAGGTCTGATCGGCTTCTCGTCCGGCTATCACGCACTGATGTCCAGCGACACCGTCCTGATGCTCGGCTCCGACTTCCCGTATCGCGCCTTCTATCCGAAGGAGGCGCGAATACTTCAGGTTGATCGCGATCCGGGCGCCCTGGGCCGGCGCGCGCCCCTCACACTGGGTCTGGTCGGCGACGTCGGCGAGACCCTGACGGCGCTCCTGCCCCGGTTGAAGGCGAGACCTGACCGCGACTTCCTCGACCGGGCCCTAAAGCACTACGCCTCAGCGCGTCAGGCGCTCGACGACCTTGCGACCCCGTCCGTCCGGGGACGCCCCATCCATCCCCAGTATCTGACCCGCCGCATCGACGAGATCGCGGCCAAGGACGCCATCTTCACCGCCGATGTCGGCACCCCGACCGTCTGGGCGGCGCGCTATCTGACGATGAACGGGCGGCGGCGGCTGCTCGGCTCGTTCAACCACGGCTCCATGGCCAACGCCATGCTGCAGGGGATCGGCGCCCAGGCCGCCGCGCCCGACCGCCAGGTCGTTTCCCTGTCCGGAGACGGCGGCTTCACCATGATGATGGGCGACTTCATCACACTGTCGCAGCTCGACCTGCCGGTGAAGGTGGTGGTCTATAACAACGGTTCTCTGGGCTTTGTGGCCATGGAGATGAAGGCGGGCGGCTATCTGGACACCGGCACCGACCTGAAAAACCCCGATTTCGCCGCCATGGCCCGCGCCATGGGGGTCAAGGGCATCCGGGTCGAGGCGTCCGACGATGTCGATGCGGCGCTCATGGAAGCCTTCGCCCACCCCGGCCCGGCGCTGGTCGACGTGGTGACGGCCAAGCAGGAACTGGTGATGCCGCCGAAGATCCAGCTTGAACAGGCCAAGGGCTTCAGCCTCTATATGCTGCGGGCGATCATCAACGGACGTGGCGACGAAGTGGTCGAACTGGCCCGCACGAACCTGCGTCGCTAGCTCCGCCGCCGACGGCTTTGAACAGCCCCCTGCGCCGATCTTGCCGCCGCCTTTCCCGGCGTTAAGGTGAAACGCGGCGTCGGTCAGACAACCGAGTCTCAAGGGGGAGATCAATCTTGACCAGCCGCGCCTGCCCTACCCTTGCCTGTCCTGACTTTGCCTGTCCGGGCCTCTCCTGTCTGACGACGCCGGTCGCTGTGGCTCCAAGCGAATGAAGCTGCTTCGTCTTTCCGCCCAGATCCACAAATGGATCGCGGTTCTGGTCGGTTTGCAGATACTGTTCTGGGTCGGCGGCGGTCTGGTCATGACCGCCATTCCGATCGAGACTGTCCGTGGCGAGCACAGGGTGCGGACGGCGCAGCCCCAGGCGCTGGACCTGACCGGCATACGCGCCCTCGACGCGGTCGTCGCCGAGCGGAATCTGACGCCGACGCGCGCCGAGCTTAAATCGACGCCGCGCGGCCCCGCCTGGCTGCTGACACCGACGGAAGGCGCGCCGATCACCCTGGACGCGCGCACGGGTCAGACGTTTGCACCGCTGGAAGCAGACGAGGCCCGGCGACTGGCGACGGCTGTTTATCGCGGCGGGGCCCAGGCCGTCGCGGCGACGCGGCTCAACGACGCCAAGCGCGAGACAGGTCGCACGGGTCCGCTCTGGCGTGTCGATTTCAATGACCGGGAAAAAACCCGTTTCTACGTCTCGCCCGACACCGGCGAGGTCATAACGCGCCGGTCCGCCGTCTGGCGTCTGTACGACTTCTTCTGGCGCCTGCACATTCTGGACTTCAAGACAGGCGAGAACTTCAACCACCCGCTGCTCATCGCCGCCAGCGCCCTGTCGCTCGTCGTCGTCCTGTCCGGCTTCGTGCTGCTCTGGATCAGGCTAGAGCGCGATTTCGTGCAGTGGCGCGTCCGTCGCGGCGGCAAACCGCGCCGGACGTCGGGACGGACAGGCAATTCCTGAAGGCGCCGCCCGGTCGTCATGGCGGCGGTCAGGCAATGGCGATGACGCCGGGATCATCCGGCGTCATCGCTCGCCTCAGGGGGTCAGTGAACCATGAAACGCACGGCGCCGTTCACGGCTTGCCCATCAGCGCCCTGAGCGGTCCAGTTCAGGGTGTAGTTGCCCGCCGCGAGACGCGGCAGGGCCGTCGAGACCTGCCTGGACGCCGCCGCCGCCGTCACCGGCGCCTGAATGGCCGCACGGCCCTGCGGCGTGATGGTGACGCTGCGCAAGGTCATCGGCTGAGGGAAAGTCGCCGAGAAACGCTGCGGCGAGCCATTCAGCATGGCCCCGTCCGCCGGGACGGTGACGACGCCGCTCGGCGTCGCCGCCGAAGCCTGGGCGCGCGGCGCAGAGCCATGGTCGCCGTGACCGGCGTGGCCCTGTTGCTGGGCCAGAACCGGCGTGGCGATGAAAACAGCCGCGACAGCGGCCAGCAGGGTGGATTTACGCATGTCTTTTCTCCTTAGAACCACGCACGCACACCAACGACCACCCGGGTGTGCTCGGGCTCGCCGCCCATGGCGCGCGTCAGGTCGGCGGTGCCGCCCAGATCGCTGCTCCATTCGACCCCGACATAGGGGGCGAATTCCTTTTTGAACTCGTAGCGAAGGCGCACTCCGGCCGAAACATGGGTCAGACCCGACGCCAGTTGCAGTTCAGGAATGTCCGAAGCCGACGCCTCGACCTCCACACGCGGCTGCAGGATCAGCTTCTGGGTGATGCGCTGGTCATACTCCGCCTCGAAACGTGCGGTCAGGTCGCCCTCGGTCGACAGAAAGGCCGCACCGTCGACCTCGAACCAATAGGGCGCCAGTCCCTGGATGCCCAACACCAGATGGGTCGTGTCTTCTCCACCCTCGCGGAAGTCCTGACGCACGCCCGCCTGGACATCCCAGAAGGGCGCGACGGCCCGACTGTAAAGCGCCTGGACTTCACCTTCGACCTCGCCATCGCCGCCGAAGTCGCCGCCGCCCTCTGACTTCCACCAGAAGCGGTTGATGTCGCCCCCGGTCCAGCCGCCGACATCCCACGCCCAGTTTTCGTTTCCGTCGCCGAAACCGGCCTCAAGCCGATCAATGACCACGGCCGTGGTGCGAATATCGCCATTCTCGCGCACCAGAACCTCGCGCGCGCTCGACATCGCCGCCTCGCCGAAGATGGCGTCCGCCGCATGGCGCGGACCCGACAGCGCCGCAGCCGGCGGCGGCGGGACAGGCGGACGTCCGGCGTCATTGGCGCTGGTCGGCACATCGGGCGGCCCCATGCTGGTCATGCCGCTCATGTCGTGACCCGCATGCGGATCGGCCTGAGAACTGGCCTGAGAACCAGCCTGAGACATGGCGCTCATATCGTGGCCTGCATGTGGGTTCCCGGCCTGAGGCGTCATGGAACTCATGTCGTGACCCGCATGCGGGTCCGCAGCCTGAGGCGCCATGGCGCTCATGTCGTGGCCGGCGTGCGGATCGGCCTGCGTCGGAGCCGGGGTCTGCGTCTGAGCCGGAGTCTGGGCCGGGCGCTGGGCCGCGCTCATGTCGTGCCCCGCATGAGGGTCCGCGGCTTGAGACGTCATGGCGCTCATGTCGTGACCTGCATGTGGGTCGCTTACGGTGGCCGCAGGGGTCTGCGGCGCGTTCTGGGCGGACGGGTTCTGACTGTGATCCTGAGCCGAAACCGTCCCTGCGGCGGCCATCAGAGGCAGAAGACCGATCGCGAGCCGGATCATGCGGCGTCTCCATCGAGGGGTCGCACGGTCACGACGTTGAACATGCCCGCATGCATGTGCATCAGCATGTGGCAGTGGAAGGCCCAGTCGCCCGGCGCATCGGCGGTCAGGTCAAAAGTGACCTTGGAGCCGGGCGCGACATTGACCGTGTGCTTCAACGGCTGATGCCCGGCCGGCCCGCCCGTCACCAGCTCAAAGAAGTGGCCATGCAGATGGATCGGGTGGGACATCATGGTGTCGTTCACCAGCGTCACCCGCACGCGCTCGTCGCGCTCGAAGCGGATCGGCTCGACCAGTTCAGAGAATTTTCGACCGTCGAAACCCCACATGAACCGCTCCATATTGCCGGTCAGGTGGATTTCCATCGAACGCGCCGGGGGCCGCTGATCCTTGTTCGGCGTCAGGGACGCCAGATCGGTATAGACCAGCACGCGATGCGGTTCGTTCTCCAGCCCCATGGGCCGTTCAGCCAGACGGTTGGCGGGCGACGGCGCCACCATGTCCACCCCGACGCCCACCGCCATATTGGCCGGCGCATTGTCGGGATTGCGCATGTCATGGCCCATGTTTCCATGATCCATGGGCGCGGCCTGTCCCATGCCGTCCTGCGCCATGGCGGAATGATCCATGCCGCTCATGTCCATGCCGCTGTGGTCCATGCCGCCCATGTCCATGCCGCTGTGATCCATCCCGGCCATGCTTCCCATGCCCATGTCGCGCATGGTCAGGGTCGGCACCTGCCGGAGGGGGGGAACCTCCGCCGTCATGCCCATACGGGGGGCCAGCGTCGCCCGCCCCATGCCCGAACGGTCGACCGCTTCGGAGACGATGGTATAGGCGCGGTCCTCGGTCGGCTGGACGATGACGTCATAGGTCTCGGCCACTGAAATCTGGAACTCGTCCGTCTCGACCGGCCGCACATTCTCGCCGTCGGCATTGACCACCGTCATGGCCAGACCCGGAATGCGCACGTTGAAGATGGTCATGGCCGAGGCGTTGATGACGCGCAGCCGCACCCGCTCTCCCGGCCGGAACAGACCCGTCCAGTTCTCCTGCGGGCCATGGCCGTTGATCAGATAGGTGTAGGTCGTCCCGGTGACGTCCGAGATGTCACGCGGATCCATGCGCATCGATCCCCACATGCGCCGATCAGCCGGGCTGACGCCGTCCTCACCGGACAGCAGGCCCGCCAGGGTGGTGCGCTGCTGGTTGAAATAGCCGGGGCTTTTCTTCAGCTTATCCAGGATCTGGTGCGGATGCATGAAGCTCCAGTCCGCCAGCACCAGCACATGTTCGCGGTCATAGGCCACGGGATCGGTCCCGGCCGGGTCGATGACCAGGGGCCCGTAATGGCCCATCGCCTCCTGAAGGCCGGAATGCGAATGATACCAGTAGGTCCCCGACTGGATCACCGGAAACTCATAGACAAAGGTTTCGCGCGGGCGGATGCCGGGAAAGCTGATGCCCGGCACACCGTCCATCTGGAACGGCAGCAACAGGCCATGCCAGTGGATGGATGTGTCCTCGTCCAGGGTGTTGGTCACCATCAGCCGGACGTTCTGCCCTTCGCGCAGCCGCACCAGCGGCGCAGGCACGGTTCCATTGACAGTGACGGCATGACCGGTGCGCCCGCCGACGGTGAACGGCGAATGGCCGACGCTGAGGCGAACCTCTGGCCCTTCAAGGGTCGGCAGCGTCGGCGCGAGCCCCCGCGACCCCGACTGCGCCCATGCCGGCATCAGCCCCTGAGCCGCCCACAGCCCCGCCGCGCCGCCAAAGAGGGCCCGTCTATGAAGCCTCATGCTCTACTCCGCCTGGATTATGCCCGCCTCGCGAGCCTTTTATCAAATTTACGCAAGAAAAAGCCGCGCCCCTCGCGACAGGGCGCCGCACCCTTCGCCGCACCGCCATTCCGGCGTGACGGATGGCCAAGTCGGCCTCAGACGTCCCGAAGCCTGGACAGACTGGCCGCAAGACTGCGACGCGCCCTGGCCACGCGCGCCTCGACGGTCTTGATCGAGACGCCCAGAATCGCGGCGGCCTGCGCCTAACTCAGGCCGTCCATAGCCGTCAACAGCAGCGGCTCCTTCAATTCGGAGGCAGGGCCACGACTGAACGGTTAAGGGCCGAGAGCAGTTCCCGCGTCGTGAGACTGTCATCAGGCGCAGGCGCGCCCTCCCCACCCTCAACGCCTCGGCGCTGTCGAGCGGCGCCGGCGGGCGGCGCAGGCTTCAAGGCTCTTATGAGTCACCGACGCTCATGCGCCCTCGGCGAGAATCGCGACAACCAGCTTCCCGTCGAACCGATCCGCCTGAACCGGCGTCTCACCATTCTCATTTCGGAAATGTGCGTGATGGTCGCCTGCTGAAGCTCCCCTATGGCGTCATGGAAGTGATCGACGGCGGGCCGCACGACGCTCACATCCCCGTCGCTGGCGGAAATGGCGGCGGCCAATTCTCGATTCGCGGCCTGGACGCGGGCCTCGAGTGCGATCCGCCGGGGCGCGAAGCGCGCCTCAATAGCCTCGATACGGACGCCTTGATCGGCGTCAAGCGCCAGATCGCGGTAAACGATGGCATGCAGCGAGGGCGGCGCATCGCGTTTCTGCACCCAGGCGCCCCCGCCCCACGCCCCCCCGCGCCACTGGCGATCAGCGCTAGAGCGACGGTGCCGGCGACCGACTTCCATCCCATCGACATCACCGACCTTCCAGCCGCGCGAGCGAGAATGCAGCAATATGAACTGTTCGGTCATCCCCCGGCATGCGCCGTCGCCTTGACGTGAGAGCGACGGCGCAATTGGACCCTCAGAAGCTGTAGCGCAGCCCCACGCCATAGGTCGCCGGGGCGCCGACCAGCCGCGACGCGCCGTTCAGCTCCGGGAAGTAGACCTCGTCGGTGATGTTGCGGCCATAGGCGTAGACCGCCCAGTTGGCCGCGCTCTCCAGTTCCACCCGTGCGTTCAGCAGGGTGTAGGCCTCAGCCGTATTGCCCGGCGCGGCGTTCAGGCGGTTGCTTTCCTCGCCGTGGTGCGAAACCGACAGCCGTGTGTCCAGACGCCAGCCGTTGGCCAGCATCAGCCCGTGGTTCAGCGAGGCGGTGGCCGTCACGTCCGGCGCGCCCGGGAGGGGATCCCCGACCGTCGACAGCACCTCGGCCACGCGCGCCGAGCTGAAGGAGATGATCTCGGTGTCCAGGAAGGCCGCCGCCACATCCAGGTCCAGCGTCTGGTTCGCCCCTTCGAACAGCAGGGCGTTGACGGCGAACTCCACGCCCTTGCTCTCGGCCTCGCCGACGTTGGCGCGACCATTGGTGTCGTTGGCCAGGCGGGTCGTCGCCTGCAGCTCCTTGAACCTGTAGCTGAAGGCGTCCAGCGAGAGGCGCAGGCGGGCTGTCGTCCAGCGCAGCCCGGTCTCGTAGGCGATGACGGTCTCGGACTCGAACGGCAGGGTCTCGGCCTGGGTGAAGATGGAGGTGCCGTCGAAGCCGCCGCCGCGATAGCCTGTCCCCGCCGAGACGAAGACGTTCAGGTTCGGAGTGAAGGCGTACCTGGCCGTGACCCGGCCCGAGACATTGTCGTCCTCGAAAGCGCGGTCCCAGATGAAGGGGTTGGTCGTTGCGAAGGTGGTGGTGAAGGTCGAGATGCCCCAGGGGTTCAGGTCATCGTTGCGACCGCTGAAGGTCGCCTCGTCTCGCGTGTAGCGCAGGCCGCCCGACAGGGTCAGCTTGTCGGTCAGGTCATAGTCCGCCTGGCCGAAGACGGCGAAGCTGTTGCGGGTCTGCTTGTGCAGGTTGTCGTACTTGGTCCGGGCCGTATAGCTGGTCCAGTGGGTGTCGAAGTCGATGTCGTCCGAGACGTAGAAGACGCCCGCGATCCAGTCCAGGCGGCCGCCGGTGTCGTCGCTGAGGCGCATTTCCAGCGACGCCTGGCTCAGCGTCTCGTCGGCGTCGAAACGCGAGGCCGGATAGGGCGAACCGTCGCCGTTGCCCCGGACCGAACGGGTCGTGCCCTGGACGTTGCCGATCACGGCCAGGTTCAGGTTGTCAGCAAACCGATGCGCCAGCGCGGCCGACACGCCGTAGATGTCGATGCTCTGGGTCGGATATTCGGACGAATAGAACTCGTAGGGGTCGTCGTTCTCGCCAGCGTTGGCGATGTTGCTGTCCAGCGCCGCCGAGATGCGGTCGTACTGGCGCGTGTCGCCCCGGTCGCGGCTGCCGAACAGCTTCACGGTCAGGTTGGTGTCCGGCGTGAAGTCGAAGGCGACCGTGGCCCGGCCGGCGAACAGGTCCTTGTCGCCGAAGCCTTCGCGACGGCCCGGATCGACGATGGCCGGAACCTGGGTCTGGACGACCCCGCCGATGACCGGGCGATAGCCGGCCAGGTCGCCCGCGCCCGCGCCGGTCATGAAGCCCCCGCCCTGCTCGGCCAGGACGGCCAGGCGCACGCCGATCTTGTCGCTCAGCGGCCCGCCGACAGCGGCCTCCATGGCGGTGTAGTCATGGCTGCCGATCTCGAGACGCCCGCCGCCCTCGACCACCTCGCCCGGCCCCTTGGTGATGGCGTTGATCACGCCCGCCGTGGTGTTGCGTCCATAAAGGGTGCCCTGCGGTCCCTTCAGAATCTCGACCCGGTCCAGGTCGAACAGGGGCATGCCCAGATAGGCGTTGGAGGTCTGGTAGACGCCATCGACATGAAGGGCGACCGAGGGGTTGCCGTTGGGCTTGTAGTCATCGGCGCCGCCGATGCCTCGAATGCTGATCAGGCCGTAGTTGGTGCCGCCGAAGGCGTAGTTGACCGAGACGCCCGGAACCTCGTCCACCAAACCGGTCACGCTGTCTATGCCGCGGCGCTGGGCGTCGTCGCCGTCCAGCACCGTGACGGCCAGCGGCACGTCCTGGATTCGCTGAGCGCGCTTCTGGGCCGTGACGATCACGTCCTCGATGGCCGTGACGTCTCCGGTTCCGGCGTCAGCGCGGTCGACTGCAACAGAAAAGGTGCGCGCGCCGACCGGCGTCACGGTCAGGCCCGTACCCTCCACCATGCGGCGCAGCGCCTCGGCGGGCGCCAAGACGCCGACCACGCGGTTGGCGCGACGGCCGCGCACGGCTTCCGGCGCGAACAGCACCTGCACGTCGGCGGTGCGGGCCAGGGTCGTCAGCCCCTCCTCCATCGACTGGCCTTCAATGGCGAAGGAGACGACTGCGCCGCCGTTCGGCGACTGGGCCAGAACCGGCGTCGCCGCTGCGACCGCGGCGACGGCCGAGCAGGCCAGAAGCATGCGCTTGAAGGCGCCGGCGCGCGGCTTGGAAATGAACATGGGAGCCCCTGAAAACTGGTCGGCCGCTCGTCGGCGGCTCCCCCTCAGAAACGAAAGGCGCCCTGCAGACCCCCACCCCGTCGTGGAAATTTCATCAAAGCGTAGCCGCCGCGTCAGACGATTTCCCGGGCGTTCCGATGCGCCATTCCCCGTCCGCCGTCCTCTGCACGGACAGGTCGAACCCGCGCGCCAGAGCCATGACGAACTCCTGCCCTCCGTCGTAACGGAAGGAGCCGGATATGCGCACCTCGCCAGCCGCCGCGTCCGTCAACGTCAGTCGTTCCGAGGCGTAGCGATTGAAGCTCTCGACCACCTCGCGAAGCGGCCGGTCGCGCACGACCAGTCGCCCCATCCGCCAGGCCGTCGCGGCCTCGACATCGACGGGCGCGGCTCGCAGTTCGCCACCCAGCGCCTGTCCGCCCTGCCCCGCCGTCAGGAACAGATGCGCGCCTGCGCCGCCTCTTTCCACCAACCGCAACCGCCCTTCCTCGACGATCACCTCCGGCCGTAGATCCGCATGGGTCGCCTGGAACCGACCCTGTGCGGTCGTCACAAGGCGGTCGCCGACGCGCAGGACGAAGGGCTCGGCGTCCGGCAGGATGTGGAAGTAGGCCTGGCCGGCCTCGAGCACCGCCGAACGACGATCGGCGCCATAGTCGAGGCGCAGCCGAGAGGACGGCGCCAGGGTCACCTCCGACCCGTCCGGCAGCGGCGCGGTCAGCCTCTGGCCCGCCTCCGTCGAGATCAGCGCCCGGGCCGGCGACGACGCCGTCATCACCCACACCCCGCCGCATGACGCCGCAACGGCCCCGCCGGTCAGGCCGAACAAGGCGCGTCGTCGCGTAAGGCGGCGGGCGCCGGGCCCCAGGGCGGCCGCTCGCAGCGCCAGCATCTGCGCCTCGCCGGCGTCCAGCTCCAGCAGGCGCCAGGCCTGCTGGCAGCCGCGATAGGCCCGGGCGTTGTCGGGGTCTTCGTTCAACCACCGTCGGAACGCGGCCTCATCCTCCATAGGAGTCGGATCGCCGCTGTTCATCCGCGCGAACCAGAAGGCGGCCAGGTCGGCGTGATCGTCGTTGCTCGGCTCAGGGAGGAGAGAGGACATCAGCGATCCCCCTCGACCAGATCCAGCCGCAAGGCCGCCATCGCGCGCGCCATATGCTTCTCGACCGCGCTCACGGATATGCCCAACCGCCTCGCGATCTGCAGGTAGGTCAGGTTCTCGAACCGCCGCAGGATCACCACCTGGCGCGCGCGAGGCGGCAGGGCGTTCAGAGCCGCCAGCATTCTTTTCAGCCGCTGCTTCCCCGCGACGATCTGCTCAGCGCCGGGCGCCTCGCTCTGCGCGACCAGGTCGTCGATCCCGACATGCCGTCCCTGCCCCCGGGCCTGTTCATAGCGTCCCCGGTCCCGCACCATGTTGGCCGCCGCCTCGAACACATAGCCGTCGACGTTTTCAAGGCTGAGCAGATCGGCGCGGCGCAACAACCGAACGAACAGGTCCTGCACCATTTCCTCGGCGTCGGCCGGCGACCCGGACCGGCGCAGGAAGAAGTGAAACAGCGGTCCGCGAAGCCTGCGTGTCAGCCCCCCGAATCCGTCCTCGGACGCAAGGCCTGACGACGGAATATCCGCGCCGATCAATGTATCTGTCTGCTGGTTCACAGGCGGCTGATGACGCTCAAGCGTCACCGCCTGATGTCGGTTGCACGACAAATCCATATCAGTTGCGACGCTCCGGACGTCCGGAGGAAAAACGTCACACAGCATCGCTATGGGCGTCCGAACACGTAGGCTCGGGGCAGACTCATGGACATGTTCAAACGGATCGGCGCGAGCGTGGCTCTCGCCTTGTCGCTGGGCGGGGCGCTGCTTGCGCCTGCAGTTCCGGCCAGGGCCGAGATCTTCACCGTCGCCGTCGTTTCAGACACCCAGAACTATGCCGACATCACCCTGCCGCAACCACGCGGCGCCGATACCTTTGACCAGCAGATGCGCTATCTGGTCGATACGCGGCAGGACAAGAACCTGGCCTTCGTCACCTTCGTCGGCGACATCGTCCAGCATGGCGACGGGCAGTTCCGTCGGGCGATCCCCGACGCCGAGGGTGAATACCAGTTCTTCGACACGCGCGAGGAATGGGACATCGCCAACCGCGCCATCTCGATCCTCAGCCGCAGCGGCCTGCCGTTCGGCATGGTTCCGGGCAACCACGATTACGACAACTATTCCTGGTGGACCCAGGATGGCCCCGGCGCCTCCAAGCCGCTGGCTGGCGGCCGCACATGGAGCCTCTATTTCGGACCGACCTCGCGCCATTTCGCCGGCAAGGCCTGGTACGGAGGCGCGTCGGAAAATGGACTGAACAGCTATCAGACCTTCAACGGCGGCGGACGGACGTACCTGCACCTGTCGCTGGAGATGGAGCCCCCGCAATCCGCGCTGGCCTGGGCCCAGGGCGTGATCGACGCCCATCCCGGCCTTCCCGTCATGATCACCACCCACGAATGGCTGCGCCCTGACGCGCAGGAGCGATCAAACGGCTACGACAGCTATTTCCCGGGCGCCGACAACCTCAGCCCCGACCAGGTCTGGGATCGTTTCATTCGCAAGAACGCCATGATCTTCATGGTCCTGAGCGGACACAACTACACCCGCCCGGTGGACGGCGTGTCCAATGGCGAGAACCTTCGGATCGACCTCAACGACGCCGGGCATCCGGTCTATCAGCTGATCCAGGACTACCAGGGCAATACTGTCGGGCCGGACGGAACGGCGGGTTCGGCCAACGGAGGCGCGGGCTGGCTGAGGTTCATGGCGTTCGACACCGACACCCGGAAAATCCGCTTCTACACCTACTCGACCTTACTGGGGCGGTACGCTGGCCGTGACGGCGAAGCCACCTTCGGCGTCGCGCCCGAACGGTCCGAGTTCGAACTGCCCTTCCCGCCGCAGCTATAGTCCCCGATTGCAGGGTCTTCCCCCCTCCCATTCAGGCCGGCAGGCGGTTTTGCATCAGGCCGCCACCATCAGTTCTCGCCTGATACATGAGGCATGACCTGAACTATCTCAAGGAAGGGGCGAGGCGCATGGGCAATGCTCCGGCTTCGCGCGTTTCCTTCCATCTCTGCCGTTTGGAGGCGGCAGGCCTCATCGCCAGCCGCCGGAACGGCCGATCAATAATTCACAACGCCGTCTTCCCCGCCCTGTCTGATCTGGTGGCGCTCCTGATGCGAGACTGTTGTGACGGTCATTGCGAGTTTTGCGGTCGCGCTATCGCACTCTTCTTCCAATGCACCGGTCCCCCCGCGGACAAAGCTCGTAAAGGTCGGGCCGTCATCGATCTGGCAGCCGTTTCCATCCTCCCGGGGATGGATTGGGATGGGCGTCCATAAGCCTGCCTTGGCAGCGCCGTTGCGCCTTCAGGTGTTTGCCCTCAGCCCCGATCAAAGCCTCTAGCCAGGGTCGGGGCCAACTGGGCGAGGCCCTCTTTACCGATATCAAGGCTGACCTGTTGTCCCGACGCCAAAGTCGGCGTCCCGGGTCGAAGACGCGCGTAGTGTTCAAAGCCCCAGCATAGCACACGATTACGAAGCGCCTTGATCTCAATTCGTCATGCGCTCCCGTCTTGACCACCTCACGAGCGCCCGGGTCCGGCGATCCGAGCGATCCGCCCGCTTTCAAGCCGTCTCTGATTTTGACTCAGATAGCGACTAGCCCAAGGCACTGTATTTTCACCGATTTTCAGGGAGCTTTGCACTAATGTGCTAATCTTAGCGCTAAACGCACCGAGCTTTGGCGCTGCCTGATCTGACGGGCAGGCGCGTTCGATACCGATGTCTAGCGCGTCTGCGCCGCCTTTCGCCACGATTTCACTTTGATTTGGTGAGGCTTCGGGATTTTGGGATGGAGACAGCAAGGGCGGCGTGCTCACGCGGCTCTTTAAGGGATAGCTTGCGTATCCTTTTGGGCGTATAATCAGTGTTGATGGGGATGGAGCTCCCCGATAACCGCCGCAAGGCTGATAGCTCCTGCTATGCGAGAGGCCGCTTGGCCGCGCAATGGCGGGAGCATATGACCTTTCCCACCCATTGAGCGAAACCCGCGCGCCTCACAACACAATGGAGGCAAAATGGGATTTTTGATTGTTTTTCTAGGATCGGGTATCGGAGGCGCGATGCGCCACGGCGTCAATCTCTTGGCCGCAAAAACATGGGGCGAGGAGTTTCCGTTCGGTACGATGGCGATTAACGTCCTCGGCTCATTCGTCATGGGGCTGTTGGTTGAGCTGTTCGCATTCAAGTTCGGAATGAGCCAGCAGTGGCGACTGTTTCTGACTACTGGCGTCGTAGGCGGTTTCACCACGTTCTCGACATTCTCGCTTGAGGCGGCGCTCCTGTGGGAACGTGGGCATGTTTTGCAAGCATTCCTCTATGTGTCTGGTTCGGTGGTGCTAGGCATAGGCGCTCTGTTTGTTGCGCTGTACCTTGGCAGACACTTGCTAGGCATCAGTGATGCCTAGTAGGCAAGGGTGCAAATAGCGGCTCCCCGCCAGAACCAGTTTACAGATTAGCCAAAACGCATAGCCAATATTGGCGTTTTGGCGGTTTCTTAAACCACTGGCGCGCTTGCGCGCCAGTGACATTCTTATCTTTCCTATCCCATCTTATCGGGAGGGGCTCCGAGGTTTTGGGGCGGAAACGGAAAGGACCGCGTGGTAACGTGGCCTCTTCCGTTCAGAATAATTCGCCTTGTCGGGTGGCTTCGACATGGCGTCGCCACTCTGGCTTTGTCGCCTTCTCGTCCAGCCATGCGACGATCTGCGCTACAGATCGCCGCCGTTGGCCTCGACGGCGCCGCAGGGATGGAAATGCGATTTGTAGCCGTATCGGTGATGGGAAGCGGCGCGCGTTCTGGTCGAATGCTTTGGTTTTCAAGGCGGGCGATCACGCCCTCGTCCACGTCGCCGCAATAGTAGTCGAGCAATTCCGCGCCAAGCGCGCCATGCTCGGCGATGAACGCGGCCAGTTCGGCCACCCGTTCAAGGCTGGCATATTCGCTAAGGCGCCCGCTACCGCCCTTGCTCTCTCGATCGACGTCCCACGGCCGGCGCTCGGAGCGGATCAGATCACCCTCCAGTCATGATCGGGTTCCTGGTCCCTGCCTGTCTGTTTCTGGGCTGTATCCTATTTGCCCCTGCTACAGTCCTGACCGCCCCTGGGAGGCGGCGCTGCTCGCCCTGGGCGGCCCGTCTTCTCAGGATCACTCCGGTACGTCGGCGACGGCCTATGTCTCGCGCGATCCCCGGGACTACGGATCGGCCCTCATGATCCGGAACAGACCCGACGCCCAGACCCGCGGTGACAAAACATCGCAAAACCAATGAGAAGAAGGATAAGGCCGCGCTATAGCCGGGCGCGACGCCGCTGCAGCAAGCAACGTGCTGTGTCTTTAGACGGCGCTCTGCGTTTCAGGGCGAACCTTATAACAGATTGCCATTGGCGTTTGACGTTATTAGCTAGGCTTTGATGCCTTGGTCGATGATCAGATTGGCGAGAATTTTTGCGGCGCTGACCCTGGTCATCGCCGTTTTCGCCGTGATTCCGGCGACCGACGCCGCAGCCTGCACCCCCGAGATCCCCGCTCTCGAGCAGGTGCTCAATCCTCATCCCAGCGATACGCATGGCGGCGAGGGCGTCGAATCTGGGGCCTGCGCCCACGGCCATTGCCACCATACGGCCAGCGAGCGTCATGCCATCCCCGAAATCGATGTGACGGCGCCCCATGCGGCGTCGCCGCGTGTCATCCCCGGCGATGACACGACCGTGTCCTTCGCCCCCAACGGTCTCAAGCGCCCCCCCAGAGCCTGATCAGAAGCCTGCGCCATCGCGCGCCCTCCTTCTGAATTAATTCTGGAAATTCAAACATGTCTCCGACAATTCGTCGTCGGCCGCGCCTCGCGACCGGCTGCGCGCTGGTCGTGCTCGCCTCCCTTGCGGCCGGGCCGACCTGGGCCGAGCCTGCACCCTCCTACGCCGAACTCCTGGCCCGCCTGGACCAGACGCCGGCCGCATCCGAAGCGTTCGCCTTGGTCGACGCCGCCGAAGCCCGTGTTCGACAGGCCCGCGTTCGCCCCAATCCCAATCTTTCCCTCACCGCCGAGAATGTCGGCGGCTCGGGTCCCTATTCTGGTTTCGGCGCAGCTGATCTAGGCCTCTCATTCAGTCAGGATCTCGAGCTGTGGGGGCGCAGGCCCGCGCGGGTGAACGTCGCACGGGCCGAGGCAGGATCAGCGGCTCTTCGGCGCGACCTAGCCCTCATTGACGCCGGCGGCCGCCTGGCCCTGACCTATGCTGAGGCCGAGGCGGCCCAGCGCCGAACCCAATTGGCCGAGGAAGGCCTTTCCCTGGCCCTGGCGGACGCTCGCGCCGCCCTGGCTTTGGTCGAGGAAGGGCGCGAGCCTCTCCTGCGGGGGGTCCAGGCCGAGAGCGAAGCCGCCGCCGCCCGGGCCAGTCTGGACGAAGCCCTGGCCGAACGCCAGGCCGCCCTCGCCCGCCTGACTGCTGTCGCCATGCTGCCCGCTCCGGCCACCTCGATCGACGCCAGCCTGCTCGACGCCGCGGTCAGCGTCCAACCGACGCCGGTCGACAGCGCCCCGACGGTTCGGGTGGCTGAATCGGAGGCCACGGCCGCCGAGCGCCGCATCCAGGTCGAGCGCATCGACGGCCGTCCAGACGTCACCGCCAGCGTCGGCGTGACACGGTACGGCTTGGAGGACGAGACCGCCCTGACCGTCGGTCTCAGCCTGCCCCTGCCCCTGTTCAACAGGAACCGTGGCAATATTGATGCGGCCCAGGCTGAGTTCCGCGCAGCGGAGGCCCGCGTTCTCCAGGCGCGGCAGGACGCCCATGCAGACCGATCAGCCGCGATGGCCCGCCTTGCCTCCTCCGGCAGCCGCGTCTCGGCGGCCGATGCAGGAGTGAAGGCGGCCGAGGAGGCCTATCGCCTGTCGCGACTCGGCGCCGATGCCGGGCGCATCTCCCAACTCGAACTGCGGGTCAGCCGCACCGCCCTGATCAACGCTCGCGCCGCCGCCGTCGACGCTCGCCTATCGCGCGTCCGCGCCGAAATCGATCTGGCGCGCCTGGAAGGCCGCGCCCCGTTCCAAGGAAACTCCTGATGCGCTCCAAGACATCCAACAAGACCCTGCTGATCGGCGGTGTCGCCGCCCTGGTCATTCTGGGCGGCGGGGGCCTCTATATGGCCCTGCAGAAACCATCTGCGACGCCGGCGGAAGAGGCCGCTCCGGCGAAGGCGGCTGACCAGGCCGAGGGCGAAGCGGGCCACGCCGACGAAGGCGAGACCCCCGAGGGCGTCGTCGAGCTCAGCGCCGAACAGCTCAAGGCGGCCGGCATCTCGATCGTCGCCGTCTCGCGCGGCGGGGGCGGAGAAACCCGTCTGTCCGGCCGGGTCGAGGCCATGACAGACGCCCGGGCCGCCGTCGGCGCCATGGTCGGCGGCACGGTCGAGCGGGTGCTGGTGGCGCCGGGCCAGACGGTCCGTGCGGGCCAACCCCTGATCAGCCTCGTCAGCGGCGAAGGCGCCGCCTTGCGCGCCGATATCGACGCCGCCTCGGCGGCGGCGACGGCGGCTCGTCAGGCCTTCCAGCGCAACCGCAACCTCGCCGACCAGGGCGTCGTCGCCCGTCAGGAGGTCGAGGCCTCCCAGGCCCAGGCCGCCAGCGCCGAGGCCATGGCCCGCGCCGCGCGGGCGCGCGCGACGGCGGCCGGTTCGCCCAACGCCTCGGGACGAATGAGCGTCGTCAGTCCCATCTCGGGCGTCGTCACCAATGTCCAGGTCGGCCCGGGCGGCTTCGTCGCCCAGGGCGGCGTGGTCGCCGAGGTGACAAATCCGGCCCGCGTCGAGCTGGTCTTCAACGCACCGCCGCAACTGGCGGCCCAGGTCCGCGTCGGCTCGCGCATGCGCGTTACCGGCCCTCAGGGCGAGTTCGACGCCCTGGTGGTCGGGGTTGCGGCCGACGCCGGCCTGCAGGACAGCGGCGCGACCGTGATCCGCGCCCGTCCGGACGGCGGCGGCCTGCCGCCGGCGGGTTCGCCCGTCACCGGCGCTGTCGTCACCGGAAATCCTTCCGGCGGCGCCCTGACCGTGCCGTCCGAAGCAGTGCAGACGGTCGACGGCGCCACAGTGGTTTTCGTCCGAAATGATCACGGTTTCCGCGCTCAGCCCGTGCTGGCCGGACGTCAGGCCGGCGGCTCCACCGAGATCCTGCGCGGCCTGACCGGAACCGAACGCGTCGCGGCGGCCAACGCCTTCCTGCTCAAGGCCGAACTGGCCAAGGGCGAAGCCGAGCACGGCCACTAAGGGAGGGCGATCATGTTCAAAGCCATCATCGAAGCGTCCGTCCGCTTCCGCTGGTTCATCGTCCTGGCCACGACCCTGGTCGCGGCCTGGGGCCTGTTCCAGTTGACCAAGCTGCCGATCGACGCCGTTCCGGACATCACCAACCGGCAGGTGCAGATCAACACCGTGGCCCCGGCCCTGGCCCCCGAACAGATGGAGCGTCAGGTCACCTACCCGCTGGAAACGGCGATGGCGGGCATTCCTGGAATCCAGAGCACCCGCTCCCTGACCCGCAACGGCTTCAGCCAGGTCACCGTCATCTTCAGCGACGCGACCGACATCTATTTCGCCCGCCAGCAGGTGGCCGAGCGGATGGCCCAGGCGCGTGAGAACCTGCCCGAGGGCGTCGAACCGGCCCTGTCGCCGATCACTACCGGCCTGGGCGAAGTCCTGATGTGGACGGTCGACCTCAAGCCCTTCGACGCCAAGACGGCGCGGGCGGGCCGCCCCGGCTGGCAACCCGACGGCGCCTATCTGACGCCCGAGGGCGAGCGGCTGGCGACCCCCCAGGCGCGCGCCACCTATCTGCGCACCGTGCAGGACTGGATCATCGCGCCCCGGATGCGGACCGCGCCCGGTCTGGCGGGCGTCGACGTCAACGGCGGCTATGTGAAGGAGTACGCCGTCCGCCCTGATCCGGCGCGGCTTGCCGGCTATGGCTTGGGCTTGGGCGACCTAATCCAGGCACTGGATCGCGCCAACACCCAGGCCGGCGCCGGATACGTGCAGCGGGCCGGCGAGGCCCTGACCGTGCGTACAGACGCCCTGGCCCAGACGGTCGAGGATCTGGCCCAGGTGCCCGTGGTCAATCGCAACGGCCTGGTCGTGCGCGTCGCCGACGTGGCGGTGGTCGAAATCGGCCAGGCGCCGCGTCTGGGCGGGGCCAGCCGCGACGGCCATGAAGCGGTCATCGGTACGGCCCTGATGCTTGCGGGCGAGAACAGCCGCACCGTGGCTCAGGCCGCCGCCGAGCGGCTGGAGCAGATCAGCGCCAGCCTGCCGCCCGACATCGTGGCCGAGCCGGTGCTGAACCGCAGCGCCCTGGTCAACTCCACCATCAAGACGGTGGCCAAGAACCTGACCGAAGGCGCCCTGCTGGTCATCGTCGTGCTGTTCCTGCTGCTGGGGAACATCCGCGCGGCGACGATCACGGCCCTGATGATCCCGATCAGCTTCCTGTTCGCGGTCATCGGCATGAACCGCTTCGGCATCAGCGGGAACCTGATGAGCCTCGGCGCCCTGGACTTCGGCCTTCTGGTCGACGGCGCCGTGGTGGTGGTCGAGAACACCCTGCTCATGCTCAGCCAGCGCCGAGCGGATGTGGGCCGCGCCCTGACCCGCCACGAACGTCTGGGCGTCGCCGCCAACGCCGCGCGCCAGATGGTCAAGCCCGCCGCCTTCGGCCAGCTGATCATCCTGCTGGTCTTCACCCCCCTGCTGATGCTGGAAGGGGTCGAGGGCAAGACCTTCATCCCCATGGGCGCCACGGTCATGCTGGCTCTGGTCGGGGCCTTCATCTTCTCCTTCACCTTCGTCCCGGCCATGACGGCCCTGCTCGTGCGCGAACCCAAGACCGTCCATGTCGATGACAAGGGCGAAGCCCTGGAGCATGAAACCTTCCTGCTGCGCCACGCGCGCCGCTGGATCGAACCGGCCATCCGTGCGGCCGTCGATCGCCCCAAGGTGGTCCTCGCCGCCGCGGTCGGCGCCCTCGTTATCGGCGGTGTGGTTTTCACCACTCTGGGCCGGGAGTTCATCCCGACCCTGGACGAAGGCGACATCGCCATGCAGGCCCTGCGCGTGCCCTCGGCCTCGCTGGAGCAATCCCTCGCCATGCAGATGGCGCTGGAACGCGCCATCACGGCCCAGCCCGAAGTCCAGACCATGTTCTCCCGGACGGGCACGGCCGAGGCGGCGGTCGACCCCATGCCGGCGAACATCTCCGACGCCGTCATCGTCTTGAAGGACCGCAGGGAATGGCCTGATCCGAAACTGCCGAAGGAGGAGTTGATCGCCCGCATCGAAAAGGCCGCCTCCACCCAGTTGGGTAACAGCTTCGAGTTCAGCCAGCCGATCGAGCTGCGCTTCAACGAGCTGATCTCGGGCGTCCGCACCGATCTGGCCGTCATGGTCTATGGCGACGATTTCGCGCAACTCCAGGCGACGGCGGATCAGGTGGCCAACGCCCTGCGCGACACGCCCGGTTCGGCCGACGTGCGGGTGGAGCAGGCGTCGGGCCTGCCGACCCTGACGGTCAGCGTCGACCGCTTCGCCGCCGCCAACTACGGCCTGGCGGCTGCAGACGTGTCGGAAGCGGTCTCGGCCGCGATCGGCGGCGCCGAGGCAGGACAAATCTTCGAGGGGGACCGTCGTTTCGACGTCGTGGTCCGTCTTGACGATACGCAGCGGAACAACCCCGCCGCCCTCGCCGCCCTGCCCGTCACCACGGCGGCCGGTCTGACGGTGCCCCTGTCTTCGATCGCCCGCATCCAGGTGGCCGAGGGCCAGAACCAGATCAGCCGCAACGACGGCAGTCGCCGCATGGTGGTCCAGGCCAACGTCCGCGGCCGCGATCTGGGCGGCTTTGTCGGGGACGCCCAGGACAGGGTCGGCGCCCAGGTCAAGCTGCCGACCGGCTATTCGCTCAAATGGGGCGGGCAGTTCGAGAACCTGAAGCGAGCCGAACAGCGGCTCGGCCTGGTCATCCCGGTGGTTTTCGTCCTGATCGGCATCCTGCTGTTCATGGCCCTGGGGTCGTTCGCGGAGGCGGGGCTGGTCTTCGCCTGTGTTCCCCTGGCCCTGGTCGGCGGGGCGCTGGCCCTGTTGCTCAGGGGCATGCCTTTCTCGGTCTCGGCGGCGGTCGGCTTCATCGCTGTGTCCGGCGTCGCGACCCTGAACGGTCTGGTCCTGATGCAGGCCATTCGCGAGCGGCTGCAGGCGGGTCAGAACCCGCACGACGCCGCCCTCTTCGGCGCCTTCAGCCGCCTGCGGGCGGTGCTGACAACGGCCCTGGTGGCCATCGTCGGCTTCATCCCAATGGCGCTGGCGCACGGAGCCGGGGCCGAGGTGCAGAAGCCTCTGGCCACCGTGGTCATCGGCGGTCTTCTGACGGCCACGGCCTTGACGCTGCTGGTGCTGCCGACCTTCGCGGCCAAGGCCGTCAAACATCGCAAGGCGGAAGGGATCGAGGACTGATGGGCGGATCCCGGGAACAGGATACGCTTCAACGTCGCACGCTTGTCGTCGTTCTGGCGCTCAACGTCCTCCTGTTCGTGGGTCTCGGAGTCGGCGGCCTGTTCGCCGACTCCAGCGCCCTCCTCGCCAACCCGCTCGACAACGGCTCCAACGCCGCGGTTTATATGATAAGCTTCCTGGCCATCGGCCGGACGGTGTTTTGGAAGACCTGCGCCGCCCGGCTGTCGGGGATCATGCTGTTGATCTTCGCCGCCGGCGTCCTGCTGGCCGTAGGACGGCGCTGGATCGTAGGGACCGAACCGGTCGGCTGGACCATGATGGGTCTCGCCGTCATATCGGCGGTCGTGAACCTGATCTGCCTTGTCCTGCTCAAGCGTCAGGACGGCGACGACGTCAACCTGGAGGCGGCGCAGACCTTCAGCGTCAATGACTTCGCCTCGAACGGCGGCATGCTCGTCGCCGGCGGACTGGTCACGGCCCTGAGTCAGGCCTGGCCAAATCGAGCGGCAGGCCTCGCCTTCAAAGGCGGAATGGACATCCTCCGCGACGCGAGCAGCGTCGCCGTTGAAGGAACAATCTCGTGAATCCTCCCAAACAGCACGGGCGTGAAGGCTCCGCCGTCCCTATCGACATCCAGGGCGTCCAGAAATGGCGCAAGCTCTTCATCCTGGCGGGCCTTTTCGCCCTCCTGGCCTGGACGCCGCTGGTCAAGGCCCGCCCCGAATTTGAACACCCCGTCGAACATCTCGGCCTCATCGCCATCATGATCTGCATCTTCGGCCGCGCCTGGTGCTCCCTTTACATTGGGGGGCGCAAGAAACAGGAAATCGTCTCCAACGGCCCCTATTCCCTCTGCCGCAATCCGCTCTACGTCTTCAGCTTCATCGGCGCCTTCGGCGTCGGCGCCATGTCAGGCAGCCTGACCATCGGCCTGGTGTTCGCCCTGGCCTGCTGGGGGGTCTTCCGGGCGGTCGTCGAAAGGGAGGAGCGCTTCCTCGCCGGCGCCTTCGGCGCGACCTATGAACGTTACCGCCTCCGGACGCCGCGTTTCCTTCCGGATCTCCGACTGTGGCGCGATGAGGCGGAACTTACGATCCGCCCCGCCTTCTTCCTTCGCACCCTGAGAGACGGCCTCGTCTTTCTCCTGGCCCTGCCCCTGTTTGAACTTCTGGAGGGCCTCCAACAGTTCGGCTGGTTCAGCGTCATCTTCCAACTTCCCTAAGGCGAAGCATGGATCGCCAGCGTCTTGTGACCTCTCTCGCCGCTCTTCTTGCGGCGCTCGCCTTCCTTGCGGGCGCCGCCGTTCGCCTCGCTTCGCACGAGCGCGACGTTCAGGCGGAGTCGCCGCCCTCGCCTTCAGCCCCCTCTCCCTCATCCGAGGAGTTCAAGCATGCCTAGTACCGTCAGACTCGACATACCGGTTCTTCTCCCCGAAGCGCCTGATGCCTCGGACGCCTGCGTGGAACGGCTCGTCAAACGCCTGTCTGGCGCTCCGGGCCTGTCCCAGGTCCATGTCGCGGAATCCCCTTCCGGGCCCCAGCTCTGCCTGCACTACGACCCCGAGCTCCTGTCGCCGGACGAGGTGCGCCGCAAAGCGCTCCAGGCCGGAGCCGAGATCAGCCAGCGCTTCGGCCACCTGGTTGGCTGGACCCAAGGCGTGCGCCACGCGCGGCACGCCCGTTCGCTCGAGACCGATCTCAAGGCCGAGCCCGGCGTCCTCGAGGTCGGGCTAGACGCCGCCGGCGCGGTCCGCGTCGAGTTCGACCAGAACCGGACCACCCGCGACCAGTTGATGAAAACGCTCGCCGGCCACGGCCTCGCCTTCTCCCTTCAGCCCTTCTCGGCCAGGTCTGAACATGCCGCCGGCGACCACGCTGGCCACGACCACGGCCACGGCCACGGGAAAGAGGATCACGCCGACCATGATCACGCCCATGGAGGGATTTTCGGCGCCAACACCGAACTGATCTTCGCCCTCGCCGCCGGCGGCGCCCTCGGTCTCGGCTTCGCCCTGGAAAAACTGGCCTCGGGCTTGCCGGGCTGGATCCCGCTCGCGCTCTTTCTCTGCGCCTACGGCCTGGGCGGATTCTTCACTGTGCGTGAGGCGATCGACAACCTCAGACGCAAGCGCTTCGAGATCGACACCCTGATGCTGGTGGCGGCGGCGGGCGCGGCCGCGCTCGGCGCCTGGGCGGAAGGCGCCCTGCTCCTCTTCCTCTTCAGCCTCGGCCACGCCCTCGAGCACTACGCCATGGGCCGGGCCAAGCGCGCCATCGAAGCCCTGGCGGAACTGGCCCCGCGCACAGCCCGGGTGCGGCGTGACGGCGAGGTGATCGAAATACCCGTTGAGGCGCTCGAGGTCGGCGAGGTGGTGGTGGTCAGGCCCAATGAACGCCTGCCCGCCGATGGCTTCGTCATCAAGGGCGCCACCAGCGTCAATCAGGCCCCGGTCACCGGGGAGAGCATGCCGGTCGACAAGCAGCCGGTCGACGATCTCGCCGAGGCCCGGGCCCGCCCCGCCTCCATCCTCGCCGCATCCGCCGTCTTCGCAGGTACAATCAACGGCGCCGGCGCCATCGAGATCGAGACCACCCGCAAGTCCAGCGACACCACCCTGGCCAAGGTCGTGCGCATGGTCAGCGAGGCGGAGACCCAGAAGTCGCCGACACAGAGGTTCACCGACCGGTTCGAGCGCGTCTTCGTTCCCCTCGTCCTGGGCCTGGCCTTCATCCTGCTCTTCGCCTGGGTGGTGGTCGACGAACCCTTCCGCGACAGCTTCTACCGCGCCATGGCGGTCCTGGTGGCCGCCAGCCCCTGCGCCCTGGCCATCGCCACGCCGAGCGCCGTCCTGTCGGGCGTCGCCCGCGCCGCCCGCGCCGGCGTCCTGATCAAGGGCGGCGCGCCGCTTGAGAACCTCGGCGCCGTCGACGCCATCGCCTTCGACAAGACCGGCACCCTGACGGAAGGCCGCCCGCGGATCACCGACGTCATCCCCGTCGACGGGGCCGACGAACGCGCCCTGCTGACGGTGGCGGTCGCCGTGGAACGGCTCAGCGACCACCCCCTGGCCGAAGCGATCGCCCGGGACGGCGCGGCGCGTCTCGACGGCGCCGCCGTCCCTGCCGCTTCAAGCCTGCAGAGCCTGACCGGCAAGGGCGTCGCCGCCGAGCTCGAGGGCGTCACGGTCCAGATCGGCAAGCCCGAGATGTTCGGATCGGACGGCGTGCCGGTTCTCGGCGCCCAGGCGACCAAGGCGGTCGATCGCCTTCGCGCCCAGGGCCGCACCCTGATGGTGGTGCGCCAGGGCGAACGCGATCTCGGCGTGATCGGCCTGCTGGACACGCCGCGTGCGGCCGCGCGCGACGCCCTGACAAGACTGAGATCTCTAGGCGTCCGGCGCATGATCATGATCTCGGGCGACCACCAGGAGGCGGCCGAAGCCATCGCCGGCCAGGTCGGGCTGACGGAGGCCTGGGGCGACCTCATGCCCGACGACAAGGTCGAGGCGATCAAGCGCCTCCGCGCCGAGACCAAGGTCGCCATGGTCGGCGACGGGGTCAACGACGCCCCCGCCATGGCCACGGCCACGGTCGGCGTGGCCATGGGCGCGGCGGGCTCCGACGTCGCTCTGGAAACCGCCGACGTGGCCCTCATGGCCGATGATCTGTCCAATCTCCCATTCACGGTCGGTCTGAGCCGTCGCACCCGAACCGTCATCCGCCAGAACCTGTTCGTTAGCCTCGGCGTGGTCGCCTTCCTCGTGCCGGCCACCATCCTCGGTCTCGGCATCGGCCCGGCCGTCGCCCTGCACGAAGGCTCCACTCTCCTGGTGGTGTTCAACGCGCTGCGCCTGCTCGCCTACCGCGATCGACAGGCGCCCGCATCCTATCCGGTATAAAGCCCATGAAACGCCTTAGCTGGCTTACCCTCATCGCAGCCTTCCTGGCGGCTGCAGCCTTTCTGTTCGGCATGATGTCGCGTCAATCCTCGCCCGATCGTCCGGCGGCTGCGGCCGTCCAGCCGATCGACGAGCACGCTGGCCATGCCGACGCCCCGGGAGACACGCCCTCGACCCGCTCCTTCAAGGAGGCTAATGAACATCTTCACCAAGCCACTGACATCCGCTGGACCGGCGACGCCGACGTCGATTTCATGCGCGCCATGATCGCTCATCATGAGGGCGAAATCGCCCTGGCCCGGATCCAGTTGCAGCACGGCTCTGACAAGGACGCCCGTGGGTTGGCCCAGGACCTCATCCGGGCGCGCGACACGGAAATCCTGCGAATGCGCCTCTGGCTGGCGCGACGCGAAACTCAGCCGGCGCCGAAGAGCGGCGCCTGACATGGCGCGCACCGTTCGATGGAGGGAAGGCCGGCCCGGCAAGCGTCGTGGCAGGCGGCTGCCGCCGCCCCGGGCGAATCCGCTTCTCGACGGGCTCGCTGTCCTGACGGCGAGTTTCGTGAGCGCCGGCGCTGTTCTCACCTTCGCCATCTTCTGCTTCAGCACGCTCGGATGGCCGGTGCACGTGGTCTATGGCGTCGGCCTTCCCCTACTCGCCCTGGCCGGTCTGCGGCTCGCACCACGCGCCCGTCCGGGACTCACCCTGACCCTTCTGTTCAGCCTGCTCTGGCTCGGAGGCTCTGGCTTTCTCTACGTCGTGCGCGACGACCTGAACCCTGTACGCCACTATCACGGCCCGCCCGGCGCGGCTCACGGGGACGCCGGCGTTTCGCGCCCAAGCGAGGCCTCCGGTCCCTCAGGTCATGCTCAAGGCGCCGAGACGGCGTCCTCTGGCTGAGACGTCTCACGCAAGGCGTCCAACACCCGATAGTCCTCGACGGTCGTGCGGCCCAGCGATCCAGGACGGAGACGAGGGTGTCCTCCAGCCGCACCAAGCCTCTTTCGCGATCAGCTGTGAAAGCTCGTAGCCTGGTCTTCACGCCCTGACGCAGCGGCCGGCGCGAGAGACTTGATGAAACGGACGCGCTCCAGGTGGAAATCCAGCTCCGGCTTGTAGCCCGCCTCGGCGAACGCTCGCTGTTGAGGCGGCGCCAAGGCGGCGCCATCGACTAGCCACCATTGCGGATTGGCCGAGGCCTTGGGCAGGAGGCCGCCCAAGATGCGTTCGATGTCGCGAAAGCTCAGTTCAACCTCAAGCGCCTTCTGACGACGCAGATACCGAACAAGCGGGTCATATTTGGCCATGTTTCAGCCTGCTCCCGTTCTTCGGCGCATCGAGCCGCCGGTCCTTGAACGCCTGCGCCTATAACGGCGCCCGTCGCTTCGGAAAAGACCGGCCCTGTGGAACAGCTCGGCTTGAAAACACCCCGCAGCTTCACCGCGACAGAAACCAAGACCCAAGGCGTTCCGAAGACCGCTAGCAAACTCTCCCGCAAACGCGGTGGTTCCGCGATTGAACGTTGGATCAACCGGTTCATGTTCACGTCACTGGCGAAGCCGCTCAGCTCCGGCTATCTTCCCTCCATGGCCAATTCCTTCGCGACGCCCTCGAAATCGGTCCAGAAACGCGGCTCTGTGGTTTCCCGGCGCGCGACCAAGGGCGCGAGCTCCAAGGTCACCTTCAGCGGCGTGACGGTTATCGCTCCCAAACCCGCGTCCGCCGATGTCAAACGCAATGTGGCGATGAGCAGCGAAGCGCTTGAACGCGCCAAGAAGCGACTGATGCGCCCTGGCGTCCGTCTCTACGCCCGCAAGGATGTTCCGCTCTATTCCGCCGACCCTGACCGTCCCGGCGTCTTCATTCGCGAACTGAACGGCAAGACGGAGCGCGGCGTGCTGGAGAACGGGACCTTCAAGGTCACGGGTTGACCAGCCTCCGCGTCGCGGTAGACGCCATTCTCGCCGCCCAGATGCAGACAGAAAAACCGCTCGCCATCATCCTGGCGGGGCACAATGGCTCGGGTAAGTCCACCATGTGGCGCCGGTCCCTGGCCGACACTCTGCGGATTCCGCTGATCAATGCGGACCGGATGATGCTGTCCATTCTTCCCGAGGCCGGCGACGATGGATTCCTCGCGGCGTGGGCCGCTGAGCTTCGTGACACGGATCGCGGCTGGATGAGCGTGGCCCAGCAGGGCGTCAACGCCTTCGCGGGTCACGCGATGGCCGCTCAGGTGCCCTTCGCCATGGAGACGGTCTTCTCCTACTGGGAACCGCAGGAAGACGGCCGGATCCTGTCCAAAGTCGACCTAGTCCGAGACATGCAGGCGGCAGGCTATTTCGTGCTGCTGTTCTTCGTCGGCTTGGCCAATCCCGAACTATCCATCCTGCGCGTCCAGACGCGCGTGAGCAGCGGCGGCCACGGGATCGAGGAAGGCGTCTTACGACGCCGTTTCCCCAGGACTCAGCAGGCGATCAAGCTGGCCGTCGATGTCGCCGACGCCTCCATCCTCACGGACAACAGCCGGTCCCATAGGGAGGCCTTCACCGTCTGCCGCGTCCAGATCGGCGGCCAGGAGGAGTTCGACGTGCGGCGCTCCGCCTCCCCCGCCGCCCTGATTCTCAACTGGCTGGAGATCGTGGGGCCGGACGCTGAGGCTCAGGCTCCGCTCGAGACCGACCCAGGCAGGCAGTAGGCCGACCAAGCCTGCATGACCTCCCGTCGCTTTCGCAAGGCGTCGCTACGTCTGTAGGCCCGCTCGGTTTCGTCGCCGACGGCGTGGGCGAGGCATTCCTCGATGACCTCCCGGGCGTAATGCGTCTCGTCCCCCGCCCAGTCCCGGAAGGTCGAACGCATGCCATGAGGCGTGCAGCCCGGCGCCAGGTCCCGCAACAGCATGTCCATCGCCATGTTGGACATCACCCCGCCCTTGGGGCCCGGGAAGATCAGTTGATTGGGTCTGACCCGCGCGGGTCGGATCGCCTCCAGCACGGCCAGGGCGCCGACTGACAGGGGCTGGCGAAAGGCCCGCTCCTTCATACGGCTCTTGTCGAGCTCCCAGACGTCGTCCCGGATCTCGCCCCAGGTCGCCTCAAGCGTCATGGTCTCCCGCGACGCCGTGAGGATGGTGAACTCCAGCGCCCGAGCCGACATTCCCTGACTGTCTGCCAGACGCTTCATGAAGGCCGGTATCTGAACATAGGGCATGGCCGGCATATGCCCGCGCTGCAGCCGGGGACGCGGCGGCAACAGGTGGTTCAGATTGCCCTTCCACAGGGCCGGGTTTTCTCCGGTGCGCAGCTTCATGACCCGAGCGTAGTCCAGCACGCGCTCCAGCCGCTCGCGCAACTTGCCCGCGGATTCGGCCTTGGTCAGCCACATGGGCTGAACGACGGACAACACAGTCTCGACGTCGATCTCATCGATCGGCCTGTTCTTGATGGCCGCGGCATGACGCTCGATCGAGCGCATCCAGCCCGCCTTGGTCTTTCGGCCCCGCCAGCCGCCTTCCTGGGCCGCCACATAGTCCTTCCAGCACGCCAACAGCGTCGGCCGCCCTTCGACCCGAACCGGCCGGGGCGGATCCATAGGCGCCACGGGCGCGGGAATGGGGGCGGACTGACCGCACTCAAGAGGATCCCGCCCTGCCGCAACGGCCCGTTTCGCGGCGTCACGGGCGAGCCGGGCGTCAACCAGGGAGACGTCGAGGAAAGAACCCAGTCCCAGGTCCCTTCGTGCCCCACCCGAACGATAGCGATAGATCCAGCTGCGTCCGCCGGTCCCGGAGACGACGAGATAGAGACCGTCGCCGTCGGAATAGTAGCCCTTGCTCTTGAAGCCTCGGACACTTCGATCCGTGAGCTTGTTGACCTTCAAAGCCATGAACACGCCCCCCCGCAAATCAATCCGGAAACCTGATTCTAGTGGCTCCTCATTTCATTTCCACAGCCTTCCTTCCCATCCAGCTTCCCATCCACCAGACAAAAGCTTGTAGAAACGCGCCGAAACGGCTCGAAACGAAATGAAAAACACAACACATTGTATTGAAGCAGTTTTCGCGGAACCAACCGCACCTCGGCGACACGATATGGAAAACTATTTCCAGCCTCTACCCGCGGAGCCACTCGGGGGAATTAAAGCTCTGTTTCAGGAGCTTTCATTTGAACACCCTCACCTTTCAGCTGACGTCAAAGCAGGCAACGCCTGGCGGATTGTCCGCCGCCGCTTTTTAGCGACTTGACGGCAGGGCCAGACGGGACGCCGGACCGGGCAGCCGCCACCAGATCCGCCGATCCCGACACAATCCTCCCAGAAGACAGAAAACGCCGGGAGCCTGACAGCCCCCGGCGCATCCAGATGGACAGGTCGTTCAGACCCGTCCAGATTCCCTAAAATCATCAGGCAATACTTATCCGTTCGGCGTCAGAAGCGCTTCGATACACTGAAGGCCACAAGGCGCGGATCCAGGGTGAAGACGTTGCCGGTCAGACCGGTGTCGTCGCTGTTGGTGAAGGCGTCCGTCAGCGGCGCCTTGTCGAACAGGTTCTTGACGTAGGCCTGGAAGACCAGACCGTTGTCAGGCTGCTCCAGCGTCACCGACAGGTTGGCGTTGTCCCAGGCCCTCAGGCGGTCATACTCGGTGTTGTAGGCGCGGGCGTAGCTGCTGCCCTGATAGTAGTAGTCACCACGGACCGTCAGATCCCATCCGCCGAGGAAGAAGGTGTATTGGGCCCCGATATTGGCGGTCCAGTTCGGCGAATTGGGCAGCTCATTGCCGCTGAGATCAGCCTCGAACCCGCGCCCGCCGTTGGGGGCGTCGGTCAGAGGATTGTAGGTGAAGTTGAACAGACGCCAGAGCGGCACGATGGATGCGTAGTTCGGGTCGAAGCTGCCGGTGCGCTGGGAACCGCCGCACAACCCCTGAAGCGCGAGCGTTTTGAAATTCTCAGCGTAGCTGGACGCCAGGATGGTTTCGACATGCTTGGTAGGGGCGATACAGTTCGACGGCACCTGCAGCCAGGGGCGCAGCACCATCCAGTCTGCATTGCCCTGGGTCCGGTTCATGATGTCGATGGAACCTTCGCCATCGCCGATCCGCGTGTTCAGATAGCCGATATTGGCGTCCACGCGGAAGTTGCGATTGGGTCGGAAGATCGTCTCCAGCTCCACCCCCATGCTGCGGGCGTCGAAATTCTCGTTCAGAGAAATACGGTCCTCAATCTTCGACACCTGATAGTCGTCGTAGTCATAGTAGAAGGCCGTCATATTCAGACGCACCTTGCCGTCATACAGGGAGTTCTTGGTCCCGATCTCGAAAGCGTTGACATATTCCGGGTCGAAGGTTTCAGCCAGAGGCTGATACTGGATCACCTTCGGGTTGATATCGACGCGCGGGGGATTGGCCCCGCCCCCCTTATAGCCGCGCGCAAACGAGGCATAGACCAGGGTGTCGTCGGTGAACCGGGTCACAGGCTTCCAGTCCAGCACCAGACGCCCGGTGACGGCATCCCAGCTTTGATCAATGTCCGGCAAGGCCGGATAGCCCTGACTGACATAGCCGCCCGACATCGGCCCCGGATTGCCGCGGTCCGCCCCCAGCAGCAACTGACTGGGATAGGGGGTGCTGACCTTGCGATCGTCCGTGTAACGCAAGCCTGCGGTCAAACGCACAGTCGGGGTCAGATCCCAATAGCCCTCGCCGAACACAGCCCACGACCGGGTATGAATGACGTTCTTGCTACGGAAATAGTTGTGCCCGTCGCCAGCCAGATTGGCGATGGGCGTCGGATCGACATAGACGCACTCCTTGGTCGCCTGAGGAGTGCAAAGAAGCGGTTGCCGCCCTATGTTCGCAGGCAGCCCTACTGCAACATTGTAATAATATTCCGCCAAGAACGTGAATACATTATTGAACACGTAGTAATCATCTTGCGACTTGAAGTCTAAATAGTTCGCACCAAGGCTAAAATTAAATCTACCATCAAAATCAGACTGAAGCCTCAACTCCTGCGTCCACTGCCTATTGTTCGACTGACTTACATCCGCAGACAGCATACGATTAGACGTTCCCAACTGAGGGTCCGTGTAATACCCGCCAGGAAGAGCCGACGGTCCAATGATTAACTTACCAAAAGGATCTCTCTGACCGTCGGTGTTGCTGAAGATGGGGTTAGAGACAAATCGGTTGTAGTCCTGCGAGGAATAGTAGGCGTCCTCGGCATAGGCCGTTTGAGAAATCAGCTTCAGACGATCAGTCAGGTCGTACGCCATATTGAACTGGGTGACGTCGTTCTTCACGCGAAAGACCGGATCATAGCTGGTCGAGATCTCGCGCAGATTGCGCGACTGCGTCACACCCGCATAGGGGTCGGTGCCCAAGGGCACGCCCACTATCGTCTTTCCTTGGGCGTCGTTGCCAAAGGACAGCGAAGCCAGGAAGATATGGGCGAAGGCGCCGCCGTTAGGGACGCCATAGGCCGCATCGTCATACAGTGAGCCGGGCAGACAGCCCTGACTCAAACGGTTGCGGATCAGTTGCGAGGTGATGGTGACCTTGCCCACCTTGGTCGGGCCGGGATCGGTGGTGCAAAGCTGCTTGCCTGTGCGAGACCGATTGTCGTCCTCCTCGAAATGCTCCCAGATCAGATTGGCCTCGAACCTGTCATTGGGCTCCCACGCCGCGGACAGTCGGGTGGTGTAGAGGTCACGCCCGTTGACCGTGGTGCCCTTGAAGGTGTTCTGGTCAAAGCCCTCGCGCTTGGTCAGGCCCGCCACCGCGCGCACCGAGAAGGTTTCCGTCAGAGGGATGTTGACCATCATCTGACCGCGCATGGAGCCGTAGTTGCCGGTTTCCGCCTTCAGCAGGGCGTCGAAATCAGGCCCCGGCAGGTTGGGGATCATATTGACCACGCCGCCGGTGGCGTTGCGGCCATACAGAGTCCCTTGCGGGCCGCGCAGCACTTCAACCCGGTTCACATCCAGGTATTCCTGCTCGAACAGGCGGTTGCGGATCAGGGGGGTGTTGTTGAAGCTGACCGCCACCGCAGGGTCGGACGAAGCCGAGATGGCCTTGGTCCCGATCCCGCGGATCGTGAAGTTGTACATGCTGAAGTTGGCCTTGGAGAAGGTCACGTTCGGGACAGCCCGAACCAGCTCCGCCCCGCCCTCGATCTTCAGCGCATCCAGGCTTTCGGCTGAGAAGGCCGACACGGCGATCGGCACGTCCTGAATGGATTCTTCCCGTTTCTGAGCGGTGACGATGATGTCTTCAACCACCGTGGCGTCGTTCCCGGGCGCGGTCTGAGCCAGCGCCGGCGCCGCTATGGACAATGCCAGAAGTGATACAGTCGCGGCCAAGCGCGCATGAACGACGGAAGTCGCCATTTAAACCCCTCCCCAGGGTGCGGCCCGTTCCCAACGAACCGCAACGTTTCCACACCGCCGATATAGCTCCGCCGACCGGGGCGGCGCCGGTAGCGGTTAACCCCAGACGATCACGCTACTCACCCGCCTGTCAATACATATTAACACGCATGTTGGCCGAGGAAATCCTCGTTTCATATTGACAGTTGTGTTAGCTGTTCTGCCGTCGAATGTCGGGGAGAGCGCATGGACGGGGACGTCATCGTGGTGGGCGGGGGGCTGGCCGGACTGGTGGCCGCCCATGAGCTGGTTCAGGCGGGCAAGCGCGTCGCCCTGGTCGATCAGGAAAACCCGGCCAACCTGGGCGGCCAGGCCTTCTGGTCGTTCGGCGGGCTGTTCCTGGTCAACTCGCCGGAGCAGCGGAAGCTGGGCGTGCGCGACAGCGTCGACCTGGCCTGGCGCGACTGGCGGGGCAGCGCGGGCTGGGACCGTCTGGACGGGCCGCTGGCCGAGGACGACTGGGCGGTGCGGTGGGGCCGCGCCTATGTCGAGTTCGCCGCTGGCGAAAAGCGCGCCTGGCTGAAACAGCATGGAATCAGCCTGACCCCCATGGTCGGCTGGGCTGAGCGCGGCGGGGGGCAGGCCTTTGGCCACGGCAATTCCGTGCCGCGCTTTCATGTCGCCTGGGGCACGGGGACCGGGGTGTCAGAGCCCTTCGCCGACCGCGCGCGAACGGCGGCGAAGGATGGGCGGCTGACCTTCCACCACCGTCGCCGGGTCGACCGCCTGCTGGTCGAGGGCGGGCGCGTCACCGGGGTTGCGGGCGCGATCCTGGCCTCCGATGACGCACCGCGCGGCGCCCCCTCGAACCGCAACCGGATCGGCGATTTCACCCTGAGGGCCGGGGCCGTCGTCCTGGCTTCAGGCGGCATCGGCGGCGACCATGAGAAGGTGCGGCGCTTCTGGCCCGAGCGGCTGGGATCGCCGCCGAAGTCGATGATCACCGGCGTTCCCGCCTATGTCGACGGGCGGATGCTGGACATTGCGGGCGAAGCCGGCGCCCGGCTCGTGAACCGCGACCGCATGTGGCACTACGTCGAGGGGGTGCAGAACTGGGATCCGATCTGGCCCAAGCACGCCATCCGCATCCTGCCCGGCCCGTCGCCGCTGTGGCTGGACGCCCTGGGGCGGCGGCTGCCCTCGCCCGGCCTGCCCGGCCACGACACCATGGCCACGCTGAGGCATCTGCGAACCACGCCCGATCTGGCCGAACACGACCACTCCTGGTTCATCGTCAGCCAGAAGATCCTGGAAAAGGAATTCGCCCTGTCGGGGTCGGAGCAGAACCTCGACATCACCGAGCGCAAGCTGCTGAAGGTGCTGATGGCGCGCCTCGGCAAGGGCGCGCCGCCTGCGGTGGACGCCTTCAAGCACAAGGGCGCCGACTTCGTCTTCGCCGATGACCTGGAGACGCTGGTCGCCAGGATGAACGGCCTGACCGAGCGGCCTCTGCTGGACCCGGCCCTGGTCCGTCGTCAGGTCGAGGACCGCGACGCCCAGATGGACAATCCCTACGCCAAGGATTTCCAGGCCATGAGCATCCACAACAGTCGCCGCCACCTGGGCGACAGGCTGGCGCGGACGGCGACGCCGCATCGCCTGCTGGATCCCAAGGCCGGGCCGCTGATCGGGGTCAGGCTGCACGTTCTGACGCGCAAGTCGCTGGGGGGGCTGCAGACCGATCTGTCGAGCCAGGTGCTGAAGGCCGACGGGACGCCGTTCGAGGGACTATACGCCGCAGGCGAGGCTGCGGGCTTCGGCGGCGGCGGATTGCATGGTTACAATGCGCTGGAAGGCACCTTCCTGGGCGGGTGCATCTTCTCGGGCCGGGCAGCTGGGCGCGCCCTCGCCGGTCGGGTCTGAGGTTTCTCGGGGGAGGAAAAGACCATGGATTCACCCTTGGCCATGATCGGTCTGCCGATCGCGCTGGGCGTCATCATGTTCGGGCTGGGGCTGGACCTGACGCCCGGCGACTTCGCTCGCATCGGCAAGCGGCCCAAGGCGGTCGCCCTCGCCCTGGCCTGTCAACTGCTGCTTCTGCCGGCCGTCTGTTTCGGCCTGGTGCTGCTGTTCCGGCTGCCGCCGGTTCTGGCCGTGGGGATGATGTTGCTGGCGGCCTCGCCCGGCGGGACCACGGCCAATCTCTACAGCCACCTGTTCCGCGGCGACGTAGCCCTGAACATCAGCCTGACGGCGATCAACTCCGTCATCGCCGTCCTGACCCTGCCGGTGATCGTCAACCTGTCCATCGCTTGGTTCCAGCCGGGCGACATGACCGTGGGGCTGCAACTGAAGAAGACCATTGAGGTCTTCATGATCGTGCTGGCGCCGGTCGGTCTGGGGATGCTGGTGCGCGGCTTCAAGCCCGGCTTCGCCCGCGCCATGGACAAGCCGGTCCGGCTGGCCTCGGTCGTCATCCTGACCCTGGTGATCGCCGGGGCGGTCGTGTCCAACTTCGCCGTGCTGAAGGACGACTTCATCGCCCTGGCCGGCATCGTCGTCAGCTTCTGCGTCCTCAGCCTGGGCATTGGTTTCATCGTCCCGCGCCTGTTCCGCATCAACCGCGAGCAGCCGATCGCCAGCGCCTTCGAGGTCGGGCTGCACAACGCCACCCTGGCCATCGTCATCGCCGAGTCGGTGCTGGCGGTCCCGGACATGTCCCTGCCGGCGGCGGTCTATGGCGTGCTGATGTTCCCGCTGGCGGCGGTGTTCGGCCTGCTGATCACGCGCAAGCGGTTACCCACAACGGCTGCCTAGTCCTCAGCGCAGCTCGCGCCGCAGCACCTTGCCCACCGCCGTCTTGGGCAGGGGCTCCGACCGAAACTCCACCAGACGCGGCACCTTGTAGGCCGTCAGCTGCCCCCGGCAGTGGGCGATCAGCATGTCCGCCGTCAGCTCGGGCGAACGCGGCACGACGACGATCTTGATCCGCTCGCCCTGCACCGGGTCCGGCACCCCGACGGCGGCGACCTCCTCGACCAGGGGATGAGACGCCACGACGTCCTCGATCTCGCCCGGATAGACGTTGAAGCCCGAGACCAGGATCATGTCCTTGATCCGGTCCACCAGCCGTACCCGGCCATTGGCCTGCATCACGCCGACGTCGCCAGTGGCCAGCCAGCCGTCCGCCGAAATAGCCTTGGCCGTCTCGTCCGGCCTCTGCCAGTAGCCCAGCATGACCTGCGGCCCGCGCACGCACAGCTCGCCCGGCTCGTCGATCCCGGCCCAGCTGCCATCGTCACGCCGCATCCGCACCTCGGTAGAGGGCACCGGCAAGCCGACCGTGCCGTCAAAGCCCATGGTCTCGGGATGGGCCAGATCGACCCGCCCGATGCAGACCACCGGCGAGGTCTCGGTCAGGCCGTAGCCGTCCACCAGAGGCGCGCCCGTCACCGCCTCCCACTCCTCGGCCACCACCTTCTGCGTCGCCATGCCGCCGGCGATGGTCAGCTTCAGGTCCGAGAAGTCGCGATTGCGGAAAGCCTCGGTCTTCAACAGGCTGGAAAACAGGGTGTTCAGCCCCGTCATGCCGACGAAGCGCTCCTTCCTCAGGATCCATTCCACCCGTTTTGAATCGCGCGGATTGGCGATCAGGATGTTCCGTCCCCCCGCCCCGGTGAACATCATCAGGTTCGCCGTCAGGGAGAAGATATGATAGAGCGGCAGCATGGTGACGTTGCCGACTGCCTCGCCCTGATCGATCTGATCCAACACCCAGGCGCGGCCCTGCAGCGTATTGGCCAGGATGTTGCGGTGGGTCAGCATGGCCCCCTTGGCCACCCCCGACGTGCCCCCGGTATATTGCAGGAAGGCGATGTCTTCCGGCTGGGTTTCAACCGGCTTCAACGTCAGCCGTCGCGCCCGCCGCATCAGGGCCTTCCAGCCCTGCGCGTCGGGCAGACGATAGGGCGGAACCAGCTTCTGCACATGGCGCATCATGGCGCTGACGGCGACGCCCTTCAGGCCTAGCATCATGTCGCCCATCGCCGTGACGATGATGTGACGGACCTGGGTCCCCTCGCGCGCCTGCTCCAGCGTCTTGGCGAACATGTCCATGACCACGATGGCCACCGCGCCGCTGTCCTTCAGCTGGTGATGCAGTTCGCGCGGCGTGTAGAGCGGGTTGACGTTGACCACCACGGCCCCGGCGAACAGCACCCCGAACAGGGCCGTCGGATACTGCAGACAGTTGGGCATCATCAGCGCCACCCGGTCGCCGGGCTGGACCCCGACCGATTGCAGCCAGGCGCCGAAGGCCTTGGCCGCGCTCAGCACATGGCCATAGGTCAGGGCCGTGCCCAGGCTGACATAGCCGGGGCGCTCGGCGAAGCGGCGCGAGTCCGCCTCGAACATCTGCGGCACCGAGGTCCAGCGCGCCAGCTCGTCCTCGATGCAGGCCGGCACCCCGGCGCGATAGTGAGCGGTCCAGAACCGCTCGGCCCACAGCCGGTCCGCCTCGGCGGCGGCGGCGGCGGCGCTTTCGACAGCCAGATCGCTCATTTCTCCACCACCGCCACCACGCCCTGACCGCCTGCCGCGCAGATCGAGATCAGGCCGCGTCCGCCCCCGCGCCGGTCGATCATGGTCGCCAGATTGGCCAGGATGCGCCCCCCCGTCGCCGCGAAGGGATGCCCCGCCGCCAGCGAGCCGCCGTTGACGTTCAGCTTGCTCATGTCGATGGCCCCCGGCGCCCGCTCCAGCCCCAGACGGGTCCTGGCGTAGTCGTCATCCTGCCACGCCTTCAGGGTGCACAAAACCTGAGCCGCAAAGGCTTCGTGGATTTCGTAGAGGTCGAATTCCTGCAGCGTCAGGCCGAGCCTGGCCAGCATCCGCGGCACGGCGTAGGCGGGCGCCATCAGCAGCCCCTCGTCGCCCTTCACAAAGTCCACCGCCGCCGTCTCGCCGGTGCGCAAGTAAGCCAGAACCGGCAGGCCGCGCGACCTGGCCCAGTCCTCGCTGGCCAGCAGCACGGTCGAGGCCCCGTCGGTCAGCGGCGTCGAGTTGGCCGCGGTCAGCGTGCCGTTGGCGCGGTCGAACACCGGCTTCATCGTCGCCAGCCTGGCCGGGTCAATGTCCGGCCTCAGGTTGTTGTCGCGCTTCAGCCCCCGGAAGGGCGTGACCAGGTCGTCAAACAACCCAGCATCCCAGGCGGCGGCGGCGTTGCGGTGGCTGGCCACGGCTAGGGCGTCCTGATCCTCGCGCGGGATGGCCCAGCGCTTGGCCATCTGCTCGCAGCTCTCGCCCATCGACAGGCCGGTGCGCGGCTCGGCGTTGCGCGGCGGCTCGGGCCTGAACGGCGCGCTCAGACCGGCCCCCAGCAGGGCCTTGATGCGCCCGCCTGTGGTCTTCTCGCGGTTGGCGGCAAGCAGGGCCTTGCGGAACTTCTCATTGAGCCCGATCGGTGCGTCCGAGGTGGTGTCCACCCCGCCGGCGATCCCGACCTCGATCTGACCCAGGGCGATCTTGTTGGCCACCAGAATGGCCGCCTCCAGCCCGGTGCCGCAGGCCTGGCTCACGTCATAGGTCGGGGTGTCGTGGCCGATGGTGGTATCCAGCAGGCTCTCGCGCGTCAGGGCGATGTCGCGCGAGAGCTTCAGCACCGCCCCCGCCGCCACCTCGCCCAGCCGCAGGCCGTGCAGGTTGTAGCGATCGGCCAGACCTTGCAGCGCCGCCGTCAGCATCTCCTGATTGGAGGCCTCGGCATAGGCGGTGTTCGACCGCGCAAAAGGAATGCGATTGCCGCCCAGAATGGCGACCCGGCGCGGGGCGGAAGCGGTCAGCATGCAACACTATCCTCAGGCGAAAGGGTCAACCGACCCCGCAGATGGGCGCGCGCGCCGGTGGCGTCGCGGACGTCGAAATCACGGATGTCGCCAGAAGGGCCCACATAGAGACCGACCTGTCCCGGCAGGAAGAGCGGGGCGCGGAAAGCGACCTCGACCTCGGCGGCGTCCAGCGGCGCCTGTGGCGACAGGGCGGCGACGGCCCGCGCCTTGGTCCACATCCCATGCGCAATGGCCCGGCGAAAGCCGAACAGCCGCGCCCCCAGGGCCGAGGTGTGGATCGGATTGGCGTCGCCCGAAACCCGGGCGTAGCGACGGCCCAGATCGGCCGGAAGGGTCCAGGTCTCGACCAGCCGGTCGGCGTCCTTGCCGGTCAACAGCGGCGCCGGATCGCCCCGTCCCGGACGGCCGAGACGCAAGTAGACGCTGAGCCCCTCCAACACCGTCGCGCCGTCGCGCGTCGCCGTGGTTTCCAGCGTAAAGGCCTGCCCCTTGTCGTGGCTCAGAAACCGTCCCGGCTGCGCCGTCAGCGTCAGCCGGTCGCCGATGCTCAGCCGCGCCTGCTGGCGGATACGGTTGTGCAGATGCACCAGCCCCATGGCCGGATAGGGAAAGTCCGCCCCCAGCATCAGACGCATCTGCAGCGGAAAGGCCAGAATATGCGGCCATGTGATCGGCACGCCCTGCTCGGGCGCAAACCCGCACAGCCGGGCATAGGCGCCGACGGCCTCGGCCTCCAGAACGACCTCGCGCTGCAGCGCGCGCGGCGGCAGCACCGCCTCGCCGCCTTTGGCCCGCAGCATCCCCCGCAAGGCTCCGCCGACAACGGCGGCGCCCGATAGCGGCGCGTCGAACCGCTCAATCACCGCCGTCATGCGCCCAGCAGGCTCTGGCCGCAGACGCGCACCACCTGTCCGTTGACGCCGCCCGAGGCCGGATCGGCCAGCCAGGCGATGGTCTCGGCCACATCCACCGGATGGCCCCCCTGCCCCATGCTGTTCATCCGCCGCCCGGCCTCGCGGATGGCGAAGGGAATGGCGGCGGTCATCTGCGTCTCGATGAAGCCGGGGGCCACGGCGTTGATGGTGATCCCCTGCCCCGCCAACTGCGGGGCCAGCCGCCGCACCGCCCCGATCCAGGCGGCTTTCGACAGGGCATAGTTGCTCTGGCCCATATTGCCGCCGATGCCGCTCAGCGAGGACACGGCGATAATCCGCCCGTTGGGGCGCATCCCCCCGCCCTCGACCAGCGCGCGGGTGATGGCCAGGGGCGCCGACAGGTTGACCGCCATGACGCTGTCCCACTCGCGCGGCTCCATCCGGGCCAGGGTGCGGTCGCGGGTGATGCCCGCATTGTGGATCACCACGTCATAGCCGCCGCGCGCGCGGGCATCGGCCAGCAGGGTTTCCGCAGCGTCAGGCGCCGTGATATCCAGCGCCAGGGTCTCGACGCCCAACTCGGCCTTCAGGGTCGACAGACCTTCCGCCGCCCCGGCCACGTCCAGAGCCACAACCTGCGCCCCCTCGACGACGAACAGGCGGGCGATGGCCTTGCCGATGCCGCGCGAGGCGCCGGTGACCAGCACGCGCCGCCCTTTATGACCCGCACCCGCCTCACCCGTCGCGACCGGCGTCACGACCCGGATCGGCTGGCCCGAGACATAGGCCGAGCGCGGCGACAGCAGGAAGGCCAGCGTGCTGCCGGCGGCGTCCTCCGCCCCCGGCGCGACATAGAGCAGGTGGACGGCGATACTGCGCCGCGCCTCCTTGGCCAGAGAGCGGACGAAGCCTTCCAGCCCGCGCTGGATCGCCTCGCCCTCGGCGTCGGCCATCAGTTCAGGCGGCGTGCCGATCACCACGATGCGGCCATGCTCGGCCACCGAGCGGATGGCCTGATGGAAGAAGCGATAGAGGCTCTGAGCCGAGGCGGCGTCAGCGCAGTTAGAGGCGTCGAACACCAGCCCGCCATAGCGCACGTCCGGCGACCACTCGGCGTGGGTCTTCTGCCCCGACGCCCCGGCCAGACGCCCCAGGGTCGCGGCCAGACGCCCGTTCCCGTCTTCGTTGGGGGCAGGCCCCAGCAACAGAGGCCCGACCAGGCCCGTCCCCGCCTCGGCGCGACGACGCAGGGGGGCGGGACGCGGCAGGCCCAGGGCCCCCGTCAGCCAGCCGCCGACGCCGGAGTTGGCGAAGTCCAGATACCGGTCGCTCATCAGGCCGCCTTCTTCGTCGTCTTGCGGGGTGCGATTTCCGCCGCTTGTCGCCGGTCCAGCCCAGCGGCGATGTCGAAGTCGGCGGGGAAGTCGTCCACCTGGATCGCCTGATCGGCATAGGTCGCGAAGCGGGCGATCACCGCGCGCTCAGCAGCATCAATCAGCCCTAGCTCTTCGGCCTTGGCGGCCCAGTCGTTGAGCAGGGTCAGGTTCTGCGGCGCACGAGCGATGCGGCCCGCACGGATGGCGTCCTTCAGTCGACGCTCGATGGCCTCGACCTGAGGATAGAGGTCAAAGGCGACGATGGTGGCGGCAATGGGATCAACCTCGATCCGCGCCGACCAGGACCCAGCGGTCAGGCGGTCGCGCGCCGGGCCGTGCATCTGGATCAGACCGGCGACGGCGGCGGCGCAGGCGTCGTTCGGCTGGGGCGTCCTCAAACCAAACGGCGCCCCGACCAGTTTCAGGAACAGGGCCGCGCCCCGGTTCGGGTGGTTGGCCAGAAGATCGCGCCACGCCGTCCCGGCTCGCGCCAGTGCGTCCTGCGCCGCCCAGTGGACGAAGGGCAGATCCTCAGCGGGACGGCCCTCGTCCTCGAACCGCTTCAGCACGCTGGACAGGATGAAGAGCTGGGACAGGATGTCGCCCATCCGCCCGGTCATGGCGCCCTTGCGCTTCAGCGCACCGCCGACGGTGGCCATCGATAGGTCCGAGGCCAGGGCCAGCAGGGTCGAGAGCCGCGTCGCCGCGCGGTAGTAGCGCCTCAACTGCGGGGCCGCCCCACCTGGCGCCGCGATCAGCAGACCGCCCGTCAGGCTGAAGGTCAGCGCCCGCGCCATATTACGGAACAGGAAGCCGACATAGCCGAACAGGGCCGCGTCGAACGGCTTGACCTCGCTCGCCCCCGCGGTCCGCATCAGGGTCAGGACATAGGGATGGCAACGGATGGCGCCCTGACCATAGATGATCAGGGTGCGGGTCATGATGTTGGCGCCCTCGACGGTGATGGCGACCGGAATCTGCTGATAGGCGCGGGCCAGGAAGTTGCCCGGCCCCATGCAGACGCCCTTGCCGCCGACCACGTCCATGCCGTCATTGATGATGAGGCGGGCGCGCTCGGTGACGTGATACTTGGCGATGGCCGAAACGACCGAGGGCTTCTCGCCCTGATCCAGCGCCGCCGCCGCCAGACGCCGCACCGCGTCCGTGGCGTAGAGATGCCCGGCCATGCGGGCCAAGGCCTCCTGCACGCCCTCGAAGGCGCCGATGGGCTGGTTGAACTGACGACGGATGGCCACATAGGCCCCGACCATGCCCACGGCCAGCTTGGACATGCCGACATTGGACGATGGCAAGGAGATGGCCCGGCCCGCGGCCAGACATTCCATCAGCATCCGCCAGCCGTTCCCGACCTGCTCGCGCCCGCCGATGACCATGTCCATCGGCACAAAGACGCCGTCGCCCGTGGTCGGACCGTTCTGGAAGACCGCGTTCAGCGGCCAGTGGCGCCGTCCGATCTCGACCCCTGGATGCTCGCGCGGGATCAGGACGCAGGTGATGCCCGGCTCGGCCTCAGTCCCCAGCAGGCCGTCGGGGTCCATGGCGCGAAACGCTAGGCCCAGCACCGTCGCGACCGGGGCCAGGGTGATGTAGCGCTTGCGCCAACTGATGCGGAAACCCAGGGTCTCCACGCCGTTCCACATCGCCTTGCAGACCACGCCCGTATCGGTGATCGAGGCGGCGTCGGATCCGGCATAGGGGTTGGTCAGGGCGAAGCAGGGGATTTCCTCGCCGCGCGCCAGACGCGGCAGATAGTGGTTCTTCTGGTCTTCCGTGCCGTAGTGCAGCAGCAGCTCCGCCGGACCGAGCGAGTTGGGCACCATGACCGAGACCGCCGCCACCGAGCAGCGCGTCGACAGCTTCTGGATCACCTGGCTGTGGGCATAGGCGGAGAAGCCGAGACCGCCGTAGGCCTTGGGAATGATCATGCCCAGGAAGCCCTTATCCTTGGCGTAGGCCCAGGCCTCGGGCGACAGGTCCTGCCAGACCGAGGTGGTCTCCCAGTCGTTGGCCAGGTCGCACAGATGCTCGGCCTCTTGGTCGAGGAAGCTCTGTTCCTCGGGCGTCAGGACCGGCGCCGGGGTGGCCAGCAGCCGCTTCCAGTCCGGCTTGCCCGCGAACAGCTCGGCGTCCCACCAGACGCCGCCAGCCTCGACCGCCGCCTGTTCGGTCGGGCTCATCTTCGGCATGATCCGGCGGAAGCCCGCCATGGCCGGGCGCGACAGGATGGCGCGACGCAGGGGCGTGACGGTCAGCAGCAGGAGCACCGGCGCAGCGGCCGCCGCCATGATCGCCGCCGTCGTCGGCGCGATCAGCTCCGCCCCCCAGCCCGCCGCGATCCAGGCGGCGGCGGCGACGCTCCAGATCGCCATCCGCGCTTGAACCAGGGTCAGGATGAAGCCCCCCAGGGCCAGTGCGCCAATCCAGATCAGCATGGTCGGTCTTCCCCTCGCCGACACGGTCCCCCCGTCGGCCTCTCGCGTTACAGTCGTCGGTCGTCAGCGGGCGGCGGAGTCAGCGCGCCCGCGTCCAGGTCTGGGTCCGGCACAGCATCCGCGCGATGCAGCCCCGCACCGCCAGCCGGTCAGGATCGATCAGGGTCAGCGTCCCCGTCGCCGCCCCCTGACCGCTGTCCGGGTCGTAGAGCGGCCCAGCGGTCCAGACGCGCGGCCCGCCGGACGCGGCCCGCAGCACCGTCAACCCCTTGATCGGTCGGGTCCGCAGGGCTGGATCGCGATTACGCACATCGCGCTGATCCGGATTGGCGCGCAGGGCCGCCGCATCCACCACCCGGGCGCACAAATCAGCGCCGCAACGCTCGATGGCCACGACTCCGTTCTGGGCCGGCGTGCGCCACTTCCCCAACAGGGCGAGGTCGGATGACCCGCCGCCCTGCCCCATGACGGGCGCCACAGCGGCGATCGTCAACACGGTCGCCAGAACCAGGGTGGCGGACTTCATCCCTTGCCGCCCTGATAGGCGTTGCGGACCGCAGGCGGCACGCGTTGATAGATGGTCGGCGTCGGGATCTTCAGGCGACGACGGGCGACGTCCAGCGGCTCGGCGAACAGGCGCTCATAGTCTTCGCCCGGCAGCCAGGCGGCGCGCCGCCCGTCGCGCCAGGCCTGAAAGACAGCCCGCGCGCACGGGTATCCGGTGCGGGCGCGCATGAACTGCACTGCAATGCCCGAGGCGATCAGGCCGAAGCCGGCGCTGCGCGTCTGCGGCAGCGAAAACGCCACCAGACAGGCCTCGCCCAGGGCATCGGCCTGATAGCCGGTCAGGACGTGCCAGATGTCATGCACGTCGCGCATCCGGCGCGCGAACCAGGCGCGCGGGTGGGCCGCCTCGATCTCGCTGTCGGCAATCTTGCGGCTCTCATCGGCCAGGCCATAGGCCGAGAAGTTCTGCGCGTCGATGAAGTCGCGATAGGCGGCGCCGACCGTTCCCGGCCCGAACTGAGCCAGCCAGGCCCGATCCTGCAATCGGTCCGCCAGCTCAAGCCGACGATAGGCCTGGGCGCCGCCTTCCGGCGTTTCCAGCAGACGACTGTACCCCCAGTCGGGCGACCGCCCCGACAGGGCGTTCATGATTTCGAACACCTGTTCGGTGTCGTCCTTGTCCGCCACCAGGCGGCGCATGGCGCGCAGGGCGCGGATGGGCTGCACCCGATGGGCGGTCAGTTGAGACGGCTGGCGGACATCCGCTTCGCCGGTAAGGTCGAAAGTGGCGAGACTTGAGACAGCTTGCACTTGCGGGTTCCTTTGCGGAAGCCTAGAAGACAGAGCTATCTACATGAATGTCATTTACACCCATGTCAATTGATCAGATCGAAAAACCGCGTCGTCGTCGCCGATCGCCTGACGAGGCGCGTCGCGAAGCCGTAGAGGCGGCCCGCGCCCTGCTTCTATCGGGCGGCCCCAATGCGGTGACCCTGTCGGCGGTCGCCGCGGACATCGGCGTGACCCACGCCAATCTGATCCACCACTTCGGTTCAGCGGCGGGCCTGCAATCGGCGCTGATGGGATCCATGGTGGCCGATCTCAGTCGGGCCCTCGACACGGCGATCGCCCGACTGCGCACCGACGAGGGCGCACCGCTGGAACTGGTCAACGCGGTGTTCGACGCCTTCGCTGCGGGCGGCGCGGGTCGCCTGGCGGCCTGGATCGCCCTGTCCGGCGACCTGTCGCATCTGGAGCCCGTCCGCGCCGCCGTGCGCGACCTGGTCGAGGCCATCGCCGAAAAGATGGGCGACGACGGCGCGGCGCGCGAGCGGATCGGCTCCGCTGTCCTGTTCATCGCCCTCAGCGCCTTTGGCGAAGCCCTGATCGGCCCGCCGCTGCACGACATGCTGGATCAGCCCGATGACGCCACGCGCACGGTGGTCGCCGGCCTCCTGCCCCGTTTCCTGGTGCGGAACGACTGACTACCGGGCCGCGCCCCGCTCCAGGCCCGCCGGACAGCCGTGGAGACGGGAGCGGCCCTTACCTATCGCGTTCATATTTCATGGGTTTTCATCATTTTCGTCGGTGGTCGGCTTGCCGGGACTGGATGAAAGCTGCTACGCGCCGAGCCCCTTCGCGGGCTCTTTCTCATTCAGCTTGCACGGTCGCGTGCACAGAAAAAAACCCGGCGCATTTCGCGCCGGGCTAAAGTCGTTCGATGATGGTGGGTGTCCTCGAAGATAAGAAGACAAGGCCCTTGATCGACCGGTTTGGTTAATGAAACGTTAATCGTCTCATTTCGGCACGGCTAGTCAGGAAACCAGCTGGTTTGGCGCGCAGACCCCGACAGGGCGTTCGTCACTCTCCACCCCTCGCCAGAGCGCTCAATACGGCTGCCCTGGTCAGCGGGCTCGACGCGCCCCGGCCCTGGATAGGCGAATTTAACACCGCCCACGATGATGGAGGCGGGTCGATCCGATAGGTTCGGCAATGCCGCAGTCCAGCGCCCCTCACGATCAGCGATGACTGCAACCTCTGCCCCGCCGTCCGCCGCCACGATCACCCCGCTGCCCGGCCTGGCTCGTCCCGACGCCACAACCCCCTGACCGTCGCCGTCCACTGAATCCAGCGCAGGACCGCTGGACAACCTCCGGCTGGCGCCGCCCTCGACCAGCAAGGCCGCAACTGGCGCTTCACCTCCCGTCAGCAGAAGCCTTTCCGGCCCCGACGCCGGAAACTGTCCGATCTGAACTTCGGGCTTCAGGATGACCGCTCCGGGCATGACGCCGACGTGCAGCTCAAATCGCCCCTCCCTGTCTGCGCCCGCAGCAAAGGCCAGATCCTGGCCGCCGCGCAAGATCACACGAGCGCCGGGCGGCGCATCGCCGCGAACGACCAGCCCCTCGCCTTGCCGCTCCACGACTCTGATGCGTGGCGAAGGCGTCCAGCCGTCACTCTGGCGCGCTTCTTCGCCGGTCGAACGTTCCACCGGCGCGTTGCAGCCTGCCAGGGCCAATGCAGCGCCCGCCCATGCGACGACAATCCGACGTTTCATCCTGACCCATGTAGAGATATGCCTATTCCTCTCAGATAGCGCGGCCGAGGCCGCCCTGTCTCCCTTCCTGTATCGAGGCTCCATGTCTTTGCCGCCCGCCACCATCGCTCCCTTTGACGGCCGTTCGGTCTGCCTGTTCTGCGGCTCGTCCGATGGCGCTGATCCGCAGTACGTCCAGGCCGCCAGCGCCTTCGGCACGGCGACGGCCGAGGCGGGCTGGCGGCTGGTCTATGGCGGCGGAGGCGTGGGCCTGATGGGCGCCTCGGCGCGTGCGGCGCACGAAGCCGGCGGCCGCGTCGTCGGCATCATGCCGGCCTTCCTGCGCAGCCGCGAACGCCTGTTCGACGACGTCGAGACCGTGGTCGTCACCTCGATGCACGAGCGCAAGCAGCTGATGTACGATCAATCCGACGTCTTCGTTGTGGCCCCGGGCGGCATCGGCACCCTGGAAGAAGCCATCGAACTGCTGTCGTGGAAGCGGCTGGATCTGCACGCCAAGCCGGTCATCTTCCTGAACCTGAACGGTTTCTGGGAAAACTACTTCGCCCTGATCCGCCACAGCGTGCGCGAAGGCATGACGCCCGCCAGCTTCCTGGACGCCTACATTAGCGTCGACACGGTCGAAGAGGCCGTCATCGCCATGAAAAAGGCTGACGAAACGCCGCACTTGAAACATGATCATCGGTAAGTAAACGTGGGTCAGTAAACGCTGATCCGTTGCTTCGAAACCGCATTGACAGTTTCCAAAGAAAACGGACTATGGCGTCACAAGGGCGAGCGCCCTGCCCCTTTCGGAGTCTTGTCCATGCGTGCTCTTCTCATCGCTGCGGCCCTGTTTGTCGCCGCCCCCGCCTTCGCTGCTGATGCCCCGGCCACCAGCCTGACGCTGGCGGATGCGGCCAAGGCCCCCGCCGGCCGCGTCATCGTCGACGGCGCCGCCTGGCGCTGCGAGGGCGCGACCTGCACCGCCTCGGGCGGCGCCAACCAGCCCGCCGCGCGCGCCTGCCGCCGCGTCGTCGCCAAGCTCGGCCCGGTCACGGCCTTCAGCTACAAGGGCGAGGCTCTTGACGAACAGGCCCTGGCGACCTGCAACGCAGGCTGATCCAGCAGCCTTTGCGCTGAAAACGAAAAAGGCCGCCTTCGCGAGAAGGCGGCCTTTCTTGTATCTGGCTTGGAGCTTGAGGGGCTTAGGCCGCCTCGCCCTTCAGACGGCGCACGATGGCTTCACGACCGATCAGCGGCGCCATGGCCGCCATGTCCGGTCCGTGCGCCTGTCCGGTCAGGATCAGGCGCAGCGGCATGAACAGCCCCTTGCCCTTGGCGCCGGTCTTTTCCTTCACCGCCGTCGTCCAGGCCGACCATGCGCCCGCGTCGATGACCTCGGGCAGGACTTCCAGAGCCGCAGCCGCAAAGGCCGGGTCCTCGATCACCGGCGTGACCGGGCCGGTGACGATCCTGGCCAAGTCGGCCACGTCGGCGAACTTGTTCAGGTTCCCCCGGACGGTGTCCCAGAACACCTCGCCCAGATCGACCCCCAGCGCCGCCAGACGCGGCTGCGCCTCGGCATAGGTCATGCCGTGCAGGGCCTGGGCGTTCAAACGGTCCAGATCGGCGGTGTCATAGCGCGCCGGCGAACGACCCATCTTGGAGAAGGCGAAGGCAGCGCCCAGGGCCTCGACCGAAGCCGCGATCTCCAGATTGTCCGAGGTGCCGATCTTGCCCAGGTGGCTGGTGATCGCGATGGGCTCATAGCCCTGGTCGCGCATGTCGCTGATCGACAGTGAGCCCAGACGCTTGGACAGGGCAGCGCCGTCGGCGCCGACCAGCAGCGGCATATGGGCGAAGCCCGGAACCTTGGCGCCCAGAGCCTCGAAGATCTCGATCTGCGCCCCCGTGTTGGTGACGTGGTCTTCGCCCCGGATGATGTGGGTGATGTCCATGTCGATGTCATCGACCACCGACGGCAGCGTATAGAGGAACAGGCCGTCCTCGCGGATCAGCACCGGGTCCGACATCGAGGCGGTGTCCACCTCGGCGTGACCGCGCGCCAGGTCTTCCCAGGCGACGCGCTTGCCATCCAGCTTGAAGCGCCAGTGCGGACGACGACCCTCGGCCTCATAGGCGGCCTTCTCGGCCTCGGTCAGTTCCAGCGCGGCGCGATCATAGATGGGCGGCAGACCGCGCGACAGCTGCACCTTGCGGCGGCGATCCAGCTCGTCCGAGGTCTCATAGCAGGGATAGAGGCGACCCGACGCTTTCAGGCGAGCGGCGGCCTCTTCATAGCGGTCGAACCGCTTGGACTGGTTGTAGCGCTCGTCCCAGACCAGACCCAGCCAGGTCAGGTCGGTCTCGATGCCGTCCTCGAACTCTTGCGTCGAACGGGCCAGATCGGTGTCGTCGATACGCAGCACGAAGGAACCGCCCTGCCCCTTGGCGAACAGCCAGTTCACCAGAGCGGTGCGGACATTGCCGACGTGCAGCTTACCCGTAGGCGACGGGGCGAAACGAACCTTGACGGACATGGGGGATCAACGACCTCGATAGGAAGGCGGCTTGGTCGCGCCGCTGTCCGCTCAAGTCAAGTCGATCCGCCCAATCCGTATGGATCAATCGTCCCGATGGACCCGTTCGCGGCGCTCATGCCGCTCCTGAGCCTCGACCGACATCGTCGCCGTCGGCCGCGCTTCCAGTCGGCCCAGGCCGATCGGTTCGCCCGTGTCCTCGCAATAACCGTAGGACCCGTCCTCGATCCGGCGCAGCGCATCCTCGATCTTGGAGATCAGCTTGCGTTGCCGGTCGCGGGTTCGCAACTCAAGCGCCCGGTCGGATTCCGACGAGGCCCGGTCCACGATATCCGGATGGTTCTCGGTTTCAGCTTTCAGATTAACAACAGTGCCCTTGGATTCGCGAAGAATGTCATCCTTCCACGCCAGAAGCTTGGCCTTGAAATAGGCCAACTGCCGCTCGTTCATAAACGGCTCGTCGTCGGTAGGACGGTAAACCACCGTATCCCCCTCGATCACAGACGCTAATGCGTTCATCGCACTCACGCTCATTTGTCTGCGCCCCCCTGCGGCGCACTGGCCGTATAGGCAAGGCGGAGAGTCGCGGCAATGGTGTTCGCGTCTCCGTGATATGGCAGAGCTAAACAAATGCGGCGGCAGTGTGGCAAAATGTCCTCACCTCACACCGCCCACCGCATTTCAGCTGCGCTTTCCGAGACTTCCTACGCGCGTGCTCGGGCCGTTTCCGCCTTGGCCATCTCCACGGCGGCGCGCAGATCAATCTGATCCAGCACGCCCTTCAAGCCTGGATCGCGATCGTCAGGGCGCTCCTCGCGCAAACTGCGCGCCAGCCGCTCCAGCGCCGGAGCTCCGTCCTGACCGTTCAGCAGCGCCAGTTTCAGCTCATCCAGCCGGTCCAGCAGACCGCCGCCGCGCCGGATCGCCCGGCGTCGGCGCTCGGTGGCGTCCTCGACCCCTTGCAGAGCCATCAAGGCCGACACCCCCGCCACGCTGGACGCGGACGAGGTCGCAGCCGCCGAAGCCGGGCCGGATGCGCCGCCGCTGGCCGGCAGGCTGAAGCCGCCCGCCGAACGTGTGGCGCGCGCGCCTTGCGATGATGTAGCGCCCGAAGGGCCGGTGACCTTCATGATCAATGCTCCCGATCAGCCTGGACCATCGGCCACGACCGTCACCGCTTGGTTAACGCCCCGGCAAATTCTGCCGTTAGACCAAGCCATCAATCTCCATTAGCATTGAATCTAAAAGGCTTTTTTGGCGGCACAAACTTCGCATGGTTAATCGCGAACGCCTCCAAGGGACGTCTTTCGTATGCAGAAGTTGCTCACCGCCCTCCTCGCCTCCGCTTCCGCCGCGCTGATTCTGGCTGCGACGCCGAGCGCGGTCGAGGCTCAGTCGCGGATCAAGGACATCGTCTCGATCGAGGGCGTCCGCACCAACCAGCTGGTCGGCTACGGCCTGGTCGTTGGCCTGAACGGCACGGGCGACAGCCTTCGCAACTCGCCCTTCACCCGCCAGTCGCTGGAAGGGATGATGGAGCGTCAGGGCGTCAACATCCGCGGCGCCAACCTGAACACCAAAAACGTCGCGGCGGTCATGATCACCGCCGACCTGCCGCCCTTCGCCACGCCAGGCTCTCGCCTGGACGTCAGCGTCTCGGCCATGGGCGACGCCAAGAGTTTGCTGGGCGGCACCCTGCTGGTCACCGCCCTGCAAGGCGCCGACAGCGAAGTCTATGCGGTGGCGCAAGGGTCCGTTCAGACCGGCGCCGTCTCGGCCTCGGGCGGGTCGGGCTCCTCGGTCACGCGCGGCGTGCCGACCGCCGGCCGCATCGCCTCGGGCGGCGTGGTCGAGCGTGAGACGGGCTTTGACCTGTCGGCCATGCCCATCGTGCGCCTGACCCTACGCAACCCCGACTTCACCACGGCCCAGCGCGTCGCCGCCGTCATCAACCAGGCCTATCCCAACAGCGCCCTGGCCGAGAACGGCACGGTCGTCGCCGTCCGCTCGCCCCAGACCATGGGCATGGCCGGCTTCATCAGCCAGGTCGAAAACCTGCCGGTCCGGGTCGACACCCCCGCCAAGGTCATCATCGACGAGGTCAACGGCGTCATCGTCATGGGCGACGCCGTGCGCATCTCCACCGTCGCCATCGCCCAAGGCAACCTGACCGTCTCGGTTCAGGAAAACCCCCTGGTCAGCCAGCCCGAGCCCTTCAGCCGCGGCGGCCAGACGGTCGTCGTGCCGCAATCCAACGTCTCGATCGAAGAAGAAACCGGTCGCCAGATGCGCATCGTCAACGGCGGGGCCTCGCTGTCCACCGTGGTCAACGGCCTGAACGCCCTGGGCGTCAGCCCCCGCGACATGATCAGCATCCTGCAGGCCATCAAGGCCGCCGGCGCCCTGCAAGCCGACATCGAGGTGATGTAATGGACGCCCTGCCCGTCGCCGCCGACGCCCTGAACCCGATCAACCCGACCGCCAAACGCGGCCAGTCGCCCGAGCAGATGCGCGAAACCGCCCAGGCTTTCGAGGCCAGTTTCCTGTCGCAGATGCTGAAGCCGATGTTCGAAGGCCTCGAAACCGACGGCGCCTTCGGCGGCGGGGAAGCCGAGTCCACCTGGCGCAGCTTCCTGATCGACGCCATGGCCAAGCAGGCCGTCAAGACGGGGGGCATCGGCCTGTCCGACACCGTCATGTCCGAAATGCTCAAGATGCAGGAACAGCCCGCGTGACCGCAGACGTCGAAACCTCCACCCTGCGTGCGCGCCAACTGATCAACCTGACGGCAGCCCTGACCGAACGGCTTGCCCTCGAGCGCGACGCCTTCCGCGCCCACCGCGCCCAGGACGTTGCGGTCGGCATGGCCGAGACCCAGGAACTGGCCAACCTCTATCGCCGCGAGTCGGCTCAGGCCAAGGCCGCGCCCGCCTTCCTGTCCGTCATTCCTTCTGACGTGCGCGACGACCTGATTGCCGCCACCCAGGCCTTCGAAGCCGTGCTGGCCGAGCACGCCTCGACCGTCGACGCCGCCCGCCAGGTCTCCGAAGGCCTGGTCCGCACTATCGCCGCCGAGGTCGCGGGCGCCCGCGCCCAGGGCGCCGGCTACGGCGCCTCGGGCCGCGCTACCGAGGGCGACGGCCGCGCCGTGGCCCTTAACCGCAAGGCCTGATTCCGCTCACGAGAAACCGGTGTCGATCCGCGTTTTCTTAACGGCCTTGGCGACATAGTCGGGTCATGAGCCTGAACTCTCGCCTTCTTGGTCTTGCATTCGCCGCCGCCGACGCCCTGATCGAGGTGGACGCGAAGGCTCAGATCACCTTCGCGCTCGGCGCCGGGCCCGCGGCGGGCCAGGCTTCGGCGAACTGGATCGGACGCGCCCTCATCGAGTTGCTGGCTCCGTCCAGCCGCCCCGCCGTCCTTGACGCGATCCGCGCCTTGAGCGCCGGCGCTCGCAGCGAACCTCTGGAAATTCTCGCCGACTGCGGCGATGGCCGCGTCCGGCGCGCCGTCTTCCGGGCCTTCATCCTGCCGGATCAAGCCCCCGCCGTGTCCTGCGCTCTGATCTACGAGGGCGCGCCGTTCGCGCCTGTCGCCGAGGCCGCCTCGCCCGACCGCTCGGACGCCGAGGGATTCATGGCGCTGGCCCGACACGGATTGAGCGGCAAGACCGGCGCCGCCCTGCAACGCCTGGCCATGGCCTTCATCGAAGTTCAGGGGCTGAGCACCGCCAATGACGCGGCCAGCGAACGCCTCGCGGCGAGGCTCGGGGCGCGGCTGAAGTTGGCCTCCCACGACGGCGTCAGCGCCGGGCGGTTGACCCACAACCGCTACGCCCTGGTCAAGGAGGCAGACGACGGGCGCGATCTGGAGGCTGAAGTCCGCGAAGCGGGCCTCGCCGAGGGCCTGACCCTCACCTCAAGTTCCAGCGAGATGGCGGTCGGCTCCGATGCCCTGTGCGCCCTGCGCGCCATGCGTTTCGCCATCGAGGGCTGCCTGAAGGACAACAGCGCGCAGCCCGGACTCAGCTTTGCCGATTCCCTGTCGCGCACCCTGAAGGACGCCGACCGCTTCCGCGGCATCGTGCGCGACAAGGAGTTTGCGCTCTTCTATCAGCCCATCGTCGATCTCAAGACGCGCGCCGTTCACCATTTCGAGGCCCTCGCTCGCTTTGGCGGCGGAGCTGGCGCCGGGCCCGCCTCGGCCATCCGCATGGCCGAGGAACTGGCGCTCATCGAAAGCTTTGATCTGGCCGTCGCCGAGAAGATCGTTCACCGCCTGCGCCAACCGGGATCGGGACTGCTCAAGATCGCCATCAATGTCTCCGGCGCTTCCTTGGCCAGCGACGCCTATGTCGCCGCCCTGCTGCGCATGACCGCGTCCGAGCCCGACAACCGCCGTCGCCTGATCGTAGAGGTCACCGAGACCGCCGCTCTGGCCGACATCGCCGCCGCCAATCGCCGTCTGGGCGCCCTGCGTGACGCCGGCATCAAGGTCTGCATCGACGACTTTGGCGCGGGCGCCGCCGCCTTCGACTACCTGCGCGGACTATCTGTGGACGCGGTCAAGATCGACGGCGCCTTCGTGCGCGGCATCGACGGCGACGCCCGCACCCGCACCCTGATCGGCCATCTGGTCGAGTTGTGCGGCTCGCTGAGCATGACCACCATCGCCGAAATGATCGAAACCGAGGACGCCGCCCAGGCCGTTCAGGATCTCGGCGTCAACTACGGCCAGGGTTGGCTGTTCGGCCGCGCCGAAGCCGAGCCGGTCACCCTCGCCCCGGTCGCCCAACGCGCCCGCCGCCAGGGCGTCATCGACGCCTGGGGCTGACCACTTTCCTGGTTGGATGCGCGGATCCCAAGGATTTCCCGGGATTGCCAACGCCTCGATCCCTTTTTCTCGCCTTCATCATGCCTTGCCCCACACTAGGCGCGGTCTTTGACACGCCCCTACCCCTTACGCCCCGTTCATCCCGGCGGACGCCGGGATCCAGTCCTTTTGGCTCCCACGCGCCATGGCTCAACGGAAGCGGCGACGGCCCGGTGAGCCGGATCAATCCGGCCGCGCCAACCGCACCTCCCGATCCACGCCGACATTGTCCATGAAGTCGCGATCATGGGTGACGATCACCAGCGCCCCGTCATAGGCCGCCAGCGCCGTCTCGATGGCCGCGATGGAATCGAGGTCCAGATGGTTGGTCGGCTCATCCAGGATCAGCAGTTGCGGCGGCTTCGTCCCCGTCATCACGCAGGCCAGCGCTGCTCTCAGCCGCTCGCCGCCGGACAGCGTCCCGACCGTCCGGTGCGCCGCCGTATTGCGGAACAGGAACCGCGCCAGCGCCGCATGGGCGTCGTTCGGCGTTCCTTCCGGGTTCAGCCGCCGCCAGGCCTCGATCAGGGTCTCGTCCGGCTTCAGGATCGCCGCCGCCTGATCCAGCAGGGCCGCCGCGACCGGCCGCTCGATCCGGCCCGCCGTCGGCTCCAGCTCGCCCGAGATCAGCTTCAACAGCGTCGTCTTGCCCGACCCGTTCGGCCCGGTGATCGCCACCCGCTCCGGACCGGTCAGCCGTAGGGACGCCGCCCCGACGATCAACCGCCCTTCAGGACTGCGCCACTCCACACCGTCCAGCGCCAGCACGGCCTTCCCCGCCGCCAGCCCCGTCGAAGGCATGGGCACGGACAGCAGCCGCGCCTGCTCGACCCGCTCGCGCGCCTCCGTCAACCGCGCCTCGACCTCGGTGCGTCGACGTTCAGCCAGCCGCCCCTCCCGCGCCCCGGATTCCTCGGCCCGCTGCGCCTTGGCGTCGAGCAGGATCTTGGGATCGGAGGTTCCCGCCCGATGCGCCCGTCCCGCCTTGTCGCGTTTCGCCTTCTTCTCCAGCGCCGTCTGCGCCTCTCGCGCCGCGCGCCCGACCTCGCGCTCGGCGCTTTCCAGATCGCGCTCCGCCGCCGCCCGCTCGGCGTCCCGCCGCTCGACATACAGGTCCCAGCCGCCGCCATAGACGCGCGCGCCCAAGCTCGACAACTCGACGATCCGATCCATCCGCCGCAACAGCCCCCGGTCGTGACTGACCGTCAGCACCCCGCCCGGCCAGCGCCCCACCACCTCGGCCACCAGGGTCCTCGCCTCGGCGTCCAGATGGTTGGTCGGCTCGTCCAGCACGATCAGATCGGGCGCGGCCAGCATCAGCCCCGCCAACCGCAGCCTTGTCTGTTCGCCCCCGCTCAGACTGCTCGTGGCGCGGTCCATCGCCAGCCCCGTCAGCCCGACCTGCGCCAGCGCCTCATCCAGCCGCGCCTCCAGCGTCCAGTCCGCCTCGGCCATGTCCTCGACCGAGCCCTCGCCCGCCAGGACCCGCGCCAACAGGGCCAGAGGCCCGGCCGCGCCCAGGGTCTCGGCCACGGTTTCGCCCGGCGCGGGCTCATAGGTCTGGGACAGCCAGCCGACCGTCCCGGCGCGCGCTGCCATCCCCTCTGCGGGTTCGGCCAGACCGGCGACAAGGCGCAGCAGCGTGGTCTTGCCCACGCCGTTGCGGCCCACGACAGCCGTGCGCTCCCGCCCGAAGGCGAGGCTCAGATTATCGAATAGGGAATGTCCGTCAGGCGTGCGGGCCGCGACGCTGTTGAGCGTCACGAGTGCGGATGCGGACGGGTTGTGGCTTGGGTTGAGCGAGGACAAAGGCGAGCACCAGCAGCGGAGCGGAAAGGGCGATACCGATTTCCAAAGCGCTGATCATGATCGTCGTGCCTCCTCGTCAAATACGTTGGCTTGATGAAAGGATGGGTGCTGATCTTTCGCAGCGCAACCCCAATTCTCCTGCTGCGCTTTTGCAACGCAGCGCGGCGCGCCTATGTTCCAGCCATGACCGCGCCTGACCGAACCGTCGCCTTCCGCATCGACCGCCCCGCGCCCGACCGGGCCGAGGCCGCCGCTCGCCGGGCCGCAGCGGTCCAGCGAATCCGGGACGAGACCGGCATCGACGAGACCCTGATCGACGCCCTGGTCGAGGGCTTCTACGCCCGCGTCCGCAATGACGACGTCATCGGCCCGATCTTTGCCGAGCGCATCTCGGACTGGGGTCCGCACCTGGCGCAGATGAAGCTCTTCTGGTCCTCGGTCGCCCTGTCCACCGGCGTCTATCAGGGCCGGCCCATGCCGAAACACCTGCCCCTGCCCATCGACGCCCGCCACTTCGACCGCTGGCTGCAGATCTTTGAGGCGACCGCCCGCGACCTCTGCCCGCCCGTCGCCGCCGAGCATTTCATCGTCCGCGCCCGCCGCATCGCCGAAAGCCTCGAACTGGGCGTCGCCAACGCCAACGGCGTCCTGGTCGGTCCGGGCGAGCGCTACACCCGTCCGCAGCCCGCGTGGAAACCCGACTAGCGCAAAATGTTCCCACATTGTTCTTGCTGAAAAGCGCGAATTGATCCCCATATAGCGTCGTCGCCCCGGACCGTTCCGGGGTCTCCCGCGTTCCCGGATTCCATGACCGAAAAGCACAACTTCATCCGCGTTCGCGGCGCCCGCGAGCACAACCTCAAGGGCGTGGACGTCGATATTCCGCGCGAGAAGCTGGTCGTGATGACCGGGCTGTCGGGGTCGGGCAAGTCCTCGCTGGCCTTCGACACCATCTACGCCGAGGGCCAGCGCCGCTATGTGGAAAGTCTGTCGGCCTATGCGCGTCAGTTCCTGGAACTGATGGGCAAGCCGGACGTCGACCTGATCGAGGGCCTGTCCCCGGCCATCTCGATCGAACAGAAGACCACGTCGAAGAACCCCCGCTCGACGGTGGGCACGGTCACGGAAATTCACGACTACATGCGTCTGCTGTGGGCGCGCGTCGGCGTCCCCTATTCGCCCGCCACCGGCCTGCCGATCGAGAGCCAGACGGTCAGCCAGATGGTCGACAAGCTGACGGCGCTTCCCGACGGCGAACGCATCCTGCTGCTGGCTCCCGTCGTTCGCGGCCGTAAGGGCGAGTACAAGAAGGAGATGGCCGAGTGGCAGCGCAACGGCTTCCAGCGGCTGAAGATCGACGGCGAATTCTACGCCATCGAGGATGCCCCGACGCTCGACAAGAAGTTCAAGCACGACATCGACATTGTCGTGGATCGCATTGTAACCAAAGAAGGTCTTGAGCCGCGCTACGCCGACAGCATCCAGACGGCTCTGAACCTGGCCGACGGCATCGCCACCGCAGAATGGGCCAACGCCCCCGAAGGCGAAGAGCCCCGCAAGATCGTCTTCTCCGAGAAATTCGCCTGTCCGGTGTCGGGCTTCACCATCAGCGAGATCGAGCCCCGGCTGTTCTCGTTCAACAACCCCTTCGGCGCCTGCCCGACCTGCGACGGCCTGGGGGTCAAGCTTGCCTTCGATGCCGATCTGGTCATCCCCGACCGGGACAAGACCCTGCACAAGGGCGCGGTAGCCCCCTGGGCGCGCGGCCCCTCGCCGCTCTACACTCAGACCCTGCAGTCGCTGGCCCAGCACTACGGCTTCTCGATGGACAAGGCCTGGCGCGACCTGCCGGAACAGGCCCAAAAGGTGATCCTGCAGGGCTCGGGCGGCGAGAAGATCAAGTTCGTCTATGACGACAACGCCCGCAAGTACGAGGTCGCCAAGGCCTTTGAAGGCGTCCTGCCCAACCTGGAGCGCCGCTGGCGCGAGACCGATAGCGCCTGGGTCCGCGAGGAACTGGGCCGCTATCAGTCCGAGACGCCCTGTGAGGTCTGCGGCGGCAAACGCCTGAAGCCCGAGGCCCTGGCGGTCAAGGTCGGTGGATCGGACATTGCCGAGATCAGCTGGCTTTCGATTTCAAAGGCTTACCTGTGGTTCTCGACGCTGGATGACAGCCTGACCGACAAGCAGCGCGAGATCGGCCGCCGCATCCTCAAGGAGATCACCGACCGGCTGCGCTTCCTGAACAACGTGGGTCTGGACTACCTTAGCCTCTCGCGCAGTTCCGGCACCCTGTCGGGCGGCGAGAGCCAGCGCATCCGCCTGGCCTCGCAGATCGGCTCGGGCCTGACCGGCGTCCTTTATGTGCTGGACGAGCCGTCCATCGGCCTGCACCAGCGCGACAACACCCGCCTGCTGGAAAGCCTGATGGGTCTGCGCGACCTCGGCAACTCGGTCCTGGTGGTCGAGCATGACGAGGAGGCGATCATGACCGCCGACTACGTCATCGACATGGGCCCGGCCGCCGGCGTCCACGGCGGCGAAATCTGCGCCCAGGGCACCCCCGCCGAGGTCATGGCCAACCCCAACTCCCTGACCGGCCAGTACCTGACCGGCGCGCGCGAGATCGAACTGCCGCCCGAGGGCCGCCGTCCGGTCGACCGCAAGCGGATGCTGAAGATCAGCGGCGCCACCGGCAACAACCTGAAGAACGTCACCGGCGAAATCCCCGTCGGCCTGTTCACCTGCGTCACCGGGGTATCCGGCGGCGGCAAGTCCACCTTCACCATCGAGACCCTGTACAAGGCCGCCGCGCGCCGCCTGCATAACGCCTCGGACGCACCGGCCAACTTCGACCGGATCGAGGGACTGGAGCAGTTCGACAAGGTCATCGACATCGACCAGTCGCCCATCGGCCGCACTCCGCGCTCGAACCCCGCCACCTATACTGGCGCCTTTGGGCCGATCCGCGACTGGTACGCAGGCCTGCCCGAGTCCAAGGCGCGCGGCTATGGCCCCGGCCGGTTCAGCTTCAACGTCAAGGGCGGCCGCTGCGAGGCCTGTCAGGGCGACGGCCTCATCAAGATCGAGATGCACTTCCTGCCCGACGTCTACGTCACCTGCGACGTCTGCAAGGGCAAACGCTACAACCGTGAAACCCTGGAAATTGTCTTCAAGGGCAAGAGCATATCCGACGTTCTGGATATGACGGTTGAAGAGGCGGCCAGCTTCTTCAAGGCCGTGCCGCCGATCCGCGACAAGATGCTGACCCTGGCCCGCGTGGGGCTGGGCTACGTCAAGGTCGGCCAGTCCGCCACCACCCTGTCAGGCGGCGAGGCGCAGCGCGTGAAGCTGTCCAAGGAACTGTCCAAACGGGCCACGGGCAAGACCCTCTACATCCTCGACGAGCCGACGACCGGCCTTCATTTCGAGGACACGCGCAAGCTGCTGGAGGTGCTTCAGGAACTGGTCGAGAGCGGCAACACCATCGTCGTCATCGAGCACAACCTGGATGTCATCAAGGTCGCCGACTACCTGCTGGACTTCGGCCCCGAGGGCGGCGACGGCGGCGGCGAGATCGTGGCTGTCGGCACGCCGGAACAGGTGGCTGACAACCCCGCCAGCTGGACCGGCAAATACCTCAAGGAGGTGCTGGATCGCCACGAAGAACGCCGCAAGGCCCGCGTGGCCGCCTTGCCGGAAGTCCAGAAGGCCGAAAAGAAACCTCGCGCCCGCAAGAGCGCCTGACCGATCCGGTCAGGCGTCCTCGCCGACAGTTCACGGGCGCGGCGCGCCCTTGAGCTGCAGGTAGGCCGCCGAGAACGGTGCGTACATGATCGCAACCTGCGCCGCCGACAGCACGGCCTGGACCACCAGCGACACGGCCAGCATGGGCCCCAGCGCGCTGAGCAGGCTGGGGACGCTCGCGCCCTCCATCGCGATCAGGCGCTCGTTCCCGCCGACCATCAGGCTCAGCGGCGCCGCCACAGCCGAGCCCAGCAGCCCTACCAGCATGGCCATGACCCCGGCGATGATCGCCATGCCCAGCAGAGGCCAGAAAACCTTCTTGCCCGTCATGGCGAAGGCCGACTTCAGCACGATCCGCCCCTCGGCGAAGGTGCTCGGCACAACCAGACTGAGCCGGACAGACAGCCAGGCGAGCAGCGCGATCACCCCCAGCGACAGCAGAACCACGACCAGCCACAGCGCCGGCAGAGCCATGGCCCCCGCCATCGCCACGGTGACGATCATGAAACCGGCCAACGTCACGCCGAACATGATCAGGGACACGATCAGGCTGGCCCCCAGTACCCGCAACTCGTCCTTGCCGACGCGCAGATAGCCGAACTTGCGCTCGTCCGGGCGAATGACGGAGCGGACGATGGCGGTGCTGATCAGAGCGCTGAACAACAGCCCCAGCGGCATGGCCCAGCCGATGATGACGCCATAGGCCTGCATCAGCCGCTCTACGTCTTCAGGCGAAGGCTCGGTCTGTCCCTGCGCCTGCATCTCAGTGATCACCGACAGGACGGTGACGAAGTGCGGCCCCACCAGCAGAAACAGAATGGCGATAAAGACGGCATAGGCCGCAGCCCACGACAGGACGGCGACAGGCGCGCGTCGCGTCAGGCGAAAGCCTTCAAAGGCGCAATCGGTGGCGGGAAAAGTCATACAGGTCGTCCTCGATTCCTGATCAGCCTAGCGCAACCGGACGCGGTTCGTCCTGCGGCGCTTGCGCCAACAGCACGCGACAGGCCTCGGCATAGGGCGCCAGCGTGATCGTGGTCAGGAAACCGTGCAGCCATGACAGCGGCACGAAGGCCACGAGCCCCCATCCGATGAAGGCGCCCCAGTTGATGTCGGGCGGCGTCCCCTGCTCCAGCATGGCCGCCAGGCTGAAGACGTTGACGCCCGCCAGCAGGAACAGCACCACGGCGGCCAGCATCAGCAGCGCCAGTTCGATCAGCAGCACGACCGCCACGATCAGCAGACTAAGCCCCAGCAGACGCAACACCTGCCCCTTGGCCAGCGTCCAGCCCGCCACGAAGGCGAAATCATTCAGAGCCACGCTGGCCGGCATGATCAGCGAGGCGCGCAGCACCACGCCCCAGATCGCCAGGCCCGCCGCGACGGCCACCAGCAGGCCCAAGGCCACAGCCGCTGCCGCCGACACGAACCACAACCCCGCCCCGATAGCGAAGGCGATCAGGCCGACCACCACAGCCGAGGCGTAGAAGCCGACAATCAAGGCCAGCCCGACCACGGCGATGCGCGCCTCGTCCATGCCGACTTTCAAGCCCGCGAAGGGCGCGGGACGCTCGGGGAACAGGATGGCCCGGAACACAGCTCCCGCTACCGCCACCCAGATCAGCGCCTGCAGGACGTTCAACAGGCCGGACCAGGCCTGCATCTGCATGATCTGGGCGACCATCGTCCCCGACGGTTCATCGGCTGCCAGCTCTTCCATCGAGATCGTGCCGAACATCCGCAGCATCAGCATGCCGATAATCAGCGACGGCGCCGCCAGGGCCACGCCCCACATCCAGACCTGCAAGGGCTTGCGCCGCGTCAGCCTGAAGCCCGAAGCCAAAGCCTCGCTGATGGAAAACGCCGTGGTCATGACTGGCTCCTCTGAACCGCCGTCTTAAGCCAGACGATATAGCACGCGCCACCCCGTCGCAGCCTCCGTGCTTATGACAGGCTGACGGAAGCCTCCGGGACGGCTAGAAGGCCGCCATGTCGAACGCAGCGCCCACCACCAAACCCATTCACGTCATCGGCGGCGGCCTCGCCGGTTCCGAAGCCGCCTGGCAGATCGCCCAGGCGGGCGTGCCCGTCATCCTGCATGAAATGCGCGGCGTGCCAGGCGTCAAGACCGACGCTCACCACACTGACGGCCTGGCGGAGCTGGTCTGCTCCAACTCCTTCCGGTCTGACGACTGGGAATATAACGCCGTTGGCCTGCTGCATCAGGAAATGCGCGAGCTGGGCTCGATCATCATGGCCGCGGCCGGCGATCATCAGGTCCCTGCAGGCGGCGCTTTGGCGGTTGACCGCGACGGCTTTTCGCAATCCGTGACGGCGCGGCTGGAAGCCCACCCCCTGGTGACCATCGTGCGCGAGGAAATCAACGGCCTGCCGCCCGAGGACTGGGACAATGTCATCGTGGCCACCGGCCCCCTGACCTCGCCCGCCCTGGCCGACGCCATCCTGAAACTGACCGGCGAGGAAAGCCTCAGCTTCTTCGACGCAATCGCCCCCATCATCCACGCCGACAGCATCGACTTCGACATCGCCTGGCGTCAGTCGCGCTATGACAAGGAAGGCCCGGGCGGAGACGCCGCCGCCTACGTCAACTGCCCGATGGACAAGGCGCAGTACGAAGCCTTCATCGACGCCCTGATCGACGGCCCCAAGGCCGAGTTCAAGGAGTGGGAGAACGTCCCTTACTTCGACGGCTGCCTGCCCATCGAGGTCATGGCCGAGCGCGGCCGCGAGACCCTGCGCCACGGCCCGATGAAGCCCGTCGGCCTGACCAACCCGCGCGACCCCAAGGTCAAGTCCTACGCCATCGTCCAGCTGCGTCAGGACAATGCGCTGGGCACCCTGTACAATATGGTCGGTTTCCAGACCAAGCTGAAGCACGGCGCACAGGCCGAGACCTTCCGCATGATCCCCGGTCTGCAGAACGCCCAGTTCGCCCGCCTGGGCGGCCTGCACCGCAACACCTACCTCAACAGCCCGCAACTGCTAGACAAGCAACTGCGGATGAAATCCATGCCGCGCCTGCGTTTCGCCGGTCAGGTGACGGGGGTCGAGGGCTATGTCGAAAGCGCCGCCATGGGCCTGCTGACCGGCCGTCTGGCGGCCGCGCAAGCCCTGGGCCGCGACCTGTCGGCGCCGCCGCCGGAAACCGCCATGGGCGCCCTGGTCGAGCACATCACCGGCGGCCACATGGCCGGCTCCAAGTTCCAGCCGATGAACATCAACTACGGCCTGCTGCCGCCGCTGGAAGCGCCCAAGGTCGATGAAGCCGGCCAGAAGATCCCGCTGAAGGAACGCGGCCGCGCCAAGAAACGTCTGATGAGCATCCGCGGCCTGACGGCGCTGAAGGCCTGGCGCGACGCGGGCTAAATAAAACGGCCGGGTCGCCTCAGCGCAGCTTGGGCAGGCCCGGCCGGAACGCCAGCGTCATCACACCCAGAACCACGACGCCGACGCCCATCAGCACCCAGGCGCTGGTCAAGTCCGCCATGTGGTCGCGCAGCAAGCCCGCGGCCAAAGGCGACAGGCTGGCGATGATGTAGCCGCCGCCCTGAACGAAGGCGAGCAGGTCGCCGGACCGGGCTGGATCGTCAATCTGGTCCATGGCCAGGATCAGGGTCAGGGGGAAGATGGCCCCGATGCCCAGCCCCATGACGATCACGACCGGAACCGCCAGAGCCACCGGCGCGACCACCAGTCCCGCCAAACCGATCAGGGCCAGCACCAGCGCGATCAGGATCGGCCCGCGCCGGTCTGGAAAGCGACCGATCAGCAGCGACACCAGAATGCCCGCCGCCACCTCGGCTCCGGTCATGCCGCTGAGCAGATAGCCCGCCGTCGCCCTCGCCTCCCCCAGGTCAACGTAAAAGGGCGGCAGCCAGGCCAGCACCAGCGTATAGGCCGAGGTTCCCAGACCCATGATGAGGATCAGGCTCCACGCCCGCGGTTGCGTCCAGAAGGGGACCTCGGGATGGACCACCTCGACCACGGCGTTCCGGTCAGGCTCCTCCGCCGCCGGATCACGCGCGGCCAGCAGCCAGACGACCGCCGCGACAAGGGCGGGCGCGCTCCACAAGGCCAGCGTCCAGGCCCAGCCGAACGCCTCGGCCAGTCCCGCCGCCGTGGCCGCCGCGACCGCCGCGCCTCCCATGATGCCCGTGGTGTAGATCGCCATCACCGTGCCGAACCGCGTCGGGAAGGCGCGCTTGATCACGACCGGCGCCAGGGCCTGAATCAGGGCTACGCCGACGCCGACGACCGCCGCGCTGGCGATCAGGCCCGCCGTATCCTTCAGCCACGCACGCACCAGGCAGGCGCCGCCGATCAGCAACGCGCCCAAAAAGATGCCCCTCCGCTCACCCAACCGCCGCCGCAGCGGACGGATAGACAAGGCGCCGAGACCGATCATCAGCACGGGCAATGTGGTCAGCAGACTGGCCGCGGTGGAATCCATCCCCGTCGCGCCCTCGATCAGGTCCAGCAGCGGCCCGACCGCCGCCATGGCCGGGCGCAGGTTCACCGCCAGAGCGAAGATGGCCGCCAGCAGCAGCAGCAAGGACGAACCGCGCGCGGGCTCGGCTTCGGACCGTGCGGTCATGAGGGAGGACTCCACTGGAAAAACACGCTAGTCTCTCGACCTCAAGTATCTCGATGTCAAGATAACTCATGCCCGACAGAGCCTCTCGCGCCGCCGCCCAGTGGGCCGTCCAGCGCCCCGAACTCGACATGCTGCCGATGGAGGCGCTGGGCCGCCTGCACGAGACCTCCATCCTGGTCGCGCGGGAGCGCCAGGCGCCGCTCTACGCCCGCTACGGCCTGCAACAAGGCGAGTTCGACGCTCTGGCGACGCTGCGCCGTTCGGGCGTGCCCGAAGGCCTGACGCCGACCGCCCTGTTCGAGGCGGCGATGATGTCGTCGGGCGGCATGACGGCGCGAATCGACCGGCTGGAGAAGGCGGGACTGGTTGAGCGTCGCCCCCACCCGACCGACCGCCGCGCCACCCTGGTCCGCCTGACGGACAAGGGCTTCGACCTGATCGAAACCATCATGCCGGAACACGAAGAAGCGGCGCGAGACATCCTCGCGCCGCTCTCGCTTGATGAGCAGAAGACCCTGAACGCCCTGCTGGCCCGCCTGATCGGCGGCCTCTGCGACTGAGATCAGCCGCCGGTGATGGCCTTGAACGCCACATAGACGGCGACGATCAGGATCAGGCCGGCGAACAATTGCCGCCCCAGGGCTGCGTTCGCGCCCAACCGCTTCGAGATGGGCAAGCCCGCCATCGTCCCCGCCGCGCCGCCGACCGCCATGGCCGCGACCACGCCCCAGTCGACCAGGCCTGACAGGCTATAGTTCACCGCCGTGCTGGCTCCGAAAGCCGCGACGCTGAGCAGGGACGTCGCCTGCGCCGCCGCCAGGGTCATGCCGGTGGCCCACATCAGGCCGGGCACGATCAGGAAGCCGCCGCCGATGCCGAAGAAGCCCGCCGCCACGCCGACGCCCGCGCCGGATGCGACGATGCGCGGCGTCATGCCTCGGTTCAGGCGCACGCCCGGATCGCCGTCGTTCTTCTTGGGCCGCAGCATGGCCAGGCCGACAGCCGCCATGGCCACGGCGAAGGCCAGCAGCAGCTGATGGCCGTCGATGGCCTTGGCCGCCGAGGACCCGATCCAGGCCGCCGCCGAGCCGACCACGGCGAACAGAATGGCGCAGGGCCAGCGCACCCGCCCCGCCCTGGCTTGACCGGCCAGGGCGGTCAGAGCGTTCAGCGACACGCCGGCCGCTGAGGCGCCGATGGCCATGTGCGGGTCACGCACGCCGACCACATAGAGCAGCAGCGGCACGGCCAGAACCGATCCGCCGCCGCCGAAGACCGTCAGCAGCATGGCGACGATCCCGCCGCTGAGCGCCGCCAGAACCAGATGCAGCGGGTCCATGATCTCAGGCCCTCTTCATGCGCCGGTTCCACGGCATGACCGCCAGCAGACGCGCCATGCCGCAAAAGCCTGTGGCGCCGGCGACGAACAGGCCCGCACCGACAAAGGCGCTGAGGCCCCAGAAGGCGGGATGCGCCAGCGTACCCAGGAGGGCGCCGACCAGGATCAGGCCGCCCGCCGCCATCTGCACCTGGCGCATCAGCTCCAGCGGCTGTTTCGTGTCGGTCTTGACCGGCAGGCCCGCCTTCTTCCAGGCGTCCAGACCGCCGGCCAGAACATGGGCCGGGCCGTCGACGCGCGCGGCCAGCCGGTCGCAGTGTCCGGCCGTGCGGTTTCCGCTGCGGCACATGAAGATGACGTCCTTGCCCGGCGTCAGCCCCAGATGGGCGGCCTCGAACGCGGACAGGGGCGCAGCCACGGCGCCGACGATATGTTCGCGCGCATGTTCGTCGGGTTCACGGATGTCCACCAGGACGGCGGTCCGCGCCTTCAGGCGAGCGGCGACATCGGCGGGCGACAGGGAGACAAGCGGATTCATGGTCATGGTCCTTGGATTGGGAAGAGCCTCAGGCCGAAGCCGGAGGGCAGAAGATTTCGGCCAGAACGCCGATCACCTGCAGGGCGGCGGGATCAGCGATGCGATAGAAGACGGCGGTTCCGCTCTTTCTCGCGCTGACCAGCCCGTCGTCGCGCAGACGCGCCAGATGCTGGGACAGGGCCGATTGCGACAGGCCGACCAGCGGCAGCAGGTCCGCGACCTGCCGTTCTCCGTCGCCGATCTGGCACAGGATCATCAGGCGGTTTTCGTTGGACAGGGATTTCAGCAACCGGGCGGCGTCGCCCGCATTGGCTTGAAAGCGTTCCAGTCCGATGGCGTTCAGGTCGATCATGTCGCTCAATATATGAGCACTTGTTAAATTAGCAATGCCTAATATATTGGTCGCAACCAAGGAGGCTGACATCGTGACCCCAATCCCCACTGACAGGCCTGACGTTGTCGGCTTCTTCGACGCCGCGACCCACACCGTCACCTATCTGGTGTCGGACCCAGCCACAGGCGCCGCCGCCATCATCGACCCGGTGCTGGACTATGATCCGGCGGCGGCGCGCACCTCGACCGGTTCGATCGAGCGGGTGCTGGAGGCAGTCCGTGACCGCGGCCTGAAGCTGGAACGGGTGCTGGAAACCCACGCCCACGCCGATCACCTTACCGGCGCCGACGAGATCCGCACCCGCACCGGCGCGCCTATCGGCATCGGCGAGAAGATCACCAGGGTGCAGAAGACCTTCGGCGCCCTGTTCGAGGCCGCCGACGTCACGCCTGACGCCGTGGTCTTCGACGAGACCTATGCCGACGGCGCCCACTTCGCCCTGGGCTCGCTTACGGTTGAAGTGATGCACACGCCCGGCCACACGCCGGCCTGCGTCAGCTACCGCATAGGCGACGCCGCCTTCGTCGGCGACACCCTGTTCATGCCCGACTACGGCACGGCGCGCTGCGACTTCCCCGGCGGCGACGCCCGGACCCTCTATCGCTCGATCCAGAAGATCCTGGCCCTGCCCGACGCGACACGCGTCTTCGTCGGCCACGACTATCTGCCGAAGGAAGGCCGCACCGACTTCCGCTGGGAAACCAGCGTGGGCGAGGAGAAGACCAACATTCACCTGGCCGGGCGCAGCGAGGAGGACTACGTCGCCATGCGCGAGGCCCGCGACGCCACCCTGCCCCCGCCGCAACTGATCCTGCCGGCCTTGCAGGTCAACATCCGCGCGGGCGCCCTGCCCCCGGCCGAGGCGTCCGGAAAGCGCTTCCTGAAGCTGCCGCTGAACGCGATCTAGACCCGGCCGCGCAGCACGCTCCAGACCAGGCGCAGCCGCTTCAACGGCTCGGGCTCGTCAGCGCGTGTCAACGTCGCATGGGCGACGGCGGGAAAGGCGGCGGGCGGCAGGGCCTTCAGCGCGGCGTTGGCGGCGGCGACCTGGGCTGTCGCCTCATCCGCCCGCCCCGTCTGCGTCAGGGCCCACAGACGCCCGGCCTCGACGACCGCCGCATCATGCCCCTCGCCTGCCAACATCCGCGCCGCCGCCTGCATGGGCCCGACGTAAAAGGCGTCCAGGTCGTGCGGCTCGCCGTGCACCCGGCCGATGTGAGCCTCGATCAGGGCGTCGAAGGGGGCGCGGTCCAGCCCGTGGCGGCCGACAGCGGCGGTCAGGGCTTCGAGCACCGGATGGCCGACGCGCGGGGTGTTGGCGAAGACGCCGTCCATCTGCTCCGCCCACCAAGTGTAGCGCATCTCGGCCAGCATAGGCTGGGTGACGCGGGTGGGAATGGACAGCAACTCCGCCTCAAGGGCGTAGAGGGCAATCAGGTCCGCGCGCGCCTGAACATCAGCCACGAACCGGCTGGACAGCCAGCGGTCGGGGTCGGCGGCGCGGACCTGGGCATCAAGATCAACAGTCATCGCGCAAGGCCATCGGCCATTGCGGGATCCGGTGCAAGTCTCAGCCGAACAGGGTCTGATACATCGCCATCGAGGTCAGCATCGGCAGCGACAGCAGCAGGTTGGTGCGGCTGCCCAGCATGGCGATACGCGCAGCCCTGGCCTTCTTGTCGTCGTCGACGGCGATGATGCCCAGAGCGCGCTTCTGGTTCGGCCAGATCAGGCCCCAGACGTTCAGGAACATGACGATGGCCAGCCAGACGCCGATCCCCATCAGGGTGAACTGCTGATCGCCCGCGTTCAGACCGCCGGCCAGACCGAAGCTGAGCACTTCCACCGCATAGACGTGGCCGCGCGTGAACAGGACGGCGATCCCCGCCAGCACCGTCACCAGCGCCGACCAGCGGAACCAGAACAGGGCCTCGGGCGCGATGTGCTTGCTGACGGCGGGCTTCAGCTCGGCGGGGATCGAGGGCATGACCCGGATCTGCACGAAGTTGAAATAATAGAGCAGGCCGATCCACAGGATGCCGGCCACGACGTGAACCCAGCGGAAGGCCGCCTGGGCGAAGCCGAGATCGAAACCGCCCGGCGCGATGCGGCCGAAGGCGAAGATCATGACCCCCGCCAGCACGATGCTGAGCAGGAAGGTCGTTCTGAAGTTTGAAAGCAGTTTGGCCATGCGCCCCTCCCCGGGTCGGAATCAGGAAGCGTGACCTTACTCCTCCCTCCCCGCGGAGGGGAAGGAGGAGCATTTTAAGGTGAGCCGCGCCTTAGGGGCGGCTGGCCATGCCGAACTTGACCGGCTTGGTGTCTTCGTCGAGGGAACCGCGTTTGACGCCCCAAAGCAGGATGATCGGCGCGCCGACGTAGATCGACGAATAGGTGCCGATGATGATGCCGGCCATCAGGGCGATGGAGAAGCCGAACAGGGCCTCGCCGCCGAAGATCGCCAGCGCCGCCAGCACCATGACAGCGGTAACGCCGGTGATGATGGTCCGCGACAGGGTCTCGTTGATCGACAGGTCGATAACCTCGCGCAGTGGCATGGTCTTGTACTTGCGCAGGTTTTCGCGAAGGCGGTCGAACACCACGACCGTATCGTTCATCGAATAGCCGATGACGGTCAGGATGGCGGCCACCATGTTCAGGCTGAACTCCAGCCGGAACAGGACGATCAGCCCGAAGGTCAGGATCACGTCGTGGACCAGACCGGCCACAGCGCCAAAGCCGAACTGCGGCTCGAACCGGAACCAGATGTAACCGAACATCAGGACGACGGCGGCGCCCAGGGCCAGCAGGCCGCTGGTGAACAGCTCGCCCGACACCTTGGAGCCCACGACGCTGGTGCCCGAGAAGGCGACCTGACCGACGGAATCCGTGATGCTCTTCTGAACACGGGTCACGACCGCCGTCTGGTCTTCGTTCTCGGGAACCTGGAAGCGAACGATGGCGCGCTGGTCGCCGTCGATGTTCTGGACCTGGACTTCGCCCAGATCGAGGTTGTTCATCGCTTCGCGGACCTTGCCCGCGTCAATCGACTGTCCGGCCGGAGCGGTCATTTCCATGACGGCCCCGCCCTTGAAGTCGATGCCCATCTCAAGGCCGGGATAGAAACAGGCGACGATCGAGGCGACGCACAGCACGAGCGACAGGATACCCGCCGGCAAGGCGTACTTCACAAAGTGGAAGTTCGTCTTGTGCGGCAGCAGTTTGATGAAAGGCCATCCACGCATCGCCATCACTCCGCGATCGGCAGTTTTTTGGGCTTGGCGATTTTGAGCCAATACCCAAGCAGGACCTGGGCGACCATCACCGAGGAGAACATGGAGGTGAACACGCCGATGGTCAGCGTCCAGGCGAAGCCGCGCACAGGGCCGGCGCCAAAGGCGAACATGATCAGCGCCGCGACCAGGGTGGTCAGGTTGGCGTCGATGATGGTGCCCATGGCCTTGTTGAAGCCTGCGTCCATCGAGGCGATGACCGACCGGCCCGCTCGGGCCTCGTCGCGCATCCGCTCATAGATAAGCACGTTGGCGTCGACGGCCACGGCGAAGGTCAGAACCAGACCGGCGATGCCGGGCAGGGTCAGGGTCGCCTGGAACAGCGACATGGCCGCCACGATCAGGATGCCGTTCAGCATCAGACCCAGCACCGAGACGCCGCCGAACAGGAAGCCGTAGGACAGGATCATGAACAGGACGATGATCGCCGCGCCCACGGCGGTCGAAACCTGACCGGCCTTGATGGCGTCCGCGCCCAGTTCGGCGCCGACCACGCGACGCTCTTCGACCTTCAGCGGCGCCGGCAGAGCGCCGCCGTTCAGCAGGTTGACCAGTTCGGACGCCGACTGGATCGTGAAGTTGCCGGTGATCTGACCCGAGCCGCCAGCGATGGCGCCCTGGATCGTCGGAGCCGAGATGACCTTGCCGTCCAGGATGATGGCGAAGGGCTTGCCGATGTTCTGGGCGGTGGCTTCGGCGAAGCGACGTGCGCCCTGCCCGTCGAAGCGGAAGTCGATGGCCGGGCGGCCGTTCTGGTCCGAGCCGACGCCGGCGCGGGTCAGGTTTTCGCCCGAGACCAGCACGCGCTTCTTGACCAGATAGGGGGTGCCGTCTTCACCGACCAGCAGTTCCGAATCCGGCGGCACGCGGCCTGCCATGGCGTCCGCCAGACCGGTCGAGCTGACGTCCACCATCTGGAAGGTCAGTTGCGCCGTCTGGCCGATGACGCGTTCCAGCGCGCTGGGATCGCTCTCACCCGGCGCCTGGACGACGATGCGGTCGGCGCCCTGACGGGTGATCGAGATTTCCTTGGTGCCGGTGCTGTCGATCCGGCGACGGACGACTTCGATCGACTGATCCACCGCCGTCGCGCCCATGGCGGCCAGGGCCGCGTCGGTGAAGGCGAAGCGGATCCGGTTGTCGCTCAGACGCGTGACCGCACGATCCGACTGGCCTTGCGGCGCGCCGGTCAGCGCCAGATTGCGCAGGGCGGTCAGGGCGGCGTCGTATTGCGCGCCCTCGCCGATCGTCACAACCACGCCGCCGGCTTCACGCTGCAGGCTGCCGATCGGGATCTTCTGTTCGGCCAGGGTGGTGCGGACGTCTTCGACCAGGTTGGTGACGCGCTTGGCGCGCATCGCCGGGACGTCGACTTCCAGCAGCAGATAGGATCCGCCCTGGAGGTCGAGGCCAAGGTTCAAGCCCTGCTTCGGCATCCAGCCGGGCAGAGCCTCACGCTGTGCAGGCGTCAGGACATTGGGGAAGGCCAGCAGAAGCCCGACAAGGAGCGACAGCACGACCAGGGTGACTTTCCAGCGTGAAAGCTGAACCATGTCAGAGCTCTATTTCGGGCGGGCTTAAGCGGCGAAAGCCGCTCAGCCCTTGTCGTTGGCGGCGATGGCGGTGCGGTTGCGCACTTCAGCGATCATCGACTTGACCACGCGGACATTCACGCCTTGCGAGATCTCGACCATGGCTTCGGCGTCCTCAACGCGCGTCACCTTGCCGACCATGCCGTTAGACAGGACGACTTCGTCACCGCGCTTGACGCCGGCGATCAGGGCCTGGTGCGCCTTCATCCGCTTTTGCTGCGGGCGGATCATCAGGAAGTAGAACAGGATGAAGATCGCGACGATCGGCGCGATCTGAACGACGATGGCCATCAGGCCGCCTTCAGAAGCAGTAGGCATGGAAACTCCCCGAACCGGGCCGACCTCGAACGGGGGCCCCATAAGAAATTGAGGGGCGGAACCTAGGGTGCGCCGTGCCGATTTGCAACGCGGCCTGACGCCAACGTGTCACAGGCGATGCCGCCCGGACACGCTGGCAGAGGTTATCAGCGCGGCAAGACGCTCAGCGGATCAACCGCGACGGGATCATCGCCGCGCATCTGACGCGTCTCGAAGTGGATCGAGGGCCGACCGTCGCCAGCCGTCAGGCCGACCGTGCCGATGGCCTGACCGGCGCGGACTTCGGCGCCGTCGCGCACGGTGGCCGAGCCCAGGTGGCCGTAAACCGTACGCCAACCGTCCTTGTGGACGATCAGGACCGTCAACCCCTGCCCCACCAGATCGTCGCCGACATAGGCCACGCGCCCGGCGGCGGCGGCTTTGACCTCGGTCCCGGCCGCGGCGCCGATGTTGATGCCGTTGTTGCGCTCGCCCATGCCGACCGGGCCGAAGCGACGCAGGATGTCGCCGCGAACCGGCCATTGCATGACGAGGGCCTGGCCCACGGCTGCGCCCTGCACCGGCGAGGCCGGCGTCGAGGAAGTCACGGCAGGCGCACGCGCGGGCGGCAGGGCGGCGTTGCCGCTGGGCGGCGCTGGCGGCGGCGGAATCACGCCGTTGTTCGGCGTCCGGACGCCCACGGGCGAAGGCCCGGTGGCGTAGGGGTCAGAGCCCGCATCGACGGCGCTATCAGGCAAGATGATGCGCTGCCCTTGGCTGATAGCGCCGCGCGGGCCCAGGTTGTTCAGGTCGATCAGGGTCTGGACCGGCGTCTGGAAGCGGCGACCCACGCCCGAAATCGTGTCGCCGGGCTGAATGACATAGGCGACGCCGGGGATGACCGGGCCGCTGCTCGGCCGAGACGGCGTCGTGGCGGTCGGGGCTGTCGGCGTGCTGGTCGACGGATAGGCCGGACCACCCGCAGGCGGCAGCCCCCCGCCCTCGACCGTTCCCGTCGGCGCGCGCACGCCCTGTTCTTCATAGGGACGCGGCTGTTCATAGGGACGCGTCGGCGTCTGCGGCTGAGGCGCCGTCGGCTGGCCGTAGTAACCATTCGGCTGGGTCGGTCCCTGCGGATAGGCCGGCTGGGTCGAGGGGATGCCCGTCGGGCGCGTCGAATAGCGCGGCTCATCCGGATAGGTCGAACACGCCGTGACCGTCAGCGCCCCGCCAACGATGACCGTCGCCCTGATCCAGCTCGTGAAGCCGCCCATGCGCCCCTCCTTCTTAACCGTGATTTCGCTAGTCCCCCGGTTTGCCCCGGAAGCGTCGCCAAGCCAACCCGCCAAACAGCGCCAAAGTGGGGCGAAAAGGTTAACCGGGGGCCGATCTCACCACCTCCGTCATCCCGGAAAACGCGCAGCGTCTATCCGGGACCGCCCAGAGCACCACCCTCAGACTTGAACGCCGCCTCCCACAGATCCTCCCGTTCGGGATTCATCCGCTCAACCAGGCCAAACTTCCAGTCTCGTCGCCAACGTTTCAGCCGCTTTTCAAAGTTGATCGCGGATTCGGCATCGTCAAAGACCTGATACCAGACCAGCCGTCGCAGACCCCATTGGCTACTGAAGCCCGAATAAGTCCGATCCCGATGTTGCTGGACGCGACCTAGCAAGTCCGACGTCACGCCGACGTAAAGCACTCCGCGTGAGCGCACGGTAGCGCTTCTGGCGGTCCCGGATAAGCCCTGCGGGCTTTCCGAGATGACGATTAGGGGAGAGGGCCGTCCCTACCCCTCCTTCGCCGTCCCCTCGACCAGCGGCACGAAACGCACTTCGCACAGGCTTTCGCGGCGGAAGCTGCCGTCTTCCTGGCCCGTATAGCGGTTCAGCATCTGCACTGAGCCCCGGCCCACCGGCGCGACCAGAACCCCGCCGGGCTTCAACTGTTTCAGCAGTTCCGTCGGTTCGTGCGGCGACGCCGCCGTGACCATGATCCGGTCAAAGGGCGCCTGTTCCAGCCACCCCTGCCCGCCGTCGCCGTGGCGGGTGAAGACGTTGTCGACGCCCAGCAGCTTCAGTTTGGCCTCGGCCTCGGTCAGCAGGCTCTTGTAGCGCTCCACCGAATAGACAAAGCGCGCCAGTCGGCTCAGCACGGCGCACTGATAGCCGCTGCCGGTGCCGATCTCGAGCACGCGGTGGCGCGGGCCGACCTCCAGCGCCTGGGTCATCAGGCCGACGATATAGGGCTGGCTGATCGTCTGGGCGCAGTCGATCGGCAGGGCCTGATCTTCCCAGGCCTGATCCAGAAACTTCTCATGGACGAACAGCGACCGATCGACGGATTCCATCGCCTTTAGGACCCGCGCGTCGGTCACCCCCTGCCGCCGCAGCGACAGGATCAACCGGCCCGCACGGTCGTCCGACAGGCTCATCCAGCGGGTCCTTTAGGGGGCGCGCCGCCCAGCACCTTCTTCAGATCATTGACGCTGCGCATATGCGTCAGGTCGATGTGCAGCGGCGTGACCGAGATGCGGCCCTCGTCCATGGCCCGCAGGTCGGTGCCCTCAGCGTGCTCCTGCGGGGCGCCGCGGAAGGCCATCCAGTAGTAGTCGCGACCGCGCAGATCGGTGCGGCGGATGGCGTGCATCTCGCCGATGTCGCGGAAGCCCTGCTTCGTCACCTCGACCGCCTTGACCAGTTCCGGCGGCAGGTTGGGGAAGTTGACGTTCATGACCACGCCGTCCTCCCACTTCTGCTCCAGCAACTTGGCGACGATGCCGGGGGCGAAGGCTTCGGCCGTCTCCCAGTGCGCCACCACGTCGTCGTGGAAGCGTTCCAGCGACTGCGACAGGGCGATGGAGCGGATGCCGAAGGCCATGCCCTGCAGCGCGCCGGCCACCGTGCCGGAATAGCTGACGTCCTCGCCGACGTTGTGGCCGCGATTGACGCCCGACAGCACCAGATCGGGCCTCTCGGGCATCAGGTCGTTGACCGCCAGGATGACGCAGTCGGTCGGGGTGCCGGTCACGGCGAAGCGCTTGTCGCCCAGCTTGTTGACGCGCAGCGGCTCGGTCAGGGTGATCCCCCGGCCCTTGGCCGACTGCTCGGTCTGGGGCGCGACGACCCAGACGTCGTCCGACAGGGCGCGGGCGATCTTCTCAAGACACTCAAGGCCTTCCGCCTCGATGCCGTCGTCATTGGTGAGGAGGATTCTCATAGGCACGTCATCCCGGCCGTAGCGCAGCGAAGAGCCGGGACCGCCAGAGGCGCTCCCATTTCAGTCCATTGTGTCTTGAGCGGTCCCGGATAGACGCTTCGCGCCTTCCGGGATGACGCTGTAGCGAAAATGGTCACGAAGCGGCGCCCACCGTCGTCAGGCCGCCCATATAGGGCAGCAGCGCGTTCGGCACGGCGATGGAGCCGTCCTCCTGCTGATAGTTCTCCATCACCGCGACCAGGGTGCGGCCGACCGCCAGGCCCGAGCCGTTCAGGGTATGCAGGAACTCGGTCTTCTTCTCACCTGCGCGCTTGAACCGGGCGTCCATGCGCCGGGCCTGGAAGTCGCCGCAGTTCGAGCAGGAGCTGATCTCGCGATAGGTGTTCTGCGAAGGCAGCCAGACCTCGAGGTCATAGGTCTTCTGCGCCGAGAAACCCATGTCGCCCTTGCACAGCAGCACCTTGCGATAGGGCAGCTCCAGCGCCTGCAGCACCGCCTCGGCGCAACCGGTCATGCGCTCGTGCTCGGCCTCAGAATCCTCGGGCCGGCAGATGGAGACCATCTCGACCTTCGAAAACTGATGCTGGCGGATCAGGCCGCGCGTATCACGCCCCGCCGACCCGGCCTCGGCCCGGAAACAGGGCGTCAGCGCCGTCAGACGCATGGGCTCCGCCACCTCGTCCTCGGCCAGGATCTGCTCACGCACGAGGTTGGTCAGCGAGACTTCGGCGGTGGGGATCAACAGATGCTCGCCCGCGCGGAACAGGTCTTCCTCGAACTTCGGAAGCTGGCCGGTGCCGAACATGGCGTCGTCCTTGACCATATAGGGCGGCGCGACTTCGAGGTAGCCGTGCTTGTCAGTCTGCAGGTCCAGCATGAACTGGCCGATGGCGCGTTCCAGCCGGGCCAGTTGGCCCTTCAGCACGGCGAAGCGCGAACCGGACATCCTGGCCGCGGCCTCGAAGTCCAGCAGGCCCATGGCCTCGCCCAGATCGGCATGATCCTTGGCCGGGCCCGTCGTGCGCGGCGCGCCCCACTTCAGGACTTCGACGTTGTCATTCTCGTCGGCGCCGTCCGGCACATCGGCGGCGGCCAGGTTCTTCAGCCCCGCCAGCAGGTCGCGCAGTTCGGCGCCCTTGGCGGCTTCAGCCTCGCCCGCCTCGGCGATCTCGGCTTTCAGCGCCTCGACCTCGGCCTTCAGCCGGTCGGCCTCGGCCATGTCCTTCTTGGCCATGGCGGCGCCTATGGCCTTGGAGGCGGCGTTTCGCTTGGCCAGGGCTTCCTGCCCCCTGGTCTGGGCGGCGCGCAGGTCCACGTCCAGCGCCAGAATGCGGGCCACGACGTCGGCGGCGTCCTCAACCCCGCGCGACGACCAGCCGGCGACGAAGGCTTCGGGGTTGTCGCGGATGGCTCTGATGTCGTGCATGGCGTCAATCTTCGGACGTTCGAGAAGAAGCCGAAGGCTGTAACGCCCCGAGCGGAGTCGGGCAAACCCCTAAGCGCCAAACACGCCTTCTTGGCTGTCATCCCGGAAAGCGCGCAGCGCTTATCCGGGACCGCCGGAAGCGCCGTCGGTCAGATTCCCAAACCCAAGCCGCAGCGCCTTGTGCGGTCCCGGATCGCCTCTACGAGGCGTCCGGGATGACAGTTAGGGGTCAGCGCTTCGCCGTCACCTTGATCTCCACGCCAATCGCCTTGGACACCCAGTCGCCGCCCGCGTCGGACATCATGCCGAGGTCCAGCGCTGTGCGGTCCAGCTCCAGCTTGCCGGCCACCGTCGCCACGCCGTTCGCCTCGTCAAAGGTGAAGGGCAGAACCACGGGCACGGTCGTCGCCTTGATCCGCAGCGTTCCCGTCGCCTCATAGCGGTTCCCGCCCAGAACCTTGAACGAAGTCGTCTCGAACCGTGCCGTTGGATAGGCGGTCGGGTCCAACCATTCGGCGCCCGTCAGACTGCCTTCCTGCGTGGCGTCGCCGGTCCTGGCCGTGCCGGTCTTGACCAGAACCACAGCCTTGGATCCCGCCAGATCGGCGGGATCGAACCAGACCTGACCCTCCCACTGCTCGAACCGGCCCTTGAAGGCCTTGCCGGCGTGGGTTCCGGTGAATTCGATGGTCGAGGCCGCCTGATCGATGGTCCAGGCCGTCGCCGTCCCCGGCGCGACCACCGCCTCAGCCTGAGCAGGCGCCGCCGCGGCGTGGGCCTCGGCCCCTGCCCCGTTCGCTAGAGGCGCAGGCTTGGCCGCGATGCCGCCCGCCACGGCGAGGGCCGCGATGAAGCCCAGTCCGGCCAGACGCTCGGTCCGACGCAGAAGCGGCTTGGGCTCGGGCGCAGTCCGCCCCTCTCCGTGCTTCAGCACCGGGATCATGTGGGCCAGAACCCCGTCGCGATTGATGAACTGGTGCTTCAGCGCCGCCCCGACGTGCAGGGCGATCAGCACGACCGCGCCCCAGGCCATCAGCCCATGCGCGCCCATGGCCTGATAGGCCACGGCCCGGCGCAGGCCCGCCGCCGCCTCTCCGATGAAGGGCAGATGCGGCACGGTGAACAGACCGAACCAGCTGGTCGCCACGGCCAGCGGCGCATCGGTCGCCACGGCCCAACCGGTCGAGACGTAGAGCCACCCCGTCAGCGGCAGGGCCAGCATCAGGCCATAGAAGGCCGCATGGGTCGCCCGCGCCGCAAACGTCTCCCAGGTCTTCATCTCGGCCGGCATTCCCGGCGTCCGGTGCGTCAGCCGCCAGGCCAGCCGCAGCGCCGTCAGCGCCAGGATCAGAAAGCCCACCGACTTGTGGATTTGGAACACGCGATAGGCCAGCGCCTGTTGTCCCGTCTCGTTGATCGCCTCGCTCATCCACCAGCCCATCGGGATCATGGCGAAGATGGCGACCGCGATGGCCCAGTGCAGGGCGATGGCGACGGGGGTGTAGCGGCTGGCGGATGCGGACATGACTGAACTCGCAGACTACTCAAAGAAAAACGGGCGGGACCGTCCGGCCCCGCCCGCTCATTCATCCTGGCTTAGGCGGCTGGGGCTGCGACAGCCGCCGGCGCCACCTGCTGCAGGAATTCGCCGTCGAAGCGGATGGTGGTTTCATCACCCACCGGACCGACCGGCATGCCGAAGTCCGAGCGCTTGAACTTGCCTTCAGCCGCGAAGCCGAGGGTCGGGACCTGCATAAAGGGGTGCTTCTCGATCTCGCCGCTAAAGGTGGCGTCCAGCGTCACCGGCTTGGTCACGCCCAGGAAGGTCAAGTCGCCCGTCACCTTGGCCGTGCGCGGGCCGGTCAGCTCGACCTTGGTGGACTTGAAGGTGATCTGCGGGAAGGCGCCGGCGTTCAGGAAGTTCTTGTTCTTGGCGATGTCCTCGCTCCAGCTCTTGAAGCCCGAGCCCGCGTGGGTGCCGGTGTAGTCGCCCGGATAGTTGGCGTCGACCGAGGTCGGGTCGATGCTGACTTCGACGGCGCTGTTGGCCAGGTTGGCCGGGTCCAGCGTGATCTTCGCGTCAAACTTGTTGAAGCGGGCGGTGTAGTTCGAAATCGTGTTGTGGCCGATCGACCACTGCAGCGAGGCGTGGGTCGGGTCCATGACATAGACGCCGGCCGGGGCCTTCAGCTCGACCGGAGCGGTCGAAGCGGCGTCAGCGGCCGGCGCGCCCGACTTATCGGCGGCGGGGCTGCAGGCGGCTAGCAGGGCGGCGGCGGAAACGGCCAGAATGGCGGCTTTGATCTTCATGGGGAGGGACCTCGTTCAATGTTCAGGACTGGACACGAGGCCCAGATACGGTTCGTCTGTCCGTCGGCGCGCCGCTCGGACTGCAACAGTATAAGTTGCGATTGCTGACCTTCAAGCCCCGTTCGCGCAAAAATGCGGATTGAGGTGCGCCCTGCGCGCCGTCCGCCTATCTTGCGACTCACATGCCCATTCGCCGCCTCCCCCCCGAAACCGTCAACCGCATCGCCGCCGGCGAGGTGGTCGAACGCCCCGCCAGCGCCATCAAGGAACTGGTCGAGAACGCGCTGGACGCGGGGGCTTCGCGCGTCGAGATCCAGGCGGACGGCGGCGGCCTGACCCGCATCCTGATCGCCGACGACGGCAAGGGCATCCCGAAAGACGAGCTGCCGCTGGCCGTCGAACGCCACGCCACGTCCAAGCTGGAGCCCGACGACGCGGGCGACGTGGACCTGCTGCGCATCCACACCCTCGGCTTCCGCGGCGAGGCCCTGCCCTCCATCGGCTCGGTCGCGCGGCTGACCATCACCACCCGCGCCCGCGACGAGGCCGACGCCTGGGCCGTCACCGTGGACGGCGGCGATCAGCGCCCGGTGGCCCCCGCCGGCTTCCCGGGCCCGCACGGCGCGCGGGTCGAGGTCCGCGACCTGTTCTACGCCACGCCCGCCCGGCTCAAGTTCATGAAGTCCGAGCGGTCCGAGGCCATGGCCATCTCGGAAGAGATCAAGCGTCAGGCCATGGCCCACGAAGCCGTGGCCTTCACCCTGTCGCTGGACGGCAAGGTGACGCTGCGCCTGCCCGCCGAGCATCCGGGCTTCGAAGGCCGCCTGAAACGCCTCGGCGCCCTGCTGGGCCGCGACTTCGAGGCCAACGCCCTGCTGATTGATCAGGAGCGCGACGGCGTGCGCCTGTCCGGCTATGCGGGCCTGCCCACCTATTCGCGCGGCAATGCGGCGCACCAGTTCCTGTTCGTCAACGGCCGCCCGGTGCGCGACCGCCTGCTGCAGGGCGCATTACGCGGCGCCTACGCCGACTTCCTGGCCCGCGACCGCCACCCGGCGGCGGCCCTTTTCCTCGACATCGACCCGCTCTACGTCGACGTCAACGTCCACCCCGCCAAGGCCGAGGTCCGCTTTCGCGACCCGGCCCTGGTTCGCGGTCTGATCGTCGGCGCCCTGCGCCACGCCCTGCACGCCGCCGGTCACCGCGCCTCGACCACGGTCGCCGCCGACGCCCTGTCCGGCTTCCGCCCCCACACAGGCGAGGCCCTCTACAGCCCCACCTCGCCCTCGGCCCAATCGTTCGGGAACGCCGCGCCCGGCTGGAGCGGCTGGCAGGGCTGGTCGCAACCGGCCGCCGCCGCCCAGAATCTGCCGGGCCTCAACGAACGCTCCGCCCGCGTCGAACACACCTGGAGCGGCCAGGCCGCCGCCCCCAGCTTCCGCACGCTTGGCGAAATCCAGGCCGAGCATGCGGGCCAGATCGCGCCCGGCGCCCCGCCGCCCGCCGACCTCATCGACTACCCCCTCGGCGCCGCCCGCGCCCAACTGCACGGTACCTATATCGTCGCCCAGACCCGCGACGGCCTGGTCGTGGTCGATCAGCACGCCGCCCACGAACGCCTCGTCTATGAGCGGATGAAGACGCAGATGGCGACCGGCGCCGTCACCCGTCAGGCCCTGCTGACCCCCGAGGTGGTCGAACTGGACCCCGCCGAGGCCGAGCGCGTCGCCGCCAAGGCCGATGAACTGGCCGAAATGGGCCTGATCGTCGAGGCCTTCGGCGTCGGCGCTGTGCTGGTCCGCGAGACCCCGGCGCTTCTGGGCGACACCGATGTTCAGGGCCTGATCCGCGACATCGCCGACGATCTGTCCGAACACGGCGCCGCCCTGTCGCTGAAGGAGCGGATGGCCGAGGTCTGCGGCACCATGGCCTGCCACGGCAGCGTCCGCGCCGGCCGCGTCCTCAGCGCCCCCGATATGAACGCCCTGCTCCGCCAGATGGAGGCCACGCCCCACTCCGGCCAGTGCAACCACGGCCGTCCGACCTATGTGGAGCTGAAACTTAACGACCTCGAGAAGCTGTTCGGGCGGCGTTGATGATGCCCATATAAATCCGCTCATCCCCGCGAAGGCCGGGATCCGGATCATATGGCGGGACGATGGATCCTAAGGCCTGCATTGCGCCTTCTGAGCTGGGCGGTGCGTCTTACAATCTGGATCCCGGCCTTCGCCGGGATGAGCGAAAAGAGGTCCAATGCCCCCCTCCGTCCTCTTCGTCTGTCTCGGCAACATCTGTCGCTCGCCGCTGGCCGAGGCCGCCTTCCGCGAAGAGGCCCGCCGCCTGAAGCTGAACGTCGTCGCGGATTCCGCCGGCACTGGCGACTGGCACGTCGGCTCTCCGCCCGACCCGCGCGCCCAGGCCGTGGCGCGCAAGAACGGCGTCGACATCTCTGCCCTGCGCGGCCGTCAGGTGAAGCCCGCCGACTTCCGCCGCTTCACCCACATCGTCGCCTTGGACGAGGACAACCTCGCCCACCTGCGCCGCCTCGCGCCGCCAGACGCCACCGCCGACCTCAGCTTGCTGCTCGATCACCTCGAAGGCCGCGAGGGCCAGCCGGTGGCCGATCCCTATTTCGGCGACGACGACGGTTTCGACGTCACCTGGGCGGATGTCTTCGTCGGCGCGCGTGGTCTGGCCCAGAAGCTGCGCCGGGGCGATTGAAACCGGGCCAAGGCCTCGCTATCTCTCGCCCCCTCACCTGTTGGGACTGTTTATGTCTGAGAATGTGTTCACGGCCTGAGGCCCGGACGCTGAAAACCCGTCCGAGGCCGCCCGTACCGCCCCGCGTCTGAATGATCGACGCCGGGCGCACGCTGACGCCTGTCCCGGACAATCTGAAATGAACATCTCCCGTGCGGAACAACGCACGCTCCACGCCCTGGCCCAGGGCGGTCGCATCCTGCTGGAACGCGACGAACAGGGCCGCATCATCGCCGCCCGCTGCTTCACCCGCGAAGGCTGGGTGCTGGACGGCTGCGATCTCGAGCAATGGCGCAGCCTGAAACGCAAGGGCGTCATCAAGTCGCGCAACGGCGGCCCCTATGTCGTCAATCGCGACGGCCTGACCCGCCTGCGCAGCCAGTTGGACAACCGGACCTCAGGCCGCGGCTTCTAGCGCCCTGAGGAAGAGGACGCGCGCGGCGCCATAGTCACGCGCGTCCAAACGCTCGTATCCCGGCGTGTCGATGTCCGGCTCGTCCGAGCCGCGCTCGAACACCACGATGGCGCCAGGCTTCAGCCAGCCGCCCTCCAGCAGTCCCGCCAGCGTCTGTTCGCCCAGGCCCTTGGCGTAGGGCGGATCGAGGAAGGCGACGTCGAAGGCCTCGCCCACCGAACCCGGGCGCTCGCCCAGGTCCGTGGCGCTGCGACGATGCACCCGCGCCCGTCCGAACAGGCCATAGGCGTCCATGTTCTCGCGGATCACCCCGCGGGCCCCGTCATCCGTCTCGACAAAGACGGCGAAGGCCGCCCCGCGCGACAGGGCCTCGAATCCCAGGGCGCCCGACCCGGCGTAGATGTCCATGACTCGCGCCTCGTGCAGGCTCTCGCCCCACGAGGCGTGTTCCAGCACGTTGAAGATGGCCTGACGCGCCCGGTCAGAGGTCGGGCGCGTATTCTGTCCCTCGGGCGCGAGGATGGCGCGGCCCTTCAGGCTGCCCGCAACAATCCGCACGGCTTAGCCGCGAGGACCGCCGCGGCCGCCCGAAGGCTTGCCGCCGAAGGGCTTGCCGCCGCCGGGACGCGAGCCGCCCGGCTTGCCGCCAAAGCCGCCCGGCTTGGAGCCGAAGCCGCCGGGCTTTCCGCCAGAGCGGGGTGCGCCGTCACGCGGCTTGAAGTCACGTTGCGGACGCTCACCCGAGCCGCCTTCACGCGGCTTGAAATCGCGCTGCGGACGGTCGCCAAAGCCGCCTTCACGCGGTTTGAAGTCGCGTTGAGGACGTTCACCACCCGAACGCGGGGCGCCGTCGCGGGGTTGGAAGTCACGCTTCGGACGGTCGCCGAAGCTGCCGCCTTCACGCGGCTTGAAGTCGCGTTGCGGACGGTCGCCGCCCGAACGGGCGCCGTCGCGGGGCTGGAAGTCGCGCTTCGGACGATCGCCGAAACCGCCCTTGGCGCCGTCACGGGGCGCGCGACGGTCAGCGATGAGTTGCGGCTCGGAACGGTTGAACGGCTTCCGCGGACGATCCGACCACTCGCCGCCCTGGGCGGCTTCCGGCCGGGCGCGGGGCTTGAAGGTCTTGCTATGCTCGAACTTGGGTGCAGACTTGGCCCAGCCTTCCTTCTTGGCCGGACGGTCACGACGGTCGACGGCGTTCTCGGTCGCCTCGGTGGCGGCGCGGACGCGGCTCGGCTTGCGCGAGGGGTCCGACATGGCCGAACCCGAACGGCCCGCCACGATGGGTGACGAGGTGCGGCGGCCCGGAATGGGCGCAGGCGTCGAGACCGTATTGCCGGTCGGCAGGTTCTCGGGGCGAATGTGCTCGGCCAGCATTTCGCGGATCACGCGCGGGCCGACTTCCTCGACCGCCCCGACGGGCAGCGTGCCCAGCTGGAACGGGCCATAGGCCAGACGGATCAGGCGGTTCACGGTCAGACCGATGGACTCCAGAACCTTGCGGACCTCGCGGTTCTTGCCTTCCGTGATCGAGACGCTGATCCACAGGTTGGCCGAGCTGCGCTCGCCGTCCTCTTTTTCCTTGGCCTTGTCGATGGTGGCTTCCATCGGGCCATAGTGGATGCCATCGACGGTGCAGCCGGTCTTCAGCTTGTCCAGCTCAGCCTGGGTGATGCGGCCACGGGCGCGGGCGCGATAGTGACGCACCAGGGCCGTGTCCGGCATTTCCAGCGCCCGGCTCAGTTCGCCGTCGTTGGTCAGCAGCAGCAGGCCTTCGGTGTTCATGTCCAGTCGGCCGACCGAGATCACGCGCGGCAGACCGCTCGGCAGGGCGTCGAACACGGTCGGACGGCCCGCCGGGTCGTTATGACTGGTCAGCAGGCCGGCCGGCTTGTGATAGCGCCAGACGCGGGTCGCCTGGGCCGAGCCCATCGGCTTGCCGTTCACGGTGATGACGTCGTCGCGGGTGACCAGGGTCGCCGGCGTGTCCAGGATGCGGCCGTTGACCGCCACCTTGCCCAGACCGATCAGGCGTTCGACCTCGCGGCGCGAAGCGATGCCGGCGCGGGCCATGGCCTTGGCGATTCGCTCGCTGCGAGCCGGAGTCGTCGGTTCCTTCCCGGCATTGGGGCCGCCCTTGGGGCCGCCCTTGCCGGCGCCCTTCACAAAAGGCTTGTCACCGCGATCATCCTTGCGGTCGCCGCGTGGCGGGCCTTTGCGGTCTCCAAAGCCGCCCTTGTCAGGGCGCGCGTCGGCGAATTTACGGGGTCCGCGAGGGCCGTCGTCTTGACGGAAGCGGGGGTTCTTGTCGTTGTCTTTGGGATGGCGATCCATGATGAGCGGTTCATGAGCATGGCGCTCGATTTGGCGCAAGCTGCGGCGCAAGCGGGCGAAGTGCCGGTCGGCGCGGTAATTGTCGATGAATCGACCGGCAAAGTGGTTGGTCGTGGGCAGAACGGCCCCATAACGGCCCACGATCCGACGGCCCATGCTGAGATCGTGGCCCTGCGTGATGCTGCGGCAACGTTGCAGAATTATCGCCTGACCGACCTGACACTTTATGTAACACTGGAACCTTGCGCCATGTGCGCCGGGGCGATCAGCCACGCCCGGATCGGCCGGGTCGTCTGGGGCGCTGATGATCCCAAGGGCGGGGCGGTTGTTCACGGGGGGCGCTTCTTCGATCAGCCGACCTGCCACTGGCGCCCCGCCGCAGAGGGCGGTGTCCTGGCCGAACCCGCCGCTGACGCCCTGCGCGCCTTCTTCCGGGCGCGTCGCGGAACGCGCACCGCCACGATGCGTTGACGGCATAAGCTTGACCTTGGAGGCCTTCGCTTGTCGCACCTGCTCCTTCGCGCCGCCCCGGCCTTCGTCCTGACCGCTTTGCTGTCTGCCTGCGCTCAGGAGCCCCGCAAAGCGCCGACCGACGGTGATGAGGTCCGCGAACGCGCCCTGGAGGCCCAGACCACCCGACGTCGCACCGGCGCCGAGATTCAGGATCGCGCCCTGAACCGCGTCGTCCGCGCGGTCTATCTTTGCGATAACAGCGAGCGCCTGACCGTCGATTTCGACAATCCTCGCCAGATGGCCACGGTCCGCACTTCCAACGGCGAAGCGGTGGACCTCTATCAGGAACGCGCCGCCGACGGGATCTGGTACCGGGCCAGCAACCACGACCTGCGCGGCAAGGGCGACCGGGCCGTCTGGACCGTCACCGACCGCGCCCCGGCCAACTGCCGCGCCGTCGACTAGGCCAGGACCGCCAGCCGCTCATCCAGGCGACGCCGCACTTCGGGCCAGTCCTCGTCCAGCACCGCGAACTGGGCCGTGTCCCGCACCCGCCCGGTCCAGGTGATCTTGTGCTTCCTCAGGACGCCTTCTTCGCGTGCGCCCAGTTTGCGGACGGCGGCCGCGCTGGCGGCGTTCAGGGCGTCGGTGATGATCTCCACCCGCACCGCGCCCGCGTCGAAGGCATGGCCCATCAACAGCCGCTTGCACGCGGGATTGACCGGCCCGCCGCGCGCATCCGGCCGATAGAAGGTCGAACCGACCTCGCAGCGACGATGCTCGGGCTTGATCTCATACAGGCTGGTCGTGCCGACCACCGCCCCGTCGCTCAGGCGCCGCACGGCGAAGGCGATGCGCGAGCCGGTCGCCATCGCCTTCAGCGCCGCCGCCCACCAGCCGTCGAAATGCTCCCCGTAAGCCGCGCTGACCATGCCGTTCCAGGCATCTAGGTCGCAGTCCAGCGCCGCCCTCACCTCGCCCTCCAGCCCCGCCGAGAACGGCTCCAGCCGGACGAAGCGGTTCTCAAGGACGACAGGGCTCAGCTTCACGCCGCCGCGCCTTCCTCGATCAGGAAGGCCCGCACCGCTTCGGCGTCTACATTCTTGTCGGTGAAGACCTCGCCTATGGCCCGCGCCAGGATCAGCGTCAAACGCCCGCCCTCGGCCTTCTTGTCCCCGGCCATCCGCCCGATCAGGGCGTCAGCGCTGAAGACCTGATCCACGTCGGCCAGCCGCGTCGGCAGGCTGGCCGCCCGGATTCCCGCCTCGGCCTTGTCGGCGTCCGTCGCCGCGCACAGCCCCTGACGCGCCGAGAATCGGAAGGCCATGGCGCAGCCCAGGGCCACCGCCTCGCCGTGGGTCAGGGCGTCGCCAAAGCCCAACTCGGCCTCCAGCGCGTGCCCGAAGGTATGCCCCAGGTTCAGCAGGGCGCGCCGCCCGGCTTCCTTCTCGTCCTCGCCGACGATCTGGGACTTGATCTCGACCGAGCGGATCACCGCCCGTTCCAGCGCATCCGGATCGCCCTCGGCGCCCGCCTTCCCTTCTCCGCCCAGCCAGTCGAAGAAGGCCGCGTCGCAGATCAGCCCGTGCTTCAGCACCTCGGCCCAGCCCGAGCGCACCTGCCGCACCGGCAGGGTGGCCAGCGCCTCGATGTCGGCCAGCACCAGTCGCGGCTGATGGAAGGCGCCGATCAGGTTCTTGCCGCGCGGCGTGTCGATGGCCGTCTTGCCCCCGACCGAGGAATCCACCTGGGCCAGCAGCGTCGTCGGAACCTGCACAAAGTCGACGCCGCGCATGAACAGGGCCGCCGCCAGCCCGGCCAGATCGCCCACGACCCCGCCGCCCAGGGCCACGACCAGGCTCTTGCGGTCCAGCCCCTCGGCCAACAGCCGGTCCAGCACGGCCTCAAGCTGCTCGAACGACTTGGACGCCTCGCCCGCCGGCACCGTCACGACGCCTGTCGTCAGCCCCGCGCCTTCCAGCGCCCCGCGCACCGTCTCGCCGTGGATGGCCGCCACCGTCTCGTCGCTGACGATAAAGGCCCGCGTGGGCTTCAGGGCCGCGACCCGCGCGCCCGCCTCTTTCAGCAGCCCCCGTCCGACCACGACCTCATAGGCGGCGAAGCCCTCGCCACCGACCGGGATCGTCGTCGTCATCGCTTGCTCTCCTCGCGGGCATGCCGCCGCAGTTCTCGATAGATCGCCTCGACCGCCTGGCCGTGCGAACCGCCGCCGACATCCACGGTCAGGTCGGCCTCGGCATAGATGGGATAGCGGGCCTCGGCCAACTGGCTCAGGGCCTCCAGAGGATCGCGCCCGCGCAACAGGGGCCGGGTGTCGCGGCGCTGCACCCGTTCGGCGATCACCTTCAGGTCGGCGCGCATCCAGACGCTGACCGAGTGCGTCTTCATCAGGGCCCGCGTCTCGGGGTTCAGCATGGCCCCGCCGCCGGTCGCCAGGACGATGGGCGGCCCCTCCAGCAGGCGGCGCATGATTCGCGCCTCGCCCGCCCGGAACTCGGCCTCGCCCCGGCTGGCGAAGATTTCGCTGACGCTCATTCCGGCAGCGGCCTCGATCTCGTGGTCGCCGTCGAAGAAGGGCAGACCCAGCCGCTGCGCCAGCCTGCGCCCCACAGTCGATTTGCCCACGCCCATCAGTCCCACCAGGGTTATGGTGCGGTCGAGCGCCAGGTTAGGCGACAAGGGCGAGGAATCGGGCGAGGCGTCGGCAGGCATGGTCCCTACATTCTCTACACGACACAGCCGTACGCTCCACACCTCTGTTGAGCCCAGCGCATGACGCCTCAGGTCGAGGCCTTTCTGGAGATGATGGCGGTCGAACGCGACGCCTCGCCCCACACCCTGTCCGCCTATGGCCGCGACCTGGCCGACGCCGAGGCCTGGCTGAGCGACGCCGGCGGTTTGATGGGCGCGAATGAAGCGGCGCTTGAGGCCTGGTTCGCGGACCTGTCCCGACGCGGCCTGTCGGCGGCCACGGCCGCGCGCCGCCGGTCCTCGGTGCGTCAGTTCTACCGTTTTGCGCTTGGCGAAGGCTGGCGAACCGACGACCCGTCCCGACGCATAGACGCGCCCAAACAGGGCCGCAGCCTGCCCAAGACCCTCAGCCGCGACGAGATCGAGGCCCTGCTGACCGCCGCCGGCGCCGCCGACAGCGCGGCGGGCTTGCGCCTCGTGGCCTTGGTGGAAATGGCCTACGCCTCCGGTCTGCGCGTGTCGGAACTTCTGGCCCTCAAGGTCGAAGCCGTGCGTCGCGATCCCGCCTATTTGATCGTGCGCGGCAAGGGCGGCAAGGAAAGGCTCGCCCCGCTCAACACCGCCGCCCGCGAAGCCATCAAGGCCTGGCTGACCGCCCGCGACGCCGCGCGTTCTCCCAAGGCCCCCGACAGCGCCTGGCTCTTTCCCTCACACGGCAAGACCGGCCACCTGACGCCTCGCCGCTTCGCCCAACTTCTGGATCAAGCGGCTATCGCGGCCAATATCGATCCGGCCCGCGTCAGCCCCCACGTCCTGCGCCACGCCTTCGCGACCCACCTGCTGGAAGGCGGCGCCGACCTGCGCGTGGTCCAGACCCTGCTGGGCCACGTCGACATCTCGACCACCCAGATCTACACCCATGTCGCCACCGACCGCCTGTCCCAGGTCGTCCACTCCAAGCACCCCTTGGCGAAGGACGACTGAACCCCGCTTGCCCCACGGCGTTCACCGCTCTAGTTTCCGCCGCTTTCCGTAGCGCCAACCGCGCTTCCTCCTCACGGACGCCTTATGGCCACGCACTACCTCGAATTCGAAAAGCCCATCGCCGAGCTGGAAGCCAAGATCGCCGAGTTGTCGCATCTGGCCCCGACCAGCGGCTCGTTCGAGACCGAGATCACAGCTCTTCGCAAGAAGGCGGACGCCCTGCGCGTCAAGACCTACGCCAACCTGGACCCCTGGATGCGCACCCAGGTCGCGCGTCACCCGCAGCGTCCGCACTTCATCGACTATGTCGACGGCCTGTTCACCGACTTCGTGGAACTGCACGGCGACCGTCAGTTCGGCGACGATCAGGCCATCCTCGGCGGCCTCGCCCGCTTCCGTGGCCAGCCGGTCGTGGTCATGGGCCACGAAAAGGGTCACGACACCCAGACCCGCATCACCCACAATTTCGGCATGGCCCGGCCTGAGGGCTATCGCAAGGCGGTCCGCCTGATGGACATGGCCGAGCAGTTCGGTCTGCCGGTCCTGACCTTTGTGGACACCGCCGGCGCCTATCCCGGCATCGGCGCCGAAGAGCGCGGCCAGGCCGAGGCCATCGCCCGTTCGACCGAGCGCGGTCTGACCCTGGGCGTGCCTTCCATCGCCACGGTGACGGGCGAAGGCGGTTCGGGCGGCGCCATCGCCATCGCCGCCGCCAGCCGCGTGCTGATGCTCGAGCACTCCATCTATTCGGTCATCTCCCCCGAGGGCGCAGCAGGCATCCTGTGGCGCGACGGCACCCGCGCCAAGGACGCGGCCATGGCCATGAAGATCACCGCCCCTGACCTGATCGCGATGAAGATCGTTGATCGCGTCATTCCCGAACCGCTGGGCGGCGCCCACACGGCGCGCGAGACGGCCATTCAATCGGTCGGCGACGTGCTGGAAGACGAACTGAAGGCGCTGTCGTCGCTGTCGGCGGATCAGATCCGCAAGGCCCGCGCCGATCGCTTCTACGCCATCGGTCGTCTGGGCTGATCTGCGCATTGCGCGACGGCCCTGCGCCGCCGAAGCTGACGCCATGCGATTCGCATCTACCTTCTCCATGGTGAACCGGACCCCGTCATGCGAGGCATGAACGGGGTCGGCGAGTCGCTGCGCGAAAGCGCGGTGTTCAACTTCGCCGGCGCGGTGACCATGGTCATCGACGATTCGCCCTTCGCGCTGGAACTGACGGCCCAGGCCGTGCTCGGCTTCGGCATTAAGGTGCGCCATGCTTGCAGCAGCGCGGCCGAGGCGATCGCCGTCCTGCGCGATCATCCGGTCGATCTGATCCTGGTCGACTGCGAGATGCCGGGCATGAGCGGCTATGAGTTCGTGCGCTGGCTGCGGCGTTCAGGGCTGGAGCCCAACGCCTTCGCCCCCGTCATCATGACCGCCGCCCACGTGCGCCGATCCAAGGTGTCCGAGGCGCGCGACTGCGGCGCCAACTTCCTGATCACCAAGCCCTTCAGCGCAGGTGTCCTGCTGGAACGCATCGTCTGGGTCGCCCGTGACGCCCGCCCCTTCCTCGAAGTGGGCGATTATTTCGGCCCTGACCGGCGTTTTCGCTCGGAACCCTGGGAAGGTCTGGAGCGTCGTTCCGAAGAAATCCGCAAGGCTGAATTCGAAGCCCAACGCAGAGCGTCGATCGAGCTATGACCGTCATCACGCACAACCGCCGCCGTTCGCGCCTGTCGACCCTGATCGACCAGCCCGGAGGCGTCAGCGCCGGCGTCGCCCTGGCCCAGGCCAAGGCCAATCTGGCCGAGATGGAGGGCCGCAGCCGCGCCGTCATCGAGGAAGAGGTCGCGGCCCTCGCTCTGCTCCAACCCGCCGCCTCGCTGGAAGAAACAGCACGCGTGCTGGATCAGGCTTACAACCACTCCAGCGCCGTCATCGACGCCGCCGGTCCGTTCGAGCTGAAGGACCTGTGCGCCGCCGCCGCCAACCTGTGCGACCTGATCGACGCCGCGCCCGAGGACAAGCCCTTCGACTGGCGCATCGTCACCGTCCATGCCCAGGCCCTGCGTCTGCTGCTGACGCTTCCGGCCGACGCCGCCGAAGTCCGCACCCAGGTTCTGGCCAGCCTCAAGGACGTGCTGAAGGCCAAGGTTCCCGGCATAGCGGGCCCGTCCGACTGAATCAGTCCGACTGAACCTGGCTCTTGGCGCCCCGCGTCTGCTTGCGCCACAGGCTGGCGTATTCGCCGCTTTGACGCGCCACCAGTTCATGATGAGCCCCGCGCTCGATAATCCGCCCGGCCTTCAACACCAGGATCTGATCGGCGTCGGCCACGGTCGACAGGCGGTGCGCGACCACCAGGGTCGTCCGGCCCGCGCGCGCCTTGCGCAGCGTCTTCTGGATCGCCGCCTCGGTACGGCTGTCCAGGGCGCTGGTGGCTTCGTCCAGGATCAGGATGCAAGGGTCCGCCAACAGGGCGCGGGCGATGCCCACGCGCTGACGCTCGCCGCCTGACAGCTTCAAGCCCCGCTCGCCGACGCGCGTCTCCATGCCCTCGGGCAGGTTGCGGATGAAGTCGGCCAGTTCCGCCGCCTCCGCCGCCGCCCAGATCGCCGCCTCATCCGCATCAGGCCGGGCGAAGGCGATGTTGGCGCGGATGCTGTCGTTGAACAGGGCCACATCCTGCGGCACCAGCGCCACCGCCGCCCGCAGCGACGCCTGCGTCAGCGACCGCGCATCATGGCCGTCGATCAGCACCCGACCCTCCTGCGGGTCCAGCAGGCGCAGGGCCAGCTTGACGATCGTGGACTTGCCCGCCCCCGATGTTCCCACCAGAGCCGTCGTCGTGCCCGCGGGGGTGACAAAGCTGACGTCGTCCAGGCCCGCCGCGCGCGCGTCGTGGCGGAAGCCGACATGATCGAACACGATCTCGGCCCCGCAGCCGCTGGCCGGACGCGGCAGGTCGATGGCGTCGGGCGCATCGGCCACCTGCGGCGCCTGTCGCGTCACCTTCAGCATTTCCTCCATATCGATGAAGGACTGGCGGATTTCCCGATAGGCGAAGCCCAGAATGTTCAGCGGCGCGTACAGCGAGATCATGATCAGCACCGCCGCCGTCACGTCGCCCGGCCCCATTCGGCCTGCTGCGGCCTCGAACCCGGCCATGACGGCCATGATCCCCAGGCCGACGTTCATGATCAGGCCCTGGACCAGGTTCAGCGTGGCCAACGAGGTGTTGGCCTTCAAGGCGGCGTCCACATAGGTCGACAGCGACCGGTCATAGGCCTCGGCCGCGCGCCCCTCGGCGCCGAACGACTTGACCGTCTCATAGTTCAGCAGGGCGTCGACCGACAGGCCAGCCGCCTCGCTGTCGGCGGCGTTCATCGCGCGCCGATGCTCCAGACGCCAGTTGGCCATGGCGAAGGTCGCGGTCGCATAGACGGCGACGACCCCGATCGCCACCGCGCCGAAGCGCCAGTCGTACTTGCCGCCCAGCACCGCCGCCGCCAGCACCAATTCGACCGCCGTCGGCCCCAGGTTGAACACCAGGATCCGCAGCAGGAAGTCCACGGCCCGCGAGCCCCGATCCATGACACGCGACAGGGCGCCCGACCGCTTGGTCTGGTGGAAGTCCAGCGATAGGCTCAGGGCATGGGCAAAGGTCTCGGCCGCCGTCTTGCGCTGCGCCGCCGCCCGAACGGGCGCGAACACCACGTCCGACAGCTGCGGCGTCGCCGCCGACAGGAAGCGCACCACGGCCCAGCCCACGGCGAAGGCCGCAAAGCCCCAGCCGACCGCCGCCGCCGCGCCCTGCCCCGCCGCCAGGTGATTGACCGCCGCGCCCAGGATAAGGGGCGCCAGCACCCCCAGCCCCTTGCCCGCCAGCGTCAGACCAATGGCGCCGGTGATGCGCAGATGCAGTTGCGGCGCGCCGGAACGACCGACCACGCGCAGCAGATCGCCCAGGGCCTGCAGGGTCGGCGGCGCCTCCTGCTTCACCTCGGCCTGGCCGGCGGCCATCGCCTTGACCGTCGAGTCGCCGCGTCGGCCGGATCGTTCACCGCGCATCTTCATGCTCCAGCATATGGGCCGCGACTGGCCGGAGCGAAACCGACATTCAGTTCAGGCTCGCGATGGCTTCGAGCAGTTCGTCCACCGCGCCTTCGGTCGTCGCCCAGGAACAGACGAAGCGCACTGACCCATCGTCGAACTGATAGCAGGCCCAGCCCAGGGCGTTCAGGCGCTGATGCGCCTCGTCCGGCATGCGCACGAAGACGGCGTTGGACTCGACCGGATGGGCCAGCACGAAGGCCGACCGCTCTTCGATGCCGTCCGCCAGACGCTGCGCCATCAGGTTGGCGTGCGCCGCCCCCGTCTCCCAGGCGTTGGATTCCAGCAGCCCCAGCATCGGCCCCGCCAGGAACCGCGCCTTGGAGGCGGTCTGCCCGGCCTGCTTCAGCCGGTTGTCGATGCGCCGCGTCAGGCTCTTGTTGAAGATGACCAGGGCCTCGGCGCAGTTCGCCCCCGCCTTGGCCCCGCCGAACACCAGGACATCCACGCCCAGACGCGGAATGTCCTTCAGATCGAAGCCAGCCGTCGCCGCATTGGCCAGCCGCGCCCCGTCCATGTGGACGCCCAGCCCCGCCTGTCTGGCCGGTTCGATCAGGTGGCGCAGTTCCTCCTCGGAATAGACCGCGCCGTATTCTGTCGCCTGGGTGACGCTCAAGGCCGCCGCCGGCTGCCGATGGCCCACGACCGGCTCGTCGAGCGCCGCGCGCAGGGCCACGGCGTCGATCTTGCCCGAATAGCCCGGCAGGCCGATCAGGCCGACGCCGTGCCCAAAGAAGCCGGGCGCCCCGGTCTCATCGGTGCAGATGTGGGCCGCATGATGCGTCAGCACCGCCTCATAGGGCTGGGCCAGCATGGAGACGGCGATGGCGTTGGCCGCCGTGCCGCTGAAGACGAACCGCACCTCGGCGTCGGCGTCCAGACGCTGACGGATCTGGTCGGCGGCGCGCGCCGTGATCTCGTCCGCGCCATAGGCCCGCGCGAAACCGCTGTTGGCCGCGATCAAGCCGTTCAGGGCGTCCGGCGCCATGCCGGCGGTGTTGTCCGATCCGAAGTCGTAGCGCACGCGTCATTCTTCCTGTTCTGCCGGCGCCATGACGACGCGGGCGAATTGGGCGTCCTTGGCCGGCACCTCGACCTGGTGCGGGAAGGGTATTTCGATTCCGGCGGCGTCCAGGGCCTCCTTGCCCGCCTGCAACAGGTCCGACTGGGTCTGCCACCAGTCGGCGACCTTTACCCAGGCATGCAGGGTGATCTGGACCGAACTGTCCAGCAGCCCCGTCACCCCGGTCCAGGGCGCCGGATCGTCCAGGACCGCCGCGTGTCCCTCGGCCACCCCGGCCAGCAGCACGCAGGCGTCCTTCAGGTTCTCGCCATAGCCGACGGTGAACTTGATCTCGATCCGACGCGTCCGCTGACCCGTCAGGTTGATGATGACGTCGCTCAGGACCTTGGAGTTGGGGATGACGATCTTGTGGTTGTTGGCGTTCGACAGCTGGGTCGTGAACAGGTCCAGCTTCTGCACCGTGCCCGAGGCCCCGCCGACGTCGATGACCTCGCCGACGCGATAAGGCCGGAGCATCAGCAGCATGACCCCCGCCGCCACGTTCGACAGCGTGCCCTGCAGGGCCAGACCGACCGCCAGCGAGGCCGCGCCCAGAACCGCGATGATCGAGGTCGTCTGCACGCCCAGACGCTGCAGCACGGCGATCAGGCCGATGATGATGACGACCACCCGCACGACCTGGGCGGCGAAGCTCAGCACCGTCTGATCGTGGCGAAAGGCCCGCAACCGCCCCAGCACCCGCCGCGCTGCGCCCGACGCCCAGCGGGCGATGAACAGGGTGGCGGCGAAGATCAGCGCCGCGATGGTCAGGTTGATCGCCAGGTCGCCGGCCATATCCGCCAGCTTGGCCAGAATGGCGGCGTCGACCGTCAGCCGCTTCTCACCGGCGGCGACCGTCTGCGTCAGGGTTTCATGCAGGAAAGACATGACCTTGGGTCTAGCGCCTGCCCCCGCGAATGGAAGCCCTGCGCGTCAGGGTTTCCTCGAAAGAGCGCGATCCAGCGCCGAAAATCATAGAGCGCCCCTAAGGCTGGCCCTGCTGACCCCGGATCAGGCGGCTACGGCCGGTGGCTGGGTTGCTTCGTCCGGCTGATGCAGAGCCGCCCGCCCGCCCGGAACCAGAGCCATCAGCTGGGCCAGGCCGCGGAAATCGATCGGCTTGTTCAGGTAGGCGTCTGCGCCTGCGGCCAGACCCGCCTCATGATCCTCGTTCCGCGCGGACGCTGACAGGACCACGACCGGCGTATCCACGTTCACGCCGCCGCCTTCGCGGATCAGGCGCGTCGCCGTCAGCCCGTCCATGACCGGCATGTTCACGTCCATGATGATCAGGTCGAAGCGCTGGTGCTTCGCCAGGTCCACCGCCAGCTGACCGTTCTCGGCCGTGCTGGTGCGATGCCCGGCCGAGCCCATCCAGGCCTCAAGGATCATGCGGTTGACCGGGTGATCCTCGACCACCAGCACGTCCAGGTGATCGCCGCCGTCAATATCGGCGTCGACGACCTCGACCGTCTCGGCGCGGCTCCATTCGACCACCTCGCCCTCGATCGACAGGGTAAAGGTCGAGCCTTCGCCGAGTCGCGAGGTCACGGTGATGTCGCCGCCCATGATCTGCGCCATGCGCCGGGCGATGGTCAGCCCCAGGCCGGTGCCGCCAAACCGGCGCGTCGAGGAGTTGTCGACCTGGGTGAAGGGCTGGAACAGCCGATCCAGATCCTCGCGTGAAATGCCCGAACCGCTGTCCGCGACCGAGAAGTCGAATCCGACGCGGCGTTCAGAGATGCGACGACCGCGCACGGTGTACCGGATCTCGCCGCGATCAGTGAACTTGACCGCATTGGATAGCAGGTTCTGCACCACCTGGCAGACCCGCAGCGGATCGCCGCGCACGACCGCCGGAATCTCGCCCTCGAAGGTTGAGACCAGCTTCAGCCCCTTGGCCTCGGCCTGGGCTTCGAACGGCCCGATGACGCGACGATGCAGATCCTCCATCTGCACATCGACGACATCGAAGCTCATCTTGCCGGCTTCGATCTTGGTCATGTCCAGGATGTCGTTCAGCAGGCTAAGCAGATTGTCGCCGGAGTTGCGGATGATCGACAGATACTCGCGCTGCGTTCCTTCTAGCCGTGTGGCGCTCAGCAACTGGGCCGCGCCCAGCACGCCATTCATCGGGGTGCGCAACTCGTGCGAGATGACGCCCAGGAAGCTCGACTTGGCTTCATTGGCCGCGTCCGCCTTGTCGCGCGCGGTTTCCAGTTCCTCGATCAGATGGGCCTGATGCTCCTGGAAGGCGCGGATACGTTCCTCGCGCAGCACAGTCATGGTGACCAGCACGAACAGGCTGGCCGCCGTGAACGGCACCACAGCCACGAACGGCCAGAACAGCGGCCCGCCGATCAGGCTGACCGCGATGAAGGCCGCCGCCAGGCCATAGGGCGACGAAATCAGCAGGGCCTGGCGCGGCGAACTGCGAAGCTGGGCGAAGACCAGCACATAGCCCGAAACCATCAGCGCGATCGCCAACTCGTGCCCAAACGGCGATTTGGAAAACCAGGCCAACAACGGGGCCACGGCCCAGACCGCCGTTGTCGCCGTCGCCACAGCGGGGAACACCATGCCCCAGCCGGCGCCGACCCGCTGGCTGACGCGCTTCTCCACCTCGCCGCGCAAGGCGCCGGCGGCCAGCGTGGCGACGAACCACAGCAGGCCTGGAAACAGACCGACGGTTGCGATGACGCCGATGGCCCAGCTGACGATGATCAGGTAGCGCAGATAGTGAGTTTGCAGGATCGCGGTCAGCGCCTGTGCGGCCTCGCCGGGCGCCTGCCCGTCCAGCCCCTTGATCCCGTCTCCCACCATTCGCACGCCCCCGCCATTGCAAATAAGTCCGGAGCGGACGCTAGGTTGAAGGTTCTAAGACGAGGTGAATAGGGATTTTTACGTACCGAAACAGCACAAAATCAGGCACGGGCTGCTTCCGCGGGCGTCATGGCGCGAACCGCCAGGGCATGCACCGGACCCGCCAACTCGTCTTTAAGGGCGGCATTGATCGCCCTCTGACGCGCCACACGCCCCTGTCCCTCGAAAGCAGCGGACACGATGGTCAGCTGGAAATGGCTTTCGCCGCCGTCCTTGGCGTCCATGCCGCCTTCATGGTGGTGCCCGGCGTGTTTCCAGCTGTCGTCTTCCAGCTCAATCCGCTGCGGAGCGAAGGCCAGGGTCAGTTTTTCGCGGATAACTGTCGCAATCGGGCCGTCTGACATCGGTCATTCCTTGAAGCTGTCCAAATCACGCTTACACTGTGAGCGATGTCCGCGTCATTTGAATACAAACCCCGCTTCACCGACATCCGCGTCAAGAAGCCCAAAACCGATGAGGAAAAGGCCGCTGCGGCCGACGTCCTGCATCGCAAGAACGGCGAGAAGACGTGCGAGTGGCCCGACTGCACGCGCCCGGCGACCGCCAAGGCGCCCAAGTCGCGCGAGCAGCTGGCCGACTTCTATGACTTCTGTCAGGGGCACGCAGGCCAGTATAACAAGAACTGGAACTTCTACGCGGGCATGAATGAGGCTCAGGTCCGCGCGGCTCAGGAAAACGAGGCCATGACCGGCGGTCGCCCGACCTGGGAAATGAAGGCCGGCAAAAACACCCGCGAAGCCGCCGCCGCCGCCGCCAAGATGGGCGCGGCCACCGCGGGGGGGGCCGGATCATGGCGCGACAGCTACGGCCTGTTCGGCCGCCGCACCCAGGAACACGCCGGCCCCGCAGCCCCCGAAGTCCACCGCATCGGCAAGATCGAGGCGGGAGCTCTGGCCGACCTCGACCTGAAGCCCGGCGCGGACAAGGCGGCCATCAAGGCCCGCTATCACGAGATGCTGAAACGCTTCCACCCGGACACCAACGGCGGCGATCGCGGCGCCGAGGCCAAGCTTCAGGCCGTCATCAAGGCTTGGAAAGTCTTGAAGAAGGCCGGACACGCCTGAGCGAGCGCAACAGGCCGCTCGCCCCTGACCTGGGCGCGCCGTCGATGCGGGTCACCACGGTGTCGCCGGCGCCGTCCCAGATTTCCGCAAAGGCGCTGCCCGCGTTTTCATCCAGCATCATGCGGCGCGTTTCGCTCACCGCTTCCGGCAAGCTGTCGGCGTCCAGCGCCAGCATCATGGGCGTGCCCTCAGGCGCGTCATAAACGTAGCAGAAGTACTGCGCGTGCGTATGCATGGGTTCTTCCCCGACGGAAGTTATGGACAAATTGTTAACACCCCCTTGTGGATTACACGAATCACAGAACCGTTGTTTCTGAACGACTGAGCCCCATATCCGAGTCCTTCGATCCTCAAAGGAGTCGCCCTATGGAAGTCTTGTACCGCGCCCACGCCACAGCCTCGGGAGGCGGTCGTGACGAGGGCCGCTCCGCCACCGACGACGGCAAGATCGACGTCCGCCTGTCCGTCCCGACCGAGATGGGCGGCAAGGGCGGCGACGGGACCAATCCCGAACAACTCTTCGCCACCGGCTACGCCGCCTGCTACCTCGGCGCCCTGCGCCTGGTCGCCGGCAAGGCCGGAACCCCGGTCGGCCCCGACACGAAAGTCACCGCCGGCGTCGGCTTCGGCAAGAACACACGCGGCGAAGGCTTCAACCTCGACGTCTCGCTCAAAGTCACCGACCACGGCCTGGATCAGGCCGTCATCGAGGAACTTATCCACAAGGCGCATCAGGTCTGCCCCTACTCCAACGCCACGCGCGGCAACATCGATGTGGCCCTGTCGGCGGAATAACCGCTCAGTTTCCTCGCGCGCGTGTTGAGCCGCGCGCGCGGGGGCACTAGATGGGTGCCATGACCTCTCCCCTCGACGCCTCGCCCGATCCCCTGGTCACGCTGGAACCGCACCGCAAGGTGACGGTGAGGGAGGCGTTCGGCGTCGATTCCGACATGGTCGTGCCCGCCTTCGACACACGCGACAGCCACGTCCCCGAGATCGACGACAGCTATCGCTTCGATCCGCAGACGACCCTGGCCATCTGCGCCGGCTTCGCCTTCGACCGTCGCGTCATGGTTCAGGGCTATCACGGCACCGGCAAGTCGACCCACATCGAGCAGGTCGCCGCCCGCCTGAACTGGCCGCTGGTCCGCGTGAACCTGGACAGCCACATCAGCCGCATCGACCTGGTCGGCAAGGACGCCATCGTCCTGAAGGACGGCAAGCAGATCACCGAGTTCCGCGAGGGCATCCTGCCCTGGTCGCTGCAACGCCCGGTCGCCCTGGTCTTCGACGAATACGACGCCGGCCGTCCCGACGTCATGTTCGTGATCCAGCGCGTGCTGGAGGCGCAAGGCCGCCTGACCCTGCTGGACCAGAACCGCGTCATTCGCCCGAACCGCTGGTTCCGCCTGTTCTCGACCACCAACACCATCGGTCTGGGCGACACCTCGGGCCTCTATCACGGCACCCAGCAGATCAACCAGGGTCAGATGGACCGCTGGAACATTGTCACGACGCTGAACTACCTCGATCACGACGTCGAAGCCGAGATCGTCGCCGCCAAGATTCCCGAGTGGAACAATGCCGAGGGCAAGCGCCGCATCGCCGCCATGGTCCGCGTCGCCGACATGACCCGCAACGCCTTCATGAACGGCGACATCTCCACCGTCATGTCGCCCCGCACGGTCATCACCTGGGCCCAGAACGCCATCATCTTCGGCGGCGACCTGGCCCTCAGCTTCCGCCTGACCTTCCTGAACAAGTGCGACGAACTGGAACGCCCCACCATCGCCGAGTTCTACCAGCGCGCCTTCGGCGAGGACCTGCCGGAAGCCGCCACGCGCGTGAAGATCGGCTGACCAAGCCATTGATCCGGCGGCGGAACGCCGCAGCCGTCTAACCGTCACATTAGCTTGACGGCGCTGTCGCCTGTGAACGCTCTAAGCGGCTCCGAACCTAACGGAGCCGTTCAATGCGCCTGCAACGCCGCCAACTGATCTCGACCGGGGCTGCGGCCTTCGCCTTCGCCGGCTTCGCCCGCAACGTTCACGCGCAATCCGCCGGCGAGGAGAGCTACGTCAATCAGGTCGAGGGCTATGGTCCGCTGAAGGCCGATCCCAACGGCCTGCTCGATCTGCCCGAGGGCTTTTCCTATCAGGTGATTTCCCAGAGCGGCGAGACCATGGACGACGGCCTTCTGGTCCCCGGCCAGCCGGACGGCATGGGCTGCTTCCCCCTGAGCCCCACCACGGTCGCCCTGGTGCGCAACCACGAGCTGAAGGGGTCAAAGGCGCTTCACCGCAACATGGGGCCCGGCGGCTTCCACCATGAGCGCCTCGGCCTGCTGGACGTGTCCAGGGCCTACGACACCTACAAGGACGGCCGCGCCCTGCCCGGCGGCACGACGACCCTGATCTACGACCTCGAAACCCGTCAGACGGTGCGTCAGCACCTGTCGCTGATCGGCACCTCGACCAACTGCTGCGGCGGCCACACCCCCTGGGGCAGCTGGCTGACATGCGAGGAGACGGTCGAGACCCCCGCCGACGCCGACGTGACCAAGGCCCACGGCTGGGTGTTCGAGGTCCCCGCCAATGCGACCGGCCTGGTGGATCCCGTGCCGCTGAAGGCCATGGGTCGCTTCGACCACGAGGCCGTCTGCATCGACCCGCGCACCGGCATCGCCTACCTGACCGAGGATCAGGGCGACGGCCTCTTCTACCGCTTCATTCCCACCGTTCCGGGCCAGTTGGCGCGCGGCGGACGGCTGCAAGCCATGGCTTTCAAGGGGCAAGCCGGCGCCGACAGTTCCAACCATGACGCCCGCATCTGGTCGGTCAACGACTGGCGCGAGGTCGAGTGGATAGACATGGACGATGTCGAGGACCCGGCGGGCGACCTGCGCGACCGCGGCCATGCGGCGGGCGCCGTCAAGGTGGCGCGTGGCGAAGGGATCTTCTGGGGCGAGAACGAGCTCTACCTGACCGCCACCTCGGGCGGGCCGCTGCGCCGGGGCCAGATCATGCGCTACGTCCCCTCGCCCGACGAAGGCGGCGCGGACGAAGCCCGCAACCCCGGCCGCATCCAGCTGTTCGTGGAAAGCACCGACCTGCGCACCATGAACATGGGCGACAACCTGTGCATCGCGCCCTGGGGCCACCTGATCGTCTGCGAAGACAACTATTCCGACGAGGTGCGCAATCACATCAAGGGCGTGACCCCCGACGGACGCCTCTACACCATCGCCCGCAACGTCTTCACCGGGAACTCGGAGTTCGCCGGGGCCGTGTTCTCGCCGGACGGCAGCGTCCTGTTCGTGAACATCATGTCCCCCGGCGTGACCCTGGCGATCAGAGGACCGTGGAACGCGGTCCGCTCATGAACAGACGCGGGCGCGAGCGGCGAACCAGCCACAGGTTGATCGTCGCCGCGCCCAGCACCAGCGCCGCCACCGCCTGGTGCAACGCGCCCAGAGTGATCGGCACGGCGTGCATCAGGGTGACGACGCCCAGCCCCGCCTGCAGCCACAGGGCGCCCGCCAGCACAAAGGCCGACAGTCCCAGCCCCTCGGCCAGCCGCCAGCGCCAGGCGTGGATGGCATAGGCCGTACCGCCCGCCAGCAGCAGGTAGGCTCCGAGGCGGTGATTGAACTGCACCAGACCGTGATCGTGCAGGAAGGCCAGCCCGCCCATGCTCCACTCGACCGGCGGGAAGACCGCGCCGTTCATCATCGGCCAGTCGGTGAAGACGAAGCCCGCCTTGGCCCCGGCCACCAGCCCGCCCAGCAGGCACTGAACGAAGATCGCCCCGAGCAGCAGCCCGGCGCCCCAGGTCCAGCCGCGCGGCGAGCGCGAATGGTCCGACCCACTCCAGGCCTCCAGGCCGGTCCAGATCAGGCCGGCGAAGATCAGAAAAGCCAGACCCAGGTGGGTCGCCAGCCGCTCCGGCGCCACATCGACGCGCTCGGACAGGCCGCTGGACACCATCCACCAGCCGATCAGGCCCTGCAGACCGCCGAGCGCCAACAAAATCAGGCAGCGCCCGATCAGGCGCTGCGGCATCCGCCGCATCACCAGGAAGATGACGAAGGGAACCGCGAAAACCACGCCGATCAGACGACCAAACAGCCGGTGCAGCCATTCCCACCAGAAGATGCCCTGGAACTCGCCCAGGCTCATGCCGGCGTTGACCTGGGCGTACTGCGGGATGGCCTTGTACTTGTCGAAGGCCTGGGCCCATTCGGCCGCGTTCAGCGGCGGGATGGCGCCCATGATGGGCTTCCATTCGGTGATCGACAGGCCCGAGCCCGTCAGGCGCGTCACGCCGCCGATGACCACCATGGCGAAGACCATCGCCGCGCTGAAGAAGAGCCACAGCGCCACCGCGCGGCTTTGATCCTGATTTCCGAAACGCTTCATTCGACGCCTGCCGTTCGCCCCGATACACTGTCGCCTTACAAGTCGGGCGACCGGGGCGGTATGCCCCCCCAGCGCGGCAAGATCGAGTCGCATTCGACGCCAAGGCGTCGCACCATTCTGAAGGAGCGCCCGTGGCGCCATATGCGGATATCGCCGTCGCCGTCGTCGGCGCTCTGGTTCTGGCCTGGATCGCCGACCTGCTGACCGGCCGTCGCGGTCTGGGCGGAACCATTCTGGTCGCCGCCGTCGGCGCCGGCTGCGGCGCCTTTCTGGCCATCCGCGTCTTCGCCGTGGCCACGCTGGGCGACTGGATCTGGACCGTCTGGTCGCTGGGCGCCGCCGTGATCTGCCTGGTCGCCTTCTTCCTGTTCCGGAGCAAGCGCTGATGGGCTCGCGGACCCGCCGCTTCATCGCCACTATCGGCGTTCTGCTGTTCCTGACCTTCTGGGTCTGGGGCGCGGTGTCGATCAATGACGTCCTGCCCAACATCTGGTGGCTGGACCTGATCTTCTTCGCCGTCGCCGGCATCGGCTGGGGCGTGCCCCTGATCCCCCTGCTGCGCTGGGCCGAGCGCGAGCCGACGCCCAAGGCCTGAGACACGACCTGGCCCGCTGAACTTGGTCGGCGCATGCAGGCGTCCGAGCGCGCCCCATGCGCCCGACGATCAGAGGTCTCCAGCCTTCGCCCGGGTCCGCACGACGCCGCCAATCTCGACACTGCGGACCTGGCCCCCAGCATCCCGCTGGAAGGTCACGACGGCGGCGCGCTGGGTGTCGATGAAGCGGTCGAGACCCTCGGGGACCAGTTCGGCGACCTCGCCTACGATGGATAGGACCTTGAGCACGGCCCCGCCAGGCGCGACCGCCACAGTCAGCGCGTCCTCGTTCGAGCGATAGGTCCCAGCATAGGCGGCCATCTGATCCGGGCTCAAGGCGACGGGCGTGATGCGCGTCGGCTCATAGCCGGGCCAGCCGTATTCGGCCGCGACGGCCTGCATCAGGCTGGCGATCAGCACCCCGCCCCGGTCGCCGTTGGTCATGATCACCACGCCCTGATCCCGCTCGGGAAAGCCGACCATCAGGGCGCGAAAGCCGTCGTTGGCGCCGCTGTGGCTATAACGCAGGTCCGCGCCCTGCCCCGCCACGGTCAGGCCCAGACCCCAGCCGTCGCGGACCTCGCTCAGCATGGCGCGGGTCGTGGCCTGTTGCAGCACCGCCTGGCTGGTCCCCGCATAGGCGTCGTTCAGACCTATGACGAAGCGCGACAGGTCCGAGGGCGTGGTCCACAGGCCCGCCGCCGCCAGTTCGGGATAGGTATGGAAGCGCCCCGGCGTCGCGGTTCCATCGGCGCGGTGCCCGGTCGCGGCGTGGTCCGTCTGGCTCAGCGGCAAGGGTTGGGCATAGGCGCTGGCGCTCATGCCCAGCGGACGCAGCACCCGCGTTTGCATCAGGTCGGGGAAGTCCGTTCCCGCCGCCTGGGTCATCAGCAACTGGACGATGGTGATGCCGCCGCCCGAGTAGCGTTGGCGCAGCCCCGGCGTCAGATCGACCACCACCGGAGCGCTATTGGCGGGCGCGGCGCCGTTCAGGATCTGCTCGACCGAGGGCAGGTCCAATCCCGCCGCATAACCGGCGAAACCGCCGACCGTCAGTCCGCCGCTATGGCTGAGCAGATGGCGCAGGGTGACGGGGGTCTGCGCCGTCAGGTCGTTGTCGGGGATCTGCCAGCCCGACAGCTGGTCGTTGACGGGGGCGTCGAGCGAAATCAACCCGTCCTCGACCATGTCCAGCGCCGCCATCGCCGCCACCGGCTTGGAGATCGACGCCGCCTGGAACAGGGTGTTCGCAGCGACCCGCCGCCCGGTCGCCGGATCGGCCAGACCATAGGTGTGGGTCCAGGCGATGCGTCCGCCGTCGACGAAGGAAATGCTGACGCCCGGCACGTTGAGGGCCAGCATCTGGGCCTCGATAGTGGCGGGGGCATAGACCCGTCCCGCCACCTGAACGCGCGGCGTCAGGCCCTGTTCGATGCGGCTTATCCGCTCGGCCTCTTGCGCTGTGGCGCAGCCGGCGACCGCCGTCAGGCTGGCGAGAACAAGGCCGAAGATCGCGCTGCGCATGGCGGCATCCCGAGAATGAAAGAAACGGCGGGCTGACGCTGGGCCAGCCCGCCGTTTCAGGCCTGGATCAATATCGGGCGCGGAACTGGAGGCCCCAATAACCGCCCGGCGACTGGATGAAGTTGTGCACCAGACCGGCGGAAAGCTGCTGGTTCACCAGATAATACTCGTCGTCGAAGACGTTCTTGCCGAAGACCGCCACCTCGTAGCGACCGCTGGGGTCCTCGACCGAGGCCCGCAGATTCACCACCGAGGAATCGCCCGTGGTGAAGGCCGGGCTATTGGACGGCTGGCTGTAGGCCTTGCCAACCTTCTGATGCTCGGCGCGCAGGGCGACGGCGAAGCCCTTGATGTCGAAGGTGTAGTCTATGGCGTGGAAGGCGGTAAACTCGGTCGCCCCGGCCAGACGATTGCCGCTGTAGTTGACGCCACCGACGACATAGTCGCCGTACTCAGGCTTCTGGAACGACAGGGCGCTGGTCAGGGTCAAGCTGCGAGTCGGACGGAAGGTGATCTCGCTCTCGATCCCCTTGTTCTTCACCGCCCCGTTCAGCAGCACCAGGGCGTTGTTGATCGTCGAGCGCGTCAGCAGGTTGTCGTAGTCATAGTAGTAGGCGGACAGGTTGACCCGCAGGCGGCGGTCCAGCCATTCCGACTTCAGCCCACCCTCATAGCTCCAGACCTCTTCCGGCTCATAGGCCTTCTCGGATGGCTTGCCGGCGTCGAAACCGCCCGACTTGTAGCCGTTGGTGACGCTGGCGTAGATCAGAACGTCCTTGGCCAGGCGGTAGTCGAGGGCCAGACGCGGCGTCAGCTTCTCAAACGAGGCCTCGCGGTTCACCACCCCGACCGTGGGCTGATAGATGCCCTGCCCCAGGACCAGGGTGAAGGGCGCCGTCAGGGCGTTGGTCTGGACCGATTGGTCGATCGTGTCATGGGTCCAGCGCAGGCCGGCGGTCAGGCGCAGGCGCTCGGTCAGGGCGTAGTTGACCTCGCCGAACACAGCCCAGCTCTCGGTCGTCTGACGCTGGCTGCGGGTCTGGGACGAGGCTAGGGTCGCCGCGCCGGGAATGTTGAACAGCTTCAGCAACCCCGCCTCGGCGGTGATGGTCATGTCCTCGGCGGCGCGCTCGTCATAATAGCTGGCGCCGGCCAGCCAGGTCAGAGGGCCGTCGGTGGTCGAGACGGCGCGGAACTCCTGCGACTTTTGCTTGAACGCCTGCGGGTTCTGTTCGCGCAGCAGGTTCAGGCTGGTGCGGTCAGTGTCGGCGGCCACGAACCAGGTGTCGTCGCGATAGCTGGTGATCGAGCTCAGCGTCATGCCGTCCAGCGCCCAGTCGGCCCGCAGGCTGACGCCGCGCGTGTCGACCTCACGCGTGGTCTCGGCGTTCTGAGAGATGGGGTCGTTGAAGCCCGGCGTCAGATTGCCGGGCAGTTTGACGCTGTTCTTCTCCTGAATCCCGTCGCTGCGCAGACGGCCGTAGTCGGCGCTGACAAGGAAGCTGAGGTCGTCGGTCGCCAGAAACTTGAGCTGGGCGCGGGCGGCCACAGTCTGTTCCGAGCCGACCTCTTCCTTCTTGAAATCGTTCCAGTATTGCGGCTCGACGTCGTTGTACTGGGCCGCGATGCGGGCCATGACGCGGTCGTTGATCGGCAGGTTCACCGCCCCGCCGATGCGGTCATCCATGCCACTGACTTGACCGTCGATATAGGCGTCGAACTGGTCCGAGGGCTTCTTGCTGACCACGGCGATGGCGCCGCCGATGGTGTTGCGGCCGAACAGAGTGCCCTGCGGTCCCTTGGCGACCTCCACCCGCTCGATGTCGAGCAGGGCTAGGTTGTTCAGGCCCGGACGGCCCATATAGAAGGCGCAGCCGCCGCCATGACGGACGTCGGCGCCCGTCGCGGCGAAGAACGTCTCGGCCCGGGCGATCCGTTGACCGAGGTTCAGGACCGGCGCGGGCGCCGGGGCGGACGAGGCCGGGAGACCCTCGATCTGTTCGACGTTGAAGACCGTGTAGGCCTTCAGGAACGGAATGCGTCGGGTCGTCTCCTCCCCGGCGTCGTCATCGTCGATGCGGACCAGCTGGTCGGCGTAGACGACGGTGGAACCCTTTTCGCCCTTGCGGACATGAGCGCCCAGGGCCAGCGCCTGCCGGAAGGTCATCCAGGTGGAGGACTGAAAGCCTCGGGCCGCGGCCTCGCCCCACAGCAGGACGACGTTGACGCCGCGGTAAGGCGTGCCGTCGTGCCGGAGGGGTCGGCTGACGCTTTCGGATGCGGCCCAGGGCTGGCTCCAGGGCCGGACGCCGGCTTCGAGCTGGGCGACGATCTGGTGGGTGATGCGGGTGTAGAGGTCGGGACGTGAGGGTTCGTTGGGGCGCGACATGGCGGCCTCCTCAAGACGGGATTTGAAGAAGGGGCGGCGGCGCTGTCGTCAGCGCCGCCGCGGCTCGCTCAGCGGGACCAGATCAGGCTGTGTCCGCCATCGATCTCGACCAGCGAGGCGTAGATCGGGGCCGGGAAGCTGGGATCGTCGAGCTTGACCGACAGGTAGTCGCGGTTCTGCTGGCTCGTTTTCTTCCAGGCCGCGCCGAACTCGGTCTGGCCGGAGAAGATGCGGAAATCAGGAGCCTTGTCGTCGGTCTTGTCATTGGCCCGGAGTTGGGCCGCCTTGACGTTGAGGGTCAGGGTCTTGATCGAACCGCTGTAGCTGCCGTCCGCTTGCTGGGTGAAGGAACCGATGGTGGCCATGGAAGTCTCTCCTTGCTGATCTCGGGCCACGCCTGCCGCGGCCTCGATGGCGATCGGCGGACCGGAGGCCGGGCGGCCCGCAGGCGAGCACAGGGAGCCCCGCAGCGCAGCGGAGGACCGGGAGCGCGACTTTCTTGCCTCGCGAGGAAGGCCGTCAGGCCGGGGAAGAAAGTCGCGCGAACGGTTGCGGAAGCCGGACGGGCTTCGGTCAGATCAGGCCATTGAGAGGCCGCGCAAGGCTTGGCGCGTCGCAGGAGAGACGGCTGGTCACCGCCGCTTGAACCATGCGGCCAATCGCGGCGCTCGTAGGGATCGTGCCGCCAATGCCGGTGCATCCGCTCCGCCACCAAAGACGTGCCCAGGATTCACCGCTTCCGCGTCGTCGCAGCTGACGCGCGGCATGGCGACGGGCGCGGCCACGCCTGGCATGAATCTGAGGTGTCTCCTGCTATGAAGGGAACCTGAAGCAACTCCAGCTTCGTTCCCCTTCCGAGCGTTCCGTTCGAGGGACAGTCGCGGTGTCGTAAGCCAGCCGGATGAGGCGGCCGGAGCGTGCTCATCGGGAGTCAGAACAATGCGCAACTCCATCAAAATCGCTGGCTGCGGAGACAGCCCTCGGCGTCATCGCCGGTCTCGTGGCCACGAGGGTAACCGAGAGGGCGCAGACGGCGCTCTACCAGATCAAGCCGCCGAAAGTACGGGAAGAGGAAGTGCTGGAGCGACCATGCTCTTGATGATCGACGAAGGTCTGACGCCTGTGTTCGGCTACAGTGCTCCCAATCGAGACAACCCCCTGCTCACCCAGGCTAGAGGGGTCGCCGGGCACCTTCTCTTTGGCGCCGTCAACGCGATGGTGACCGAGGCACTGTACCGCCTCGTCCGTCCCAAGGTAGCCGCTACAGAGCGAGCGCGGAGCATACATCGATGACCAAACATTATGATCTTGTGGTGATCGGGACCGGGACCGCCGCCATGGTCGGAGCCATGCGGGTTCGCGCTGCTGGTCGCAGCGTCGCGGTTGTCGATTTTCGTCCCTTTGGAGGCACGTGCGCGCTCCGGGGCTGCGATCCAAAAAAAATGCTGATCAGCGGGGCCAACGCCGTCGATCATACATGGCGGATGCGAGGCAGGGGTGTCGCCGGCGACGCCCGAATTGCTTGGGCCGACCTCATGGCCTTCAAGCGGGGTTTCACCGATCCCGTTCCCCAAAAGCACCAAGAGCGGTACTCTGAAAGAGGCATCGACACTTTTCATGGACGGGCGCGCCTCACCGGCCGCAACAGCCTTGAGGTGGGCGAGGAAACGCTGGAGTTTTCGAACCTGCTCATCGCCGCCGGAGCCGAACCCAGGAAACTCGGCATCCCGGGGGAAGAGCATCTGGTCACCAACGAGGGCTTCCTCGAGCTGGGTGACATGCCAAAGCGCATTGTGCTGGTCGGCGGAGGCTATATCGCGGCCGAGTTCTCCCACATCGCCGCGCGGGCTGGCGCCGAAGTCGTAATCCTCCAGCGTGGCGAGCGATTGCTTCCCCAGTTCGACCCGGACGTGGTCGGTTGGCTCATGGAAAGCTTTCGCCAACTCGGCGTTGACGTGCGCCTCGAAACGACAGTCCAGGCGGTCGAGCAGACGCGCGCAGGCTTTCGGGTTCACGCCCAGACGAAGGGGAAAGCCGTCGATGTCCATGCTGATCTGGTCATTCACGCCGCCGGACGAGGACCTGCGATCGACGATCTCGGCCTTGACGCCGCCGGGGTCGAGCATGAAGGAGGCCGCCTGAAGCTCAACGAATTTCTGCAGAGCGTTTCCAATCCAGCCGTCTATGCCGCGGGCGACGCAGCCCAGGTCGGTCCGCCGCTGACCCCCGTGTCCAGCCACGACGCCAAGGTCGTGGCGGCCAACATTTTGAACGGTAACTCCGAAAGGCCGAACTATCGTGGCGTCCCGAGCGTGGCCTTCACAATCCCGCCTATCGCGGCGGTCGGGCTGACGGAGAGGGAGGCTAAGGATCAGGGTCTGCTCTACCGAGTCAAAAATCAGAAGGCCTCCGACTGGTTCACAGCACGCGCAGCGGCCGAACCCACCTTCGGCTTCAAGGTCTTGGTCGAGGAAGGGACGGAACGGGTGTTGGGCGCCCACCTCGTGGGCCCGAACGTGGACGAGGTCATCAATATTTTCGCTTTGGCGATCCGCCATGGACTGACTGCGGATGACCTCAAGACCACGATGTTCGCCTATCCGACGGGCGCATCGGATGTGGGCTACATGCTATGACGCTCAAGCGGTGTCGCGGTAGGTTCATGGCGCCATCCGCATCGCGGATTGGAGCGAAGGAGGGATCCCTTGGAGAGGCAGTCCGACACCATCCAGTTCACGGTGATCCGGGGCGACGGCGACTGGCGGGTGCTTCGCGATGGCCGACCCTCAGGGCATTTCGACTTCAGCGTCGACGCCATAGAGTCCGCGCTCGTGAAGGCGACGACGCTGATCGACAAGGGCGAGCAAGTGGAAGTCTTTGTCCAGGACGCGGCCGGCCAGTTGCGTCAGGTCGATCCGGTCGGCGGGGAAGTGCTCCACTAAGAGGACGGCGATTCCGACCTCGTCGCCTTTTAACCCGTCCACTCGAGTTCGAAATCCGGAGTGAGCGCGATCAAGCCTGTTTCGATCTGGTTCCAGGTCAGGCGGAGCGCCTTCAGATCTTCGGGCGTGAACAGGTGCGCATGGTGCGACGCCGCGCGCAGCTTCCCGGCCTGCTTCAGAAGATCGAACACCGCCTCTGGGTCGTCGAAACCAGCCTCGAAGATCGCCTGGAAATGCTCCGGATGGCTCATGATCCGCGCGTAGTGGGTGTAGTCGGCATGGTCGAAAACCTCGCCTCCCCGCTTCTTCCACTTCCCCAGCAAATCCTTGCAGTCGCACAGCGGCAGGCGCTCGTCCGCCCAGTCCTCACCGTAGGTCTCGGCCATCACGGCATCTAGAATTTCCCTCAAGGTCAGTTCGTAGCGGTGAACCAGAGTCTTGGCGCGCTTCACATGCGGCGGGGCCGAGTTGGCCTGAAGGCGGGCCTTCAGGCGACGGCGCTTCTCCGCCATCGTCAGGAGACGCCGTCTCGGCCAGTGCGCAAGCCGCAGTCCCGCCGCGTCGAGGAAACTGCGATAACCGGCCAGATTGGCGAACTGCGGCATCTCCGTGATGGAGAAGGCGCCGACCGCCTCTCGCACTCCCCGCGTCAGCCGGTCGCTCTCGGCGAACATGTCGGCCATCGCCGAGGCCCGCGCGAAGGCCTCGATCTGGGCGGGTCGCCCGATCGCCAGGGCGCTCGCGCCAAGACCACTGTCCGACAGTCGGAGGATGCGATCGACGAAACTGTCCGTCGGCGTCCTGAAGCGCTCGAGACCATCCGGCAAGGCGAAGCCGGCGGACAGTTGCGCGATCCGCTCGGCCTGCTCGATCAGGCCATTCGGAAACGCGGCGCGATAGACGCGGTCCGCGTCGGTCTGAGCCCTCATCAGGGCGCCGACGCCCTGCATCCGGTCCATGAACGGGTTACGACCCATCGCGGCCAAGGCCAGCGGGGTCTCCAGCTTCATGCGCTCGGCGATGCCGAGCACGCCGCTGGCCCGCAGCATATCGTGCTGTCGGCGGACGTCCTCAAAGGGATCGGCCATCCGTCTTGCGGCGTCCAGCGTCGCGCGCATGCTGGGCGGGATCAAATCACGCGGAAGGGTCATCGCTCGCCGCTTCGCGCAGATGGGCCAGCCGTTCCTCGCACACAGTCGTCGCCAGCGCGCGCAGCACCTCAACCCGCTGGGTCAACCAGGTCAGTTCCTCGACGCTGATCTTGTAGTGCTTGGAGTAACGAGCCTTCACATAGGCCTCGCGCAGCAGCTCGAAGCAGCGGCGCTCGAACTTGGTCTCGCGCGGCCAGGCCTCGGCCAGGCGGGCGTCGATCGCCTCGCACTTCTTGCGCAGGAAGGCGAGGTTGTGCGCCTTGCCGCTGTAGAGCGTCACAACCAGCAAAACGCAGTGGTAGAGGTGTTCAGCCGATTGATGAAGGTTGAACGCGGCGAGCTTAGGATCAGCGCCCTCGCCCATATAGAATTTCGCGCCACGAGCAAAGCTGGCCGAACTCTGCGTCCAATCTCCGAAGAACTCCTCCGCTTCCTTAAGGGCAACCTGAGCTTTCAGGTCAGCCGGCTTGCGCAGCTTGGCGCCGGGCGTGTCGAAGAGAACGATGCCCTCACGCACGATGTCGGCCCAGAAGTATCGCCCGCGGTCCAACTGCTCGTTCACGTCTTCCAGACTGTGCACGATAAGGCTCACCGGCGTGCGGATCAGGGTCTCGCCCGGCATCAGCTTGTTCTCGGCGTCATGCCAGAACTCGCCGTCGGTCAGATCCTCATGATCGACAACGATCAACAGATCGAAATCCGAGAAGTAGCGTCCGACCGGATCATGGACCCAATCGCCGCGCGCATACGATCCGTAGAGGATGATCTTGAGGATCTTGCCGTTCTTCAGCCGCTCGGCCCGACGGGTCGAGACGGTTTCGGCGAACGACTCGCGGATCACCTCGACCACCCGGCGCAGTTCCACCTGCTTGCGCGGCGGCAGATGATCGATCGAAGTCTTCATGACGCGAGTCTCGCGCAACGCGTGCATCGGGGCAAGGCGCGAAGCCTCAGTTCTGGATCAGGCGGATCAGGGTTCCGTCCGGGTCGATGAGCGCGCCGATCCGCATGCCCGACTCCTCGATCTTGGGCGCGTGCAATCGGGGTTGGCCCCAGCACGTCTCCGGCAGTCCGGTGCCAAGGCACACGGCGTAGAACGCGTCGAGATCGTCAAGCCGCAGGCAACAGCTGAAGTTGCTGGTCAGCGGATCAAGTTCCGGGTGCGGGAAGAACTCAAGCGTCAGCCCGCCCCGTTTCAGGATCATCCACCCTTCGTCGCGCCAGCCCTGCTGGAAGCCCAGTCGAGTGTAGAACTGGGACGTAGCTTCGAAATCCCGCGACGGCAGGTTGGGCGTGGCGTGATCGGTCACGGCGAACTCCGGAATGCAGCAGTGCCGCCTAAGCCTAGCCGCAACAGCCCTTTCCATCCACCTGGATCGGCGGACACGGCACGTCGGCATAGGAGCAGAACACGCAGCAATCGCCGGGTTGAGGCTTCAGCTTCACGCCGCAACCGAAGCAATCGTAAAACCAGATGCAGGCGTCGGTGGGCATGGTCTCGGTCGCGACGTGACCGCAGTGCGGGCAGGTCAGCGTCGATTCCAGAACGATGGCGGGGCTCATCGCATGGCCGCCAGTCGCGGCATGGCCCATGGTTCGATGTAGGGCTGCCAGGCCAGGGACAGGACGATCAGCAGGCTGGCGATCACCAGCAGCCAGAACGCCAGACGCGAGGGCCGGCGGCAGGATGCGTCCTTCCGACACATCCGCAGGCGACGCCAATGCAGCAGCCAGCCGGCGGCCAAGATGACGGCGGCCAGAAGCGTCAGCCAGGTTCGCGCGCCCGCGATGACCGCGGCGCCGGCGAAGGACACGCCCGCCACCGAGAGAGCCAGAGGCAGTACACAGCACGCGGCCCAGGCGAACACCGAGGCCACACCGCCGATGGCGGCCGAGGCGCTGACGGCGACCTCAGGAATGTTGGGCCGGTCTTGATCGATGGCCATGGGGCCTCCCGTTCGATTTCTGCTACAGGCTACAACCCGTAGCCGCTACGGGATCAAGAGCCATGTCCGCACGAAGTTTGACGATCGGGCGCCTCGCAGAGAGCGCCGGGGTGAACTTGGAAACGGTGCGCTACTACGAGCGGATCGGCCTGATGCCCGCCCCGGCCCGCACCGAGGGCGGACACAGGAGCTATGAGCCGGAACACGCCCAACGCCTGCGCTTCATCCGCCGGTCCCGCGAACTGGGATTCGGCATCGACGCCATTCGGCGGCTGATCGCGTTGAGTGAGCCGGGCGTCCAGGCCTGCTGCGAAGTCCGCGACATGGCCCAGGACCACATCGCCAGCGTGGACGCCAAAATCGCGGATCTGGAGCGGCTCCGGACGGTGCTTAAGCAGGCCGTCGCGGACTGCAGCGAAGGCGGGCGGGTTCGGTGTCCGGTGATCGCAGAACTCGGATCGATCGCATAGGTGATGACCTGCGCACCCTGTCGAGCCGGTAGGGTCCTGGCAATCACGCGCCGATGACGCCGAGGTGCTCAAGCAGGATCATCAGACCGAGCGCGACAAGCGCGAGCCCTCCCAGAAGCTCGGCGATCTTGCCAAAACGCTGGCCGACGGCCCGGCCAATCAGCATGCCGATCGTGGTCAGCAGGAAGGTCGTGACGCCGATTGAGGCCGCGATAACCCAGATATTGGCTCCGATGAAGGCCAGGCCGACGCCAACAGCCGCCGCGTCGATGCTGGTCCCGACCGCCATGGCGATCAGCGCCCAAGGTCCGGACCGGCGTGGGGCATCCTCAGCCAGGGGACGGGTCGCTTCCCAGATCATCTTGCCGCCAACAGCGGCGAGGAGGCCGAAGGCGATCCAATGATCCACGCGTTCGACGAGGCCTGCAGCGACCATGCCGAGCCCCCAGCCAATCACCGGGGTGATGGCCTCGATACACCCGAATACCAGGCCTGCCTTCACGGCGCCGGCCAGGTTCGGTCGATGCAAAGCACCACGCCCAACGGCGGCGGCGAAGGCGTCGGTAGACATGCTGAGAGACAGAACGGCGATGGCGACAGGAGTCATGACGAGCATCCACCCGGCAACGAACAGCGCTTCCCTCCCCGGCCGGTGCGGCGGTGGGACGCGCTGGTCTCGCTAGGCGGCGGTTCCGCTGGTCGGACCGCGCGCCGAAACGCGAGTGTGTTGATCCGACTCCGGCGATCAGACGCCGGAAGCTACTCCCCAACAGGAAGCGGCCTCATAGGAGGTGTCGCGCGCCGGTGCAAGATACTATAGGGGAGTATCCATGGTGCATACCTCCACGAACAAGAAGAAGCTCGTCGCGCGGGTCCGGAGGATCTCGGGTCAGCTCAGCGCAATAGAGCGCGCCATCGAGTCTGAAGCCGGGTGTTCGCAAATCCTGCAGCAGGTCGCGGCCGCGCGGGGCGCCATGGGCGGGCTTCTGGAAGAGTTGATTGAAGACCATCTGCGCCACCACGTCGCTCATCCCGATCTGAGCGAGGACGCCCGGCAGGGCGGCGCCGACGAGTTGATCGCCATCATTCGCCGCTATTCAAAGTAAGGCCCGCGCCATGTCCGCGTCCGAGACCGACTATCTGACCCACGACCACTATTTCCTCAGCCGTTCGCACGACGACAGCGCACGGCGAACGCTGTGGGTGGTCGGCCTGACGGCCGTCATGATGGTCGGGGAGATCATCGCCGGCCTGGTCTACGGCTCGATGGCCCTGCTGGCCGACGGCTTTCACATGGCGACCCACGCCGGCGCCCTGGCCGTTGCGGCCGGCGCCTACGCCTACGCCAAGCGGCATGCCGCCAACCGGCGCTTCAGCTTCGGGACCGGCAAGGTCGGGGACCTGGCGGGGTTCGCCTCGGCGCTGGTTCTGGGCATCGTGGCGCTCGGGATCGCGGGAGAGTCCATCGGCCGCCTGATCGATCCGCGCTCGGTCGCCTTCGGCCAGGCGACGCTGGTCGCCATCCTGGGTCTCGTGGTCAATCTGGTCAGCGCCGTCCTTCTGTCCGGCGGGGGGCACCACCACGGTCGTCATGGCCACGGGCATGGCCATCACCACGACCACGATCATCACGACGACCATGATCACCAGCACGGTCATGGCGGCCATCGCGACAACAACCTGCGCGCCGCCTACATCCATGTGCTGGCCGACGCCCTGACCTCGGTGCTGGCGATCATCGCCCTGCTTGCGGGCCGCTATATGGGATGGGTCTGGCTAGACCCGCTGATGGGCATCGTCGGCGCGATCGTCATCGCCCGGTGGTCGTGGTCCCTGATGCGCGACACCGCCGCGGTGCTGCTCGACACAACGGACACCGCCATCGAGGCCGAGGTCCGCGAATTCGTCGAGGGGCCGGGCGACGCCCGGATCACCGATCTGCACGTCTGGCGCATCGGGCCGGACGCGCACTCGGCTATCGTCAGCGTGACCGGGGCTGTGGATGTCGCGACCGTTCGCGACCGGCTGAGGCCGGTCCACGAGCTCGGGCATCTGACGGTCGAGTGCCGTTGACGGCGATCGGCCTCAATGGCGTGACGGTGTGATCGAGGAGGCAGCCTCGCGGCAAGCGTTTTCGCAGCGGCGGCATTCCTCGGCGCAGATGCGGCAATGCTCGTGCATCTCGGCGTGTTTCTCACATTCGACAGCGCAATCCGCGCAGGCCTCGGCGCAAGTCTCGAGCATGCGCTGGATCAGTGTCTCGTGGCTGCCGGCGCGACGCGCGGCGAGGCCGGCCGTGGCCAGGCAGACGTCGGCGCAATCAAGATTGAGGCGGATGCACTGGGTGAGATCCTTCACCATATCCTCGGCCAGGCAGGCATCGGCGCAGATGTGGCACACCGCGGCGCAGCCGTAAGCCGCTTCGATCGCGCGAACGAGACTGTCGTTGACGCTTCCGCGCACGTCGGGATGGGTGCTGATCATTGGTTGGATTTGCATCGGAGGGCTCCTTGGTTGATCGGAGTCCAACCCAAGCGCCGCGACGGGGTTCCGAATGGCGACGCCTCCGGATATCCCGCGGATGACCATCGCCTCCTCCCTGGGGCTACGGACAGATAAGACTGCGGTGAAGCGCCAAAGAGCGGACATCAGTCCGCCGCCGAGAACTAGATGTTTCGACAAAATCGAAGTTGTCCGCACGCGGCGGCGGACCAACATACATCGTATGGCTGGCTGTCCGATCGCGAACCCGTAGTGGCGGGAATATCCGACAACCGTAGCCGTTGACTCGGAGGACCGCCGAGCGCAACCCAAGCGTTAGCAAGGGGCGATTCAGACCCGTGGAGGGAAACATGGCACGTCGGGTGTTCTTCAGTTTTCACTATCAACGCGACATCTGGCGTGTGAATCAGATTCGCAACATCGGCGAGATCGTGGGCACCGCGGCGGTCGGGTTCCATGACGCCTCGCTCTGGGAAGAAGCCAAAAAGAAGGGCGATACGGCGATCAAGAAGATGATCGACGACGCGCTGCTCAACACGTCGGTTACGGTTGTTTGCATCGGCGCGGCCTCAGCGGGCCGCAAGTACATCGACTACGAAATCAGCCAATCGATCGCGCGGGGCAACGGGATAGTGGGCATCCAGATTCACGAGCTCAAGGATAGGCTCGGAAATACGGATCTTGCCGGCGCTACCCCGGCTCTTCTTACGAGGGCCGGGGCGCCCGTCTACAAGTATGCCGATCACGCCCGGTTGGCGGCTCGGATTGAAGAGGCGGCCAAGCGGGCCGGACGGTAGGATGCCTACGTCAAGCCGAAATCGCTTTCTCAAGGATTTTCCAGCTGCCCTCCACGAAGGCGTTGGCGCAGTGTTCGTCGGCGCCGGTGTTTCGAAGGCCGCGGGATATCCGACTTGGGCGGAGCTTCTTAAGGACATCGGCGAGGAACTCGGTGTCCGCTCCAGCGACATCCAGGACCTCGCCGCACTGGCCCAGTGGCACATCAGCGAGAGCGGTGCCGCGACCGGCGTCCGCAACGTGATCCGGCAAGAGATCGGCAAAGATCGACCGGTTCCGCCGACCTTGGAGGTGCTGGCGCGCCTCCCCGTTCGGCAGATCTGGACGACGAACTACGACCGTCTGGTCGAGCGCGCCTTCGCCGTGATCAATCGGCCTGTCGATGTTGTCTCCGGGGCGGCCGACCTTTCGCTCCGCGCCCGGCCCGGCGCGGCACGGCTCTACAAGATGCATGGGTCCGTCGACCGAATGGACGACATCGTCATCTCGACCGACGACTACGAACTCTATCGGTCCAAGCGTGGGGCCTTCCTCCCCCTGCTGCAGGCGCATCTCAGCAGCATGTCCGTTCTTTTCATCGGGCTCAGCCTGACCGATCCCAATGTCCGGCACGTGCTATCCCTCATTCGTGAGAGCTTCACTGAAGCGCCGCCGGAGCACTTCGCAATCGTGAAGCCGCCCAGCCTGGCGGACTGTTCTTCCGAGGACGAGTTCAGGGCCCGCACGGCGCAGCATAAGCACTGGGCCAAGGACCTTCGCCGCTACGGACTGAGGACAATCGAGGTAGAGCATTACGACGAAATTCCCGAACTGATGCGCCAGGTAGAGCGCCGCGTCGCCGCGATGCGGGTATGGGTCAGTGGAAGCTGGCCGCTCGACTTCGACGACGGTCGCGCCGGCGATCTGTATCGCCTTTCCGAGGCGGTCGGCGGGTTGATCGCGGACACCGGGCGGGATCTGGTGAGCGGATCGGGCTTACTGGTCGGCCCAGCTGTGATTGGGGGCTTTATCGACCGTCTCCGTCAGGACGGCGGGTGGGATCTGGACCGCCGGCTGATCGTCCGACCCTTCCCTCAACCGCTGACGGATAGGGAGCCGGACCAGAAACGATGGACCGCGCTTCGCGCCGAGATGGCGCGACAGGCCGGGATTGTGATTTTCCTAGGCGGCGCAAAGCTCGAGGGCGGCTCTCAGATCGTTGCGGACGGCGTGTTGAAGGAGTTCGAGGTCGCGCGCGAGGCCGGGGCCTTCATACTGCCCATCGGTGCGACCGGAGGCGCGGCCGAGCAAATCGCGCAAGATCTGACTGGGTCCGCTATCCCATCGCAGGGCGCAAGCGCGGCCAGGCCAACCGACGAAGAGCTAGCCGTCCTGTCAAACCAGGCCACAACACCCGACAAGCTCCTGAAGCTCGTTCGAGAGATACTCCAACGGCTGGCGAAGCCACAGGACGACAACTGAGGTGACCCGGTTCGTAACAAGGGCGGAACTTCGGGGTTTCGCCGCGAACATCACTTTGACCGAACAGGCCTCCGTGCTTCGCACGGCTTCGGCGCGAAGCCCTGCCGGCTCAACTTTCCTGTCCCACTCCAGCAAGGACCAGGATCTTGTCGTGGGTGCCACGATCGTCCTGCAGAACCACGGCGCCGTGGTCTACATCGATGAAATCGACCCGGAGATGCCTCCCTACACCACGGACGAAACCGCCAATTTGCTGAAGTCTCGCATCAAGCAGAGCAGCAGGTTCGTTCTTCTGACGAGCAAGAACAGTAAGGAGTCGCGCTGGGTGCCTTGGGAGCTGGGAGTGGCTGACGGCTACAAGGGCCTCGGACAAATCGCTCTGTTTCCGTCCTCGGACGATCTGCACGACTCGACCTGGGCCTCATGGGAATATCTGGGCCTCTATCGCCGGATCGTTTGGGGCCAGATGAAGGGCAGCGACCAAGACATCTGGATGGTACTAAATCACAAAGCGAACACCGCAACGCCTCTCCGGAAATGGCTGACGGGTGGGTAGCTAGGTCGTAGGTCTAAGCTTATCAGCGCCACGCCGCCATTCATCATAGGACTTGTACGACCCCATCTCCGTGCGTCGTACTTGGTTCACGAATATGCTGGGGCTGCCGCTTAGGTTTGCGAAGTCTATCTTGGGATAAATCTCTAGATACTCTTCGCCTGTGAAGTCGAGTTCGCCCGTTGGAGGGATCAGCGGAAGGATCGCGACGTTGCCGTTATGGCCGTCGAAAAAACCGAGCTCCCACGGCATCCACCTCGACCGCCTCGAATGTCGGGAAAAGAGATAGAAGCAGGCGTCGCACTTCCTCATACGATGCCGCAACCTCTCTGCCGTAGCGCCGGTGACTGCGTTTCGGTCAAGGTTCGGATCGCTGATCCAGTCCACGTAGACGGTCTTTCCGGCCTCCTCCAGGATCCGCTTCACCCCCATGACGAGACTAGCGTCCCGAACGGAATGGGAGAGGAAAATGTCGAAGCGATCTGTCAGGGCGCTCAGCGCGGAGTCGAGAGCGAGCGCGAACGCCAGCACATGAGCGGGCTCGTCCTCTGCTACGCCAGCGCGAGCGCGGGCTTGAGCTTCAGTTAGATACATACGGTCAAGCTGAAGCGTAGACCCGCCCGTGTCCAATTGGAGATTGAGTAGGCATCGGAAGTCCGGGGTTCAGCAACTCGAAGCGGTTTGACGCCCTGCTCCCCGAAGCGCGATCTTGTTTTTGAAGGACCTGCCGCCGGGAGGCCGACAATGCAGCGGCCTTCATTGCGCTGGGTACTGCGGAGAGCGCCACAAGCGAACCAAGAGCGACGGCTCTATAGCGGATGTCAAATCCGGATCTGCGTGAGCGACACTTCCAATCCCTTCCAGCCATATTCTCTTTAGCAACGGCAGGTCATAACTTCCGCATGGCCTTGCCTTGGGACTTCAGCTCGGACCACTGTCCGGTCGTATACCACTACACCTCGATCGAGGCGGCGCGGGCGATCGTTGAAAACCGGACCTTTCGGCTCTCCGAGTATACCGCGCTGAACGACGCTTCGGAGTTTTCGTATGCTCGTGATCGACTGATCGGCCTTATGCGGGATCGACAGGTCTACACGGACCTCACGACCCGCATTTTCGTCGTGTCGGAGCTTGAGGGGCTGACCGCAAACACCGGCCTCATGATCGGGTCATTGACTCCTCGGCGCGACGATCTGAGGCAGTGGCGAAGCTACGCGGGCGATGGTGGCGGGTGCGTTCTGGGCTTGGACGCACGGCATCTCGAACACGACGCCGGCGTCGCGATCCGGACCGTGGTTTACGACGAAGCCTTGGTCGACCGAATGCTCTGTCTCGGCTTGGGCGTCGTCCAGCAACAGCTAGAGGATGATCCTGACGATCACCCGACGCTTTCGGACTATGCGCGGCGCCTGTGCGTCGACCTCTTTTCGATGAAACACCCTGGCTTCGCGGACGAGCGCGAAGTGCGGATATCGCGGATGCTAGTTCGCAATGGCGACGGCGCACTCGAGGACGTTGGTGGAAATCGGACGGGCGGAGAAAAGACACCTGCGCTTCCAGTGGGTCTTCGCGCCGGCCGTTTCGGGCCGACGCGATATGTGGATGTGCCCCTCGCCCGCCAGGATGGTTCGTCGGCGATAGTCAGCGTCGGCATGGGCCCGACCATGTCTGCGGACGCCGCCCCTGAGGCCAGCGACTTCTTCCAGTCTCACGGGCTCGAAATCTGGCGCTCCTCGCTCCCATACCGGGCTTGATATTCAGAAAGCCGCTTCTGCTGGGCCGAAAGGCCCGTTCTGGTGACGGCCCGACCCCGCGATGGCGACCTGCTAGCGCTTTATCAAGCCGAATGTCAGAGGCGTCCAAAAGTCGGCGCGGATCCGAGTGAGACGCAGGACACCTGCGGTATTCAGGCCCCGACTCCAAGCCCGGTTAGTCCAAGTCGGCCCGGCCATAGCCAGACCTCCACTTGCCTGTGAGCGCAAGGACAGGGTTGCGGCTCCGTCGAAACAGCCGACATCGCCGGCCTTGGGGTTCAACACCCGCCCCTCGAAGACATAGCTGAGGACGGCGTCCCCGGCTTCGTTCGCCGGCCTTAGTTCAACGGCCTTCAGGGTTGATATCTGATAGCGATCGTCGGCACTTTCGAGTTCGAGATAAATCCGGGCGAAGGTGGTCCGGATTTTCACCGACACGGGAACCTCGACCAAGTCCGGCAAGGGCCTAGCCAAGTCATCCACGTCGAGAGCGGGTGCGCCAGCCTGTTTGGCCGCCTCCTTAAGCCGCTCGACGACGGACCAATTCGAGGCGACCACGCCCGACCACTCCCCGTCAAGCTGCGGAGCCTTGCGTTGAAAATAGGGGACAAGCCACAGCAGCCGCCAGATCGGCGTCGCGACGAAAACCGTCACTAAAAGCGAGGTCAGGCTCATACCGCTTTGCAATGACGGGAGGATTTCGCTTCCGACCAACAAGCGCGCGCCAATGATCGCGACGCAGATCGCCAAAGCTGCCGTGAGCCAAGCCTTCCAACCCAGAACGGAATGCATTTCGCCCCCTTGCGGTCACAATCTTTAACCCTAGATGTAGGGTTCGGGCGCGCTCAGGACAACAACATGCGGTATAATGCACATCGGCTTCTTCATCAGGCGGCGAATCAACCGTGCCTGAGATGCGAACTGGTTATCACCGACGCGCAGAAGCACAAACTCCAGACCGCACAGAAGCTGGTCCGCAACGCGCTTCGTGCAGGGCTGCGGGTGGCCGGTGCCTATCTGACCCAGGACGAGGTCCCTCTGGTCAAGGCGCACGGGGTTCCGGACCCCGCCGCCCTGTCCTTTACCCCGAAGTTCCGCACCCAAGGATCTTGGGCGTACGGCACGCTGAATCAGCCCGCGAAGGCCTGTCAGCAACTCGACCTCGATGACGGCATGTATGTCCCCATGTCGATCGTCGGGCTCAACCCGGCCGTGGCCTCGAACACGCTGTTCGCGATCGTCGAACGCATCCTGGGCGCCCTCTGCGACGCCCAAGGCTGGACCCTCGACACAAGCAAAAGCATCTGCGTCCGGGTCGTGATTGATGCGGAAGCGCACCTCGACCTCAACATCTACGCCATCCCTGACGTGAAGATGGCCCTACTTGAAAAAGCCTTTCATGCGGCGGCCAATCGCGCAATGGACGGCTCCGCGTTCTCGTCCCCGCCGCCCGAAATCCGGCTCGATCCGAGCGAGATCTATGTCGCCCACCGGACTACAGGCTGGGAGCAGTCGGACCCGCTGGAACTCGAGGACTGGTTCGTCAATGCGGCGGCGCGTCATGCCAGCTGGACCGACCTAAAGCGGCTTACTCGCTATCTCAAGGCGTGGCGGGACTACCACTGGGACAGCTGTCGTTTGAGCTCTCTGGTCCTGATGGTCTGCGCTGTTGAAGCCTTGGACGAAGCCAATACCCCGCCCCAGCCTGGGCGGGACGACGACGGGCTGCTGGTGGTGGCCCGCGCCCTGTCCGCCAAGATCGCGGGCGTGGTGTGGAACCCGGTGGTTGACGACAAGGCCCTGAACGACAACTGGACCACAACCGAGCAGAACCAGTTCGAACTCAAAGCGCGCGCCCTCGCCAGTGAATTGGACGGTGCTCTCAACAACGAGACCAGCATCTTCAATGTCGTCGAGCGCTTCCGCAGGCTCTTCGGTCATCGGGTGCCGGACAACGCCGCTCTTGTGTCGCCCATCGCATCCGCAAGCCAGGTGCGCTCCACCGTTGCAGCGCAAAGCCCATCGCCCCGGGTGGGATCCCAGACCTCCGGGTGACGCCTCTGGAGACCCGCGCTTGGGCGGCCCTCGACGCCGCCCTCAAGGCGCGAGGGTTCGCCTATGTGCAAAGCCGACGCGGGATCACCCGCTATCGCGGCGACCTCCGGTCGGGGAGGACCACCATCGCGGTCGCGGTCTGCGTGACTGATCCGGTGATGACGACGCCACCGAAGATCTATGTCGAAGACCTCGCGATCCGCAGGCGCCTTTTGGCCCACCTGAACGCCGATGACAGCCTCTGCTTCGCCGAGAAAGAGGTCGAGGAATATGATCCCTACAATGCCGGAGGGGCCATCCTTAGGGTGCTCGAGTCCGCCAAAGAGACGCTCGACCAAGTGCTCCACGCTTCCACGCTCGCCGACCGCCAAAGGGAGTTCGTCTCCTACTGGAACCCTGACACCTATCTCTATACGGACCTCCCCGCAGGGTTCTCCGGTCGCGCGCGCTGCTGCACCTGGAACAGGGTCGGCGGGCGAGACAGTTTGGTGATCACGACACCAGAACGGGTTAGCCGATGGAGCCGGGACAAGCCTGACGATGTACGGCAGGCATATGTGCTGCGCGGCAACCGCCCTTTCGACATTCGGCGAGGCGGAGGGCCGGGCAAAACCCTCGCCACGCTAAAGACTTGGATCGCGCATTTCGTCGATGAGCCGGACGCCATCGCCCACGCATTTGCGCCTGCCTTGGTGGACAAGGGGCACATCATCCTTGCGGCCGAGAACGGGGTCGTCGCCGCGTCATTCAAATGGCCCGAGTTCGCCAGGATCGCCTATGCGAAAGCGCCCCAGAATCGTCGCGCCCGATCCATATCTCACGGAGAGAACGAGATGACCCTCGATCGTGGCCTTGCCGACAGCGTCGCTCTCCCGGACTTGGTCAACGGCCGGCTCAGCGCGCCTTCTCCCCTTATCGGAAAGGCCGTCGCAGTCGTGGGCGCGGGCGCAATTGGTTCCCGAGTCTGCCTAGAGCTGGCGAGGTCCGGCGCCGGTCAATCTCAGCGCCCCATGTTGATCATCGACGGCGATCAGTTCTCGACCGCCAATTTTGGCCGCCATGTCCTGCCGGTTTCCGCGGTTCGCCTCGCCAAGGCCGGCGCTCTCGCCGCCGAAGTTCGACGGCTCCATCCCGACCTGACGGTGGAGGGCGTGGCCACCGACGTGTTCGGGGTCACAGCCCGACTCCAAGACTACGACCTCGTCATCGACGCGACTGGCTCAACACCTGTGGGCCTTCGTCTCAACGATTTGGCCGTAACGACCCGCCGCCTAGGCAAGCCCTTCCCCCCGGTGATCCACGCCGCCATCCACGGCAATGGTCTGGCGGCCCAGACCGTGCTGGTCACCCGCTCAGCCCATGCCTGTCTAAAGTGCTTGCGGCCTAACCACGGCGAACTCAAAGCCAATCCCCTCAAACCCGGCGTGACCACGGCGGTCGAGAGCGGCACCTGCGGCGATGGCGCTCATATCAACTATGCAGCCCCGGCGCCGATGCTCGCTGCCACCCTTGTCGTTCAAGCCGCCCTTGAATGGGCGGCGGCACCCGACATGCCAGGTCCTCGCGTCCGCACTCGGGTGCTGGATCTCGAGCATACGGCTCCTCCGAAGGACCGAAACTGGCCCATCGAGCCGCTTTGTCCGGCCTGCCAAGGCCCGGTGACTTGAGTTTCGGCCCCCGCAACGTCCTTGTCGAACACATGGTGTTGAGCCGCATCAAGGCCATCGCAGAAGCCGCAGCCTTTCGACACGAGGTCGGTGGGATTCTGTTGGGGAGCTATCGTGGCCGCGATCTTCATGTCATCGACGCTTCCGCTCCTCAGAACAGCGACCGTTGGTCCCCGACACGGTTCTGGCGATCTCCAGCCGGTCACCAGGCCTTTGCGGATGCAGCATGGAGACGGTCTGGCGGTCTGGTAACCCATATTGGCGAATGGCATTCCCACCCGGAACTCCGCCCGACCCCCTCGGTGATCGACCGGGCGTCCTGGCTCAAGTCGCGACGTGAGCAGCGACGCCCGCTCGCCTTCCTCATTGTCGGGACCGCCGATGTCTGCGTCTGCGCCGACGCGGAGCTCGGAACGATCCGGGCGCTTGTCCCCATCGACCAAGACGAAATGGGCGTTCTGTTTGGGCATCCCCTGAGCGATCCACCGCGACCTGTGACCGTAAGCTAATGACGAAGGCACGTCTCGATGTTCCCGAAGACTGGATTTCCCGGACGCTGGATCACGCGGTCCAGCGCTATGCGAACCGGACGGGTGAACTATTCTATTTCAGCATGAAGGGTCACCACGAGGCGGTCCGTCACGCTTACGAGGACCTCGGTGGCGAAGGTCAGTGGTGGATCCCCACCCTCAGCAACAATCTGCTCAAGGCCATCGCCCTGACGTTGAACGGCCAGTGGCAGAACGACGTGGTGGAATGGTTGTGCGAAACCCAGGCCTTCGGATCATCAGGTGCCACGGACTTCTCCAAATTCAGGAAAAGCGCGTCGCCGGAAGCGGTCGACAAGCACGTCCGCCGCCTACGGGGATGCGGCCTCTCGACATTCCCGGAATACGCCACGCTCCGGGAACTGCACCTCGTCGCTAATGCGGTGAGGCACGGTCCGGGACGTTCCCTGACCGAACTTTGGGAAGCCCATCCGGAACTGTGGGCACCCGATAGCGAGATCATCCGACTGCGCCCTTGGTACATGCCCGCGAAAGAGCCCTTGTCTCAGTTCATCGTCAGCGAGGCTGACATGAACCGATACAACGATGCGGTTTGCACCTTCTGGAACCGGGTCGCTGAGGCAGCCCTCACGGAGGGTGAAGGATCAGACTGACCTGCGTCAGCGGTCAAAATTAACAGAGTCCGCACCCCAAGATCTCGATACTCGATTTGCTTAGCTACCCGCTCCCGCAAAGCAGACCAGATCGACGACGGCTCAGAGTCACGAGCCGCCATCAAGCCATGAAAAAGCCGCGCGCCCCCAAAGGGCGCGCGGCGAGTTTTCGCTCGATCTGTGCGCTGCGGCTATTCGGCCGCGAACGCATAGGCGTCGTCGTTCGGCGCGGTGCGGGTTTCGTCGTCAGCACCCTCGCCTGCCTCCTGCGCCTCCGCAGGCACACCAGCCTGCGTCCGCAACACCGACGGCAGCCAGCCCCGACCCTCCACTAGCCGTTCCGCCGCCTCGGCCATGTCGCCCTTTCTGAACCCGGCGATCCGGCCCGCTTCCTCCGGATTGACGGCCTCGGTCACCGCCTCCAGCACCCGCGCCTTGGCCACCCGCGAGAAGTAACTGGCCGCCGTCGCCGTCCACGTCCCGGCCATGTCGAGCCCTACAGCCGTCGCCAGCGTCTCGGCCTGCGCCAAGGCGCCGGGCCGCCGGTCGTGCGGATCGCGCACCGCGTAGAGACCGACCCCGGCGCAGCAGGCCATCAGGTCCAACTGCTCCGAAGGCGGCAGCGCGGCCACCACGCCCCAGAGGTCTTCCGGGCGCTCGGGCAGGCGCGCGCCCCACGCCTCGCACCGGTCGCTGACCCGGCGTCCGGCGGGGCCGTCCTCCACCCCCGGCGCCAGCCGCTCCAGCCCGGTCGTCGTCAACCGAAGCTGCAACGGCGTCCAGACGCCGTAGCCCGGATAGAAGACCTGCAGGGCGAGCGCGTGAACCACCGTCGCCAGCGCCGCATTCACATCGGCCTGCACCGCGTCGCGCAGACCCATGGTCTTGTGGGCGGTCAGGTCGATCAGCAGACGATCCGACAAGGCCGAGGGCGCCTCGTCCTCGGCGGCCTCCGCCTCCGAGCCCGGCGAATTGTCCGCACTCTCGTCCGCCGCCTCTTCCTCCTGCCACGGCGACGGCGGATCGGCGGGCACGTCCTCGGCGCGGACCAGTCCGCGCTCGAAGCGGGCGAGGCCGTCGTGACCCAGCGTCACCACGACCCCGGCCCGCGCCCTGGCCTCGTCGGCATAGGCGAAGTCCGGGCCGAAGGCCTGCAAGGCCTTGTCGATCTCCTCCAGCCGGGCGTCCACCTCGGGGGGGAACATTTCCGCCGCGTCGGTTTCAGAGACGAGGCGGTCGTATTCCTCGGACAGGGCCGCGATTTCGGCGACGTCCGCGTCCGACCGTTCGACCGCCACCGGATAGACCCGCCCGAACGCCGAAACGTCGGGGTAGTCCAGACAGGCCTCGGCCCATTTCCAGCCCTCGCGCTCGCGGGCCTCGTCGGCCAGTCCGGTCAGCTTGTCGCCGACCAGCCGGTCCAGCAGGACCACATCCTCCAGCCAGCCGCCGCCGTCCTCGGTGAACAGGTCGCGCAGCACCCCGCCCCCCTCGGCCTCGTAGGCCTCCACGCCGACGAAGCGGACGCGCCGGTCATCGACGCGGACCTTGGCCTCGGTCATGGCGCGGCGGATGGCGTAGGCCGGGGTGTGCGGCCCGATCTGCTCCAGCACCTGCCGTTGCCGCTCGCGGTCCTCGCTGACGCAGAAGGCGGTCAGTTGGTCGAGCGCCAGCGTCCCCTCCCGATAGGCCGTCATCAACTCCGGCGCCGCCGACCCGAGCCGCAGCCGCTGGCGCACCACATGGGCCGACACTCCGAACCGGGCGCCGATCTCTTCGGGTCCGTAGCCCTTCTCGGCGGCGAGCCGCTGGAAGGCCTCGAACTGGTCGGCGGGGTGCATGGCCTCACGGGTCATGTTTTCGTCGAGGCTGATCTCGTGGGCGTCGTTCTCGGCGTCCACGATGACGCGCACCGGATGGGTGCGCTTGATCGCCTTGCGCTTGGCCAGCAGCCGCAGCCCCTGACGGCGTCCCTCGCCGATGGTGACGAGGTAGTTCCCGGTCGGGGCGCCCTCCCCGTCCCGCTCGACCTCGACCACGGGCGGCTGCAACACCCCCTTGGCCCTGATGGAGGCCGCGAAGGCCTCGATGGTCGTCGCGTTGTCCGGGGTCTTCCTCGCATTCTTCGGCGAGGCCTTGAGCCGGTTCAGCGGCACGATCAGTTCCGCGCCGTGCTGCGGCGCGGTCGCCTCGGTCGCGGCGGTTTCGATGGATTGAGCAGTCATGTCTGCCTCCTTTGGGCATGGGTTGCAGGCACGCGAACTGCGCGCCTGAAACCCTGCCCGTCGGCGAGACCGGGGTAGCAAGGGCCAGGGCGGACCGGCCGGAGGGGGATCGCCCGGGCTGCACAAGCCGATGATGATGATGATCATGAACAGCATGACCGCGCGGAAGGCCGGGGAGACCGGCCGGTCCGGCGGCGGAGCCGCTTCACCCTGGCCCGCGCGAGGGCGGAGCCCTTAGCGCTTCCGAGCGGCGTGGCGGCGTGCGCCTGTGGACGAGACGTCCAGCCAGGCGGAGTCCACCTTGACCCTGCCTCCTGTTCCGCCTTTGTTCTTGCCATGCCCTACCGCAAGACCGTCATTGTCGAATGGCAGACCGCCGGCGACCGCCGCTCCTATTTCGTGCGGCCCGGCAGCCGGTCCCGCCCGTGGATCTGGTTCCGGGACGGCGACGTGCCGCCCTTCGACGAGGCTTGCGCCCGCTTCGTGGTCGAGAAGCGCGCCGGCCGCTGGGTGGCGGTGGAGCGGGCCTGAGAGCGTCGCCGTCCGGCGAACGGGCTGACGGCGACGCCCGCACGCCGCCATGCCGTCGGATCGATACGCCCCTCGACCGCTAGTCGGCGGCCTCCGCCTGTGCCTTGCGGGCGTCCTCCAGAATCTCCAGGCCGCCCCTGGCGGCGATCCCGGCGACGATGACGCCGACCACCAGGTCCGGCCAGGACTGGTCCAGCCACAGCACCAGTCCGCCCGCGACGATGATGCCGCCGTTGGAGGCGAAGTCGTTGAGACTGAAGGTCTCGGCGGCGCGCAGATTGACGTCGTCGCCGTCCAGCCGCCGCAGCAGTTGCAGACAGATCAGGTTCACCACCGCCGCGACGACAGCCAAGACAATCATGGTCCCGCCGATCGGCTCGGCCCCCAGCCACCACCGCCGGCCGGCGTCGACCAGGACGCCGACGGCGAAGATGAGCAGCAGGACGCCCGACGTCGTCGCCGCGCGCCGCTTCCAGGTCAGGGCCCGGCCGACCGCGAGGAAGCTGATCAGATAGACGACGCTGTCGGAGGCGTTGTCCAGCGCGTTGGCCAGCAAGGCGCTGGAGTCCGCCAGCAGGCCGCCGAGACCGAGCCCGGCGAACAGCAGGCCGTTGAGGATCAGGACGACCAGCAGGGTCCTCCGCTGGCGCTCATGCCGGCCATTGACGGTCACAGGGGTTCCTCCCTCTTCTCCAGAATGCGCGCGGCCAGGGTCGGCAGCACCAGAAGCGTCAGCAGCGTGGCGGTCAGCAGGCCGCCGATGACCACGGTGGCCAGCGGTTTCTGGACCTCGGCGCCGGCCCCGAAGGCGAAGGCCATCGGGATGAAGCCCAGCATCGCGACCAGGGCCGTGGTCAGAACGGCCCTGAGGCGACTGACGGCCCCCTCGACGGCCGCCGTCAGGGGCGCGGCCCCTTCCTCGTAACGCTGGCGAATGGCCTGCATCAGCACAAGCCCGTTCAGCGTCGCGACCCCCGAGACGGCGATGAAGCCGACCGCGGCCGAGATCGAGAACGGCATGCCGCGCAGCAGGAGCGCCACCGCCCCGCCGACCAGGGCCAGGGGCACGCCGGCGAAGACCAGGGCCGCGTCCTTGAGCGAGCGCAACGCCAGGAACAACAACAGGCCGATGGTCAGGAAGACCAGAGGCACGATCATCGCCAGGCGGGCGCTGGCGCGTTCGAGGTTCTCGAACTGCCCGCCCCAGTCGAACCAGCCGGACACAGGCGGGCGCACCTCGCGACCGACGGCTGCGCGCGCCTCGTTGACGAAGCCGCCGAGATCGCGGCCCCGGACGTTGGCCTGGACGACGATGCGCCGCTTGCCGTTCTCGCGGCTGATCTGGTTGGGGCCCTCGGTGACCTCGAACCGGGCGACCGCCGAAAGGGGCACTGTCAACGCGCCCGGTTCGGCCGCTTCCGGCATCACCGGCAACTGGGCCATCACCGCCGGATCGTTGCGCAGATCGTCGGCCAGGCGGACGACGACATCGAAGCGGCGGTCGCCTTCCAGGATGTGGCCGGCCGACCGCCCGCCCAGGGCGATGGCCAACGCATCGGCCGCGTCGCTGGCGTGCACGCCTTGCGCCGCCGCGATGGTCCGGTCGACGGCGGCGGTGATCGACGGCTGGCCCGAGACCTGTTCGACGCGGACATCGGCCGCGCCGGGGATGCGTCGGAGGACGGCGGCGACCTGATCCGCGCTGGCCTGCATGGCGGCGAAGTCGTCGCCATAGACGGAGACGGCCACGTCGGAGCGAACCCCGGCGATCAGCTCGTTGAAGCGCATCTGGATCGGCTGGGTGAATTCGTAGTTGTTGCCGAGCAGGTGACCCAGGTTCTCCTCCATGCGCTCGACCAGCTCGGCCTTGGCCAGGGAGGGGTTCGGCCACTCGTCGCGCGGCTTGAGCATGACGAAGGTGTCGGAGATCGAGGGCGGCATGGGATCGGAGGCCACTTCGGCGGTGCCGGTCCGGGTGAAGACCTGCTCCACCTCCGGCATCGCCTGCAGGGTTCGTTCGACCTGGAACTGCATGGCCTGGCTCTGTTCGAGCGAGGTGGACGGCACCCGCAGCGCCTGGACCAGAACGTCGCCCTCGTCGAGCGTCGGCACGAACTCGCGACCGAGACTGAGGAAGGCGAGCAATCCGACGAGAAGCGCGAGTCCCGCCCCGACGACGACGGCACGCGGGCGGTCGACCACCCGCCGCAGGAGCGGCTCGTAGCGGGCCTTGGCCGCCCGGCTCAGCCGGGTCTCGTCGTCGTGCCCCTTGGGCTCCCGCACCCAGATGGCGGCCATGGCCGGCACGAAGGTGAAGGACAGGATGAAGGCGCCGAGCAGGGCGAACATCACGGTGCCGGCCATGGGGCCGAACATCTTGCCCTCGACGCCTTCGAACATCAGCAGCGGCGCATAGACCAGAAGGATGATGGCCTGGCCGAAGGCGGCCGGCCGCGCCATTTCTTTAGCCGCGTCGACCGCCACGGCCAGCCGTTCGGGCAGGCTCAGGGCGCGGCCGACGCTCTCGCGCCGCATGGCGAGCCGCCGCAGGGTGTTTTCGATGACGACCACGGCGCCGTCGACGATCAGGCCGAAGTCGAGCGCGCCCAGGCTGAGCAGATTGGCGCTGATCCCGAAGCGGTTCATGGCCGTAGCGGCGAACAGGAAGCTGAGCGGGATGACCAGAGCGGTGATGATCGCAGCCCGCACATTGCCGAGCGCGAAGAACAGCACGGCGATAACCAGCAGGGCGCCGAGGGCGAGGTTGTGCTCGACGGTGCGGATCGTGGCCTCGACCAGTTGGGTGCGATCCAGCGCCGGCTTGACCACGACGCCAGGGGGCAGGCTCGCGCCGATCTCCTTCAGCCGCTCGCCGACGCGATGCGCCACGGCGCGCGAGTTCTCGCCCTGGAGCATCAGGGCCGTGCCCACCACGGTCTCGCGGCCGTTGCTGCTGGCCGAGCCGAGGCGCGGCGCGCGGCCGATCTCGACCATGGCCACGTCGGAGACCCGGATCACCTGGCCGCCGCGATTGAGGATCGGGGTCTGGGCCAGCTCCTCGAGGCTGCGGATCCGCGCGTCGGCCCGGACGATGTAGGCTTCGCCGGCCCGGTTGACATAGCCGGCCCCGGCGATGCGGTTGGCGTGTTCGAGCGCCTCGACCAGTTGCACAAGGCCCACGCCATAGGCGGCGAGACGCGCGGGATCGGGATGGACCGCGTACTCCTTCACATAGCCGCCCTGGACGTCGATGCCGGCGACGCCTTCGACGGTCTTGAGCTGGGGCGCGATGATCCAGTCCTGGACCGTGCGCAGATAGGTGGCCTTCTCCTCGTCGGTGGTCAGACGCTCGCCCTCGGGCGTGAGGTAGACGGCACCTGTGCGGGCGGCCGGACCGGTCAGCTCGACGGTGAAGATGAAGACTTCGCCGAGGCCGGTGACCACCGGCCCCATGGAGGGTTGGACGCCTTCCGGAAGGTCGTCCCGAGCCGCCTGCATGCGCTCGTTCACCAGGCTGCGCGCGAAATAGATGTCGGTCCGATCGGTGAAGACGGCGGTGATCTGCGAGAAGCCGTGCCGCGACAGCGACCGGGTCTCGACCAGGCCCGGTAGGCCGGCCAGCGCCGTCTCCATCGGGAAGGTCACCTGACGCTCGACCTCCTCCGGCCCGAGCGCGGGCGCGACGGTGGTCACCTGGACCTGGCGGTTGGTGATGTCCGGGACGGCGTCGATGGGCAGCCGCACCAGTTCGCGCACGCCGAAGCCGGCGAGGACGATCGCGGCCAACACGACGAGCCAGCGATAGCGCACGGCGCCCGAGATGATCCGGTCGAGCATCAGTCGTGGTCCTCCACGGCGCCCTTGCCGAGCTCGGCCTTCAGCAGGAAGGCGTTCGCGCCGGCGATGCGCTCGGAGCCGGTCAGGCCGCGAACGATCTCGATGCGGTCGACGGCCCGCCGGCCCGGAACCACCGGCTGGGCCCGGAAGCCCGTCGGGGTGACGACGAACACGACACTGGCGCCGTCGACGGTCTGCACCGCCTCGGCCGGGACGGCGATGCCGCTTTCGCCGCCGGTGATGATAGAGCCGCTCACCGCCGAACCCGGCGGCGGCGCGACGCCGTCGGCCCGGGCGCGGATCAGGGTCGATCCGGATTGCGCGTCGGCGCCCGGGGCCACGGCGGTGACCACGGCCGCATACTCGGCTCCGTCCGCGCCCTGGACCGTGATGCGCGCACCGGGCCTGACCGTCGCCGCCAGGGCGGCGGGGGCGTTGAAGACCAGTTCGACGCGGTTGGGATTGGCGATGGTCGCGACCGGATCGCCCTGCTGGACGACGCCGCCTAGTCCGACTCTCAGGGCCGTGACGACCCCGGCGATCGGGGCGACGATCGTCGCCCGCCCGCTGGCGTTGGGGCCTCCAGCGGCGGCGACCCGGGCCCGGCTGGCGCGGGCCTGGGCCTCGGCGGCGGCGGCGCGCGCCTGCGACGCTTCGACGTCCTGGCGCGCGACCACGCCCTGGTCGAACAGATTGGCGTCGCGCGTCCGCGCGGCGGAGGCGGCGCGGGCTTCGGCGGTCGCGGCGTCGGCCTCCGCCCGAAGGGTCGCGCCATCCCCGCTGATCACGACCGCGATCGGCTGGCCGGCGCGGACGACCGAACCCGGCGCGACCAGCAGCCGTTCAATGCGGCCGCCGAGGGCGGCGCCGACGGACGCCTGGGCGTCCGGCGCGGCCTCGACCCGTCCGGCGAGGTGGGTTTCGCCGCCGCCGCCGGACTGCACCGAGACGATGCGGATGCCGGCGGCCTGGGCCTCGGCCGGCGACAGGGTGACGACGCCGGGTTCGCCGCCTTCGACCTCTTCGGCATGGCCTTCCTCTCCCTCGGCCGCCGTTCCGGCCGCGGGCGCGGCGGTCAGCCGGGCGGCGCCGTAACCGGCGCCGACGGCCACGATCAGGGCGGCGACCGCCGCGGCGGTCCTGGTGCGGGTGTTCATAGTTGAGCTCCAAAGGGGGCGCGGCCTTCGAGGCGCGCGAGTTCGGCTTCGGCCCGGGCCCGCATCAGGCGAGCCGCGATGGCGACGTCCCGGGCCTGCACGAGACCGCTGCGGGTGCTGCGCAGTTCCAGTTGGGAGAGACGGCCGGCCTCGAAGCCGATCCGCGTCAGGCGGTAGGCCTCGGTCGCCGCCGTCACGGCGGCGTCGGCGGCGACGACGCGGCTGGCGGCCGCGTCCCGCCGGGCGGCGGCGGCGCGCCAGTCGGCGTCGGCGTCGAGGCGCGCGCCCCTAAGCCTCGCCTCGGCGGCGCGCACCTCGGCCTCCGCGGCCAAGACCCCGCCCCGGTTCCGGTCGAACAGCGGCAGTTGCAGGCTGACGCCGGCGGTCAGCGCGGTGGCGTCCTCGGCCTCGAACCGCCGGACCCCGACGCTGGCGCGAACGTCCGGTCGGCCGCGCGCCGTTTCGACGCGCACCCGGCCCTGGGCCGCGCCGCGCTCGGCGACGAGGGCCAGAACGGCCGGCACATCGGCCGCCTGACCTACTGAGGCCGTGGGCGATCGATCGAGCAGGGAGCTCTCCACGGAGGTGAGCGGCGTCTGTCCGCCGGCCAGGGCGGTCAGCTCGGCGAAGGCCGCGTCGCGCTCGGCCCGCGCCTCGTCGAGCGCGGCGCGCGCCGCCGCCGCTTCGCTCTCGCCCTGGATGCCGCGCAGCAGCGGCTCCCGGCCCTCCTCGACGAGGATCAAGGCCGCGCGCGCGTCGGCGACCGCGAGTTCGAGCGCCTCTTCAGCCAGGGCGTATCGCCGCTGCGCGGCCTCCGCCTCGGCGTAGGCGACCGCGAGCGCGGCGGCGACTTGCAGCCGGCTGGCGTCGCGGCGCCAGCGAGCGGCTTCACGTTCCGATTGAGCCACACCGACACGGGCGCCGCGACGTCCCCAAAGCTCCAGATCCTGCGAGACCGTCAGGGTGGTCTCGGCTCCATCCACCCCCTGGAAGGGACCCCGACCGAGGATGTTCTCGACCTCGAGCCCCAGTTCGGGATTGGGCCGCACGCCAGCCTGCGCCAGGCGGCCTTCGGCGGCGGCCAGATTGGCGTCGGCTTCGGCCGCGGCGGGCGCGGTCAATGCCTGGGTCAGCAGTTGTTCAAAGGCCGGCGCGGGGTCGGCCCAAGCCGGAAAGCCGGCCGCCAGAGCCAGGACGGCGAAGGCGCAGCCGACCGCGCGCGGCGGCCGACAGGGAGGTGACAGAGACATGATCGGGGTTCCAGAGTTTCGACGAAGGCGAACGCGCCGGGGCGCGGGCGAACGTCAGGCTCTGGGCGGTCGTTCTGGTCCCGCGGGCGTGCGGGAGGGCCGGTGATCCACGAAAAGAACGGGGTGAGTCGCGTCCGCGCTGACGGCGCGGCTGACCTCGGGCGCGGGCGGCGGCGCCGTGAGGCCGCCATGGTGGCACTGGCAGTGCGTGCAGCCGCGCGGATCGGCGGCGCCCCGGTCGGCGTTGTCCCTGTCTCCGGCGGGGGCGGCGACCTGGGTCGCCGTCACTTCGACAAAGGACGCGCCCGCCTCCTCGGCGATGCAGGCGGCGGCGTCGACCGCTGTCGCCAGGACGAGGAACGACAGGAACGACGCCAGAAGCGTCGCCATCAGTCCTCGTCTCGCCAGGCCCTTGCGCATGGGGCCCTGTAGCACGCGCCGCCGTGTTCGTAACCGCGTCATGGCCGCGCCGCGCGATAGAAGGTGATCGAGCCCGTCAGGGTCGGCAGCACATGAAGTTCGCGAACGCCGACGAAGCCGGCCCCGGCGATCAGGGCGGGCAGGACGCCGTCGGCGTTCGGCTGGGTGTTCTCGTAGCCGTCGAGCGACTGGACGATGCGGAACAGGGTGCGCATCGCGCCCGTCTGTCGCCCGTAGTCGGCGATGTGCAGCGTCCCGCCGGACTTCAGCGCCCGCCAACTCGCCGCCAAGCCGAGACGCTTCTCCTCCATGGGCAGTTGATGGAAGACGAGGCTGGACGCCACCTTGTCGGCGACGCCCTCGCCAACGAGCGAGGCCACGTCGCGCGCGAAGCCCTGGACGAAACGGATCGGCCGGCGGGCGGCTTCCGCCTTCACCGCCGCCCGGCTGAGGATGTCGCCGTCGGGATCGAGGCCGATGATGCGCGCGTCCGGCGCGCGGCGCGCCAGGGACACGGCGAACGATCCGGTCCCGCAGCCGAGGTCGATGATCGTCTCGCCGGCCTCCGGGTCCACCTGGTCGAGCAGTCGGGCGCGCCAGGCCCGCTCCCGGGTCAACAGGGCGATGGCGGGATCGTAGAGGCCGCTCAGGGCGGCGTGGCCGAGCGCGGGGGTGAAGCTCGCGGTCACGCCGCGGCCTTCAGCTCGGCGCGCGATTGTTTCAGGATCGACCAGGCCGACTGCAGGAAGACCACCGCCAGGATCGCCCCCGCGATCAGGTCCGGCCAGCGGGAGGCGGTCAGCCACACCGCCAGACCGGTGCCGGCGACCACCACGCTCTGGATCAGGTCGTTGCGCGTGCACAGCCAGACCGAGCGGACATTGGCGTCGCCCTCGCGGTGGCGGACCAGCAGGAGCGCGGCCAGGGCGTTGGCGAAGAAGCCCAGGGCGCCCAGGCCGGTGATGACGAACCCTTCCGGCGGCGCCCCGGAGGTGGCGCGCCAGATCGCGTAGCCGAGGATGAACAGCGCCAGCGCCGCGAGACTGGCGCCCTTGACCAGGGCCGCTCCGGACCGCACGGCGACCGTGCGCCCGATCACGGCCAGGCTGATGCCGTAGGTGGCGGCGTCGGCCAGGAAGTCGAGGGCGTTGGCCCCCAAGGCGGCCGAGCCCTGCAGGGCCGCGCCGCCGGCGATGGCCAGGAAGGCGGCCCCGTTGATGGCGATCACCGCCATGAGGATGCGCCGATAGGCCGGCGTGGCGCCGTCGAACTTCACGGTCGCGCCGCAGCCGCAGCCGGAGGCCGCCGGTTCAGAGGATAAGGGACGTTCGGTCATGGCTCTCCACCTGTCATCATGAGGATGCATCCTCCAGTCGCTGGAGGATCAAGCGGAAATTCGCGCCCGCGGCCGAACCTCCGGACTCGCCGACGGGTCTTGATCCTCCAGCGACTGGAGGAGTTAGGATGCGGACCGAGCCGGAGCGAACCCACCATGAGGCCGATGAACGCCGAACAGAGAGAGATCGCCGCCCGCTCGGCGGCGGCGATCGCGCTGAGCGCCGCGGCGGTCGCCGCCGCCTGGCTATGGCTGCCGCCCGCGCTGCTCGGCGCCACGCCGGATATGGCGACGGCCGATCGGCTGGCCTACGCGCTGAAGGCGGACCTGCCGGTCTTTCTGTGGCTCGGCGGCTGTCTGAGGGCTGTGGCCAGCATCCGGTTCCGATCGGACGCCGACCGGCCGGGCGCAGCCTACGGGTCGCCCAGCGCCCGGCTGGCCGTGCCGGCCGCCGTACTTCAGAACTCCCTCGAACAGACGGTCCTGGCGGTGGGCGCCCATCTGGTCCTCGCCACCGTGCTGCGGGGCGAGGAGATGATCCTGCTGCCGGTGCTGGTCGCCCTCTATCTGGCCGGCCGGGTATTCTTCGCCCTGGGTTACGCCAGGGGCGCGGCCGCCCGAGCGTTCGGCATGGCCCTCACCGGCACCTCCACCATCGCCGCCTTCGGCGTCGCCCTCGTCCTCATGGGGCTCGGCCGATGATCCCGCGCCGGGTCGCCCTCCGGCCATCCGTCAAACCCGAGACGACGCAATGACCCAGCCCTCCCCCGCTTCATCGGGCCTGCGCCCGATCGGCAAGCTCGCCGCCGCCACCGGCGTCAAGGTTCCGACAATCCGCTTCTATGAAGAGATCGGCCTGCTTCCCGCGCCGCCGCGCACCGCCAGCGACCGGCGCATGTATGACGACGCGGCGGAGCGCCGCCTGTCCTTCATCCGGCATGCACGCCAGCTGGGCTTCGACCTGGACTCGATCCGCTCCCTGCTGGACCTGTCCGATCACCCGGACCGGCCCTGCGCCGAGGCGAACGTCATCGCCGAACGCCACCTGGCCGAGGTGAAGCAGAAGATCGCCCAGCTCAGGGCGCTGCAAGGCGAGCTCTCGCGGATGACGGCGGAATGCGCCGGTGGCCGGGTCTCGGCCTGCAAGGTGATCGAAGCCCTGCACGATCACCCGGCGTCGCTTTGAGCGCGACAGTCTCGCGGCGCGAATGCTAATGCGAGCCGCTCACAACTAGGTTTCCCATGCGTCCTCTGTTCCACCTGCTCGCCCTGCTGTTCGCCATGGCGCTGGCTGGCCCCGCCCTCGCCCAGGCCCCGTCCGCCTCGGAGGCCCAGGTGGCCTGGCGGCTGCTCGACTATGTGGCGGTCGACTACGCCGGCGCTGTGGCCGATGGCGAGATCGTCAACCCGGCCGAATACGGCGAGATGATCGAGTTCAGCACCCAGATCCGGACGCGTCTGGACGCCCTGCCGGCCAACCCGGCCAAGGCCGCTCTGGCGCGCGACGCCGCGGGCCTGCAGGCGGCCATCCGGGACAAGGCCGATCCGGCCGTCGTCGGCGCCCGGGCGAAGGCCCTGGCCGGCGCGGTGCTGACGGCCTATCCGAGCCCGCTGGCGCCTTCGTTCCCGCCCGACCTGGCTCGCGGCGCCGCCCTCTATGCCGAGCAGTGCGCTGTCTGCCACGGCGCGACCGGTCGCGCCGACGGCCCGGGCGCCGAGGGGCTCGACCCGCCGGCGATCGCCTTCGCCGACCTGGAGCGCGCCCGCCAGCGCAGCGTCTTCGGCCTCTACCAGGTGATCGACCAGGGGCTGGAGGGCACGGCGATGGCCAGCTTCTCGCACCTTCCGGCCGAGGACCGCTGGGCGCTGGCCTTCTATGTCGGCCGCTTCGCCTTCACCGACGCCGAAGCCGCCGAGGGCAAGCGCCTGTGGGACGGCGATCCCGCGGTCCGTGCGGCCTTCCCCGACCTAGCCGCCCTCACCCAGACCACGCCGGCCGACCTGGCCACCCGCCTCGGCGAACCCCGGGCGCGAGCCCTGACCGCCTATCTGCGGCGTCATCCCGAGGCGGCGGCGCGCCCGGCCGGATCGACGCTGACCCTGGCGCGGACGCGCCTGGCGGAGAGCGAGGCGGCCTATCGCCGGGGCAACCGCAAGGCGGCGACGGACCTGGCGCTGTCCGCCTACCTCGACGGCGTCGAGCCGATCGAGCCGGCCCTCGGCGCCCGGGACAGCGCCCTGATGCGCCGGGTCGAGACCGCTATGACCGAGCTGCGCGTCTCGATCAGCCGGGGCGCGCCCGCCCGGGAGGTCGCGGACCGGGTCGCGCGTGCGAACGCCCTGCTGGACACGGCCGAGCGGGCCCTCGCGCCCCAGGAGGCGGACAATCTCGCCAGCTTCCTCGGCGCCTTCACCATCCTGCTGCGCGAAGGCCTGGAGGCCCTGCTCATCGTGGTGGCGATGATCGCCTTCCTCAGGAAGGCCGAACGCCCCGAGGTGCTGCGCTACGTCCACGGCGGCTGGGTGGCCGCGTTGGTCGCCGGCGGCGCCACCTGGGCGGCCGCGACCTTCTTCATCTCCATCAGCGGCGCCAGCCGGGAGCTCACCGAGGGCTTCGGCTCGCTTCTGGCCGCCGTCGTGCTCGTCTCGGTCGGCATCTGGATGCACGGCAAGTCGCACGCCGACGCCTGGCAGACCTATATCCGCGACAAGCTCTCCCACGCCCTGTCCAAACGGTCGGCCTGGTTCCTGTTCCTGCTGGCCTTCGTGGTGGTCTACCGGGAAGTGTTCGAGACCATCCTGTTTTATGCGGCGATATGGAGCCAGGGCGGCCATGTCGGCATGCTGGCCGGCGCCCTGACGGCGGTGGCGATCCTGGCCGTGGTGGCCTGGGCCCTGCTGGCCTACAGCAAGCGCCTGCCGATCGGCCGGTTCTTCTCCCTGAGCTCGATCCTCATGGCTGTCCTCTCGGTCGTCCTGGTCGGCAAGGGGGTGGCGGCGCTGCAGGAGGCGGGCTGGCTCGATGTCCACCCCCTGGCCTGGATCCCCCGCATCGAGATCCTCGGCCTCTATCCGACCGTCGAAGGCGTCGCCGTTCAGCTGTTGACGATCGCCATCCTCGTGGTCGGCTTCTCTCGGCATGGGACGCCGAAGGGCACGCGGCCGGCCTCTTGAGCGGCCGTCTCCGTCTGCGGCCCTCAGACTGCGGCCCGTCGGCAAGGATATCGGCGCCGCTTGGGCACGAGGGCGCCGATACCCGAACGATCCGCGGATACCAAAGATGCGGGGCTGCAGCCGATGGCTGTGAGAGCCCAGCCTTGGTGTGCGGAGATTAAGCTCCCTATTCTCCGCACCATGCGCGGAGAATAGCCTTGCTCTTGCGGCGAATAACGCCCATATTCTCCGCAAGGAGTGCGGTGAATGGCGGAGTACATCCACGAGATCGAAGGCTGGCCGCGTCTGGACTGGCGCGCTGACGCGCTCGCCGATCGCCTCGCGGCGGTCCGTCACCGCCAGGGCCTTCTACTTGGCCGGATGCATACGCTCGGCTTCGACCTGCGCGCTGAAGCGGTTCTCGAGACCCTCACCGAAGACGTCCTCAAGTCCAGCGAAATCGAAGGCGAACTGCTCGACAAGGATCAGGTGCGATCCTCGATCGCCCGCCGCCTCGGCATGGATATCGGAGCCCTCGCCCCTGCGGACCGCAACGTCGACGGCGTGGTCGAGATGATGCTCGACGCGACCCAGAACTTTGCGTCTCCGCTCACCGAGGACCGCCTGTTCGCCTGGCACGCCGCCCTGTTTCCGACCGGGCGCAGCGGCATGACGAAGATCGTTGTCGGCGCCTGGCGCAACGAGAACTCCGGCCCGATGCAGGTCGTCTCGGGCCCTTTCGGACGAGAGCGCGTGCACTACGAAGCGCCGCCCGCCGCCCGTGTGCAGGACGAGATGCGGGTGTTCCTCGACTGGTTCAATGACGAGCCGCGGACGGATCCGGTCCTCAAGGCCGCGATCGCTCACCTGTGGTTCGTGACCATCCACCCGTTCGACGACGGGCATGGCCGGATCGCACGCGCGATCGCCGACATGGCGCTCGCCCGCTCCGAGAAAAGCGCCCAGCGCTTCTACAGCATGTCCGCCCAGATCCGGCTGGAGCGCAAGGACTACTACGCCACCCTGGAGACGACCCAGAAAGGCGCGCTTGACGTGACCCTCTGGCTGGACTGGTTCCTTGGCTGCCTCGATCGCGCGTTCGACGGCGCGGAAGCCACCCTGACCCATGTGATGCGCAAGGCGCGCTTCTGGGAGGCGCTCGCCGGTCAGACGTTGAGCGGGCGCCAGAGCACGGTCATCAACCGGCTGCTCGACGGCTTCGAAGGCAAGCTCACCTCGACCAAATGGGCGGCGCTGACGAAGTCCTCGCCCGACACGGCCTTGCGCGACATCAACGATCTGGTGGATCGGGGCATCCTCGTGAAGGATGAAGGCGGCGGGCGCAGCACGAGCTACTCCCTGGTCGATCGAGGATAGGCGGCCTCCTACGGCGCCGGCGGGACTCTGGGCGGGGCGGCTCCGCTCAAGAAGCGGGTCTCAACAGGGTGAATCGCAATTCGCCACTTCTGGCGAGTTACGCCAAGACGCCAGCTTATTTCCCCAGAAGTGGCGACTTACGACCTTTGCCAAGCGCGCGACGCCCCAAGCCGCCGCCGACGCGGCCTCAAGCCTGACGCGCGATGGCGATAGCCGGGAGATCGGCGGCGGCGTCGACCGGAATTCCGGCCGCCTTGCGCTCGGAATAGCGGTCCACGAGCTGGGACGCGTGGGGCCGGACAAGGATGGTGAAGCGCACCAGTTCCTCCATCACATCGACGATGCGCGCATAGTAGGCCGAGGGCTTCATCCGCCCCGCCTCGTCGAACTCCTGGAAGGCCTTGGCCACGCTGGACTGGTTGGGGATGGTGATCATCCGCATCCAGCGGCCCAGCAGGCGCAGGGTGTTGACGGCGTTGAAGCTCTGGGAGCCGCCCGACACCTGCATGACCGCGAGCGTCCGGCCTTGGGTCGGGCGCATGCCGCCCAGGCTCAACGGCAGATGGTCGACCTGCAGCTTCATCAGGCCGGACACCTGGCCGTGCCGCTCCGGGCTGCACCAGACCATGCCTTCCGACCACAGGGCGTGCTCGCGCAACTCGCGCACCGCCGGATGGTCGTCGTCGCCGGGCGCGCCCGGCAGGGGCAGGTCGGACGGGTCGAAGATGCGGGTCTCGCATCCCATGCGCTGCAGCAGGCGGGCCGCTTCCTCGACGCAGAGCCGCGAGTAGGAGCGTTCGCGCAGCGACCCGTACAGGAGAAGAATGCGTGGCGGGTGGTCGTGCGGACCCAGGCCGCCCGCCGGATCGCTCGACAGAAAAGCCGCGTCCAGGGCCGGCAGATGATCCGGATCCGGCAGCGGCCGCAGACGCGCGAAGGTCATCCGAGATCCTTGGTGAGATAGGCGGCCGAGGCCGGGCAGATGTCCGTGAACTCGCCGGTTCGCCGGATCGCTTCGGGCGCGGTCTCCCGATCGGCGGCGACGAAGCCGCGCCGGATGAAGAAGGGCTCGGCCGTCGTGGTGAGCAGGTGAAGACGTTCCCCGCCCATGTCGCTCGCCACGGCTTCGGCGGCGGTCAGGATGCGGCTTCCGAGGCCTTGCGCCTTCCTGTGGGCGGATACGACCAGGGAGCGCAGCAGCAGGTCCCGCCCCTGCCCTTCCAAGCCGACGTATCCGGCCAGGGCGCTGTCGTCGTCGGCGCGGAAGTAGCGGCCGGCGCCGGGGTCCGGCAGGCCCTCGGTTCTGAGCGCGGCGATCAGACCGGAATCGTTTGCATCGACGCGGTGAAGCCCGATCATCAGACGACGTCCGCCGGCGGGGCGGTGTCCGGGAACCAGCGCCGGCCCATCCACAGCGCGACCGACACCAGCAGGATCAGCACCGGCACCTCGACCAGCGGCCCGATGACCGCCGCGAAGGCCACCGGCGAGGTCAGCCCGAACGCGGCGATGGCCACCGCGATGGCCAGTTCGAAATTGTTCGAGGCCGCTGTGAAGGCCAGGGCTGTGGTGCGCGGATAGTCGGCCTCGATCAGCCTGCCCAGGAGGAAGCTGACCACGAACATGACGAGGAAGTAGATGGTCAGCGGAATGGCGATGCGCAGGGCGTCGAGCGGAAGAGCCACCACCTCGCCGCCCTTGAGGCTGAACATGACCACGATGGTGAACAGCAGGGCGACCAGGGTGATCGGCCCGATGCGCGGCAGGAAGCGGCGCTCGTACCAGTCGGCACCCCGGCGGGCGATCAGACTGCGGCGGGTCAGGAAGCCGGCCAGGAACGGCAGGCCGAGGTAGATCAGAACGGCGCCGGCGATGGTCCAGACGCTGACGTCGACCACGCTGCCCTGCAGGCCGAACAGCGGCGGCAGGACCGTCAGGAAGATCCAGGCGTAGAGGCTGAAGAACAGGATCTGGAAGATCGAGTTGAAGGCGACGAGCCCGGCCACATACTGGTTGTCGCCCCGCGCCAGCTGGTTCCAGACCAGCACCATGGCGATGCACCGCGCCAGGCCGATCAGGATGACGCCGGTCATGTATTCGGGCTGATCGCGCAGGAAGATGACCGCAAGGACGAACATCAGCACCGGACCCAGCACCCAGTTCTGGAACAGGGACAGGGCCAGCACGCGCCTGTCGGCGAACACGCGCGGCAGCGCCTCATAGCGGACCCTGGCCAGCGGCGGGTACATCATCAGGATCAGACCGATGGCGATCGGGATGTTGGTCGCGCCGACCGAAAGGCTGTCGACCCAGGCGGGAAGGCCGGGAACCAGGGTTCCCAAGGCGACGCCCAGACCCATGGCGGCGAAGATCCACGCCGTCAGCCAGCGGTCGAGGAAGGACAGGCGGCGCGGCGGCGCGGCCTCCGACACGGGCGTATCGATCATCGTCCCACCCGCCGGCCGTCGACGTCGATGACCACCTCGCCGTCCTCCTTGGTGAAGGGTTTGAGGCCCTCAGCGGGCAGAAGGTCAAGCACGGCTTCGGACGGCCGGCAGAGCCTGACGCCCAAGGGACTGACGACGATCGGCCGGTTGAGCAGGATCGGATGGGCCTCGATCGCGTCCAGAAGCTGATCGTCCGTCAGGTCGGGATTCCCGAGCGCCAGTTCGGCGAAGGGCGTGTCCTTCTCGCGCAACAGGTCTCGCAGCGGCGCGCCGGTGCGTTCGGCCAGCCAGGCGACCATGGCGCGCGACGGCGGGGTCTTCAGATACTCGACGACGTGCGGCTCGATGCCGAGGTGGCGAACGAGTTCAAGCGCGTTGCGCGACGTCCCGCAGGCCGGGTTGTGATAGATGACGATGTCCACGGGATCCTCAGGGGCAGCAGGGCGCGAGTTCAGCCAGCAGAGGCTCACACAGGTCCGCCCGGCCCCCGCAGCAGTCCTTGAGCAGGAAGAGGACCAGGTCGCGAAGCCGGTCCAGATCGACCCGGTAGATGATCGACCGGCTGCGACGCTCGGAGCGGATCAGCCCCGCGCGGGTCAGGACGCCCAGATGGGACGACAGGGTGTTGGCCGGGATCGCCAGATGGTTAGCGATTTCACCGGCCGGCAAGCCGCCGGGTTCGTGACGCACGAGCAGGCGGAACGCCTCCAGCCGCGTCGATTGCGCCAGGGCGGCGAGCGCCAGGATCGCGGGTTCGGTTTCCATAGTTCCGAATTAGTCGAAATATGGATATGTGCAAGCCCTCTCCGCGCACAACGCAGTAAGCCTACGGTCGAGAGGTTGGCGGCTAGGCCTGACGCGGTCTTTCGACTTCGATTCCCACGACACTGTGGAGATATTCGATGGCCCAGGCCGACCCCCCGCTGAAGCGTACGATCAAGAAGCCCCAGTTGCGCCAGATGGTGCCCCTGGCCGACAGCACCATCTGGGAGATGGAGCAGCGCGGCCAGTTTCCGAGACGGTTCCTGCTGACGCCGCGCTGCGTGGTCTGGGATCTCGCCGAGGTCGAGGCCTGGCTCGCGCTTCGCCGGGCCAAGCCGATCCGCAGGGCTCCGCCGCCCGACGTGCGCAAGCGGGTCAGCCGACCGGTCAGAGCCGCGGATCGAAGCGAGGACCGGCCGTCTCCGGGATGACGAGCACGGGCGTGAACGCCCGCCCGCCCTCCCAGGCGTCCACGGCGTTCGACCACTCCTGGGCCATGTGACGGCGCTGGGCCTCGAACTCGGCCTTGTTGTAGACGCCGCGGGACGACCGCTCCTCGTGGGCCAGACATTTCTCGATCCAGTCCGAGTTGAAGCCCATCTCGTGCAGAAGCGTCGAGGCGGTGCGCCGCAGGTCGTGGACCGTGAAGGGCTCCAGCGGCAGGTCCCGCTCGCGCGCCCGCTCGGCGATCGCCGAGGTCACCCGGTTGAAGGTCGCCCGCGACATCGGCGCGTCGGCGTCATAGCGCGAGGGCAGGATGTAACGGGAGTTTCCGGCGCAGGTCTTCAGCGCGATCAGGATGTCGAGCATCTGGGTCGAGAGGTAGACGTTGTGCGGCCGCGACCGCTTCATCCGTTCCTTCGGAATCGACCAGACCGCGTTGGCGAAGTCGACCTCGTCCCAGACGCCATCCTGCAGCTCGCTCTTGCGAACCATGCTCAGCAGGATGAACTTCAGGCCGAGGCGGATCGTCGGCAGGGTCGCCACCTCCCCCAACAGGTTCAGCGCGATCCGGATCTCCGTCGGCGACAGCGACCGGTCGCGCGGCCGGAAGGTGGCGATGGAGGCCGGCCCCACCCCGTCCGCGGGATTGTCGATCTTCTCGCCGTGCAGGATGGCGTAGGCGTAGATCTGTTTGACGATGTCCCGGACGTGGACAGCCGTCGCCGGCGCGCCCCGCTCGACGATCGTCTTGCAGTGGGCGCGAAGATCGTTGGGGGTGATCTCGTTCAGCAGGCGGGTGCGCCATTGAGGCAGGATTTCCCGGTTGAAGATGGATCGCCGCATGTTGCGGGTGCTGTCCGCCATCGGCGCATGATCCATCCATCGGATCGCCACCTGCTCGAACCTCTGGGCCTCCTTCAGCCGGCGCTTGACGCGCTGCTTGTCCAGCGCCGGCGAAACGCCTTCGGCGATCTGGCGCTTCGCTTCGACCAGCTTCTCCCGCGCCCTGGCGAGCGAGAGCCCGGTCGGGCCGTAGGCGCCGAACGTGACCGTCTCGCGCCGCCCGTTGAAGCGGTAGTCGTACTTGAAAGCGATGCCGCCTGTCGGTGTTACGAGGACGTAGAGACCGTCCCTGTCGGTCTTTTTGTAAGGCTTCGTTTTTCCACGTGTATTTCGCAATTCAGCGTCGGTGAGCATGCCGTTTTCACTCCAAAAGACCGTCAGGCGTTTTCGGGACCTTTCGGGATCTTTTTCCTCAGCCAAATCCGCAGCTTGGCTCAGAAAAAAGACCGTCAGGACGCCCTCGGCCCTATGACGGTATGGAGCGGAGTCTCCGCGAGCAATGGCGGCGGGACCGTCGGAGCGACCGACAAAAACGAAAGCAGCCCCTCGAAAGGTATCGAGAGGCTGCGAAAGCATTTATCTTGCAAGTCAGTGATTTAGCGCTATATTTCAAAGCGCCGCCGAAAGACTCCGAAAGCCCTGAATCATTCCCACTCGATGGTGCCGGGGGGCTTGGAGGTCACGTCGTAGACGACGCGGTTGACGCCGCGGACTTCGTTGATGATCCGCGTGGCCGTCTTGGCCAGGATGTCCCAGGGGAATTGGTAGAAGTCGGCGGTCATGCCGTCGGTCGAGGTGACGGCGCGCAGGGCCAGGACCTTTTCATAGGTCCGGGCGTCGCCCATGACGCCGACCGTCTTGACCGGCAGCAGGACGGCGAAGGCCTGCCAGATGTCGTCGTAGAGACCCGCCTTGCGGATTTCGTCCAGATAGATGGCGTCGGCGTCTTGCAGGGTGGCGACCGCCTCAGGCGTGATCTCGCCGGGGATGCGGATGGCCAGGCCCGGCCCCGGGAAGGGGTGGCGTCCGACGAAGGCGTCGGTCAGGCCCAGTTCGCGCCCCAGGGCGCGGACCTCGTCCTTGAACAGTTCGCGCAGCGGCTCGACCAGCTTCAGCTTCATGAAGTCCGGCAGGCCGCCGACATTGTGGTGGCTTTTGATGACCGCCGACGGTCCGCCCGTGGCCGAGACGCTCTCGATCACGTCGGGATAGAGGGTGCCCTGGGCCAGGAACTCGGCGCCTTCGATCTTGGCGGCCTCGCGGTCGAAGATCTCGATGAAGACGCGACCGATGGTCTTGCGCTTGGTCTCCGGGTCCGAAATCCCGGCCAGCTCGCCAAGGAATTCCTTCGACGCATCAACGTGCACCAGCGGGATATTATAGTGCTCACGGAACAGTTCCGTGACCTGCTTGGCCTCATCCTTGCGCAGCAGGCCCGTGTCCACGAAGACGCAGGTCAGCTGATCGCCGATGGCCTCGTGGATCAGGACGGCGGCGACGGAACTGTCGACCCCGCCCGACAGGCCGCAAACCACCTTGGCCGAGCCGACCTGCTCGCGGATCTTGGCGATCTGCTCGTCGCGATAGGCGGCCATGGTCCAGTCGCCAGTCAGGCCGGCGATGCCGTGGGTGAAGTTCTTCAGGATCACGGCGCCGCGCGGGGTGTGCATCACCTCCGGGTGGAACTGCACGCCGTAGATCTTGCGCTCCTCATTGGCGATGGCGGCATAGGGCGCGCCTTCCGAGGTGGCGATGACGTGGAAGCCTTCGGGAATGGCGGTCACGCGGTCGCCGTGACTCATCCACACCGTCTCGCGGTGATCGACGGCGCCGATGCCGGCGAACAGCGGGCTCTCGCGGGTGATCACGATCTCGGCGCGACCGAATTCGCGATGATGGCCGCTCTCGACCTTGCCGCCCAGCTCGGCGCAGATGGTCTGTTCGCCGTAGCAGATGCCCAGAACCGGCACGCCGGCCTCGAACAGGGCGTGGTCAGCCTTGGGGCTGTCGGCGTCGGTCGTCGAGTTGGGGCCGCCCGACAGGATGATGGCCTTGGGCGCCACCGTCTTCAGCGCCTCGCCCGCCTTGTTGAACGGATGAATTTCGCAATAGACGCCGGCTTCGCGCAGGCGGCGCGCGATCAGCTGCGTCACCTGACTGCCGAAATCGACGATGAGAACGGCTTCGTGCGTATGAGGGGCGGTCATGAGGGCTCAGAATCCGAAGCGGGCGTTGATGGGGCGGGTTCTTGACGGGTGAAGACGTCGGGATCAAGTCGCGAAGCCGGGACATCGGCCAAGGCGGCCAACCCTTGCGTCGTCAGCACCTCGGTCAGACGGTCCCAGGCGGCGGCCAGGTTGGCGTCGACGTGATGCAGGGTGGAGGTCCAGTCCTCAAGCTTCGTCAGTTCGCTCTTGCCGTCGCTGACGCCGCGCAGGGCGATCAGAGGCACGCCGAACGTCTGGGCGACGCGCAACAGGGCGAAGGTCTCCATGTCCACCATCTCGGTGTCGATGGCGGCATAGGCGGCGCCCGAAACGACATTGGCGCCGGTCGACAGGGTCGCGGTCGGCACGCCAGGGATGGGGCAAGGCAAAGGCAGGACGGCGGGCAGGTCGAGCAGAGGCGTCTTGCCCTTCTCGAAGCCCAGAGGGCTGGCGTCCATGTCGCGATAGGAAACCGAAGAGGCCTGATAGACCGCCGCGTGCTCTAGGTCGCGTGACCCGCACGAGCCGAGCGACACGATCAGGTCGGGCAGCACGTCTTCGGCTTCCAGCCGCGTCAGCGCCGCCGTCAGGGCAATGGCCGCCTCGACCGGGCCGATGCCGGTCATCAGCGGCGTGATACGCGCCTGAAGGGCGGCGCCGTACTCAGCCGGCGCCGCCATGACGGGCAGGACCGTCAGGCCGTAGATGTCTTCGGAACGCCCCTCGCTCACGCCGTCCGCTCATAGACGGCGGCGAAGAAGCCGTCGGTGCCGGTCGAGGCGGGCGACAGGCGCAGGCGATGGCCCTCGGCCATCGCGCCCAGACGCTCACGCGCCGCATCCGTCAGGTTCGGGCTGTTCAGGGCCTCGGCGATCGGCACGGGGGCGAACTCGGGGTGGTTTTCCTCGAAGGCGGCCGCCGAGGCCTCGTTCTCGCCGCGCAGCATGGAGCAGGTGATGAAGACCAGACGACCGCCCGGCTTCACCAAGGCCGAGGCGCGATCCAGAATCTGGACCTGCAGGGCGTGCATACGTTCGATCTCGGACGGCTTCAGACGCCAGGCGTCCTCGGGACGACGACGCCAGGCGCCGGAACCGCTGCACGGCGCGTCGACCAGAACCACGTCGGCCTGGCGCACCAGGTCCTCGACCCCGCCGCCGTTCTGGCCCAGCAGGCGCAGGTCGGCGTTGACGCCGGCGCGGGCCAGGCGGGGACGGATATTGTCCAGACGCTTCTGCACCACGTCATAGGCGAACAGGCGGATGGTGCTGGTGATCTCGACCGGCTTGGCCTTGGGCTTGGGCTGCGGCGCAGCGTCATCCCCGCCGACGGGCGACCAGGCGGCGACCGGCGCGGCTTCGGCCTGAGCCTTGGGCGCCTTGGTCACGACCGGCTGGCCTTGCATGGCCAGACCCAGGGTCTTGCCGCCGCCGCCGGCGCAATAGTCGACAACGGTCATGCCGGCCTCGACGCCCGCCAGCCAGCAGGCGACCTGACTGCCTTCGTCCTGAATTTCGATATGGCCCTGCTTGAAGATGTCCATCGCCTGAACATCGGGCGCGGGCTCCGCCGCCAGACGCAGACCCCAGGCCGACCAGGGCGTGCGCTGGGGGGCCAGGCCGGCTGCGCGCAGTTCCGCCTCGACCGCCGCGACCGTGGTCTTGGCGCTATTGACCCGCAGGTCGATGGGCGCGCGCGGCGCCATCAGGGCGTGGGCTTCTTCGGTCCAACGGTCGCCGAAAGTGATCTTGAAGTCCTCGACCACGAACTCGGGCAGGCCAGCGGCGACCCAGCCCGGCAGTTCGCCCGGCTCGGCGGTGATGCGGCTGCGCTCCTGCTTGGACAGCGGACGCGGGCCATAGCCGTCGCCGGAATGCAGCCGTTCGATCTCTTCCAGCGGCAGGCCGTCGATCAGCGACAGCGAGCCGATGACCAGAGCGCGGCCGTCTTCACGACCGCCCATGGCCCAGACCAGACGACCGCGGGCGCGGATGACCTTGTAGACGCGGTCGGCGATGGCGCGACGATCTCCGGACCCCGCATAACGGTTGGCGGCGCCCCAGGCCTTCAGCACCACCTCGGCCGGCTGGCGGCTGTGGGCGATGCTGTCGAGGACGGAGGCGGCGGCGGCGAGGCGGGCTGCAGGGGTCAATCGGGTCTCAGATCAGATAAAAAGGGCCGTGATGATCATGATCAGTCCCGCAAGCGAGACCAGCCAGACCAGCGACCGGATGTAGGGCACGCCCAGGGCGTAAAGCGGAATATAGGCGACGCGCGCCCAGAAATAGAGGGCCGTCCCCCACAGGGTCAGGGCGCTCTCTGCACCCGTGACGTGGGCGATCAGAACAGCGCCGATGAAGAGCGGGAGGGTCTCATAAAGATTAGCTTGGGCTCTTTCGAGGCGACCGATGACGGGGTTATGCGATTCCGGCGTCTGATCGCGGGCCCCGGCGTTCCATTTGGAGCCGAACTCCAGCGTCCGCGCCCCGGCCGGCAGGAAGATCTGCACCAGGGCCAGAACCAGCACCGCCGCCAGATAGGTCAGTTCAGTCGTCACGCCTCTGCCCCTTCTCTGGCCAGCACATCTTAACCTCGCTCATCCCGGCGAAGGCCGGCATCCAGATCCACACGCCACGGCCAACTGACTGGAACGCTAATGCCCCCAGAGAACCTTGGCGACGAGTCTTACAATCTGGATCCCGGCCTTCGCCGGGATGAGCGGTTGAGGGAGGACTCTCCCGGAAAACAAGCCCGCTCCCGATCCGAAGACCGGGAACGGATCAGGGGATCAGGGGATCAGCCCTGACGATAGTTCGGCGCCTCACGCGTGATCATCACGTCGTGGACATGGCTTTCGCGCAGGCCCGCATTGGTGATGCGCACGAAACGGGCGCGCTCCTGGAAGTCAGGAATGGTAGCCCCGCCGACATAGCCCATGGAGGCGCGCAGCCCCCCGACCATCTGATGGATGACCGGCGAGATGGGACCCTTGTAAGCGGTCTGGCCCTCGATGCCTTCCGGCACCAGCTTCTCGGACGAGACTTCTTTCTGGAAGTAGCGGTCCGCCGAGCCCGCGCCCATGGCGCCGACCGAGCCCATGCCGCGATACGACTTGTAGCTGCGGCCCTGGTACAGGAAGACCTCGCCCGGCGATTCATCTGTCCCGGCGAACATCGAGCCCATCATCGCGACGCTGGCGCCGGCCGCGATGGCCTTGGCCATGTCACCCGAATACTTGATGCCGCCGTCGGCGATGACCGTGGCGCCCGTGCCCTTGGCGGCGCGAGCGGAGTCCATGATAGCCGTCAGTTGCGGCACGCCCACGCCCGCAACGATGCGGGTGGTGCAGATGCTGCCCGGGCCGATGCCGACCTTCACGGCGTCGGCGCCCGCGTCGATCAGGGCGCGAGTGGCGTCATAGGTGGCGACGTTGCCGGCGATGATCTGCAGGCGGTTGTTCTCGCGCTTGATGCGCTCGACCACCTGGGCCACCGAGGCCGAGTGGCCGTGGGCGGTGTCGATCACCACCACGTCGCAACCCGCGTCGGCCAGAGCCATGGCGCGCTCATAGCCGGCGTCGCCGACGGTCGAGGCGGCGCCGACCAGCAGGCGGCCCTGCTCGTCCTTGGCGGCGTTCGGGAAGGCCTGGGCCTTCTCGATGTCCTTCATGGTGATCAGGCCGATGGCGCGGTTCTGGTCGTCGACGACGATGACGCGTTCGATCTTGCGGGTGCGCAGCAGGTTCCACGCTTCCTCACGACCGGCGCCCTCGCGCACGGTGATCAGGTCGCCCGTGGTCATCAGGGCCGAGGCCTTGATCGACGGATCGCTCTCGAAGCGCATGTCGCGGTGAGTCAGCATCCCGACCAGCTTGCCCGTCGCCGGATCGACCACCGGGAAACCGGTGATCTTCTTGGCGGCGACGATCTGGCGAACCTCGCCCAGGGTCGTGTCGGGCGAAACGGTCACCGGATTGATGACCATGCCGCTTTCATAGCGCTTGACGGTGCGGACCTGTTCGGCCTGCTCCTCGATGGTCATGTTGCGGTGTAGCACGCCCAGGCCGCCGGCCTGGGCCATGGCGATGGCCAGGCGGCTTTCGGTCACTGTGTCCATGGCGGACGACAGCAGCGGGATGTTCAGTTTGATGTTGCGCGTCAGCTGGGTCGAGACATCCGCCATCGCTGGCATGATCTCGGACGGGCCGGGTTCGAGCAAAACATCGTCGAAGGTAAGGCCTTCGCGTATCTCCATAGGGAGTCTCCGTTTTGCGGGCCGCGTATAACGCCCCATGGCATGGAACCGCAACCCCAAGCCGGACCTATGCAAGGAATAAGAGGAATTGCCTTGCACCCCGAGGCGTACAGACCCAAGTATTGCGAATGGTTCGCACATTGATCAGCACCGCCCGACGCCTCGCGCTCAAGGTCGCGAGCTACGGCCTGATGCACCTGATCGTGGCCATCCTGGTCGCCTTCGCCCTGACCCGCGACTGGCGCATCGCCCTGGCCGTCGGCGTGGTCGAGCCCATCTTCCAGACCTTCGCCTATTCTATCCACGACCGGGTCTGGCATCGCATCGAGCAGCGCCGGATGCTGTCAGGCTTCGAGGAGACCGCCGAGGCCGTCACCGCCCGACTGGAGCTCATGAACGCCCATGAGCAGAATCGGGCGCACAATCACCACGGTCATCACGGCCACAGCCACGCCCTGCCCCGCAGCCTGAAACAGGTCGCGCTGAAGACCGTCACCTATGGTCTGATGCACTTCACCGTGGCGGTTCTGGTCGCCTTCGCCCTGACCCGCGACTGGCGCATCGCCCTGGCCATCGGCACGGTCGAGCCCCTTGTGCAGACGGTCTTCTTCACCCTGCATGACCGCATCTGGACGCGCATCGAGGCGAACAAAGCCCGCCGGGCGGCGCAAGCGGCGACAGCCTGATCGTCCGAAACGCCCAGCCTCGTTCAGGGATAGAAGTAGCCCGTATTCGTGCAGCCCGGCCGATGGTCGCCCGCTTGCCGCGACCGGTCCACACACATCGCCGCCAGCAAGCCCAGGCTGGCGGCCGCCCCGCCGTCCGCCAGCCACACGACACGCCCGTCGCGCACACCGACCATGCCAGCGGCGTTCATGCGCGCCAGATTATTGTTCGCCTCTGCGCCCATATCGATCGACAGCACCTCATAGGTCGGGTCTTCGGCATCGACGTAACGACGTACGCCGGGGTTCTGGGCCGCGAAGCGGGCGACGCCGCCGGAAACAGCCTCGCCCAACTTCATTTGCGCGAACAGGGCAGCCCCCCGAACCTGCGCCTCACGGCGCTCCTCGTTCAGAGCCGGCAGACGCCAGGCGAAAGGCAGCAGCGCCAGCCCTTGCAGCACGCCCGTAGCATCTTGTCCGCTTGGGGCGACGATGATCGGCGCTGTTTGGCAGACTCGCTTGACCACGGCCTCGGCGGGCGCCGCCAAATCAGGCCGCCGCTCCAGGAAGCCGTCCAGGTCTGACAGCGGCAGACGGCCGGCCGCGACCGACAGCCAGGGATCGCGGTCGTCCCGCATCAGGCGCCGTGTGTATCGATCGGCGCTTTCGCCCTCGGCGCGCGGCGGCTGCGCGCGCATCGGCGGATTGAGCACTTCGACCACCTTGCCGTCGCGCGCGACCACATAGACGGCGGCCGTGCGCGGATAGGCCCCGGCCCAGGCGTTCGGTCCATAGATCTGCACGGGATCGTCGGCCCGTTCGGGCGGAACCAGCCGGACGTCGCAGACCTCACCGTGGGGCGCGATCGGCGTCAACGCCTGGACCGGATAGACATCGACCCGCCCCCGCGGTCCGATCATGCTGATGGCCGGTGCAGGATCGCGTGTGGCCCCTAGCCGCTTGGCGGCGTCGGAAACGCTCAAGCCGCGCAGATCCGCGACAGGAACAGCCGACGCCCCCTGCCCGCTCGTAGCCCCCGTCAAGATCAAGGCGGCGATCAATTGGGCGATCATGTCCGGCTCCGTCCCGTCGCGGCGGCGCGACCCGCGCTACAACAACACGACGGGGCGGAAAGGCCAATCCTACCGCTTGTTCAGGGCCACCAGGAAGACCTCGGCGCTGCCCTTGCGGCTCGATTCCGGCTTCACGTACTTCACCGTCTCGAACTCCTCGCGCAGCCGCGTCAGAACCCCGCCGGCGTCGCCGCCCTGGAAGTTCTTGGAGACGAAATTGCCGCCGGGCTTCAGCGTGCGAATGGCGAAGTCGGCGGCGATCTCGATCAGGGCGATGATTTTCAGGTGGTCCGTCTTGCGGTGGCCGACCGTGTTGTGCGCCATGTCCGACAGCACCAGGTCCGGTCGCCCGCCGATGGCGTCGATCAGCTGCTGGTCCACGCCCGGATGGGTGAAGTCGGCTTGAATCAGGGTCGCGCCGGGAATGGGCTCGATCATCAGCAGGTCCACGCCCGCCACCGCCGACGCTCCACGATCCAGAGCCACCTGAATCCAGCCGCCGGGCGCCGCGCCCAGGTCGATGACCCGCGAGCCCTTCTTGATCAGGCGGAAACGGTCGTCGATCTCCAGCAGTTTGAAGGCCGCCCGGCTGCGCCAGCCCTCGGCGCGTGCGCGCTCGGACCATTTGTCGGCCAGCTGGCGCTTGATCCACTGCTGACTCGACATGGATTTGGTGTCGGCCGTCTTCATTTTCTGGCCCAGGCCGCGCCCGGCGGCGGTGCCGCCCGTGGGCGGGCGAACCATCCGGCGGCGTTCCGGCGGCTTCTCGGTGGGCTTTTCGTCGTCAGTCATGCTTCCCACATAGCCGTGACAGCGTTCAGCCGCTATGACCCGCGCACAATTCTGACCCGCACACCCCCAAGGAGAGCCTGATGGCCGACCAAACCCTGACCTTCACCCTCGACACCGGCGACGGCGAAGAACGCAACGTCGTGATCAAGCTGCGCGACGACCTGGCCCCCGGCCACGTCGCCCGCATCACCGAGCTGGCCTCGGAAGGCTTCTACGACGGCGTCGTCTTCCACCGCGTCATCCCGGGCTTCATGGCCCAGGGCGGCGACCCGACCGGCACCGGCACCTCGGGCTCCAAGAAGCCGAACCTGAAGGCCGAGTTCTCGAAGGAACCGCACGTCCGCGGCGTCTGCTCGATGGCCCGCACCTCGGATCCCAACAGCGCCAACTCGCAGTTCTTCATCTGCTTCGACGACGCCCGCTTCCTGGACAACCAGTACACCGTCTGGGGCGAAGTCATCGAAGGCATGGAACACGTTGACGCCCTGCCCAAGGGCGAGCCGCCCCGCGCGCCGGGCAAGATCGTCAAGGCGACCGTCGCCTAAGGATCGGTATCAGCGGCGGGGGATCAGTCCCCCGCCCACCACCGCATCGACACGTTGTTGAAGGTCCGGTTTCCGACCTTGAGCGTCCCCGTCAGGACGACGCCCTGATCTCCCAGATTGCGCCGCGCCGTCGCCAGCGCGCCCTGGTCGAGCTTTCCATCGAACGACACCGCGCCCAGGCCGCCCGACAGGGTCTGCACCCGCACCCGCGCCTCGGCCACGTCATAGGCCGCCGGGATCAGACGCAGCCGACGCCGGTTTCCGTTCTCCAGCGGCGGGCCGACCATGTCCTCGAACTCGATCATCACCGGCGCAAAGCCCGCCGGCCGCTGACCGCCTTCCCAGGCGATGAAGTCCGGGACCTGCCCCATGAAGACGTGGTGCAGCCGCCAGTTGTCGATCCGCACCTCTTCGGTCGGCAGATAATAGCCGGACACGTCCTCGGGCAGATCATGCTTGAAGGCCGCGGCCTTCGCCGCCGCCGCGGGCTCGGGCGTCTTCGCCCCGCGATCGCAGGCCGCCAGCGCCAAAGCGCCGGTCAGCACCGCAACGGTTACAAAGCCAACGCGTCTCACGGCAGGTGGATCAGCGCGGCCAGCCAGCCGATGTTCTGCAACTTCTCGACCGACTCGAACAACGGCACGGCCAGCAGGAAAACCAGACCGTCGCGCAGCGTGGTCAGGAAGAACTGCGGCTTGACCTCCAACATCCCCTCGTCACGCCACTTGGAGAAGTCGGGCCAGAAACGCGGCGTGCGGGCGCAATAGACGGCATAGGTCGGGCCGAACGCCTCCGACAACCAGGCCTCCTCGCGCTTCACCGTGGCGTAGAAAACGGCGACAGTCAGGATAAGGAACAGGGTCGCCAGCGTCAGGCTGCCCGTCTGGGCGCCCACGCCGAACGCACCCATGAAGCTGAAAATATACAGCGGGTTCCGGCTGATCGAATAGGGGCCGCGATTGACGATCTCGGCCTTCTTGCGCCCGCCAATATAGAGCGAGCACCAGGCCCGCCCGACGATGCAGATGACGATCAGGCCCAGGCCGACGGCCTCAAGCCCCTCATGCAGGCTGCCGTCGCCCCAACTGGACCGGGTCACGAAGGCCAGGCCGACGACGGCGATCAAACCGATCAGAAGGGCGATCTTGCGAACCTTCTGGACCTTCTGCAGGTCAAACCCTTGCACTGCCGACATGGCGTCTCTCTTCCCCCCGGAAATGACGCCAGGGACGGAACGCCTGATCAGGGTTCAGTGCAAGCGCTATGTTTGCGAACGTTTTGCGTCAGGCCGCCCTACTGATCCAGCCACTGATCCAGGGCGCGGAACCCTTCGATGGCCAGTTCCGTCGAGGACTGAAAAGTGGCCGGGACCACCTTCTCGAAGTCGTCACTCGGACGGTGATAATCCGGGTGATAGTTCACACCGAAATAGAGGAAGGGCAGACCGGCGCGGTGGAAGGCGGCGTGGTCCGACGCCTCGACCCAGTTGTCGGCGCCCTTGTCCTCGGGCGTGTCCTTGCCAAAGGCCAGCGACACGGTCCCGCGCGGCGCGATCCGCTCCAGCAACGGGCGGAAATAGGGATGCTGATAGGTCCCCGTGACCCACAACTTGCCGTCGGTATCGGCCCGCGCGGTCATGTCGAAATTCAGATTCATCGAGATCGACGACAGCGGCACCGGCGGCGCCTCGACGAAATGCTTGGCGCCCAGCAGACTGCGCTCCTCCCCGTCCAAGGCGACGATCAGAACGCTGTGCTCCGGCGGATTGGCCTTCAGCCGTTTGGCGAGCTCCAGCATGGTGGCCACGCCCGAGGCGTTGTCGTCCGCGCCGTTGAAGACCTGACCGTCGTTGACCCCGACGTGGTCATAGTGGGCCGTCACCACAATGTACTTGTCCGATACGCGCGTGCCGGGGATGACGCCGATGATGTTGACGCCATTGAAGGTCTTGACCCCCTCGCGCGTACGCCCCTGCATCTCCCACGGCTGCAGCCGCCCCATCGGCGAGGGCTGGACCCCCAGGGCCTCCAATCGGCCAACGATGTATTCGCGGGCCTTGGCCCCGCCTTCCGACCCGGTGTCGCGGCCCTGCATGTCGTCCGCCGACAGGATGCGAAGGTCGTCCTTCAACTGAGTGTAGTCGGCGGGCGAAGCCGCAGCAGGCGGGGTCGCGCTCGCGGTCGGCGTCGTGGTCTCACAGGCGGCCAGCGTCAGGGCGGCGGCGATGGCGGTCAGGCTGGCGAGAACGGGACGCATGGAGGACTCCGGGCAAATCAGTCGGCGGGACGCTAGCGGGCGTCGCGCCCTGCGTCAGATTACGATTCTGTCATGGGCGCTGCGATCCCGCCGCCGCTGGTGCTAAACAGCGCGACTGATGAAGGCTGACCGCGCGATTCCCATGTCCCAAACTCCCGTCGAAACCCTGACCGAAGACCAGGCCCGCGAGGAGTTGGCGCAGCTGTCGGCCGAACTGGCCCGCCACGACGCCCTCTACTACGCCGACGCCGCGCCCGAGATTTCCGACGCCGACTACGACGACCTGAAGCGCCGCGCCCTGGCCATAGAGACCGCCTTCCCGGCCCTGACCAGCCCCGTTTCCCCGTCACAGCGCGTCGGCGCCCCCGTCTCCAGCCAGTTCACCGAGGTCCGCCACGGCGTGCCCATGCTGTCGCTGGACAACGCTTTCGACGAGGGCGAGGTGCGCGACTTCGTCGCCCGCATCGCCCGCTTCCTGAAGCTGCCGGGCGACGAACCCATCGCCTTCGTCGCCGAGCCCAAGATCGACGGCCTGTCTGCCAGCCTGCGCTACGAAAAGGGCGTTCTAGTCCAGGGCGCCACGCGCGGCGACGGCAAGACCGGCGAGGACGTGACCGCCAACCTGCGCACGCTCGACAGCATCCCCCAGACCCTGACCGGCTCGGGCTGGCCCGACGTCATCGAAATCCGGGGCGAGGTCTATGCCCCGAACGACGCCTTTGACGCCTTCAACGCCGCCGCCGAGGCCGAGGGCCGCCGCACCTACGCCAACCCGCGCAACTTCGCCGCTGGTTCGCTGCGTCAGAAGGACCCGAAGATCACGGCCAAGCGCCCCCTGACCTTCTTCGCCTACGCCTGGGGCGAGACCTCGGCGCCGTTCGCGGAAACCCAGCACGGCGCGCTGGAGGCCTTCCGCAGCTGGGGCTTTCAGGTCAACGAGCGCTCAACCCGCGTCGAGGGCGCAGAGGGCCTGATCGCCGTCTATCGCGGACTGGAAACCGACCGCGCCCGTCTCGGCTACGACATTGACGGCGTGGTCTATAAGGTCGACCGGCTGGACTGGCAGCAGCGCCTCGGCTTCATCGCCCGCAGCCCTCGCTGGGCCGTCGCCCACAAGTTCCCTGCTCAACAGGCCACGACCGTTCTGGAAGGCATCGACATTCAGGTCGGCCGCACCGGCTCCCTGACCCCCGTCGCCCGCCTGCACCCTGTCACCGTCGGCGGCGTCGTGGTGCGCAACGCCACCCTGCACAACGAAGACGAGATCGCCCGCAAGGACGTGCGCATCGGCGACACGGTCATCCTGCAACGCGCCGGCGACGTCATCCCGCAGATCGTCGGGGTGGTCGAAAACCTGCGTCCCGCCGACGCCGTACCCTTCCAGTTTCCCCACGTCTGCCCCGTCTGCGGCTCGGAGGCGGTGCGCGAAGGCGACGAGGTCAAACGCCGCTGCACCGGCGGCCTGATCTGCGACGCCCAGATCGTCGAGCGCTTAAAGCACTTTGTCAGCCGCCGCGCCTTCGACATTGAAGGGCTTGGCGAAAAGCAGCTGATCGCCTTCCACGCGCGCGGCTGGATCAAGGAGCCGGCGGACATCTTCCGCCTCGCTCGCGACGAGGAAAAGCTGGCCCTGCTGCGCCATGAGGACGGCTATGGCGAGACCAGCGTCGGCAACCTGATCGCCGGGATCAACGCCCGCCGCACCATCAGCCTCGACCGCCTGATCTTCGGCCTGGGCGTGCCCGACATCGGCGAACAGACCTCGCTGGTCCTCTCGCGCGCCTTCGGCAGCTGGACCGCCTTCCGCGACGCCTGCATGGCCGCCGCCAACGGTCTGGCCAGCGACGACTGGAAGCGGCTGGCCGCAACCCACGCCATCTCCACCCGGGTCCTGACCCTGATGGCCGAGGCGAACCCGCCCGCCGACGATCCCTGGCCCGAGGCGCCGATGGATCAGAAGATCGCCCTCGCCTTCCCCGGCATGGCCGCCCCGGCCCGCCGTTCGCTGGCCGAAATCTCCGGCGGCTGGGCCGACCTGACCCGCTGGGCCGCCGTGGCGCGCACCGAAGGCCCGTCCGACATCCTGAACCAGATCGCGGGCGTTTCCGGCGTCGGTCCCGTCGCCGCCGAGGCCCTGGCCCACTTCTTCCACGAGCCACACAACCAGGCCGTCATGGACGCCCTGCTCGCCGAATTGGACGCGGTCGAAGACGTCGCCGCCCCCACGACCGACAGCCCCGTGGCGGGCAAGACCGTGGTCTTCACCGGCTCGCTGGAACGCTTCACCCGCGACGAGGCCAAGGCCCGCGCCGAAAGCCTGGGGGCCAAGGTCTCGGGTTCGGTGTCGAAAAAGACCGACTATGTCGTCGCCGGCCCCGGCGCCGGGTCCAAGCTGAAGGACGCCGAGAAACACGGCGTCGCCGTCCTGACCGAGGACGAATGGCTGGCCCTCATCGCCTGAATGATGATCGCCTGATGCAAGCCGTCGCCATCGACTTCGAAACCGCCAACGAGCAGCGCGCCAGCCCCTGCTCCATCGGCCTCGCCTGGATCAATGACGGCGTGATCGAATCCGTCGAGCACCACTACATCCGCCCGCCCGGCATGCGCTTCGCCCGCTTCAACATCGCCTTCCACGGCATTGGCCCGGATCAGGTCGCGGAGGCCGAGGAGTTCCCGGCGGTGCTGGCCGCCATCGCCCCCCGCCTGCAAGGCCGCACGGTTCTGGCCCACAACGCCGCCTTCGACGTCAGCGTCATCCGCGGAACCTGCGACCACTACGGCCTCGCCTACCCCGAGTTCGACTACCTCTGCACCGTCAAGCTGGCCCAGATCACCTGGCCCGAGTTCGCCTCACACAAGCTGAACAACGTCTGCGCCGAGCTGGGCATCCAGTTCAAACACCACGACGCCGCCGAAGACGCCTTCGCCTGCGCCTCGGTGGCGTTGGCGACCCTGCGGCTGCATGAGGCGGCCTGCGCCGCTTCGCTCGCGCAGGCGACGGGCATCAGCCTCGGACGGCTGTACGCTGGCGGCTACAATCCCTGTTCCTCGGCCAAGCCCAAGCGGCCGCGCTGAGACGCCTTGATTCTGTCGCTAAACAGGATCAGCCTCGCTCCATAACGCGAGGAAACCACTATGAAATCTCCGCTCTTTCTTGCCCTAGCGGCAAGTTTGGCCGCCCTGGCCTCGCCCGTTCTGGCGGCTGATCCGACCGGCCTATGGCAGACGCCGACCAATGGCGGTCAGGTGCGTATCGCCCGCTGCGGCCAGGCCCTGTGCGGGACGCTTGTGACCTCGGATCACATCCGCCGCGAACCCAACGCCCGCGACGAGAACAACAAGGATGCGGCCCAGCGCAGCCGCACCCTGCGCGGCCTGCCCATGCTCAGCGGCTTCACCGGTGGCCCGAGCGAATGGCGCGGCGGCTCGGTCTATAACCCGGCGGACGGCGGCACCTATCGCGGCACCATCACCATGACCGGCGACAACGCCCTGCGTCTGCGCGGCTGCATCGTCGCCCCCCTGTGCAAGACCCAGACCTGGACCCGCATCCAGTAGTCGAGACCCACAACCCACGCGAAAGACGCCTCCCCCGCCGGCGCGAGGGAGGCGTTTTCACATCAGCGATTCACGGACGTCATGCCGCCCGGCGCATAACGCTCGCCCACCACCGCGTCGCGCGGGAAGACCGCGTCGATCCGCGCCAGATCCTCCGGCGTCAGCGCGATGTCGGCCGCCGCCACGTTCTGTTCCAGCGTTGCAATCCGGCGCGTGCCGGGGATGGGAACCAGGTCGTCGCCCTGGGCCAGCACCCAGGCCAGGGCAAGCTGCGCCGCCGTCACGCCCTTGTCGGCGGCGATGGCGGCTACGGCGGCGACCAGGTCCAGGTTCTTCTGGAAGTTATCGCCCATGAAGCGCGGATTAGTGCGGCGATAGTCGTCGGGCGCCAGGTCGTCGATCGACCTGATGTCGCCTGACAGGAAGCCCCGCCCCAGCGGGCTGTAGGGCACAAAGCCGATGCCCAGTTCGCGCACCGTGGCGAGGATCTCGTCCTCGGGGTCGCGGCTCCACAGCGAATATTCGGTCTGAAGCGCCGTGATCGGATGCTCGGCGTGGCCGCGCCTCAGAGTGGCGGGCGCCGCCTCCGACAAGCCGAGGAAGCGGACCTTGCCCTCCTTCACCAGCTCGCCCATCGCCCCGACCGTCTCCTCGATCGGCGTATCGGGGTCCATGCGGTGCTGGTAATAGAGGTCGATATGATCGACGCCGAGGCGGCTCAGGCTGCCCTCGACGGCCCGGCGCACATTGGCGGGCGAGCCGTCAGTCACGGCCGAGCCGTCCGCCTGACGATTGATGCCGAACTTGGTGGCGATGAAGGCCTGGTCCCGCCGCCCCTTCAGCGCCTTGCCCAGCAGGACTTCGTTGGTGTGCGGGCCGTACATTTCAGCCGTGTCGAACAGGGTCACGCCCAGGTCGAGCGCGCGGTGGATCACGTCGATCGACTGACCCTCGTCGGCGCCGCCGTAAAAGGCGCTCATGCCCATACAGCCCAGACCCACGGCCGAGACTTCAGGGCCGCCAAGGCCCAGCTTGCGCGTCTTCATGAGCGCATTCCTTCTGATGTGAGGGGGCCGACGGCGCATCCGCCAGCCCCGATCAGATGGGCGCCGTATCGCCTTATTTCAAGGGCGCCGTCTGCGCCTTCAGCCATTCCAGCGCCGCCTCGTCCTTCTGCACGCCCTCGGCCAGCAGAGGCCCGACCTTGGCCAGAACCTCGGCGTGATAGGCGTCGACATAGGCCCGCTCGTCCGCCGTCAGCAGCGCTACGTCGATCAGACGCCGATCCAGCGGAGCCAGGGTCAGCTGCTCGAAGCCGTGCATCGGCCGCTCTCCGCCCGGGATCGGCTCCGGCGCCGTGACGACTTGCAGCGTTTCGATACGGATGCCCCACTCGCCTTCGCGATAGTAACCCGGCTCGTTCGACAGAATCATGCCGGTCAGCAGCGGCTGGGTGTTGACGTAGGGCGCGATGCGCTGCGGCCCCTCGTGCACGCCCAGATAGGAGCCGACGCCGTGGCCGGTGCCGTGGTCGAAGTCGAAACCGGCGTTCCACAGCGGCTGGCGCGCGACTGCATCGAGTTGGTGCCCCGTCGTCCCGGCGGGGAAACGGATCACCGCCATGGCGATGTGGCCCTTCAGCACCAGGGTGAACATCCGGCGCTGATCCGCCGTGCCCTCGCCGATGGCCATGGTGCGGGTCACGTCCGTGGTCCCGTCCAGATACTGGCCGCCGCCGTCCACCAGCAGCAGCGAACCCGCCTCCATCGGACGGATCTTGGCCCCCACCGGCTTGTAGTGCGGCAGGGCGCCGTTCGGCCCGACCCCGGCGATGGTGTCGAAGGACAGGTCCTTCAGCATCCCGGTGGCTTCGCGGAAGCCCTCCAGCGCCTCGACCACCGCCCGCTCGTCCGGGAGTTCCTTCTGCGCGACCGTGTCGACCCAGTGCAGGAAGCGGGTCAGAGCCGCGCCGTCGCGGATGTGGGCCTGACGGCTGCCCTCGATCTCGATGGCGTTCTTCTGCGCGCGCGGCAGGGCGCAGGGGTCCATGCCGCGCACGATGCTGGCGCCCGCCGCTTCCAGCCGGTCGAAATACCAGGCCGAGGACACGGCCGGGTCGATCAGCACCTTCTGGCCTGACAAAGCGTCCAGCGCGGCGGGCAGGGCCTGGGGCGCCTCCAGCGTCACAGCGTCGCCCAACCAGCCGGGCAGTTCGTTCGTCACCTTGGCCGGGTCGAGGAAGACGCTCGCAGTGCCGTCGGCCTTCACCACCGCCTGCCCCAGCGGCAGGGGCGTGCGGATCACGTCGCCGCCGCGAATGTTGAACAGCCAGGCCAGCGACGACGGCGAGGTCAGCACCGCAACGTCAGCGCCCTTGGCCTCGATGGCCTGACCGATGCGGGCGCGCTTGGACGCCGCGTTCTCGCCGGTATAGCGATCGTCGTGCGGCACGACCGGCGCCTGCGGCTGGGCCGGGCGAGCGTCGCCCCAGGCCAGATCAATAGGATTGGGCTGGACCGCCTTCAGCGTCGCCCCGGCCTTCTCGACCGCCGCGCGCAAGGTCGCCAGCGCGTCCGGGCTGTGCAGGCGCGGATCATAGCCGATGACCGAACCGGCGCTCACGCCCTCCAGCCAGGCGGCCAGCCTGTTCAGCTCGACCCGCTCAAACAGGGCCGCGTCCGTCTGGGCCTTGGCCTGGACCGTATAGCGGCCGTCGACGAAGACCGCCGCACGGTCCATCAGCACCACGCCCGCCCCGGCAGAGCCGGTGAAGCCGCTGACCCAGGCCAGACGCTCGCTGGCGTCAGGCAGGTATTCGTTCTGATGCTCGTCCTCGTGCGGGACCAGCAGGCCGTCCAGGCCCTGCTTCGCCATCTTCGCCCGCAGCAAAGGCAGATGTTTCGCCCCGAAGGACGGATCGGTGGTTTCGTCGAATGTCTGGCGCATGAGGCCCATATACTCTCCCTGTAGCGTTTGGGGAGAGCGTATGCGCCTCTCCCTCCCCGACACGGGGAGGGTGGCTGAGCCCGGAAGGGCGAAGCCGGGTGGGGGCGGCTAGGCAAATCAAGCGCCGAGGCCAGGATCGCCTCGCCCTCCCCACCCGGTCGCTTCGCGACCACCCTCCCCGGTACGGGGAGGGAGAATCTGCGCCGCCTATTTCTTCCGCAGTTGCAGCGCGCTCCACGCATCGTGATGGATCGTCTGCTCCACCACGAAGCCCAGCGGCAGATAGGCCTCCAGAATCCGTTCCTCCTGCGTGCGCAGCAGGCCCGAAAGGATGGCGACCCCGCCCGGCTTCAACGCGTTGGCGATCTCGGGCGCGAGGAAGACCAGAGGTGCGGCCAGGATGTTGGCGAAGACCAGATCATAGGGGGCGTGCTGGGCGATGCGCGCATCGCTCAGGCCGTCGGCGAAGTAGAACTCGCACCTGGCGTCGTTGATCTGGGCGTTCTCGTTGGCGATGCGGGCCGAGGGTTCGTCGATGTCGGTGCCGACGGCGATGGGCGAACCCGTCTTGGCCGCAGCGATCGCCAGAACGCCCGTGCCGCAGCCGACATCCAGAACCTTGTCGAACTTTTCAGTCTTCAGCAGGTTGTCGAAGGCTTCCAGGCAGCCGACGGTCGTGCCGTGGTGGCCGGTGCCGAAGGCGGCTCCGGCGTCGATCTTCAGGTTGACCCGACCCTCGGGGATCTTGCCCTGATCGTGGGCGCCATAGACGAAGAAGCGTCCTGCCTCGACCGGCGGCAGGCCCGACAGGCTCATGGCCAGCCAGTCGGCGTCGGCCAGTTTCTCGACGACCACCTCCAGACCCGGCGTCGCACGCAGGATCTCGGCGATCCCCTCCGCCTCCTCGTCGGTCGTCGGAAAGGCGTCAATGCGCCAGACGCCCTTGTCCTCGTCTTCTTCCAGAATCGAGTAGGTCGCGTTTTCCAGCATGGGGTTGGCGTCGATCGCTTCGGCGGCGGCTTCGGCGGCGGCGCGCTCGCCGCGTGCGATTACCTGGACTGCGGACTCGGACATTTCTCAAACACCGTTATGATAACGAATCACGAGTGCGGGCGTGCGGATCGCCCGTATCCATTGAGGGGTCCGGGTATCCATGGCTAAAGCACCGTCTGAATCGAAAACTGCTGCGCCGAAAGCGGCGCCTGCCGCTTCCAAGCCGAAACCGGCGGCAAAGTCGAGCGCTGCGGCGCCCAAGGCCCCTGCAAAACCGAAGGCTGCCGCGAAAACCGCCGCGCCCAAGGCGCCCGCCGCCAAGCCTGCCGTGAAGGCCGCTGCGCCCAAGGCTGCCCCGAAGACGGCTGCGAAGTCTGCCGCAACCAAGAGCACGGCTGCATCCCCGAAGGCCGCCAAGCCTGAGACGGCCCCGGCCAAGACTGCGACCAAGTCCGCCGCCGCCAAACCCGCCGCTCCGAAGAAGGCCGCTGCGCCCAAGGCCGCCGCCGCCCCCAAGCCTGCTGCGCCGAAGCCGGCCGCCGCGGCCAAGCCCGCCGTCGCCCCGGCTTCTGCTCCGGTCGCCGCCGCGCCCGCCCCGACCCCTGCGCCGGTCGAAGCGCCCAAGCCCGCCCCCACTCCGGCGACCCCGACCCCGCAACCGACGCCCGCCGCCGCTGCGCCCCAGCCCGAAAAGAAGAAGGGCTTCTTCGCCCGCCTCTTCGGCTGGTGATCGCCTGAAACGACAAAAGGCCGGAGGGTTCGCCCCTCCGGCCTTTTTCGTGCGTGCTTTCCAGAGAAATCCCTGGAGGCGCAGCCTTAGTCCTGCGGCAGGTCTTCGGCCAGGATCGCCATCTCGAACATGAACGAGCCGGCCTCGTCCTCGTCCTCGAACACCACGCCGATGAACTCGTCATCGACATAGACCTCGGCGGAATCGGCGACCTTGCGGGCCTTCACCTTGATGCCGCCGTGGTTGAACGTGCGCTTCATGTGCGCTTCGACGCGCTTCAGATCGGATTCTTTCACGGGGTAGCCTCGTTGGTGTCGTTGACGGCGGAACCTAGAGAAGGCGCCTCGCCGTGGGAAGCCCGCATCGCAGACGTCCACAGACTCGGCTGCCCTCAGATCACGTAATCATAGGCGATATCGGCCAGGGTATGGTCCATCGTTCGCGCGGGTGCCGCATCGGTCGGACAGGCCACCACTCTAGCCGGCACCCCGGCCACCGTGCAGCCCGCCGGCACCGGCTTCAGCACCACCGAGCCCGAGGCCACCTTGGCGTAGTCGCCGATGACGATATTGCCCAGAACCTTGGCCCCCGCGCCCAGCAGGACGCCGCGCCCGATCTTGGGATGGCGGTCGCCGCGCTCGGCCCCGGTCCCGCCCAGGGTCACAGCGTGCAGCATCGAAACCTCGTCGCCGACCACCGCCGTCTCGCCGATGACGATGCCGGTGCCGTGATCGATGAAGACGCCCGACCCGATCTTGGCCGCCGGGTGGATGTCCAGCTGGAACAGTTCCGAAATCCGGCTCTGGAAGTGGAAGGCCAGGGTGTCGCGGTCCTGGCCCCACAGCCAGTGGGCCACGCGCCAGGCTTGCAGCGCCTGGAAACCCTTGAAGTACATAAAGGGCTGCAACAGCGTGCGGATCGCGGGGTCGCGCTCCTGCACCGCGCGCAAATCGGCTTCCGCCGCCGCCACGACGCCGGGATCGGCGGCGAAGGCCGACAGGGCCACCTCGCGCACCGTCATGGCCCCCAGTTCCGCGTCGCCCAGCTTGCGCGCGATCTGGAAGCTCAGCGCCCCCGCCAGATCGTCATGCGCCAAGACCACAGCGTTCAGCTGCGAGGCCAGGCGCGGCTCCTCTCGCGCAGCGTCCTCGGCTGCGACGCGCAGTTGCGACCACAGGTCCGGCTGTTGCGGCACGATTTCCAGCTTGGCCATCGGCCCTCCGTTCTCAGGCGGCGATCCTACGCCCCCGGCTTGGCCTGCGCCAGCACGACGGGCGGCTCGCCGTCCCGCGCCATATGGGAGGCCCGCCAGATCGTCGCCAGCGCCTGAACCGCGACGATTTCATCGCGGCTGCCGCTATGGCGCCGGGCGTGACGAAATCCTAGCTAGACGGCATGACCGATCTCAACGCCCCCCTGCCCCTGCCCGTCCGCTCCGACGCCATGCTGGCCCGTCTGGCCAACCGCCGCTCGGCCTCGGCCCAGTTGCTGAGCGTCCCCGGCCCGTCCGAAGCTGAGATCGAGCAGATCCTCCACCTCGGCGCCCGCACCCCCGACCACGGCAAGCTCTTCCCCTGGCGCTTCGTGGTGCTGGGTCCGCAGAGCCGCACCGAGCTGTCCGAAGCCCTCGCCGTCCTGGCCGAGAGCCAGAACCGCATCGACAAGGACCTGGCCGTCCTGGCCAAGCTGGCCAATCCGCCCCTGACCATCATGGTCGTCTCGACCCCGATCCAGAGCCATAAGGTCCCGGTCTGGGAGCAGCAGTTGTCCGCCGGCGCCGTCTGCATGAACCTGGAACACGCCGCCGACGCCCTGGGCTATTCGGCCAGCTGGATCACCGACTGGTACGCCTACGACCCCGCCGCCGTCGCCCTGTTCGGCGTCCAGGACGGCGAGACCATCGCCGGCTTCATCCACATCGGCTCCCTGACCGCCCCCCCGCTGGAACGCCCCCGCCCCAACATGGCGCACAAGGTCGAGCGGCGGGGGTAATCCCCCCTTCCGTCATCCTCCGGCGAGCGTAGCGAGACCGGGGGACCCAGCGGCGCCGAAGGCGATCTTCAAGGCAAGCGTCGCGCGTGGCGTTTTTCGCCCTCACGGGCGCCGCTGGGTCCCCCGGTCTGCGCCGCTGCGCGGCTTGCCGGAGGATGACGGAAGTTGAAGAGCTACCGCCCCTCCTCCTCCGGCCGATGCACCAGCGACACCAGCACCACCGAGATGATCATCAGCAGGAACCACGCCCCCAGCTTGTTCAGGCTGACCATCTCCCACCCGCTCTCCTGCCCCGGATAGACCCAGGCCCGCGCGAACGTCCCCAGGTTCTCCGCGAACCAGATGAACAGCGCCACCAGCCCATACCCCAGCAGCAGCGGCATCGACCGCCGCCGCCGGTCGGCGGTGAAGTAGAACCAGCCCCGCCCGAACAGCAGCACCGTCGCCGCGAACAGCGCGATCCGCACGTCCGGCAGCCAGTGATGGGCGAAGAAGTTGACATAGATGGCCGCCGCCAGAACCCAGGTCGTCCACAGCGGCGGATAGCCCCGCACCCGGATATGGAAGATGCGCTGCACCCGCGCGATATAGCTGCCCACCGCCGCATACATGAAGCCCGAGAACAGCGGCACCGCCCCGATCCGCAACAGCGAGTCCTCGGGGTACAGCCACGACCCGTGCGCGGTCTTGAACAGCTCCATGATCGTCCCGGCGACATGGAACAGGAAGATGACCCGCGCCTCCTCCCAGCTCTCCAGCTTGAAGGCCAGCATCAGCCCCTGAATGATCAGCGCCCCGATCACCAGCACGTCATAGCGCGCCACCGGCGCCCCGCCCTCTGGCCAGATGACCGGCCACAGCAGATGCGTCCCCACCAGCAGCACCAACATGGCCCCGCCGAACAGACAGGCCCACCCCTGCTTCAGCCCGAACCACAGGAACTCATAGGCATACCCCCGCCACCGCCCCCGATCCGCCCACGCCTCCGCGCGAGCCATCAAACGACGGCCCCAGGCTTCGAGCGGGAGACGGGGGGATGGGGTCATGGGCGAAGGCTCGCAAAAGGGAACCGATACTTCGGTTTCGTTTCGTTTCGGTTGGTCAGCACCAGTAGCCGCATTGCCCATGAGTATCCTACTGCCGCGCCCGCTAGCCGAAGCTGGCGAAGCAGCGTTAGGTAAGGCCCCATGAGCAGCTTACGCACCCTCGACTTAAATGTTGTCGCCGACCTCGTGGACTTCATCCGGGGTGGCGGATACGTCCTCGATTTCTCCGATTCAACGTTCTCAGAATTCTTCGCCAACGAATTGGACGTCGATATTGACGACGCTCGCTACGCGGATCGCGGCGGCTCGAAAGGTAAGCGACTACGCAGATTTTTAGAACTGGTGGACGACGGAACCGCGCTCAAGACCCTTCAGGCGCTATGGGAAATTCGCCAAGACTTCCTTTTGCGGACGGGGCGTGCAGATCCGGTAATTAATGCCGAGGCACGATACCTAGCGATCCTAAATAGGCTCGGCGGTAGTCCCGCAGCCGCTTCTCCCCAAGAACAACCCAAAGCTGCGTTCGACTTTGCGAAGATGGAGATGCTGAAGCAGGAACTTCTCGACCTCACAGCCTTAGCCCCCCAACGGCGGGGATACGCGTTCGAGACGTACCTTCAGAAATTATTCACGGCATACAATCTGAAGCCGCGCGAGCCATTTCGGAATACTGGCGAACAAATCGACGGTAGCTTTGTCATGGGAGAACAAACGTACCTGCTCGAAGCGAAGTGGCAACAACTCCCGACAGGACAGGCTGATCTCCTCATTTTCGAAGGCAAGTTAATGAGTAAAGCAGCGTGGGCCCGAGGCCTTTTCGTCAGCTACAACGGATTCACGCCGGAGGGCCTTCACGCATTTGGTTCAGGTAAACGCACGATCTGCATGAGCGGCGAGGATATGTGGGAAATGCTGAACCGCCGCCTTCCGTTCGATCATGTCATCGACCGGAAACAGCGCCGGGCTGCCGAAACCGGCATCCCGTTTGTCGGCGTGCGCGATCTTTTCTAGGTTCAAAATAGAACCTCCAAGATCAACCGCCCCCTCACCCCCGCCCGCGATAGGTCGCGACGCCCTGATCCGGCAGCCAGACGCCCTCAATGGGTGCGCCGGTTTGCCAGAAGACGTCGATGGGGATGCCGCCGCGCGGGTACCAGTAGCCGCCGATGCGCAGCCATTTCGGTTGCAGCAGGTCGGCCAGGCGCTTGCCGATGGCGACGGTGCAGTCCTCGTGGAAGGCGCCGTGGTTGCGGAAGCTGGTCAGGTACATCTTCAGGCTCTTGGACTCGACCAGCCAGTCACCGGGCACATAGTCGATGACCACGTGGGCGAAGTCGGGCTGGCCCGTCACCGGGCACAGGCTGGTGAACTCGGGCGCGGTGAAGCGCGCGACATAGAGCGTGTCGGCGTGCGGATTGGGCACGCGTTCCAGCACGGCGGTTTCGGGGCTGGTCGGAGCGGCGGTCTGGGCGCCGAGCTGGGACAGGCTGTCGGTATAGTGCGTCATGCCCGCCATTTAGGCGCTTGCACCGCCAAAGAAAATCCTGCCGCCGCACGGGCGTTTCGACAATCGACCTGGCGCCCCTTCCCGGCGTGGTAGGATGCCGGTCGCGGACGGATGGGCCTGAGGGGGATTTCAGACGATTCAGACGAATTGGACTCTGTTTTTTCCGCGCTCTGCTTCCGCCCCCCCCCCCCAATGTCCGCTCATCCCCGCGGAGGCGGGGACCCAGTGCTTTGGCTGCAAGCGGCGCGCGGAAATCAAAGGGCGCTCTATCCGAACGCGGCGCGTGAGGCTCTTACTGGGTCCCCGCCTCCGCGGGGATGAGCGGGAGTGAGAGTGCATTGCCTTCCCCCGCGACACCCGGTTAGCGTCCCTTAAAACAACCCGCTGAAACCATCCCAGGAAACGACCCGTGGCCATTCCCGCTTCCCTGCAGTCCGGCCTGAAGCTGCCGGTCATCGCCTCGCCCATGTTCCTGGTGTCTGGCCCGGATCTGGTGGTCGAGGCCTGCAATGCGGGCGTGATCGGCACCTTCCCGTCGCTGAACCAGCGCACGACCGAGGGCTATCGGGACTGGGTTCAGGAGATCAAGTCGCGGCTGACGCCTGACGCCGCCGCCTACGGCGTAAACCACATCGTCCACCCGACCAATCCGCGCCTGATGGCCGACATGATGGTCTCGGTCGAAGAAAAAGTGCCGCTGATCATCACCTCGCTCGGCGCGGTGCGCGACGTGGTGGATGCGGTCCACGGTTACGGCGGCGTGGTCTTCCACGACATCGCCAATGTCCGCCATGCGAGGAAGGCCGCCGAGGCGGGCGTGGATGGCCTGATCCTGGTCGCCAACGGCGCCGGCGGCCATGCGGGCGTGGTCAACCCCTTCGCCCTCATCAACGAGGTGCGCAGCTTCTACGACGGGACCATCATCCTGGCGGGCTGTCTGTCGACGGGTCAGGACGTGGCCGCAGCCCTGATGATGGGCGCCGACTTCGCCTATATGGGCACCCGCTTCATCGCCACGACCGAGAGCGAGGCCCAGCCGCACTACAAGGACCTGATCGTCGCCTCGGGCTCGGCCGACATCACCTACACCCCCGCCGTCTCGGGCATCCCGGCCAACTTCCTGACCCCGTCTCTGGTCGAGAACAAGATCGATCCGAAATCCCTGCCCGAACACAAGCTGGACATGGGCGAGGAGGCCAAGGCGTGGAAGACCGTCTGGTCCGCCGGTCAGGGCTCCGGCGCGGTGCACGACATCCCCACTACGGCCCAGCTTGTGGCGCGGTTGACGGATGAATTTTCGCAAGCTTGTGACAAATTCGACAAGAAGCGCCTCTAGGAGCGGCCTCGTCGCTTTCACGAGGCCCCCATGCTCCGCACCCTGACCAACGCCGCCCTGCTCGCCGCCGCCCCCCTGGTCCTGCTGGCCTCCGGGGCCCACGCCCAGGATGCTGCGCAGAGCGCGGGCAAATGGTCCTTCTCGGCCGGCGCCGCGACCGACAACCGCTCCAAGGCGGCGTCCAAGTCCGACGGAAACCCCTTCGTCTATGGGGCTGCGGAATGGGAGAGCGCCAGCGGCCTCTTCTATGGTTCGGGCGGCCTGGAGACCATCGACGGCGGCGGCTCCAAGCTGGAGTCCGAGCTGGTGGCCGGCGTCCGGCCCGAGTTCGCCGGCTTCGACTTCGACCTGAACGTCGCCCACAAGAACCGCTTCGACGCCGACCCCGGCTATGACAATGACGCCTGGGAGTTCACCGCCGACATGAAGCGCTCGATCGGTCCGGCCAGCGCCCGCCTGCGGCTGCAGCACTCGCCCGACGGCACGGGCTCGACCAAGGCCTGGACCTGGGTGGCGCTGCGCGGCGGCTGGGATTTCACCGACAAGCTGAACGTCTCGGCCGAGGTCGGCCGTCGCGATCAGGACAACAGCATCGACTACACCGGCTGGAACGTCGGCGGCGCCTACGCCCTGACGCCCAAGGTCGAGCTGGACCTGCGCTGGCATGACACCGACGCCGACGTTCCGGGCGAACAATACAAGGGCGCCCTGGTGGCCGGGATCAATTTCGCCTTCTGACTTTCTGGCGATCTTCGGTGGCTTATCGACGGAAAGGGCCTACGTTACAGGCATGACTTTCCGTCCGACGACCTTAGAACGTGCTTATCAACTGGCTGGGAGCGGCGCCTGCCGCACCGTCAGCGATGTCAAACAGGCCCTCCAGATCGAGGGCTATGATCGCATTCAGGACAGCCTGTACGGCGGCACCATCACCGCCGCCCTGCGCAAGCTCTGCCAGGCGCACTATGTCGGCGGCCCCGCCGAAACCTCCACCGCAGATCAGGACGAAGAAGAAGACGCCTGACATCAAGGGCCTTGATTTGGACGCCAACCCCGTCCATATTCTGCCTGTCGATCTCTCTGCGTAACGCTGCTGCCCTTTGCTCTGCGCACCGAGGACTAAGCCGATCCATTCAGACCCGACAGGCCGAAGGGATGTTCCTTTTGGCTAACGACTAGCGGAGGTCCTGAAAATGGCTACCGGCACTGTTAAATGGTTTAACTCCACCAAGGGCTACGGCTTCATCCAACCCGATGACGGCGGCAAAGACGTGTTCGTGCACATCTCGGCTGTCGAAGCTGCCGGCCTGCGTGGCCTCGACGAGAACCAAAAGGTCTCGTACGAAATCGAGCGCGACCGTCGCTCGGGCAAGGAATCGGCTGGTCAACTGAAGACCGAAGGCTGATTTCTCGCGCCGTTCATTCGGCGCGGATTTCGAACGGCGGCGACGGCTTCGGCTGTCGCCGCCGTTTTCGTTTGTGGCGTCCAGTTTCAGCCAAATGGCGCCCGGCCCTTGCTAAACGGCGGTAAAGCGCCCACCTTTCACTTGTCGATCTCTCTGCGAAACGCTGCTGCCCCTTTGCATCGCGCACCGAGGTCCAAAGCCGATCCCATTCAGACCCGACAGGCCACCAGGATATCCTTCCTGCGGCTACTCAAACGGGGAGTCCTGCAAATGGCTACCGGCACTGTCAAATGGTACAACTCCACCAAGGGCTATGGTTTCATCCAGCCCGATGATGGCGGCAAGGACGTCTTCGTTCACGCCACGGCCGTCGAGGCCTCTTCGCTCGGTTCGCTGAACGAAAACCAAAAAGTCTCTTACGAAATCGAACGCGACAGCCGCAGCGGTAAAGAATCCGCCGGCCGTCTTCAGGCTGCTGACTAATCTCAGCACCTGAACGGCGGCCTTCAGGCCGCCGAACTCGCTTTCTATCCGCTGAGGGGCCGGCCGCGCTTGCGCGCCGGCCCTGACGCCATCTGGAGATGCCTCATGAGCGCCCTCGCCGACAAGATCCCGACTATGAACGCCGCCGACCTCAAGGCTCTGCGCGCCAACGCCGCGCGCCTGCTGGACTCGGGCTCGCCCGTTCAGGTCGCCTCGGCCACAGAGATCATTCCGCTGATCGACGCCCGTCTCGAAGAGATCGCCGCCGCGCCTAAGGCGCCCGTGGTCCGGAAGCGCGCCGCGCCCAAGAAGAAGCTAGAGCCCGTCACAGGCCACCAGACCGCCCTGCCCGGCAAGACGGTCTGATTTCGCATCGGCGCCTAGCGCATTAGCTGAGGGCCTGATCCAGATCGGCGATCAGGTCTTCCACGTCCTCGACCCCGACTGACAGCCGGATCAGGTTGTCGGTGACGCCGCCGGCCTCGCGAACCTCCTTCGGCACGCTGGCGTGGGTCATGATCGCCGGGTGGTTCACCAGGCTTTCGACCCCGCCCAGCGACTCCGCCAGGGTGAAGACCTGCACCCGCTCCAGCACCCGCTTGGTCCGCTCTAGGTCGCCGTCGATCAACACCGTGACCATGCCGCCGAAGCGGCCGTTCATCTGGCGCGCGGCCAGTTCGTGCTGCGGGTGACTGATCAGGCCCGGATAGATGACCTTGGCCACGCCGCCGTTCTTCCTATCGGCCCGGTCTTCCAGCCAGCGGGCCACGGCCATGGCGTTCTCGTTGTGCGCCTTCATGCGCAGGCCCAGGGTCTTCAGCCCCCGGTTGGCCAGGAAGGCGTCGAACGGCCCCATGACGCCGCCGATCGAGTTCTGCAGGAACTTGATCTGCGCCGCCATCTCGGCGTCCTTGGCCACCAGAACGCCGGCGACGATGTCGGAGTGGCCGTTCAGGTACTTGGTCGCCGAGTGCATCACCACGTCAGCGCCGAGCGCCAGCGGCTGCTGGCTCCACGGCGTGGCGAAGGTGTTGTCGACGACCAGGATCAAGTTGTGCGCCTTGGCGATCTTCGACAGGGCCGCGATGTCGGCCAGCTTCATCAGCGGATTGGTGGGCGTCTCGACCCACAGCATCCGGGTCTTGTCGGTGATGGCCGCGTCGACCGCCGCCAGGTCGGTCAGGTCGATGTAGCTGAAGTCCAGCCCCATCGACCGGCGCCGCACCCGCTCGAACAGCCGCCACGAGCCGCCGTACAGGTCGTCGCCGGTGACGATGTGCGAACCGGCGTCCAGCAGTTCCAGCGCCGTCGAGGTCGCCGCCATGCCCGAGCCGAAGCCGAAGGCCTGAACCCCGCCTTCCAGATCAGCGATACAGGCCTCGAAGGCCTCGCGCGTCGGGTTCTTGCCGCGCGCATACTCATAGCCCTTGTTCACGCCCGGGCTTTCCTGAGCGTAGGTCGAGGTGGCGTAGATCGGCGTCATCACCGCCCCCGTGGTCGGGTCGGGCTTCTGGCCGGCGTGGATGGCGCGGGTCGAGAAACCCTGGCTGTTCTGGATCATAATGGGTTCAAACCTCAGGGATCAGCGTCCGGCGAAAGAAGCCGTCGGCGCGTTCAAATATGTCCGTCCATTCGCCGGGACGGAAGTGATGGCGTCTGACATTCAGGACGACGATCTCGACCGGGACACCCTGCTCACCCAGAATCCGGGCCCAGCGCTTTGTACGACGGGGCGGAATGACGGGGTCGCCTGCGGCGTGGATCAGCATGACCGATGGCCGGCGCACGATTTCCCTCTGCCGGACGTTGCCGGCAGAGGCCACGCCGACGACGGCGCGGATGGGAGTTTGCTGCACGGCGACCTCTGCGGCCAGATAGCCGCCACGCGAATAGCCCATGGCGCCCAGACACGATGCATGGACCCCCGGCAAGGCAAGCGTCCAGTCGGTCGCATCGACAACAGCCCGGGGCCACCAACCCAGTTCATCAGATTGGGCAGCGTCCCGAGCATCGCTGAAATAGTCCGGCATGACGATGCGGTAGCCCAGCTCCGCAAGACGCCGCCCATGCTCCACAAAGACCGGCAAATCAGCCACAAGCCCGCCCGCGCCATGCAGAAGCAACAGGGTCGCGCCGCTCATCGGCCCCGTATCCGTCACCGGCTCTATGACAATAATCGGCCTTTCAAGTCCCCGCGTCTGATATACTGCCTGATGGACACCGCCCGGTTGCGCCCACGCTAGGCCGCCCATAGGCAGGCTTGCGAATGCGCCCAGCGCTAGGCGACGGGTGACCTCCATCGTTTGCTTACCGGTTCAGGCTGAGGTGGTTGATCAAGTCGGTGCGGGCTATCAGGCCGACGAAGGTCTCGCCGTCCAGAACGATGGCCACGCGGTCGCGGTCGAAGATCGGGATCAGAGCGTCCAGGGATTCCGTCACCTGCAGCGTGTCCAGATCGCGAGTCATGGCCGAGGAGACGGGCTTGGCGAAGCGTTCCTTCCGCGTGATCTCGTCGGTGTTCATGATGTGGACGATGTCGCTCTCGTCCAGGATGCCGACCAGACGGCCGTCCTGAATGACCGGCAGTTGCGAGACGCCGTCGCCCTTCATCCGCTTGAAGGCGGTGTCCAGGGTGTCGTCGGGGCCGATCACCACCACGTCGCCATTGGCGTATTTGCGCGTGATCAGGTCCGACAGGTCGCCGTGCAGCTCGCGCTGGGTCAGGCCCTGATCGGCCAGCCAGGCGTCGTTATAGACCTTGGACAGATACTTGGCCCCGGTATCGCACACGAAGGTCACGACCCGCTTCGGCTCGGTCTGCTCCCGGCACCAGCGCAGGGCCGTGGCGATCAGGGTGCCCGACGACGAGCCCGCCAGAATGCCTTCCTTCAGCAGCAGGTCGCGCACTGTGGCGATCGCCTCTGAGTCCGGGATTGAATAGGCCTTGTCGATCAGGTCGGGATCAGCCGTCTCGGGCATGAAGTTCTGGCCGATGCCTTCGACCGAATAGCTGCCGTCAGGCCCCGCCACGCCCTCGTTGATCAGACCCGCAAGCGCCGATCCGACCGGGTCCGCCAGGATGATCTGGGCGTCCGAACCTTGCGCCTTCAGATAGCGGGCGATGCCGGTGATGGTGCCGCCCGAACCGATGCCGGCGACGAAGGCGTCGACCTGACCCTCCATCTGCTCGAAGATTTCCGGGCCGGTCGTCTTGAAGTGGGCCTCGGAGTTGGCGTCGTTGGCGAACTGGTTGACGAAGTAGCCGCCCGGAATCTGCTGGGCCAGACGCTCGGCCATGTCGGTGTAGTATTCAGGGTGGCCGTGCGGCACGTCAGAGCGGGTCAGGCGCACATCGGCGCCCATGGCCCGCAGATGCTGGATCTTCTCCTTCGACATCTTGTCGGGGATGACCAGCAAGACCTTGTAGCCCTTCTGCTTGCCGACCAAAGTCAGAGCCAGGCCGGTGTTGCCCGCCGTGGCTTCCACGATGGTGCCGCCCGGCTTCAGCCAGCCCGCGTTTTCCGCGGCCTCGATCATCGACAGGGCGATGCGGTCCTTGATGGAGCCGCCGGGATTCTGGCTCTCCAGCTTCAGGAAAAGGCGGCAGGGCCCGGTGTCGATCCGCGTCACCTCGACCATCGGCGTCTTGCCGATCAGGTCCAGCAGAGAGCCCACGGGGCGGATCAGGACGGGGGCGTCGGACATCGACATGCGGAAGGCTCCGAAAACAGCGTGTTTAGCGGCGGAAGCTGGGCGTCGTCGCCCTCGCGGTCAACTCACGCAAGTTTTCACCTATTTGCCCCGAAGCGCATTACAAAGGGCGCAATGACCAAGACGCCCAAACGCCCCGCCGCGGGTCTGCCCGACCGAGACACCCTGATCGCCTTCCTGCGCGAAGCCGGCGAGGCCGAAAAGGCCGACATCGCCCGCGTCTTCGGATTGAAGGGCATCGAACGCCGCCAACTGCGCGAAATGCTGAAGACGCTGGAAGCCGAAGGCGTCCTCGGCAAGCGCGGCCGCAAGGGCTTTGCCGAGGCCGGCGCCCTGCCCGCCGTGGGCGTGGCCGACGTGGTGGACCGCGACGCGGACGGCGAGCTCTACGTCGAACTGGTCAAGGGCGGCGAGGATGCGCCACGGGCCCTGTTGCTGCCGGATCGCGAGGGCAAGACGCCCGCGCCCGGCATGGGCGACCGTCTACTGGTCAAGTTCTCGCGCGGGACCGAGGGCTGGGAAGCCCGGCTGGTCAAGCGGCTGGACGCCGGGACCAACCGCGTCCTGGGCGTGATCCGCAAGTCGGCGCGCGAAACCCGCGTCGAGCCGGTCGACAAGCGCTCCAAGGACGTGCTGCTGATCCCGAACGCCGTGGCGGGCGACCTGCGCGACGGCGACCTGGTGCTGGCCTCGATTGAAAAGAGCGATCACCGCCACGGGCCGAAACGCGGCAAGATTCTCGAGACCATCGGCCGCGAGGACGATCCCCGCGCCGCCTCCATCATCGCCATCCACGCCCACGGCCTGCCCACCGGCTTCTCGGAACAGGTCGAGCGCGAGGCCGAGGACCAGGCCCTGCCGACGCTGAAGGGCCGCGAGGACCTGCGCGAGGTTCCCTTCATCACCATCGACCCGGCCGATGCGCGCGACCACGACGACGCCGTCTATGCCGAGCGTGACACTGACCCGAAGAACCCCGACGGCTGGATCGTCTGGGTCGCCATCGCCGACGTGGCAGCCTACGTCCGCCCCAACTCGGCCCTGGACCGCGAGGCGCGCGACAAGGGCAACTCGACCTACTTCCCCGACCGCGTGGAGCCCATGCTGCCGGAGGTCCTGTCTAACGGCCTGTGCAGCCTGAAGCAGGGCGAGAACCGCGCCTGCATGGCCGTGCGGATGATCTTCGACAAGGACGGGAAGAAGACCGGGCACAAGTTCATGCGCGGCCTGATGCGGTCCCACGCCAAGCTCAGCTACGAACAGGCCCAGTCCGCCATCGACGGCCAGCAGGATGATGTGACGGGTCCGATCATGGACGCCATCCTCTATCCGCTGTGGAACGCCTATTCGACCATGCTGAAGGGCCGCCAGCGCCGCAGTCCCCTGGCCATCGAAAGCCCCGAGCGCCGCATCATCATGGGACCCGACGGCGGTATCGCCGCCATCGAGCCGCGCAAGTCGCTGGAGGCCCACCGCCTGATCGAAGAAATGATGATCCAGGCCAACGTCTGCGCCGCCGAGACGCTGGAAAAGACGCGCACGCCGCTGATCTATCGCGTCCACGAAGCGCCCAGCCAGGAGAAGATCTTCAACCTGGCCGACTTCCTGCACACCATCGGCAAGCCCTGGAACAAGGGCGAGCCGGCCAACACCAAGCGGTTCAACAAGCTGCTGGACGAAACCCGCGACGGCCCCCACGCCGAGGTGGTCAACGAGGTGGTCCTGCGCACCCAGATGCAGGCCGTCTATTCCCCGGACAACGTCGGCCACTTCGGTCTGCACCTGGACCGCTACGCCCACTTCACCTCGCCGATCCGGCGCTATTCCGACCTGATCGTTCACCGCGGCCTGATCCGCGGCCTGAACCTGGGCTCGGACGGCCTGACGGACCGCGAGATCGCCGAACTGACCGCTATCGCTGAGCAGGTCACGAGCACCGAGCGTCGCTCCATGGCCGCCGAGCGCGACGCCATGGACCGCTACATCGCCGCCTTCCTGGAAGACCACGTCGGCGCGACCTTCGGCGGACGGATCACCGGCGTCACCCGCTTCGGCCTGTTCGTGCGGCTGGACGAGACGGGCGCCGACGGCCTGGTGCCGGTCTCGACGCTCGGCAGCGAGTATTTCACCCACGACGACCGCGCCCACGCCCTGGTCGGCGAGCGCACCGGCAAGCGCTTCACCCTGGGCCGTCGCGTCGAGGTCAAGCTGATGGAGGCCACGCCGGTCACCGGCGGTCTGGTGCTGGAAATGGTGTCAGAGCCGGACCCGCGCGATCCCAACGCCCCGGCTCCCCGCTATGGCATCCGTGGACGCGGTGGCGACGGCCCGCCCAAGCGTGGCAAGGGTCGCCCCGGCGGTCCCAAGCCCCGCAACGGCGTCAAGCCCTCCGGCGGGCTGAAGGGGGTTCGCAAGGGCAAGCGGAAGTGAAGCCCGCTGCCCCCTTCGACGCCGCTCAGGACCTGGCCGACGCCCCGCGCACCGGCGGCGGCCAGAAGCCCAAGGACGCCGCCACCCTGATCCTGACGCGCGGCGGAGATCGGCCCGAGGTGCTGATGGGCCGACGCGCGCCCGGCCATGTCTTCATGGCCTCGAAATGGGTATTCCCCGGCGGGCGCATCGACCGTTCCGACTTCACCGCCGCCTCTTGCGGCGAGCTGTCATCCGACGTCGCCCGGAGGCTGGAGGCGGAAATGCCCGCCCGTCGCGCCCGCGCCCTGGCCCTGACCGCCGTGCGCGAAACCTTCGAGGAAACCGGCCTGATCCTGGGGCGCCCGGCCCCGCCCGCGTCCGTCGCCGGGCCGTGGCGGGAATACCGTCAGGCCGGCGCCCTGCCCGACCTGTCGGTCCTGTCCTACATCGCGCGCGCCATCACACCGCCGGGCCGCACGAGGCGCTTCGACGCCCGCTTCTTCATGGCGCCGGTCGAGGCCCTGCGCGATCCCGACCGGATCGAGGGCTCAGGCGAACTGGACGAGATCGCCTGGCTGCCGCTGGACGAGGCGCGGGCGCTGGACCTGCCCGCCATCACCCGCTTTGTCCTCGGTGAGATGGCTGAGCGGCTGACGCACCCCGACCGTCCCCTGCCCTTCGTCCGCATGGTGCGCGGGCAGCATGTGGTCGAACACAGGGACTGACGCCTGCTTCCCTTCTCCCCTCGGGGGAGAAGGCTCTCTCGTTCTTACTGGGCGACCGGCTTCTTCAGGTCGAACTCGACGCGGAAGTGGCGATTCGGACGGCGCAGCTCATAGGCGAACATCTGCGCCGGGTGGACTTCCATGGCCCACGTATTGGTAGTCGAGACCGAGGCGTTGTTGGCGTTGAACAGGTCGATGGATTCCTGATCGACCGGGAACTCCTGCCGCTCGGCCGTGCCCGCGCCCGCCGTGTCGCCGCCGTACCAGTGCAGGACGTCGGTCGTGCCGTCGTCGTGGCGGTGATCATGCTTCAGGCGCAGGCCCGTGGCGGTGCGCGTCACCACCCAGGTCCGCGAGCGGTCGGCGCCGACCCAGAAGGGAATGCGGATCTCTTCGGCCGAGCAGTCGCGAACATGCATCAGCAGACGCTGGGTGGCGAAGTCCGAATCGGCGGCTTCGGTTGTGACCACCTTGCCCTCGAACCGTTGGCCGCACAGGGCGCTCAGGTTCTTAAAGAAGGCGTCCTGGGGCGTTTCCGCGTGCGCGGCGGAGGGCAAGGACGACAGGGTCAGGGCGGCGGCCGCAAGGGCGATCGAGGTCATGGCTTTCATTCCAGCAGCCTAGCCGCTAGAAGCCATTCCTCAACGCGACATCGCGGGCGTTGACTTTAGTCTCCGTCTGAGTATGTTCCGCGCCTCTCGTTTCATGCGGCTTTCGCCGTCGCAAAGGTACTTCCGATGGCCAAACCGGCTTCCATCAAGATCCGCCTGAACTCCACCGCTGACACCGGCTTCTTCTACGTCACCAAGAAGAACGCTCGTACGATGACCGAAAAGATGGTCGTCAAGAAGTACGATCCCGTCGTCCGCAAGCACGTTGAGTTCAAAGAAGGCAAGATCAAGTAAGGGCTTAACCGCCCGGGCCTTACGGCTCGCTTGACTGTAGAATTCGAAACGCCCGGCTTTCCAGCCGGGCGTTTTTCGTTGTCGGATCAACAGGAAGGCGTTCAGGCCGCGCGAGCGACGACCTTGTTCCGCCCCGAAGCCTTGGCCTCATAGACACCCTCATCCGCCCGCTTCAACAGGGATTCAGGCGTGTCGTCCGCGCCCGTTGTGGCGGCCACGCCGACCGAGACCGTGATGTTCAGGTGGGCCTTGCCGTCCATGACGCGGAAAGGCGCCGCGCCGACATCGCGCCTGATCCGCTCGGCGATGCGATGGGCATCCTCCAGCGTCGTGCCGGGCATGACCACCACGAACTCCTCGCCGCCGAATCGGCACGGCAAGTCCACAGCGCGCACATTGGTCGCCAACCGCACCGAAAACTCGCGCAGCACCTCGTCCCCGGCGTCATGGCCGAAGCCGTCGTTGACCGCCTTGAAGTGGTCGATGTCCAGAACCAGCACCGCCACCGGCTCGCTGCCGCGGTTGGTGCGGGCGACCAGGGCTTGCAGCTGATTCGTCATGTAGCGACGGTTGTGCAATCCGGTCAGGGCGTCGGTGACGGCCATCTCCAGGCTGTGGTCCAGCTTTTCGCGCAGAAAATCGCCATAGCGTTTGCGGCGCACCTGGGTCCGCACCCGCGCCGACAACTCCTCGGGATCGACTGGTCGCGTCAGAATATCGTTGGCCCCCAGGTCCAGCGCCTTCAGCAGCCGGGGCCGATCCTGAGCGTCCACCAAGGCCAGAATCGGCAGCCGCCGCGTGGGTTCCTTGGAACGCGCCTGGGCGATCAACCTCAGGCCGTCAAAGCCTTCGGAGGTCACGTTGATGATCATCAGATCCACAGCACCACGCGCCGCCTCCAGCGCTGCGACCGGATCAGCCTCGACCAGGGGGCGATGCTCGACCGCCAGCTCCTGCGCCACCTTGGCGGCCTGCAGGGCGTTGTCGTCCACCACCAGAACGCGCCCGCCCGAGCCCTTCAGCCTCGCCACGCCTGCGGTGTCGACGCCGACGCGTCGCCCGCTTTCTTCGCGCTCGCGCAGCTCGTCCATGACCATCTTCAGCCGGGTCAGGCTCCTGACCCGCGCCATCAGAATCACATCGTCCAACGGCTTGGTCAGAAAGTCGTCGGCGCCCGCCTCAAGCCCGCGGATACGATCATGCCGCCCATCCAGCGCCGTCACCAGAACGACGGGAATGTGCCGCGTCTTCGGCTCATCCTTCAGGCGACGACAGGTCTCGAACCCGTCCATCCCTGGCATCATGACGTCCAGCAGGATCAGATCCGGTTGCTCGGCGATGGCCAGAGCAATGGCCGTCAGTCCGTCGCCGCAGGTCAGAGCGTCGTAGTATTCGATGGTCAGCTTGGCTTCGAGCAGTCGGACATTGGTCTCGACGTCGTCCACGACCAGGATGCGCGCGCTCATGCCGCCCTACCCCAGATGCTTGCGGATCGTTTCGAGGAAGGACACCACGGAGATCGGCTTGGAGATATAGGCCTCGCAACCACCCTGCCTGATCCGCTCCTCATCGCCCTTCATGGCAAAGGCGGTAACGGCGATGACGGGGATATGGTTCAGCTCTTCATCGTCCTTGAGCCACTTGGTCACTTCCAGGCCGGAAATCTCGGGCAACTGGATGTCCATCAGGATCAGATCGGGGCGATGCTGGCGCGCAATGGCCAGCGCCTGCAGCCCTTCTCGGGTCTGCAGGGTCTCGTAACCCTGAGAATCGAGCAGATCATGAAAAAGCTTCATGTTCAGCTCGTTATCCTCGACGATGAGGACTTTCTTGGACATCCGCCACCCGGCTGTTTCGCCAACAAATCGCGCCATTGCGCAGGGCTTTTCGCCTTCTTCGGATGCACTGTGGCGCACGCAGTCTTAAGTTGACGTGAAGCTGAAGAACCGGAGTCAATTTTGAACCTGAAGGCCGTCTGCCGCGACTGCCTGTGGACCGGCGACCGCAAGGTCGAGCGGTGTCCTTCGTGCGCTTCGCGTCGGGTGATCGCCCACGACGAACTGGGCGCCCTGACCATCGCCCACCTGGATTGCGACGCCTTCTACGCCTCGGTCGAGAAACGCGACCGACCGGAACTCCGCGACAAGCCGGTGATCATCGGCGGCGGCAAGCGCGGCGTGGTCTCGACCGCCTGCTACGTCGCCCGCCTGCACGGCGTCGGCTCGGCCATGCCCATGTTCAAGGCGCTGAAGGCCTGTCCCGACGCGGTCGTGATCAAACCCGACTTCAGGAAATACGTGGCCGAAAGCGAGCGCATTTTCGGCGCGGTCGGCAAGCTGACGCCCCTGGTCCAGACCCTGTCTCTGGACGAGGCCTGGATCGACCTGTCGGGCACCGAACGCCTCAACGGCGGCCCGCCCGCCTTCCAACTGATCCGGCTGCAAAAATGGATCGAGGACGAGATCGGCCTCAGTGTCTCCATCGGCGTGGCCCCAAACCGCTTCCTGGCCAAGATCGCCTCCGAAATGGACAAGCCGCGCGGCTTTTCCGTCATCGGCGCAACTGAAGCGAAAGGCCTGCTGGCCTCGCGCCCGGTCAACATCCTGCCCGGCGTCGGGCCGGTGTTTGGCCGCACCCTGCGCTCCGACGGCTTCGCCACTGTCGGCGATCTGGCCGCCGCCGACGTCAAGGACCTGATCCGCCGCTATGGCGAGACAGGCCTGCGCCTCTATGAGCTCAGCCACGCTCGCGACGCCCGCCCCGTGCGCCCCGACCACGACCGGCGCGGCATGAGCGCCGAGACCACCTTCAACGACGACCTGACCGCCGCCGAGGATCTGGAGGCCGAACTTTGGCCCCTGTGTGAGAAGCTGGCCTCCAAGGCCCGGCGCGACGGCGTGGCCAGCCGCGTCGTGGTGCTGAAACTGCGCAAGGCCGACTTCAGGATCGTCACCCGCCGCATCACCCTGGCCGAGCCGGTGCAGACGGCGCGAGTGCTGTTTTCCGCTGGGCGCGACCTGCTAAGGCCCGAACTGGGCGAGCCCTACCGTCTGATCGGCATCGGCCTGGCCGAGATCGCCGAGGCGAGCGCCGCCCCCGCCGGCCTGTTCGCGACGCCTGAGACGCGCGCCCTGAAGACCGAGACCGCCATCGACGCCCTGCGCGAGAAATTCGGCGCCGGCGCCGTGGTCGCGGGCCGCGCGCTCAAGAAGCCCGGATGACGCGGCCCGCCCGGCGCGCTAAACCCCGCTCAACCTCTTCAAACGGAGCCTTCGACATGAGCATCCACGCCCGCATCGCCGAACTCGGCATCACCCTGCCCGAGCCCGCCAAGCCGGTCGCCAGCTACGTCTCCTACGTCCGCACCGGCAACCAGGTCCTGATCTCGGGCCAGCTGTCGAATGACGCCAATGGCGGCATCAAGGGCACCGTCGGCGTTGACGTGACCCCGGAACAGGCCGCCGAGGCCGCCCGCCTGTGCGGCATCAACCTGCTGGCCCAGATCAACGCCGCCGTGGACGGCGACCTCGATCGCGTCGTCCGCATCGTCAAGCTGGGCGGCTTCGTCCAGGCCGGTCCCGACTTCATCGCCATCCCTGCCGTGATCAACGGCTGCTCGGACCTGATGGTCGAAGTCTTCGGCGACGCGGGCAAACACGCCCGTTCGGCCGTCGGCGTCTACAAGCTGCCGCTCGGCTTCGCCGTGGAAATCGACGCCATCATCGAGGTGAAGTGAGCTTCACGCTTCAGGTTCACGACGGGATCGCCGACATAGGCCGGGACGCGTGGGACGCCTGCGCGGCCCCGACCGGCGATCCCTTCGTCTGCTACGACTTCCTGCACGCCTGCGAGGCGTCCGGCAGCGCCGTCCCGTCCCAGGGCTGGGCGGCGCGCCACCTGTCCCTGCATGACGAAGACGGCGCCGTGATCGGCGTCATGCCCCTCTATCTGAAGGGCCACAGCCAGGGCGAATACGTCTTCGACCACAGCTGGGCCGACGCCTATCAGCGCGCCGGCGGTCGCTACTATCCCAAGCTGCTGGGCGCCGTGCCTTTCACGCCCGCGACGGGGCCGCGCTTTCTGGTGAAACCCGTCACCCCGGAAAGCCTGCAAGGCTTATCCGGGGCCGCCCAAGACGCAAACGGCGGCGCCCTTGGCGGTCCCGGCTCTGCGCTTCGCTCCGGCCGGGATGACGCGATCAGGGAGGCCCTGCTGCAAGGCGCCCTGACCCTGGTCGAGCGCCTCGGCGTCTCGTCTTTGCACGTCAACTTCCCCACTGAGCCTGAGTGGCGCGCCATGACCGAAGCGGGCCTGCTGCCGCGCCGCGACATCCAGTTCATCTGGCGCAACGACGGCTATCAGACCTTTGACGATTTCCTCGCCGCCCTGTCGTCCAATCGGCGCAAGACCATCCGTCGCGAACGACGCGAGGCGCAAGCCGGGCTCGACATCCGCGTCCTGACCGGGGCCGAGATCACCGAGGCCCACTGGGACGCCTTCTTCGACTTCTACATGGACACCGGCGACCGCAAATGGGGCCGCCCCTACCTGACGCGCGACTTCTTCGCCCGCGTCGGCGCGACCATGGCCGACCGTATCGCCCTGGTCATGGCCTTCAGGGACGAGACGCCCATCGCTGGCGCCCTGAACTTCATCGGCCGCGACGCCCTCTATGGCCGTCAGTGGGGCGCGCTGGAGGAGGTCCCCTTTCTTCATTTCGAGCTCTGCTATTATCAGGCCATCGACTTCGCCATCGCGCGCGGCCTGTCGCGGGTCGAGGCGGGCGCCCAGGGCGAGCACAAGATCGCGCGCGGTTACCTGCCCTCCCCCGTCTATTCCGCCCACTGGATCGCCGACCCGGCCCTGCGCGATCCGGTCGCCCGCTACCTCGACAACGAGCGACCGGCGGTCGAGGCTGAGATGGCGGCGATGACGACGGACCTGTCGCCCTATCGCGCCCGCTGACAGGTCGTCGCATCGCGAAGTTCTACGGAACTTGCTGCGTCGCAATACGCTTCCCCTGTGAGTCTCCTCCTCACATCAGGAATCACCATGACCGATCAACGTATCGAAGGCGTCGCGACTGAACTGCAAGGCAAGGCCCAGAACGGCCTCGGCCGCCTGACCGGCGACAGCAAGCTGCAGGTCGAAGGCAAGCTGAACGAGGTCAAGGGCAAGGCGCTCGACGCCTATGGCCGCGTCATCGACGGCCTCGACGGCATGGTCGACAAGGCCCCTGTCGACCTGCGCGACCCGGCCCGCAAGGGTCTGGACTTCGCCCGCCGCAAACCCCTGCTGACCACCGGCATCATCGCCGGCGCGGCCATGCTGCTCGGCGCCCTGGGCCGTCGCCGCTAAAAGCCGCAGACAAAGCGAACAAAAAAGGCCCGGGCGTCATGCCCGGGCCTTCTCTTTTGGCCTGATCGAAGTCAGGCCGTTTCTTCTTCCTCTTCCTTCACCGCCGCGCCCTTGGCCGGGGTGATGTCGAAGGCGATCTTGCCGTCCTTCAGCTCGACCTTGACGTGTCCGCCGCGCGTCAGGCGTCCGAACAGGATGTCGTCGGCCAGCGGCTTCTTGATGTGCTCCTGAATGACGCGGGCCAGAGGCCGTGCGCCATACAGCTCGTCGAAGCCGTTCTTGGCCAGCCAGTCGGTCGCCTCGTCGGTCAGTTCGATGGTGATGTTGCGGTCCGCCAGTTGGGCGTCCAGCTGCATCATGAACTTGCCGACCACCGAACGGATCGTCTCGGCGCCCAGCGGCTTGAAGGCCACGATGGCGTCCAGGCGGTTGCGGAACTCCGGCGCGAACAGGCGCTGAATGGCCTTGTCATCCTCGCCCTCGACCTTGCCCCGGCCAAAGCCGATGGAGGCGCGGGCGTTGTCGGCGGCGCCGGCGTTGGTGGTCATGATCAGAATGACGTTCCTGAAATCGACCTTCTTGCCGATGGCGTCGGTCAGGACGCCGTTGTCCATCACCTGCAACAGGATGTTGTAGACGTCAGGGTGGGCCTTCTCGATTTCGTCCAGCAACACCACCGAGTGCGGGTGCTGATCGACAGCGTCGGTGAGCAGGCCGCCCTGGTCATGCCCGACATAGCCCGGAGGGGCGCCGATCAGGCGGCTGACCGTGTGGCGCTCCATATATTCCGACATGTCAAAGCGCTGCATCTCGATGCCGAGCGTGGCGGCCAGTTGCTTGGCCACCTCGGTCTTGCCGACGCCGGTCGGGCCGCTGAACAGAAAAGCGCCGATGGGCTTGTTCGGATCACGCAGACCCGCCCGCGCCAGCTTCATCGCCGACGAGACCTGATCGATGGCCTGTTCCTGACCATAGACCGTCCGCTTCAGATCGGCCTCCAGCTCGCGCAGGGATTCCGTGTCCGACTTGCTGACCGATTTCGGGGGGATACGGGCCATCTTGGCGATGACGGCCTCGACCTCCTTCTGGCCGATGACCTTCTTGCGCTTGGATTCCGGCAGCAGCATCTGCGACGCCCCCGCCTCGTCGATCACGTCGATCGCCTTGTCCGGCAGCTTACGGTCGGTGATGTAGCGGGCCGACAGATCGACCGCGGTGCGGATGGCGGCGTCGGTGTAGCGCAGCTTGTGGTGGGTCTCGTAGGTCGTCTTCAGACCCTTGAGGATCTTCACCGTGTCCTCGACCGTCGGCTCGTTGACGTCGATCTTCTGGAAGCGACGCACAAGGGCGCGGTCCTTCTCGAAGTGCTGGCGATACTCCTTGTAGGTGGTCGAGCCCATGCAGCGCAGGCTGCCGGAGGCCAGGGCCGGCTTCAGCAGGTTGGAGGCGTCCATCGCCCCGCCCGACGTGGCCCCGGCGCCGATCACCGTGTGAATTTCGTCGATGAAGAGGACCGCATTTTCATGCGTCTCCAGTTCCTTGACGACCTGTTTCAGACGCTCCTCGAAGTCGCCGCGATAGCGGGTGCCGGCCAGCAGCGCCCCCATGTCGAGCGAGTAGATGGTGGCGTCCTTCAGAACCTCGGGCACCTCGCCGTTGACGATCTTGCGGGCCAGGCCCTCGGCGATGGCCGTCTTGCCGACGCCGGGATCGCCGACCAGCAGAGGATTGTTCTTGGTGCGGCGGCACAGGATCTGGATCGAGCGCTCGACCTCGGCGTGGCGGCCGATCAGGGGATCGATCTTGCCCTTGCGGGCCTTCTCGTTCAGGTCGACGCAATAGGCCTCCAGCGCCTCTCCGCCCGACTTCACGGCGGCGGCGTCCTCGGCCTCCTCGGGGGAGCCCTTGGCGGGACGGGTCTCGGTCGCGCCCGGCTTCTTGGCGATGCCGTGGGCGATGAAGTTGACCGCGTCATAGCGCGTCATGTCCTGCTCTTGCAGGAAGTAGGCGGCGTGGCTTTCACGCTCCGAGAAGATGGCGACCAGGACATTGGCGCCCGTCACCTCTTCGCGGCCCGACGACTGGACGTGGATGACCGCGCGCTGGATCACGCGCTGGAAGCCCGCCGTCGGCTTGGCGTCGTCGCCATCGGCCGTGGCCAAGGCGGCCAGGTCGTTGTCGACGTAGAGGGTCAGCGCGGTTTTCAGCGCCGCGAGATCCACATTGCAGGCCGTCATGACCGCCGACGCGTCCGTGTCGTCGATCAGGGCCAGCAGCAGGTGTTCCAGCGTTGCGTATTCGTGCCGACGCTCGTTCGCATAGCTGACCGCGCGGTGCAGGGTCTCTTCGAGAGGACGAGAAAAGGAGGGCATGGGAAGGATCCTCTCAGTCTTTTTCCATCGTGCATTGCAGAGGATGCTGGTGACGGCGCGCCGTCTCGACCACCTGGGCGACCTTGGTCTCGGCCACTTCGTAGGTGAAGACGCCGCAAACCCCGACGCCATGCTGATGCACATGCAGCATGATGCGGGTCGCGTCTTCGCGGCTCTTCTGGAAGAACCGCTCCAGCACATAGATGACGAACTCCATAGGGGTGTAGTCGTCATTCAGAATCAGCACCCGATAGAGCGAGGGCCGCTGAAGCTTCGGCTTTGTTTCGGTGACGACGGCGGCGCCTGCGCCTCCGCCTTGTTCACCTGGCCGTCTCGTAGGCATTCGTTGTCCGTACTTCGGGGAGAGTCGATGGTTCAGATAGGCAATGATGGCCTGATTTGTAGGGGCGTCCAGTCACAGGGTGCGTGAGCAGCCCAGCTAACCAAAGATTCACGGGACATCGACGAGCCGGGATCGCACCAATGAGCCTCGAACTCGCCTCGATGGACGCCCCCATGACCCTGATCGCTGGACTTATCGCCGCACTGGCTCTGGCGCAGACCCCTGCCGCTGCGCCCGTCATCCCGGACGAGGCGAAGCTGATGCCGATCATCGCCGAGCGCGACACAGCTCTGTTCAGCACCATGTTCGACCGCTGCGATCCGGCGGCCCTGGCCGATCTGGTGACAGACGATCTGGAATTCTACCATGACCGAGGCGGGCTGACGGCGACACGGGCCGTCTTCGTCGCCGACTACGCCAAGGGTTGCGAAGCGAGAGAAGCCCCCAACGCCTGGCGCTCACGCCGCGAACTCGTGCCCGGCTCGATGCGCGTCTTCGCCATCCCCGGCGTCGGCGCCGTCGAGGAGGCCAGTCATCTCTTCTATGAGCGTCAGGGCGACGGGCCGGAAACCCTGGTCGGTCGCGCCCGCTTCTCGATGCTCTGGCGGCTGGAGGACGGCCACTGGCGGTTGGCCCGCGCCTTCAGCATCGACCACGCGCCCGCATCCGACGCTGCGCCCTGAGGACGCAAAAAGGCCCCGGCGTTTCTGCCGGGGCCTGATTGTGCGCTACTAAAACGCGTCAGGCTTAGCGGGCGGCCTGGAAGCTCTCGACGGTCGCGGTGACGCGCTCGTTGATCGGCTTGAAGCTGTCCTTCACCGAGGCGGTGAAGATCTCGGTCGCCTTGCCGAACTGGGCCAGATAGGCCTCGGCGGCCGACTTGGCCCACGAGGTCTGAAGTTCGACCAGTTCCTGCACCGAACGCGCCTGGCTCAGCGACTGGGCGGCGGCGACGCCGTCTTCCCAGCTCTTCTTGGAGAAGGCGAGCGTCTCTTGCGACAAAGCCTCGGCGCCCTTCTGGGCGGCGGCGGCCGACTCGACGACGGCTTCGAGGTTCTTCTTGCCGTGCGCATTCAGCTCGGTCAGCGAGGCGACGGACTTGTCCACGCCTTCGCGGAAAGCCTTGGCGCCCGCAGCCTGAATGTTCTCCGCCTGGGCCTTGGCCTTGGCGGTGTTCTGTTCGACGGTCTTCTTAACAGTCTCGGCGGCGTCAGCCATTGGGACTCTCCTGAAGCGATAAAGGGTCTCGCAACGAACGGCGTTCATCGCGACAGGGGTCATATGGTGCATGTGCGAAATGACTTCAAGTGAAAATTGTGCGACGCAACATATGAACGCCGATCACCCTTGACGGCCAAGCCGATCACAACTCCGTTGACGGCTTGTTTACCCTCTCGAAACCCGCAGAGCCGATGTTAGCCTTTGTAACGCGCGGTGATCAGGGTCGTCATCGCGCCACAGTGACGAGGCTAGTAGATTGACCATGAACGCCGTATTCCGCCGTCGCTTCCTGGCCGCCCTTGTTCTGGGCGGCGTGGTTCTCACGCCCGCTCTCGGCGCGCCGCCGCCGGTCGCCCAGTCCTCGGACAACTCGCGCTACGCCTCCATCGTGGTCGACGCCGCCTCAGGCGAGGTGCTGTTTTCGCGCTTCGCCGACGCCCGCCGCTACCCCGCTTCGATCACCAAGGTCATGACCCTGTATCTGGTTTTCGAGGCGCTTGAATCCGGCAAGGTCAAGCTGACCGACAATCTGACGGTCTCGCCGCGCGCCGCCTCGCAGCCGCCGTCCAAGCTGGGCCTGGCCGCCGGTCAGACCATCAGCCTGGACGACGCCATGAAGGCCACGGCGGTCCGCAGCGCCAACGACATGGCCGTGGTCCTGGCCGAGCATATCGGCGGATCCGAAGCCCAGTTCACCGCCCGCATGACGGCCAAGGCCAAGGAACTGGGCATGGACGATACGCGGTTCACCACCGCCAACGGCCTGCCCGATACGCGCCAGGCGACCACCGCCCGCGACCTGTCGATCCTGAGCCGGGCGGTGATGCGCGACTTCCCGCAGTACTATCGCTACCTCGGCCTGCACGACTGGTACTACAACGGTCGCGACTACCGGAACACCAACGGCCTGCTGGCGACCAACCGCGGCTATGACGGCATCAAGACCGGCTTCACCAACGCCTCAGGCTACAACCTCGCCGCCTCCTCGGTGCGCGACGGCAAGCGGATCATCACCATCGTCATGGGCGGCCGCTCGACCGCCAGCCGCAACGCCCACGTCGCCGAACTGATGGACACCGGCTTCGAAGTCCAGCGCCGCCGCGGCCAGGGCGAGCGCATCCAGGTGGCCCAGGCCTTCTTCGAGCAGCGCGGCTACGGCGTCAGCGCCGATCCCAACCCGCCGGTTGAATACGCCTCTGCCTCAAGCGAAGACGGCGAAGGCGCCAGCGCGACCGCCGTGGCCTACGTCGCCGGCCCGCCGCCCGCCAACCTGCCGACCCAGGTGACGCCGCCGCCGTCGGCTCGTGCAGCCGCGGCGACGCCTCGCGCCGCTGCGCCGGTCCAGCGCGCGGAAGCTCCGCGCACGCCCGAAAACCTCACGGCCTCGCTCAACGGCGGCGCAGGGACGACCACGCGTCGCGCCTCTTCCGCCGCCACGCCCGCACGCGCCCCGGCTCGCGAAGCCTCCCGCACGTCCGCTGGTCGCTGGACAGTTCAGGTCGGCGCCTTCCGTGATGAAGCCGTGGCCCGGACCTGGCTAAACGATGTCAGCCGTCGCTTCCGCACCCAGTTCACCGAGGCGCAGCGCGACGTTCAGAATGCCGACGGCTGGTACCGCTCGCGCTTCACCGGCATGACCCAGGCCGCCGCCGAAGCCGCCTGCGAGACCCTGGGCGAACGCCGCGTCACCTGCATGGTCATCCGCCCCAGCTAAAGGGCCTAGCTACCCCGGCCGTTGTTCCAGCCGCCTTCGGCCAAGCGGGCCGCATAGTTGCGCACGTCCACTGGCCAGGACTGGATCGCCGCACCGAAGGCGGTCCAGTCGCCGGCGAACAGCATCCGCGTCGCCTCCTCATAGCCGGGCTGGTCGCCCGCCATGGCTGTCATGAAGCGATAGGCGGCCTCGCGGCTGGCGCGCACGCGATCCGGCCCTTCAGCCCCGCGCAGGGCGTTTTCCACCAGCTTCCTCAGCGCCACCGACGCTCCGCCCGGCTGGGCCGCCAGCCAGTCCCAGTGACGCGGCAGCAAGGTCACTTCGCGCGCCGTCACGCCCAGCTTTGGCCGCCCTGGCCCTCGCTTCTCGACCGGCGCTGACGGCGCTAAACGCCCGAGAACCGCCTCCAGATCGCCGCGCAGATCAAACTCGACCGGACGGCCGTCAGCGTCGTCGAACACCAGCACCGCCTCGCCCGCATCGTGCGCGGCCTTGACGGCGTGGGCCACCATGGCAGGCGCGCCGGTAGCGATCAGTCGGCCTCCGGCAAAGGCGGTACAGACAGCGGTGTTCATCGTCAGATCCTTCAAGGAACCGACGATTTACCCGGATGAAATAGGGGCGTCAATATTACCCGGATCTATTAAGCCCGCTCGCGGCTCCCGCTGCCGAAGACCGACCCCGCTATCCAGCTGACCACGCCGGTCACGATGGCGGCGCCGATCCCGGCCCACAGGCCGTTGACGACAAATCCATCCAGGAACCAGGCCGTCAGCCCGATCATCGCGGCGTTCACCACCAGCAGAAACAGACCGAAGGTCACAATGGTCAGCGGCAGGGTCAACAGGATCATGATCGGCCTAACAATGGCGTTCACCAGACCCAGAATAACCGCCGCCGCCACCAGCGCCCCGGTCGAGGTGAAGTCCACCCCCGGCACGACCTCGGCCGCCAGCCACAGCCCCAGGGCGGTGATGACGGCCTGAACGATGAAACCTATCATGACAGCCTCTTTCTGCTTGAACCTTGACCATGTAGCGCGCCAGATCGCATTCGGCTCCCGTGCGAAAACCGCCCTGCCCTGCTAGCCTTGGGCGACCACCACTGACGGAGCCTCCCATGAGCCTTCACGGCGCCTACGATCCCGACAACATCTTCGCCAAGATCCTGCGCGGCGAGATCCCCAGCGTGAAGGTGTGGGAGGATGACGACGTCCTGGCCTTCATGGACGTCTTTCCCCAGTCCGAGGGTCATGTCCTGGTGGTGTCCAAGACCTCGCAGGCGCGCAATCTGCTCGAGATCGAGCCGGAGGCGCTGACCAAGCTGACCGCCGCCGTCCAGCGCACCGCCCGCGCGGTGGAAAAGGCGCTGAAACCTGAGGGTCTCAGCCTGATGCAGTTCAACGGCGAGGCGGGCGGCCAGACCGTCTTCCACCTGCATTTCCACATCATCCCGCGCTGGGCCGACCGTCAGATGAAGGGTCACGGCCACGCCCCCATGGCCGATGCCGAACAGCTCCAGGCCCTGGCCGCCCGGATCGCCGCCGAACTGGACTGACTACAGCGGGCCTTTGAAGATGAAGAAGGCCCCGCCCGCGATCAGCGAAAAGCCGACCAGATGGTTCAGGGTCAGCTTCTCGCCGAGGTAGAGCACCGAGAAGACGGCGAAGACCAGCAGGGTGATCACCTCCTGCATGGTCTTCAGCTCGGCCGCCGAATAGACCTGATGGCCGATGCGGTTGGCGGGCACGGCCAGGCAGTATTCGAAGAAGGCGATACCCCAGCTCAGGATCACCACGATCCACAGCGGCTTGGCCCCGAATTTCAAATGCCCGTACCAGGCGAAGGTCATGAAGACATTGGACAGGGCCAGCAAAAGGATCGGTGTGAGATAGGGCGTCATCGGCATGCGCGGACTGTGCTTGCGTCCTGACGATTCCACCAGCATAAGGCGCCAACGGCCGGCTTAGCTCAGTTGGTAGAGCGCCAGTTTTGTAAACTGGATGTCGCGGGTTCGATTCCTGCAGCCGGCACCATCCTCTTCGGCCGCCTCCTCCCATGTCAGAGACGACCAACAAGCTGGGCCACAAGATCGGGACGCGCGGCGCCCGCACCCGTCGCGCCATCCTCGACGCCCTGCGGGAATTGCTGAACCACAAGCATCTGGGCGAAATCCGCGCCGCCGATGTCGCGCTGGCGGCCGGCGTGTCTGCGCCGACCTTCTACACCTATTTCAAGTCCGTCGAAGAAGGCCTTCTGGTCCTCTGTGAGGAAGCCGGCGGCGATTTCCAGCGCCTGGCCAAGCATATCCACGCCGACTGGACGGGCGACCGCGCCTTTGACGCCGTGCGCGCCTATGTGCTGGAAGTTCTGGCCCTATGGGGCGACCATGGCCCCGTGCTTCGGGTCGAGCACATGCTGGCCGACAAGGGCGAGCCGGACTTCGCCGAGAGCCGCATCAAGCGGATGCGCCGCCTTCACCTGGCGCTGGAACGCCGCATCGCCCAGGCCAAGGCCAATGGCTATCATCCCCAGGGCCTCAGCCCGCGCCTGACTTCGTACGAAACCGCCAATCTGGTGGAATCCGTCGCCGCCGGCTTCGCCCTGATGCGCCGCGCCGACACCGCCGAGGCCATCGTCGACACGACCGCCCATATCGTCGTGAAACTCACGACGGGAAGATAGCCCGCTTCCTCGCCCTGCCCCCCACACCCTACTCGCTCATCCCGGCGAAGGCCGGGATCCAGATCAAATAGCGAGGCGGCTGGCTTTGAAGGGCGGGATTGCGCCTTCGGAACTATCAGACGCGCCATACAATCTGGATCCCGGCCTTCGCCGGGATGAGCGGAGTCAGGGGTGGCTACCCCCCGCCCAGCGCCACCGCCGTGTGATAGACGATGAAGGCGCCCAGATAGGCCAGGCCGAACATGTAGCCGACCATGATCAGGGTCCACTTCATCGAGCCGGTCTCGCGGCGCACGACGCCGATGGTCGGCAGACACTGCGGCGCAAAGACATACCAGGCCAGGAAGGCCAGACCCGTGGCCAGCGACCAGTCCGCCGACAGCACCGAGGCCAGGGCGCCGACGTTCTCTTCGGCGCCGGCGACCGCGTAAACCGTCCCCAGAACCGCCACGGCGACTTCGCGCGCCGCCATGCCGGGCACCAGGGCCACCACCATCTGCCAGCTGAAGCCGATGGGGGCGAAGATGGGCTCCAGCGTCTTGCCGATCATGCCGGCGAAGGAATAGTCGATGGCCGGTCCCGTCGCGCCTTCCGGCGGATAGGGGAAGGTCGACAGCGCCCAGACGATGATCATCAAGGGCAGGATGATCTTGCCCGCCCGACGCATGAAGATCTTGGCGCGAAGCCACAGATTGAACAGCACGCTCTTGATGTCGGGCATCTTGTAGGCGGGCAACTCCATCATGAAGGGCTCGACCGCGCCGCGCCAGAAGACCTTGCGGATGACCACCGAGACCAGAAGCGCGCTGATGATGCCGGCGGCGTAGAGGCCGAACATGACCAGGCCCTGCAGGCTGACGAAGCCCCAGACCGTCTCATTGGGAATGAAGGCGGCGATGATCAGGACATAGACGGGGATGCGCGCCGAACAGGTCATCAGCGGCGCGATCAGAATGGTGGTCAGCCGATCGCGTTTCGCCTCGATCACCCGCGTCGCCATGATGCCGGGAATGGCGCAGGCGAAGCTGGACAACAGCGGAATGAAGGCGCGGCCATGCAGCCCGGCCCCCCCCATGATCTTGTCCATCAGGAAGGCCGCGCGGGCCATGTAGCCGAAATCTTCCAGCACGATGATGAAGAAGAAGATGATCAGGATCTGCGGCAGGAAGACCAGAACGCTGCCCACCCCGCCGATCAGACCGTCGACAATCAGGCTTTGCAGCAGACCGTCGGGCACTACCGCCGCGACCCAGCCGCCGACCAGGGCGAACAGGGCCTCGATGCCGTCCATCGCGGGCGTGGCCCAGGTGAAGACCGCCTGGAACATGACGAACAGGACGCCCAGCAGGATCGCCAGACCCGCCAGCGGGTGCAGCAGGACGCTGTCGATCTTGCCGGTCAGCGTGTCGGGCCGCTCGGGCGCGCGAACGCAGGCCTTCATGATGCGCTCGGCCTCGCGATGGGCGGCGCGAATTTCTGTGGCGGACGGCGCATGCCATTCGCTGTGGGTCTCGCCAACCGCCAGGTCAGCCTGGGTCTGGGCGGCGGCGACCAGTTCGGCGATGCCGCGCTTGCGCGTCGCCACGGTCGTGACCACCGGCGCGCCGATCTCGGCTGACAGCCTTTCAAGATCGATGCGCAGACCCTGGCGCTGGGCGATGTCGTACATATTCAGCGCCAGCACCATCGGTCGTCCGACCTGCTTCAGCTCCAGCGCGAGACGCAGGACCAGCCGCAGGTTGGTGGCGTCGGCGACGCAGACGACCACATCCGGCGGCGTCTCGCCCGGCAGAGCGCCCAGAACGGCGTCGCGTGTGACTTCCTCGTCCAGACTGCGGGCGCGCAGGGAATAGGTGCCCGGCAGGTCCAGCACCGACAGGGTGCGGCCGTCGGCGGCGTGGATGCGGCCTTCCTTACGCTCGACGGTCACGCCGGCGTAGTTGGCGACCTTCTGATGGGCGCCGGTCAGGGCGTTGAATAGAGCGGTCTTGCCGCTGTTGGGATTGCCGACCAATGCGATTCGGGCGGTGCGAACGGCCATGTCCATCAGAGGGCTCCCTCTTCAAGACGAATGATCAGACTGGCCGCCTCGTGCCGACGCAGGGCGACGCGCATGTCGTCCACCTTGATGGCGATGGGGTCGCGACCGAACAGACCCTCGTGCAGCAGTTCGACATGCGCGCCCTCGACAAAGCCCAGCTCCAGCAGGCGGCGCTCCAGTTCGACCTCATGGTTCTGATGGTGGCAGTGCGTGCCAACCTGAACGATGACGCCGCGATCGCCGCGGCGGGCCTGGCTGAGTTTGATGGTGTCGGTCATGGCGCTCATTACGACGGCGCCCGGCGCCGCTCACTGAAGTTGACAGTGATTATCAGCTGCGAACCGTTCGCGTCCAGTGACGATAACCGCCGCCGTTGCGACTAAACGCCCATCGGCTATCAAGAGCGTCTGGCCTATGGAGTTCGTCATGCGTACCGCCCTGATCCTCGCCTCCGCCCTTGCCGCTTCGTTGAGCCTTGCCGCTTGTGGCGAAAACTCAGCGCCCGCCGCCGATGCAACACCCAAGGCCCCGCCGCCGCCCGCCCTGACCGAGGCTGAGAAGGTCGCGGTGCTGGCCGCCCTGCCCGCCCCCTACAACGCCGGCGATCTGGAGAACGGCCGCCGCGCCTTCGCCCGCTGCCGATCCTGCCACACCATCACCCCGGGCGGCCCGAACATGGCGGGCCCGAACCTCTACGGCGTCTTCGGACGGCAGGCCGGAGCTCTGGACAAGTACAGCTACTCACACGCCCTGCGCACGGCGGGCTTCACATGGGACGCCGAAAAGCTGGATCACTGGCTAGAGAACCCCAAGACCTTCCTGCCCGGCAACAAGATGACCTTCGCCGGCCTGCGCGACGCCACGGACCGCCGCGACGTCATCGCCTTCCTGAAGGTGGAGACGGGCTATGCCCCTGAAACGGCGAAGGCCGCCGCAATCGCGACGGCCCCCGCTTCCTGATCGGTTAGCCTTAAGCGCCTTACCCCGGACTCATGTCCGGGGTCTTGCCCTCGGCGATCTCCTGGGCCTCCCATTCCTCGATCTTGCGCGCCGTATAGTCCGGCGACCGGGTGAAGCGCGCCAGCACGCCATAGATCACCGGCACCACGAACAGGGTAAGGACCGTGGCGAACATGGCCCCCGAAAAGATCACCACGCCGATGGTCTGACGGCTGCCCGCGCCCGCGCCTTGCCACAGCACCAACGGCAGGGCGCCGAAGGCCGTCGCGATCGAGGTCATGATGATCGGACGCAGACGCAGCGCCGATGACTCGATGATGGCCTCGCGGATCGACCGGCCCTGATCGCGCAGCTGGTTGGCGAACTCGACGATCAGGATACCGTTCTTCGCCGCCACCCCGATCAGGATGATCAGGCCGATCTGGCTGTAGATGTTCAGGCTGGAGCCCGCCATCAACAGGCCGAACAGCCCGCCCGCCGCCGCCAGGGGCACGGTCAGCATGATGACCGCCGGCGTAATCCAGCTCTCGAACTGGGCCGCCAGCACCAGGAAGACCAGCAGCAGGGCCAGGGCGAAGGCCCAGCCCACGGCGCTGCCCGCCTCCTGCTGATCGCGCGCCGCCCCGCCCCAACGGATCGTCGCCAGACCTTGCGGCTGCTTGGCGACCTCCGCGTTCAGGAAGGTGATGGCGTCGTCGATGGTCATGCCGGGATTGAGGTCGGCCTGCAGCGAGATGGCCCGCTGGCGATCCAGACGGCGACGATCAGGCGTATCGCCCGAGGTCTGGGTCGTGACCACCGCCGACAGCGGCACCAGCTGCCCGGCCCCGGTCGAGACATAGAGGGCCTCAAGATCGGCGACCTCGCGACGGTTGTCGCGCTCGGTCTGCAGGATGACGTCGTATTCCTGACCGCCCTTGATGTAGGTGGTGGCCCGACGCGACCCGAACATGGTCTCCAGGGTCCGGCCGATCTGCTGCGACGACACGCCCAGAGCCGCCGCCTTCTGCGGATCGACATCGACCAGCAGGCGCGGCGCGTTCGGCTCATAGTTCAGGCGCGGACGCGAGAAGCCGGGGTTCTCCTGCGCCGCCGCCAGGATGGGCTGCAGCCAGTCATAGATCGGGCCATATTCGGAGCCCGTGACGATCATCTCGATCGAGTTCGAGTTGCCGCCGCCGCGCTGGAAGGCGCCGGGGGTCGAGGCGTTGACCTGGGCGTCGGTCTGGCCACGCAGTTTGCCGTTCAGCTCCTGCGCGATTTCATCGGCCGAGCGTTTGCGCTCGGACCAGTCCTTCAGCGTCAGGCTGGCGTTGCCGGAGTTGTAGCTGCCGCCGCCGAATCCGGGCGCCGAAACCAGATAGGAATCGACCTCGCCGTTTTCCTTGTACTCGGCCAGGATCGGCTCCAGCCCCAGCATGATCTTGCGGGTGTAGTCATAGCCGGCGCCTTCCGGCCCCTGCACGCGGATGCCAACGCGGCCCCGGTCCTCGGGCGGCACCAGTTCATTAGGCAGGGTCAGGAAGATGCCCCCTGCTCCGGCCGCCACCAGAACGATCAGGCCGACAACGCCGCCCACGGCGGCACGACGCCCCAGAAGAGCGTTCAGCGAGTTGGCGTAAGAGGTCTTCAGCGCGTCCATGGCTCGGTCGACCCGACGCGCCAGCCAGCCGCCGGTGTGTGCGGGCTTCAGGATCTTGGACGCCAGCATGGGCGACAGGCTCAGCGCCAGGAAGGCCGAGAAGGCCACGGCTGCGGCGATGGCCGCCGCCAGTTCGACAAACAGACGACCGACATAGCCTGGCAGGAACAGCAGCGGCGCAAACACCGACAGCAGCACCACGGTCGTCGCCACGACGGCGAAGAAGACCTGACGCGCCCCTCGCTCGGCCGCGACCAGCGGCGGTTCGCCCAGGTCTAGGCGACGCTGAATATTCTCGACCACGACGATGGCGTCATCGACCACCAGGCCGATGGCCAGAACCAGGGCCAACAGAGTCAGCAGGTTCAGAGAGAACCCGAGCGGCGCCAGGACGATGAAGGTCGCCAGCAGACAGATGGGGGCCACCACGGACGGGATGATCGCGGCGCGCAGACTGCCCAGGAAGATGAAGTTAACCAGGGCCACCAGCGCCATCGAAATGCCGATGGTGATCCAGACCTCGTCGATGGCGTGAGAGGTGAAGACCGAGTTGTCCGAACCGATCTCCAGCGTCGTGCCGGGCGGCAGGGTCGGCTGCACCTGCGCCATCAGGGCGCGCACGCCATCGGAAATGGCCAGGTCGTTCGACTGAGCCTGACGCGTGACGGCCAGGCCGATCTGATCCAGACCATTGCCCCGGAACATTCGACGCGCTTCGGACGGCGCTTCCTCAACACGGGCGATGTCGCCCAGACGCGTGACATAGGCGGCGTTGCCCAACAGGGCGCCGGTGACGCCGTTGGTCATGGCGGTCGTCGCCCCGGCCAGGGTGCCAGACGCCTGAGCTCCCGTGGCGGTCGAGGCCGAACCCCGCGTGCCGATCGGCAGTTGGGCGAAGTCGGCGGGCCGCGCATAGGTGCGGGCGACGCGGACGGTGTAGTCCTTCTGCGTCGATTCCAGCGAACCGGCGGGCAGCTCGACGTTCTGGTTGGTCAGGGCGGTTTCGACGTCGCTGACCGTCAGGCCGCGCGCGGCCATGGCGGCGGCGTCCAGCCAGATGCGCATGGCGTAGCGCTGCTCGCCATAGATCTGCACCTGGGCCACCCCCGGCACAGTGGCGAAACGGTCCACCAGATAGCGGTCGGCGTAGTCGGTCAGCTCCAGACGGTTCATCGTCGTGGAGCGCAGGAACATGACCATGATCGGCTGGCTGTCGGAATCGGCCTTGGCCACTTCCGGCGGGTCCGCCTGATCCGGCAGACGCCCGACCACACGCGAGATGCGGTCGCGCACATCGTTGGCGGCGTCGTCGATATTGCGGTCCAGCGAGAACTCGATGTTCACATTGGAACGGCCGTCGCGGCTGGACGAGTTGATGCGCTCGACGCCCTGGATGCCGGCGATCTGCTGCTCGATCGGCTCAGTGATCCGACTCTCGATGACCTCGGCCGACGCCCCGGCGTAGCTGGTGCTGACCGACACGACCGGCGGATCGACGTCCGGCAGTTCCCGCACCGGCAGGAAGAAGAAGGCCGCCAGCCCGATGACGCACAGGACGATGGCCGCCACCGCCGCAAAGACGGGGCGCCGAACCGAAAGATCAGACAGCATCATTTGCGGGCCGCCTCGGCGGTCTGCGTCCCGGCCTTCTGGCCGCCTTTGTCAGTGGCGGCGCCGACGCGGACGGGCGCGCCCGGCTGAATGCGGTTCAGGCCCGAGGCCACGACCCGATCATTGCTGTCCAGTCCCGACAGGACTTCGACATAGCCGCCCTCGACGGCGCCGGCCTGGATTTCGACGCGCTGAGCCGTCGTGCCGTTTTCGCCGCGCGCGATACGATAAACGAAGGCACCTTGGCCTTCATATTGAACCGCCGCCTCGGGCACGGCCAGGCTCTGACGCCGACCTTGCTGCACGGCGACGCGCATCATCATGCCGGGACGGATGCGACCGCCCGGATTGGCGAACTCGGCGCGGGCGATGACGGCGCGGGTCTGTTCGTTGACCCGTGTGTCCAGAAGAGCAATGCGCCCCGAGAAGGTCTCGCCCGCGTAGGCGTCAGCCGAGGCGACCAGCGGCGTGCCGACCTGAAGCGTACCCAGATAGCGTTCCGGCATGGGGAAATCGACGCGAATAGCGCTGGTGTCGTCCAGGGTGGTGATGACCGACCCCGGCGAGATCAGCGTGCCCGGCGTCACCGTCGTCAGGCCCAAAACGCCGTCGAAGGGCGCGCGGATGACGCGGTCGCCGCGACGGGCTTCTGCGGCGGCCACGGCGGCGCGGGCCGATTGCAAGGCCGTCTCGGCGGTCTCGGCGGTCACGCGAGGCGCGACGCCTCGTTCGGCCAGAATCTTGAAGCGATCATACTCGCGCTGCGCCTGCGTCAATTGAGCGCGCGCCTGGATCAGGTCAGCGTCCTCTTCACGCGCCTGCAGCTCGACCAGCGGCGTTCCCGCCGCGACCCGCTGGCCGTCGGTGAACAGGACGCGGGTGATCAACTGCGTCGTGTTCGAGGTGATGTTGACCGAGCGCTTGCTGCGCGCCACGCCGAGAACCCGGATCTGGTCGGCAAACTCACGCGGAGCGACGACCGCCTCCGCCACCGCCTGACCACGACCGCCGCCGGAACCGCCACGTCCAGGTCCGCCTGCGCCGCCCTTGCTGTCGTCGGCCAGGGTGATCTTCAGGACCGCCGCCAGGACCATAAGCCCCACCAGACACGCCGCCGCGATGATGAAAAAATGGCGTTTGAACACGCGACGCAGTCTCCCCGACAACAAGCGGTCCCGCTTAGCGGGTCATGGCCGTTACGCAAATAAAGTATCTGTAACGTTGGGGTGTTCGATTTCCGTCGCGGAAGACGGCCTCAAAAACGTCGCCAGACGCCGATGATCGGCCCTCGCGACACGGCTGTTTCATGACCCGCGACCGTTTGCCGCCAGCCCGCCTGCACGCTCCAGTCGCCAATACGCCGAACCGCCGAGGCCTCGACCGACACCCAGAGCGGACTGCTGTCGCCGTCGGCCGCGCCGCCATAGGCCTGCGCCAACAGCATCCAGTCATCATTCAGATGCGCCCCGATGGTGGCGTCGATCCTCACCTCGTCGGGCAGACCCTGCCGCCAGCGGCGCGCGACCTGCGCCTCAATGAAGGTGCGTTGCGGCGTCCAGCCCCCGCCCTCAAGAGAGTGGCCGAACATCGCACGGGCCTCCCAGTCGCTATCGCCCGCGCCGGGCGACGCATAGCCCGCATTGCGCCCCTCGCCGCCCTGAGCGTAACCGACATAGATCGCCGCCGCGTTATGATTGTCGCGATAGGCCTGCCAACGCATGCCCACTTCGATGGGACCGCGCCCTTCAAAATCGACGAAGGCGTCGCGCCCCTTTTGCCACTCGCCCTTGAGCTGCAGTGTCCATCGGTCGGTCAGGCCATATTCCGCGAATAGAGACGCGGACTGATCGCGTCGCTCAGCCGGCAGGTCCACCCGCTTGCCATCGCCGAACCCTTGGTCAGCGCGCATGTCCTCATACTTGACGATCGCCTGCCCCTGCCCTTTCGGCAAGTTCCAGGCCCCCGCGGTGGCCGACGTCGCCGCCATCACACCCAGTCCGATCAGCAGCCCCCCGACCGCCTTCACACGTCGTAGCCCGGCGATTTTCGTTCCAACTGACGCAGAGCGCCAGGCCAGGCCAGGGCGGAGATGAAGCCGATGCCCCGCCCCTGGTCCCTGGTCTCCGCCTGGGCCGCATCCGGCGCGATCAGGACGTTCTCGCGTCCGCCCGACAGGGCCGCCACCTGCTGGGCGCAGGCCCGCTCCAGGAAGAATATCCCGACCCAGGCCTGGGCCGCCGTCTCGCCGACCGCCATCGTGCCGTGGTTGCGCAACAGCATCAGCGGCTTGTCGCCGAGGTCCGCCACCAGCCGCTCGCGCTCGTCGTGGTTCAGGGCCAGACCTTCATAGCCGTGATAGGCGACCTGATGCTGCAACAGACAGGCGTTCTGGCTGATCGGCAGCAGACCGTCCGTCTGCGCCGCCACCCCCACCCCGTTCACAGTGTGCAGGTGGATGACGAACTTGGCGTCCTCGCGCGCGGCGTGGACCGCCGAATGGATAGTGAAGCCGGCCGGATTGATGAAGCTGGTCGTGTCCTGAACAATGTTCCCGTCCAGGTCGACCTTCACCAGAGAAGAGGCTGTAATTTCATCGAAATACCAGCCGTAGGGATTGATGAGGAAATGATGCTCGGGCCCCGGCACGCGCGCCGAGACATGGGTGAAGATCATGTCGTCCCAGCCGTGCAGCGCCACCAGGCGATAGAGCGCCGCCAGTTCAACGCGCGCCTGCCACTCGGCCTCCGACACCCGCGACTTCAGCGACGCCGCCGATCCGTCCGCCATGACGACCTCCCTTATCATTGTTCGGTTGAACCTCGCCCCGCTCTGGCGCGGCGTCAAGCGACCCACGTTCATTGCAGAAGGTTTTCGTTAACCCTGTTTTCACGCCATCAGGATGAGTATGCCGCGCGGCCGAGGCGGCCGTCTTTCGATAAGCGGAGCCGCCAGTGTCCACAGTCGTTCCGCTAGACCCCGAAAAACCCTCGCAGGCTGTGCCCTTGGCAGGCCTGAATCAGTTGCTGGACCTAGCCAAGAAGCGCTCCCCCGACGATCAGCATCGCCTGCTGATGGGGGTGGCCGGCCTCTACGAATCCGCCGCTGATCATGGCGGCGCTCCTGACGCCCTGGCCGACATCTTCGTCGCCCTGACCCGCAGCGCCGAACGCGAAATCCGTCAGGTCCTGGCCCAACGGTTGGCCAAGGTGGACTGGGCGCCCGCCGCCCTGGTGCGGATGCTGGCGGCCGACGAAATCCAGATCGCCCGCCCCGTGATCGCCGCCAGCCCCCTGTTGCTGGACGATGACCTGCTGCAACTGCTGACCGACTGTTCGATCGAGCATCAGATACAGGTCGCCCTGCGCCCTGACCTCGGCGCCGCCGTGGCCCGCGCCATCATCGCGGGCGGCGATCCGGCGGTGATGACCGCCCTGGCCACCAACCGCAGCGCCCAGATCGAAGGTTCGGCTTTCGCCGATCTGGTGGATCGGTCGCGTCAGTTGGCCGCCCTGCGCGCGCCGCTAACCCGTCACCCGTCGCTGGACGAAGACCTGGCGCTGCGCCTGTACCAGTGGGTCGGCGAGGCCCTGCGTCAGGCGATCAGCGACCGCTTCACCATCGATCCCGCCCGCTTGGCCCAGACCGTTCAGGACGCCGCTCAGGCCACAACCCGAACCACCGCCGCCACCTGGGACAACGCCCCCATCACAGAAGACACCGACGCGCGGCTGGTGGCCAAGCTTCATGCGGCGGGTCAGTTGCGTCCCGCCTATCTGATCCGCGCCCTGCGCGAGGAAAAGCTGGGCGTCTTCGCGCACGGCCTGGCCACCTTGGGCCGGTTCGAGGTCGCTCAGATCCATCGCGCCCTTCAAGGCGACACGGCCCGCCCCCTGTTCCTGGCCTGTATCGCGGTGGGGCTGGACCGCGCCGCCTTCCCTGCCCTGCTGACAGAAATCCGCAAGCTGAACAAAGGCTTCCCGCGCGACCCTGACAGTTCGGCCTGGCGCCTGGCGGAACGCTCAGCTGATCAGGCCGCCTATGAGTTTCGCCTGCTGATGGCCGATATCGAGAGCGCTTCCGTTTGACACAGCCCCTCGGCTCCGCTTGCCTAGAGCTGTGACCATGCTCGCCCCCCTTGCCCTGACCTTCGTCGCCAGTGACCGCCCCGAAGCCGTGGCGGCGCGCGAGCGCCTGACCGAACGCTACGGCTCCGTCCCGGTGGCCGAGGCCGACGTCATCGTGGCCCTGGGCGGCGACGGCTTCATGCTGGAGACCCTGCACAACAACCTGCAGCTCCGCACGCCGGTCTATGGCATGAACCGCGGCTCGGTCGGCTTCCTGATGAACGACTATGACGAGGAGGACCTGCTGATCCGTCTGGCCGAGGCTGACCGCACCGTCATCCATCCCCTGCAGATGGACGCCTGGGTCGAGAGCGGCGAAGTCCACAGCGGCCTGGCCATCAACGAGGTCTCCCTGCTGCGTCAGACGCGCCAGAGCGCCAAACTGCGCGTCAGCATCAACGACAAGGTGCGGCTGGAGGAACTGAGCTGCGACGGCTGCATGGTGGCCACGCCCGCCGGATCGACGGCCTATAACCTGTCGGCGCACGGCCCGATCATTCCTCTGGACGCGCCCAGCCTGGCCCTGACCCCGATCAGCGCCTTCCGGCCCCGCCGCTGGCGCGGCGCCCTGCTGTCGCACACGGCGCGCGTCCGTTTCGACGTGCTGGAACCCGACAAGCGCCCCGTCAGCGCCACCGCCGACAATTTCGAAGTCCGCCGCGTCACGCGGGTTGAAGTGCGCGAGCGCCGCGACATCAGCCTGACCATGCTGTTCGACGCCGGCAAATCTTTCGAGGAACGCGTCATGGCCGAACAATTCGCCAGCTGAAACGTCACGGGTTTTTAAGGCTCGGTCGCGTAAGCTCCTGGCTACGAGTTCAGGAGCCCGTCACGTGAGCAACCCTCCCCAGGTCATTCGCCCCCCCAACCCCCTGCGCGCCAAGGTCGGGGGCTTCGGCGGCATCGACGCCAACGCCATCGCCAAGGCCGAAGCCGCGCTAAAGGCCATGTCGGCCCAGTTCGGCCAGTGGCTACAGGACGAAATCGTGAAGCTGGATCAGGCCCAGGCCGACATCCGCGCCAACGGCTACACCCCCGAAACCGCCGAGGCGCTCTATTTCCGCGCCCATGACCTCAAGGGGCTGGGGGCCACCTATCAATACCCGCTGGTGACCCGCATCGCCGGATCCCTGTGCCGCCTGATGGACGACGGCGAAAAGCGAATGCTGGCGCCGGTCGCTATTCTTGACGCCCATATCGACGCCATCCGCGCCGTGGTGCGAGACGAGATCCAGACCGACGAACATCCCGTCGGCCGAGAGTTGGCCGCAACCCTGGAAGCCCGCGTCACAGAACATCTGGCCTGACACCCGCGAAGGGCCATAGGAAAAGGCGCCGCCGATGCCGGGGCCGCCTTTTTTAATGCGTGGCGCTTGGGATCACGCGGCGCTGACCGCCGCGTCGACGTCGAGGCCCATGTCCGAAGGGCGATCCAACCGCTCCATCAGATAGGCCAGGTCGTCGCGCGAGGTGTTGGGTCGCTGGCTCAGGAACCGCTCCAGCATCCGCTGGCGGAAGGTGTCGCTGGCGGTGTCTCCGCCCTCGGCCTGCAACGCCCGCCAGGTATCGACACCCGCGCGGAAGGCCTGGAACAGGCGCGGCGGTAGGCCGGCCCGATCATAGATGGATTTAAGGCCGAGCGGCCCGGCGTCATGCACCATCAGCCAGGCCCGATGATGCGGCGTCCCGGCCAGTTCGGCCAGGGCATGTTCGAACAAGGCCATCTGACCCCGCGCCAAGGCCCGCAGCAGGAGAGAGGCGTTCAGCACCTTGCGCGCATTCAACCCGGCGACGAAGGCCGGCAGGTCCCTACTGACCCGCGCCTGATCCACCAGATCAATCGTCGCCCGCTCACGCGTGAACCGAGCAAACTGAATCGCAGTCTCGGGCGCCACGGCGTGACGTGTCACCAGATGTTCACGCACAGCGTCGCTGGCCAGGGCCACCAGACGCTCAGTCACCGACAGGGGCAGAACCTGACGATAGGCGATGGCCGAGACGATCTCGGATGCCTGACCAAAGCGGTCGATGACCACGCCCAGGGCGTCTTCGGACAGATCGGCATTGTCGTTGGCGGCCAGGGCCCGAACCGCCGAGCGGCAGCCCTCCGCCGCCAGCACCGTGGCCACGTCGCGCGGCACCCGGTCGCGCGACGCCACCGCGTTCTGACGCACCGCCGATCCGGCGCGGACGATCTCGATCAGGTCGTCGTCGGTAAAGGCGGGCGAACAGGCGATGATCGGCAGGGCCACGCTGTCCGTGTCCGCGACCAGACGGCGCGCGACCTCGCGCGGCATCAGGTCAGACGCCTTCAAGGTTACAGCCAGAGCACGACGCACCAGTTCGGCGGTGTCGTTCGCCATGACGGTGAGTATCTTTTGTGCAGCGGCGCGGTCCGCGTCGTCCATCTGCATCCGGTCGATGCTGCGGCACAGCTTGTGCGCCGCCGCCGCGCGGTCGTCTTCCGCATCCGATTTGATCAGACGCCTGATGTCGCTTTCCGTCAGTCGGGCGCGGTAGGCGGTCATTCGGGAGCTCGCAAGCTAGGCGGGGCGAAGAATCAATCGTCACGCTTAGCGTTACATAGTTAACACCTCATTAGGAATGAGACGAAACCATGTTCTTTTACGCCGCCGTCTCCGAGGGCGGCCCGAAGGCTCCGCCGAAGCCGCTGCTCTTGCCGCCCTGCCCGTCCTGACCCAGCAAGAGAGCCAGCAGACTCTGGTCCTGCTTCAGCCGATCCAGGCGCGCCGCCAGCATCCGGTCCTTGTCGCTCAGGTCCGGCGCGGCCTTGACCGCCGAGCCGACGCCCGAAGCCGGAGCCCCGTCACCCGCTGTGCGCTGCAGGTTGGCGTGCACCTCGGCCACCGTGGCGTGGCGGCCGTTGCGATAGAAGATCGAGCGATTGGCCGAGGCCGCATCGGGGAAGAGCGAGGCCGCGCTGGCGCCCGGCCGCGACTGCATCGCCTCCATCAGCTTGGCGGCGCCCGCCGGGCCGAGGAAGTGGGCGGCGTAAAGGTCGCCTGCGCCGGGTTCCTGCCCCGTGCGGCCGCGCAGATAGGCGGCGTTGGAGGCGGTCAGTTCGGCCGCCATGGTCGAGGCGGCCTGAGGATCGAAGCGCAGGTCAAGGACCACGTTGCGGGCCGAGCCCTGCACCCGCCAGCGGCCGTCGTCGCCACGATGGATCAGGTCGGCGTACTGGCCGTAGCCGTGCTTGGCGCCGTGCTGCTTCACCGTGGCCAGCCAGGTCTGCTCGATGAACTGGAACAGGCCCGAGGCCGACGAGGTGCCGGCGCGCGCAGACGGGTTCATCGCGCTCTCGCGACGGGCCGTCTTCATCAGGAAATCGAAGTCCACGCCGGTCGCGCTGGACGCACGCCGGATGGCCGCTTCAACCCCGCCAGATGATGGAATCGCTCCTACGCTCATATGGTTGACGGTCGCTAACCAAGGTTAACGAACCCCTAACGATCAAGCGCCGCAATATCGCCGCAAGCTTGGCGCGAACTTCGTTCCGTGGGCGCTGGGGAGGGCCGACGACAGGAGGCGTTGAAGGCCATGATGATCAGAACCGCGGGCGGCCCCGGACTGGTGAGCCCGATAGACTTTTCCGAGCGTAAAAAGCCGATGCCGCGCTGGATGTGGGCGGCGATCGGGGTTTCGGCCCTGGTCCATATCGGTGCCGGGGTGTGGCTGTACAATCAGCGGTTCGAGCTGGCGGACATTCCCGCCGTCGAGGACGGACCGATCACCACGATCGATCTGACCCCCTACCCCAAACCGCCTGAGCCGACCGTCGCGCCCAAGGACCCGCCCGCGCCGTCGCCGCCGATCCATCGCGCCGAGACCGTCCTCCCGTCCACCGTGCCCCTGCTGGTGGCTCCGATTGCGCCCGTCACCTCGACCGACACGGGGCCGGTGATCAATCTGACTGCGCCAGCCAGCGAGCCCTCGACCGGCACGACCGTCTCCGCCGAGCCGGTGCGCTCGCCGCCCGTCATCACCAATCCCGACTGGGTCAGGCGTCCAACGGCGGAGCAGATGATGCGCGCCTATCCGTCCGCCGCCGAGGCGCGCGGCGTCAGCGGGCTCGCCAACCTGTCTTGCCTGGTCAGGGTCGACGGAAGCCTGACCGGCTGCTCGGTGTCATCGGAAACGCCCGGCAATCAGGGCTTCGGTCGAGCCGCCCTGGGCCTGACGCGCTACTTCCGCCTCAGCCCGCGCACGGTGGACGGTCAGGCCGTCGACGGCGCCCGCGTCAGCATGGCCATTCGCTTCAACCTGCCGGACTAGCCCTGGCTTCGAAGGCTAGATGAAGCGACGGGGGGCGAGGGTCGGTTCTTTCGAGGACCGGCCCTCGACTTCGTCCGCCACCACGCTGGCGACCAGCGGCCCCAGCAGCCAGCCGTTGCGGCGAGGCCCCAGAGCCAGATGCAGCCCCTCCTCCACCGCGCCAGCCATCGGCAAACCGTCGGGCGTGGCGCCGCGCACGCCGACGCGCCACTCGATCTGAAGCGGACGCGGCGTCTGGCCCAGCACGGCCCAGGCCGCTTCCAGCATCTGGGCGCAGCGCTCGGGATCGGGCGTCAGCGACCGCTCGCCCGCCTCCATGGTCGCCCCGATGACGCAGCCTGTTCCCATCGGCGCGACATAGGCGCCGGGCCCGCGCACGACGCGATCGACCAGTCGCTCGTTTACCAGACCGATCTGGCCCCGGATCGGGCTGATCAGGTCCAGCAGGCGCGCGGCGGTTTCAGGCAGGCCGCCCAGCGCGGCGCCTGCCCCTGTCGCCAGCACGACCTGATCGGCCTCGATCGGACCCGCTGTGGTCTCGACGCACCAGCGCCCGTCCGACCGCGAGAGGGCCGTTGCACGGGCTTCCAGCATGCGAACGCCCCGCGTCAACACCGCCAGAGCCTGCGCCGGTTCGACCTTCCAGTCCTCTTGCGTGATCAGCCGTCCGGTCTCGCGGTCGTAGGCGTGTTCGAACCCCAGCGCCGCCAGCCGCGCCGCCAGAACCTCGACGTTCCCGCCGCACCACTCGGCCGCGTCACGGTCCAACCGGACGCCGGTCGCCGCCGCGAAATCAACCCAGGCGTCGCGGGCGCGGCGCAGCAGGGCGGCGTGTTGGGGGCTCAGGTCGTCGACGGCGCTTTCCATAGCCGGGGCGATCATCCCCGCCGCCACGGCCGAGGCGTTCAGCCCGCCGGGATCGACCACGGTCACCGCATGGCCGCGCCGCGTCAGTTCCGTCGCCGTGCACAGGCCCAGAACGCCCGCGCCGACCACCAGGATGTCTTGAGAATTGAAAAGGGGCACGGGCTGTCCTTCGACCTCCCGCGCCCCGATTTCAAGCCGGCTTGTGTCTTACTCGGCGGCGAGCTTGGCCGCGCGCGCCTCTTCCAGACGCTTGGTCAGGGCTGCGTGCTGGCCCCACAGAGCCTTGGGCAGACGCTCGCCGAACTTCTCGTAGAAGGCGGGGATCAGGGCGGCTTCCTCGGTCCAGACGTCGGCGTCGACGTCCAGCAGGATCTTAAGATCGGCGTCCGACAAGCTCAGGCCCGACAGGTCCAGCGCATCCTTGGCCGGCACGCGGCCGACCGGGGTATCCACTGCCTCGGCCTGGCCGTCCAGACGCTCGACGATCCATTTCAGCACGCGGGCGTTGTCGCCAAAGCCCGGCCAGACGAACTTGCCTTCGTCGTTCTTGCGGAACCAGTTCACGAAGAACAAGCGCGGCAGCTTCGACGCATCCGCCTTCTCGCCCAGCTTCAGCCAGTGGCCGAAGTAGTCGCCCATATTGTAGCCGCAGAAGGGCAGCATGGCGAACGGGTCGCGGCGCAGCTCGCCGACCTTGTTCTCAGCGGCGGCGGTGCCTTCCGAGGCCACGGTCGAGCCCATGAAGACGCCGTGCTCCCAGTCGAAGGCTTCCGTCACCAGCGGCACAGCCGAGGCGCGGCGACCGCCGAACAGGATGGCGTCGATGGGCACGCCCGCCGGGTCTTCCCACTCGGGCGCGATGGCCGGGCATTGACCGGCGGGCGCTGCGAAGCGGGCGTTCGGGTGAGCGGCGGGCTCGCCCGAGGCCGGATCGTGCGGCTGGCCCTTCCAGTTGGTCAGGCCCGCGGGCGCTTCCTTGGTCAGGCCTTCCCACCAGACGTCGCCGTCAGCGGTCAGGGCGACGTTGGTGAAGATGGTGTTCTTCGCCAGGGTCTCGAGCGCGTTCAGATTGGTGTTGCGGCTGGTGCCGGGCGCCACGCCGAAGAAGCCCGCCTCCGGGTTTACGGCGTACAGACGACCGTCCTCGCCGAAACGCATCCAGGCGATGTCGTCGCCGACCGTCTCGGCCTTCCAGCCGTCCAGCGCCGGTTGCAGCATGGCCAGGTTGGTCTTGCCGCAGGCGCTCGGGAAGGCGGCGGCCACATATTTGGACACGCCCTCGGGGCTGGTCAGCTTGAGGATCAGCATGTGCTCGGCCAGCCACCCCTCGTCGCGGGCCATGATCGAGGCGATGCGCAGGGCGTAGCACTTCTTGCCCAGCAGGGCGTTGCCGCCGTAGCCCGAGCCATAGGACCAGATTTCGCGCGTTTCGGGGAAGTGGACGATCCACTTGTCGTCATTGCAGGGCCACGGCACGTCGGCCTGACCTTCTGCCAGGGGCGCGCCCAGGGTGTGAACGGCGGGCACGAAGACGCCGTCGGCGCCCAGCATGTCCAGCGCCGGCTTGCCCATGCGGGTCATGACGCCCATCGACACGGCGACATAGCCGCTGTCGGTGATCTCGACGCCCAGGGCGGAGATCTTGGAGCCCAGCGGGCCCATGCAGAACGGGACGACGTACATCGTCCGGCCCTTCATGCAGCCGTCGAACAGGCCGTCCAGGCGGTCGCGCATCTCGACCGGATCGGCCCAGTTGTTGGTCGGGCCAGCGTCAGCCTCGTCTTCCGAGCAGATGAAGGTGCGGCTCTCGACGCGGGCCACGTCCTTGGGGTCCGAAGCGGCATAGTAGCAGCCGGGGCGCTTGGACTGATCCAGTTCCTTCAGCGTGCCCTTGGCGATCAGGTCGGCGACGATGGCCGACTTTTCGGCCTCGGAGGCGTCGCACCAATGCACCCGGTCCGGCTTGGTCAGCGCCGCGATCTGCGCGACCCAAGCGACCAGACCCTTGTGGTCGGTCGGCGCGGGATAGAGTCCGGGAATCGATACGTCTGCAGTCACAACATGGTCTCCTGAACCAGGGCCGCCCGACGATCTGACGCCGTCGTGACGAGTCGGACGCTGATCACGTCCTGTTTCAGGCGCAATGCCATCTGAGGCGACGCAAGGTCAACCGTTGCCGCAATTCACTCTCACCGGAATAAATTTGCTGCGCTGCAGCAAGTTTTATGGTCGCGACCGACCCTGGCGGGGGATAACAAGACCGGATGCACACCATGGACCCCCTCGCCGCCCTGCCCGACGGAGCCATGGCCTCGCCCGCCGCGGTTCGCAACGCCGAGGCGATCCTGGCGGTGCTTCGGGCCCATCTGCCGAAACGCGGGCGGGTTCTGGAAATCGCCGCAGGCTCAGGCCAGCACGCTGTCGCCTTCGCCAGCGCCCTGCCGGGCCTGCAGTGGACGCCCAGCGACCCTAGCTCGGAGGCCCGCGCCAGCATCGGCGCCTGGGCGGCCAAAGCTGACCTGCCCAATCTTCAAGCGCCGCTGGCGCTGGACTGTCTGGAGGAGGCGACATGGCCCGAGGCCGCGTTCGACGCCGTCGTCTGCATCAACATGATTCACATCAGCCCCTGGGCGGCGACCGAGGGCCTGATGAAGCTGGCGGAACGCGTCCTGCCGCGCCCCGGCGGGCTTCTCTACCTCTACGGCCCCTATCGCGAGGCCGAGGCGGCTCTGGCCCCGTCAAACGAGGCCTTTGACGCCAGCCTAAGGGGCCGAGACCCCGCCTGGGGCCTGCGCGACCGGGACCAAGTCGTCGCCCTGGCCCGATTGCACGGCCTGACGCTGACGCTGCGGGCGGACATGCCCGCCAACAACATCAGCCTTCTGTTCAGACGGGTTTGATCCGCGCTTTACGCGCAGACGCCCTCAAGCTCAGGCGATGGTCGCGACCACCGCCGACAGTTCGGCGCGTTCATTGATCAGGGCGACCTTGTCGCCACGGAAGACCGCGCCCGGCGCATCCGCCGTCAGCCCGAAGACTTCAGCCGCCAGCGCCACGCTGTCGGCGAAGGCCAGCACCGGCAAGCCCTGCGCCTTGGCCAGCAGCAGCAGCGATTTGACCTGAGCCACGCCCGCTTCGTCCGCCTCGCCGCCTGGCACAACCACGCCCTTGACCCGTCCGCTGGTGATGTCCTCCGCCGTGGCCGTGGCCAGCACGGTCACGCCGCCGCTGACCAGACTGGTGTCGCCGGTCGAGATCGGCGCCAGTGACACGCCGTCAATGCGCAGCGCGGTCTCCATGTCGCCCAGAGGACCGAAATCCATGCCCTTGCGCATGATCAGGCCCATGCGCAGACGCATGGGGGCGGGGCGATTGAAGCCAGGACGAGTGCGGGGGGCGGTCGAATTGTTGCGTTGAGCGGACAAGACGTCTCCTTCAAAGGTTATCGTTCAATATTCAGTCGCCTGTTCAGAATGGATCAGGCGAAAAGCCCCGCGTTGGGAACTGAAAACGAGAATCGCCGCGTCACGGCGCGGCCGGACGCGATCTGCATCAGTTCGTTGGGGTGACTGAACATATAGAGCCGCTGCGCTCAGGGTCAATGACAGGTCACGCCCATCTGATCTCAGAGCTATTCAGATAGCCTGCGCGATATCTTTGCGAACATCGGTCGCACCGGCCCTTGCCTGCCCGCCCTCCGGCCTTCTACAGAGCCGCATATTCGAGGACTGACCGCCATGGCTTTCACCCGCACCTACGACGGCCTTGAGCCTGTCCGCATCAACAAGTGGCTGGGCCAGACCGGCGTCTGCTCGCGCCGCGAGGCCGAGGCCCTGATCGCCGCCGGCATGGTCACTATCGACGGCGAGAGCGTCACTGATCCCGGCCGCAAGATAGAGCCGGGCCAGACCCTGACCCTGAACGACCGGGGCGAAGCCGCCCTGGCCTCGGGCGTCACCATCCTGATCCACAAACCGCTAGGCTATGTCTCGGGCCAGCCTGAGCCGGACAAGATCCCCGCCGTGCGCCTGCTGACCGCCGAGAACCTGGTCGGCGAAGGCACGCCCCCCGCCGAGGACGCCTCCCTGCCCCCCATCGGCCGCCTGGACGAGGATTCGCGCGGTCTCCTGATGCTGTCGTCCGACGGCGTGGTGGCCAAGGCCGTGATCGGCCCGCAGTCGAAACTGGACAAGGAATACCTGGTCCGTATCGAAGGCGATGTGACCGAGAAGAAGCTGGCCTTGCTGCGCCGCGGCCTGATGCTGGACGGGCGCATCCTGAAGTACGCCAAGGTTTCGCGCATGGAGCAGAACCGCCTGCGCTTCATCCTGACCGAGGGCCGCAACCGCCAGATCCGCCGCATGTGCGAGATGGTGGACCTGGAAGTCACGGACCTGCTGCGCATCCGCGTCGGGCCCATCCACCTGAACAACCTGCCCGAGGGCAAATGGCGGATGATAACGAACGAAGAACGCGACGCCCTGATCAGCGGCTCTACCTACTAAGGTTTAGCTGGCGACGATCCCGGCCAGCCGGGTCAGCTCCGACACATGGGCGGCAAAGGCCGTCTTGCCGTCCGGGGTCAACGCCAGCCAGGTGCGCTGACGCCCCCCCGCCGCCGCCTTGCGGACCTTGAGATAGCCCGCGTCCTCCAACTGCTTGACGTGCTTGGACAGAACGGAATCGGACACGGCGATGGCGTCGCGAACCGTGGCGAACTCCACCTCGTCCGCCGCCGACAGCATGGCGCAGATCTGCAGCCGGCCCGGGGCGTGAATGACAGCGTCGAAGACAGGCGCTCTCACGGCATGCTCCGAACGTCGATGCGATACAGCCGCATCCAGACGCGCATGCCGATCACGCCCAGACCGGCGGCGACAGCGCCGTTCAGGAGGGGAACCCAGATCAGGCCCTGCATGCGGCCCGCCCAGATGCTGAACAGCATAAGCCCCATGAGGATCACCCCTAACCCGATCGCGGCCCAACGTGCGCGCTTCGGGCTGTAACCGTTGACCCAGACGCCGGTGCGGGCCTGCCATTTCCGCATGATGATCACCAGGATGGCGATCGCCACTGTCACACAAACGATGCCGATCGGCGCCGGAAACCCCTGCCCGGCCACAAGCAAGGCGCAGGCAGCCGCATAGCCGGCATCATACCACCACGGCCAATATTCCATTTTTTCAAGGGCTTGCTCCCGGCCTTCGAGAACGATTGCGAGCGCCTCCTGGGGCGTCTGTTCAGCGGGCATTGCGATCCTCCATCACTTTCCAAATAGGAAAATGACTCTGACTTTCCAGATCGTCAAGTCATAAGTTTCCAGGTTGGAAAACTAAGACCGCAACGCCTCGAACCACCGCTGCAACAAGGCCGCCTCTTCGCGGTGCGCCGCGACGCGGGCGGCGGCTTCCTCGTCCACGCCCCAGCGTTCCTCGGTAAAGGCCTCGTCCAGCCGCGACAGGTCCAGCGCCGCCTCGCCCGACAAGGCGCCGCGCTGCACCGCCAGCCCAAGCACCGCCGAGCCCAGCAGGGGCACCGCCGTCGCCAGCGCCGTCAGGGCGTGGTCGTCCATGTCCAGCGCCAGCGCCTTGACCCGCTCCAGCGCCTCGGGCGCCTGCGCCCGGTGCACGATGCCCTCGGCGGGATGCAGCACCACGTCCAGCTCCCTGGCCGCCCAATCGCGCCAAGGCCCCCACTCGGCCTGCTGGCGCTCGATCAGAACCGTCGGATGTTCGGCCAGATAGCAGATGACGTCCGACCCGGCGTAGGCGGCGATCTCGGCGGCCACCGGCTCGCGCGTTTGACTGACCCGGTCGATAGCGGTCGAGGCCAGACGCGTCGCGGGCATGGTCCCCGGGATCAGGAACTCGCCTTGCGCCGCCCATTCGTCCGCCACCAGTTGCGCGGCGGCTTCGGTCGGCAGGGTCAGGGTGGCGCCAGCGGGCGTCTTGGGCGTGCGCCCGTCCAGACGCACCGTCCAGCCGCCGTCGTCCCTCGTTACCTCGACGGCCTTCCAGGAGCGTTTGATGCGCTCCTCCGACTCACGAAACCCCTTGCGGGCGGCGACATTGGGATCAAGCGGGGGAATGTGGGACATGGGTGGTCTCAAGCAGCCAAATTACGCAGCGAGGGCAGTCGAGGCGAAGCGCTCCAGCGCCGCCTCCAGATCAGGGCAGTCGACGGCGACATGACGCGCGCCAGCCGCCACCTGCTCCTCAAGGGTATGGAAACCCCAGCCGACGCCCAGTGGATGAACGCCCGCGTTCAGGGCCATCGTAATGTCGTGGCTGGTGTCGCCGATCATGACGGTCGAGGCCGCGTCAGCCCCGCAAGCGGTCATGGCGGCGAACAGCATGGCCGGGTCAGGCTTGCCTGGACCGTCCGCCGCGCAATGGCTGGACAGGAAGAGCTCGCTCCACTCCGGCCGCGCCAGATTGCGGGCCACGCCGCGCCGGTTCTGCCCCGTCGCCAGCGACAAGCGCCAGCCTTCGCGCTTCAACCGCCGCAAGGTTTCCATGACGCCGGGATAAAGCTCTTCGCTATGCCCGGCGTCATACATGTCGCGGAAACTGGCCTGAAACGCCGCCACGAAGTCTGCCAGTTCAGCCGTCGTCAGGCCGGGCTCCAGCACATGCAGCGCCTTGTCCAGACTCAGCCCAACGATCTGGCGCACCCGGTCATAGGAAGGCTCGGGCAGACCCAAGGCCTCCGCCGCATCGCAGCAGGCCCGGTGGATGGACGCGCGGCTGTCCACCAGCGTCCCGTCGATGTCGAAAACAGCGAGCGGACGGCTCATCGCTGGCGCTTGACCCCTTCGAACGGATCGCTGTCGCACTCGTCCTCAGTGAAGCCGAAGTGGGCGAAGCCGGCCTGGATCTCGGGGCTCAGCGGGGCCTCGACGATCAGGGTGCCGCCGCCGGGGTGATCCAGCTCGATGCGGCGCGCGTGCAGTTGCAGCTTCAGGATACCGCTCAACTGCTTGGAGGCGTCGGTGCCGTACTTGTGGTCGCCCAGGATGGGGTGGCCGATGGCCGCCATGTGAGCCCGCAGCTGGTGGGTCCGCCCGGTGAAGGGACGCAGCGCCATCCACGACGCGCGGTGCGCAGCGCGGCTGATGGTGGCGAAGGCGGTCTCGGCCGGTTCGCCCTTGGGATCCTTGGGCTCGGCCGGGCGCATCATCTCGTAGTCGTTGATGCCGGTCTTCTTCAGCGCCAGGTCGATCTGCCCGTGTGTCGGCTTGGGGGTGCCGATGACGATAGCCCAATAGGTCTTCTTGGCCTGACGGCGGGCGAAGGCCCCGGCCAGACGCTTGGCCGCCTCCGGCCCCTTGCCGAGCAGCAGCACGCCCGAGGTGTCGCGGTCCAGACGGTGGACCAGACGCGGCCGGTCCATCCCCTCGCCCCAGGCCGACAGCAGGCGGTCGACGTGCTTGGTCGTCTTGGTGCCGCCCTGCACGGCCAGACCATGCGGCTTGTTCAGAGCGATGACCATGTGGTCTTCGTAGAGGACCAGCGACTTGGCGTAGGCGATGTCGCGTTCGGTCAGTTCATGCAGGTCGCCCGGCTTGCGCGGATTGGCCTCGGGCAGCGGCGGCACGCGCACGGCGGCGCCGGCGGTCAGCCGGTCCTGCGGCTTGACCCGCGAACCATCGACGCGGATCTCGCCCTTGCGGGCCATCTTTTCCACCTGGATGTGGGTCAGGTGCGGCCAGCGGCGCTTGAACCACCGATCCAGGCGGATGTCGTGTTCGTCCTCAGCAACATAGAGGGTCTGGACTTCGCGGCTCATGCGCCCACTCCGGTAAACAGTTTGCGCGCGATCATCAGGCCGACGAACAGGGCGGCGATGGAAATGACCACCGAACCCACCGCATAGACGAAAGCCGTGGCCAGTTCACGGCGTTCGATCATCAAAGCGGCTTCCAGCGAAAAAGCCGAGAAGGTGGTGAAGCCGCCCAGCACGCCGACGGCGGCGAACAGACGGAGGCTCTCCTGCCCCGCGCCCGCCTTCAGCGCCAGCCATCCGGCCAGCAGGCCCATCAGCAAACCACCGGTGATATTGGCGGCGAAGGTGGCCCACGGCCAGTTCGCGCCGGGGGCCAGTCGACCCACGGTCAGACCCAGCCCATAGCGTGCGACCGCCCCCAGGGCGCCGCCGACGGCGACAAGAAGAAATTGCGTCATGCCGGGCTTCTACACCGACACGCCGCGAATGACAGCGGTTGGCGGCCCTTACAGCCGGTTGCGGATCGCGTCCTGGACCCGGCGCGCGTCATAGGCGGCGGGGCGATCCGGCTTGGCGCCGCGGCCCATGACGATTTCGAGCGTGGTCGAGGTGGGTTGCGGCCCGCTAAGGTCAAAGCCCAGACCGACGCCCACGCCGGAAGTCGACCAGCCGCCGTAACGACCGGAGCCCGCGCCGATCGAGACGCTGGGGCGCACGCCCCCGGCGCTGTCGGGCCGTCCGTCGATCCAGCGCTGCGTCACCTCGAACCAGTCATAGCCCTGATCGACGGTCAGTTGCGCGGCGCGGAACAGGGCGCGGTCGGCCACAGGTCCAGGCGCGCCGACGCCGTTGTAGGTGACGCGGAATCGATTGGTTTCAATCTGCTGCTCGCTGAATCCCTGTCCGCGCGCCGACTGCTGCGGACCATAGGGGGCCAGGCTGGCGCAGGCGCTCAGCGCCAGGGCGGAGGCTGCGATCAGGCCGAAGGTCAGACGTTTCATGCCGTTTCTCCCTGCCCGAATAGCGCCGGGCCCGTCGGGATGTTCCGCCGCGAAGCTGAACAGAGACTGAACCGGCTAGAGACCCGCCGCTGTCTTCAGCCCCATGAAGTCCTCGGGCAAGGGCGCTTCCAGCGTCACGCGCTCGCCGCCCTCGGGGTGCGGGAAGGACAGCTTGGCGGCGTGCAACATCAGGCGCGCCGCGCCGCGCCCGGCGAAGGTCAGCGCCCCGCCGTAACGCACATCGCCCACCAAAGGCCGACCGATCGAGGCCATGTGGACCCGCAGTTGATGCATCCGCCCCGTCTCGGGCGACAACTCGACCAGAGCCCCGTCTTCACTAGCGGCCAGAGTGCGATAGCCGCTGACGGCCCCTTGCGCGCCCGGGGCGTCGAACTCGACCACCCGCATGTAGGATTCGCGGCCGATTTCTTCGCGGCGCAGGGCGGCGGTGATGCGGCCCGACTTCGGCTCGGGAGCCGCAGACACCAGCGCCAGATAGGTCTTCTGGAAGCGGCGCATCTGCATGGCCTTGCCCAGGAAGCCGGCAGCGGGCTTGGTCTTGGCCGCCAGGATGACGCCCGAGGTATCGCGGTCCAGCCGGTGCACCAGTTCGGGCCGCTTGCCGTTCGAGCGGGCGAAGGCCCACAGTAGGTCGTCCAGGGTATGGGCCTGAATGCGACCGCCCTGGCTCGACAGGCCCGACGGCTTGTTGAAGGCGATGATGTGCGCGTCCTCGTGGATGACCCACGAACGGACGGCGGCGATGTCTTCTTCGTTCAGGGAAGCGGGCTGGCGGGTTTTCACCCGCCGAGCCTTTAGCGGAGGACGCCCTTCTTCGCCATGGTCCAGGCGTACCAGATGAAGAAGACGCAAGCGGCCCCGATGACGACGTTCATCGCCCAGGCGTTCGGCCCCGCTACAGCCGACGCATCGGACAGGACATGGCTGTAGATCTGCCCGCCCACAAAGCCGAGGAACGACAGGATGAAAACGGGCGTGGCCCACCGCCGACGCGCCAGCAGCAACAGGGCGCCCAACAGGCCACCCCACACCCCGATGGCCCAGGTCGCGTGCGTCCAGGCCGGCATGGCGTCGAAAGAGGCGATCTGTGCGTCGGTCATGCCGAAAGCCCGCAGGTGCGCCTCCCCCTTCAGATGGGTCATCGTGTAGTCCCAGCAGCCAAAGGCGTTCCACAGAACGGCCACGACGCCCACCACCCACAGATGCCAGGGCGTCGCTTGACGCCTTGCAATATCGATCATCATTCCCTCCCCAGGTTGCGATCAGCGAGAAGCTAAGCCCGAACCGCCATGCTTAACAATGAACGCTGATCAGGAACCCGCAACGCGCCACGGCGGGTTCATCCGGTTCTCTCCCGCCCAGTAGAAGCAGAGACGATTGCCGTCAGGGTCGCGCAGCCAGGCTTCGCGCCACAGCCAGGTCTGATCCACAGGATCATGATCAAAGGTCACGCCCGCCGCCTTCAGCCCGGCCACCCGCTCGTCCAGATCGGCGCACTCGAAATAGATGCCGGCCCCGCCCGGCGTCACCTGATCGGCCAGGTGGATCGAAAACGTGGCGGGGGCCCCCGATCCGTCGCCGGGACAGATGAAGCGGGCGTAGTGCGCGCTGGACACGATCATGGTCAGCCCCAGCCGCTGATAGAAAGCATTGGCGCGCGGAATGTCCGTCGTTTCGACTGTGACCTGATTGAGATTCATGGCGGTGCGCATTTCACAACTGAGGGACGCAGGACTTAGGAACCCCACGGCCTCGCTTCAACGCGAACACCGCCTCAACCGTCCTTCTGCGCCCGCGCCCGCATCGCCGCCCAGCGTTCCAACCGCGCCTTGACCTTCTCCTCATGGCCCTCGCCCTTGGGCTTGTAGAAGGTGCGGCGCTCCATGTCGTCGGGGAAGAAGTTGGCGCCGGAGAAGCCCTCGGGCGTGTCGGGGTCGTACTGGTAGCCCTTGCCGTAGCCGAGCGACTTCATCAGCTTCGTCGGGGCGTTGCGGATATGGGCGGGCGGCATCAGCGAGCCCGTCTCGTGCGCCGCCTTCTTCGCCGCCTTGAAGGCCTCATAGACCCCGACCGACTTGGGCGCGGTGGCCAGATGGACCACGGCCTGCGCCAGCGCCAACTCCCCTTCAGGGCTGCCCAAGAAGTCGTAGGTGTCCTTGGCGGCATTGGCGACCATGATGGACAGGGGGTCAGCCTGACCGATGTCCTCGACCGCCATGCGCACGATGCGCCGGGCCAGATAGAGCGGGTCCTCGCCCCCGTTCAGCATGCGCGCCAGCCAGTAGAGCGCCGCGTCCGGGTCCGACCCGCGCACCGACTTATGCAGGGCGGATATGAGGTTATAGTGTTCTTCTCGGCTCTTGTCGTAAGCTGGCGCCCGCTTCTGAAGCACGCCCGCGAGCGCCTGCACATCCAGCAGATCGCCGCCCCGGTCTGGGCCAGGCAGATCGAACAGCACCTCCGACATGGTCAGCAGATAACGCCCGTCGCCGTCGGCCAGGGCCAGCATGGCGTGGCGCGCTTCCGGCGTCAGCGGCAGGGGCCGGTCCATCAGCGCCGCCGCCCGATCCAGCAGTTGATCCAGCGCCGCATCGTCCAGACGCTTCAGCACATAGACCTGTGACCGCGACAGCAGCGCCCCGTTCAACTCGAACGACGGGTTCTCGGTCGTGGCCCCGACCAGGGTGACCACCCCCTCCTCGACGAAGGGCAGGAAGCCGTCCTGCTGGGCGCGGTTGAAGCGATGGATCTCGTCCACGAACAGCAGGGTCTGCTGACCCGCCGCCCGGCGCATCCTTGCCGCCTCGAACGCCTTTTTCAGGTCAGCAACGCCGGAGAAGACGGCGCTTATCGATTGATATTCGTAGCCCGCCGCCTTGGCCAGCAGGCGTGCGATGGTGGTCTTGCCGGTGCCGGGCGGTCCCCACAGGATCATGGAGCCCAGACGTCCGGCCTCGATCATACGACGGATCGGCCCGCCTTCGCCCAGCAGGTGGTCCTGACCCACGACCTGTTCCAGCGTCTGCGGACGCAGACGGTCGGCCAAGGGCGCGTCAGGGGGATGGATGCCGGAGGCTTCGAACAGGTCACTCATGGAACAGCCTAGATAGGCGTTCGTTCAGGCGATTACACGCACTACTAACGGCCCGAACGGAGGAACCATGTCCGAACCCCAGCCGAACCAGGGCCCCACCGGCGGCGTCACGCCCCACCTGACCATCCCCTCGCGCGGCGGTCAGGCGGCCATCGAATTCTACGGCCGGGCCTTCGGCGCCGAAGAGATCATGCGAATGCCCGCCGAGGACGGCGAGCGGCTGATGCACGCCCACCTTAGGATCAACGGCGCCAGCCTCATGCTGGCCGACGAATTCCCCGAATGGACCGGCGAGGCCGACATCCAGCCCAAGGGCGTGACCCTGCATCTCCAAGTCGACGATCCAGACGAATGGTGGACCCGCGCCCTGGTGGCGGGCGCCGTCCCCGTCATGCCGCTGGAGGATCAGTTCTGGGGCGACCGCTACGGTCAGGTCCGCGACCCCTTCGGCCATACGTGGTCCATCGGCGGCCCGAAGAAGGCGTGACAGACCTCTCCTCCCCACAGGGGGGTAGAAGAGGCTAGCGCCCTACGGCAAGCGCCCCGTCAGCTTGCGGCCGCCGCGCACGATGGTCAGTTCCGAACCGCGCTGCGCCCGGCCCAAGGCGGCGATCGAGGTCGCCGGGCGGCCGTCCACCTGAACGATCAGGTCGTTGGGACGCAGGCCGATGCGGGCCGGGATGCTGTTGCGCTGCAGGCCGGTCACCACCACGCCGCTGGTGAAGGGATCGCCGCCCAGCCGGTCGGCCAGCGCCGGGTTCAGCGCCACGCCTTGCAATCCCGCCAACGCGCCCTGCGCCACGACCGCGCCCTGCCCCGGCTCGGCCTGACCCGGCAGGGCCGAAACCCGCGCATTGAGCGTCTGAGTGCGTCCGTCGCGCAGGATGGTCACCGACACCGTGTCATTGGGCGCGCGCGTGCCGACACGGAAGTTCAGCCCGCCCTGATCGTTGATCTCGGCCCCGTCGATGGCGGTGATGACGTCGCCTTCCTGCAGCCCGGCGCGCGCGCCCGGCCCCTGCGGATAGACCTCGGTGATGATCAGGCCCTGGGGCCGCGACAGACCCAGGCTGCGGGCGATGTCGGCGCTGACGGTGTCACCCTTCACGCCCAGCCACGGGCGCACCACGGCCTTGGCCCCGCCGATGGCCGAATCCACCACCCGCTTCACCATGGTCGCCGGCACGGCGAAGCCCACGCCGCTCGAGGAGCCGGTACGCGAGAAGATAGCGGTGTTGATGCCGATCAGGTCGCCGTCCATGTCCACCAACGCCCCGCCCGAGTTGCCGGGGTTGATGGCGGCATCGGTCTGGATGAAGGAGCCGGAATCGCTGATCCCCGTCTCGGTCCGGTTCAGCGCAGAAATGATGCCGGTCGTCACGGTCTGACCGACGCCGAAGGGGTTGCCGATGGCCAGAACCAGATCCCCGACCTGTTGCTCCTCCTGATCGTCGATCCGCAACACCGGCAGACTACCCTCGACGCCCTCCAGCTGCAGCACGGCGATGTCGGAGCGCGCGTCGGCCAATAGCACCCTGGCCGCATACTCGCGCCGGTCGTTCAGGGTGACGCGGATCTGCTGCATGTTCTCGATGACGTGGTTGTTCGTCACCACCACCCCGTCCGCCCGCACGATGACGCCAGAGCCGATCGAGCCGGTCACGCGTGACTGCGGACCGCCGCCGAACATCTCGAAGAAGGGATCGCGCACCTGCTGCACGCCGCGCGCCGAGATATTGACCACGGCGGGCGCCGCCTCGCGGACCACAGGCGCAAAGCTGGACTTCATCGCCCCGGCGTCGCGCGGGGCCACGCGCGGCTGCTCGGCGAAGACGCCTTCCTGCGCCTTGGACGGTTGCGGCTGGCCGCAAGCGGACAGCATCAGGGCGGCGGCGAGGGCCAGTCGGGAAGTCTTCATGTCGTCAGGGTCTCGTTCGGAAGGCTTTGCCGCATTGCGCAATGGTTTTGGGACGGGATCAAGGCCAATGGCCAAGCCAGATGTCCGCCGCGATCAAACGACCGTGACCTCCGCCCGTTCCCTCCTCAGCGCGTCGTCACCGCCAGCGTGTCTTCCGCCAGTCCGTCACCGCGCGGCGCGTCGATGCCCAGCAGACGCGCCAGGAAGGGCTGGACGTCCACGCTGTCCAAATCAGTCAGCCGCCGCCCCTGCACCACGCCCGGTCCGTGGGCGATGAAGATGGCCGCCATGTCTGCTGAGAAGTTGTCATAGCCGTGCGCCCCGCCCGGCTTGGTCACCGGCCGCGCCTTGGTCGTGAAGGTCCAGCCCGGCTCGGAAGCGCAGACGATGGCCGAGACGCGCGGGTTGGAACCCAGGACGAACCGCGCCGGAATCTCGCTCTTCCTCCAGCAATCCAGATGCGGGCGCGACCCCAGCAGGGCCGCCTCGACCTCGGCCTCGCGGCCAGCCACCGGGTTCAGGAAGGTGACGGCGCCGGAATAGACGATCTGGATCGCCGCCGGATCAATCACGTCGTCGATCCACGTCACCCGCTCGGGCGAGGTCGCGGCCATGCCGTGATCCGACACGATCACCAGCACCGTGCGCTCATACAGCCCCCGCGCCTTCAGCCCTTCGACCAGACGCCCGATGGAGGCGTCGACCGAGCGGATGGCCTCGGCGGTCTCCGGCGCGTCGGGGCCGTAGTGATGCCCCTGGGTGTCGACGATGTCGAAATAGAGGGTGGTCAGTTGCGGGCGCTGATCCGCCGGCAGGTCCATCCATTGCAGCACCCGGTCCACGCGCGCGTCACCGGGCATGCCCTGATCAAATGTCGTCCAGTAGGTCGGGCGCACGCCGCGAATGTCAGCTTCCGAGCCCGGCCAGAACATGGTGGCGGTCTTCACGCCCGCCTTCTCGGCAGAGACCCAGATCGGCTCGCCCTGATCCCACCAGCGGCGGTCGGTCACCGCCTGCTTGTTGCCTAGCGAGAACCGGCCCAGTTCGGCGTCGATCATGTTGTTGCCGACGATGCCGTGGTGGTCGGGGTGCAGGCCCGTCACCAGCGTATAGTGATTGGGGAAGGTCACGCTGGGGAAGGACGGCCGCATCGGCCCCGTCGCCCCCTCGCCCGCCAGCCGCGACAGGTGGGGCGTGATGCCTCGGTCCAGATAGTCGGCGCGGAAGCCGTCGATGGAGACCAGCATGACCAGCGGCGGCTCGTCCCCGCGCGGTTCAGGAGCGACGACAGGGGTGCTGGCGCACGCGGTCAGCAGCAGGGCCAGGCACAGGCCTGCAACGCGAGAAAACATGGAAACTCCGAAGCGACTTCGGGAAGATTGCCTAAGCTTAATCTGCGACAGCAAGAAGACGGCTTGTCGGCTTATCCCCATCAGGCCAAGCTCTGCCGCATGACCGCTGTTATTGAAACGACCGGCCTGACCAAGACCTATGGCGCCGTGCGCGCCCTGGACGGGCTGAGCCTCTCCATCCCGCGCGGCGGGATTTACGGCGTGCTGGGGCCGAACGGCGCCGGCAAGTCCACCCTGTTCCGCATCCTGCTGGGTCTGATCCGGCCGACGGGGGGCGAGGTCCGGGTCCTGGGTCAGCACGCGGGCGATCCCGCCGTCATGCGCCGCATCGGCTCCATGATCGAGACGCCCCGCTTCCCGCCCTACATGACCGCGCGTCAGGTGCTGCAATGGCTGGCGCTGGCCCACGGCAGCAAGGACGCCGCCATCGACGCCTGGCTGGACCGCGTCGGCCTGACCGAGGCCGCCAACCGCCGGGTGCGCGGCTTCTCGGTCGGCATGCTGCAGCGCCTCGGGGTCGCCGCCGCCCTGATGACCAAACCCGACCTCGTCATCCTCGATGAGCCGACCAGCGGCATGGACCCGCCCGGCATCCAGGAGATGCGCGCCCTGATCCGCAGCCTGGCCGACGACGACGGCGTGACCATCATCCTGGCCAGCCACCAGCTGCTCGAGGTCCAGCGCGTCTGCGACCGCGTGGCCATCTTCAATCGTGGTAAGCTGGCCGCCGAAGGCAAGGTCAGCGAACTGACCGCCGCAGGCGAGCGCCTGCGTCTGTCGGCCACGCCTCTGGCCAGGATCATGGGCGTGCTGGGCGACAAGGCCACGCTGGACGGCGACGCCGTCCTGGCCGCCGTTCCGCGCGCCGAGGGCCCCGCCCTGCTGCGCGCCCTGATCGAACAGGGCGTGGACATCGACGAGGCCCGCTGGGTCGGCGCCGATCTGGAAAGCGTCTTCATGGCCGAGACCGGCCCGGCGCGCACCCCTGCTCAGGTCCGGGAGGCCCTCCATGCTGGCTGACGCCATCCGCTCCGAAACCTATCGCCTGCTTCAGAACCGCACCGCGGTCTTCTGGAGCGTCTTCTTCGTGCCCTTCATCGCCCTGGCGCTTTCCATAGCCGGCGCCTTTCTGATCAAGACCAAGGCCGAGCAATTGGCGGGTGAACTGCCGCCGGGATTGGCGACGTCCGGCCCCCTGGACCTGGGCGTCGCCTTCGCCAACAACGCCGGCGGCCTGGCCAATCCAGGCATTCTGGCTTTTCTGCTGATCGGCGCCGCCACCCTTTACGCCGGAGACTACCGCTGGGAGACGTGGCGGTTGATCAGCGCCCGTAACACCCGCCCTGTCCTGATGCTGGGCAAGGTCGGCGTGATGAAGATCCTGGCCCTGGCCGCCATGCTTGTCTTCTTGCTGACCAGTTCCATCGCCGATATCGCGCGCGGCCTGATCTTCGATCGCCCCTTCACCTTCAGTGTCGGAATATCTCAGGCAGCCGACTTCGGCCTTCTGTTCGTTCTGTCGTTCGTGCGCGTGATGCAGTTCCTGATGATCAGTCTGCTGGCTGCGGTCTTCACACGATCACTGCTGGCGGCGCTCTTCATTCCTCTGGTCGTGGGCGTGGCCCAGTTCTTCCTCGGCGAAGCCGCGCCTGCTCTGGGTCTCGGTCCGGACGACTGGTCGGCGCAACTGCTGATGCCCGGTTTGGCGTTCGACACGCTCAAGACCTTGATCAAGGGCGGCATGGAGGCCTCAACCCTGCCCGACGGCGTCATGATCAAGGCCCTCGTCAGCCTGGCCCTGTGGACCCTCGTCCCCTTGGGCGCCGCCATCGCCTGGTTCACCCGCCAGGACCTGTCGAAGGAGTAGCGGCTTCTACAGCCGCTTCTCCATCCAGACGTCGGCCCGTTCATAGGGCGTGGGCTGCGGGGGCAGGTTCACAAAGCCGAACCGATGGTAAAGGGCGATTGCGGGAACCAAGGTCGAGCTGGTCTCCAGATAGAGCCGATGGGCCCCGGCAGTCCGGGCCGTCGCCTCACAGGCTTCCAGCAGCCGCAGCGCCAGACCGCTACCCCGCGCCTCGGGCCGCACGGTCATCTTGGTGACCTCATAGCCGCCGTCCGCCATGGCGATCAGCCCGCAGCAGCCGACGGGCGCCCCTTCCCGCTCTGCAAAAAAGATATGGCCGCCCCTGGCCAGGATCTGTCCCTCTGGATCGTCCAGAGTCAGATGATCCTTGGCCTCCAGCGCGAAGCCGCCCGCCACGAGCCAGTCGGTGTTCAACCGCCTCCAGGCCTCACTATAGGCCGGCGTGTAAGCGACGATGCGATCTTCAGGCTTGGTCATGGCCGCTCTATCGCCCGGCCGCCCCCGCCCAACAAGCCCGCCCGGCCCACGACGAAAAGGGCGGCTGGATTGCTCCAGCCGCCCCTTCAATGTCTCAAGCCGATGAAGCGATTAAGCTTCGTCGTCGCCTTCGATCGCATAGACCGGACCGGAGTCCAGGCCCTTGGCGGCGGTGTCGCGATCGACGAACTCGATCACGGCCATCGCGGCATTGTCGCCGTGACGGAAGCCGGCCTTCATGATGCGGATGTAACCGCCCGAACGTTCGGCGTAGCGCGGGCCGATCGTTTCGAACAGCTTGCCGACTTGCGGCACGTCGCGGACGGCGCTGATGGCCTGACGACGAGCGTGCAGGTCGCCCTTCTTAGCGAGGGTCACCAGCTTCTCAACGAAGGGACGCAGTTCCTTCGCCTTGGGCAGGGTGGTCGTGATCTGCTCGTGCTTGATCAGCGAGGCGGCCATGTTAGCGAACATGGCTTGGCGGTGGCTGACCGTACGGCCGAGCTTGCGGTAAGCGGCGCCGTGGCGCATCGGGGTCTCTCCTACTCAACCCTGGTTTCCGGCCTTAACTAACGGGGCGGGACCTGGGGCCTTGTTCATTCTAACCGCCCCAACCGCGTCCCTAGGGGGCGCTGGGCGGAGGGTTGATGATCAGATCTGGTCGTCGAACTTCTTGGCCAGGTCTTCGATGTTTTCGGGCGGCCAGTTCGGCACGTCCATGCCGAGCGACAGGCCCATCGTCGCGAGAACTTCTTTGATCTCGTTCAGCGACTTGCGGCCGAAGTTCGGGGTGCGAAGCATTTCGCCCTCGGTCTTCTGGATCAGGTCGCCGATGTAGACGATGTTGTCGTTCTTCAGGCAGTTCGCCGAACGGACCGAAAGCTCCAGTTCGTCGACCTTCTTGAGCAGGGCCGGGTTGAAGGGCAGGTCGGGCTTGCCGTCCGTTGCCTCAACAGCCTTGGTCGGCTCGTCGAAGGTGATGAAGATCTGCAGCTGGTCTTGCAGGATGCGGGCAGCGTAAGCCACCGCGTCAACCGGCGAGACGGCGCCGTTGGTTTCAACTTCCAGGATCAGCTTGTCGTAATCCATCGACTGGCCCTGGCGGGTCGGCTCGACGCGATAGGCGACGCGCTTGACCGGCGAGTACAGGGCGTCGACGGCGATCAGGCCGATCGGCGCATCTTCCGGACGGTTCAGTTCGGCGGCGACGTAGCCCTTGCCGTTCTGGACAGTCAGTTCCATGCGAATCGAAGCGCCGTCATCCAGGGTGCAGATGATGTGATCGGGGTTCAGAACCTCGATGTCAGCCGGTGCGTCGATCTGGCCCGCCGTCACAATGCCGGGGCCCGTGGCGCGCAGTGTCATGCGCTTGGGGCCTTCGGCGTGCATGCGCAGCGCCAGTTGTTTGATGTTCAGGACGATGTCGACCACGTCTTCCCGGACGCCTTCCAGCGACGAGAACTCGTGAACAACGCCGTCGATCTGGATGGCCGTGACCGCCGCGCCTTGCAGCGAGGACAGCAGAACGCGACGAAGCGCGTTGCCGAGCGTCACACCGAAACCACGCTCGAGGGGCTCAGCGACCAGACGCGCCTTGCGCAGCGGGTCAGAGCCGCCCTCGACTTGCGGCTTCTCGGGACGGATCAGCTCTTGCCAGTTTCTTTCGATCATAGAGTCCCTCGAACGGATTTCGTCGGCTCCGGCCTTGTCGACGAGGCCATGGTGGAGCCGACGGAGATTGGGGGTGCCTGAAACGAAGTCGCGATTAAACGCGACGACGCTTGGGCGGACGGCAACCATTGTGCGGCATCGGGGTGACGTCGCGGATGGTCGTGATCGTCAGGCCGACGGACTGCAGAGCGCGAAGCGCCGACTCACGGCCGGAACCCGGACCCGAGACGTTGACTTCCAGCGTCTTCACGCCGTGCTCTTGAGCCTTCTTGCCAGCATCTTCAGCAGCCATCTGGGCGGCGTAAGGGGTCGACTTACGCGAACCCTTGAAGCCCATGTGACCAGCCGAAGACCAGGAAATCGCGTTCCCCTGGGCGTCCGTGATCGTGATCATGGTGTTGTTGAAAGAGGCGTTCACGTGGGCGACGCCCGACGTGATGTTCTTGCGCTCGCGCTTCTTTACGCGACCCGGTTCCTTGGCCATCGATCAGCCCTCTCTTACTTCTTCTTGCCGGCGATCGGCTTGGACGGGCCCTTGCGAGTGCGGGCGTTGGTGTGCGTACGCTGACCGCGGACCGGCAGGCCCTTACGGTGACGCAGGCCGCGGTAGCAGGCCAGGTCCATCAGACGCTTGATGTTCATCGACACCTCACGGCGCAGGTCGCCTTCGACGGTGTGGTCCTTGTCGATCGTTTCACGGATCTGCAGGACTTCTGCGTCGGTCAGCTGGTTCACGCGGCGAGCGGGCTCAATGCCGACCTTCGCGGTGATTTCCTTGGCTGCGTGTGCGCCAATGCCATGGATGTACTGAAGCGCGATTTCGACGCGCTTGTTGGTCGGAATGTTGACGCCAGCGATACGGGCCACGAGAATCTCCAGATACGCTTAAACAGACGCGGAAACCGCTCCGGTCAACAGACCAGGAGCGTGTGCGCCCTTCGCGGAAGCCGCCCTTATACAGGGGATTCGAATGGCGTCAACGGGCGCGCCGGTACAGCGGCCGATCAAGGCATGAACTCCACACCCACAGTGACTTCGCGTCCTTCAACAGGGCGACCATCGCGCGTGGGAGGACGAAAGCGGAAATAGCCTGAGGCTGCAAGAGCCGCTTCACCGAATCCCCTGCCGGGCGGCGTCTCGTCCACAACCCGGCAATCCTCCAGTCGCGCATCCAGCCGGATGCGGCAGGTGATCCGCGCGCTGCCGTTCAGACGCTGGCGGAAGGCCTCGCGCGGATGCAGCCGCCTCAGTTGATCCTTGGTCGGTCCCTGGATCAGGCGCGGCGGGCCGTCCCCTGCCCCCGGCCCCGAGCCAGAGCCTTGCCCCGTCCCGGATCCGGTCCCTTGGCCGCCCAGCCCCTGCCCCGGCGTCGGGCTCGCCTCCGGCGCCGCGCCGATGACCAGAGGCGGTTCGGGCGCCGGCCGGGGCGGCGCCAGAAGCTCTGGCGGACGCGCGATCTTCTTCGGCGGCAGATGAACCCGCGATGGCGCCGCCGGCGCGCCGCCGCCGTCTGAAGGCGCCGGCTTGGCGGGCGGCGGAACGGGCAAGGGCGGAATTGGCGACGGCCGGACGAGTTCTATCTCGACCGGCCGCGACAATGGTGTGGGTGGCGCCGAAGGCCGTAGATGCCCCAGCAGGGCGAACAGCCCCAGGTGCAGCGCGCCGACGCCGAGCGCCACGCCCGCCGTGGCGAGCCTGACGTTTCGAGACGACGACCTGTTGCTCATCTGCGCCCCTTTGAAGCGGATATCCGAACGCCTAACGCCCGAACCCCGCTTCAGATCAGGATGCGTCTTAAGCCAGAGCGCCGTCGATGGCGGCGGCCACCGTAGCGATGTCGCCCATGCCGTCGATCTCGGTCAGCTTGCCCTGGGCTTCATAGTAGGGAAGCAGCGGAGCGGTCTGGCGATTATAGACGGTCAGACGATCCTTGAAGGTCTCGGGATTGTCGTCCGGACGGGCCTGCTCGGCGAAGCGCTTGGCGATCCGGTCGGTCAGGGCCTGATCGTCGACCTTGAGGCGAACGACGCGGTCGATCTGGGCGCCGCGCTTGGCCAGCATGGCGTCCAGGGCTTCGGCCTGGGCGACGTTGCGCGGGAAGCCGTCGAAGATGGCGCCGCCGGCGGCCTCGGCCTCCGGCAGACGGTCTTCGATCAGAGCGATGACGATCTCGTCGGTGACGAGGTCGCCGCGCGCCAGCACGTCCTTGACCTTGAGGCCCAGCTCCGAGCCGGAGGCGATCGCGGCGCGAAGCATGTCGCCGGTCGAAAGCTGGATCATGCCCCGCTCTTCAACCAGACGCTTGGCTTGCGTGCCTTTACCGGCCGCAGGCGGCCCGAACAGGATCAGGTTCATCTTACGGGCTCCCCTACCCGACTATCAGCGACGGGCTGGGGCGCTGCCGCCCCGGCCGCCACGACCACGCAGCTTCGCCTTCTTGATCAGGCCTTCGTACTGGTGCGCCAGCAGTTGGGACTGGATCTGGGCCACCGTATCCATCGTCACCGAAACGACGATCAGGATCGACGTGCCGCCGAAGTAGAGGCTGTTGCCCATGCTGCTGACCAGGAACTCGGGCAGCAGGCAGACCGCGGTGATGTAGGCGGCGCCGATCACCGTCAGACGCGTCAGGACATAGTCCAGATACTCGGCCGTGCGCTTGCCCGGACGGATGCCCGGCAGGAAGCCGCCGTACTTGCGCAGGTTCTCCGCCGTGTCCTCGGGATTGAAGGTGATCGAGGTGTAGAAGAAGCAGAAGAAGACGATCAGGACCGCATACAGGATCATGAACAGCGGCTGACCGTGCGTCAGCTGCGCCGTCACCAGCGGCAGCCAGCTCATCCACTCGGGCAGGTTGGCCTGAGCCGTGAAGGTGGCCACCGTCGTCGGCAGCATCAGCAGCGACGAGGCGAAGATGGCGGGAATGACGCCGGCGGTGTTCACCTTCAGCGGCAGGAAGGAGCGTTCGCCGCCCGTCATGCGGTTGCCTTCCTGGCGCTTCGGATACTGGATCAGAAGGCGGCGCTGGGCGCGCTCCATGAAGACGATGAAGACGATGGTGGCCACAGCCAGAACGGCGATGAACAGCAGGGCGAAGACCGACATCTGACCTTGCTGAGCCAGGCCCAGCAGGCGCGCCACGGTGGACGGCAGGACCGCCACGATGCCGGCGAAGATGATCAGCGAGATGCCGTTGCCGACGCCGCGCGCCGTCACCTGCTCACCCAGCCACATCAGGAACATGGTGCCGCCGGTCAGGGTCGTGACCGTCGAAATGATGAAGAAGACGCCCGGCTGGTCGATCAGACCGGCCTGTGCGTTCAGGCCGGCGGCGATGCCGAAGGACTGGGCCAGAGCCAGGAACACCGTCAGGTAACGGGTGTACTGGTTCAGCTGCTTGCGGCCGCTTTCGCCGCCTTCCTTCTTCAGCTTCTCCCAGGGCGGGTAAACCGCGCCCATCAGTTGCACGATGATCGAGGCCGAGATGTATGGCATCACGTTCAACGCGAAGACGGCCATACGCTCGACCGCGCCGCCCGAGAACATGTTGAACATGTCCAGGATGCCGCGCTGGCCATCAGGGTTCTGGAAGAAGGCCAGGAAGGCCTCGGAATTAATGCCCGGAATCGGAACATAGGTGCCGATCCGATAGACCAGCAGCGCGCCCAGCGTGAACAGCAGGCGTTTGTGCAGCTCGGTCGCTTTCGCGAACGAGCCCATGTTCATATTGGCGGCGAGTTGTTCAGCGGCCGAAGCCATTAGGCGGTCCCCACGACTATGCCCGTCGTCAGATAGGCGGAAAGCGGCCGTCTTGCGAGGGCCGCTTTCATGAATTTCGTCATCCCGGTGCGGACAATCCCGGCGAACGCCGCATCAGCAGCGCTCGCACGGGATGACGATATCGATTTAGGCCTTGGCAGCGGCGCGCTTGGCGCGGGCCGAGACCTTGTTGGCGTCGCCCAGCGGGGTCTTCGCCGGCGGAACCTTGCCCTTGGCGGCTTCGCGCTTGGCAACGCGAGCAGCGGCCTTTGCTTCAGCGGCGATGCGCTGTTGCTCGACCGAACCGCCAGCGGCTTCGATGGACTTGATGGCGCCGGCCGAGGCCGACCACACGACCAGGTTCAGCTTGGCCTTCAGTTCGCCTCCGCCCAGGACGCGCACGCCGTCCTTGACGCGACGGATCACGCCGGCGGCCACCAGGGCGGCGCCGTTGATCTCAGCCTTGGCGTCCAGCTTGCCGGCGTCGATGGCGTCCTGCACGCGCCACAGGTTCACTTCGGCCAGCTTCAGAGCGTTGGCGTTGTTGAAGCCGCGCTTGGGCATACGCATGTACAGCGGCATTTGACCGCCTTCGAAGCCGCCGATGGCGACGCCCGAACGCGACTTCTGCCCCTTGACGCCGCGACCAGCCGTCTTGCCCTTGCCCGAACCCGGGCCGCGGCCGACGCGCATGCGCTTTTTGTGGGCGCCTTCGTTGTCGCGAATTTCGTTCAGTTTCATATGCCTGATCCTTTCGGGTGCTAGCGCCAGGTCGATCAGAGCGATCGCACCTGACTCGGCGTTGGATAAATTGAAGGGCCGCTTCTAGGCGGCCCGACGCAGCATCGCAAGATGCTTCTTCAAAAGAGAAACGCCCTCCCCCGCGAACGAGGAAGGGCGCATCTGCTTATTTTTCGACCACTTCGACCATGTGGGCGACCTTGGCGATCATCCCACGGACCGAGGGGGTGTCCTCCAGCGTCGACTCGCGGCCGATGCGGTTCAGACCCAGGCCCGACAGAGTGGCGCGCTGATCAGCCTTGCGGCGGATCGGGCTGGCCGTCTGGCGGACCGTGACGGTGGCTTTTTCGTTCTTCGCCATGTCTATCAGCCCTCGACAGCTTCAGGCGCCGAAGCGCCGTCGTTGCGGCGGCCCATCAGGTCAGCGACCTTCTTGCCACGCTTAGCAGCAACCTGACGCGGCGACGATTGAACCTTCAGAGCTTCGAAGGTCGCGCGGATCATGTTGTACGGGTTCGACGAGCCGGTCGACTTGCCGACGACATCCTGGACGCCGAGGGTTTCGAGGACCGCACGCATCGGACCGCCGGCGATGACGCCCGTGCCGGGAGGGGCAGCGCGCATCATGATCTTGCCGGCGCCCCAACGGCCGTTGCCGTCGTGGTGCAGGGTGCGGTTCTCACGAAGAGGCACGCGGATCATGGTCTTCTTGGCTTCTTCAGTCGCCTTGCGGATGGCTTCCGGCACTTCACGCGCCTTGCCATGACCGAAGCCGACCCGGCCCTTGCCGTCGCCCACAACCATCAGGGCTGCGAACGAGAAACGACGTCCGCCCTTAACGGTGGCGGCGACGCGGTTGATGTGCACCAGCTTTTCGACGATGTCCGAATCCGGGCCGTCGACAGCAGGAGCGTTGCGGTTGTCACGACGGTTGCGGTCGTTGCCGCCGCCGCCGCGCTGGGGTTCACGAGCCATGCTTCTCGATCCCTTAGAAGTTCAGGCCGGCTTCACGCGCGGCCTCCGCCAGCGCCTTGACGCGGCCGTGATAGATGTAGCCACCGCGGTCGAAAACGACGTCGGTGACGCCCTTCTCGATGGCGCGCTCGGCGATCAGCTTGCCAATAGCAGCAGCTGCGGCGACGTCCGAACCCTTGGAGCCCTTGCCGCCTTCCAGCGACGAGGCGGCGGCCACCGTGACGCCCTGGGCGTCGTCGATGATCTGAACCGAGATGTTCTTGTCCGAACGGAAGACCGACAGACGCAGACGGCCGTTGGACACAGCCTTGAGGCGACGACGGTTGCGTTCGGCGCGGCGCTTGGCTTGTTGTTGCAGAGAAAGAGCCATGACTTACTTCTTCTTGCCTTCCTTGCGCCGGACCTTCTCGCCCGAATAACGCACGCCCTTGCCCTTGTAGGGCTCCGGCGGACGCAGCTTGCGGATCACGGCGGCGATTTCGCCAACGACTTGCTTGTCAGAACCCTGGATCTTGATCTCGGTCTGCTTCGGCACGACGAAGGTGATACCGGCCGGCGGCGCGATGTCGACTTCATGCGAGAAGCCGAGTTGCAGCGACAGAGCCTGGCCCTTCAGGGCGGCGCGGTAACCCACGCCGACCAGTTCCAAGGTCTTTTCGAAGCCCTCGGTGACGCCAACAACCATGTTGTCGACCAGGGTGCGCGACAGACCCCACATCGCGCGAGCGCGAGGCGTGTCCATACGCGGCGCGAGGGTCAGACCCTCTTCGCCCTGGGTGACTTCGATCTCGTCGGCCACGGTCCAGGAGCTCTCGCCCTTCGGACCCTTGACCGAGACGGTCTGACCGTTGAGCGTGACAGTCACGCCCTTCGGCAGAGCAACGGTTTTCTTGCCAATACGGGACATATCAGTAGACCCTGCAGAGGACTTCGCCGCCGACGTTTGCGTCGCGGGCGTTGGCGTCAGACATGACGCCCTTCGAAGTCGAAAGGATCGAGATGCCGAGGCCGTTCTTGATCGGCTTCAGGTCGGTGATGGCCGAGTAAACGCGGCGGCCAGGCTTCGACACGCGGGCGATCTCAGCGATCACCGGCTGGCCGTCGAAGTACTTCAGCTCGATCTCGAACTGCGGGAACTCGCCGGGGTTTTGAACCAGCGAATAGCCGCGGATGTAGCCTTCGTCCTGCAGCACGTCGAGGACGCGCTGGCGCAGACGGGAGGCCGGGGTCAGCACCTTGGAACGCTTGCGAGTCGCAGCGTTCTTGATGCGAGCGATCATGTCGCTCAGGGGATCGTTGATCATCATATCTGTTCGCTCCCCTTACCAGCTCGACTTGGTCAGGCCGGGGATTTGCCCCAGGTTGCCCAGCTCGCGCATGGCGATCCGGCTCATCTTCAGCTTGCGGTAGAAGGCCCGCGGACGGCCCGTCACTTCGCAGCGGTTGCGGATGCGCGACGGAGCCGAGTTGCGCGGCAGCTCAGCCAGCTTCAGACGAGCGTCGAAACGCTCTTCCAGCGGCAGGCTTTCGTCGTTGGCGGTCGCCTTGAGGGCAGCCCGCTTTGCGGCATACTTCGCAACCAGAGCCTTGACGGCTTCGTTACGGTTTACGGCGCTTTTCTTAGCCATTGTTCTCTTCCCTTCCCGCTCAGTTCTTCACGAACGGGAACTTGAACTCGGTGAGGAGAGCCTTGGCTTCCGCATCGGTCTTGGCCGTGGTGCAGACAACGATGTCCATGCCCCACATCTGGTCGATCTGGTCGTAGTTGATCTCCGGGAACACGATGTGCTCCTTCAGACCCGTGGCGTAGTTGCCGCGACCGTCGAACGAGGTACCCTTCAGGCCACGGAAATCCTTCACGCGCGGCAGCGCGATCGTGATGAACCGGTCCAGGAATTCGTACATCTGGGCGCCGCGCAGCGTAACCTTGCCGCCGATGACCATGCCTTCGCGCAGCTTGAAGCCGGCGATGGAGTTACGAGCCTTGGTGGCGACGGCCTTCTGGCCGGCGATAGCCGTCAGGTCCTTGAGAGCCGTGTTGGCCTTCTTGGAGTCAGCGACAGCTTCACCGATACCCATGTTCAGGACGATCTTGTCCAGCTTGGGGATCTGCATCTCGTTGGTGTAACCGAACTGCTCTTTCAGGACGGCGCGGATGCGGTCCTGATACTCGGCCTTGAGACGCGGCGTGTACTTGGTGTCAGCCATTAGATGACGTCTCCCGTGGTCTTGGCGAAGCGAACCTTGGCGTCGCCTTCGACCTTGAAGCCAACGCGGGTCGCCTTGCCGTTGGCGTCGGCGACTGCGACGTTCGACAGGTGAAGCGAGGCTTCTTTGTGCTTGATGCCCCCTTGCGGGTCAGCCTGGCTCGGGCGCGTGTGGCGCTGAACCATGTTGACGCCTTGCACGAGGACGCGATTTTCGGTCGGCAGAACCTTCAGCACCTGACCGGTGCGTCCCTTGTCCTTGCCGGCCAGGACGATGACTTTGTCGCCCTTCTTGATCTTGGCGGCCATATTACAGGACCTCCGGAGCCAGCGAGATAATCTTCATGTGGTTCTTGGCGCGCAGTTCGCGAGGAACAGGGCCAAAGATCCGCGTGCCGACCGGCTCGTTTTGTTTGTTGACGATGACGGCGGCCGACTTGTCAAAACGAATGACCGAGCCGTCCTTGCGCTGGATGTCCTTGGCGGTGCGCACGACGATAGCGCGAACAACGTCGCCCTTCTTCACGCGGCCGCGAGGAATAGCTTCCTTCACCGAGGCGACGATAACGTCACCCACCGAGGCGTAGCGGCGCTTCGAGCCGCCCAACACCTTGATGCACATGACCCGGCGGGCGCCCGAGTTATCGGCGACCTCCAGGTTAGTTTGCATCTGGATCATAGGATCCGATCCTTCTCTTTACGAAGCCGAGGCGGTGGAAATGACTTCCCAACGCTTCAGCTTGGACTTGGGAGCGCACTCGACGATGCGTGCGACGTCGCCGACTTTGAGGGCGTTGCCCTCATCGTGAGCGTGGTACTTCTTGGACAGACGGACGATCTTTTTCAGGACCGGGTGCAGCAGAGTGCGCTCGACCTTCACGACGACCGTCTTGTCGCCCTTGTCGGACACGACCACGCCTTCAAGAATACGTTTGGGCATAGGTGTTTCCTTAAACCGCTGCGCGCTTCTCACGCAGAAGCGTGGAGATGCGAGCGATGTCTTTGCGGACTTCACCAACGCGGTGAGTCTTTTCCATCTGACCGGTGGCGGCCTGGAAGCGCAGGTTGAACTGTTCCTTCTTGAGCTTCAGCAGCTCGTCGGCCAGTTGGTCGGGGGTTTGACCCCGGAGATCGGCGATCTTGGTCATGCCGCTTCCTCAAGATGAGCGATGCCGGCGTCAAGGCGGGTGACCACCTTGGTGCGGACCGGCAGCTTGGCCGCGCCGAGGCGCAGAGCTTCGCGAGCCACATCGTCCGGCACGCCGTCGATTTCGAACAGGATACGGCCCGGGTGGCAGCGTGCGGCCCAATGGTCCACAGCGCCCTTGCCCTTACCCATCCGGACTTCAGCCGGCTTGCCCGTGACGGGCAGGTCCGGGAAGACCCGGATCCAGACGCGGCCCTGACGCTTCATCTGACGCGTGATCGCGCGGCGAGCCGCTTCGATCTGGCGAGCAGTGATACGCTCGGGTTCCACCGTCTTCAGGCCGTAGGAGCCGAAGTTCAGCGAGAAACCACCCTTGGCCGAGCCATGGATGCGGCCCTTGAAGGCCTTGCGGTACTTGGTCTTTTTAGGTTGCAACATGACCTATCAGCCCTCACGACCACGGCGCGGACCGCGATCACCGCGGGGGCCGCCACGGCCTTCGTTGGACGACGGACCCGAGGCTTCCAGGGCCCAACGCTTGTCCTGAGCCATGGGATCGTGCTCGAGCACTTCACCCTTGAAGACCCAGACCTTCACGCCAATGATGCCGTAGGTCGTCTTGGCTTCATAGAAGCCATAGTCGATGTCGGCACGCAGGGTGTGAAGCGGCACGCGACCTTCGCGGTACCATTCCATACGAGCGATTTCAGCGCCGCCCAGACGACCGGCGACGTTGATGCGGACGCCCTTGGCGCCGAGACGCATGGCCGACTGCATCGAACGCTTCATGGCGCGGCGGAACGCGATACGGCGCTCCAGCTGTTGCGCGATGTTTTCAGCGATCAGCTGCGCGTCGGTTTCCGGCTTGCGGACTTCGACGATGTTCAGGTGAACTTCGCCTTCAGTGCGGGCCGAGATGTCCTTGCGGAGCTTCTCGATGTCAGCGCCCTTCTTGCCGATCACGACGCCCGGACGGGCGGCGTAGATCGTCACGCGGCACTTCTTGTGCGGACGCTCGATGATGATGCGCGAGACGCCTGCTGCGAGCAGACGCTCCTTCAGCCACGTGCGCAGCTTCAGGTCCTGGTGCAGCAGGCGGGCGTAGTCGGCGCCGCCGGCGAACCAACGGCTGTCCCACGTGCGGTTTACGCCGAGGCGCAGACCGACCGGATTGATTTTCTGTCCCATCAGGCGGCCTCGCCGGCTTCACGGACCACGATCGTGATCTCGCTGAACGGTTTCAGGATGCGCGACGAGCGACCACGAGCGCGGCTCGCGAAACGCTTCATCACCAGGTTCTTGCCCACGAAGGCCTCGGCGACAACCAGGTTGTCGATGTCGAGGTTGTGGTTGTTTTCGGCGTTCGAAACGGCCGAATACAGAACCTTGCGGACGTCGGTGGCGATGCGCTTGCGGCTGAATTCAAGCTCGTTCAGCGCCTTCTGAACCGGCAGACCGCGGATCGATGCGGCCACCAGGTTCAGCTTTTGAGGGCTGATGCGAACGTTGACCAGCTTGGCGCGAGCCTCGGTGGCGCCGACGCGGCGGGGGTTGTTGGACTTGGCCATCAGTTACTTCCTTTTGGCCTTCTTGTCCGCTGCGTGACCCGGGAAGTTCCGGGTCGGCGCGAACTCGCCAAACTTCATGCCGACCATGTCTTCGTTGACCATCACCGGCACGTGCTTTTGGCCGTTGTGGACGCCGAAGGTCAAACCGACAAACTGCGGCAGGATGGTGGAACGACGCGACCAGGTCTTGATCACATCCTTGCGGCCCGACGTTTGAACGGCGTCGGCCTTCTTGAGCAGATACCCGTCGACAAACGGGCCTTTCCAGGAGGAGCGGGCCATTCTTAGCGAGCCTTCTTAACGTGGCGGGTACGGATGATGTACTTATCCGTAGCCTTGTTCTTGCGGGTGCGGGTGCCCTTGGTGTCCTTGCCCCACGGCGTAACCGGGGTACGACCACCAGAGGTCCGGCCTTCACCACCACCATGCGGGTGGTCGATCGGGTTCATGGCGACGCCGCGAACGTGCGGACGCCAGCCCATGTGACGAACGCGACCGGCCTTGCCGAGGTTCTGGTTCATGTGGTCGGGGTTCGAAACCGCGCCCACCGTGGCCATGCAGGCGTCCAGGACCATGCGCAGTTCGCCCGAGCCAAGACGGATCTGGGCGTAGCCCTGATCGCGACCCACCAGCTGAGCGTAAGCGCCGGCCGAACGAGCCAGCTGAGCGCCCTTGCCCGGCTTCATTTCGATGTTGTGGATGATCGTACCCACCGGCATCGAACGGAGCGGCATGGCGTTGCCCGGCTTCACGTCGGTCTTCTCGCCCGAGATCACCGTGTCGCCGGCCTTAAGGCGTTGCGGCGCGATGATGTAGGTCTTCTCGCCGTCGGCGTAGGTCACCAGAGCGATGAAGGCCGTGCGGTTCGGGTCATATTCCAGACGCTCGACCGTACCGATGGCGTCGAACTTGCGACGCTTGAAGTCGATCTTGCGGTACAGGGTCTTGGCGCCGCCGCCGCGGAAGCGGACAGCGATACGACCACCTGCGCCACGACCGCCGGACTTCGTCAGGCCTTCGGTCAGCGACTTCTCGGGACGGCCCTTGTGGAGCTCGGACCGGTCGACCAGCACCAGGGCGCGGCGGCCCGGCGACGTCGGATTGTAATGCTTCAGAGCCATCTTCTTAGAGCCCCGTCGTGACGTCGATCGACTGACCATCGGCCAGCGTCACGATCGCTTTCTTGATGTCCACGCGACGGCCCAGAATGCCCCGGAAGCGCTTGGTCTTGCCCTTTTGAACCAGGGTGTTGACCTTGAGGACGTTGACTTTGAACAGGCTTTCGACCGCAGCAGCGATCTCGTCCTTGGTCGCCGTACCGGCGACGCGGAAGACAACCTTGTTCTGCTCCGACAGGATCGTGGCTTTTTCCGTGATGATCGGAGCCAGGATGGTGTCGTAGTGTTTGGCGGTGGGTTGAGCGGCGGCCATTATGCGGCTTCCTTCTCAGCGAAGCGCGCCTCGATGGCTTCAACAGCCGCCTTGGTCAGCACCAGTTTGTCGGCCCGAAGGATGTCATAGACGTTCAGGCCGGCGTTCGGCAGCACGTCGATGTTCGGGATGTTGCGAGCAGCCAGGCCGAAGTTGGTTTCAACTTCCGGACCAGCGATGATCAGAGCCTTGGTCCAACCGAGCTTGCCGAAGGTTTCGCGCAGCGAAGCCGTCTTGGCTTCCTTGATCGAAACGGTGTCGACGACGATCAGATCGCCGGCCTTGACCTTCGAGCTGAGAGCGTGACGCAGAGCCAGGGCGCGGACCTTCTTCGGCAGCGAGTAGCCGTGGTCGCGAACGACCGGACCAAAGGCGCGCGAACCACCAACGAACTGCGGTGCACGGCGCGAACCGTGACGAGCGCCGCCGGTGCCCTTTTGCTTGTACATCTTCTTACCCGTACGAGAGTTCTCGTTGCGGGTTTGAACCTTGTGCGTACCGGCGCGGCGCTTGGCCAGTTGCCAGTTGACGTAACGAGCCAGCAGGTCGCCGCGGATGTCGGAGATGCCGAAGACGGCTTCCGACAGTTCCACGTCGCCGGCAGCCTTGCCGTCGAGTTTGATGACAGAGAGTTTCATTACGCTTCACCGCCTTCGGTCGCTTCAACGGCCGGCGCTTCAGCCGGGGTCGAGGCGGGTTGAGCAGCCTTGGCCGACTTGACGGCGCCCGGGAAGGGAGCGTCAGCCGGGCGAGCCTTCTTAACGGCGTCGCGAACCTTGACGTAGCTGCCGTCGTGACCCGGGACAGCGCCCTTGATCAGGATCAGGCCACGCTCGGCGTCCACGCGGACGACGGTCAGGTTCTGCTGGGTGACGACTTCCTGACCGTAGTGGCCAGCCATCTTCTTGCCCTTGAAGGTCTTGCCCGGATCTTGGCGTTGGCCGGTCGAACCGTGCGAACGGTGAGACACCGACACACCGTGCGAGGCGCGCAGGCCGCCGAAGTTCCAGCGCTTCATGGCGCCGGCAAAGCCCTTACCGATGGTTTCGCCCTGGATGTCGACCTTCTGACCCACCAGGAAGTGTTCAGCCGACAGTTCGGCGCCCACGTCCAGCAGACCTTCCGCGTCAACGCGGAACTCGGTCACATAGTGCTTAGGTTCAACTTCGGCCTTGGCGAAAACTTCGCGCTGAGCCTTGTTGGTGTTTTTTGCCTTCTTGGTTCCGGCGCCCAGTTGCAGGGCGACGTAGCCGTCCCGCTCTTGAGTGCGCTGACCCACGACCTGACAGCCATCAAGCTGCAGAACCGTGACCGGAATATGTGCGCCGTCTTCAGCGAAGACGCGCGTCATTCCCAGTTTCTTGGCGATCACGCCCGTACGCATGTCGGATCCCGCCTCTTTCTTCTTAAATCTTGATCTCGACGTCCACACCGGCCGACAGGTCGAGCTTCATGAGCGCGTCCACGGTTTGCGGGGTGGGGTCGATGATGTCGAGCACGCGTTTGTGCGTGCGGATTTCAAACTGCTCGCGCGACTTCTTATCGACGTGCGGCGAGCGGTTCACGGTGAACTTTTCGATCAGGGTCGGCAGCGGGATCGGACCACGAACGGTCGCCCCGGTGCGTTTAGCGGTGTTAACGATCTCGCGCGTCGAAAAGTCGAGGACGCGATGATCGAAGGCCTTGAGCCTGATGCGGATGCTTTGATCCATATCGGTTGTTATTCCCAAGCGGTCGGAACCGCGTCCCTGTGAACCATTTCAAAGACCGAAGCCTCGGGCAGAGCCCCAAGGAACGCAAATCCGCAAAAACGATTGGCCCACGCAGCTAACCGCGAAGGCCATTGAAGTCCCAAGAATGCTGCAAAGAACAGTAACTTAGGTCGTCCCTGCGAACCGCGTCTGCACCCGAAAGTGCACAGCCGGTCCAACAAGAAGCGTGCTTATGCCCTTCGATTCCTTTTTCGTCAAGCGCTCAAACCGTGGCGGCGCGGGGGTTTGAGACATATCGCCAACGCCGGCCGGCCGGGTCCGCTGCACTCTATATAAGGGCCCCGCCAACGCCGGGATCGCCCCCTTCCCTTAACCCCTGAGGCCAAAGCTGGGCCACATGACCGCGCCGTTAAGGGTCCGCCGCATTCCCGCGCCAGGTAGTGACGCAAACATGCCGCAATGCGTCACACTTAGGCAACATCGGCCCCAAACCGCCCAAACATGACAAGTTCGTTACAGCTAAGCGGCGAAACGCGGCCTATCTGCGCTGTCTCGCCGAGGTGCAAACCTTGGCGGAACGATAAAAAGGATAATCACAATGAAAACCGTCTTCCTCGCCTCCGTCGCCGCCGCGACCCTGATCGCCGCTCCGGCCTTCGCTCAAGACGCTGTCGGCTCGGCCGGCATCGCCTACGTCCACACCGACACCGAAGGCTTCAAGACCGACGGCGCTAACCTGGACGGCGTCGGCGCCTTCAAGGTCGCTCCGGAATGGACCGTGACCGTCAACGGCGCCGTCAACTACGCTGACAGCGACTTCGGCGACGACACCACGGCCGCCGCCGCCGCCCACCTGACCAAGACCTTCGGCGCCGACCTGCGCGCTGGCGGCTTCGTGTCGGTGTCGGACATCGGCGACGACGAAACCTTCACCGTTGGCGCTGAAGTTCAGAAGTACCTGGCCTCGGCCACCCTGACCGGCCTGGTGTCCTACACCGACGCCGACATGGGCGACGCCTGGACCATCGGCGGCGACGCCGCCTACTACATCAACCCGTCGTTCCGCCTGAACGCCGGCGTCTCGTACTCGAACGTCGACACCGATCTGGGCGACGTCGACGCCTGGGCCTACGGCGCCGGCGCTGAGTATCAGTTCGCCAACAGCCCGTTCAGCGTCAGCGGCACGTACCAGCGCGTCTCGACCGACGTTGCTAACGTCGACGTCGACGCCGACATCTTCATGATCGGCGCTCGCTACAACTTCGGTGGCACGCTGCAGTCGCTGGACCGCGCCGGCGCCAACCTGGGCCGCACCCTGGCTGGCCTGCCGACCGCGTTCGGCTTCTAAGCCTCGCGGACACCTCCGACCTCGGTCGGAAAAGAGAAGCCCCGGCGGAGCCATCCGCCGGGGCTTTTTCTTGGTTGTCGTTCGGCTGTTTTCCAGACACGAAAAAGGCCCGGGGGGTTCCACGCTCCCGGGCCTTCTCTCGCGGCGAGGGCCGGCGGATCAGCGTCCGATGCGCACCTCGCCCGCACCCACGATCGAGCGTGACACCGGTCCGGTCACCTCGGCCACGCGCACATCGCCCGACCCGGCGATCGAGGCGTCCAGGCTGCTGGCCGTACCGTCAAAGCGAACATTCCCCGATCCGGCGACAGCCACTTCCAGCGACGAGGCGCGACCACCCCGGACCGTCACGTCGCCCGAGCCGCCGATGGAGATATCCGCTTGCCCGTTCACGCTCGCCACGACGATGCTGCCTGACCCGCCGATATTGGCTTCCAGTTCGCCCGTGCTGCCGGCGAAGATGGACCCCGAACCGCCGACGGACGCCTCCAGCGACCGCGACGTGCCAGCCCGAACCGTTCCCGATCCGCCGACACCGATCTCCAATCGACCATCGACATTGGCCACGGTCCAGTTGCCGCACCCGCCAGCGCCCAGATCAACCGAGCGCGCCCCGCGCCCCACTGAACCATAGACGCCGCTTCCCGAGCTGACATCCACGTCGCGCGGCGTGCGCAGAACGATCAACGGCGCGTCCTCCAGCCTGATGCGGCCCTTGCCGCGCAGCTCGACCGTCGCGCCCTCTCCGGGCTGACGCGCATCAGCCCGACCGTTGTTGCACTCACGGATGCTGTCGCTGCTGAACTGCATCACGCTGCGGCGACGGCCCAGGCCGCCATCGATACGAACCTTGCCGCCGCGACGCTCGAGGGTCAGTTGCGGCAGATCGGCCGCACCGGGCGTGATCTCGACTGCGATGTCGGCGCGGTCCTCGGGGATGACAATGACACGGGCCACCGCATTGCGGATCTCAGCGTCCTGGGCTGCGGCGGGCTGGGCGGCGACGAATGCAGCCAGGACGGCGGCGGAGGCTGCGGCGTAAACGGCGATCTTCATGGCGGTGTCCCTCTCCTGATCTGAGGTGAGGGTGGTCCCGCTCGGCCCTCAAGTCATTTTAAATCGAGGTCATGAAGTCGTTGTAAGGAATGGCCTTCAGGTCAGCCGCCCAGAGCGCGTGCGCCGTCGGTCACGCCCACCTCCGGTTCGAAGTCACGCTCGAAATGGGCGATCCGGCTCTTCAGCGCGCCCATCCGGCGCAGCGCCAGCGAAGCCGCCCATCGCAGCGCCAGCTCGCCCTGCCCCATCTGGTCGGTGAAGCGCGGTGCGCCGCCTTGACTGCGCACCACAGCATTGGTGTAGAGCGCCCCGTTGCGGAACCGCGACGGCCAGGTCTGGAAGTCCATCGACAGCGAGACGCAGAACCGGTCCAGGTTCTCGACCCTGTGCGGCGCATACAGCGGCCAGGTCAGGGCCTGCCCCGGTTCCAGATCCATGATCCGCGCATCGTCCTCAAAGGCCAGGGTATAGGGCAACTCCTCGGTCGTCTGGCGCGCCACCACCTGCTCCATGTTCCGCTCTGGCAGGTGCGCCTCGTCGCCGGGATAGACGAAGATGCGCTTGCGCCCGCGCAGGTGGAACAGCACCACCCCCGCCGCATCGAAGTGATAGGGCACCCGCGCCTTGGGCGACGACAGGATCAACTGGCCGGCGTTCTTGACCGCCTTCAGCCCGGGATAGGTCTGCTGGATCTGGCGGTACTCGGCCATGGCCGCCGCCCAGAGCTCAGGCCAGCCCGTCTCCACCCCGCGGAGGTTGACCCATAGCCTGCCCTGCTGGATCGCCTCCAACAATTGACCGCCGTCCAGCCGTCCCCGAGCGCCGGTACGAAGCGAGACCTGCCCCTCGTCGTCGTAGTCGTACAGGTTGATGTCGAACAACTCCGCCGGATAGCGATCCAGCACCTCCGCCAGGGCGGCGTCCTCGGCGAAACCCTGGGCGATCAGGCTGTGCGGATGAAAGGCCGCCTCGGTGATGGGGCCGGGATAGCGGGTGCCGCGTTCAGACATGGGTGCTCTCGTTTTCATAATCATGACGCGGCCGCCGTACGGTTCATAGCCTTGGCGAAGGCGGCCCGCGCCGCCAGGGCGGCGCCCTTGAACCGGTCGACGCCAGTGACTTCACACGCCTCGATGACGTTCCAGCGACGGCGCAGGCTGTTGCGAATCTCCTCCGCCCGGTCCGCCCCCGCCATGCTCAACAGGGCGTCGGTCGCCGCGCCGATGGCGCTCGGCAGCCCTGGCCCCAGGAAGGCGGCTTCGGTCACCGGCTGCACCGTGTCGCAGAAGTAGCGCTTGTAGGCCTCGCCGCCGAACCCGTAGTCGAAGTCGCGGTAGCCCTGCTCCGCCCCCAACCGAATGGTCTCCATGCTCAGCAGGATCCCCGGCGAACAGCGTGCAAGGCTTGGAACATAGGCCGGGAACCAGAAATGGAACCGGCGACCGGCGTGCAGGGAGTATTCCATCGCCGCGATCTGACCGCCGGCCCGCAGCACCGCCATAGAGGCGCCGAAATCCGCCTGTTCGTGCGCCATCAGGGCGTGCAGCAGGTCGCCGGTCCAGCTACAGGCGAAGATATCGTGCCGCCCCGTCCGCCGATACTGTTCACGCTTCAACGCGATCAGTTCATCGAGAAGCGCCGGATCACGCAAACCGATCTGAACGTCCACTGAGCCGAACTCGACCGCCATGCTGCGCCGCGCCCGCTCCTTGTCTTTAAAGTATTTGCCGAAGGCCTGACGGCGGGCGGCATACCAAGCGTCATAGCCGCCGTTATCGGGGATAGTGGTGCGGAAGCTCTCGCTCCTGATGCCCCTGGTCGAGGCCCCGACCCAGCCGTTCACGCTGAAGCGACGGCCGTCCAGCAGACGGGCGACTTCCGCCAGGGTCGGCGCCTCGCCCCTCGGCGCGATCACGCCGTGATAGTCATTCATCGGCGCGCCGATCGGCTGAATGGCTCCGCCTCGCTTCTGGTAGGGGAAGTAGCCGACGACGTCGCCGTCCCGCCGAAACACCGCCACGGCGCAGTCGGGGCTTACGCGCGCCGTGATCTCCGCGAACTCTACCCGGAAATAGGGGCTGGCGAGGTCAGGATCATCGGCCGCCCAGGCGGACCACTGCGCGCGCTCCTCAGCCGTCAAGCCCGCTACATCGCGATTATCAACAGTCAGTGCGCCGGACATGGGCTCCCCTTTGAGCGAAACGGCAAGCAAGTTCCACTCCGCCTTTCCGCTCTAAGCACGGGGCATTTCGACATGGTTTAGAGCCATGGTGAACGCGGCAGCGGAGCGGAGCTACGGCCCGCGCATTGTAGGTGTCTCAACAAGGGATCCGCCATGCCAGACCGCCGCCCCGCCAATCGTGAAACCGAAAACGAGAACCAGAAGCCGGATCGGGCGGGCCAGCCTCCGCGCCCGGCCACGGAGCCCAGCGGCGCCAAGGGCTCCAGCAACTCGGGCCAGACAGCGACAGATCCCGCCACCGGGCGGCCGAATGCCTGACTGACCCTGCCCCAGACGGCAAAACGGCCCCCGGATTGCTCCGGGGGCCGCTCTGTTACTCGATACTGCGGCGTCTCCGAGGAGAGGCCGGTACGCCTACTGTTCGGGTCCGGGGACCCGGATGCATCGACTACTCGATGATCTTGGCGACCACGCCGGCACCGACGGTACGGCCGCCTTCGCGGATGGCGAAGCGCAGGCCCTGATCCATGGCGATCGGGGTGATCAGTTCGACGTTCAGCTCGGCGTTGTCGCCGGGCATGATCATCTCAACGCCTTCCTTCAGGTGAACGATGCCGGTCACGTCCGTCGTGCGGAAGTAGAACTGCGGGCGATAGTTCGTGAAGAACGGGGTGTGACGGCCGCCTTCTTCCTTGTTCAGGATGTAGGCTTCAGCCACGAACTTGGTGTGCGGCGTGATGGAGCCCGGCTTGCACAGCACCTGGCCGCGCTCGACGTCTTCACGCTTGGTGCCGCGCAGCAGAACGCCGACGTTGTCGCCCGCTTGACCCTGGTCCAGCAGCTTGCGGAACATTTCGACGCCCGTGCAGGTCGTCTTCTGAACCGGACGGATACCGACGATTTCGACTTCTTCGCCGACCTTGACGATACCCTTTTCGATACGACCCGTGACCACGGTGCCGCGGCCCGAGATCGAGAAGACGTCTTC
>NZ_JACHLM010000007.1 GCF_014207965.1 Brevundimonas bullata
AGATGACGGACGGGCGGCGCTTCCGCATCCTGACGGTGATCGACAACTGCACCCGCGAATGCCTGGCGCTGGTGGCTGATACCTCGCTGTCGGGCACGCGAGTGGTGCGGGAGTTGGACGCCGTCATCCGGCAGCGGGGCCGACCGGACACCATCGTCAGCGACAACGGCACGGAGTACACTTCGACGCCGTCCTGGCCTGGGCCGACGACACCGGCGTGGGCTGGCACTACATCGCGCCAGGCAAGCCACAGCAGAACGGCTTCAATGAGAGCTTCAACGGGCGCCTGCGTGACGAGCTGCTGAACGAGACGCTGTTCCGCTCCCTGCCGCACGCGCGCGCGGTGCTCGAGGCCTGGCGGCGTGACTACAACGAACGGCGACCGCACTCGAAGCTCGGCTGGCTGACGCCGCAGGCCTACGCGCAAGCCCATGCTGGAAACGCCGGGCGGCCTGCTGCGCTGGTTGACGGCTGCGCAGGCCGCCCTATTGCCAACCCAACCAATCTCTACCCAGATCAACCTCGGACTCTTGTTGTGGCTGGATGAGAAACGGGGGTCACGTCAGGCCACGCTCACTCGTCTGGCCGGAAGTAGGATCACCTGCATGCGAACTGGGCAAAGCTACCAGCGGGTGACGGCGATCTGCCACAACTCGTCAGGGGTCGAAATAAACTGCGCCATGGTAGAAAGTGGGGTGGCGTTAATCTGGGATCGATTCAATCGACAACAACCGATCTGTCGATCCTGATGCACGAGCGATCAATCCATTAAGGGCTTAGGCGAAAGGCTGTAGCCTCCCCGTGGTGCAGGGTCAGGCCCGCCCGGCTCCAGACGGTGACCCCCACCCGGGGGGTAGAGCAAGCGGGTCCGCGTATATTCGAGACGTCGAGAATGCGGCCCGAAACCATTTGGGCTATGGAGCGCGCTTGTTCAGCAGTTTGGCGATGGCAGTCACGATCTGCGCGGGAACGAAAGGCTTGTCGATCAGGATGCTGTCTGGAACTCCATATGCGGCCCATTCGTCGGCGCTATCGCCCGTCACATAGATCACCGGCAAGGTCGGAAATCTCTCGCGAGCCGTAAGCGCGATGTCCCACGCTTTGATTTCCCCGCCGAGGTTCACATCCGTCACCAAGGCTCGGCATATGTGACCATTGTCCTCGACAGCGCCAAACCTTTCTCCGCCGAGTGCGCTGTGTGCGGACGGAAGCCATTATCTTCCAGCGCAAGTTCGATGGTGGTCGCGACTAGAACATCGTCATCGACGACAAAGGTGCAAACTGAATCCATGGCTTAGCCCGAGCCGAGTGGAGTTCCCCGGAGCCAGAACACGCCCGCCGCAAAATCGATCCCGACTGGAAGCGTCAGTCGAGAGGGACGACGAAAACTCGCTCGTAGCCGTGCGATCCATCCGTTGTGGGGAACGCCACGAAGTCGTCTCCGCTGCGCTCCAAGATTTCTCGGGCAAGCTCGTTGAAACGATCCTCTGCACCATCCAGACGGACAAGCGACAGGCCCTGCTCTTCCACAACTACGGTGTGCGCGGATGAACCTTTGCGAAGACGTTCTAGGAACTGCCCCATGCGTCCAAAGAACATGAACACTTACTAATATGCAAGAAGGGCTGCGTGAAATTCGCGTGACAGGAGAGCCCCCTGCCTCGAAGGGAGGACTAGAACAATGTTCTTACGCCCGTGCCAGTGAAAGGTGCCGGAGTGCATCGACCCTTTGCGGTTATGGACCCAGCCGGTGTGATTGACAGCAGGAAGTAGCTTCCGCTCACACGGTCGATAGTGAATGTCCGTGCATGACCGGGTTGCAGTGCATCACCCCAGAGGATCAAAATTGTTGGCGAGATCTCGGCGATTGTCTGCACCGGCTTACAGGGGTGGGTGCACCATTTCATTGAAGCGGTGTCGATGCTCATCCGAATGGTGCGCTCGTTTTTGGTCTCGGCGCGGTCGTTGAGCTTCACCGACGTTTCGATGTCGCACGAGAGGTCGAAGCTCGCCGCCTGTTGAGCTTGGGCTGGCGTTGCGGCGATCAGGCCGAATAATCCGATTACTGCTGCGTGCATTTAGTGCCCCATTTCAGTGGTCCGTCCTATCCGCTGTGGACGATCCAACCAACCCGCTTGAAATCAGAACAAAACAAGAACGTTATTGCGGGATAGGTGCAGCCGCTCTTGGACTTCGTCCGGGGTGGGCGTGATCGCGATCTTCTTTCCCTTCTAGCGACTGACCACCGCGAAGGGAGAGGCTTGCCGATGCGGAGCTTCAAGGCGACTATGCCGCTGTGGCTAGGAAGTCGGCATAGGCGGTCGCCAGTACGGCCTTGTCGTTTTCGTTGACAAACAGGGCCTGCCCCTGCTCATCGGCGATACGCGCCTGGCGCCGCAGAACGTTCAGACGATGCAGGTCGGTCTCGACCGCGGCGACGGCGGTCAGGACGGTCATCAGGTGGATGAGAACCGTCGGCGAGGTCCCGGCGTTCTGTCTGATCATGTCGAACATCACGCCGGCCAGGGCGGCGTAGTCCAGCGTCGGCACATAGAGCCGGACGACGCCGTCCTGCTCATAAACCCCGTTGTGAAGATGGCGCGGCGCCAGCCAGGCCAGCGCCGCGCCCAGACGATTGAGCACGCTGATCGCCGTCCTCGGGTCGTTGACGCCCGGCGAGAGCGCTCTCACGGCCACCTCGACCAACTGGGCGACAGGAAAGGTGAAGTCAGCCGGAGATCCGCCCCTGCGGCTCAGCGCCACCCTGCCCCAGATCGCCGCCTCAGCCTCCTCTACTTCGTGCGAAACAAGGGCGAAAGGCGCATGGGGGAAGACGAACTCGCCCGGCCGCTTCAACAAGCGAACGCCACACCCATGGGTTTTCGCCCAATCCGCCAAGGCGCCCGTGTCGGTTTGCTGGAGATAGCCCGCCTGGCGAAGGCTGACCTTGGCCGCCCAGCTCCAGTCGACCGGATCCGGATATTCACGGCACGGTTCGTCCAGCGTCAACCGCTCCATGTCCCGCACCACGTCGTCGTGCACCAAGTCGATGACGGTGTCCACGTTGATGCGATTGGCCACGTGATGGATGAAATAGATCAGCAGGGCGACGCAGGCCCCCGCCAACACCAGTCCGATCGTGACGCCCAGGGCCGGGACGAAGGCGGTGTCCTCCCCGCCTCGCACGGAGCGCAGCACCACGAGAGCATAGGCGAAGGCGCCGAGAAAGACGCCCAAGGTCATCTGGTTTCCCCGGTCGCGCATGAAGTTGCGCAACAACCGAGGCCCCATCTGGCTCGAAGCCAGCGTCAGCGCCGCGATGGTGATCGAGAACAAGGTCCCGGCCACGCCGATGGCCGAGGACGCGATCGCGCCCAGCAGCGTGCGGGCGCCGGTATCGCCGCGGCCGTAAATCCAGGTTTCGGGTATCCAGCCGGGCAGTCGCCCCAGCATCTGGATATCAACCACCAGGACGCCAAGCCCCGCGAGCGCCGCGACGATCAAGGCGGGCAGGGCCCAGAAGGCGTCCGTCACATCCTGAATGAAACGAAGCAAGCGCGCCTTCATCTAGTCATCGGGACTTTCGATCGGGTCGGGCTGAGGCGTCAATAGATCAGCCGCCGCATCGTTGACGGCCCGCGCCGCGTCAACCGTCGGTGCGGAAGACTTCGCCTGCGACGCAGAAAGATGGTCGCCCAGCCCCAAGGCCGAGAACGCATCATCGCCTTCTCGGCCAAGCAGACTTCGGATCCTGAGGTCGGTCTGCGGGAAGGGAATCTCGATGCCCGCGGCGTCCAGGGCGTCAGCGATCGCCCAGGTGTAGGCCGCATGCATCGCTGCGGGTCTCTTGACCGCCTGAGGGCTGGGCCAGACCAGAAGCTCGAAGTTCAGGCTGCTGTCGCCGAACCCGACCAGCCAGACCTGGCTCTTTCTCTGATCGGTCTCAGGCATGGTGAAGGGCGAGGCGTTGGCGGCGGCCAGCACCGCCTCGCGCACCTCTGCCCGGGACGCGCCGTAGGCGACGGAAAAGGGAATGTGGATGCGACGGGTGTCGCCCTTCAACGTCCAATTGGTGACCGGCCCCTGGATCAGATGCGAGTTGGGGATGATGACGTTGACGTTGTCATTGGTGCGGATACGCGTGGCCCGGGGGCCGATCTCGGCGATCGCGCCGCGCGTCCCGCTTTCAAGTTCGACATAATCTCCCACCGACACCATCCGATCGAAGATCAGGAAGATGCCGGATACAAACTCTTTCACGACGCCTTGAAGACCCAGCCCCACGCCGATGCCGATGGCCCCGGCGAAAACCGCGAGAGAAGACAGGTTCAAACCTGCCGACGACAGCCCCACGATCACCCCAAATACGATCACGGCGTAGCCTGTGAGTTTCTCCAGCAAATACAGAGCCTGCGCGCCCCTTTGCGCTTTAAGCCGCAGCCTGCGGAGGCCGCGCGTGATGAACCAGGACACGACGATCGCGGCGGCGATGATGATGACCGCCGAAACCAGCCCGCCCAGCGTCAGCACGCTTCCGCCGATATCCACAATCCTGGCGTCGTCGAGCTTGCCCAGATCGCCGATCACATCACTCGCCGCCGTCATGCGGGTCAGCCCCCTCGCGCCGCAGCCCCGATACGAAGGCCGCGCGCTCCAACGTCTTCATGATCAGCCCTCAGCGGCCCAGCGAGCTGGAAGACTCCATCGCCAGACCCGCCGGGGATCAGCGGTTCACCAAATGAATGGTTCCGCTAGGGGAGGCTCGGGCGCCCCCGCTTCCTTCGCGCCCGCGTCAGATCGCGACCTATTTGAAGAGACTCGCCTGACCACGCCCGCAATCGTGCCGGCCTGGGCGATGACCGAGAAAAGCACCACGATATAGGTCGCCACCACCAGCAGGTCCTTCATCGGTCTGGCCGGAAAACTTCAGCTTCGAGGGCGCCAGAAAACGTAGGCGGATCACTAACCCGAGGACTCTAGCTCCGCGTGGATGAAAACTCAGGGGCACGTCACCTGCGTTCAGCTTGGATTTCATCATGCAGTTTCTGCGCAACATTCTGCCAGCAACCGTCTTGTGGGTAGGCGTGAACTACCTCTTTGACAGAATGGTCGGAATGCCACGCTAACGCTATCCCGATCTGCGTCAGGCCGCACGGAGCCACTCACCAGGACCGCTATTGCCACCGATCCTGCATCGACTATCCGATGACCTTCAAGTGGACCTATTATTCCTTCAAGGCCGAGGATCACTATGTTCGCGGAGCGACGGCGGCGGGTGTCGCCCGGGTAGGACGACACCTCCCCCAGCTTGAAGTCCGCGTCTGGTTCTTCCGTCCGACAGCCGCGCCGCCGTGGATGATCCCGAGAACTATTCGGCCTTGGTCGGCTGGGCCGCTTAGCGCCATGAACGGACATTGCCTGGCGGCCCGAAAGCGGACGTCCGGCCGTCGGCAACCTCAGGACCGCTTTCGCCCCAGAGGACACGTTCAGCCTTGGCCCAGTACTGCCTGCGCTAGAGATATCCAAAAACCCATCAACAGCGCTGAAACCGCTTTAGTTAGGCGTCCGATTAGGGATGAACCGTGAGGTACATCCGCAAGAGTTCGGACAAGCTTCCAGCCTGCATCTTGGCCATGAGGTTGGCGCGATAGACTTCCACGGTCCGCGCGCTGATCTCGAGATCATAGGCGATGACCTTGTTGGCGTGGCCCTGAACCAATCCTGCGAGCACGTCGCGTTCCCGTCCTGACAGGGCGTCGAGACGCGCCACCAGCATCCGCTTCTCGGCTTCTGCCGACGCCGTTTCGCCCGCTCGATCCGCCGCACGCTGGATCGAAGCCAACAGCAATTCGTCGTCGAACGGCTTTTCGATGAAATCCACCACGCCTGCGCGCAACGCCTCCACAGCCAGCGGCATGTCGGCATGGCCAGTGATGACGATCACAGGTTCCCCCGAACCGTCCGCCTGTAATCGGCGTGCCAGCTCTATCCCGGTCATGTCAGGCATGCGCACATCGGTGATGATGCATCCGGGATGTCGGTCTTTCACGGCGAGAAAGGCGACGGCGGACTCGTGGGTTTGCACGCATAATCCGGCTGTACTCAGGAGGAAGGCGATCGAATCTCTCACAGCGGCGTCGTCGTCGATGACGTGCATGATCGGAGCGTTTGTCATGCGAGCTCTTCCTCAAGTCGGGCGCGATGTAGCGTGAAGTGAAAATCCGCGCCTCCAGCGGCGTTGGCCTCGAACCACAGGCGCCCGCCATGGGCTTCCATTATGGTCCGCGATATCGAAAGCCCAACCCCCATGCCGGCCCGCTTCGTCGTGATGAAGGGCTGGAACAACTGGACCGCCACATCGGGATCAATCCCCGCCCCCGTATCGGAAACCGTGACCTGGACATGATCCTCATCCAGCGTCGAGGCGGATATGGCCAGGTCCCGTGTCCCGCCGTCCTGCATGGCGTCCATGGCGTTTCGGATCAGGTTGAGCAGGACCTGCTGGATTTGAACCCTGTCAACGATGACGAGGTCAGCGGACGGATCGAGGGCGAACCGCACCTGAACGCCGTGCTCCCGCGCCCCGACCAGCGCCAGGGCGCTGGCCTCCTCGATGAGCGAGTGCAGGTTCTCGATCCGCCTTTCAGTCTCGCCCCGGGCGACGAACTCTCGCAGGCGCCGGATGATCACGCCGGCGCGCAGCGCCTGGTCAGCCGCCCGGTCCACGGCGTCGGAGACGCGATCGACCGACGCATTCTCCAAGCGAAGCAGTCGCCCCGCGCCCTTCAGGTAGTTGGTGATCGCGGTCAACGGCTGGTTCAGCTCATGGGCGAGCGCTGACGCCATTTCGCCGAGGGCCGTCAGACGCGACACCCGGATCAGGTCTGCCTGAAGCTCCTGCATCCTGGCCTCAGCCTGTTGGCGTTCCGTCAGATCCCGCACAAACCCGGTGAAGAAACGCCCCTCCTTGGTCCGCATCTCCCCGACTGCGAGTTCCAGAGGGAAGTCGGACCCATCCTTGCGACGACCGACCACGACGCGCCCTACGCCGACAATCCGGCGTTCTCCGGTTCGATAATAGCGTTCAAGATAGCTGTCGTGCGCTTCGCGATGAGGTGCGGGCATCAACAGGCTGACATTCTGCCCGATGGCTTCGGCCGCAGTCCAGCCGAATAGCCGTTCTGCAGTGGGGCTGAAGGCTCGCATGGCCCCCTTCTCGTCGATGAGAATCATGGCGTCGGGCACGGTGTCCAGGATCAACCGTAGATGGGTCTCACGGGAGGAAAGCTCCTTCAGAACCCGTTGGAACCACTCGCCGCCCCAGGTCACGGCGCCCGCGACGACAAGGAATAGCGCGGCCTCCGCCACCTGCGGCTGAGCGTCGCCCAGAAGCAGTCCCGTCGCGACGCCCAGGCCGGCGGCCAGGGCGCCGGGCCAGACGCCGCCCAGGGCTGAGCCCGCCACCACGGCCGGCACAAAGACCAGAAAGGACAGCCGGGCGTCGAAGAGGGACGGCAGGCCTGCTCGCGCCCAAGCGCCCATGAGGATCAGTACCAGAACCGTGGCGACTGCTAGCCAAGGCGAAGAGGGCCTCACAAGGGGAGAAGACGAATGAAAGACGCGCATCGTCCGCTTTCTAGCCTTGTTCACCAATGGGCCGCGCCTCCGGAATTCCCCCTAGGGTCAAGACCCGGATACCGCGTTCAGCCCGCCTCTTCTACATCGGCCTCATCCTCTTTCGCCGGACGAACCGGCCCGGGACTCCCCGGTTTCAAGGACCAAGGCCATGAGCGCCCCACTCGTCGATCTCTCCGTCCACCATCAACCCAAAGGGTTGTCGGACCGCGTCGCCTTCGGCTTCACCAAGCTGCTCCGCTTCTGTGCGGATACCTTCTTCGCCAAGCGATACGGACATCGCGCTGTCGTGCTGGAAACGGTCGCGGCTGTGCCGGGCATGGTGGGCGCCACCATCAACCATCTGAGCTGCCTGCGTCGGATGTGCGACGATCGGGGCTGGATCAAGACCCTGATGGACGAGGCCGAAAACGAACGCATGCACCTGATGACTTTCATCGAGATCTCGAAACCGACGCTGTTCGAGCGGTTCGTCATCGTCTCGGTCCAGTGGGTCTTCTACCTCTTCTTCTTTGGTCTCTATCTCGTGTCCAACAAGACGGCCCACCGGGTGGTCGGCTATTTCGAGGAAGAAGCCGTGATCAGCTACACCCACTACCTCGCCGAAATCGACGAAGGGCGCTCGCCCAATGTCCTGGCCCCAGAGATCGCCAAACGCTACTGGAACCTTCCTGACACTGCGACCCTGCGCGACGTTGTCCTCGTCGTTCGTGCCGACGAGGCCCACCACCGGGACGTCAACCACGGCTACGCCAACGAACTCGGGGGATTGCCGGTCCAGGCCGTGGCGCCCTGCCCGCCTCACGCTGCGCTGGAGCCGACCTGGAAGACTGCGGCCTGAAGCCTCGCCGTCTCCACCGAACCGTCTGCCCCCTCACGCGCGTGGACATCTAAGAAGCGCCGCGCGCGTCCGACCGACCTGACCCGGCTTGGCCACGCCGCCAAAAAATCCCGCGGCCTGAACGACCGCGTTTTCCAGTTTCCAGTTTACCGAGGACACCTACTGATGTCGCAAGCCCTCAGCGAGCGGACGGTCACGATCGTCAAAGCCACAGTTCCAGCCCTTCAGGCCCATGGCTTGGACATTGTCCGGGAGATGTACGCCCGGATGTTCCAAAATCCGGAAATTCGCGATCTCTTCAATCAGTCGCATCATGGGGATTCTGGCTCTCAGCCCCGCGCGCTCACAGGCGCAATCCTCGCCTATGCCGCCAATATCGACAATCTCGGCGCCCTGACGGCCGCAGTTGAACGCATTGCGCAGAAGCATGTCGGACTGCAGATCATGCCAGACCATTACCCCCATGTCGCCAGCGCCTTGCTGGGCGCCATCGGCCACGTCCTGGGCGAGGCTGCGACCGAGGACGTTCTCACCGCCTGGGGCGAGGCCTACTGGTTCCTCGCGAACATCCTCATCACACGCGAGGCGGCCCTGTACGAGAATCTCGCCGCCGCCGAAGGCGGATGGAACGGCTGGCGCGCCTTCGAGGTGGCGGAAGTTCAACCCGAGAGTACGGTCATCACCTCCATCATCCTGCGGCCGGTCGATGGTGGCCCGGTGCTGGCTCACAAGCCTGGACAATACCTCACGTTCTGGCTTGACCTACCCGGGCATTCGCCGATCAAGCGTAACTATTCGATCTCCTCCGCACCAAACGGGGAGACCTATCGGATCTCGGTGAAGCGGGAGCCACATGGTCTCGCCTCGACCTGGCTCCACGAAAACGCCCGCCCCGGCCGAATCCTCAAGGTCGGCGCGCCGGCGGGCGACTTCTTCCTGCCGGATGATCCGCAACGTCCCATCGTGCTCCTGTCCGGCGGCGTCGGCCTGACCCCCATGGTTTCCATGCTGGAGGCGCTGGCGGCCCGACAACCACAAGCCCGGGTTCACTATGTTCACGGCGCGCGCGATGTCGCCTCCCACGCCATGGGCGATCATGTTCGCCGACTCGCCGCCGCCATTCCTGCCAGCCGCAACACTGTCTTCTACGAAAGCGTGCCGGAGGCCGCGAACCTGGCCGACCACGAACGAACTGGACGGATCTCAGGCGCCTGGCTGGCCTCGGAAACACCGGTGAAAGAAGCCGACTACTACTTGTGCGGCCCCCGCCCCTTCTTGCGAGCCCTGGTCTCCGACCTGGTCGCCATCGGGGTGTCCGCCGATCGCATCCACTATGAGTTCTTCGGCCCTGCCGACGAAGCCCTGGCGGCCTGAGGGCCGCCCCCTCGTGGTCTGCCGATGTCAGACGTCCTCGACCCGGCGCTTTTCCGATTCATGCGCCGGTAATCGGACGACTGACAGGCCGTCGAGCCCCATGCCGACAGCTGCGTCAAGTCGATGCTCGGTTACAGGGCGTCGGCGCCTGCTGTTACTCTCGCCTCAATCATAACGATACTCTTCGAGTTAGCGTTGAGGGCGAGCGAACATGACCGCTTGCCATACGTCGAAGGAACGATTGGAAAGCGGGAGTTGGGTCGCCTACGCGCCAGATGCGGACATTCCGAAATCTGCAGCAACAGGACATTCAGCTGGCGGCGCGGCCTTGGCCAGCCGAGATAACAGATCGAAGCTTGGCTCGGCGAGGGCCGCCGCCCCCTGATCGAGCCGCCGCATAAAGGGCGGGTATCTGTAAAGTCCCACCCCGAGCTGGCATCTGGGCAAAGCTATGCGATCACTGGAAGGCGTTCATGAACGCCGACGTCCTCAAAAGTGAGGCCCGCACACTTGCGAAGAAAGGAGCGGACTTTGAGAAGAAGCTATTCTCGGTCACGCCGCTGGCGCGGTCGTTCGACCGCGGTCCCAAACTCGGTTAGGGAACGACCTGTGGGACGTCGCTAACACGCCTCTTTTGAATACGTCGAACGGAGTTACACTGTGCGTTGTTGAACTGCTTCGGGGCCGCACACTTTGCCGACTGATCCGACCTACCTCGGTCTCACCGCCACCAATTGGATTCTGGTCGCTGCGACCCTGATCGGTCCTATCGCGGCCGTCGTCATCACCATGATGGCAGAGCGAAGACGGGCGAAACATCAGCACAGATCGAACATCGTTCAAACCATCCTGAACACCCGCATGCGGGCGAACGACGTTCAGTATCAAATGGCGATCATGGCGGTCGCAGTCGAGTATCGAGACGATGCTGAGGTCATGGCCGCCCATCGCGCCTACATGAACCACGTCGCCATCGAGCCCGGCGAAGGCCACGAACAAGCCCACAACACGCAGACGGGCCAGAAACTGGTCGCGCTGCTCAAGCTACTGTTCGACAGGATCGGGACTAAATTCTCGGAAGCCGATATCGACAAGATGTCCTACCACACCAAGGGCGTCGGGATGCAGGACGACCTGCTGCATGCCGCCCTCTTCGGGATGGTCCGGGTCGCCAATGCTCTGGAGCGTCAGGAGCAAATCTTGGCCGCGTCAGTCGGCAAAGACGACGAGCCGGAAACCAAGCAATGACCGACGAGTCCAACACCTTCCGCGAAGACTCGCTCTGGCAACGTCTGATCCATGACAGCCAAGGCTTGCTGGGAATGGTCGGGATGGGATTCGCGTGGTTGATCGCCCTTGGACCGCTGGGGATGCTGGGCTGGCAATGCCTAACTTGGCTCCAGAACGGCTACTGGGATCGCTGGCCGATCTCTCGCACCCTCGCCGGTTTTGACATCTATGAACCGGAAACCACATGGGGCGGCGTCCAGAAGATCACCCACTTCCTGTTCGAGTTGCCGACAGCCCTCGGGCTGATGTTCCTAGGGCTCGCCGGGATGATGGCCTTCGGCGGTTTACTGGTCCTGATCGAGAAATACGCGACCGCTGACGTGAAGGTCTCCTACACGCGAGACGGCCGGTCACAGTCTAGGCACTACAGGTCGGTTATCCGTAACAGCGAAGAGCAAGTCGTCCGGTTGCTCTACCGTGACATTCCCGATGGCCTGTGGCGGATCACGCAGATCGAATGGTTGCCCCGCGCATGAATTGGAATCCGTTCGCCAAGCTTAGGGCGACGCCTCTCTGTGACGCTCTGTCCAAGGTTACGACGGACAAGATCGCCAACGAGTTGGCAAAGCCTCCCGAGGATCACGCCGTCCTTGCCCGGATCATCGCCTACCGATCCATGCGAACGGCGAGCGGCTACCTCGAAATGTTCCCAAAGTCGGGCGTCAAAGTCCCCAATCTCGACGTCGTCGCTTTCGAGACATTGGCCTTCAATGCCTACGCGATCCGCCACGCCTACAACCCCATACCAAGGCTGGGAGCCGAGGATCACGACGAGGTCCAGGAGAAATACGAACAACTGTTCGACGAGGACGTGAGTGAAGCATTCAAGCTCGCGGCAGGAATTTGCGCCTCATTGGCAGAACGCGCCACTGGCTGGGATGACCTGATCGAGATCACGAACCGACGTCAGATGCACTACGCCATGGCCAAGTCGGACGACGACATGCACAGCCGGTTCCTCGGCTATGTCCGAAATTGCCAGACTTCGGCACGGGCCAAGATCACCTACGATGTCGCGCCGGTTCAGCCGGGCAAGCACGGAGACAAGCTGCTCATGCTGACGATGGGATACGCCTACGTGCACATCCCCCCCCAAGCTCGCGAGATCGACAAGGTTATCGAGGACCACGGATTCCGCGCTTACTAGCGGAATCGGAAAGCCCCGCTCCTCATGCCGCGCGCTGCCTAGCTAGGGCCAGCTGCAGATCGTCCCACGCGGACTTGAGGAAAGGCTCGAGGCGGGTTCTGGCCGCCAAAATGTTCACCTGAGACGTCAGGAGTTCTCGCGGCCCGGCCTGCAGTCGGTCCACGAGCTGCTTTCGCCGGGTCTCGATCATTTCCTCGACCCGACGGGTCTCGCGCGGATCGACAGGCGCAGCGGGGTTGAACCGGAACCGGCTTTCATGTTGCCGGCGCCAACCGACGAGCGCATCGCAGAGCGAGGGGCCGAACCCCCGCAGATTGAGGATCTTGTAGCGCTCGACATCGGCGGCGGTCTCGATGCCGAACGACGCCAAAGTCGCGGCCCGACCGGGACCGACGCCGGTAATCTGCGCCCGGTCGATGCGGAAGCGGTCAAGGTACTGAACCTTCTGGTGCGCTTCGCGCTTCGCCTGGAGCTCAGCCAGAAGCTTCACCCTGCGCGCGGGAAGACCCTTGTACTCGGTATGGGAGTCAGACAACTGACCCTTCAGGCTCAGGAAGGCGGCGACGGTCGCCTGGTCCCTCCACCGCCCTTCCAACTGGTTCCAGGTCGCCTGAGCTGCGTTGACGGCGGCGGCCAGCGCCTGGCGCCTAGCCGCCGATACGCGGGGCCAGACGGCGAACGCCACCCCTGCACCGATCATGCCGCCCATGGGCCCCACGCCGCCGTCGGATCCGCACGCGACAAGGCCGATGCAGGCCGCCGCCACCGAGGCCGCAATCCGCACCTGCTTCAGGAGGGGAGACGGGACGTCCATCCCGGCTGGCGACTTCCAGAGCCCGGCGGACGGGAGCGCCGGGTCGGGCGGCGGCGGCGCGACGCGCTCGATCTGGCTCCACAGTGCGGCGATGTTGATAGTCTGCCCGGCCTCACCCCGGATGCGCTGGCCAAAGAGACGCGCTCCGGTCTGGCCTTCAATCACGCACCAGGGGCATGCAGCCAGATGCGAAGGATAGAAATGCGCGCCTGAAGCGGTGCAGGGTTTGAGGGCGGCTTTCAGCGTGTCGAGCGCCGAGACCCAGTCCGCCGGGGTCGGCCGGGGGCGTCCCGGCGTCGGGGCGAACGCCGCATCGAACAGACCCGAGATCCTCGGGCCGAGGACCGCCAGGTCGATCGTGCCCGGCGGCCGGTCCATCATCATGGTCTTGCGGTGAGGGCCGTAGGCGAAGCGCCGCTCGGCGATCGCCCTTTCGATCGGCATCTCCCCGCGCCCGGACCAGACCCCCGCGTAGGGATGACGCCCCATGCAAAGCAGATGGAAGATCAGGACCGCCATTCCGAATGCGTCATGGTCCGGGGTGCGGACCAGACCCTTGAACGACCGGCCGTGGAGCTCGGGCGGCGTGAAGAGCGCGACCCCGACATCACAGGTGAGGACGCCGTTCGGCTTGGGCGTCTGGAACGAGTCGCAGTCGATAAGGACGACACGGCCGTCACGCCCGACCAGAAGATGGCCGTGGTTGACATCGCCGATGATGTAACCGGTCCGGTGAACCGCTCTGAAGGCTCTGGCGACGTTGGAGGCGACGTGAACTAGGAAGCGGAAATCGGCCTCCGGGAAGGACCCGGCCCTGCTCTTTGGACTGTAGAGCTCATGCGCATCGGAATGCGCCGCGACTCTGGGCATGATGAAGCCCGTCACCTCCCGGCAGCCATTGAGGACCAGATCCAGAGGCCAGGCCGCGACCTTGGACAGGTCTCCGCCGGGCATCGCCGCCATGAGCCGAAGCTTCTCCACCTTGGCGGGGCTCGGCGGCTTCAGATAGATCTTGGTGACGCGATCGGTTGCGTCGGAGAGCGACCACACCGCGCCTTCGCCGCCCTTGCCGATCTCCGCGAGGAGTCTCAGAGGCTTTCCGGTGCTGGCGACGACCAGGTTCGACATCGAACTTACGAGACCGTCCGGGTGGCGATGACCAGGGTCAGATCGTCATCGGCCCGCTCGCTGACGCGGGGCGAAGCCAGGAAGCCGGCCAGTCCCGTCGACAGACGCTCCACCTCGCCGACCGCCTCCGCCGACCGAAGCGGCGCCAGCACCCCTTCGAAGAAGGGATCGTGGGCGCTCCGCTCCGAGTAGTTGAGCGCCAGGGCTTCGAGACCGTCCGTCATCAGGGCGATCTCGAAGACGGACGGACGGATGCCGGCCAGGTCGGGCGGGCTTGCCCCTTCCGGATCGGTCAGAAACCGCGTCATGTTGGCGTACTCGCCCTTCTGGGGCCAGAAAACCCAGGACCAGCCCTCCTCCGCGTCGTCGCGCAGGGCAATGACGCCGTCGCCGATCTGCCCCGCCGCACCGCCATCGCGCGTCAGGGCGACAAGCAGCAGGGTGCAGGCGAAGTCACGCGCGGGCAGGTTTTCAGAATCCGCTTGGGCCAGCACGGCCGCACGGGCCTCATCGAAGGCGGAAGCCACCAGCGCCGGCCAGTCTGTCGCCTCCTGATGACCGGCGCGCATGGATGCGAGCGCCTGCCGGACAGCGACCTCGGCCCCGACTTCGGCGCGTTTCGCACTGCCCGCCCCATCAGAGACGGCGGCGAGAAAGACACCGTCGGCGGACCAGACCTCGAACCGGTCTTGGCAGACTTCGTCGCGCTTCAGATGGGACGAGCCCGTCGTCCTCGCCGCAGCATGGCGCCACATCAGCCGGCTACGGCCCATCCGTCTGGAGCCGTCGGGTTGTCGAGTGGGACCGCATCGCCCGGCTGTGACCTCGAGACGCTGCCCAGGGAGTTTGAAAGCCAGACGAAGAGCTCCCGGAAGGCCAGCCCTTTGAGCTTGAGGGGCGTGCGCGTGGTGAGAGCCTTCAGCCGCTCGACATCCGCCCCCTCGACCGCCACGGCATAGAACATGAACGCCTTGCTCTCCTCGCCGGCGCGGATCGCGGCTTTGGCTGCCGAGACGTCGTCAGTCGGTTCGCCGTCCGTGATCAGGAAGACCCAGGGGCGGTAGTAGCCGACCCCATTGGCCCGGTAGGCTGACTTCCGCTCTTCAATAAGGGAAAGGGCCGTCTGGACCGCGGCGCCCATGGGGGTGTCCCCGGTCGGCCGCAGATCATTAAGGTAGAACTGATCGGGCGTCACGAAGGTCTGGACCACCTCGACTGGGCCGAAGGTGACGACGGCGAGCTCGACCCGTTTAGCGGCCATGCTGTCGCTCTTCATCTCCTCGATGAAGACCTTCAGGCCCTCGTTGAGATGCTGGATCTTGGCGCCTGACATCGACATCGACGTGTCCAGCAGCAGCACGCACGGGCAGCGCGGTTCAGGATTGTCCGCGAACTCCACACCCGCGAATGGCACTTGATCATAGTCTGACATCAGATCCCCCGAACTGCAGTGACAACGTTGGCCCGACTTGCAGCCCCTCACCACCACACGTCATAGTGGGATTAGTGGGGAGATGGCGATGAAATTCGGATTGAGAAAGCCGAGCTTGCGCAAAAGCTTCGCGGCGCGGACATCCCTCAAGCGGGTCGTGCGACATAGTCTCGGCGTCAAGGCACCGCGCGTTGCAGCTGGCTAACGAATCCCAAGAAAGCTGCCTACAATCGCGTCTATGCTCGTTCGACGGTCAGCCTTTGGGCGCTGCTGTCGCGCCTATTCAAATAGTGTCAAACGGGTCGAAAAAGCCGTGCTCTAAAGCGGACCTTTGTAAATACCGATAGGAGTCATCCTCGGTCGTTCAGTAGCGTGGTTTAGCGCGCCTTAAGGGGCTCCAGCGTAGGCGCGCCCGGCGCGATTCGAACTTCTATATCGACATGTTGAATCTATCCGCGATCGACAGACGCTTGAGTCGCCCCGACCGCTGTGAACACCGTCTGCATGGAGCTCACGGTCAAAGGGACGGCACAACTAGAAAGCTACCGGGAGCAGCTGCCAACGGCAGCGGACGAAGCGCGGTCTCCGTGGGCCGCCGAGTCATTGACGTGGGAATTCGTGCTCGTTCGCGAGAACGAAAAGGAAAGAAAACCAGAACTGCGTGTGCAAATTTTGCACACGTCGCCCCACAACCTACTGATTACACACCATAATCAGCACCATCCATCATCGGGGCGACGGACAGCCTGTGGGCGTTATTCATCGGCATTTTTTAGCAAGATCAAAAAGTTGGAAGGCGGCGTGGGCACTCGAATTCGCGACGTCTTGCAACGTTTTTCCGGGTTCTCGACACCTCAGCGCGCACAGGACGCACACGAAATGGCGACGTACTCGAAACTCCCGTCAGGAACGTGGCGGGTCCAGGAGAGACCGAAGGGGCGCTATATAGGCGAGACCCTGCTCAAATGCGATGGCGCGCGCCGCTGGCGACCGGGGGCCGGGGGCCGGGGGCCGAGGGCCGGATGAATCGCCCCCTTCTGGAGCGCCCGATGAGAACCATCGTGCCATCCCGCCCTTACTCAAATCAAGTAATAAAAATCACTATCAATCACCCCGCTGAGCGAAAGCTAAAAACTAGCGGCAACTTTATTTATACTAATAAATAAAGCGGTAAACGGAACAAAACCGAATATCTATCGCTATACATGAAGGACGCATAATTTTACGCCTCCACCCCTTCAAGCGCCCAACCCGCCACGGCGCCTAGCCGCGGCTTTAGGCCCGAGTTTGGGCGTCTGTTCTGAAATCACATAGCAGGCGATCGCTCCCCTCCCTCACAGGCTCTCACCCGTCGCGACAACCTCGACGGCGCAGAGCAGAAGGCCGCACATGACTCCATTATCCGCCGATGTGTCGTTCCACGACCTGATCGATACCCTCCCCAGCGCCCTTGTGGTGCTGGACTCAAGCCTGCACGTGACCTCAGCGAACCGGTCCTTCTATCACCTGTTTCAGGTCCAGGCCGATGAGACTGAAAATCGGATATTCTTCGATCTTGGGGAGGGTCAATGGGACATTCCCTCCCTTCGCGACCATCTCGAAGGCGGCCTCACGCAGGATCGTGCAATGGGGGCCTTCGAGGTTGAGCATGATTTTCCCAGGATTGGGCGCCGCGTCTTTCGTTTGAATGCGGGAAAGCTCCCCCCAGTTGAAAACGGCCCCGCCAACCTTCTATTGGCGATCGACGACATCACGACGGAACGCGAAGCCTCGCGCGAGAGCGAGCGCGCCTGGCGTCTGGCGCAGACCATAGTCGACACCGTGCGCGACCCGATGGTGATCCTTGAGGGGGACATGAGAGTCGCGAGCGTCAATCGCGCCTTTCTGACCCTCTTCCAGGTCGCGGAGGCGGAGGTCATGGCCCGCCCGCTCAAGGATCTCGGCGAGGGCCAGTGGAATGTATCAGCGCTGGGCGCCTTGTTGGACAAGGTTGTGCCCGACGAGACGGCGTTCGACGGGTTCGAGATCGAAGACGAGTTCCCTGCATTGGGACGCCGCATCTTCAAAATAAACGCTCGCAAGGTCTACCGGCCGGGCAATCATGTCACCCGCCTTCTGGTCGTCTTTGAAGATGTGACAGAGGCCCGGCTGCTGGAACGCCACAGGGACATCCTGGCCGCTGAACTCGCGCACCGCATCAAGAACAGTCTGCAGATCATCACCTCCCTAGTCTCTTTCGAGATTCGAAGAGCGGCGGAACCCTGCATTGACGGCTATCGCGCGATGCAGGCCCGGATCGCCGCCGTTGCAGAACTGTACGACGTCATCTCCCAGTCTTCAGCCCTGGGCCCCGTTCCAGTTCAACCCTACTTGAGCGGCATCGCGGCCAGCATCCATTCCAGCCTCATTGGCAAGGCCGCCGACATTGAAATCCAGGTGGAGGCCGAGCCCCTGCTGATCGATGCCGACAAGGCCGTCTCCGTAGGCCTGATCGTCAATGAACTGGCGACCAACGCCGTGAAACACGCCTTTCCCGGCGGCGCGGGGCGCATCCTCCTGTCGTTTGAACGCCGAGACGACGAGGTTCTGCTGACCGTTCAGGACAATGGCGTGGGTCATGACCAGACCCGCAACAGCGGAGCGCGTTCCGGGCTAGGGTCCCGCTATGTCGAAGCTTTCGTGAAACAACTGGGAGCCACCTTGGCGCGCGCGACGGGCGCCAACGGCACAACAATGACCGTCAAGCTGCCAATGTCGATCCTTGCAGAGGCCGCAGACGAAGACGCGACGCCGCCGCTCACGCAGGCGATCAGACACGAGCATGAATGAACATCATCATGAAAACGATTTAGCATTCGCCCCAGCGATTGCTCGATCCGGATATCAAAAATCTGGAGAGAAACCAAAAGCAGGCCGATATTCGAGCCTAATTATATTTATATAAAGCAATACTATATTGCGCTTACCCTCGGCCGTCCCCATGTAGGCATTCTAGCGGGTCTGTCAGGACCTCACGCCCCGGCCTCGCCGAGACGCATCCCACCGAATCCGAGGTTCCAGATGATCGAAGACGCTTACGTCCGACTTTACGCCAATGACTTCGCGCAAATGGCAGGCCGCTCCGAGCTAGGCCAGGATGTAGAGGGGGCGGTTGAGAAGCGCCTTGCCGATGCGCGCGCCCACGCTGTCATTATGGACTCCCGCAAGGGGCCTGGCCATCTGGACGCCCTGATACGACGCATTCGAGACACGGCCCCTGAATTCACGGGGCGTGTGATGTTGAAGGATGCAAACCCGCAGGAGGCGGCTGCGCGCCGTTTTGTCTTCCTGACAAGAATCGCCGACGCTCTCACGGGTGGCGCCGCACCGCAAAGGGTGTGATGCACGCCTGTTTTCGCGCCCATTGAGCGCTTCAGCTATAGTTTGCCGCCGAGCGGTTTGGTTTTGAGTTCTTGATGTCTTCTCAGGTAAATTCGCCGCGGCTCGCGGTGCTGATCGATGCGGAAAACGCCTCCGCCCGTATAGCCGAGGCGCTTTTCTCAGAGATAGCCACGCTTGGAGATGCTTCGGCGCGCCGGATCTACGGCGACTTCTCCAGCGCGCAATTGAGCGGATGGACCAAGGTTCTGGCCAGGTTCGCCATTCAGCCGCAGCAGAATTTCGCCAACACCAAGGGCAAGAACTCCGGGGACATCGCCTTGGTCATCGACGCCATGGACCTGCTGCACTCGGGACGATTCGACGGCTTCTGCCTGGTGTCCTCGGACGCCGATTTCACCCGCCTGGCTTCGCGTATCCGCGAGGAAGGCGTAGCCGTCTATGGCTTCGGCGAGCAGAAGACCCCCGAGAGTTTCCGCCAAGCCTGCAGCCGCTTCATCTACACTGAAAACCTCAGCGTCGCGGCGGCCCTGGAAGGGCCTGCGCCAGCGGACAAGGCGTCCAGAAAGTCCACCGTTCGACGTCCGGCGTCTGAAGCCGCCCGCCTGGTCGCGACTGTCATCGCCGACATGGATGAGGACGGCGACGGCTGGGTGGCGGTCGGTGGTCTTGGTGATCGTCTGCGCAACGCCTACCCCGATTTTGACCAACGCAGCTATGGCTACCCCAAGCTGTCGGATCTTGTCCGCGCTACGGGACGCTTCGACGTCCAGACCAGCAGCGGCGGGTCCATGAGAATTCGCGACAAGGCCTAGGCGCCCCGCACCTACGACTGAGGCGCCGACCCGCGCGATATAGCGACAGCCGCCGGCCCGCGCAGCGAGCGGCGGCTGCTCCTTCTCATGTCTGTGTCTCAGTCCGCCGGAAGATGCTGGCGGATGGCGGCCATGGCGCAGCCCTCGTCGCCGGCCGCGCCGCCCGCGCCCGCCACGCCCAGGGCGCCGATGACCTGACCGTCGACGATCAGGGGCACGCCGCCGCCCAAAAGCAGCAGTTCGTTCAGGGTGTTGAGGTTCTGGGACGTCGGGTCATTGCGCGCCCGTTCGGCCATGACGCTGGTCGCGGTCTTGGTCGACAGCGCCGTATAGGCCTTGCGTTGCGCCGCCAGGGTGTTGTGCGGACCGACGACGTCGTCGCGCTGCAAGGCGACCAGGTTGCCGCTGCGGTCGACCACCGCCGCCACCGCCGACCGGCCTTGGGCGTGGCAGGTGGACAGCACGCCGTCCAGCAGCCGGTTGGCCAGGTCCAGAGACACGTCCTGACGAACCAGAACGCCGTTGGCCGCCGCCGGGGCGTCCTGCACCGGAGCCGCGCTGATGAAGGCGGCCGCCGCCAGAAGGGAAAGGGAAAAGGTCATTGTCTGGTCCTTTGAATCAGAGCGGCGGCCATGCCCCGCCATCAGGGTCAGGAATGAGGCAGGTCGGCGCGAATCTCGTGTCCGACCACGTCATTTGAGATCAGCAGCCCGTCGCTGAGCATCAGGCGGCGGGTGCAGCGGGCGGCGACGCCCTCGTCATGGGTGCAGATCAGGAAGGTCGCCCCCTCCTCCCGGTTCACCTCGCGCATCAGGTCCAGCACGCGGTCGGCCGAGTCGCGATCCAGGTTGCCCGTGGGCTCGTCGGCGATGATCAGGTCCGGCTGGTTCATCAGGGCGCGGGCGATGGCGACGCGCTGCTTCTGGCCGCCCGACAGGCGCGTGGCCGGATAGTCGATGCGATCCTCAAGCCCCACGCGCGCCAGAAGCCCCCGCGCGCGGTCGCGCATCTGGCGCGAAATGCCCCCGGCGGGCGCGGCGGCGGGGAAGGCGACGTTCTCCATCGCGGTGAAGTCGGGCAGCAGATGATGAAACTGGAAGACGAAGCCCAGCCGCTCGTTGCGGAACCGCGCCCGCCGGGTCTCGGACAGGCCGTCCACGGCTTCGCCGCTGATCGACAGGGCGCCCGCCGACTGGCGCAGCAACAGGCCAATGATCGACAGCAGGGTCGACTTGCCCGACCCCGACGCCCCCAGAAGGGCGACCAGCTCGCCCCGGTCCAGATCAAGGTCGACGCCTTTCAGCACACGGGTTTCTTCCTCTCCGTTGCGGAAGACCTTTTCGATCCCCCGCGCCTGCAGCACGCGCGTCATTGCTGAATCGCCTCCAGCGGATCGACCTTGGAGGCCGAACGGGCGGGCAGGATCGAGGCGATCACCGCCCCCAGGGTGGTCAGCACCAGGGCCGCGACATAGCCCCCCTGTTCCGGCGCGATGGGCAGGGCCGAGGTTCCGTCAGGCTTGACGATCCCTTGCAGCCAGAGACACAGGCCGTAGCCGCTGGCGCAGCCGATCAGGGCGCCGACCAGCCCGATGATCAGCCCCTGAAGCAGGAAGACCCACAGGATGAAGCCGCCCGGCACGCCGAAGGCGCGCATGATGCCGACCTCGCCGCGCCGTCGGTAGGCGGACAGGACCAGGGCGCTGGCCACGCCGATGATGATGGAGATCAGCGAAAAGATCTGGATCAGGGTTCCAGTCTGCCCCTGCGCCGTCAGCGCGTCCTCCAGGCTCAGGTTCTTTTCCTGCCAGGGCGTGGCGCGCAGCCCCGTCGCATCGGCCAGAAAGCGCGCGACCGCGCGGGCGTCGTCCGGGTTCTTCAGCTTGACCTCGATATTGGTCACCCCCTCGGGCAGGACGAACAAGGGCCGCGCCGTCTGCAACGACATGAAGGCCACCCGTTCATCCAGGCTTTGCAGGCCGGTGCGGAACACGCCCTTCACCGTCAGTTGACGCTCCACGCCGCGGTCGGTCCGCAGCAGGATGGTCTGCCCTGCGCTCAAACCCAGATCCTCCGCCATGCGCACCCCGATCAACAGGCCGTCCGCGCCCAGATCGCCGTCGCCGCTGACGATCTTCGGCGTGATCTGCGAGATGGCGTCGATCCCCTGCGGGTCCACGCCCAGGATCGAGACCGGCGACACCGCCTCGCTCTTCACCAGGAAGGCGCTGCCCGAAATCTGGGGGCTGATGGCCGAGACGGCGGGGTTGGCCCGCAGCAGTTGCACGATCATCGGCCAGTCGCGGATCTGCTTGCGCTGGAAGGTGGACACCAGGGCGACCGATTCCACCGGCAGGTCCGGCCCCGCCAGGACCCGCGCCACGCGCGTCGGCGGCTCCAGACTGACATGGGCGCTGTCGCCCGTGACCTGATCGGTCAGCCGCACGGCCAGGCCGGCGATCAGGGCGGTGATGAAGACGAACACCGTCACCCCCAACGCCACCCCCGCGATCAGCAGCAAGGTCTGGCTGGGGTTGGACAGCAGATACCGCCGCGCGACCTTGAGGGCGAACACGGCCTCAATCTTCCGTCTTGGGCGCCACGGGTCGAACGCGAGCGCCGACGCGCGCCGAGGCGGGGTCCAGAATCACGCGGTCTCCCGCCGTCAGACCGCGCTCGATCAGGGCGTTGACCGTGGGCCAGCGCGCCACCACGACCGCGCGTTCGCGCACGACGTCGTCGGCGTCGACCACATAGACCTTGGGCGCGGCGGTGGCGTCAGCCACGGCGCTGCGCGGCAGGACGACGGCGCCGGGTCGCTGGCCGACGACGATGGTCACGTCGATAGAGCGACCGGGAGACAGGGACGGGCCCGCCTCGGGCGCCAGCTTCACCAGCCGCCCCCCCGTGGCCGCATCGACCTGGGGCGAGACCTCGGTCACGCGGGCGGCGAAAATCGTCGAGGCTCCAGACAGGGCCGCGCGGGCGGACATGCCCGGCCGAAGGGCGTCGGCGTAGGCCTCCTCGACCTCGGCGCGGATTTCGACGCCTGTCGCCGATCCCAGTTCGAACAGGGTCTCGCCCGCGGCGACCACCTGGCCGTTGTCGATGGGCCGCACCAGCACCACCCCGCTCATCGGGGCGCGGATGGTGAACTCCCGCGCGCGTTCGGCGGAGGCCCGCACGGCGGCGGCGGCGGCGGCGACATTGGCCTCGGCGGCCTGCAGTGTGGTTCGGGCGGCGTCCAGAGCGGCTGGCGCGGCGAAGCCCCGCTCGCTCAGCGTTCGGGTGCGCTCGTATTTCAGGCGAGCGTCGGCGGCCTCGGCGCGGGCGGCGCGTTCACGCGCCAGATCGGCCTGGGTCTGGGCCTGCTCAACAGCAGCCAGGATAACGGCCAAGGGCTCGCCGGCCGCAACGCGGTCGCCGTCGTCATGCATCAGGCGCACCACCTGCCCCGGATTGGGCGACGCCACCTGAACCAGATCCATAGGCCGCGCCCGCCCCACCACCGACAGCGCCAGCTCCACCGTCTGCAGCTTGACCGTCGCCACCTCAACCTCGGGCGGTCGGCGCCAAAGGATCACAGCCGTCACGGCCAGTCCGACCAGGACTGCCACGGCGAGGACGATGAGTTGTTTTCGATTGGGCCGCATGAAGGATCTCTGACGGTCGCGATCCGCGACGAACCAATCCTGCGGCGGTCGCCATGGATCGGCAAGCCTGTGGAGCCCCGGAGCCGATCATCGACTCCGGGGCCTGGACTCAGAAGGTGAACTTGGCTCGCAGGGTCACGGGCACATAGGTACGGTCACCGACGCCGTTGATCGACGCCAGCCCCAGACCGCCGATGGCGCTGTCGTCGTCGTTCAGGCTGGAGATATAGCGAATCCCCGTCTCGGCCTGCACCGAGACCTGCTCATTGAAGGCATAGGACAGGCCGACATCGACACCCGCCGTGAAGCTGGTGGAGCTGTCATAGAAGGGCGCATCAGCGATGGTGATGGCGGCGTCCGGGATCTCGAACGTGGCGTTGATCTTGTCGGTGAAGACGGCGCCCAGACGCCCGGCGACGTAGGGCTTGAGCGCGCCGGAGCCAAAGTACTGGCGATAGCCCGCTTCCAGGGCATAGGCCTTGTACTCACCGAAGGTCCCGTACACCGGCAGGGTCGTAGCCAAGGCCGGCACGAAGGCGCCGCCCACCTGCACCCGGCCCTCGTCGGCCTGCATGTAGCGCACCGATCCGAAGACCTCGGCGTTGTTGCTCATGCCATAGGCGAACTCGGCGCCCAGGTTCATGCCCTCGCCATATATGTCGTCGAAGCTGCGCGACTGGATGCGCAGTTCGGCGTTCACGCCGGCCAGGTCGGGATTGAGCGGACCAAGGTCCGGCACGGCAGCGGTCGCCCCGCCATGCACGTCGCCCCCGGTCGGGAACTCGGCCCCGGCTTCCAGGCTGACGGTCCAGCGACCGGGCGCGGTCTGAGCCTGAGCCGCGCCGGCGGCCGAAAGCGCGACGACGGTGGAAAGCAAAATCGTCCTGAACATTCTTCATCCCTCTTTCATGGCGCCGACGGCGCCGCACCGGCGCCCGTTCGCCGCGAGGCGACGGCAGGACGCCATAGACGAGCCAACGTGACATCTCGTTGGCACACAAAACGAGCTGACCTTGTCAGACAGCGGCCGATTTACGCGGCATGGGGGCGAGCGGATCAGCCCCCACGGATTTTCTTGCACGAGGATGCGGCGGTCCAGCCTCGCCTAGACCGCAACGGCCAGCGGCTGATCGTCCGTGATCCTGAAGCGCCCGATCAGATCAGTCAGCTCGGCGCAGTCGGCGCGCAGGCTCAGGCTGCCCGATCTCAGCTGCTCGACCATGCCGGCGTTCTGGCGCGTCACCTGGTTCATGTCGGCGATGGCGCTATCGACCTCGACCAGGCGATGGGCCTGATCGGCGGTTGAGGCTCGCACCTCGGTCATCAGGTCGCTGACCTCCTTGATGCCGGAATTGATGGCGGTCAGAGCCTCGCCCGATTGCCGCACCAGGGCCACGCCGTCATCGACCTTGGCGGTGCTTGAGGAAATCAGCAGCTTGATTTCCCGGGCCGAGTCCGCCGAGCGCTGGGCCAGGGCGCGCACCTCCGCCGCCACGACGGCGAAGCCGCGACCGGCCTCCCCGGCCCGCGCAGCCTCGACCCCGGCGTTGAGGGCGAGCAGATTGGTCTGAAAGGCGATCTCGTCCATGACGCCGACAATATCGCCGATGTGGCGCGACGCCCGTTCGATCTCTTCCATCGCGCCCACGGCCCGGCCCAGCACCGCGATGCCGTTTTCCGCCAGGGCGCGTGTCTGCACGACCACGCCGTCGGCGGCGCGTGCATTGTCGGTCGTCTGGCGCACGGTCGCGGCGACCTGGTCCAGCGCGACGGTCGTCTTCTTCAGGCTTTCGTCCTGGCGCTCGGTGCGTCGCATCAGGTCTTCGGCCGAGCCGCTGATGTCGATAGCCCCGGACTGCATCGCCCCGGCGCTGGACCGGATCACCCCCATGGCCGAATCCAGCGACGTGATCGCCTTGTTGAAGTTCGTGCGCAGCAGACGGTAGTTTTCGGGGAAGGGCGTCGTGATCAGATAGGTCAGATCGCCCGCCGCCAGCGCCTCCAGCGCGCCGCCGGCGCCCGACACCGCCGCCGCCTGATTTTGCGCCGCCAGACGATCGCTCTCGGCGCGTCGCGCCCTCTCCTCTTCGGCGGCGGTCACGTCGGTCGCGAACTTGACGACCTTATAGGGCGCGCCCTGCTCGTCGAGGATCGGATTGTAGGTGGCCTCGATGACGACGCGCCGGCCGCCCTTGCCGAACCGGGTGAATTTGTCGGCGATGAACTCGCCGTTGTTCAGGCGCGCCCAGAAGGCGGCGTAGGCCGTCGAGCGCGCCTCGTCCTGATCCAGAAACATCCGATGGTGACGGCCGCGAACCTCGTCGAGGGCGTAGCCCAGCACGTTCAGAAAGTTCTGGTTGGCGGTCAGGACATGGCCCTGAAGGTCGAACTCGATGACGGCCTGGGAGCGTTGCAAGGCGGAGAGCATCGCGCGCATCTCGCGCATTTCCGTTTCAGCCAGCCGTCGGTCGCGCCTACGTGCAAACATGGTCGCCTCGAAACTTCAGCCCGCAGGGCGGACATGGGGCGCGGCTTCTAGGAGCGGGTTCGTTAAGGAAACGTGCTTGTTTCGTCTGGCGTTTCGGTCTGCATCCTGTTCATTTTTTCAGCCCGCCGCCGCCGACTGCAAGATTTCGTAAAGAGGCTCAGCCCTACGCATATATCCAACCAGTAGGGAGCGTGAGCGGATGGCGACGGGATGCGAGGGCTGCCGCGACGGCGCCGGATTCGATCTGCCCTTCTCGATGGCTTTCCAGCCCATCGTCGATATCGCCAACCAGACGATCTTCGCGCACGAGGCCCTGGTGCGCGGCGCGGCTGGCGAAGGCGCCTATTCGGTTCTGAGCCAGGTCGCGGACGACAACCGCTATGCTTTCGACCAGCAGTGCCGGGTCAAGGCCATCGAAATGGCCACCGCCCTGGACCTGCCGCGAGACGGCGCGCGGCTGTCGATCAACTTCATGCCCAATGCGGTCTATGAGCCGCGGGCCTGTATTCGCCTGACGCTGGCGACGGCCATGCGCACCGGCTTTCCGCTCGACCGGATCATCTTCGAGTTCACCGAGGACGAGAAGCTCGACACCAACCACCTGCTGAATATTCTGCGCACCTACCGCGCCATGGGGTTCAAGACGGCGATCGATGATTTCGGCGCCGGCTACGCCGGTCTGGGCCTGCTGTCGAAATTCCAGCCCGACATCGTCAAATTGGATATGGAGCTTATCCGCGACATCGACCGCGATCAGGCCAAGCAGAAGATTGTCAAATCCATGCTCGCCCTGATGTCCGACCTGGGCATCCAGACCATCTGCGAAGGGGTCGAAACCCAGGACGAACTGCGGGCGCTGGAAGACCTGGGCGCCACGCTGATCCAGGGCTACGCCCTGGCCCGACCGGCCTTCGAACGCCTGGTCGGCGCCGACGCCCTATCCGCCCGCACAGGCGCGCTGGGGTTCCAACCTGGGGTGATGGCCGGTTCCGCGGCCTGATCGCAGATCGGTCTCCTGATGCAGGCTTCTTCGGGATCGGCAGGAGTTTCCTGATCGGGAGGCCTTCAACACCCCAAACGAACACGGGTTGCATTTAGGGCTTTTCCTAATTAGCCCTCTCCCTATGAACAGCCTGTTCAAAGCCCTGTCGCATCCGGTGCGGCGACGCATCATCGCCATGCTGCGCTCCGGCCCGCTGTCCTCGGGCGACATCGCAGCCGCCTTCGACATGAGCTGGCCGACGGTCACCGGACACCTGAACGCGTTGAAGGAGGCCGAACTGGTCAGCACCGAACGCGAGGGCCAGTCGATCCGCTATCGGCTGGAGATCTCGGCGGTGGAGGAGGCCCTGGCCTTCCTGATGGACCTGAGCGGAACAGGCAAAACGGATGAGGAGGACAAAGCGCCATGATGAAGAACCCCACCCTGGCCGACACGGCAGCCGCCATCGTCTCGCTTCTGATCCTGACCGGCGCGGTCTGGATCGCAATCTATGGCCCCGAAACGCCGATCCCTGTGCATTTCGACGCCGCTGGGCAGGCCAATCGCTACGGCAGTCGCTACGAGGTCGCGGCGGTTCTGGCGGGACTGGCCTTGCTGAACCTGCTGGTCGCCTGGATGACCGGCCGTCAGGCCGCGTCCGTCGCGGACCCGGTCCGCCGCAAGGGGCTTCAACGCGGGCAATGGCTTTCGGTCCTGATCATGGGGGCGGTCGCCGCCTTCATCGCCTGGGCCAGCCTCGGTCCCGCCGCCGCGTCGGGGGTGAGCCATCCGGGCGTCGCCATGGCCTTCACCGCATTCATCCTGCTGATCACCGGCGCGGTCCTGGGCCGCGTCAGCCCCAACCCCTTCATCGGGGTGAAGACGCCCTGGGCCTACAAGTCGCGTCTGGCCTGGGACCGCTCCAACCGTCTGGCCGGCCGCCTGATGTTCTGGCTGGGGGCCGCCGGCCTGATCGCCAGCCCCTTTGCGCCGCAACCCGCCGGGATGATCACCCTGCTCGCCGCTGTTCTGATCGCCGCCGTCTGGTCTGGGTTCGAGAGCTGGCGCGTCTGGCGCACCGCCCCCGACCGGCAACCCTTCTGATTTCACCTCTCTCAAGACGGAGACGACCATGCTGACCCTCGCCGCCGCCCTGCTGCTCTCGCCGGTTTCGACGCCGGTCCAGTTGGCCTCGACCCCAGCGCCCCTGCACGGAACCCTGCTGACGCCGGAGGGCCAGACGCGCGCCGCCGCCGTCATCCTGCCCGGCTCGGGGCCCACCGACCGTGACGGCAACAGCGCCCAGTTCGGCGTCCGGGCGTCGAACCTGCGTCTGCTGGCCGAGGGCTTGGCAGAGCGCGGTGTCGCCACGATACGCATCGACAAGCGCGGCATAGGTGAAAGCGGCGCCGCCGGTCCCGCCGAAGCCGACCTGCGTTTCAACGCCTATGCGGACGACGCCCGCGCCTGGGCCGCCGAGGCGGCGGCCAAGACAGGCCAGCCCTGCGCCTGGCTGATCGGCCACAGCGAGGGCGCGCTGGTCGCCCTGGCTGCTGTCGCAAACGGCGACGACAAGGTCTGCGGCCTGGTCCTGCTATCCGGCGCGGGGCGTCCGGCGGGCGTGGTGCTGCGCGAACAGCTGGCGGCGGGCCTGCCCGAACCGCTGAAGGCCCGCGCCTATGAGGTCCTGGCCGAGCTTGAAGCCGGCCGCACCGTGGCCGATCCCCCCGCCGAACTGGCCGCCCTGTTCCGCCCCTCAGTCCAGCCCTACCTGATCTCCTGGCTGACGCTGGACCCGGCCAGGCTGGCCGCCGCCTACGACGGCCCGATCTTCATCGGCCAAGGCACGACGGACCTTCAGGTCACGGTGGCCGACGCCGAAGCGATCAAGGCGGCCCAGCCCCGCGCCACGCTCGTCGTCTGGGACGGCGTCAACCACGTGCTGAAAACCGCGCCCGCCGACCGCGCCGCCAACATCGCGACCTATATGGATCCGGCCCTGCCCCTGGCCCCCGGCGTGGTCGAGGCGGTGGCGGGGTTTGTGTTGAAGTAGGCAAACACCTCTCCCTCCCCTTCATGGGGAGGGTGGTCGACGCGAAGCGGCGAGCGGGTGGGGAGGGCATGGCGATACGGAACGCGGTGCTTGAGTTGCCGAAGCGCCCCCACCCGGCTTCGCCTGACGGCTCAGCCACCCTCCCCATGAGGGGGAGGGAGATTGTCGCGCCCTACCCGTCCAGCTCCGCCCTCGCCTGCTCAGCCAGGTCGAAGAACCGCCGCCGCACCTCGGCGGCGTAGGGGTTGTCGTGTTCGATGGCGCGGAACACCGCCGCGCTGTCGTGGCGGACCATGTCGACGCCCTGCATGACGCGCTCAAAGCTGGCCGTGGTCATCCGCGTCGGCAGGGGCTCCATGGCCAGCAGAACCTTGGCGATCAGGTGAGTCAGGCCCTGGACCGTGGCCGCCTCGCGGTCGTGATCCTCGGGCGTGACGACGAAGACCTTCAAACCCAATGCCTTGCGGCAGAAGGCGGCCACGCGCCACGCCGCCTTGTCGCCGCGCACCGGACAGACGCCGATGCGCAGGCCCGCGATGCCGTCCTTGCCGCTCTGAGGCCCGAACAGGGGATGGGTTCCGACGATGCTCACGCCCTCGGGCAGGCCGTCCAGCATGACCTGCGCCGGCTTCACCTTCACCGACCCCACGTCGAGGATCAGGGCGCCCGGCGTCACGGACGGCGCAATGGCCTCAACCGTCTGGGCCAGAACCCCGACCGGCACAGCCAGCACCACCACCGGACAGGCGGCGGCCTCCTCCAGCGGGGTCAGCCGCACTAGCCCCTCGCCGTCGCTGACCGCCGGATCATGGGCGAGGATGTCGAACCACGGCGACAGATGCTTGGCCGTCAGCCGTCCGAAGGCGCCGAAGCCGATCAAACCAAGCTGGGGTTTGGGGCTGGTCACCCCGCCAGCGTTTCCTGGAACCGCACCGGCTGGCCGTGCGCCTGGCCGATCAGTTCGCCGTCCTTCATCACCACCCGGCCGCGCACGATGGTCGCCACCGGCCAGCCCGTGGTCTCGAAGCCGTCGAAGGGGGTCCAGCCGCAGCGCGTGGCCTGCTGGTCGTGGGTGATGGTCTTCTTCGCCTTCAGGTCGACGACGGTCAGGTCGGCGTCATAGCTGACCGCCATTCGCCCCTTGTTGGCCGTACCGAACACGCGCTGCGCTCCACCGGAAGTGAGGTCGATGAAGCGTTCCAGCGACAGACGGCCCTCGGCCACGTGGGTCAGCATCAACGGCACCAGCGTCTGCACCCCCGGCATACCCGACGGCGAGGCAGGATAGGGCTTGGACTTTTCTTCCTTCGTATGCGGCGCGTGGTCCGAGCCGAGCACATCGGCCACCCCCTGCTGCATGCCCCACAACCACAGGGCGTCCACATGCTCCTGCGAGCGGATCGGCGGGTTCATCTGGGCGTAGGCGCCGAGGCGTTCATAGGCCTCGGGCGCGACCAGGGTCAGGTGCTGCGGCGTGATCTCGACGGTGGCGACATCCTTGTGGAAGCGCAGGAACTCCATCTCATCCTTCGTCGTGACGTGCAGGACGTGGATGCGCGCGCCGGTCTCTTTCGCCAGCCCGACCAGACGGCGGGTGGACATGATGGCGCTCTCGGCGTCGCGGACCTCGGGGTGGCTGGTCCAGTCGCCGGTGCGGGCCAGGCTGCGCCGTTCAACCAGTCGGTATTCGTCCTCAGAGTGGAAGGTGGCGCGGCGGCGCACGTTCGACAGGACCTTGCGCACCCCCTCATCGTCGGCGATCAGCAGGTCGCCGGTCGAGGCCCCCATGAAGACCTTGACCCCGCAACAGCCCGGCAGGCGCTCCAGATCGGCCAGATGCTCGGCGTTCTCATGCGTGCCGCCGACGTAGAAGGCGTGATCGGTCCACATCCGGTTGTTGGCCCGGACCAGCTTGTCGGCCATGGTTTCGGGATCGGTCGTGTTGGGGTTGGTGTTCGGCATCTCGAACACGGCGACAACGCCGCCCAGAGCCGCCGCGCGGCTGCCGGTCTCCAGGTCTTCCTTCCATTCCAGACCCGGCTCGCGGAAATGGACCTGGGTGTCGATGACGCCCGGCAGGACGGTCAGGCCCGTGGCGTCGAACACCTCGCCCGCCGACGCCTGGCTCAGGTCGCCGATGAAGGCGATGCGCCCGTCGATGACGCCGACGTCGGCCATGCCGCGTCCAGCATGGTTGGCGACTTCGCCGCCCCGCACGATCAGGTCATAGGTCTGGGTCATTGGCGCATCTCCTGAGGTCGAGGCGCTTATGCGCGCCTGACGCCTCATGGGACAACCCCTCGCCCACTCAGGAAGGGTCAGTCGGCCAGTTGCGCCAGCAGCTTCTTCGACGCCTTCAGCACCCGCTCATAGGGCAGGTCCATCATGTGCTGGATGTGCTGGTTCAGGCGCGGGTCCATGTCGATGAACTCCTGCAGGCTGCGCGGGCCGCGCACCGCCACCCCGGTCCAGGGACGACGCAGGGCCTCGTCCGAGGGACCGAACACCCCCACCGCCGGCACGCCCGCCGCCACCGCCAACTGGGTCCACAACGAGTCGCCGCCGATATAGAAGTCCGCCCGCGACAGGGCCGCCACCGTCTGCAGCCGCGTCAGCCGCCCCTGCAGCTCGATCACCCGCTCGCGCTTGACGGCGAAGCGGATCGAGTGGGCCGCGTCGCGGTCGGCCTCTTCGCCGACGATCATCAGCCGCCCCCCGGCCAGAGGTCCGCCCTCGCCCAGCAGCGACAGGGCGACCTTGGCGTAACGGTCGGCCGGCCAGCGCTTGCCGATCCAGTCCACGCCCGGCCCGATGGCCAGGATCGGGCCGTCGCCGGGCGGGATCAGGGCGTCGGCGGCTTCCTGCGTGTCGCGCCCGACGAACAGTTTCGGCGCCGGAATCTCGTCCAGTTGCAGCACCCGCGCCGCCTGCTCGACCAGATGGACGTCGGGCAAGACCTTGCCCTTCACCGCCCGCTTCTGGCGCCGCAGCTTGCCCGACAGCGTCGAGCCGCGCATGTCGACCACCAGACCCCAGTGGGTCTCGCGCACCTGGTTCCACAGGGCGATCCAGTCCCAGCGCCCGTCGCGGTCCAGGACGATCAGCCGCTCCAGCCGAGGCAGGTCCGCAAACAGGGGGGCGCTGGCCGCCGAACCGACGACGGTGAAGGTGGCCTGCGGGATGGCCTCGACCAGATGGGCGAGCGCCCCCGACGAGAGGACCGCGTCTTCTGCGTCCGCCTCGGCGATATAGAGGATCGGGAAACGCCCATGCATGAGACGACCCTAGAGGGATTCTCTACGGAATTCAGCGTAGATAAGACGTGACGCGGGTTCCGTGAGCGAAGTTCGCCCTGACCGCTGGCCTTTGCGCCCTGCTGTTCACCTGGCCTTCGCCTGGATCTCGCTGAAGCTGGAGAGGAAGCGGATCGACCGCGAAACCCTGCGCACGCCGTTTTTCGCCCAGTGCTACCTCTCCGGCGCCACCGCCATCCTGGTCAGCCTGGGCGCCGCGGGCATCCGCTATCCCAGCGAGACGGCCACCTTGGCCGGGCTGGCCGTGATCGCGGCCACCACCCTCTGGTACCTGGTCATCCAGCAGCGTTGGCTGATGCGTCTGGACGGCGTGGGCGCCGTGCGCGCCGGGCTCTGGGGCCTGGGCGGGTTCACCCTCTCGACCTGCCTGGTTTTCGCCTTCGGCTGGCTGCTGTCCTGACCACAGTCCCGCCTTGCGCTCCCACGGGCGCGATGCGATCCATGCGGCAAGCAGCGGGGACCTCATGAGCGAACAGGAACAGTCGGCCAAGCCGACGCCGGCACAGACTGTCCACGACCTGTCCGAAGACGCGCTGGGCTTCGGATCGACGGAGTTGCGCACCGTGCGCGATCTCCTGCTCCGCCCTCGTATCGTGCTCGAAAGCTGGATGACGTTGGGCGCGACGGGCGGCGGGCTCTACGCCCGGCCTCTGCGCCTCTACCTGGCGCTCAACGCCATTCTCATGCTGGCGCTCTTCCTCAGCGGCGGATCGGGTCACATGATCACCGCCCTGCCCCCCGAAATGCTGAACCCGCTGATCGAAACCTCGGGCAAGAGCCGCGACGCCTTCCTGGCCGACGCCGACGGGTGGATGACGCTGTTCATGGTGCCCCTGCTGTCGGCGCTATACGTCATGGCGATCGCGCCCCTGCTGCGCTGGTGGGACCCGGAGAACCTCGGCTGGCGCCGCGGACTGCGCGCCGGCTTCGCCTTCCTCAACGCCTGGACCCTGCTGCTCCTGCCGATATCCTGGCTGCTCTACGGTCAGGGATGGGCCGCCCTGATCGCCTCAATCGCCATGTGGGTGATGGGGATCGCCACCTTCCTGCGCATGGGCAAGGGTCGCTGGTATCGGACGACGGGGCCCGGTGTCGGCAAGGCCCTGGTCGCCCTGATCGCCCTCTATGCGATCAGCCTCGTCGGCGGCATGGCCATCACGGCCATCGGGCTGGCGGCGGGTCTGTGGTTCTGACCTCGGATCGGCGGGCGCATTTCCGAACGCGATAGGCTAAGGCCGCGTCATGAGCCTTCCCCTTCTGCCCGACCGGACCTGCGGCGGCTGCGTCGAGTGCTGCCGCATGATCCCGCTGAACCTGCCCGAACTGGCCAAGCCGACAGGCGAGCTGTGCGGCTATTGCGTCGACGGCGCGGGCTGCTCGGTGCATGAGGTCCGGCCCCAGACCTGCCGCGTCTGGTTCTGCCTGTGGCGCGCGGTGGAGCTGTCCGACGACTGGCGGCCCGACCGCAGCGGCGTCATCATCCGCCCCGACGGCGTCGAGCGCGGCGAGATCACCCTCTATGTCGTGCGCCGCTCCGACTTCCTGACGGGCATGGATTTCTTCGCCACGGTCGCCGGCTGGATCGCCGAGGGGATCGAGGTGGCTCTCAGCGTGCCTGGTCCGGTCGGGACCTATCCGGCCCGCGCCGTCGTCACCGACTGGCTGCGTCCCGCCGTCGAGGAGGGCGATCCTCAGGACTTCGTCGCGCGCGTCGTCGCCTCGCTGGACAAGCTGGCCGAGCATGACTTTCAGCCCGACGGCGTCACGGCGCGGTATGCGGTGGTGTGAAGGCCTCCTCCTCCCTATCTTGGCCGCATGTCCATCGCCCGCCTCGACAGCCGCGCCCTGATCCGCGTCACCGGCCCTGACGCCCGCCCCTTCCTTCACAACCTGCTGACTCAGGACGTGGAGACGCTGGAACCCGGCGCCCTGCGCTTCGGCGCGCTTTTGTCCCCGCCCGGTCGGCTGCTGTTCGACCTCTTCATCTGGGGCGAGGAGAACGGCGTGGTCCTGGATGTCGCCGCCGAGCGGCGCGACGCCCTGGTCCAGCGTTTGTCGATTTATCGGCTGCGCTCCAACGTCGAGGTCATGCCCATCCCCGACGCCGTCTTCGTCGCCTGGGGCGGCGACCTCTCCGAGGGCTTCATCCCCGACCCCCGCCTGCCCGCGCTCGGCGGTCGCCGCTGGGGCGATCAATGCGAGACCGACGCGACAGAGGCCGACTGGCAGGCCCACCGCCTGAGCCTCGGCGTGCCCGATCCCACGGCGGACACGCTGCTGGACAAGACCTATCCCATCGAGGCCGACTTCGACCTGCTGAACGGCATCGACTTCCACAAGGGCTGCTTCATCGGTCAGGAGACGACCTCGCGCATGAAGCGGCGCGGCACGATCAAGAACCGCATGATGGCCATCGCCTTTGACGGCCCCGCCCCCGAGCGCGGCGCAGAGGTGCTGAACGGCGAACTTCGGGCCGGCGAGGTCATGACGGGCGCCGACGGGCGCGCCATCGCCCTGATGCGTCTAGACCGTCTGGAGGGCGATCTGAGCGTCGATGGCCGCGCTGTCACCGTCGAAAAGCCGATCTGGATCCCTGAATTTCAAGGCTAACTTCAGGAAAACGGAAAATCTGCTTGTCATGATGTAAAAGTCGCTTGACGAAGAACGCGGCGTTGGTAAAGTTCACTTGTCACAGAGACAGGGGAGCTTGCCATGAACACCGCAACCAAGGCCGCCGCCGCCAACAAGAAGAAGATGGACGACCTGACCGTGGGCCTGTGCGCTCTGGTGGTCGTCTCCTCCGGCCTGACCGTCGCCACGCCCTTCTGGCCCGCCCAACTGGGCAACGCCCCGCAACTGGGCGTGGTCCTCCTGGCCGCCGCCGTCGCCGTCTTCTCGGCCATCCACAGCCTCCACTGGTGGCGCGCCCTCGATGAAGCCGCCAAGGAAGCCCACAAGTGGGCCTGGTGGTGGGGCGGCAACTTGGGCCTGGTCGTTGGCGGCGCCGGCGTCGTAGCCGCGACCTTGATGGGCTTGGACGTGAACCTGCTGCCCGCTTTTGTGCAGCGCTCGGACGCGGCCCTGGTCGCTACCGGCGTGCTGGGCGTCTTCGCAGCGCAAGCCGTCGGCTACGGCCTCGCCTGGTGCGGCTGGTGGATGGCCCGCCGATGACCAGCGAGTTCGTCAACCGCCTCAAGGTCTGCCGCGCCGAGCGCAACTGGACCCAGGCCGATCTCGCTGAACAACTCGGCGTCTCCCGTCAAACCGTCCAGGCGCTGGAAAAGGGCCGCTACGACCCCTCCCTGCCCCTGGCCTTCCGCATCGCCCGCCTCTTCGGCCGACCGATCGAAGCCATCTTCGTTCAGTGATTTCGGCGAGCCCCGCGCTCGCCAATCCTCAAAACACACAGACATTCAAAGGACTAACCAATGACCTGCGCCAACCGCATGGGCCAAGCGGCCAAACACGTCTCCGATTTCGCCCTGGGCGTCTGCGGCGCCCTGCTGATCAGCCTCGCCGTCATGCTGATCCCCAGCCCTGGCCAGGCCGCCGCCTGGTTCGACGCTCCCGCCGCCTCCGTCGCCGCCCACTAAGCCCCACAGCTCATTTTCAGGATCAGACCCATGTTCAACCTCTACTCCGCCATCGTCGAACGTTTCTCGGGCTTCGCTCTCGGCGTCTGCGGCGCCTTCCTGATCGCCACGGCCATCGAGGCCGTCCCCACCTTCGGCCACAGCCAGCCCGCCGCTGTCATCGCCGCTGTCTCGACCCCGCACTGATCTTTCAGCCCTCCGGCTGACGTATTCGCCGACCTGATCGGCGCCCTTTCCAGACACCCCGCAATCCAAGGACGATCCAATGACCCTCGCCAACCGCATGGGCCGTACGGCCAATCACGTCTCGCGCCTGGCCTTCGGCGCCTGCGCCGCCCTGGCCGCCAGCGCCGTGCTGGCCGCCTTCCCCGGCGCCGCCCATGCCCAGAACGCCGCCGCTGTCGCTGTCGCTGCCGCCCCCATCCCCCGCGCCGAGGGCGCCGGTCCGCCGCTGTGGGTGGTCAAGGACGCGGACTCCACCGTCTATCTGTTCGGCACGATCCACTATCTGCGCCCCGGCACGGCCTGGGGTTCGGACAAGGTGGACGCCGCCTTCGCCGAAGCCGACCAGTTCTGGGTCGAGGTCGCCGATCAGGACGATCCCACCGTCGCCGCCCGGGTGGCCCAGCAGCACGGCGTCACCCCCGACCGCCCCCTGTCGTCGATCCTGTCGGCCGAGAACTTCGCCGCCTTCGACAAGGCCGCCCAGGGCGTGGGCGCCAGCGGCGCGGCCATGGACGCCTATCGCCCCTGGCTGGCCGCCTTCGTGGTCGCCGGCACCGCGCCGCTTCAGGCCGGCTATCGCCCCGACGCCGGGGTGGACAAGACCCTGATGGAGCGGGCCCGCGCCGAGGGCAAGACCATCCACGGCTTCGAGACCGCCGACATCCAGCTACGCCTGATCGCCGGCATGAGCGAAGAGGCCCAGATCGCCTATCTGAACAACTATGTCCGCCACGGCGGCCAGATCGTGCCCAAGCTGGATCAGACCGTCGCCGCCTGGCTCAAGGGCGACGCCGCCGAGGTCGGACGCCTCAACCGCCTCGACACCCGCGACATCCACGAAGACGTCCACCGCGCCGCCCTGATCGTCCGCAACGCCGACTGGACCGACCAGATCGAGACGATGATGAAGGGCTCCGGCAGCGCCTTCGTCGCCGTCGGCGCCGCTCACCTGGCCGATCAGGACAGTCTCATCGACATGCTGAAGGCGCGCGGCTTCACGGTCGAGCGGCTGTAGGTTTCGCCTTCGACCAAGCGACAAGTCCGGCGGAAACGCCGGGCCTTTTCGCGTCACCCCTCCTTCCGTCATCCCGGCCGGAGCCTCGCGGAGCGAGGCGCAGAGCCGGGACCGCCCAAGACGCTGACCGTCCGCGTTTCTTGCGGTCCCGGATAGCGGCTACGCCGCTTCCGGGATGACGGGGGTTGTTGCTTTCGCCCTTGCGCCACCAGAACATTCCAGCAACATCCTCCCATGACCGAATCCGAAAAGGCCGAGGGCCGCTGCGGCTGGTGCGGGACGACCGACCCGCTCTACATCGCCTATCACGACACCGAATGGGGCGTGCCCGAGTACGATCCCCGCGCCCTGTGGGAGAAGCTGGTGCTGGACGGCTTTCAGGCCGGACTGGCCTGGATCACCATCTTGAGAAAGCGCGAGGGGATGCGCGAGGCCTTCCACGGCTTCGATCCCGAGATCATCGCCCGCTACGACGACGCCGACCGCGCCCGCCTGCTGGCCGACCCGCGCATCATCCGCTCACGCGCCAAGATCGAGGCCGCCATCAACGGCGCCCGGATATGGCTGGAGATGAGGGACAAGGGCGAGGACTTCTCCGCCTGGCTCTGGTCCTTCGTCGACGGACAGCCGCTGGTGAACCAATGGAGCCATTTCCGCGAGGCCCCGACCCAGACCGCCGAAAGCGTCGCCATGGCCAAGGCTCTGAAGGCGCGCGGCTTCAAATTCTGCGGCCCGGTCATCACCTACGCCTTCATGCAGGCCGTCGGCATGGTCAACGACCACCAGACGACGTGCTTCCGCCACGCAGAGGTTCGTGGCACTGACGCGTGATGAAGCCGTCCAAAGCCTCCGCCAAGATCGACCGTCCCTTCCCCACCCTGATGCTGGAGCTTGAGGCCCGCGCGACCTGGAACGGTCACGTCTGCGGCGTGGACGAGGCGGGGCGCGGGCCCTGGGCCGGGCCGGTGTCGGCCGCGGCGGTGATCCTGAACCCCGACGACCTGCCGCCCGGTATCGATGATTCCAAGGCCCTGACCGAAAAGCGCCGGGCCGCGCTGGAACCCGAGATCAAGGCCCGCGCCCTGGCCTGGGGCGTCGGCTTCGCCTCGGTCGAGGAGATCGACGAGCTGAACATCCTGCACGCCACAGGCCTGGCCATGCGCCGCGCGGTCGAGGCCCTGGCCCATGCGCCGGTTCACGCCCTGGTGGACGGCAACTATCGCTTCAAGCTGCCCTGCGCGGTGACGCCCGTGGTCAAGGGCGACAGCCGCTCCCTGTCGATCGCGGCGGCCTCCATCCTGGCCAAGACGGCGCGTGATCGGCTGATGATCGAGATGGATACGACCTATCCAGGCTACGGCTTCGCCAGCCACAAGGGCTATAACGCCCCCATCCACCAGCAGGCCCTGAAGACCCTCGGTCCCTGCCCCGCGCATCGCCGCAGCTGGGCGCCGATCAAGGCTCTGCTGGAAGCGGCTTAAAAAGCGACCGTCATCCCGGCCGCAGCGAAGCGGAGAGCCGGGACCGCTGCACACTCTAGGGTCAGCGCTTCTTGCGGTCCCGGATGGCGGCTGCGCCGCTTCCGGGATGACGAAGGGGGAAAACGCCTAAACGCCCAGAGCCCCGCCAACCAGCAGGGCGATCACCAGCACGACCGCCGCCACCGCCAGCATGATCGCCCAGTTGGGCAGACCGGTGGAAGCCCGGTGGCGAGGAGGCGCATCCTGGGAAGATCGGCGATGGGACGGCATGCTCATGCTGCCGGTAACCACGTCGCCGCGCCTTGGTTCCGCGTCAGGCGGCGACCGGCAGAACCAGTGGCTTTTGCGTCACGACGAACAGATGCTCGACGTTGCGCAGCCGCCCGACGGCCCCGACCTTCTCGCCCTTGCGGTTATGGATGCCGATGCGGGCGCCGACATAGCGGGGCCGCGCGATCTCGACCACCTGCACATGGCCGCGCGCCGACAGCATGGCGGTCAGGTCATCGCGGCTCAGATAGCCCTCGTCGTTGAAGCTGACGATCAGGTTCGGCGTCTGCAGTCGCTCGACCACGGATTGCAGGGCCGGGCCGATGCCGGGGCGGCTGTTGAACGGGCTCTTGCGGGTCCGCACGTCGATCCGCTTGTTGGCGATCCCGTAGGTCTCCGGCTTGTCCCACAGGACCAGGCTTTCCCAGCAGTGGTAGTTGGCCAGATAGGAGTGCTGGTTATAGGGCGGGTCCAGATAGACGAGGTCAGCCTCGACCTGATCGGCGATCTCCACCGCGTCGCCCTGCGTCGCCCGGCAAGCCCCCTCCGCCACGCCCGGCCGCAGGTCCGGCAGCCGCAGCTCCAGCGGCTTCAACGCGCGCGGCGCCCACTGCTTCATATAGGCCATCTGCAAGCCGGCCGTGGAATCCACCCGGTCCGCCGCCTCCATCAGGGCGACCAGAACCACGGCCTTCAGTTCCGGCTCCAGCCCCATGGCCTCGATCCGCGCGCGCATGGCGTCGATGCGGGCGCCGTTGTCGGGATGGAAGAAGCGGGCGTCCTCGCAGAAGGCCTTGGTGAACCAGCCCGCCTCGGGCGTGACCGCCCGCAGCTCGGTCAGGATCACCTGGGCCTGCGTCTCCCAGCGCTCACGGTCCGCCTGGACATAGGCCGTGGCGAGCGTGTGAGCATAGGCGTTGTGGTCGTTGGACCAGACGCGGAACCCCTGCCCCTTCAGGGCGTGGCCGACGCGGGCCGAGCCGGAAAACAGGTCGCAGACCGCGCCGCCGTCCGGCAGGGCGGCGCGCACCGCACCCGTGACATGGCCCAGAAGCGCACGCTTTGAGCCGATGTATTTGATCATTCGTTCTCCGATCCTCCCCCGTCCCTTTGCGGGGGAGGGGGACCATCCGAAGGATGGTGGAGGGGGCGGAAGCCGGGCTCTGCGTTTTGGGGTCGCCCCCTCCACCGCTGCGCGGTCCCCCTCCCCCGTTTCGCTGACGCTGCACAGGGGAGGATTAATACCTCAGTCCTAGCCGCGCTTCACCTTTCCCGGAACATGGGCCGGAGCATGGGCCAGACGCAACAGATTCGCGGCCCCCGGCGCGCCGAAAGGCGTTCCGGCCAGGATCAGGATGCGCTGACCGGCCTCGGCCAGGCCATAGATCATGGCGCTTTCGACCGCATCCTCGGTCAGGCCTTCCAGCGAGGTCGGCTGCTCGCCCAGACGCGGCTCCAGTCCCCAGACCAGGGCCAGACGACGCGCCGTCTCGGGCTTGGGCGTCAGGGCCAGCACCGGCTGCAAGGGCCGCTCGCGCGACATCCGCCGCGCCGTGCCGCCCAGGGTCGTGAACACCACCATACAGGCGGTCGAGGCGGCTTCGGCGGCCTTCCTCGCCGCCGCCACCAGGGCGTCCACGTCGTGGATGTCCATGCCCGCGTGCTCGGCGTCCATCAGGCCGGGCCACAGGGGGTCGCGTTCCACCCGCTCCATGATGCGGTTCATGATCTGCACCGCCTCCATCGGATAGTCGCCCGACGCCGTCTCCGCCGACAGCATCAGGGCGTCGGCCCCCTCATAGACGGCGTTGGCCACGTCGGACGCCTCGGCCCGCGTCGGGGCCGGCGAACTGGTCATGGACTCCAGCATCTGGGTCGCGACGATGGCGGGGACGCCGCGCTGGCGGGCGGCGCGCAGGATCTTCTTCTGGGCCACCGGCACCTCTTCCGGCTCCATCTCCACGCCCAGATCGCCGCGCGCGACCATCACGCCGTCGCAGTAGTCGAGGATGCTCTCCAGATCGTTCAGCGCCTGGGGCTTCTCGATCTTGGCCATGCAGGCCGCGCGCCCGTTCACGATCCGCTTCAGCTCGGCCATGTCCTCGGCCTGCTGCACGAAGCTGAGGGCCACCCAGTCGACGCCGAGGCGCAGCGCGAAGGCCAGATCCTCGCGGTCCTTGGGCGTCAGGGCCGACACCGGAATGACGGCCTCGGGCACGGCCACGCCCTTGCGGTCCGACAGCTTGGAGCCGCTCTCGACCGTGACGTCGGCCCACTCATCTGAGCGTTCCCCGACCCGCAGGCGGATGCGCCCGTCGTCGATCAGCAGCAGCATGCCGGTGCGCAGGGCCTTGAAGATCTCCGGGTGCGGCATCTGCACCCGCGTCTCGTCGCCCGGCTCGGGGTTCAGGTCGAAGCGCATCTTGTGGCCAGGCTTGATGGCGATCTCGACATCGGCGAACCGGCCCAGCCGCAGCTTGGGCCCCTGCAGGTCGGCCAGGATGCCCAGCGGGCGCTTCAACGCCATCTCGGCCCCGCGCACAGCCTTGAAGTTGGCGGCGTGGTCTTCGTGCGAGCCGTGGCTGAAGTTCAGGCGGAAGACATCCACACCAGCCTGAGCCAGCGCCTTGACGGTCGCCGGTGAACGGCTCGCGGGTCCAAGGGTCGCAACGATGCGCGCGCGGCGGGCTCTGTTCATGGTGTTTCCTCAGGCGGCTCTAACGGCCATGGCCTCCCCTCAGAGGCCTTGATCCCTTGTGCCAACGAAACGCCGGGGACGTAAGACCACGCCCCCGGCCGGAAACACGAGTTTATGAGCGCCGAAACACGATGTTACGGCCGCCGGACCTATTTGGCCTCGCAGCGCCCCGTCGCGAACTGCGGCATGTCCATGCAGCGGCCATCGACCGTGTCCGTCGGCTTGACCCCGATCAGGTGGGCCAGGGTGGGGGCGATGTCGATGGTGCGCATCGGCAGGAAGCGCTCCTGACCATTGGCGCCCGGCCACCAGAAGATGATCGGCACGCGGCGGTCATAGTCCCAGGGCGAACCGTGGCTGGAAATGGCGCCGCCGACCCGGCCCGATCCGGTCAGGCCCGGCTGATAGGACCGCATGATGTCCGGCGAGCGCCCGGCCACCGCCGACAGGCGCAGACGCTGGCGCACGCTCAGCTCCTCGGGATTGTCCGAAGCGGGCAGAGGCTCGGCCAGCAGCTCGTCGCGCGACACGGCCAGGGCGACCTGGGGCTCGGCGTTCAGCAGCTCAACCGCGGCGGCCAGGACCTGGCTGCGCAGCGGCTCGGCCAGCGACTTCTTGTCCCTGTCGACGACGATCAGCCCGCCCGCCGAGGAAACCAGCGGATTGGCGTCCAGCTTGAACCGGGCCTTCAGCGCATCATTGACGCGCGGCATCAGGGCGCGGTCCACGCGGCCCGCCGCCGGATATCCCTCGACCGAGGACCGCTCGGGGAAATCCGAACCGCCATGGTCGGCGGTCAGCACCACGACCACCCCGCCCGGCACGGTCGCCAGCTTGTCGAGGAAGACGCCCAGCGCCGCGTCGAGGCGCAGCATCTGCTCGCACATCTCCGGCCCTTGCGTGCCGTATCCGTGGCCGATCCGGTCGGTGGCCGACAGGCTGACGCCCAGCATGTCGGTGACGCCGCGACGCCCCAGTTGCTGCTCGTCCAGCAGCACGGCGGCGCCCTCCAGCGTCAGCTCATCCAGCATCGGCGAGCCGTCGAGCGCATCATCCGCCGGCGGCAGGGTCGAGTTGAAGGTCTGGCCGCCGATGACCCACTGGCCTTCCAGACGGCGGCAGGCGTCGTTGGTGTAGTTCCACACCGGCGCCTGACGCGAGAAGCGGTCGATCACCCGCGCGTTGATGGCCGCGACGGGCGCCAGCTTCGTCTCGGCCGACTGGCCCGGCTCGACATAGGTGGTGAAGCCGAAATCATTGGTCAGCCAGAAGGCGCCGTCGCCCTTGTGCCCGGCCAGGTTGATGGCCCCGCGATCCTTGCCGGAAATGCCGAAGACGCGGCTGTTGGGGCTAACCGTCTTCAGCCAGTCCCCCAGGGTCGAGGCCTTCAGCTGATCCGGGCCGACCGGGCCGTTGTCGGTGTTCTTGCCGTGCGCCAGCGTGTTCTGCGGTGCGGCCAGGCAATAGGTCTCCTCGCCCGTCGTGGTGTCGATCCAGTCGTTGGCGGGGATGCCGCTGTGCGTCGGGTGGACCCCGGTCAAAACGGTCGAGTGGCCGGCGCAGGTCACGGTGACACCGTGCGTCTGATAGCCGTTGATCGACACCAGACCCTGATCGGCCAGGGTCTTCAGCCCGCCGGTGAACTGGCTGCGGTACTGATTGAACAGGTTGGCGCTCAACTGATCGACCACGATCGTCACCACCAGAGCCGGCGCCGCGCGCTCAGCGGCGGCGGTCGCCGCGACCGGCAGAGCCGCCTGCTGCGCCATCGCCGGAAGGGCTGCGCCCGCCAAAAGGGCGAGCGCCAGGGTCGGGGCCAGTACGCGGCTGAAGATCATCTTGAACACCGGAACGCTAAAGGATGTTGGGTGACTACCCCCCCAGCGTAACGGCGCCAAGACAACGGCACAGATTGATGGTGCGAGCGGCGGGGGTCGAACCCGCAAGACCGAAGTCGGCAGATTTTAAGTCTGAGACGCCGTGAGGGAAAACAACGGCTTGCTGGATTTGCGGCGCTGGCGCGGCGCTCTCAGTTGATGAGCCGTTCGCTGGCTTGGGCGATGGCGTCGTCCTCTTCCTCGTCGCGCCAGAGGTGGCCGTAGGTGTCCATCGTCATCTTCAACGTGGCGTGTCCGACGAGCTCCTGAACCTTCTTCGGCTTGGGCTGCGGCGTCTGCGCGAGCCACAGGCTGACGGCGACGTGGCGCAGGACGTGGGGCTTGAACTCCGCGACCGGGCGGTTCTTGCCCTTGCTGTCGGGTAGCATCATCACCAGCCCGGCGGCGCGCATCAGCGGCATCCAGCAGTCGCGGATGAAGTCTTCATAGCCCCAGACGCCCTCGCCGGTCTTCGGGTTCGGGAACAGCCGGCCCGGCATCAGTCGGCGCTCCCGGCGGCCGTCTACGTGCTGGAAGTGGCCGACCGGCCCGCGTTTCAGGCGCCAGGCGCGAACGGCCAGGGCTGTCGTCTGCCCGATCGGCACGTCGCGTTGCCCCTTCTTCGTCTTCGGAGGGTCCAGCGTCCGATGCGTGCGGTCGAGCCGCTCCTTCACGCGCAGCTTGCCACCCGTCGTCCGAACCGCTGCGGCGTCGTCCGCCATGCCGAGAGCTTCCGATATACGCAGCCCGCCAAACATGAGGATGCGCACCACGGCACTGTCGCGTTCAGGGTTGGTGCTCTCGGTAGCGGCCTTAACCAGTGCGGCGAGCTGATCCTTGGACGGGAGGGAGAAGGGTTCGCTATCAGCCTTCTCTCCATCGCCCTCCACGGCGCAGGCCTGAGCCGGGTTCGCCAGCAGCCACCCGCGCCGCGCGCCGAACCGGCACCACGTCACCAGAGAGCGCCTGATCTGGCGCGCGAGGTTGATGGAGCCGCCGCTCTGCACGACCTCGTCGAGGAAGCCTTGAATGTCGGGAGACCGCAGGTTGGAGAGCCGGGTGCGTCCGATCTTGTGGTCGCGGATATGGGTGTCGAGGATCGACTGATAGCCGTCCGCCGTGCCGGTACGCCGGGCGCCCGCCCTGACAAGGCCGTGGAAGTTGGCGATATGGGCTTCGGCCAGCTGCGTCACTGTCATGGTGGACGACCCGCCGACCAGCCCTGCCGACACGCTGTCGAGCCAGGCCTTGGCCTCGCCCTTCAGGTCGAAGTTCTTGGACTGCCTGACGCCGTCAGGGCCAGCCCACGTCGCGCGCCAGCTGACCTTGACGCTGCCGTCCTGGCGCGGCCGGTTCTTGATCTTGCGGACGTTAGCCATGCGAAGCCCCTGAGCGTGCCGCATACAGGCACGTCAAGCCGCCGATGTCATCCGTCACGCGACCCGCACGTTCGGAGCCAGGGTCTCGTCAGCCTCAAGCCATGCGTCCAGCTCGTCGGGGAAAGCATAGAGGCCGATGCCGTCGCGCTTCCTGATCGGGCAGGACCAGCCCTTCTCTCGGGCGTGATAGACCCAACGCTCGGGCCGGCCGAGATAGCTGGCGATGTCGGCGGCGCCCTCCAGACGGACGCGGCGGGTCGGCGTGCTGTCGTTCGCGGCGCTCATTCGTCACCTCTGCGGTCGTCGGCGGCCCTGTCGATCACAAGCAAGACCAGAGGAAGAACTGGCCAGGCAAAACAGAACAGGCTGATCACCACGCCTCGTTCGGTTTTTTGCTCGTCACGCCCGAAGTATCGGTTGTGCAGATACAAGCCCCGCAACAGGCAGGCCATCATGCCAGCGGTGTACACGGCGAGAAGAAATCCGATTGTGAATGCAGCGCTCATCGTCCCTCTCCATCAGGGGGCGTGGTGGGCCTGAGTCGGGCGATTGTCTGTCGCGCGGACTGGATGGCTAGAGCGTGCGTGGTGCCGAACTGGCGAGCTATTGATTCCGGCCCCGCCGCTCCGCACGTCGCCGCGTCGAGTTGATCGAAGGCGCGGATAGAGAGTTGCAAGCGTTCGCGATCAGTCATCGTTCATCTCCCTGTGCCTTGGCTTTGAGAATGGCGATGCAGAGGGCGATGGCAGCTGGCTTCTGAAAACCTTGCAGAGCGTCGGCTTCCTTTGACGAATGCGGCGCCACCTTCACATACCACCCATCAGAATACCGCCGCAGTTCGATCCACCACCCAGGGATGATCCGATCAGCTAGCGCAAGGGCGGCGTCGATGGATTGGCTAAAGCCCGGAATAAAGCCCGTACGTTCATGGCGCTGAATGTCTTCGGCGTGCATCTTGTAGAGCCAGCCAGCCCCGTCGAACCTCACAAGTTCGTATCCGTTGGTCGCCGCCCAGACAACCGCATCCAACTCTCGGCTCCCCACCTCAGCGGCTTCCAGTCGAGCAATCAGTTCCTGCATATCGGCCATCACTCTCCAACCTCCTTTGCTTGGTTAGGGGCGGATGGGAGGGGTTCCGACGGCCAAGCCCCAAGAACATCGCGCGGCTTCCATGCCCAGCAAACCATTGACGGCATCACGCCTTTTCCGATTTGCCGCCATGAGCCCGCCATGAAGTGAGCCATAGTCGGGAACCCTGCGGTCGCTTCGACGTAGCGCCCCATAGCGATTATGACCGTCCCATCCTTCGGAGCCGTAGCAATATTCCGCCACTCCGTCAGATCGCTGAGGGCAGCGGCGGCTTCATTCAGCAGGCCGTAATCTCCACGGTCGGTCTTCATGCTGACGACGCCGTTTGCGGCCCCCTCCAGCCGTTCGATGAGCGCGCTATGGTCGGTCATTGGCGATGGCCCTTCGCTTCCCGGCGCTGACGTGCGCGGCGTTGCTGGCGGTTCTCCGTAGGCGGAGTCCAATCCGTCTCTGGTGGCTGTTTGGCGAGTTGCATCTCAGCAAGCGCCTCGGCCTCCTGACGCGTCACGGGATGGGCCGACAATATCGCTGCCGCATAGGAGGCCAGCAGCATGGTCGTTCTGGTCATTGGTCGGCTCCCTGGTTGGCGAGGGCTTGGCGGGCGAGGCGAATGTCACGGACGGTGACACCCGAGCGGACTGAGTCGTTCCACCGCCAATCGTCCTCAGACCATAGGCCGTCGAGCTTCTCTGCGGCCCTCGCGAACGGCTCCAACGCCTTCCGCAACTCGTCGCGCTGGCGCTCGGCTTGGGTGAGGCGACGCGCGGCTTCATCAGCAATGCTCTCGGCCACGTGATCCCCGACGCACACTCCGTCAGTTTCGGTCGATCCGGGGAAGTTGGCCTGATCGTCTTTGAACCACGGGTAGCCAAGCGCCTTGCCGAGAGACTGGCAAATCTCCTCGTTGGACTTCGACACGGCTGTTCGCAGGCGATCCACCTCACCACGCAGCGCCGCTATCTCGGACAGGAGGGCGGAGGCGGCGGTGTCGAAACCGAAGACGAAATGCCTCACAACCGCAGGGGACAGGCCCGACGCATCGACCTTGATGTGTTCTCGCAACAGAGCCTCAATCCGCGCTAGTTCCGCATGGTCGGCTGTCTCTCGGGTGGTGGGGGCGGTCATGCGACGACCTTCGTGACTGCGTAGGCGTGATCCAGCGCGTGCCTGATGGTATGGTGGAAGGTGACGAGGGGGTGCATCGCCCACGACCCGAGAGGGCGCAGCGAACGCGGCTCAAGCTCCACTCCAGGGACGACGACCAAAACCCGCTTTCCGTTCCCTATGGCCATGCCGACTTCGATCAGCGCGCCTTTCAGCGGGAAATCATCGGGCTCGGCGTAGAGGATAAGGAAGTCCGCAGACCTCACCTCGTAGTCGATCCTGCGCCACAGGTCGGTCATGCAGGCGGTTTCGCCCTCACCGGCCTCATCAATCCAGGTCGCGGTGATCTTCACGCCGCCATCCCGCAACTTGCGCCACATGGCGGGTCGCTCGGGCAGGCTGGCGCGGCTCGCTGTGTAAAACTTGCTCATGGCTTCGCATCCCCATTCAGGGCGTCAGGGGTGGAGGATTGGCCACCATCTGCTTGGACTTCCCACTGCTGGATGGCGTCGGTCAGGCCCTCAGCGTGCGAAAGTGCGTCTCCGGTCCAGATAGCCGGAACCGCGCGGACCTCGGCTACAATGCTGTTCGCGCGATCTGCCCACTCGACCGCGGTCTCATAGTTCTGAGCGGGATAAATGTCGTCTGGGCCTCGAAGATGCAGCATCCAAAGGGCATAGCGAGCGCCGCAGCATTGCTCCCCCTCGCGGGCTTCCGGCGCAGACGACAACAGTCTCGCCACGATCTTTTCAGCCTCAAGCGCAGCCTGTTTGGTTCCGACTTCTAGTGCCCTGTGTCCGCCGTCGCCGTGAATGACTGCCAGCAGGTTTCCTAGCGCTTCCTCGCGGGCTTCCGGCGCAGACGAACGGGCGCGGAGGGCTGCAATCAGTCGTTTGATCGTTGCCGGGTTGGCGGCTGCGATGAACTGCCCGTCCTTAAAGGCGTTGGGGCCGTCCCAGACTTGCGCGATGGCCTGACCTTCACCCTTCGCGCCACCGCGAACCTCGCAGTTCATGTGTTCGTAGATGGTCCCGCAGGCTTTCCACGGCCCCTGCGTCGCGGCATCGGCCAGCCTATCCAGTTCGGACCAGTTATCCTCCCCCGCCCCCTCGGCTGGGGCTTCATGGCGGGGGGTGAGGGCGGCTAGGCCGTAACCGCATCCAGCGAGGGATGAGACCAGCGTCTGTTCCAGAGCGGGCTTGCACCACTCGATGACGCCGTCCCTATCGGTCTCAACCGATCCGTTTGCGATGGCGTCGCCAATGAACTGATCAATGGCGTCCGACAGGCTGCACGCCCCTTCGCCTGTAATCTCGGCAAGCTGGCTTTTCAGGATCGGATCATACCGACGCCGAGCGTGGTCATAGCCAGCCATTACGGCATTGCAGAACCATCCGATCAGCCACCCTTCGTCCATGTCTGGATAGCCGATACGGATAGCGGTGGAGCGAAACTCTTCGGCCCACAGCGCACCATCCATGCCGACGCGCGCGAGGAAATCCCCCGGCAGTTCGTCAAGTTCCCCCACCCCCTCCCGCGCTGGGGCTTCCGGGGATAGGGCGGCGAGACGCGTGTCGTAGAGATAGGCGCGCGCTTCATCCGTAGCGTGGGTGCGGATTTCTTTCGACAGGCTCTGCGCGATCACCAGATTGTCGAGAAGGGTTCGGAGCGTCTCCACCTCCCCACCCGCCAGCGATGACGGGGCGGGGGCGGCTGCGAGACGTTCAGACAGGAACGGCAGCAGCGCTTCGGCAAGTGCACCGGCTCCGAGGCTGTGATTTCCGTCAACGCGGCGGATTTCCTGCGCCAGGTCATCAACCGGCACGACGACGCTCTGGGGGGATGGGGTGACGGTCATGCTTGGCCCTCCGGGGCGTTATGGTTCACTCCGCCGCTTTCAGCGTCTCCGTCCCGGCGGTGGATGGGTTCGGCGTTGCGGGTCTCGCCTGCCGTAGCCTTGGCGATGGCTTCACGGGCCTGATTAATCGTGTCGAAGAGGGCGCTTCCGATCAGCATCCCCTCTTCGGTTCCTTGAATGTGGAACCGGGCGATCTCAGCGTTGCCGAGCAAGTCCCGAAGCGCATCCAGCAGATCAGGCGCGGCAGTGATCAAGGCGGCATCAGCGTCGTTGCTGTTCAGTTCCCAGACCACAATGGCGCCATCGAACGACACGACGGTATCGCCGTCGATGTGCCAAGTTCCCTTCGTATGCCCACCAGCAACAGAACCGCCGGGGGTCACGCTCTTTGCGCCGGAGTGAGGAACGGAGGTCATGCTGCCACCTCAAGGTTGGCGAACATGCCCTGATCGCGAGCGATGCGGCTCCGTGCGATCTCGGCATATTCGGGGTTCAGTTCGATGATGGTGCAGTCGAGGCCCATGCGGTCAGCGACCAGGGCCGTGGTCCCGGCACCGCCGAAGGGGTCGAGGACCTTGGCCGGCGCGTGGCCAGCGCCGCATTTGCAGGATGGCGCGAAACCGGTCGTGGTGACCTGATTGCTCCAGCCGGGAACGTGGCCGTCCTTCTGACGATTGGAGCCCGCGTCCTTTCGGTCGGCTCCGGCGTCGCGGCCATCGACAACCCCACGCTTTGCCGCTTTCGCGGTTGGAACAAGAACCGTCTCGGTCTGCCGATCCCAGGGGGCTCCGCATGCGTCGCAGCACCGCTTAGGCGCCGTCAGCAGGCATCGCTCGGCTAGGTCGGGCGGGAACGTCGCAAAGTGCGCATCACGGAAAGGCTGGGTCGCGATGGGCCAGACTTGAACCGGGGCGGGCTCATAGTTGCGAAGGTTCCGCCCCTCACCTCTCGGCGTCGCCTCGATGCCGGTGTGGGTGATGTGGCCAGCATGACGGGGGCTGGCGAACTCAGACGCCCGGCGCTTTCCGCCCACGGCCTTCATGGTGCCGTTCGACTTCGCGCCGCCGTTGGCCCGGTGGCTACCTTCTTGCGCGTCCACATCCTGCGCGAGGCGGCTGACGGACGTTTCGGCCAAAGCCTGACGGACGGCCGGGGCGTCGTAGAAATATCGCGCCGACTTGGTCAGCAGGAAGATTTTCTCATGCGACGTCGCCGGCCGGTCGTTGATGCTCTCCGGCATCGGGTTCGGCTTGGCCCAGATGATCTCTGACCGAACCCACCAGCCCGCTTCCTGCAGGGCAATGGCGAGCCGGTTGGGGACCATGCACAGGTCTTTCGCTTTCAGCGCGCCCTGGATGGTCGAGAACGGCTTGTCGCGGAACGTCCTGTCATCGGTGCCCGCCGCCTTCGTGTCGGCCGCGCTGCGACCGTTCGGAGACGTGGCATAGCAGTCGCCGTAGTTCAGCCAGAGCGTGCCGGTCGGCTTGAGGACGCGGCGAACCTCTTCGAACACCTCGACCATCACGGCCAGATGCTCGCCAAGGGTCGGCTCCAGGCCGATCTGTCCCTCGACGCCATAGTCACGCAGACCCCAGTATGGCGGCGAGGTGACGACGCAGTCGATGGAGTCCGCGGGCATATCGCGCAGACGATCCCGAACGTCGCCAATGAGGATAGAGACCCCCATCACGCTTCTCGCTGCTTGTTAGGGGTGGACTCGTTGAGGCGCTGCGACTTTTTGGACGGGAGTTTGACCGAACCCTTCGGAGGCCAGCGGTTCGCGCTCTGGATGGATGATCCGCCACGCTTCTGGCGCCGGGCGTGCTGGCCCGTTTCGCCGGCCTGAGCCTTGGCCTTGGCGCGCATGGCGGCTTCGGCCTTGGTCTTCTGGGCGTGGCAGGTGGTGCAAAGCGCGACGAGGTTGGCTCGGACGTTCGTGCCGTAGTTCCAGAGCGGGATGATGTGATCCACGTCCAGGGCTTGAGCCTCGCACCACGAACGGGCGCAGATACCGCCCTGCTCTTCCCGCACGCGGTCTTTCATGGCTTGAGAGACGGCGCGCTCTTCGGTCGAGCGGTCGGGCTCGGGAATGATGGAGAGGTCGGGCTTCATGCGGCCACCCGTTCGGGCTCGGCGTCGAAGTGCTTGATCGTCAGGCCCTGCTCTGCCGTCCAATGCAGGATCAGTTCCAGCAGGTCCGAGAACTGCGCCTTGCTCAGGTGCGACGACCGATGGCCGAGCGGGAAGATGCGCTCACCGTCCAGGCTGGCGCAGTAGTCCACCTCGTGGCCCAGCGCGTCCATGAAGACGGACTTCCAGAGGTCGGCGCTCATCTTGCGGCCGTTGTGGAGCGGGCGCTGTTTCGTGATCTGGCCAAGCAGCGACCAGAGCGCGGCGTTCTGTTCGTCGGTGCGCTTCGGCTCCCGGATTTCAAGAAGGAAGGGCTTTCCGGGCGTCCAGAGGGACAGGGCCTTGTCCACCCACAGATGGGCGTCGCGGCGAGCGCCGGGCGTCAAGCGGAGCAGGTTGCGCGACATCAGACCACCACCCGATCTTCCACGACATTGAAACCGGGGATGGAGCGCTTGCCGGCCCGCACGTCGTCGTCAGCCAGCTTTTGCAGGACCGCGTCGAAGGCTTCGGGGTTCGTCTTCCAATAGTGGACGGCTGCGACTTGGCTGCTGACCCGCTCGGCGCGCCAGACGGAGCGGAGCGTGGTGGCGCGGGCGCCGCCGGTCACATGGGCGCGGTCGGCAGCGGCGCGGTTGGCCTCGGTCGTCGCCTTGCGAGCTTCCGTGACCAGAGCCTCGGCGGCCTCCTTGGCTTCCAGATTGTCGGTCGCGGCGGCGCGGGCGGCCTCGGCGGCGGCCGCCTGAGCGGCTTCTGCCTGAGCGCGAGCCACCTTCTCGGCCTCGCGCTTGGCGTCGTCCTGAGCCTTGAGGAAGGGCGCCAGCGCGGCCTTGCACGCCTCGGCGGCGAGGACCGTCTTGCCCTTGACCCGCGTCGTGTTGCCGATCAGGGGCAGATAGCGTTCCTGCACCTCGGCCTTGCCGTCATCAAACGGCTTGTTCTCCAGCTTGCGAGCTTCGCCTGCGGCCTTCTCGGCCTGACGGATTTCGGCCAGCAATGCGCCGATCTCGTCAGCGACGGCCTGAGACGTGACCGGCTCGCCATCCAAGAAGCCCTTGGCCTGGGTGAACAGGTCTTCGATGTTGATCCGCACCGCATCAAAGGGCGACGGCTCATTGCGGAGTTGGACGTGACCATCAGCCATGACTACGCGGCCTCCTGCTGATCAAAGGGGGTGTCGCCGGGGAAGCTGTCGTCAGCGGCAGGCTTGTCGGCGGCGATGAACTCGGCGCGCCGGGCCTCATAGCGACGGGTGATTGTGTCCAGCTTGTCGGGATCGGCAGTGGACAGGGCGGCGCAGACCTTGGAGCCCTTGGCCCATGCGGCTTCCAGATCGACCCGGCTCGTCACCTTATTCAGGGCGCCGAGGAAGAGGTCGGCCCGGTCGTTCAGCGTCGGCTCTTTCGCCCCCCCGCCCTCGCTGGAAGGTTTGCCGGCCTCTTCGTCGGGGCCGTGCAGATCGCCCTTGTGCCAAAGGTCCAAGGCGGCGCCGAAGCGCATGGCGGCGTTGCGCAGGGCGTCGCCGATGACTTCCTTCTCGCGGGCGCCGGGGTCGGCTCCAGGCTTGGCGGCGGCGTGGCCGTAGCCGAGGCGCGTGACGCCACAGATCGTCAGCTTGATCCAGAGTCCGCCGTTGCTGTCGAAGGCCGGCAGGCCGTCGCGGAACGCTACCGGCTCCCACGACCACGTGGGGTCGGTGTCCAGCAGGCGATCCGTCAGCGCGGCATGGCCGACATAGTCCAGGTGCACAACGTCGGGATGGTGCCAGCTTCCGCACTCCCTGCAGCGGATGCCCTTTTTGTAGTCGGCCTTGACGGCTTCGGTCTGCTGCTTCGTCGGCTTGGGAAGCTTGCTAATGTGGTGCGCGGCGAACGGCGAGCGCAGCAGGGCCAGCCCCGTCAGCGGCGCCTCTGTCTTGGCATCAGTCATTGAGAAATCTCCGTGTCCATCGCGAACAGCACCCCCTCATCGCCGCAGTAGTCGCAGCAATGGGTCAGGCGGTTCACGCAGTAGGGGCAGGCCACAAGGTCGCCGTGGCGCGGGGCGCGGAAGGTCCAGCCATCCGGGGCGCTTGTTAGGCTCGACCCCCGTTCCGTGGCTGTGGATTGAGTGACGGCCATCACGAAGCGCTCCAGAGCAGAGCGGCCATGAAAGCCACGAACAGGGTGCAGGCCGATGCGCTGGTGACGTTGCCGATCCACCAGCCAGCCGAACGGCGGGGCATGAACGGAACGGACCACGGATCGCCGGGGCGGTCCTCGCAGGCCAGTTCGCGGTAGCGCTCGCGAGCCTCGGCCCAGGGCTCGGCGGGGATAACGCGGAGGTCGGTCACGCAGCCCTCGCAGCGATGGCTTCTGCGCAAGCCTTTCGGCCCGCCATTGCGCGCAGAAGTTTGCGGACCTCAGCGCTATCGACCGGAGGCTCGTAGCCCATGACAGCGCGCCACAGGTCTTCCTTGCCCTTGAAGTTGGCGAAGATGGCCCCGGTGGACATGCCCGCCGCCTTGGCGATCACGCGGATGGTGGCGGCTTCGTAGGAGCCAGGCTCGGCCCAGACGGCGCGAGCGGCGACGATCAGCTTTTCGCGGGTCGCGGCCTTGGCGAGTTGACGACGGTTCATGCGGCAATCTCCTGCGGGGCTTGCAGGGCAGCGAGAGCGGCGCGCAGTTCGTTGGCGCAGCGCAGGTCGCGTTCCTGAATGAAGGTGATGACTTCCGGGTCGAGCGGCTTGCGCTCTACGGCGGCGATGTCAGCGAGGTAGAAGTCCCGCATGGCCGCAGCCTTGGAAGGGGTGAGGGTGGTTCCGGCGATGGAGCGGATGGTTCCGGCCTCGGCCCAGTAGGAGACGGTCATGCCGCTTGCTCCCAGCACTCGCCATTCATGGCGGACCACAGGGCGCGGTCAAAAGCGACTTCCTCGGGATTGGTCGGGACCGGGCCGAAAGGGACGGTCAGCGCGTGGTAAGCGGCGCGGGCGGAACCGTAGCGGGCCACTTCAACAGCGACGCGGGCTTCGGCTTGTGTCTGTGTGGTGCTGGCCATCGGATCAGGCCCGCGCCAGCTCGGCGGTCATCGACGTGATGACGCGCTGCGGATTGGAGAAGGCGGCGGCGATGAACTGGCTGCGCGTCTGTTTGACGGTCAGGCCATAGGGCTTGCCCATCTCGGCCATGCGCTCGTCAGAGACTGCGGCGACCAGCTCTTTGACCTTCGCCATTTCCTCCCGCTTCGTAGCGCGGCGTTGGCGGGCGTTGGTCTCGAAAGCAGCGTGTTCGGCCTTCAGGTGCTTCGTGATCTGGGCGTCGATGTTCCCGCGCTTGGCGAGCGGGATATTCACAATGGCGTTGTCGGTCTGTGTGGTGCGGGCCATGTCGTGGGCTCTCTCTGGTGTGAGAGAACCCTACATAACGTAGACCAACAGCGCAAGCTAAAATCTACAGAATGTAGAGGATGGTCTCGGCGGTATACGTCAAAACCGGTCGCAGCTTGATAATGTAGACTCGCCAAAGATCGTCGTTCGGCTAAGCTTGTCCCGTTGAGGAAGCCTGTAGAATGCAGCGTAAGACGATCTATTGCACCCAGACGTTCGCCCGCATTGATGGGCGCATCGTGCCGATGAACCGGCGACAGCATCTAAACGCTGAGCGGGCGATGCGGGCAGCGTCGATCCTCGCGCAGCGCAAGGCGGGCGTGGCGGTGTTCAGCCTGGATGGTGTGCCGTCAGTCGATCACGCCCGGTCCTCGCCTGGATTTAGCCGTCAGTAAGACCGCGCCGCGGCGATCCAGATCCCGCCCACGACCACAAGGGGCCAGAGCGCGGCGGCGACGACAGCGGCGGTAAGAGCGGCGATAGCGCCAGGCAACCAACCAAGCGCCAGGCCGGGGAACTGGTATCTCTCAGCGGCAAACCACCACACGCCGAAGAAGCAGATCAGGGCGAAAAGCGCCCACGCGATCAGCGCTCCGATCCCGTAGATCGTCTGCCAGTTGGTCAGAAACCAATCCGCCAATGTCGTCCCTCCCCAAGGTTCAGCCGACATTCGGCTGTGAATGTTTTATCCGCCCGTGCCGGTGCGCTTGAAGCTTTCCAAAACCTTGAGGGCCTGCGCCCGACTCTCAGTCGGGATGTCCGCCCAGATGTCCAGAATGTCGGTTGGCAGGTTTTCGGGGTCGTGCTGCATGATGTAGCCGACCGACGTGTTCAGCGCTTCCGCCAGCTGGGGAAGCCACTTGTCCGTAAGGCGACGGGCGCCGGTCTCCCAGTGGCCGATGCTCGCGACGGAACAGCCGACGATATCCGCCAGCTCCTCTTGGGTCATGTGCCGGAAGGTCCGCCACGCAGCCAGGTGGTTAGGATAGGCTTGTCCGTTCATCCCTACATTGTGGAGCGATAGGCTCGGGCCGTCCTCGGCCAGAATGTAGAATTCCGGCTTGTGCTCTAGGTCTACAAAGCGTAGGCTTCCGGCATGTCCAACAACACTGTCCAAGCCATGATCGGCGCGGGGCTTTCCAAAAGCTTCGCCTACCACGTCGCCAGCGGGGCGCGCTCGATCAGCGTGCCTCTGGCGCTTTGGCTCCACGAGCACGACGGGCTGAAGGTTGGCCCCCTGATAGGGAAGACCCCGTCTCAGATAAGGGCGCTTCGCTCCGTTTACGAACCCAAGGCCCCCGACAGCGTCGTGCGGCGCCGACAGCGGAACTAGGCCCGTGTTCGGGGGGGCTTCAGACATTCAGATCCGGTCGGAGAGTGGACGCTCCGGCTCGGCCAGACCCTGCCGGTTTGTACCCCTGATCGGCAGGGTCGCCCCCCGCTTTGGCGCGGTAGGCCCTCGCTACACGGCGCAGGCTTTCCGCCACCTTGGGTTCGGACTGATCCGCCAGGGCTTCGCACCGCGCCGCGCCAGCAGCCCACTCGGCCGAGCTGATGCGGGAAGCGGGCAGGGGATCACGGCTCGCGGTGCGGGCGACGAAGTCCACGTAGATCACTTCGCCGCCCGTCGCGGCGTCTCGCTGTCTGTCCATGGCGCTGTTGTGCACCTGCGAACGGCAAAGCTCACCGAAACAATCACCCCAGAACGTTGCATGAACAGGAGCCCGGCATGAGCGTGCCCGTCATCAAGTCGCTAACCAAGCGCATCCGCAAACGTATCGGCTCGTCTGAGCTGGCGGCCATGGCCTGCGGACTGTCGAACAAGGGCGCGTGGAGCCTCTACGAGAGCGAGAACCACCCCGACACGACCCTGCCGCTGCACCGCTTCCTTGAGTGCGCCAACGACGCCGAGAAACAGGCGCTTATCGACCTGATCAAGCTGACGATGGAGGGCGACGCGGCCCCCGACTGCGCCAACACCGAGGCCAGCGAGACGACCGAGGCGGCGGCCGATCTGCAACGCGCCGTTCGGGAGGCCCTGCTCGACGGCACCCTGACCCCGATGGAGCGCCGCACGATCACCGAGCAGGCCATGAGCGTGAAGGCCAACGCCGATGACGTGATCCAGGCCGTGAGCGAGGGATCGTGATGTTCGGCTTCCGCAAAGCCCGCGCCCGTCTGCGCCTGGATGCTGCCAACCGCGCATTCGCCGCAGCCTACGCTGCCCGGCTCGCCGCCGAGGCCGAACCGATCACCCAAACCATCGGCCACACCCGCGCCGCGCTTCAACGCGCCCGCGCCGAGCAGATGGCCGCCGAGCTGGCCTACGCCGCGGTCGCTCCGAAACCCCTTCACGCCTGATCCGAGAGAACCCCATGACCGATACGACATTCGACGCATCACCCGATGTTCTGACATCCGCAGCCCAAGGCCGTCTGCGCTCCATCATCGAGCGCGTTGAGCGACTTGAGGAAGACAAGGCCGCTGTCCTTACCGACATCAAGGAAGTCCTGAGCGAAGCCAAGGGCGAAGGCTATGACGTGAAGATCATCCGCCAGGTCGTCCGCCTGCGCCGCATCGACAAGGCCAAGCGCCAAGAGGCCGAAGCCGTCCTCGACCTCTACCTTTCCGCGCTCGGGGAGGTCTGATCATGGCCGGCAGCGTCAACAAGGTCATCCTCATCGGCAACCTGGGCCGCGACCCGGAGATCCGCACTTTGAACAGCGGCGACCGCGTCGCCAACCTGCGCATCGCCACCTCCGAAAGCTGGCGCGATAAGGCGTCGGGCGAGCGCAAAGAAAAGACCGAGTGGCATCAGGTCGTCGTGTTCAACGAGCACATCGTGAAGACCTGCGAGAACTACCTGCAGAAAGGCTCGACCATCTACGTCGAAGGCTCGCTGCAGACCCGCAAATACACCGACCAACAGGGCGTAGAGAAATACTCGACCGAGATCGTCCTGCAGAAGTTCGGCGGCGTCCTGACCATGCTCGGCGGCAAGCCGCAGGGTGAAGGCGAACGCACCCAAGGCGACGACTATTCGTCCGGCTCCTCCTCGGGTGGTGCCAACAAGCCGTCAGGTCCGCGCGAAAGCTACGACCTGAACGACGACATTCCGTTCTGAGGGCGCGGCCGTGACCCAGACAGTCAACGTCGCGTCCTGCTTCGAGCGCGCGGGCGGTGGATACACGATCACGTTTAAGATCGGGACCACGCTCCTAACGGCCGCATCCGACCAGCCTGTGCAGCCCGGCGCCGACGTGACTGTGCGTGACGGCCGGGTGATCGCATGACCGAGGACGCCTTGCAAAAGCTGGTCGTGCGCTTCCTCAAGATCGCAGCGCCCAACCTCGTCTTCTACCACCCGGCCAACGGTGGATTCCGCAACGTGAAGGAAGCCGCCAAGCTCAAGGCCATGGGCGTCAAGGCTGGGGTCGCTGACCTCGCCGTTGTCCTGCCTGACCTGCGCGCCGCCTTCATCGAGCTGAAGACCGCGACCGGCCGCATCAACGCCAACCAGGCCGAATTTCAATCCACCTGTGACCGCCTCGGCATTCCCTACGCCGTCTGCCGCTCCGTCGATGACGTAGCCGCGACGCTGACGGGCTGGGGCGTCCCACTCAGAGCCAGGAGCCCGGAATGACCATGCCCGCCCCCACACCTTGGGTGCCAGCCCACGACACCCTGATCCTGACCGAATGGGCCGCGGGCCGATCCGCCGCCGAGATCGTCAAGTCTTTCGCCGCCATCGGCGTCATCCGCACCCGCAGCGGCATCATCGGCCGCCTTCAGCGTATCGGCGCCCCCCAGCGCGATCCCGAAGTCCGCTACGTCAATCAGGTTCGCGCCAGCACGCTCAACGCCATGTCACGGCCAAAAGCCAAGAGCACGGTCAAGCCTCCGAAGCCACCGCGTCAGCAGCGTCCCGGGCTGGTGTTTGGCCCGGTCAACATTCTCGACAAGGCCGCGACCGAGAAGGCGATCAACACCGCCTACAAGGCCGGCAAGAGCGTCGAGACCCGTGTCAATGAGGGTTGCGGCGTCGATAGCCCCCACGCGCGACCCTATATGGACGCGCCGAGTGGTTCGTGCCGCTGGCCCTTGTCTGAAAAGCCCAACCTTCTCGCCTGCTGCAACCCGGTTGCCTCCGAGGGCAAGCCCTATTGCGCCGGTCATTCCGCCGCTGCCTACGTTGGCCGCAAAGGCCTGGGTACGGCCGGGTGGGTCGTCGGCCGCGTCAACAAGATCGAGCGCATCGACCTGAACGTGAAACCCCGCCAGCCCGCACCGTCTGATTGGGATGCGGCGAGGGCGGCGGCGTGAGGATTTCAGCCCGCTCCGTGGCCGAGTTCGTGGCCAAGCGCCACAACATGACATTCGCCCAGCTCCTGTCCGTTCGCCGGAACCGCGATGTCGTCCGACCCCGCCAAATCGCCATGTATGCGATCCGCGAGTTGTGTCCGCACATGAGCTTCCCGGCCATCGGCCGGATGCTCGGCGGACGAGATCACACAACCATTCTGCACGGCGTGCGCAAGATCGAGGAACTGATTCCGACCCAGGACCTGATCGACGCCGAGGTAAGCCTGACCCTGGCGCACTTCAGGAACATGAAGGAGCCGCCGGTTGATTTGATGCTCTCAGCACGCATCGACGCCACATCGAAGCACCTTGAGGTGCTGATCCTCGAGGCTCGCACGCGGGTGTCGGAAGCGCGGCTGAGCGCCTGACATGAGCGCCATCGCCTTCCTTCAACAGTTGCTGGACGCCGGCCTTCCGCTGGAGGCTGCTATGACGGCCGCCCGTCTGCACGAAGAGGCGATGGGCTCGGTTGTGCCGACCACCAAGGCAGCAGAGCGCACCCGGCGCTGGCGCGAACGGAACGCGTCACAGACCGTCACAGACCGTCACGAAACGTCACACGGTGACGCATGTGACGCAAACCCGCTCCCCCTCCCTTCTTCCCCCCAGACCCCCCAACAACCCACCCCCACACCCAGAGATATAACTACCCCCGCGCGTAAGGGACCGGATTTGGCCGCAGGATTTGCGGTGTTCTGGTCGGCCTATCCCCGCAAGAAATCCAAGGATGCTGCGGTCAAGGCCTTCGCCAGGGCCATGCGCCGGATCACCGAGGACGACCCGCTGGCCGTGATCCTCGCCGGGATCGAGCGGGCGCTGCCCGGCTGGGACGATCCTCAGTTCATCCCGCACCCCGCCACCTGGCTCAACGCCGCCGGGTGGGAAGACGAAGCCCCCACAATCCGCCCCGTCACCCCTCAGAGGCCCCGAAATGAACGCCCTGACCGCCACACCGCACAGCAAGACAACCTCGCCGCAGCTTGGACCGGATCTGAGCGCGCCTCTGAAATCGTGGCTGCTCGTAGAGCGTTCGGATCACCAGTCGATTGAGACGATCCGGCGCTCGGACATCCTGCGGGCCGAGGCTGAACAGGCCATGCCAGCGCTGAGGGAGGCGGCTTTGACCCCGGCGACCGAGGACCAAATCCGCCAGATCATCGGCGCCCGGTTCGCCCTGTTCCCGCAGCCCCAGCGCAATGATGGCCAGTGGGCAGCATGGTGGGCCGACTACTATGACGCCCTGCGCGGCCTGACCCCGTATGCGGTCGAGGCTGGCATGGCGGCCTGGGTGCGGTCGCCCGAAGCCGAGTTCATGGCCAAACCGGGCAAGCTGCGCGAGCTGGCGCTGACGGTGCCGAATGAGAACGTCTGGGCCAGGGCGCATCACCGAGCCCAAACCGCGTCTAGGCCGGTTGCGTCGCAACAAGAGCCAGCAAAGCCAGAGCCAGAACGGGAACGCCCCTCGCCCGAGGCGGTGAAAGCCATGCTGGCCGACTTCCGCCTGAAGATGGCGGAAAAGGACACCTTCCGCGACATCCGCGCCAAGATCCGCCCCAGCCCCCAGGCCCGCGTGGACGAAACCGGCATCAGCGCCGAGGCCCGCGCATTGATGGCGAGGCACGCATGACCCGCGAGGACCTGATCGACACCCGCGCCCTGATCATCGCCGGCCACCTGAAGACCTACCGGGATCAGGTCGAAGCCGAGCCGATCATGTCGGAGGCCAAGGCCGCAACACACGCCTATCGCCATGCTCGCAAGCTGGCCACGGCGATCACAGACGACGATGCGCGGATCGCCCGCGTAGCCAAGGGGAGAGTGTGATGACCACGATGCTTGAGCGGGCGGCTAGGGCTGTAAACGAGGGCGAGGCGCAATGGGGCCTTGAGCCGACCGGAACCAGATCCGAAATGATCGCCCGCGCCGTCCTGATGGCGGTGAGGTGCCCCACCACAGGAATGAGGGACGCTATTGGCTGGAGCGACTATGACATTCTGGGGTGGGTTGAGGGCATCGACTCCATCCTGAACGAGGGGGCAGCACATGGCCAAGCGTAAGAAGCCGACCGATCCGCAGGACGCCGCCCGCCACCGTCGCGAACGCGAGGAGAACCGGCAGGAGGTAGAGCGCCTGTCGGTGCAGGAGGGCGTCGCCCTGAACCTTGAGCCGCGCACCAAGCGCCTGCTGTCCGCCCGCCGCCTCGACTGCTTCGCTCTGCTGCTGAAGGATGACGCGCACGCCGAGGCCCGATCTGCGGTGAACTGGCTGGAGGAGCTGATCCGCGACGCCTCAGGCGAGAACACGCAGGAGCGCCGGCCCGACTTCATCCGCGCATCATGCGAGGGGGCGCCAGGCCAGAACGTCACCCAGCGCATGATCGAGGCCAGCCGCACGTTGGAAGTGGTCGAGGCCAGCCTTCGCCCATGGGAGGCGCGGCTGCTGTTCGAACTGTTGCGGCCCGATGAGGCGCTGATCACTCGCTGGCGGGACGTGGTGAAGCGCGTGACGACCGCGACCACGCCGCAGCGGCAGGGGGAGAGGGTGATCGTCGCCTGCGAGAGCCTGATGTGGGTCAGGCAGAACGCTGTCGCCCTGGTGAAGCAGCGGCAGGAGGCCCGCGCCGCATAATCTAGCGGGTTTCCGCTTTTGTTCTCACAAGGGGTTGACGCGTACGCGATAAGGTGGGACAAAAGCCAAGGTCGCTTCGCGCGGCCACGGTAAGGCTCTGCTTCGGCGGGGCCTTTTCCAATTCAGCTTCGCCCGAGCGGGCATCACAAACGCTCCCATCTGAACGATAGCGGCGCCAAGGGCGCGCAACGGGTCAGATGTGAGCGATCCCTTCGCCCCAGCCGCAGCGGACACGCAGCCTCAGCATCTGAACCCGAGCCGCAGTGCGCGCTTGGGGCGATATCCGTGCATCAGGCCCGTATAGCCTGACAGGTTGAGTTGAGCCCTGAGAAAGCTCGACACCCCAAGGATATTCCTCATGCGCGCCACCATCACCGAAGCCTGTTCGCCCGCCCCGCTCGGCGCTGTTGCTGATGTCACCAGAGAGATTCACGACGTCGCCCGCATTATCGAGAACACCAACGAGAGCTTCGCCGCCACGTATGGACGTCTGGCTGGCGGCTATGCGACCAGCGGCCAATGCGGCGAGGCGGTCCCGGAGCCTATGGGCGAGCTTGGCGCCTTGAGAGAGGCTGTCGATCGCATCCGTCGCGCAGTCAACGAGAACAGCGATTTCGTAGGCCGCTTCGGCGCCCTCTGATCTTCATCCGCGCCGTTCCTTCCCTGGTCTGGCCAGAGTGCGCAGCAGGGCAAACACGACGGACCTTACAGCGAAAAGCAACCGGGGCGCGGGTGGTGAGAGCCACGTGATAGCCGGGAAGGCCGTAACACTCGACTACCTCAGGAGGGCATGACCCATGCGGATCACCGTCCTTCGTCGCGGCGGCCTGTCGGTCTACGGCGGCAGCTACGACACGCGTAAGAATGCAGCCATCGCGGACGTCGCCACGACCCAAGCAGTCGAGGTGGTTTTCCCCGATGAGATCCAGGCCGTCACCGTATCAAGCGACGGCGCCACAGCAACCACCCCCACAGTCTCAGGCAAGAAGGCCAGCTTCACCCTTTCGGGCAGCGGCGCCGTCAGCCTGATCGCCACCATGGGCGACGAACGACCGGCCGTTCGGATCGAAACGCCGAGACAAGGCGGCAATGACTATGGGACGGCCTAGCGACTTCACCCCTGAGATCGCCAACGAGATTTGCGAGCGACTGTCCAAGGGCGAAAGCCTGCGGTCGATCACCGGAGCCGAGCGCGACGACTTCATGCCCTCTGAGACCACGGTGCGCCGGTGGCTAGCTGGGGATGAGGATTGGAACGCAGAGTTTCGGCGGCAATACGCGCACGCAAGGGATTGCCAGGCCGACACGCTGTTCGAGGAAATCCTTGATATTGCCGACGAGCCCTGTCTCGACGCCATCGCGGTTTCTCGGAATAGGCTTCGCGTCGATGCCCGGAAATGGGCGGCGTCCAAACTGGCTCCGAAGAAATACGGCGACAAGGTTGCGCTGACGGGCGGCGATGAGACCGATGCTCCGATCAAGACCCAGGCTGAGGTGCTGTTGCGGTTCGTCAGGCCGGGCGAGGTCGAGCCCGAGTGAAAATCCGCGCTGAGCTTCCGGCATGCCTGGAGTATCCGCTTTTCTCGCCTATAGCCGATGATGGCTTTCCGGTTCGCCACAGGGCGTTGCACGGCGGGCGCGGATCGGCCAAGTCGCACGGCTTCGGTCGGGGGCTGCTGGTTCGGGGCTTCCTCAAGCCGGAGCGCATCCTGTGTGCGCGGGAGATACAGAAGAGCATCGAGGGCTCGGTCAAGGCGCTGCTGGATGATCTGATCCCGCAGATGGGGTTTGGTCCGACCAACGGCGACGGCTTCTATCACTCGCTGCAATACGAGATCAGGGGTCGCAACGGGACCTCAGTGGACTTCACCGGCTTGCGGACCAACATCGACAGCGTGAAGTCCACTGAGGGCGTCACCATCGCCTATGTCAACGAGGCGCGGACGGTCAGTCAGAACAGCATCAAGATCCTGACGCCGACCATTCGGGCGCCGGGCTCTGAAATCTGGTGGGACTGGAACCCGGAGAACGACACCGATCCGGTCGATGTGATGTTCCGGGGCGGAACGCCGCCGCCTGGTTCCATCGTTCGCGAGGTCAACTACACCGAGAACCCGTGGTTCGGTGAGCCGCTCAAGTCCGAGATGGAGTGGGACAAGGCCCGCGACCCGGAGAAATACACGCACGTCTGGCTGGGCGGATACAAGACCAGCTCTGAAGCCCGCGTCTTCCGAAACTGGCGCGTCGAGGCTTTCGAAACGCCGGCCGACGCCGTGTTCCGCTTCGGGGCGGACTGGGGCTTTGGCTCCGACCCCTCGGTTCTGGTGCGCGCCTTCCTCGACGGACGGACGCTCTACATCGACCAATGCGTCAGCGAGGCGGGCGTAGAGACCGACTTCGTGCCGTTCCTCTTCGGTGGGACAGAGGGCGACGACCTGAACCGACGGAATGCGCAGGCCCTGAGGGCGCTGAGCGAGGCGCAGAAGGCGCGCTGGACCGGCATTCCCCAGGCCACGCGCTGGACTATCACCGCTGACAGCAGCCGACCGGAAATGGTCAGCTACATGCGGCGCCACGGATTCAAGATCATCTCGGCCATCAAGGGGCCGGGGTCGCTGGAAGATGGCATCGAGTTTCTGAAGAGCTTCGACATCGTGGTTCACCCGCGCTGCGAGGCGACGGTCGGTGCTGAACTGCTCCGCTATTCCTACAAGACCGACCCGCTGACCGGCGAGGTCCTTCCGCTCCTGGAAGACAAAGACAACCACACCATCGACGCCCTGCGCTACGCGCTGGAGGCTTTGCGCCGCGCTGGAAAGCCCGCGCCGCCCCCGCCGCCGAAGACGCGAGATCGCTGGGACCGTGAGAGGGAGGCCGCACCATCATGGAAGACAGCGTGAAGGACGACGCCCATCTTGCCCGGTTGATCGGCTGGTTCGAAGAGGCCGAGGAGGCGACCCACAAGGCCAGGGCGTTGGCCGAGCGCGACCGCGACTACTACGACAACAAGCAGTGGACCGCCGACGAGCGCGCCGCCCTTGAGGCTCGCGGCCAGCCGGTCATCGCCTTCAACGTCATCAAGTCCCGCGTGGAATACCTGCTCGGCATCGAGAAGCAGCAGCGCCGCGACCCGAGAGCCTACTACCGCAACCAGCCCGACCAGCCGGCGGCCGACGCCTTCACCTCGGGTCTGCGCTTTGCCGCCGACACAGCCGACTTTCACGCCAAGCGGACGAAGGTCTGGAAGAACATCGTCATCGAGGGTTATGGCGGCGTCGAGCTCTACGCAGAGCAGGACGACATCGACTACGCCCTGAAGATGAACGTCATCCCTTGGGATCGGATCGTCTACGACCCGCATTGCGCGCAGGAGGACTATTCCGACGCCCGCTATATCGGGCAGGTGCGCTGGACCGATCTGGACGAGGGGATCGCCAAATACGGCGAGGAGGCCCGCAGCATCCTCGAAACCACGCTGGCCAGCTTCAGCAAGAGCGAAACCTACGACGACAAGCCCAAGTGGACCGTCTGGGCCGACAGCAAGCGCAAGCGCGTCCGCGTCGTCTCCATGTGGTATCGAGAGGCGGACGGCTGGCACTGGTGCGACTACACCCAGGCAGGTGAGCTGGCCTCGGGTCCGTCGCCCTACGTGGACAAGCAGGGCCAGTCCTATTGCCCGATCATCCTGGAATCCGCGCACGTGGACCGGGACAACAACCGCTACGGCGAGGTTCGCCATCTGGTGGACCCGCAGGACGAGGTGAACAAGCGTCGATCGAAGGCGCTGCACCAGTCGGTGAGCCGGGGCGTCATCGCGGATCACGGCGCGGTGGACGACGTGCAGAAGGCCCGCAAGGAGTTGGCCCGCCCCGACTTCTACGTCGAGGTCATGCCGGGCGCCCGGTTCGAGGTCGTGGACGGCATTCAGATGGCGGCGGGTCAAGCCGCGCTGCTGAACGACGCCATGAGCTACATCCAGCAGGCCGGTCCCAACATGGCCATGATGGGCAAGGGGACGGAAGACCAGTCGGGCCGCGCCATCGAGGCGCAGCAGGCGGGCGGCATGATCGAGATGGGCGACCTTCTGGACACCCTGCGCCGCTTCGACCAGCGCGTGTTCCAGATGCTGGCGAACATGATGCAGCAGCTCTGGACCGCCGAACGGTGGATCAGGGTCACGGACGACGAACTGGCGCCGCAAGCGGTGGGCCTGAACGCCGTCCAGTACGATGAATACGGCCAGCCCTTCGTGGACAACCCCGTCGCTGAGATGGACGTGGACGTGATCGTGGCCGACGCGCCGCACGTCATCGCCATGCAGGGCGAGATGTACCAGGCCTTCATGCAGAGCCTGCCGCAACTGGCCCAAATGCCCCCGGCCTTCGCCAAGATCGCCATCAAGGTCAACCCGGCCCTCACGTCCCAGCAGAAGCGCGAGATCATCGACGCGCTGGACGAGATGGCCCAGCCCAACCCGCAGGCCCAGCAAGCGCAACAGGCGCAAGCCGAGGCCGTGCAGCAGCGCGCCGCCGCCGAGGTCGAGAAGATCCGGTCGGAGGCGTTCAAGAACATGGCCCAGGGCGAGGAAGTCGCCGCCCGCAGCCAGCCGGCGATCCCGGCATACGCCATCGAGCCAGTAGTGGCCTGATCCGACCGTCCCGGTAAGGACGAGCAGGGCTGAACGTCGAGAGACAGTGCAGCAAATATACCCATGACGGATACGAACCAGCCGGCCCTAGAGGCCGAGACGGCGGCGACTGGCCTCAGCGACATTCTGGAAGGCCAGTCGTCTCCTGCTCCACAGGAGCAAGCCCCGGCCCTTGCGGGCCCGGCGAATGAACCGGCCCCGGCGGTCAACCCGGAGGCTCCCAACGAGGAGCAGAACCACCCCTTCTGGTATCGCAAACGCCTGAAGGAGGTTGAACAGCGCGCCAAGGCGGCTGAGCGCCGAGCCGAAGAACTGGCCCAGCGTTCGGAGCAGCCCGCGCCGCAGCAGTTCAACGATCCGATGGAGTTCTTCCAGCATCAACAGACGGTCATCCGCCTGGACATGTCCGAAGGACGCTTCATCGACAAGCACGGTGAACAGGAGTTCGAAGCCGTCAAGGAATGGCTGGCCACCCGCCCTGACATCGAGGCGTGGGCCATCCAGCAGCGGCACCCCTGGGGCCAAGCCTACCAGCAGTACCAGCGCGAGAAACTCTCGGCTGAGATCGGTGACGATCCGAACGCGTGGCGAGAGCAAGAGCGCGCCAAGCTTCGAGCAGAAATCCAAGCGGAGTTCGGCGGCCAGCAGGCCCCGATGACCCCGCGCCCGAACATCCCGGCGCCTGCGTCCGGTCAGAGGTCTGCTGCCCCGCGCAACGGCCCCGGCTGGTCTGGCCCCAAACCGATCGGGGAAATCCTCGGTCGCTGACCCTGAACAACCGCCGCTGTGAAGCGCCGTATCTCATAGAAAGACACCACCACCATGGCTAACACCGTCGCCGCCACCGGCCTGACTGTCCAGCAGTGGGAAGACAAGTTCTTCACCGAGTACCTGCAAGAGCTTCCCATCAAGTCGATGATGGGCTCGGACGAAAACGCCGTCATTCAGGTCAAGGAAGACCTGACCAAGAAGAAGGGCGATGTCATCACCATCGCTCTGGTGAACCGCCTGACCAACGCCGCCGTCACGGGTTCCAGCACCCTGGAGGGCAACGAAGAGGCGCTGGACAGCCGCTCGCACGACATCACCGTCAACAAACGCCGCAACGCGGTGCGCGTGGCCGAGATGGAAGAGCAGAAGTCCGCCATCGAGCTGCGTCAGGCCGGCCGTGCTGTCCTGAAGGACTGGGCCATGGAAGACACCCGCGATCTCGTCATCAACGCCCTGGGTTCGATCAACGGCGTCGGCTTCTCGGCTTCGACCGAGGCCCAGCGCGACGCATGGCTGGTGGACAACGCTGACCGGGTCGTCTTCGGCGCGGCTGCGGCCGGGCTGACCGACTTCTCGGCCGACGCCGCCCTGCTGGACACCACGGCCGATCTGTTCACCACGGCTGTGCTGGACAAGATGATCTACAAGGCCAAGACCTCCAACCCGAAGGTCCGCCCCGTGCGGGATTCGGGCAATGGTCGCCGCTACTGGGTCGTTCTGGCTCACCCGGCCGCGTTCTCGGACCTGCGCGCCTCGATGACCGCCACTCTGGCTGCAACCGCTTCCACGCTGGAGGGCTCCAAGCTCTTCGAAGGCGGCGACCTGCACTGGAACGGCGCCATCGTGAAGGAGTGCGACAACCTTCCGGTCTATACCAACCTGGGGGCTGCTGGCACGGCCGAGGTGACGCCGGTCTACCTGCTCGGCGCTCAGGCTATCGGCATCGCCTATGCCAAGCGCTGGCGCTCGCGCACCGAAGAGTTCGACTATGGCGACAAGCACGGCGTGGCCATCGACGGCATCTACGGCGTGAACAAGCTGCAGTTCGGCTCGGGTGCAGGCGACCGCGACGACCTGAAAGACCACGGCGTTGTGACCGGCTATGTGGCCACGACCGCCGCCGGCAACACGACCGGCATCGCCGCGTCGTAAGGATGGAGGGGAGGGGTTCGCGCCCCTCCCTTTTCCCCATGATCCGATACATCGGAGACCCCCTGAAAGACGGGGAAGGACCTGAGAGCGTCACCTACGCCGGGGTCGAGTTCGTGAAGGGCCAATGGCTCTCCCTGCCTGAGCAATACCCGGCCGAGATGGCTGCGCGGTTGGCTCGGCACACCCATTTCGAGGTTCAGCATGACGCGAGCGGAAGCGATCAAGCAGGCGCTGCAAAACCTGCGGGTGCTGGACGCGATCAGCAACCCGGCCGCCGAGGACGCGGAAAGCGTGGGCCAAAGGCTGGATCAGGAACGCGCGCGGCTGACTGAAAAGGGCCTGTGTTGGTGGGACGCCGATGCGATCCCCGATAGCGTGGCCGGCGCCTTCTGCGATCTGGTGGCCCAGCGCTGCCAGACCCTGTTCGGCAGGTCGTACGATGCAACCGGGGCTGAAGCCATGATCGCCGGGGCCAAGTCGTCGGCGCGTGTGGATGAACAGCGCGCGGTCTACTTCTGATGGCCCGTCGTCCGCTCCAGCTTGGCGCACAGTCTGGCGAGGCCGCTTCGCCTGTGGTTTCGGTCGAGCGCCTGGTCAACGGCTATCTGGAGCAGACGCCGCAGGGGCGTTCACCGACCCCGATCTACGGCACGCCGGGCCTGGCCCCATTCTCCACGACCGGTGCCATCCGCGCTATGCTGGAGGTCAAGGAACGCCTGTTCATCGTCACCACGCACCTGTGCGAGGTCTTCGCGGACGGCACGGTGACGATGCTCGGCGCCATCCCTGCGGGCGTCGTGGACATGGCGGGCGACGGCGTCAACGTCGTCATGACCGTGGCTACGGAAATCTGGCGCTGGAACGCGACGGACGGCGTGGTCAAGGTCACGGACCCGGATGCGCCGGCCGCCTCATCGGTCGAATGGATGAACGGTTTCTTCGTCTTCACCGAGGCCGGGACTGAACAATTCTTCGTCTCTCCGCAGGGCAACCCCGGTGGCGATTGGGACGCCCTGGACTTTGACAGTTCGGACGTGGTGCCGGATGCGCTGGTGAGAACCCGCCGCGTCGGGCGAACGATGCTCATGATGGGCCGCCAGTCGGTCGAGTTCTGGTATTATTCGGGCGACAGCGTCTTCCCGTTCAACCGCTACGCTGACGACCCTCTGGACGTGGGTCTGGCCGGCGTTCGCGCTGAAGCCTCGACCAACGAGACGCTCTTCTGGCTGGCCAATGACGGCACGGCGCGCCGCCTGGATGGGCGCACGGCCACGCGGGTGTCCACCTTCGCCGTCGAAGACAAGATCGCCAAGTGGGCCGACAAGAGCCTGACGGTCGTCACCTCGCATGTCTGGCAGGGCCACCTATTCGTGGTCTTCCGCAACCCCGACGGCTGCGTGGTCTGGGATCAGGCGACCAGCCTCTGGCATGATCGCCAGTCCTACGGGCAGGACACGTGGCAGGTCAGCCATTACGCCTTCGCCTTCGGGAAGCACCTGTTCGGTGGCGCCAATCTGTTCGAACACGCAGGGTATGACGAAGACGGCGAACCGCTGCCCTTTGAGATGATCACGCCCTGGCTCGACAATCAGGGCGAGCGCTTCTCGGTCAATGAAGTTGAGGTCAGACTGGAGGCCGGCGTGGGCTCGTTGACGCTGGACCCCAAGATCAGCCTGTCCCGCACAGAGGACGGTGAGGAGTGGTCGGCGCCTCTCTACCGCAGCTTCGGCAAGCAGGGCGAGCGCCAGCGCCGGGTGCTGTTCTCCCGCCAAGGCATGAGCCGGGGTTGCGCCTTCAAGATGCGCATCACCGATCCGGTCAAGCGCGTGATCTACGCCGCATATGCTGAGGTGGACTGATGGCGCTTCCCAAGCTTTCAGCGCAACAGCCCATCGTCACGTCTGACGGCAAGCCGACGTCCATCTTCCTCCAGTTCATGGAGGAGGCGCGCAACGGTCAGGCGGCAGTGGATGAGGGCCAGCAGGCCTTGATCGACGCCCTGGCCGCAGCCGTGGACGCCATTCAGCAGGCGCAGGCCGCAGCCGACGCCGCCGAGGCCGCCGCGCTCGCCGCCCAAGAGTCCGCCACTGTCGCCCAGGGATCGGCCACCGCAGCCCTGGAGGCGGTCGAGGAAGCCGACTTGGCGATCAGCAATCTCAACACCCGCGTCTCGGCGCTGGAGGTATGATGACCCATCGCGCAACGCTGGCTGATCTGGACAAGGTGGTTCGCCTCGGCGTCGCCTTTCACGCGGCCTCGCCCCACAACGTCGATCCGGTGGACATGGATGAATGGCGCGCCTTCGCCGGACGCCTGATCGAAAGCGGCGGGGTCTTCGTGTCGGACGGCGGCATGATTGGCGGCGCGATCTGCCCGATGTATTTCAACCCGGCCGTGATCTACGCCTACGAACTGTTCTGGTATGCGCCCGACGGATCGGGCCGCGCCCTGAACAAGGCGTTTCGGGAGTGGGCCAAGGAAGCTGGGGCCGTAGGCATCCAGTGGACCGCCCTTCACGACGACAACCTGCCCCGCGTGGACGCGATCTATCGCCGTTCCGGGGCCTACCCCACTGAAGTCGCCTACAGAGAGAGGTTCTGATGGCCATTGGAACACTAGCGGCCGTGGCGATTGGCGGTGGGCTTCTCGGCTCGGCCGCTCTAAGCTCCAGCGCTGCGAAGAGCGCCGGAAAAACTGTCGCCAACGCCACAGATCAGGCGGCCCAGCTGCAAAACCAGCAGTTTGAAAAGCTGCTCCAGCTCCAGATGCCGGGCTATAATCGCGGCGAACAGGCGTCGTCCGTCTACATGCAGGCCCTCGGCATCCCCTCGATGACGGGCCAACCCCAGCCTACGACCTACCAGACGCAGCCCGGCAGCAGCGTAGTCGGAGGAACTGGTTTTGGCGGCGGCGGCGCGGCGGGCGCGCCCTACCGGCCCACGATGACCGGACGGGTCAACTATCAGCAGGAAGTGCCGGAGACCTATAACGACGGCTACTCCCCATCAGCGGTCGCGGGGACGACACAGAACGGCGTAGCTACACAGGTCCCGGCCACTGCGCCCTCAGCCACCCCGCCGCTGAGCATTGCCGATCAGGTCATGCAGACGCCCGGCTATCAGGCCCAGCTTGATCAGGGCCTCAAGTCCATCGACCGCGCCGCCCCCCTCACGGGCGGCATGTATTCCGGCCGGCGCATGAAGGCGCTGAACGACTACGGCCAGAATACCTTCGGCTCATACTATCAGGACTGGATGAACCGTGTCGGCGGCGTTGCGGGCCAGGGCCAGCAGGTCGCGCAGAACGTCGGCCAGGCCGGGATGCAAAACGCGCAGAACGTCGGCGGGCTGATGGTGCAGGGCGCCAACGCCAAGGCGCAGGGCTCGCTCAACAGTGCAGCGGCCTGGACGAATGCAATGAACACCGGCCTCGGCATGGTCGGCGGCGCTAAGGGGTGGTTCTGATGGTTGATTACAGCGCCCCGCTCCGTGCGGCACAACAGGGCCTGATGACCGGCGTCCAACTCGGGGGCCGGATGCGGGAGAACCGCCAGAACCGGGAGATCGGCGGCCTGATGGCAGGCGGCGACTACAAGGGCGCCAGCGCGGCCGCCTTCACCGGAGGCGACCTGCGCACCGGCCAGGCCATCCAGGGCTATGAGCAGCAGCAGCAGGGCGTCCAGCGCGGCCAGAACATCACCGGGGCGCTCAAGACGGGCGACTACGCGGGCGCCATGGGTTTTGCCTCATCGCCCGAGGAAATGGCCCAGATCACCGCTTTCAGGGATCGGGCCACAGCCGCTGAAAAGGCGCAGGCCGCCGAAAAGGCCGGGCAGATGGCCGCCGTCCTCGGCGCAATCCAGTCGCTCCCTCCTGAGCAGCAGCTTGCCGCCGCGCAACAGTACGCGCCGCAGTTCGGCATCGATCCATCAGGGCTGACGGCTGAAACCCTGACCCCCCAGGCCTTAGAGGCGTATCGCATCCAGGCCATCGGCCTGAAGGACTACCTCAGCCATCAGGATCGCCGCGAAGACAATGCGCGGCAAGACCGCGTCGCAGAAGCCCAGATCGCCGCTACCCGCTCGCTAGGTACACAGCGCGAAGCTTCGGCCAACGCCGCGAACGCCCGCGCCGCCAAGACGCGGAGCGCACCGTCAGGCGGTCGTTCGGGCGGCCGTCAATCTGCACCATCCGCCGCGCCAGCGGCCCGTCCGTGGGAGCGTAAGTGGTAATGGCTGGACCAACTGAAGGACAGGTCTATGACGGCTACCGCTTCATGGGCGGCGATCCGGCGGACCAAAGCAACTGGCAGCAGGTTGCGCCCATCGACGTGTCGGCGGAATGGGGCGCAGGCGCTCGCCAGCTCCCCAACGGAACGATTGAGCGTGTCGGGCCGCGCGGGGGTGTCACCAAGGTTGGCGATGCATCAGCAGACGGCGAAACCGTCGCGAAGCTGACCGAGGGCCAAGGCAAGGCCATGCTCTACGGCTCGATGATGTCGGGCGCCGAGAAGGACTATCAGCAAGCCCGAAGCGAGGGCTACAACCCGGCTGGCATTCGCAACCAGATCGCTAACGCGGCAGGCGTGATCCCGTTCGACGGCGACTTCTTCGGACGCTTGATCCGCGACGACGTGTCCGACCGGGGCCGTCAAGCCGAACTGCGTTGGGCTGAAGGCAACCTGCGCCAATTGACCGGCGCTGCAGCCACCACGCCGGAAATCGAACGGGTCGCGGCCATCAACTTCGACCGGGGCAATGACCAACTGGCCGAGCAGCGCTACCGCACGCGCGCCGACACCTTCAGGGGCACGACCTACGCCGCAGGACCGGGCGGGGCTGTTCTAGGTGAATACCCCGGTATGCCCGGCGACCCCGGTCCCCTGAGCGAGAACGGCCTTCCGTCCTACCCCGGCATCGCCAAGCTGACCGAGGGCGTGCGCGAAACCCCGCTGCCGGAAGGCGGATACGGCGCGCCTGACCCCACGCCGGGCGCCAGCCCTGATCAGCCGTTCGACTTCGTCGGCGCCTCTCGCGAAGACACCATCGCCGCCATCCAGCGCGGCGGGTGGTTCCGTCAGGGTCCAGACGGCGAGCCTTATCAACTGCCGCCGAGCGCGCCAGAGTTCGGGCAGGAGGAGGGTGACCAGCGCGTAAGCGACGGCGTCTATGTGCGGCCCCAGAACACGCCAGAGGCTGCGGTGGCGGATCGCCGCGATGATAATGGCATCTTCCGCCGGATCGACGCAGGCGTGCGCGGCGCCGCCGATGCGATGACCTTTGGCCTGTCAGATGAGATCGCGGCGGCTGGCGATACGCTGATCGGTCGCGGCTCCTATCGTGAAAACCTGGACCGCCAGCGCGCCATTGATCGGGCCGACCAGCAAGATGTCCCCGTCTCGCGCGGCGCTGGACAAGTCGCTGGGGCCATTGCTGCGCCTGGCGCCATCGCATCGGGCAAGTTCGTAGCCTCGGCCCCCAAGCTCCGCTACGCCATGACGCGCGGCGGTGCTGTGGGTGCTGGCTACGGCGCGGCCTACGGCGCCGGCAACGCTGAAGGCGGCCTTGCAGAGCGTGGCCAAGGCGCATTGAGCGGCCTCATGACGGGCGGTCTAACCGGCGCGGCCCTGCCTCCGTTGGCGCGCGGCGTCGGCATGATCGCATCACCCCTCACGCGCCCGGCCGGAAACTTCATCGGGGAGACGCTCCAGCGCTTCCGGGGAAGCCCAATGACCGGCGTTGATCGCGCGGCCCGCGACCTGACCCAAGGCGTTAGCCTAGACGACATGGAGGCCCAGGTGGCTAACATGCGCCGCTTCGGCGCTGAGCCCACCATCGCGGACGCCGGGGGCTCGGTCGTGCAATCTCGCACCCGCGTCGCCGCCACCCGCCAGACGCCGGGCCGCCAAGCCGCAGAAAACTTCGCGACAGGGCGCCGGGGCGAAGTTCAGGACTTCACGCAAGGTCTGGCCCAACGCGTGTCGCCTATCGAGGCCACGCCCGCTCAACTAGACGAGGCTCTGACCGCCTATCAGCGCGACGCCTCCCGACCGGCTTTCGACGCGGTGCGCGGCGAGCGCGTCCAACTCGATCCGTCCTCGGTCATGGCCCTGCGCGGCGAAGAGGGGCGATCCGCCATTCGACAGGCCGCCCGCCTCTTTGGGTCGTCGGTAGACGAGCAGGAACGCAACGTCGCCGCCGAGCTGAACCAGCTGGCCGACACGCTGCTGGATCAGCCCAACACGGAAATCACCGTGGGCGCCGCCGACCTCCTGTCGCGCTATCTCGGCAAGGCTGGCGGAACTGACGCTAACGCACAGCGCGTCTTCGGCGCAGCGGGCCGAGCGGTACGCCAGAACGCCCGCGATCAGGTTCCGGCCTATGGCGACGCCCTCGAAGGGTACGCTCAGCGCGCCCGGCTGGGCGACGCTGTGGAGATCGGGGATCGCTTCGCGGGCAACAAGGGCCATCCTGCCGACTTCGTCCAGGCCGTGGAAGGCATGGACCCGGCCCAGCGCCAAATCGCTGCGGCGGCGGGGCGTGCTGGCCTGGAGCGCGCCGCAGGGACTGGACGGGGCGCCCCGGGCGTTCTCGACAGCATCGCCACTGACCGAAACATGCAGCGCAAGGCCACGGCCCTGCTCGGTCAAGAGGGGGCGGATGAACTACGCCAAGGAGCAGGCGTCGGTCGCCAGTTGATGATGACCGGCCAGAACGTCAATCCCCGCGCCGGGTCGAACACCTTCCTGAACAGCCAGGACGGCGAAGCCCAGAAGGCGGGCAACATCGTCGGCAACGTCCTGACGGGGCGGTTCGGTGAGGCCATCGGCGGCGCGATCGATCTGCTCAAGTCGCGCGGCATGTCCGACCAGCAGGCCGAGACGCTGATCAGCCTCGCCACCGATCCCTCGCGCACGGATGAGGTTCTGTCGATCCTGCGCCAGCGCGGATTCAGCCAGCAAGAGAGCTTGCGGCTGGTCGAACGCATGGTGCCGCAACTCAGCGGCGCAGCGGGGGCGGCTCAGGCGCCGCAACAGCCTCGGATCAGAATGGCAGGATGAAGTCGGTAAGCTTTCCGGCCAGCCACGCCACGCCATAGGCGCAGGGCAGGAAGATGGCCCAGGCCACCACGTGAGTAAGGATGCTCCAGCGGGACGTGTCCTGACCCCATAGGGCGTGCTTGGGTTTCTCGCTCATAGCGCCACCATAACACACCTCGCAGCGTCGGACGACGCCGCTTTCCCAAGACGGAGATACCCGATGGCGGCTGGTCGCATCATCGTGCCTAACTACATGCCCGCGCTGGATCTCAACGGGAACCCGTTGGGCGGGGCGAGGATCACCTTCTACCTCGACAAGACGACCACGCTGGCGACGACCTACGCTGATGAGGCGCTGACGGTTCCGCATCCCAACCCGGTCATCGCGGGCGCTGACGGTGTTTTCCCGACGATCTTTGCCGACATCACCGATTATTTCACGGTGGCGATCACGGACGCTGACGGCGCCCCCATCGGCGGACTTCGCAACCTTGACGGCGTCCAGGCGGCCGAATCGACAAACTACAAAGCCGATCTGGACGGCTCCAACGTCGAGGCGGATGCGTTTAGGGGGGCGATTGGTTCATTTGCAAGCCGTGCGGCGGCGATGGCGCATAACTTTGGCGCGGGCAACAAGCCGTCCGCGATCAGGCTGGACGGGTATGCTTCGGCGGGCGATGGGGGCGGGGCACTATATAAACCCGTCGCCGCAGAGCCCGCTCACATTGGTAGGTTCCAGTCTGCTGACGGGCAATGGTGGGAGCTAGCTGAGCGCGTGATCGCCCCAGAGATGTTCGGCGCGCCCGGCGGCACAGCTTCCGGCTCTGACCGAGCTGCGATGCAGGCGGCGCATGACGTCGCGCACACGCTTGGCGTCGCTATTGAACTTCCACGGAAGACCTATGACGTGGGGGCGGGCGTCACCCTCAAGGCGTCGATGCAAGCGCCCCGAGGCGCGAAGATACAGGGCGTGGGGCAGGTTAGCGTTGTCGGAGCGACGGGCGTGTCCGTCAAGGGGGTGAGCTTCGAGGGCAGGACGGCGAGCGGTTCTATTTCTGACGTTCTGATCGCGAACTTTCTGTTCGATGACTTCTCTTTTGACGGGGGAGACCTGATCAACGGGCGCGTGACGTTCAGAAACCAGCTGCGCGTCATCCGTCGCGGCGCTGTGTTCCGCAACTTCACCGTGAAAGCCGATTTCTCGGGCTTCGACTATGTCAACCAGCAGCTTGATCCGCTTTACTTCAATGGTTGGCAGCACGTGTCGGTCACTGACGCTAAAATCGTCTGCACGAACACGCACCGCGTCTTCAAGTTTAGCGACACTGAGGCGGTCGCCACGGAGGCTGACGGGGTCGGCGGCGCTACGCTTGTCTCCGAGGTGTCTCCCTATCGTAGTCGCTATATCACCTTGGAGCGGCTCGAAATCACGGCTATTACCACGTCTAATAAGCAGGTGTTCGATCTTTACTCTGGAACGACGGACTTCTGGATGAGCGACGTCGTTGTGAACGCTACCGGCTTCAGTACTGTCTTTGAGAATAAGACGGGGCGCTATTCGTCAGATGATACGCGGCTTAACACCACCCTGACCAATGTCACCATTGTAACAGATAAGCGCGCCATCAACCTTGAGGGGGCGTTCGGCAACACCATGGGTTCGCCTCCGGGTAAGTATGCCCTCGGCTATCAGGACGTCACGTATCGCAACACGAAAATTATCTACGTCGGGGACTCCGCCCCTTATAGCGGCGTCGCGATTGTGGATCACCGTTTCCTGCACTTCGTCGATGCGGACGGGCTGACGATTGAGAACAGGTCGGGGGCGGCGTTGGCGTTGCAGTTCATGGGCCTGCGCCTGCTTGGATGTCAGAAGCAGCGTCTGACGCGGGTTCGCTTGGAGCGCTGCAAGGTGTATCTTGGGACATCGCCGAACGACCAGAACTCTGATCTCCACACAGCCCAGCCGGAGTTGATCGAAATCTCCGACCTCTCGGGTGGAGACTATGACGCGGGCAGTGGCCAAGGGCTCATCACTCTGATGAACTTCGTCAGCCCTAACTGCGTGGTCAAGATACGCGACTGCGCGCAGGTCGCCACAAACGTCAGGACCGCAGCCCTCGGACTGGTTTGCGCTGCGGGCGTCACTGTTAACACTCTGGACGTTCGGGGGTGTGTCAGCCGCATGAACAACGTCGTTGATGACCGGGTGCTGATTCAGACCCTCACGGCCACAAACTACGTGAATGAGGGCAACTCATGGAACCGGATCGGCTCTGTGAGCGTCGCATACGATCCCCCCTCTCTGGCGGCCGGCGCATCGGATACGACGCAAACTGTCGCCGTGCCTGGCGCGCGGGCGCTTGGGGGCGACCCCCAGCGCGTGAGCGCCGCATTCAACCGCAATATGGGCGGCGCTGTCATCGATGCATGGGTCAGCGGCACTGATACGGTCAGTTACAGGGCGCGCAATCCCACGGCTGGGGTTGTTGACGTTCAAGGCGGAACCTTGAGGCTCACCGTTTTGGCCGACTTCTAAAGGCAGCCTCGCCACGCGCCTCTCACCATCCACCCTGCTTATGGAGGCGGCACATGACGCCGCCGCCGTCGAAGTCACGAAGTCCGCCAACTGCGCCAAGCTGTCGCCGCTGCTCGATCTCGGACTCGGCGGCGCTGGGCCGCTGACCTGTTCGGCCAATGATCTGGCGGCCTGCCTGCGCGCCAACGCCATGGCCCTGGCCGACATGGACGCCACCCTGCCCAACCTCGCCTTCAGCACGGCCCAGGTGCTGGAAACGATGAGCGACCGCATTCGATCGCTGGCGGCGCAGAACGCGGCGGCGCCGGAAGTCTGACGAACCCGGTTCGTCCCCTCCCTCAATCCATCTCGCAGGAGCCCGCATGTCAGCAGGCCACCACATCTCCACGCCCTTTGCGTCGTGGGAGGGCATCGTCACGCTC
>NZ_JACHLM010000008.1 GCF_014207965.1 Brevundimonas bullata
CCTTCAGGTGCGCCGGCCAGTGCGGCGTGAACGCCCCCGGAGGCTCAATCACGTGATCGTCCACGCTCACAAGGATCAGGTCATCGACAGTCATGCGCACTCCTCCGCGTTTTCGACGCTGCCGGCCGCTCCGGGAGAGCCCGACCGCCAGCGACGCTATTTTCAGAATAGCATTCTATATGAAGAACAATCTTCACGTCCACGCCTGATTGCGCCTGACCTGGCCGCGGCGCGATCGGACCACTGGAGATGGCGGCGCAACAGCGGGCGCCCCTGCCCTGCCCGGAGCGTGCAAGCTTGTGACTCCCAGGATGGAAGGGCTTCCTCAGGCGATCCGGTTGCGATCGGCGAAGAGGATCAGGTCAGAGCGCGCGTCAAACGGTGCGACACGTCCCGCAGGGCTTCGCCGATCTCGCCGAGGGCGGCGTCTTCATACTGTTCGGAGAGCATGACCCCGACGATGGTGAAGGTCACCTCGCCCGCGCGGTCGAACACGGGCGCGGCCACGGTCTGGACCCCGCGCGTGAAATAGCCGCGATCGACCGCCCACCCCCGCGCCTGGGCCGCTTCGACCTGCGCCCAGTATTCCTCGAACGTCAGCGGCGCCTGCCAGCGCAGCGACTTGAACGACGCCTTCAGCGCCTTGAGGGTCCAGCCGAGATAGGGCGCCATGGCGCGTCCGGTAGCGGCCATCAGGATGGGCAGGCGCTGCCCCTCAGCCATTTCAATGCGCACGTCCGCAGGGCTGGCGACGCTCTTCACCAGGACGATCTTGTCAACGCCCAGCCGCTTCCACAGCGTCACCGTGATGTTGAAGCGCGCGGCGATCTCCGCCATGAGCGGCGCGGCGGCCGCGACCCTCTGGCCTTCGGTCAGAAGCTCGCCGACCAGGGCGGTGAGGCCCATGCCGACCGTATAGGTCTTGGCCACGGGATCGAATTCGACGATCTCCTCGACCACGAGGGTGCGAAGAATATTGAAACAGGTGCTGGCGTTGATGCCGAGCGCGCGCGAGATGGTGACGGAGCGGGTCGGCCCGCCAGCCTCCACCAGATACTTCAGAATCCGGATGGCGTTCGAGACGGGCTTGACCAGCACCATGCGCTCGTTCGCATCCGCAGCCTCCCCCGTCAGGTTCGTCTCGACCTCGTCGTCAGCGTCCAACGCCCTTGCTGTTGTCGATTCCGCCATAGTCTCTCCTGAAAGCCCTCATGCACGCTGAAGAGCGTCGTCACCCGACCCGCGCCGCGTCGAAACGACGAGAATCCACCAACCCTTCCTTGCCACATTCTTCTAGTGACAGAAGAATAGTCTCAATAGAGTAAACTCAATCAAAGCTTGCGCTGGACCCCCTGATGACCGCTGACCTCGTTTCGCCCTGCCGCGGCTGCCAGATGAGCCGGACGCCCTGCCGCTTCGGCGCGGACGACTTCGTCGCCCTGAGCGAAACCGCCGCGCGCGTCCGCCTCGCCTGTCCCGCCGCCTTCGAAGGCGGTCCGCGCGTGGCGCATGGCGGATGGACGGCCGCCGTGTTCGACGACGTCCTGGGCCGCTTCCTGGTTCATACGGGCGTCAAGTCGGTCACGGCCACCCTCACCGTGGATTACCTGTTGCCCGTGCCCGTCGAACAGCCGCTCGAGATCCACCTGGAAATCGCCGCGCGGGAAGGACGCCGCAACCATCTGACCGGCGTCCTGCGCCTGCAGGGAAGCGACCGCGACCTGGCCGTCGCGCGGGGCGTCTGGGTGGAGCTTCGTCCGGGCCATTTCGAACGCCATCAGGCGCGCATGGCCGAACTCGGGACCTAGAGAAGCGCCCGCCGCTCCGTGCGGCCCGAGCCACGAGGGCGGGATTGAAGGCGAGGGATCAATCCGGATCCGCCTCGATGCGCACCAGGACGACGCCCTCGGCGACCTGCTCGCCGGCGACGGCCGCCAGGTCGACCACCCGCCCGTCGAAGGGCGCCGCCATGCCATGTTCCATCTTCATGGCTTCCAGGGTCAGGAGCTTCTGACCGCGGCTGACCCTCTGGCCCGCCTCGACCTCGATCGCAATGACCTTGCCCGGCATCGGGCTGAGGACGACCCCGTCCGAGAGGCGCTCGCTCTCCCCCCTGGCCTCGACACGGCCCGGTCCGAACGGCCAGGCCTCGCCGTGAATGAAGAGAATCTCGCGCCCCCCAACCGTTGCAACCCGTCCCTGCAAAGTCCGCGCCGCCTCGATCCGATAGGCCTGCCCCGCGATGGAGACAGAAACCAGGCCCTGGGCGGGAGCATTGGCTCGAAAACCGGCCAGGTCCGTCCAGGCCCCGCCGTCGGGCCTGGGGATCAGGGCCGCCGCCGCCGCGGCCTGGACCGCGATCGAAGGCTCGACGCCGGGGACAAGGGCGTCGACGCCGCGCTCGATAAAGCCGGTGTCCACGCGTCCGGCGACGAAGCCTTCGTCGGCGGCGGCGCGCGCCAGGAAGGCCGCATTGGTGCGGACGGGCCAGACCTCCACGCGTCCGGCCGCCTCGGCCAGCTTGACGGCGGCGGCCTGTCGCGTCGGGGCGTGGACGATCAGCTTGGCTATCATGGGATCATAGAAGGCCGTGACCTCGTCGCCTTCCTGGACGCCGGTGTCGACCCGCACCCCTTCGGGCAGGCGCAGGCGGTCCAGGCGGCCGATCGAAGGCAGGAAGCCGGCGCTCGGGTTTTCCGCATAGAGCCGCGCCTCCATGGCCCAGCCGTCGATAGCCAGCTCCTCCTGTCGCTTCGGCAAGACTTCGCCGGCGGCCACGCGCAACTGCCACTCCACCAGGTCCTGGCCGGTGATCGCTTCGGTGACCGGATGCTCGACCTGAAGCCGGGTGTTCATCTCCATGAACCAGATGCGGTCGGCCCTCAGGCCCTCGGACGCATCGGCGATGAACTCGATGGTGCCGGCCCCCACATAGCCCACGGCCTGGGCCGCCTTCACGGCCGCCGCACAGACCGCCTCGCGCACCTCGGGCGTCATGCCGGGCGCCGGCGCCTCCTCGATCACCTTCTGGTGCCGCCTCTGCAGCGAACAGTCGCGCTCGAACAGATGCACGACGTTCCCGTGGAGGTCGCCGAAGACCTGCACCTCTATATGGCGGGGCGACAGGATGTATTTCTCGATCAGGACGCGATCGTCGCCGAAAGCGGCCGCGGCCTCGCGCCGGCAGGACTGCAACCCGTCCAGGAAGTCTTCGGCGGCGTCGACCCGGCGCATGCCCTTGCCGCCGCCACCGGCCACCGCCTTGATCAGGACAGGATAGCCAATGGCGTCCGCCTCGGCCCTGAGCCGTTCGGGCCCCTGGTCCTCTCCCATGTAGCCAGGCGTGACGGGAACCCCAGCGGCGATCATCAAGGCCTTGGCGGCGTCCTTCAGACCCATGGCGCGGATGGCGGACGGCGGAGCCCCGACCCAGACCAGGCCGGCGGCGATCACGGCCTCGGCGAAGTCGGCGTTCTCGGACAGGAAACCGTAGCCGGGGTGAACGGCCTCCGCCCCAGTCGCCTTGGCCGCCGCCAGCACCTTGCCCGCATCCAGATAGGATTCGCGCGCCGCCGCCGGGCCGATCAACACCGCCTCGTCCGCCTCGCGCACGTGCAGGGCGTTCGCGTCAGCCTCGGAATAGACGGCTATCGTGCGCAAGCCCATGCGGTGGGCGGTGCGGAAGACGCGGCAGGCGATTTCGCCTCGATTGGCGACCAGAAGGGATTTGAACATCAGAACCTCAATCCCGCTGCGGGAGCGGCGTGCGACGCCGCCCCGGCCCGGCGGTGCGTTTCGCCCACATAGTCGGCCATGGCCTCGTCCAGACGCTCGAGCAGGGAATCCCAACCCGGTCCCGGGCCGCACCGGGCCATGGCCTGATTGGTGTCCGCGATCAGCTTGCCCAGATGACGACGCGCCAGCTCGAGCTCCTCATCCGCCAGTCCAGCCAGGCTTTCCAACGACATCCTCTCCGTCACATCCGGAACACGCCGAAGCGCGTCTCCGGGATGGGGGCGTTCAGGCTGGCGCTGATGGCCAAGCCGAGGACGTCGCGGGTCTGGGCCGGGTCGATGATTCCGTCGTCCCAGAGGCGGGCGGTGGCGTAGTAGGGATTGCCCTCGTCTTCGTATTTCTGGCGGATCGGGGCCTTGAAGGCCTCAGCTTCGTCGGCCGTCCACGTGTCAGCGTCGCGGTGGACGGTGGCCAGGACCGAGGCCGCCTGCTCGCCGCCCATGACCGAGATCCGGCTGTTGGGCCAGGTGAAGAGAAAGCGCGGGCTGTAGGCCCGGCCGCACATGCCGTAGTTGCCGGCGCCGAAGCTGCCGCCGATCAGGACGGTGAACTTGGGCACCTCGGCCGAGGCGACGGCCGTGACCAGCTTGGCGCCGTGCTTGGCGATGCCCTCGGCCTCATACTTGCCGCCGACCATGAAGCCCGAGATGTTCTGCAGGAACAGCAGCGGAATCTTGCGCTTGCAGGCCAGTTCGATGAAGTGCGCGCCCTTCTGGGCGCTCTCCGAGAACAGGACGCCGTTGTTGGCCAAGATGGCGACCGGCGCCCCCCAGATGTGAGCGAAGCCGCAGACCAGGGTGGCGCCGTACAGGGCCTTGAACTCGTGGAACTGCGACCCGTCGACGAGGCGGGCGATGATCTCGCGCACGTCATAGGGGGCCCGCACATCCTGGGGAACAACCCCGTAGAGGTCTTCAGCCGGATAGAGCGGCGCTCGAACGGGCGCCAGCTCGAGGTCCGCCCCGCCCTGCCGCGGCAGGTGCGAGACGATGTCGCGCACGATGGTCAGGGCGTGTTCGTCATTGTCCGCCACATGGTCGACCACGCCGGACTTGCGCCCGTGGGTCTCGGCCCCGCCAAGCTCTTCGGCCGAGATGACCTCTCCGGTCGCGGCCTTCACCAGCGGCGGACCGGCCAGGAAGATGGTGCCCTGGTTGCGCACGATCACCGTCTCGTCGGACATGGCCGGGACATAGGCGCCGCCGGCCGTGCACGACCCCATGACGCAGGCGATCTGCGGGATCGCCTTGGCGCTCATCCGCGCCTGATTGAAGAAGATGCGGCCGAAGTGGTCGCGGTCGGGGAAGACCTCGGCCTGATGCGGCAGGTTGGCGCCGCCCGAATCGACCAGATAGACGCACGGCAGGTTGTTCTGCTCGGCGATCTCCTGGGCGCGCAGATGCTTCTTCACCGTCATGGGGAAGTAGGCGCCGCCCTTCACCGTCGGGTCGTTGGCGACGATCATGACTTCGCGGCCCGACACCCGGCCGACGCCGCAGATCATACCCGCGCCGGGGGCTTCATCGCGGTACATGCCGTTGGCCGCCAGTTGGCCGACCTCGAGGAAGGGCGAGCCGGGGTCCAGCAGGCGCTCGACCCGGTCGCGCGGCAACAGCTTGCCGCGCGCCACATGACGGTCGCGCGCGCCCTGCCCTCCGCCCAGGCCGGCCTTCGCCACCGCGCGGCGGAGGGTCTCGGCGAGGTCGCGGTTGTGGGCTGTATTGCTCTTAAACTGATCGCTGTTCGTGAGCAGCTTCGAAACGAGGACCGGAGCGCTCATGAGCCCAGCAGCTCGCGTCCGATCAGGAAGCGGCGGATTTCATTGGTGCCGGCGCCGATGTCGTAGAGCTTGGCGTCGCGGACCAGACGCTCGACCGGCCATTCCCTGGTGTAGCCGGCCCCGCCCAGGGCCTGAACGGCCTCCAGCGACACCTTCACCGCGTTTTCCGAGGCCAGCAGGATCGCTCCGGCAGCATCGTAGCGGGTGGTCTTGCCCTGATCGCAGGCGCGAGCCACGGCGTAGACATAGGCGCGGGCGCTGTTCAGGGCGACGTACATGTCGGCGACCTTGGCCTGCATCAGCTGGAAGCTGCCGATGGGCTTGCCGAACTGCTTGCGCTCGCGGACGTAGGGCAGGACCACGTCCAGCGCCGCCTGCATGATGCCCAGCGGCCCGCCCGACAGGACAGCGCGCTCATAGTCCAGACCGCTCATCAGCACGCCGGCGCCGCCGCCGACGGGGCCCATGACGTTCTCTTCGGGGATTTCGCAGTCTTCGAACACCAGCTCGGCGGTGTCGGAGCCGCGCATACCCATCTTGTCCAGCTTCTTGGAGACCGAGAAGCCCTTCATGCCGCGCTCGACGATGAAGGCGGTGCAGCCCTTGGAGCCGGCCTCCGGGTCGGACTTGGCGTAGACGACAAGCGTGTCAGCCGAGGGGGCATTGGTGATCCAGAACTTGGTGCCGTTCAGGACGTAGCGGTCGCCCTTCTTGTCGGCGCGGGTGCGCATCGACATGACGTCAGAGCCCGAACCGGCCTCTGACATGGCCAGGGAGCCGACGTGCTCGCCGCTGATCAACTTGGGCAGGTATTTCTGCTTCTGCTCGGGCGTGCCCCAGCGACGGATCTGGTTGACGCAAAGGTTGGAGTGGGCGCCGTAGCTGAGGCCGATCGAGGCCGAGGCGCGCGACACTTCTTCCATCGCCACGACGTGTTCGAGGTAGCCCAGCCCTAAGCCGCCGAACTCTTCTTCGACGGTGATGCCGTGCAGGCCCAGCTCGCCCATCTCGGGCCACAGCTCGCGCTTGAACTCGTTCTTCTCGTCGATCTCGGCGGCGAGCGGCGCCAGCCGGTCGGCGGCCCAGCGCGCGGTGGTTTCACGAATGGCGTCGGCGTTCTCGCCGAGGCCGAATTCCATGGATTGGGGCGCGAAGGGAATACTCATGAAGCGTGCTCGGACATCAGATGTGAAGGGCGTGGCCGAGCGCCTTCAGGGCGCTCTCGTGGACGGCCTCGCCCAGGGTGGGATGGACATGGATGACGCCGGCGACGTCCTCGAGCACAGCCCCCATCTCCATCAGGGTTGAAAACTCTCCGGCCAGTTCCGAGACATGGCGGCCGACGGCCTGAAGCCCCAGGATCCTGTGATCGGACTTGCGCGCCAGGACCCGCACGAAGCCGCCGTCGTCGCCCGCCTCCATCGACAGGGCCCGGCCATTGGCCTGAAAGGGGAACTGACCGACGATGGTCTCGACGCCCTCGGGCGCCTGATCGGGCGTCAGGCCGACGCTGACGATCTCGGGTTCGGTGAAACAGACGGCGGCGATGGCGACCGGATCGAACCGGCGCCTGTGACCGGCGATGAGTTCGGCGACCATCTCGCCCTGGGCCGACGCCTTGTGGGCCAGCATGGGCTCGCCCACGAGATCGCCGATGGCCCAGACCCCGGTCGTCGACGTCGCGCAGCGGTCGTCGACCTTCACGAACCGGCCTTCCACGGCCAGCCCCATCTGCTCCAGCCCCCAACCTTTCGTCAGCGGCTGGCGGCCCACGGTGACCAGGATGCGGTCGGCCGGGACCAGGAGCGGTTCAGTTCCGTCGGCCGTCTGGATCAGCAGCCCCGCATCATCCTGTCCTAAGGCCTTGGCGCCGAGGTGAACGGCGACGCCGTGCTTGGTCAACCATCGCGACACCGGCTCGGTCAGCCGCCTGTCGTACAATGGAAGGATGCGATCCTGCGCCTCGACGATGGTCACCTTCGACCCCAGCTTGGCGAAGGCGATCCCCAGCTCCAGCCCGATATAGCCGCCGCCGACCACCGCAAGGGCCGTCGGAACCTCCGTCAGGGAAAGGGCGTCGGTCGAGGAAATCACCCGGCCGCCGAAAGGCAGGAAGGGCAGCTCCACCGGGGTCGATCCCGTCGCCAGGACGACGTGTTCAGCCTGGATCACGACGCCGCCGCCGGTGGTCTCTACCGTGCAGGTCTTGGCGTCGGAAAAGCTCGCCCATCCCGTGACGACCCTCACCTTGGCCTTGCGCAGAAGCCCGCTCACGCCGCCGCTCAGCCGATCGACGACACCGTCTTTCCAGCCCATGGTCTCGTCGAAGCGCAGACTCGGCGGCTGGCTCAATCGGATGCCGAACCGCCCCGCCTCCCCCGACGCCGCCACGGCTTCCTCATAGAGGCCGGCGGCGTGGATCAGGGCCTTGGACGGAATGCAGCCGCGCGTCAGGCAGGTGCCGCCCAGACGCCCGGTCTCGACCAGAACCGTGTCGAGCCCCAGCTGTCCGGCGCGAATGGCGGCCACATAGCCGCCCGGTCCCCCGCCAACGACGAGGACCTTGGGTCTGAGGGTCTCGGTCATCGCATCAGTCCATGAAGATCAGGGCGGGGTGTTCGAGCAGGCGTTTGACCCGCTGTACGAACAGGGCGCCGTCGTAGCCGTCGACAATCCGGTGATCGAAGGCGGAGGACAGGTTCATCATCTTGCGCACCGTGACGAAGGACCCCTGCACCATCGGCCTATCCACCAGCTTGTTGGGATTGAGGATGGCCACCTCGGGATGATTGATCACCGGCGAGGATGAGATCCCGCCGAGCGGTCCCATGCTGGTCAGGGTGATGGTCGAGCCGGACAGTTCCTCGCGCGCGGCTGTTCCGTCGCGCACGGCCTTGGCCAGCCGCGCGACCTCGCGGGCGCAGTCCCAGAGGTCGCGCGCCTCGGCGTGACGCACGACCGGCACGATCAGCCCGTTGGGCGTCTGCGTGGCGATGCCGATGTGCACGCCTTCGTGGGCGTGCAGCACCCCCGCGTCGTCGTCATAGCGGGCGTTGATCTGCGGGTAGTCCGGCAAGGCCTTGACCATGGCGCGCATGATGAAGGGCAGCAGGGTCAGCTTGGGCTGATCTTCGGTCCGGTGCTGGTTGAGGTCGAGACGCAGGGCCTCCAGCTCGGTCAGGTCGCACTCCTCGACATAGTTGATGTGCGGGATGCGGCGCTTGGCCTCCTGCATCTTCTCTGCGATCTTGCGCCTCAGGCCGACGATACGGGTGTCGTTCACTCCGGTGCGAGCGACCAGGGACGAGCGGGCGCCGCCCTCGCCGTCCGCCACCAGATAGGCCTCGAGGTCGTCGGGCGTGATCCGGCCCGCCGGCCCGGTGCCGGGGACCTGGATCAGGGACACGCCGAGATCCAGGGCGCGCCGCCGGGTCGAGGGCGAAGCCAGCGGCGCCTCCCCGGCAGAACGACCCGATGAAGCGCTGCGACGCAAGGCGCCGGACGGCGCGTCCGTCCTTTCCGCAAGGGCCGGCGCAGGGGCCGGGACCGGGGCTGGCGACGAGGCGGCGTCGATCGTCGCTTCAGGCGGAACAGGCGCCGCAGCGGCAGGCGCTTCCACGCCCGCTTCGCTCTCGAATTCGACCAGGACGGCGCCGACGGGCAGCATGCCGCCCACCTCGCCGTGGACGGCGACGACCACGCCCGCGACCGGCGAGCTGATCTCGACCGTCGCCTTGTCGGTCATGACCTCGGCCAGGTTCTGGTCTTCCTCGACAACGTCGCCGACCTTGACCAGCCAGGCGACGATCTCGGCCTCAGCGACGCCTTCGCCGACATCGGGCAATCGGAACAGATAACGCCCCATGGCCTAGTCCTCCATCGTGCGCTTGAGGGCCGCCGCAAGCCGGGCGGGACCGGGGAAATAATCCCACTCGAAGGCGTGCGGATAAGGCGTGTCCCAGCCGGCGACCCGCTGGACGGCGCTCTTCAGGTGATAGAAGCAGCGCTCCTGGACCAGGGCGGAAAGCTCGCCGCCGAAGCCGCCGAACCGCGACGCCTCATGCAGGATGACGCATCGTCCGGTCTTCTTGACCGAGGCGACGATGGCGTCGACGTCCAGAGGCACGATGGAGCGAAGATCGATCAGTTCGGCGTCCACGCCGCTGTCCTCGATCCCCGCCAGGGCGACATGGACCATGGTGCCATAGGCCAGCACGGTCGCCTCGGTCCCCTCGCGCACGATGGCGGCCTTACCGAGCGGCACGGTGTAGCGACCGGCCGGCACCTCGGCCATGGGATCGCCCGCCCAGGTCTTGAGCGCCTGTTCGTGACGCCCGTCGAAGGGACCGTTGTAGAGGCGCTTGGGCTCCAGGAAGATGACCGGATCGTCGTCCTCGATCGAAGCGATCAGCAGGCCCTTGGCGTCATAGGGATTGGACGGGATGACCGTCTTCAGCCCGGTGATGTGGGCGAAGATGGCTTCGGGGCTCTGGCTGTGCGTCTGGCCGCCGAAGATGCCGCCGCCATAGGGCGAGCGCACCGTGATCGGGGCCCAAAACTCGCCGTTGGAGCGATAGCGCAGGCGCGCCGCCTCCGACACCAACTGGTCGAAGGCCGGCAGAATATAGTCGGCGAACTGGATTTCAGGGATGGGCCGCAGCCCGAAGGCCCCCATGCCGATGGCCGTGGCGACGATCCCGCCCTCGGAGATCGGCGCGTCGAAACAGCGGGTCAGGCCGTGTTTCTTCTGCAGGCCGTCGGTGACGCGGAAGACGCCGCCGAAATAGCCAACGTCCTCGCCAAAGATCAGCGTGTTGGGATCCTCGGTCAGCATCACGTCGAGCGCCGAATTCAACGCCTGGATCATGTTCATCGTCGGCATGGTTCAGATTCCCAGTTCGCGGCGTTGTTCGACGACCCGCCAGTCGGGGTCCTTGAAGACGCCCTCGAACATCTCCTTCACGCTGGGTTTGGACTTGCCGAGGGTGCCCACGGCCTCCGCCTCCTTGACGGCGGCGCGCACCTCGGCGTCGAGCTCGGCCTGCAGGGCGGCGTGGCGGTCCTCGTCCCAGAGGCCCAGGCCGATCATGTGGGTCTTGAGCCGCTCCACCGGATCGCCGAGGGGCCAGGCCTCGGCCTCGTCGGCCGGCCTGTACTTGGTCGGATCATCCGAGGTGGAGTGGCCCGAGGCCCGGTAGGTGTAGAGTTCGATCAGGGTGGCGCCGAGGTTCATCCGCGCCCGCTCCGCCGCCCATTCCGTAGCCGCCCAGACGGCCAGGAAGTCGTTGCCGTCGACGCGCAGACCCGGCAGGCCGTAGGCCAGGGCCTTGGCTGCGAAGGTCGTCTCATCAGCCCCGGCGATGCCCGAGAAGCTGGAGATGGCCCACTGGTTGTTGGTGACGCACAGGATCACCGGCGCCCGGTAGACGCTGGCGAAGGTCAGGGCCTCATGGAAGTCGCCCTCCGCGGTCGTGCCTTCGCCGATATAGGCCAGGGCGATGGATTGCCCGCCCTTGAAGGCCGAGGCCATGGCCCAGCCGACGGCGTGGCCGAACCGGCTGCCGACATTGCCCGAGAGCGAATAGAAGCCGTAGTCGCGCGCCGAATAGAGGATGGGGAGCTGGCGCCCCTTGAGGGGGTCCTTCTCGTTGGAGAAGATCTGGTTACACAGGTCGATGAGCGGATAGTTCCGCGCCATCAGCCAGCTCAGCACCCGATAGGTGGGGAAGCACATGTCGTCGCGGTCGAGGAAGAGGGATTGGGCGGCGCCGATCGCCTCCTCGCCCGTCGACTTCATGTAGAAGCTCGTCTTGCCCTGGCGGTGCGCCCTGAACAGGCGCTCGTCGAAGGCGCGGGTCAGCAGCATGGCGCGAAGGCCCGCCAGGAGCGTCTCCGTCGGAAGCTTGGGATTCCAGGGGCCCGACGCCTCCCCGCTGTCATCGAGCACCCGCACGAGGCCGAACGGCAGGTCGCGCATGTCCGCCTCCGCCGAGGTCGTCTCGGGGCGACGGGTGTCGCCCGGCTCGGGAATGAGCGAGCGGTCAAAGGCGGGCGCATCGCCAGGACGGGCGACCGGCTCGGGAATGTGAAGGCGCAGAGAAGGACGGTTTTGCATGATCTCGACCGAGGTTGAGCTGGGATAGTGGCCCATCCCGCCGGGCGCCCCGTTCTCGAAATCGCGCCAAAAAGTTCTAAGATCGAAATGAAAATCTATTACTGAAATAGATTATGGATTAGGAATCCTCGCCAGCTGTTTTCGAGAGCGCGCCCATGACGGCCTTTGAACCGGACGAAATCGACCGACGCATCCTTGATGTGGTCCAGCGGGTCTTCCCCCTGACGACGTCAGAACTGGCGGACCGCGTCGGGCTCTCGCAGTCCCCGTGCTGGCGCCGCCTCAATCGTTTGAAGGCCGAGGGCTATGTCGTGGACGCCAGGCCGCGCCTGGTCGCCGAAAAGCTCGGCCTCCACACCACGATCTTCGCCAACGTCAAGCTGTCGGCCCACGGCCGGACCAACCTCACGGAGTTCATCGACGCCGTCTCCCGGCTGCCGGAGGTCATCGAGATCCACCCCACCATGGGACCGTTCGACTTCCTGCTCAGGATCATCACCGGCACCGTGGAGGACTATCGCGAGCTCGCCTTCGGCCGCCTGCTCACCCTGCCCACCGTGCAGGAGATCAACTCGACCATGTCCCTGGGCGCCGCCAAGATGACGACCGCCCTGCCCCTGCGTTGACGCTCGCCTGAAGCCTCGGCCCGACCTCGGCGTCGGCTCCCTCCCGCTCGACCAGGATCAGGGCGTCGTCCCGGCAGACTCAGGACCGACGTCGAGATCCGGGGTTTCGTCCCGCCACCGCACCGAGCCCGCCGGTCTCTCCAGCAGCCGCCGGACCTGGACCGGCGCCGCGGGATCCAGAAGCGCCCGGCTTTCGTCCAGCCCCTCCCGTCCCGAGCCCTCTCCGCGATGGACCAGATGCTGGTAGTCGTTCCAGGTGGGGGCGTGGAACCGCTCGGTCCAGCGCGTGACGTCTGTGATGTCCCGGGCGATGGACCATCCGTAGCCGCCGGTGCGCAAGCGGTAGCGGCGCACCTTCTGCATCACGGCGTAGAAGGCGCGCGCATTGCGCGCCGGCACCACATAGTCGATCTCGATGACGATGGGACCGCTGCGCGCAGTGATGTCGAGGCCGACAGCAGGTCCGGCCCGATCGAGCCGTCGATCTTCGAGCGGCAGGGACATGTCCGGCAGCCGCAGCCAAAACCCGACGAAGGCCGAGGCCGTCATCAGCAGCCCCGCGACCAGAAGCGTGTCGCCCACGCCGATCTGGTCGGCGCAGCGGCCCCAGCCCCAGGCGCCGAGGGCTACGCCGCCGGCGATCGTCGCCTGGAAGATGGCCAGGGCCCGCCCGGCGACCCAACGCGGCGCAGAGACCTGGATGGAGATGCTGTAGAGCGTCAGCACGCTGGTCCAGGCCACGCCCGCGGCCAGAAGCGCCAGCAGGGTCGCAGCCTCATGGCGGCTGACGGCGGCGACGATGATCGCCGCCCCCATGACGACGGCTGAAAGGCGGCTGGAGGTTTCCGTCTTAAAGCGGCGGCGGATCGACGGCAGCATGACGGCGCCGATCACCGCCCCTAGTCCGAAGGCGCCCAGAAGCAGACCGTAGACCGGCGCGTCGCCCTGCAGAAGCTCGCGCGCGATCAGCGGCATCAGGGCGGGAACGACGCCGCCGATCAGGCCGAACAAAAGGGTTCGGACAATGAAGGCCCGGTGGGACGGGGCGTAGCGGATGAAGCGCACGCCCGACACGAGGGCGCGCCAGAAGGTTTCGGGCGCCAGTCGCGCCGGTTCCTGCTTACGCTTCCACAGCACCAAAACCACCAGCAAGGGCAGATAGAAGGCGGCATTGACCACGAAGGCGCCGATCGCCCCCACCGCGGCGACGAGGACGCCGCCGATGGCCGGCCCGAAGCTTCGGGCGACATTATAGCTGATCCCGTTGAGCGCGATGGCCGACGGCAGGGCCTCCCCCGGCACCTGTTCGGAGACCGAGGCCTGCCAGGCGGGACCGAAGACGGCCATCCCGCTGCCCACGACGAAACAGAAGGCCAGCAGGATCGGCGGCGTCAGGAGCCCCAGAAGCGTGACCACGCACAGGCCGACCGCCCCGGCGAGCGCGAAGGTCAGCGCCCCTATGCAGACCAGGCGCCGGTCGAACATGTCTGAAATCGCACCGGCCGGCAGGGCGAAGAGCATGATGGGAAGCATCAGGGCGGTCTGGACCAGGGCCACCATCATGGCGTCGTCGGTCAGGCGGCTCATGCTCCAGGCGGCCCCCACTCCCTGGATCAGGATGCCGAAGTTCGACAGCAGGCTCGCCGACCAGATGCGTCGGAACACAGGGACGCGCAGGGGCGCGAGCAGGCCCTCTTCGCGGGCGGCGGAGGTCACGGTCGCCTCCGCGAGACGCGCTGCTCGTGGGACAGGAAGAGACGCCGCGCGCGCGCCGCATCCCCGGCGACGAGCGCTCCGGCGATCAACGGGCCAAGGCCGTGACGGTCGTGGTCGGCGACCGGCGCGATCGCATCGACGACAGCGCTGAAGATCTCGATGGCGGCGTCGCCCGAAAGCGCGCCGAACCGGGCGAGCGACAGGCCGGGCCCATCCCCTTCCAGCGCCAGGGCGCGACGCTCCGTCGGCATTTCGGCGATGGCGCTGAGCGCCTTGAGGCCCAGATGGCGCCGCAGGGAGGCTGCATCCTGGGGATCGATCTCCGTCCGGCCCAGATAGTCGAGAGCGCGTCCCATCGCTGCGGCGGGCTCGGGGACGGCCACGACCAGGCCGCCGGCGCGACCGCGCTCCATGCGGACAACGGAATGCTGCTCCAACATGCGGACGGCCTGGCGCAGGGTGCTCACCGTGACGCCGTATCGCGCCACAAGATCCCCGGCGCCGCCGATCCGGGCTCCGGCCGACCAGCCCAGAAGCCGCACATCGCGCAGCAGCTCCCGCGCCAGGCGGTCGGCCGGATGGCCGCTCCCGTCGGGCAGTTCGCCCTCGATCACGGGCACCTGCCGTTGGTCGCGGTCGATGGCGCTCCAGGCCGCCTGGCTGTCACGAACCAGGGCCAGCTGGCGCTCCCGGAGTTCGAACAGGGCTCCGACGTCGCCGGCGATCTGCGCCTCGATCATCTCGAGAAGGGAGCCCCACCAGGCGCCGCGGTAGGCCAGGCCGCCCGCCAGGACGCTATAGGGCGCCATGTCCTGCCCGTACTCGGCGATTGTCTGGTAGGCGAGGCCGGCCAGAGGGTCCTTCACGAGGCCGCGAATAGCGCTCAGCAGCTGGCGGATCTCGCCCATGGGCGGCAGGCTGGTTTCGGAGTCGCGCTTCAGCCGCCGGGCGAGCTGGCGCACCTGATCGCATTCGTCAGGGTCGAGGCGGGGCGTCGAGGTCAGAAAGACATGGGTGTCGACGGCCTTCAGAAGCCGGTCGGCGGCATAGGGCCCCTGCATCCGACTTTCCAGCAGGATGGCGAGGGCCCGCCCGGCGGGCTCCGGATCCGGCGGGGCGACGATGAGCCCTCCGCCGATTCCCCGCTTCATGAAGGCCACGCCGCGCGCCTCGAGGATGCGGGCGGCCTGACGCAGCACCGAACGCCCGACCTCGTGGCGGGCGCGCAGGTCCTGCTCGGACGCCACCAGGGCGCCGGCCCTCAATCCGGCGCCCCGGATCATGTCCGCAAGAGTGTCTGCAAGCTGAACTGCGGCGGGATCGGTGGCCATTCCTGCTCTACTTCCGTCCGCCGTTCCGGCGTCTCGGTCGGCGGACATGTGGGAGACGACGCCGTCCCTTCGGAGCCCCCGGGGGATCGAAGCGACGCAAGCGCCGCCGATCGATATCCGATCCCTGGGCCAGCGGGAAGGGAATGTCGTTCGGCGGCGCTCGGCCGGGCGGCCGACCGGCGGTCAGGAGCCGAAGGCGTACCTCAGCTCCACCCCGAAGAAGCGGGGCTGCCCGTACAGATAGGTGGCGACGCCGAACTCGCTTGTGAGCTGATTATTGGTGCCCGTGACGTAGGTCTCGTCGGTGGCGTTGCGGACATAGGCGGCCGCGCTGACGCCCGTCCCCCTGATGTTGCGCCAGTCCGCCCGCAGATCGATGCGGGTATAGCCCTCCAGATTGGTGCCCTGGCTGGACAGCGCGACCAGAGGATTGCCGTTGGGCACATTGGCGGGATCGGTGGCGATGCCGCTCTGGTGGTAGATGCTGGCCAGGGCCGAAAGCTCGCCCATGCCCCGCGGCAGCGGGATCTCGATCCGCGGCGTGAAGTTCACCTGGTGCTCCGGGGTATTGGGGAATTTGCTGTTCGACAGGTCGCCGAGCAGGGCGTCCGTGTAGCTGTCGTACTTGGCGTCCAGATAGGTGTACTGGAGCGAGGCGCTGAACCAGTCGGACGGCGCGACGGTGAGGTCAAGGTCCAGCCCGGCGATGGAGCCGGCGGCGGCGTTGCGGGTCACCGTCGAGGCCGGCACCGTGGCCAGGTTCACGAACCTCTGGATATTGGTGTAGTCGTCGTAGAAGACGTCGACGGCGTAGCGCACCTGCCAGCCGCCCAGGGCGGAAAGCCCCTTCACGCCGACCTCGTAGTCGGTCACCTCCTCGGGCTGGAAGAACCGGTCGGCGGGATTGATCGCGGTGCCGTTGAACCCCCCGCTCTTGAAGCCCTTGCGAACGGTCGCATAGACATTGAGGTCGCGGCTGAACTGATAGTTGGCGGCCAGGTTCCAGGTCGTGGCGTCGAAGGAGACGTACATCCTGGCGCCCGCGCCCGCGTCCAGCTCGGTCGGATAGGGCTGAAGCGGCGAGAAGAGGACAAAGGTCTGGGACGGCCCGCTGGACCTCTCGTCCGTCGTCTTGCGCAGCCCGCCGGTGAGGGTCAGCCTGTCGGTGACGGCCCAGTCGATCTGGCCGTAGATGGCTTCGCTGCCCGACGAGGACTGGGCGATATTGACGGCCTGGATGACGCCGCCGTCCGGCAACAGCCCTGGAATGCGAACGAACTGGCGCGTGTCGAAGCCGTAGTTGAGAGGCGTTTCTGCATCCTCGGTGAAATAGCCGACCACCCCGTCGATGTTCCAGACGTTGAACTGGGCCTGGAATTCCTCGCTGGTGTACTTGGACTTGCTGCCGAGGGGATTGGTCACGTGCAGGACCGTCACCGGGCTGCCGTCGAGGTCGTAGGACTGACCTGCGGTGGAGCGTCGCTGGCTGTAGATGTTCTTGAACGTCAGATGATCATTGAGCACCCAGGTGGTGGTGTTGATCCATCCCTGACTGTCCAGTTTCATGTAGTCGGGCTCGTAGTTGGTGGCGATCGCACGAGGGCCGCGCGCCTTCTGGGCCGCAAGCGCGGCCTGGAGCTGGCCGTAGATGGGCTGGTTCGAATAGGAGGGCGCGATGACCGCCAGAGAGAGGCCGGACCCGGCCTCGTCCACATTGACGTCCTGATACAGGAAGGTGTTCTCGAAACCCTCGAACGGACGCGCCGTCAGGCTGATCCTCCAGGCCTCACGATGCTCGTCGTCCAGCTTGTCGCCGGTCGTGACATTGTCGGTATAGCCCTCGCGGCGCAGCACCTGGCCGGCTACGCGGAACATCAGCTTGTCGCCCAGGATCGGGCCGCCGAGACCGAACTCGAGGTCGCGACGCTCATAGTCTCCGAAACGGCCCAGGACATAGCCGTTGAACGCCTCGCTGGGCGCGCGAGGCGCGAAGAGGACGGCGCCGCCGGTGGTGTTGCGTCCGAACAGGGTCCCTTGCGGCCCCTTCAAGACCTGGATGCCCTGAAGATCGAAAATTGCGTCGCCGAAGGACGGCACCTCCGCGAAATAGGGAACGACGCCCGGTGAATTCTGGCCGAACGCCTGGCCCTGTCCCCGGATCGAATAGGTGATGTTGTTGCGGTTGGCGGTGGTGTTCTGAACGCTGAGACCGGGCGCGACCTGGCCGAGGTCGTTGGCGTCGCGAACCCCCTTCTCCTCCAGGACCTCCTGGCTCAGGGCGGTCACGGCGAGGGGCACCTCCTGCAGCCGCTCCTCACGACGACGCGCCGTGACGACGACATCGTCGATGGCGGAAACCTGATTAGGGTCACTAGTTAAAGGCGTCGGCGACTGCGCGAATCCGAACGTAGGCGCGGTCATACAGGTCGCGAACAGCAGGCCGGACAGGCCGATCCTGCGAATTGGGCGCGCGGAATTAGCGCCAGAAGCGTGGTGCGTCATCGTTCCCTCCGATGCCGGCCGCGCCCATTTTTGGGCGCTGGTGAGAGGATCCCCCTGCCGTGCATTGAACAAATCAGTCTCACATGTGCAGAATATCGGCAAGAACATTCGTCTGAAGTCAGAATGCTCGTTTCACCGCGAAAGCCACTTGTTCCGGCTTGAGGTCACGCATTGACGTGAATTCGGATGAGAGAATGATTGACTGATTTCAGAACACGCGGATAGATAAGGCGACCGGCCGGAGAGCCAGGACCAAAACCAGTCACACATTAGGATGAGCGCCCATGCCGGACCCGGCTGAAACACCCGCCCTGGACACCCGCGGCTACGCCGTCCGGGACCCCTATTTCGGCGCGCCCTACATCGACCGCGACGAATGGCGCGAGGCGCCCTATCCCCATCGCAACATCCATGGCGGCTTCGAGAACACCGACACCCGCTTCACCTTCTACTTCCCCGCCGAGGAGGAATGGGGAGGTCGGATGTATCATCCGCTCGAAGGCGCCCACGCCGGCCATGAAGAAGCCTTCGCCGGCGCGATGGGCGCCCTGCTCGGCGGCCTCGACATGATGGTCAAGCTCGGCGGCTACATGGTCGAATCCAACTCGGGCCACATCGGCGACGACGTCGATCCCCGCGCCGGGATCGATCCCGGGCTCTACGGCTATCGCGCCAGCGTCGAGAGCGCGCGCTTTTCCAAATACGTCTGCCGCCAGGTCTTCGGCCGCGAGCCCGACTACAGCTATGTCTGGGGCGGCAGCGGCGGAGGGCGCCGCTCGCCCCTCTGCCTCGAGTACGGCGACGGCGTCTACGACGGCGCCCTGCCCTTCATGGGCGGCGGCAATGTGGAGCCGCACGGCACCAATTCGCGCGTCCGCAGCGAACAGCCCTTCTCGTTTGGAAGCATGTTCAACGTCCAGCGCCTCTTGCGCGGCGACAAGCTGGACGGGGTCATCGACGCCATGGCGCCCGGAGGCAGCGGCGACCCCTTTGTCGGCCTCTCCCAGCACGAGCGCGAGGAACTGGCCAACCTCTACCGCCTCGGCTACCCGCGCGGCGACGAGTTCATGATCGCCAAGCCCATGGGCCAGATCTGGCTCTGGTGCTCGATCGCCGGCATGCTTCTGGAAGAGGACGCCGACTATTTCGCACGCTTCTGGGACACGCCCGGCTATGTGGGGCACGACCGCCCGGAGGTGGTGGCGGAAGACCTCATCGACGTCGACTTGCCGATCAGCCGGATCATCACGGCCCAGGACCTGATGGGCGAAGAATTCAGCGCGCCCGAATACGCCGATGCAAAGGCCATGATCCTGCTGATGGCGTCGAGTTCCGGGGCCTGGGACCTGCCGGTGGCGATCGAGGTCAAGGGCCTCAAGGGCGGCTACAGCACCGGCTGCGGCGTCCTGATCCAGAGCGGCGACGCGGCGGGCCGCCAACTGTTCTGCACCCGCGCCGTCGGCGACATCTGGTTCTGCGACGGCCGCGCCGACGCCAATATCCTGCGCTTTCGCGGGGTCGAGGTCGGCGACAGGGTCCGCCTCGACAACCACGCCTTCCTGGCCTTCTGCTATGCCTACCGGCACCATATTTCGGACGACCCGCTGAACGACTTCCTTCGCGTCGACGGCCGCCCCGTCTATCCGCAGCACGGCGTGCCGGCCCAGTCGCCCCTCATGGGCGTGCCCTACTCCGGCCAGTATTCTGGCAGGCTGCTCTGGATCCACCACACCCACGACGCCTCGCTGTGGCCGCCCCAGGGCGTGATCTACAAACGCGCGGTCGAGAACGCCCAGGGACCGGAGGCGGCCCGGGAGAAGTTCCGCCTGCAATGGACGCAGAACGCCGAACACGTTCCGCCCATGCTCCTGCCCAGCTGCGCCGAACGCGCCACCTCGACCTGGCTGATCAACTACATGCCGATCATAGAACAGGGCCTGGTCGATCTCGCAGCCTGGGTCGAACAGGGCGTCCCGCCGGCCGAGACCGCCTATGTGTTCGCCGACGGCAAGGTCAGCCTGCCGTCTTCAGCCAAGGCGCGCGGCGGCGTCCAGCCGGTCGTCGCGGTCACCGTCGACGGCGCTGTCCGCTTCGACGCCAAGGTCGGCCAGCCGGTGACCTTCACCGCGCAGGCCGAGGCGCCTGAAGGCGCCGGAACCTTCACCCAGGCCCAATGGGACCTGGACGCCACAGGCGCCTTCGCCCTCGAAGCGGAGGTCCCGCCCGGACAGACCGAACTGACCCTCAGGACCACGACCCGCTTCGACCGGCCGGGCGTCTATTTCGTCACCTGCCGCGTGCGCCTGAACCGCCAGGGCGATCCGACGGCGCGGCGTCAGCTCGAGAATCTGGCGTCGGCCCGGGTCGTCGTCGCCTGATCGCAGGCCGGCGCGTCATCGACCCGCCGCCCGCATCCGCCCCGACCGCCGGGACGGCCCGAACCACAACACCCAAGGGAGGACTAGCGTGACCTTATCTGTGAAATCCAGGCTTCTCGTCTGCGGCGCCGCCGCGGGAGCCGCCGTCCTGTTTCATGGCTCCGCCGCCTCGGCGGGGACCTGCGAAACCGCGGCCATCCAGGCCGCAGCGCCGGCCGACACTGTGATCACCTCGGCGACCCCGACGGCGGCCCCCGTGCCGCACTGCCGCGTCGAGGGCTATGTCGTCACCGACAACCCGGGCCCCAACAAGGTCAATTTCCGGCTCCAGCTGCCGGATGAGAACTGGCGCAACCGCTACTACTTCATCGGCATGGGCGGCGCGGCGGGCTACGTCCCTTCGGACTCCCAGATCCCCGCCGGCAATCCGCTCGTCCAGGGCTTCGCCGTCGCCGGGACCGACACCGGCCATACCGGCCACATCCTCGACTGGAGTTTCCTGTCCGATCCCGCCCAGGCGCGCGACCATATCGACCGGGGCGCCCACGTCACTGCGGTGGCGACCCAGCAGATCACGCGCGCCTACTATGGCGGCGCGCTGTTCTATCGCTACACCTCGGGCTGCTCCGGCGGCGGGCGCATGTCGACCGAAGCCATCGAACGCCACCCCGAAGACTATGACGGCGTCCTGCTCGGCGCCCCTGGCGGACGCAGCTCGGCGACCATGCTCGCCTTCATCAACGCCGCTCAGCAGATGGCGCGCGAGCCGGGGTCCTGGGTCTCGCCCGCCAAGTTCGTCATGCTCGACGCCAAGGTCACCGCCGCCTGCGACGAAATCGACGGCGCCAAGGACGACATCATCCAGGACCATACCAAGTGCAGCTTCGACTTCGACGCCTTGGCCTGCCAGGACGGCGATCGTCCCGACTGCCTGACCCAGCCTGAGCTCAAGAGCATCAAGGCCATCGTCGCCGGTCCGCGCAGCCCCTCCGGCCTCATCAAGGTCGGCTTCCCCATCTCCAACATGAGTGTGTGGGCCGGATTCATGGGTCAGGTCCCCCCGCCCTGGTCCGACGCGGCCACGGTGGAGAACATGGCCCGCTCCTCGCCTGGCTATGTGATCGGCAGCTCGCTGGCCAAGGTGCTGTTCGGCCCCGACTTCGACGTGATGACCATGGACCTGAACGACCAGGCGACCATCGACGCCTGGTGGGAAGCGACCCGCAAGCTGGATTTCGGCGCCCCCTACAGCGCCAACCTCGCCCCCTACCGCGACCGCGGCGGCAAGGTGCTGATGTGGAACGGGGTCAGCGATCCCTGCTGCATCGATACGGAGATGGAGCAATACTACGCCGACGCCGCCCGATCGGTCGGCGGCATGGATGACCTGCGCCAGTTCGCCAGCTTCTACCGCATCCCCGGCATGGGCCACTGCGGGTCGGGCACCGGACCCGGCGATGCGCCGGACGTCCTGATGACCGAACTGATCAACTGGGTGGAAAAGGGCGAAGCCCCCGGTCCGGTCGTCTCGCACCGCGGCGCCGAGCGCCTGCAGCTTCTGTTCGCCGATCCTGCGACCAAGACGGTGTCGGGCGTGCTCGTGCCGCCGCCGACCGGATCCTCACGCGACTTCCTGCTCTGCCGCTACCCCGAAGTCGCGGTGTTCGATTCCGCCAAGGCCGGCGCGCCAGGCGCCGTCTACGACGCGGCGAACTGGCGCTGCAAGGCGGCCCCGCAGACCTGACCGCAGCCGGCCCCTGAGGCGGAAACGCCGCTTTGCTCCGGCGAGGCGGCGTTCTCCGTTCCCCTCAGGCCGACCTGGCCTGCGGGGACACGGTCACGTCATCACGCCGGAATGCAGCGCCAACTGGCCCCCGTCCGCATTCATGATCAGGCCGGAAACGTAGCCAGCTTCGTCCGACGCCAGGTAGGCGATGGCCTGGGCCTGCTCCTCGGCTTCGCCCATCCGTCCCAGGGGCACGCGCGCGATGCGGGCCCTGAGCCGTTCTGGATCCATCCCGCTCGCCCCGGTCGTCAAATCCGTGGCCGTGATGCCGGGACAGACGCAGTTGACGCGGATCCCGTGACGCCCCCACTCGACGGCCAGCGACCGGGTCAGGCCGACCACGCCGTGCTTGGACACGACATAGCCGATCTGGTTCGGCACCGCCGCCAGGCCGGCGATGGAGGCCACGTTGACGATCGCCCCGCGCCCGGCCGGGATCATCGCCGCCTTGGCGACTTCCCGCGACCAGTAGAACTGGGAATAGAGGTTGGTGCGCACCACCCGGTCCCAGGCGATGAAGTCCTCCGCGGGGGCCACGACCGAGATCCCGACATTGTTCACCAGGACATCGATGCGGCCGCAGACCCGCATGACATCGGCGACCGCCTCGGCGGCGAAGGCCTCGTCGGCGGCGTCGCCCGGCAAAGCCAGAGCCCGGCCGCCTGCGGCCTCGATCCCGGAGACGGCCGCCGCCGCCAGGTCCGGGTTCAGATCGTTGAGCGCCACGAGCGCGCCCTGGCGCGCCAGCAGGAGGGCCGCGGCCCGGCCTATCCCCCCGCCCGCGCCGGTGACGACGGCCACCCTGCCCTTGAACCTGTCGGACGCCGGGTCCGGTGAAAGCGACGGGGTCATGCAAGCTCCGTGTCTAGCGAGGTGATGTCAGGGCGGCGGGCGCGACGACCCGATCCCGGCCTGCGATCAGGCCGGACACGACAAGGCCGAGGCCGATCACGGCCACCAATCCGGCCACGGCCTCGAACCCGCCGGTCCACTGGTGCAACAGACCGACGCCGAGCGGCGACAAGGCCGCCGGGACATAGCCGACGCCCTGGGCCATGGCGGACAGCTGCGACGCCGTCTGGCTGTCGGCCGAGCGCAGGAGCACCAGGGTCAGGGCGAGAGAGAACAGGCCGCCCTGCGCCAGTCCCTGGACGACTGCCCAGACCCAGACGCCCGACAGGGGCGCCAGCAACAGGCCCAGCAGCCCTCCCGTCGCCGCCAGCGACAGGACCAGGGCCAGGCCCCGCTGGTCCGGCCGCCGCGCAGCCGCCGCGGGTATAGTCAGGGAGGTGGCCAGTTGGACCAGGATCAGAACGGAGAGGACCAGGCCGGCGGTCTCGGCGTCGAGGCCCCGCTCGCGCAGGATGGGCGCCAACCACCCCAGAACACAGAAGGCCAGGGCCGACTGAAACCCCATGAAGAGGGCCACGCTCCAGGCCAGGGGGTGACGCCAAAGCCCTGGAACCGGCGCGGCCTCAGCCCGCGCGCCTGGAGCCCCGCGCCGCGCCAGAGGCAGCCAGACCAGGCAGACGACGACGACCGGCGCGGCCCACATCGCCAAGCTCATTCGCCAGCCCCCGCCCAGCGCGGTCTCGACGGGAATGGTGACCGCAGCCGCCAGGGCGGCGCCGCCGGAGATGGCCGTGACATAGGCCCCCGTCAGCCAGGCGGAGCGGGCCTGAAAATCGCGCTTCACGAGCGCTGGCAACAGCACATTGGCCGTGGCGATGGCGGCGCCGGTCAGGATCGAAAACGAAAACAGGGCCCAGACCGGTCCGAGGGCCCGGCACGCCGTGCCCAGGGCGATCACCAAGAGCGCGCCGAACAGGCTGCGCTCCATGCCCCACCGTCGCGCCAGCCGCGGCGCAAGGGGTGCGAAAACGCCAAGACACAGAACCGGCAGGGTCGTGAGCAGGCCGACCTGCCAGGGCGCCAGACCCGTCGCCAGGGCGACCTCGGGCAGGCGCACAGAAAGACTGGCGAACACCAGCCTCAGACAGAAGGCGGATCCGACGATTCCAACCGCCAGGAGGCGTCGATCGGGCCCTCCCGCCGCGTACTGGGACATCATTCAGACTCTGCCCCTCCCCCGACATGCAAAAGGATATCGCCACGCGTCTTGCAAGTTGTCATTCGAAAGTGAGAATAAGATTTCAATGACAGACACGCAAGGCAGACCATGCTGATCGACGTCCATGCGCACCTCTTCACCCCAGGCATGCTGAATCGGCATCCGTTCTGGGGCCCTTTCATGAAGCCGCAAGGGCTGACGGTGGGGCATTTCTCGCTCGGCACCAAACAGCCGGCCAAGGCGGCGACCGATGCAGAGGCCGAGGCCAACCTCCTGGCGCGAATGACCCATGAGGCGCGCCTGGCCGTGATGGAACAGCGCGGCGTCGACAAGCTGGTGCTGTCCACCCCCTCCCACGCCTTCATGTACTGGGCCGGCGAATTCGGGACCGAGTACGCCCGGATCTGCAACGACGAACTCTCAGCCTTCTGCCGCGTCATGCCAGACAAGTTTGATTTCTGGGCCCACGCCAATCTCGCCGATCCGGAAGCCGCGGTGGAGGAGATCGACCGCGCCGTGCGGGTGCTGGGGGCCAAGGGGCTGTGCGTGGGCGGCACCAATTTCGACGGCATCCAGACCTATGACGAAAGACTGTTTCCGGTCTGGGCCAAGCTGGTCGAACTCGACGTGCCCATCATGGTCCACGGCTTCAACCAGTCGATCTATCTGGGCGAGCGTCATCATGAGGACCGGTTTGAAACCACCTCCATCGTCGGCGACTGCGTCGATGAGACCCTGTTCTTCTGGTACCTGATCTGCGGCGGAGCGCTGGACGCCTTCCCGACCCTGAAGACCTACATCACCCATGCGGGAGGCATGTCGGTGTTCCAGCTGGGCCGCCTCTCGGAGCTGAACGGGGTCATGGCGCCCGACGCCCGAAACCAGCGTCCGTTGATGGACTACATGAAGAACTTCTACTTCGACCTGGACGTCCACCATCCGGCCCTGCGCCGCGCGGTCGCCGAGGTCGTCGGGGCCGACCAACTGGTCTACGGCACCAATTTCGGCGGGGCCTACGACTATGGCGACCTGACCGACGGGATTGATCTGTCGGACAGCGATAGAGAGAAAATTCGCAGCGGCAACGCCATCAGACTTCTCAAGCTCGACATGAGCGCATCGCCTTCAAGTCTATGATTTCAAAGGTAGACGGGCCGAATTTTCGCGCCGGTCGCCGCTTAAGGTTTGCTTTGACGGCCAAACGCCATTCGCGATAGAGAATGACTGAACATCTTTTATCGATCCGTTCAAAAAATACCGCGCCGCCCGCGACGCGCACAATGGTTCAACGAGGCCCCAGAGGACCTCGACAGGAGGAAATCACATGCTGATCGATCTTCACGCCCACGCCCCGCTGCCCGGCTATTACAATCAGGACCCCCACTGGGGCCCCTTCTTCGAGAAACACGACGACGGCCATATCCGCCTGCGCGTGGGGGAATGGATCCTCTCCCTCGGCTCTCCGGAACGACGCGCCGCCGTCAATCGCGGCGAGACGATGGAAGTCGCCGAATTCATGTCCAAGTGGAATGATCCGAAGCACCGCCTGGCGGGGATGGACGCCCTCGGCCAGGACGCCCAGGTCCTGTCGGTGCCCTCGCACTGCTACATGTATTGGGCCGACCCCGCCTTCGCCAACCGCTTCTCCACCAAGGTCAACGACACCCTCGCCGACTACTGCGACCGTTCGGACGGCCGGTTGATGATGTGGGCCACCGCCGCCCTCCAGGACCCCGTCAACGCCGCCAAGGAGATCCGTCGCGCCTGCACGGAACTGGGCGCCAAGGGCCTCAGCGCCGGCGGCTCCAACTTCGGCGGCATGGAGTTCGACGACCCGCGCATGGACCCGATCTGGGAGGTCCTGTGCGACCTTGACCTGCCGATGTTCGTGCACGGCTACAACCAGTCGGTGACCTGGGGGCCGAAGGCCAACACCGACAAGTACGAGACCACGGCCATCGTCGGCATGAACTACGACGAGACCAAATGCTTCTGGTATCTGATTTGCGGCGGGGTCCTGGACCGCTTCCCCAACCTGAAGGTCTACATCACCCACGCTGGCGGCTTCGTGCCCTATCAGCTGGGCCGACTGGCGCAGACCATCAAGAACCTCGACGTGGTCCACAACAAGAAGGATCTCGAGGAATACCTGCCGAACTTCTGGTTCGACCCCGAACTGCACGAACTGCCGATGCGCCAGGCCCTGGTGGAGGTGATCGGCGCAGACCGCCTGGTCTACGGCACCAATTTCGGCGGCTCCGACGCCATCCGCGGCGATCTGACGACCGGCCTGCGGATGTCGGCCGAAGACCTCGAGAAGGTGCGCTGGAAGAACGCCGTCGACCTGCTCCACATCGACCTCGACAAGATGGGACGCGCCAAGACGCTCGTCGCCGCCTGACCCCGTCGGCTGACGGCGGCCCCGAGCCGTCGTCAGCCGACCCGCCCCCCTCCGCTGCTGCTTGCAACCGTCAGGACCTCCGATGCCCCGCCATGCCGACTGCAAGATCTGCACGATGCTGGAGACGGCTCCGCCCGAGAACCTGGTGCTCGACGGCGAACACTGGGGCGTGGTCGCCATGCGCGAGGCAGCCGGCGTGCTGATGGTCTTCACCCGCGACCACGACCAGGGCGTCGGCTCGATCTCGGACGCCGCCGCCGCCGGCTTCGGGCCGCTGATCAAGACCCTCTCGGCCGGCCTCTCAGCCTCCGGTTTCGAAAAGACCTCGGTGATCTCGCTCGGCGACAACGCCGTCCATACCCACTTCATGCTCGTGGGCCGCAAGCCGGCGGACGCGCCCATCTTCGACAATACGCCGCTGATGGCCCGTCTCGCCTGCAAGGAAGGCGAGCGCGCTCGCGCCGTCGCCGGGCGCCTGCGCGACGGGCTGAAGAATTCAGGACTGACCGCATGAAACTGGCCCTATGCAGCGACGGCGGCGCCCCCTTCTGGGCCGTCGTCGACCCCGAGGCTGACGCCGCCCGTCCGATCTCCGGCGGGATCGCCGACTGGGGTCCCGGCGTCACGCGCGGCGAGGGCGAAGCCGCCCTGAGGTTCGAGGGCCCAGCCCGCGCCCTGTCGACGCTGAGGCTGCTCGCGCCGTGCGAGCGCACCAGCAAGGTCGTCATCGCCGGGGCCAACTACAGCAAGCATCTGGTCGAATTCGGCGTCGCTGCGCCTGCCCAGCCGATCGCCTTTCTCAAGGCCTTCGGCGCCCTGATCGGCGCGAACGATCCCATCCGGTACCCGCCCCTCACCGAACAGCTCGACTATGAGTGCGAACTGGTCGTGGTGATCGGCACGGACGAGATCGACCTGGACGCCCCCCTCGCCTGCGTCCTCGGCTATACCGCCGGCAATGACGTCAGCGCCCGCGACCTGCAACGCAGCGGCCCGCCGGGCATCGGCATGGATCTCTACGCCGCCAAGAGCCAGGACCGGGCCACCCCGGTCGGCCCCTGGATCGTCACGCGCGATGAGTTCCCGGCCGGCAGCCCCGCCCTGCGCCTGTCCACCACGATCAACGGCGAAGTCCGTCAGGATGGAACCACAGCAGACATGACCTGGGATGTTTCGGAACTGATCCGCTTCGTCCAGGCCCGGGTGAGCTTCGGCGTCGGCGACCTGTTGTTCACCGGCACGCCCGAAGGCGTCGGTCAGGGCTCCGGGCGATATCTGAACCCGGGCGACCTCGTCGAGGTCGTGCTGGAGGGCGTTGGCGCCCTGCGCAATGTCGTCGGCCCCAAGACCCCGACCTGAACGGCGGCGTTCCGCCGCGGGACGTGACGGCGAGAGCCTAGGCCGGCTTCAGAGCCCTGAGGACGGCGTCGATCGTCGCCTGAAGGCGCAGCGCCAGGGGCTTGCCGTCGCGCGCCGACACAATGGTTTCGCTCAGCGCCAGCCGCACCATCATTTCGGCGATGGCGCTCCGGTCCACCACCACGCCGATGTCGCGCTCCCAGGCGTCGAACACCGACTCCAGCGCCGTGAGAACCCGCGCAATGAAATGGTCGAAGTTCGACTCGAAATACTGCAGCACGAAGGCTGGCTCGACATGCAGGAACTGAGCCCCGCGGTGAGTTTCATTGTTGGAGACGCTGTACTTCAGAAAGGCGGCGAACCGCTCCGCCGGCGTTTTGCAGCCCGCCATGGCGTGGCTGAGCTCTTCGTCGGTCTCGGTGCGAAGACGCAGGACTACGGCCTCCAGCACCGCCTCCATCGAGGGGAAGTAGCGATAGAGGGTCCCGCGGGAAATCTCGGCGGCGTCGCAGACCTCCTGGGCGGTGATCCGCGGCGTGCCGTGGTTCATCATCACGTTCTGAGCCGCGGTGATGATGTTCTCGATCGTTCTGGCGGCGCGCGGATCCGCACGGCGCTTGCGCGCAGGCGCGCCCGGCGGTGCGGCGTCTGTGAGGGCCGAACGCTCGACCGGAGCCTCCGGGCGAGCCCTTCTGGCGCTGACGGTCATACGTATCTTGCTCCGGGAGTTCAGGCGGGACCGTATCCGGTCGGGACCGATCACGCAAACCGCGCCCGCCTGTCAGGACGATATTTCGATACATAATAGCCAATCCTGTATAGAAAATTACAGGAAGATCCGCCTGTTTCATGCCTTGGAGGACCGTCGCACATGCATATCGATCTCAGCGCCAAACGGGTGATCGTAACCGGCGCCAGCCGCGGAATCGGTCGGGCCGTCGCAACGGCCTTCGCCCGGGAAGGCGTGCGCCTGGCGATCTGCTCGCGCAGCGCCGACACCCTGGAGGCCGTCGCCGAAGACCTGCGGGCCCTCGGGGCCGCCGAGGTGATCGCGGTGCCCCTGGACGTGCGCGACACTGCTGCGGTGCGCGCCTTTACGGCTCAGGTCGCCGAGGCCTGGGGCGGGGTCGACGTGCTGGTCAACAACGCCGGCCAGGGCAAGGGCGGAAGCCTTGAGACCCTGGAGCCCGAGGACATCCTCGACCACGCCGACAATATCCAGGTCGCTCATTTCCGCTTCGTGCAGGCGGTGGTTCCGCACATGCGCAAGCAGAAATGGGGCCGCATCATCAACATCAACGCCCTGGCCGGGGCCCTGCCGACGCCCGACGGCATTCCCTCGGTGACCAATCGCGCGGCCGGCATCGCCCTGTCCAAGCTCCTGGGACAGCAACTGGCCAAGGACAATATTCTCGTGAACAGCCTGAACATGGGCTGGATCGACACCGGTCAGTGGGATCGGCACTACAAGGAGATGCCCTCGACCATCAGCCGCGAGGAGTTCCTTGAGATGGTGGTCAAGATCGTGCCGCTGGGCCGCTTCGGCCGACCCGAGGAGGTGGCCCATGTCTGCCTCTTCCTGGCCAGCGACCTGGCCAGCTTCCTCAGCGCGGCCTCGATCGACGTGTCGGGCGGGCTCCAGGGCGCGATCGCCTACTACCCCACGCTGAAACGCGAGATGCAGGATCTGGGGCGAGCGCGCGAGGCCGCGCTCGCCGCCGAGTGACCTAGTAGGCCTCTCCCTGGGGATAGAGCGCCAGCCGGGCGATGTTCGCCCGGTCCGGCTGCTCCAGCATGAAGCGGATGGCGCGAGCGATGTCTTCGGGATCGAGCGCGACCGGGTTCTCGACCTTGGCTGCGGCCATCATCTTGTCGAACATTTCGCTCGAGGTCGAACCCGGCGCGATGGTGCCGACCTTGACGCCGGTGCCCGCCAGTTCGATGCGCAGCGACTGGGTGAAGGCCTCCAGCCCGTGCTTGAGCCCGCCGTAGACCCCGCCCGCCCTCGAGATGAGATAGGCGCTGATGCTGGAGACATTGATGATCGCACCCGACGACTGGCTGCGGAATTCGCGGGCGAAGACGTAGGAACTGCGCACCACCGCCTCGAAATTCACACGGATCATGTAGCTGACCGCGTCCAGGTCGATGGTGTCCATCGTCCCGACCGCCATGACGCCGGCATTGTTGACGACCACGTCGGCGCGTCCGAACCCTTCCTTGGCCAGGGCCAGCAACTGCTCCGGCGTCCCGGCCTCGGCGATGTCGGCGGCCAGCAGGACGCTGGGCCCAGGCAGGGTCGACGCCAGGGCCTCCAGCTTCTCCAGGCGGCGGCTGGTCAGGACCAGGTTGCAGCCGGCCCGGCTGAGCTCCAGCGCCGTCGCCGCGCCGATGCCGGTCGAGGCGCCGGTGAGAACGACCGTCTTTCCCTTCAGGTCCATTGGCCCGGCGCCTTCTTCATGCTCTCGATGGTGGGACGCATGTCGGCGACACTGGGCAGATGGGCGGTGAAGCCGCCATCGACTGAGAGGATCTGGCCGGTGACATAGCTGCTCAGCTCGGAGGCCAGGAAGACCACCATGTTGGCGATGTCGCGCGGCACGCCCAGTCGCGGCACCAGACAGTGACTGAGGAAGATGTCCTGGATATGGGCCGGCAGCCGCTGCTCCATACCGGGCTGGATGATCAGACCCGCAGCGATGGCGTTCACCCTCACCCCCCTGGGACTATAGGCCGTGGCCATATGCCGGGTCAGGGCGTTGATCGCCGCCTTGCTGGCGGCGTAGGCGAAATTGCTCACGTCGCCGGACAGGGACTGGCCCGACGAGATGTTGATGATCGATCCCGAGCCCCGCTCCAGCATGGAGGGAATGGCGTATTTGCAGAACAGCATCGGGCCGCGGGCGTTGATCGCCTGGACCTGGTCCCAGAGTTCGACCGGCATGTCCGGGATGTCGAGGTCGCGCGAGGAAAAGCCCGTCGCCCCCGCGTTGTTGTCGAGAATATCGACGCCGCCGAAGATCTTCGCGCAGGTTTCGACCACCGCCCGGATGTCGTCCTCGCTAGAAAGGTCGCCGGCCTTGCAGGCGACGTCGTGCCCCTGCCCTTTCAGCCGCTCGGTCACCGCCTCAAGTTCGGCCGCCCGGAGATCGGTCAACAACACCCGCGCCCCCTGCTCGGCCAGGGCCAGGGCCGTCTCTGACCCGATGCTCCCCGCCGCGCCGGTGACCAGCGCGACCTTCCCATCCAATAACGCCATACCCTCGCCTCCCTCTCGTCGTCGGCTTCAGCCGCCCTGTTGTTCCATTTCAGCCACGTTGCCAGGCCGCGACTGATACCCCGGCATATGCAGGCCGCCGTCGACATTGATCAGTTCGCCGGTGACGAAGCGGGCCATGTCCGACGCCAGGAAGACCGCCACCGGTGCGATATCCTCCTCGGGATCTCCATTGCGCTGAAGCGGCTTCATCGCCGCGACCCGCTCGGCGAACCCCGGCGAGTCCGCCGCCATCTTCTGGAACACCGTGCCCATGGCCGCCGGCGACAGCAGGTTGACCCGGATGTTGAACCGGCCCCACTCGTGCGCCGCGCTGCGGGTCAGGCCGCGCAGGGCGGACTTGGTGATGCTGTAGTCCGAGTTCAGCCAGGCCCCGGTTTCGACGTCGATCGAGTAGAAGTTGACGATCGAGCCGCCGCCCCTGGCGATCATGTGCGGCCGTGCAGCCTGCATCGCCCACCAGCCGGCCCACAGGCCGGAGTGCAGGGTCGCGTCGAGCATCTCGTCTGTCTTGTGCTCGAGAAGGACCTTGGGGCTCAGGGTGAAGGCGTTGTTGATCAGGATGTCGATGCCGCCGAACCGCTCCACGGTCGCCTCGACCGCGCCCTGGATCTGTTCCTTCACCCTGACGTCGGCCTTGAGCACCTCGGCCTGACCGCCGAGCTCCTCGACCAACTCCTGACGGATCGTCGCGCAGTAGTCGTCGTTGTATTCCGCCACCATGACCGAGGCGCCCTCGCGGACGAATTTGCGGGCGATGCCTCTGCCGATGCCGCCGCCGCCGCCGGTGACCAGGGCGACCTTGCCGTCGAGCAATCCCATCAGAGCAGTTCCTCAGGCGTACGGACCGTCGTCCCGAGAATCGGACCGACCAGTTCATGCCCCCAGTAGCTGAGACGCTCGGCGTTGAGTTCGAACGGATCGCCCGGCCAGGGATGGGTTTCGGCGATCACCTCGACGGCGAAGCCGGACGGCGAGAAGTGATAGAAGGAGAAATGGGGATCCTGGGTGTGCTGGCCGAGGGTCATCTGCACCGGGATGCCGCGCTTGTTGACGATGTCCCAGGTCTCGCCGACGTCGCGCAGATCGCCCGTCAGCAGGCCCATATGCTGGACCCCCATCCGGCCCGGCGCATGGCCGTAGCCGATGTCATGACTGGTCAGGTTGTTGAGCCCGGCGCGGTAGAAGCCGGTCTTGCCCTTGCCCGCGCCCGAGCCGTACCACTGGAAGCCCATGATGTTGATCAGGAAATCATCCAGCTCCGGACCGTATTCAGGAGTGATCACCACGACATGGCCGAAGCCCCGGCCATGGGTGTTGAAGCCGCCGTGGCGACGCCCGGGGATAAAGGAGTCGGGCTCGCCCTTCTGGCCGTAGAAGAGTTCGTACTGGTAGCCCACGGGATCCTTGAACCGGACCACGTCGCGCACGGCGCGGCGCGCCCGCAGATCGTCTGTCCCGTGTTCCACGGCTATGCCGGCGTCTTCGAGCTTCTTGACGGCCTTCTCGAAGGCGATCCGGTTGACGCATTCCCAGCCGATATAGGCCAGCTTGTCGATGGGGCCGGGCTGGAAGGCGAACCGATAGCGGCGGTCGTCCATGCGCAGATAGAGGGACTCGGGCTCGTCCTCAGGCGACGGGGCGACAGCGAGGCCGAGCACCTCGGGGCCATAGGTGCGCCAGGCGCTGATATTGGGGCTCTCAAAGCCGAGATAGCCGATGCCGCGGATATCCATTGTCCTGATCCTTGTCTTGCAGGTTTTTCAGCAGGCGGTGGTGCCGCCGTCGATGATGAAGTCGGCGCCCGTGATGAAGGCGGCCTCGTCGCTGGCCAGGAAGGCGGCCATGCCGACGACGTCTTCCGGTTCGCCGGGCCGGCCGAGCGGAATTCCGCTGGTCAGCTGGGCGCGCACCGCCGGATTCTCGACAAAGGCGCGCGTGCCGGGGGTGATGATGAAGCCCGGGCTGATGCTGTTGGCGCGCACGCCGTGGGCGGCCCCCTCCAGCGCCGCCTGGCGCGTCAGGGCGATGACCCCGCCCTTGGTGGCGTTGTGGGCCGCGGTGCCGTTACCGCGCGACCCCTGCCATCCGGCGGTCGAAGCGACGTTGATGATCGCTCCGCCCTGCCTGGCCAGATAGGGCCAGGCGAACTTCATGCTCAGGAAGACCAGGTCGAGTTCGTTGCGGATGGTGAAGCGCCAGTCCTCGACGGAGAGTTCGGCGATCGAGCCGAACCGCGCGGCCGAGGCGTTATTGTAGAGGATGTCGATGCGGTCGTGCTCGGCGACGGCCCTGGCGATCCAGGCCGCCGCGCCCTCCGGATCGCCGAGATCGCAGACCATGGTCGTCATGGCGCCGCCGGCCTCGGCGACCAGCCGCAGGGTCTCGGCGTCGGCCTCGGCGTTGACGTCGCATCCGACGATGACGGCGCCGTCGGCGGCGAACCTGAGGGCCGCCGCCCGCCCCTGGCCGCCGCCGGTGCCGGAAATCAGGGCGACCCGTCCCTCCAGCCGGCGCGTCACAGGGGGGCTCCTTCCTGTGCCGCCCGCGCGTCTCGGGCGTCCAGCGCCGCGCGGATGGCGGCGTGTTTGTCACGGGTCAGGGGGTAGGTGAAGGCCAGCCAGGCGCCGAGCAGGAACAGAACCGCCGACGGACCGGCGAACACCATCTCCAGACCGGATATGGCCTCCGGCGTATTGGTCGCCATCAGCGCGGGCTTGTAGCCGACCAGGGCCAGAGCCGCGAAGGACAGGCCGACGGCCAACGCCCCGCCCAGCTTCCAGCTGCTGATCAGCAGAGCATAGAGGACGCCGGTCTGGTCCGAGCCCGAGTCCAGCCGAAGCTCGTCGCCCGCGTCCGCCATCATCGCCCGCGGCAGGAGGTTGAAGGCGCCGAACGACAGTCCCCAGCCCATCATGCCCAGGGAGGCGGCCAGGAGGTTCCCGTCAGGCAGAAAGACAAAGACCACGCTGACGACCGCAGCGAGGACGCCCGAAATCCCGAGTACGAAATGCTTGTCGAGCCGACGCGCCAGCCAGGCGACGGCCGGCACGGTGATCATGGCGGTGACGACCTGGGCGATGAGGACGACGCCGACCGCGCTTCGATCCAGCCCCTTGGCCGCTGTGATGAAGAAGACCAGCATCGCCGAGGCCGTACCGAAACCGAGCCCGAACAACAGGTCGATGGCGGCGATGCGAAACACCGCCTTGCGCCCCACCACGGCCAGATAATCCTTGAGGCCGACGATGTGACGCTGGGTGACGGCCGCCGCCTCGGGCACCCGCCAGGCGGCCAGGGCCACGGCGGGCGCCATCAGCAGGATGATGATCCAGCCCATGAGGCGCGTCGGCTCCAGGCCGGTTTCGCCAAGCTTCGACAGGAGGATGGGAAAGCCCATGACCGTCAGAATGCCCAGCAGCGAAGCAAACTGCAGCCAGGCGTAAACGCGCGATCGCTCGTCGTAGCTGGTGGCAAGACCGGAAGCCAAAGCCAGCTGGGCCAGCGACAGGATGGACCAGCCCAGGAAGGCGGCCGTCAGGGTCGCGAGCAGATACAGCGGCCCCACGCCGGGCTGGGCCATGAAGAGCAGATAGACCGCCAGCATCAGCGCCGGCGCGCCAAAGATGAGCCAGGGCCGGTAGCGGCCCCAGCGGCTTCGGGTCCGGTCCATCGCCGCGCCCAGCAGGGGATCGACCACGATGTCGAAGACGCGCACGCTGGTGAAAATGACGCCGATGACGGCCAGGGGCAGCCCCAGAACCGTGGCGTAATGCTCGGGAATCATCACCACCAGCGGCAGGGACAGGGCGGTCAGAGGAATGCCCATCAGCGACAGAGACAGCAGGCCTGGCGGCCTGCGATCGCTGCGGACGCGCGCCGTCGGGCTCGCCGCGACTGACGGGGCGGTCATCCTTCGACAGGTTCCACAACGATGGCCGCCTGCGGGCAGGATTCGGCGCCTTCAATGGCGCGCTCGAGCAGCTCGGGCGGGACCAGTTCGGTGGTCAGAACCACCAGCCCGCCCTCGAGCTGATAGATCTCGGGGCAGATTTCCACGCACGTCCCGTAGCCGCAGCAGGCGCTACGGTCGGCGACGACGCGATGCGCGATCGCAGTTGCACTCATCTTCTTCCTCCGTGCCGGGCGTCCCTTTGGGACTTCTCCGGGGGCCTGCGGCCCGTCGTTCCTCAACAAATCGATGAGTTGCATTTTCTATACAGAAATGCCACCTCTGTTCAAAATTATGTGGCGCTCAGCGCCCAGGAGGAAAGACATGCTGGACCGGACACGGACGACACTTTCGGACGGGACGACCATCGACGACCTGATCAATATCGAGACGCGGGAAGTTCAGCTCAGGGCGATCTCGGACCCCGAGCTCTACGACATCGAGATGCGCAAGGTCTTCGGCAAGACCTGGCTGCTGCTGGGCCACGAAAGCGAGATTCCCAATCCCGGCGACTTCATCACCCGCCTGATGGGGTCGGACCCGGTTCTGATCACGCGCCAGAAGGACGGCTCGATCCGGGTGATGCTGAACGTCTGCCCCCACCGCGGCATGCGCGTCTGCACGGCCGACGCCGGCAACGCCAAGGTCCACACCTGCATCTACCACGGCTGGGCCTTCAAGAATGACGGCGACTTCATCGGCGCCCCGGTGGCCGGCGAGAAGATGCACGGCGACATCCTGCCCAAGGAGAAGCTCGGCCTGACCCAGGCGCGGAGCCATCTCTACGGCGGCCTGATCTTCGCCACCTGGAACCTGGAAGGCCCTTCGTTCGACGAGTTCCTCGGCGAGATGAAGTGGTATTACGACATGCTGTTCTGCCGGACGGACAAGGGCCTGGAGGCCCTCGGCCCGCCGCAGCGCTTCACGATCAAGGCCAACTGGAAGACGGCCTGCGAGCAATCCGCCTCCGACGGCTTCCACACCCTGACTTTGCACCGCTGGCTCGGCGAGTTCGCCAAGTTCGGCGACGGCGACCTGACCACCTCCATGTACGGCACGGAAGTCAGTTCGCTCCAGGGCCACTCCCTGCGCTGCATGCCCGTGGCCAACAAGTTCAAGCAGGCGGCGGGCTTCCGCGACGGCAATCTGACGCTGGAGGAGAAGCTGGCCATCGTGCCGCCGCCCGGCATCACCAAGGAGATGCTTCCCGAGCTGATCCGGAACCTGTCGCCGGAACAGCTGGGCCTTCTGGTCGACAGCCCGCCCCAGGTCGGAGGCATGTTCCCCAACGTCCTGATCGCCTTCATCTACGTGCCGCAACCCGACGGCGAGATCATCGGCCTGACGTCGCTGCACACCTATATTCCCAAGGGTCCGGACGAACTGGAGTTCTGCAACTACATCCTGGCCGAAAAGGACGCGCCCGAAGAACACAAGCAGAAGGCGCTGCAGTTCGCGGTGCGCATGCTGGGCACCTCCGGCATGGTGGAACAGGACGATTCCGACACCTGGCCGCACATCACCCAGACGGCCAAGGGCGCAGCCGCCCGCAACATCACGATGAAGTACCAGGCGGTCTGCACCACCCCTCCCCGCCCCGACTGGCCGGGCCCCGCCCTGGTCTATGAGGGCTTCACCAAGGACGACACCCAGTGGAACTGGTGGCTGGCCTATCGCGAACTGATGAACGCCCCCGCTTGATCATCATCATCGCCGCCATCATCAGGATCACAACACCATGACCATGAACGCCGTCATCCCCACCGACGTCAGCGTCGCCTCGGATGCCCCCTTCCGCCCCAACCGCGTGCCGGTGGGCTCTCCCGCCTATAATGAGATCACCGAGTTCCTGTACGAGGAGGCCTGGCTGCTGGACGAGATCCGTCTGGCCGAATGGGTGGCCCGGCTCGATGTCGACCTGCGCTACACCTGCCCGGTGCGCCAGACCCGCCCCCTGCACCAGCACGCACAGTCCATCGTGCGCACGGTGATGCATTTCGACGAGACCTACGCCTCGATCCGGGGCCGCGTCGGCCGCATCACCGACACCCGCAGCGCCTGGGCCGAAGACCCCCCCTCGCGCACCCGCAGGCTGGTGACCAACATCCTCGTGGACTCCACCGACGATCCCGACGAGTTCGAGGTGAAGAGCTATCTGCTCTGCAGCCGCAGCCGTTTCGAGGAAACCAACCTGCTGTTCCTCAGCTGCGTCCGCCACGATCTGCTGCGTCGCTACGACGACGGCATCAAGCTGGCCCGCCGCGAGATCATCGTCGACCAGACGGTTCTGGGCTTCCCCAACCTCGCCATCTTCCTCTGAACCGACGGCCGCGAGCCGCCGGCGCCGATCCTTCGGCGCCGGCTGGCGCGCGCCTCCCCCCCCCGAACCAGGAGCCTTTCCATGCGCGCAGGCGTCATATCGGGCGACGGAGCCGCCCCCGTCCTCCAGGACTTTCCCGAGCCCGCCCCGCAGGACGGCTGCGTCCTGATCACGGTGGACACCGCCGGCCTCGGCGGCTGGGACGTCCTCGGGGCCTATCGCCTCGGGGTCCAGTATCCCTGCGTGATCCGCGGTGAAGGCGTCGGCCGCGCCGAAGACGGGCGCCGGGTCTATTTCGGGGAGCGATCCGTCGCGCCTTGGGGCGCCTGGGCCGAAAAGACGCTCGTTCCGGCCGCCGAGGTCTGGGATGTTCCCGACGACGTCGACGACCGCACCGCCATCACCATGGGCATCGCCGGCACCGGCGTCCTGGTGCCTCTGGAAGCGGCGAACATCCAGCCCGGCGAGCGCGTGCTGATCCTCGGCGCCACCGGGGTTCTGGGACAGATCGGCCTCCAGCTCGCCCGGAATCTCGGCGCCGGCCGTGTCGTCGCCGCCGCGCGCAGCCGGGCCGGCCTCGACAGGCTGATGGAACGCGGCCTGGCCGACGCCGCCGTCGCCATGGGCGGAAGCGACGACGTCGAAAAGCTGAAGACCGCTTCCGGCGGCGAAGGATTCGACGTCGTGCTGGATCTGGTCTTCGGCCAGCCCTTCCTGTCCGCCGTCAAGGCGACGAAATGGGGGGCGCGGCTGATCACCATAGGCACCGGCGCCGGGCGGGTCGTCGAATTGAACATCGGCGACCTCCTGTTTCGCACCCTCACCTGCATCGGCACGGGGCAGCGGCCGCCCGCCGACCGCGAAGCCATATGGCGCAGGCTGCTGGCGATGCAGAAGGCGCAGGCGATCGAGGTCGACTACGCGGATCATGAGTTCGCCGACCTCGCCGAGGCCTGGGCCGCCCAGGTCCGCGGCCCGCACGCCAAGATCACGGCCCGGGTGGGTTGATGCGGGTCGCGGAGGACAGTGAGCGCCTCCGCGACCCGCAAGCCCCTGCGGCCTCAGCCGGCCGCCAGCGCGCCCTCGACGGCCGCGGTCAACCGCGGATCGGCGGCCTCGACGTCCGGCGCGAACCGCGCGAGGACCTGACCGTCGCGGCCGATCAGGAATTTTTCGAAATTCCATACGACCTCGCCCGGTGCGCCGACGGGGACGCCATATCCGGCCAGGCGTTCGCGCATCGGGCCGTCGCCCACCGTCTCGGGCCGCAGCGACGTCAGCGCGGCGTAGAGCGGATGGATATCGTCGCCCTTCACGCTGATCTTGGAATAGAGGGGAAAGGTGACGTCGTAGCTGGTCCGGCAGAAGCCGGCGATCTCGTCGTCAGCGCCCGGCTCCTGGCCGTTGAAGTTGTTGGCGGGAAAGGCCAGCACCTCGAGACCGGCCGCCTGATGGGTGCGGTAGAGGTCTTCCAGGCCTCCGTATTGAGGCGTCAGGCCGCACTTCGAGGCGACGTTGACGATCAGCAGGACCCGGCCGGCGTGGTCCGCCAGGCTGTCGGTCTGTCCATCGATGCGGGTCAGGGGAATGGCGGAGATCGCAGGGCTCATCGGGGGGCAATCCTTGTCGCGCGAGGATCATGGCTCGCACCGGCAAGCCTAGCCCATTCCCCCGGGCTCCGCTGCCGCAAACGCCGTTCCACAGGCCAAAAACAAGGAGCGACCGCCCCGTGAACCGCACGCCCGTCGATATCGTCAGCGCCTTCCTCGACGCCTGGTCCGAAGGTCCGGAGCCGCTGGAAAAGGCCTTGCGCGCCCTGTTCCGGCCCGACACGCGATGGACCAATATGGGCCTGTCCGAAACCATTGGCGTCGATGAGGCCCTCGCCCTGGGCGCGCGCTTCGAAGCGGCCATGGGTTATGCGAAGATCCTGGTCGACACCGTCCATATCGCCGCCTGCGGCAACATCGTCCTGACCGAGCGGATCGACCGCCTCGTCGCCGCGGACGGTCGGGAGATCGCCGCCTTTTCCATCGCGGGCGTCTTTGAACTGGACGACGACGGCAAGCTTGTTCGCTGGCGCGACTACACGGACCCGTCCGCGATCGCCGCCATTCACGGCCATGAGCCCGACAAGGACTGAAGAACGCCGATCGCCTGATGGACAAGTCCCTCAGAATATTATTCTCTATCCAAAACAGAGCACGCCCGCATTCGCGAGGCGGGCCGAACCCCAGGAAGGACTATCGATGAACACCCAGCCTGCACCCAACGCCTCCCTCGCCGAAGGCTTCGCCCAGGTCGGCGCCCTGTTCGCCGGAGACGACGGCGATCTCGACAGAATCTATCGCGAACACCGCGCCAACAAGCCCGTCATGCAAGGCGACATCTGCGCCGAACTCGGCTCCGCCTCCTTCGCGGGCCATACAGGCCGGCCGATCTACACCATCTTCAAGCACGCCGACGTCATGAAGGTGCTGCGCGACACCAAGACCTTCACCAGCGGCATCCTGATGGAGACGGGCCTCGGCCCCTTCCTCGACGGCCTGATGATCACGGGTCTGGACGGCGACGAACACCGCCAGCTGCGCGGCATTCTGCAGCCCTCCTTCACCCCCGCGGTGATGGAGGAGTGGCGCGAAACCTATATCCGCCCCCTGATCCAGCGCTCCTTCATCGAGCCGCTCATCCCGCTCGGCAAGGCCGAGCTGGTGAGCACGGTCGGCGTCATGTTCCCGATTCACGTCGTCTACGCCGTCCTGGGATTTCCGGACAACGACCCGGCCGCCCTCGAGACCTTCGCCACCAAGGCCCTCAAGGTGCTGGGCGGCATGGCCAATAATCCTGAGGCGAAGCGAGCGGCCTTCGAGGCCTTCCAGGAACTGTACGAACCCACCCTCCTGGCCGTCCAGGCGCGGCGGGCCTCGGGCGCCGAAGGTCCGGATCTCATCAGCCGCCTGATCCGGGCGGAATTCGAGGGCCGCACGCTCGACGATCACCAGATCACCAACTTCGTCCGCATGATGCTGCCTGCAGCCTCCGAGACCACCTCGCGCACCTTCGCGATCATGATGACCCACCTCTTCGACCATCCCGAGGTGCTCGAACGTCTTCGCGCCGACCGGACCCTGATGCGCAAGGTGTTGGACGAAAGCGTCCGCCATGACGCCGTCGCCACCTTCAAGGTGCGCGAATGCCAGGCCGACGTGACGCTGCAGGACGTGGTCATCCCCAAGGGCTCCATCATCTCGGCCTGCGTCGGCTCGGCCAATCGGGACGAGACGGTGTTCGAAAACCCCGACGTCTTCGACATCGACCGCAAGCAGATGGCGGCCTTCGGCTTCGGCTTCGGCGCCCATATGTGCGTGGGCATGTGGCTGGCCAAGGTGGAGATCGAGGAGGCCGTGGGCCTCCTGCTCGACCTGCTGCCGAACCTGAGGCTGGACCCCGCCTTCCCCCGTCCGGTCGTCCGCGGCGTATCGCTGCGCGGCCCCGACGCGGTCCATGTGGTCTGGGACGCCCCCTAGGGCCTCCAGACCCGCGACACCGCGAACCGCTCCGCAGGGGCCTTCACCTCAGGGTGAAGGCCCCTTTTTCTTGGGCTGGGGCTCGCCGGCAAGGCCGCCTCCGGGCGCCGCGGCGGGCGCGGGCTCCAGCCCGTCGCGGTCCCTGCCCCAGCCCCTGCCGTTGCAAAGAGCCCCTCCCTCAGGCCCGTTCATGAAAAAACCGCCGACCGGAAGCCCGGTCGGCGGCGAGAGTTTCGAGAGAGAGAGATAGAAAGAGAGAGGCGCTAGAAGCGCTTGGTCAGGGAGGCGCCGTAGGTGGTCGGCTCGCCGATGAAGCTTGTGGCGAAGCCGAGACCGGACGAGTAGAGGTCGGACAGCTGGCGCACGTTGTACTGCTCGCCCAGGATGTTCTTGCCGTAGATCGCGAACTCGACGTCCTGCGCGTCGAACTGCATGGAGAAGCGGGCGTTCAACAGTCCGTATCCAGGCGTGCGATTCAGCTTGTTCGTCTCGGCGTAGAGGGCCTGCGTCACCGCAGGCTGCAGCGGCGAGGCGGTGACCGGCCCGTAGTATTGCTCGCCGAGGTAGGCGTAGCCCATGTGCAGGGTCACGCTGCCGAACGTCGTGGGAAGGACCTGGGTCGCCCCCACGCTGAACTGAAGCTTCGGCAATTGCGGCAGCTCCTCGCCGCTCCGATCGACAGGACAGATGGACGAGGTGCCGCTCGGCGCCGTGACGCAGCCCGGCAGGTTGGCGCCGGGCACGGACTGCTGCTCCACGAAGGTGCCGCTTTCGTACTCGCCGTCCATCAGGCTGATATTGCCGGCCAGCTCCATGCCCGCCCAAGGACGGTAGGCGCCTTCCAGCTCCACCCCGTAGACGCGCGCATCGCCCGCGTTGACGACGTACTGGGTGCTCGCCCCCGCCGGCGTCAGGGCCGCAGCCTGGCGCTGCACGTCCGACTGCCATGTATGGAAGACGGCCAGGTTGGTGCGAAGGCGTCGATCAAACCAGGTCGCCTTGAGTCCGCCTTCCACGTCGCGCACGTTTTCGGGCTCGAACGCCGGCAGACTGCCGGCCCGGGTGTTCCATCCTCCCGACTTCGAGGCGCCGCGCGTCTGGATATAGGCGAAGACGTCGGGGGTCATCTGCCAGTCGAGACCCAGGGTCCAGGCGGGATAGTCGAACTCGACTTCCTGGGTCTGGGCGCAGACGCCGGCGACGTCGGGCTTGGCCACGCTGCAGGTGCCCGGCACGCCCCAGGTGCTGTAATTGTAGAGGACGGTGTCGCGGCTGTCCCAGGTCCAGCGCAGGCCGGCGGCCATGCGCAGGGTATCGGTCAGCTGGTAGTAGCCCTGGCCGAAGACCCCGAGGGAGGTGTTGGTGACGTCCGCGTAGTTCTGGCCGGCCAGTCCGGCATAGGGGCGCGTCGCGGCGTTGTAGGGCAGGAAGCCGAAGTTCTGCGACCGACTGAATTCGGCGCCCGTCTCGTCGGAATAGTAGACGCCCGCGATATAGTTGAAGCGTTCGCCGAAAGCGCCGCTGATCTGGAATTCCTGCGACCACTGCTCCGAGGAGTAGCCCGCCCAGGTGGTCAGAATGGGAGCCGGCGTTCCGTCGGTGTCGATGACCCCGTCCGAGTCGCTGAACCTGTAGCCGGTGATCGATTTCAGCGTCACCGGACCGATGTCGATCGACGCATCCAGCCCGAACCCGTAGGCCTCGACCTGGTTGCCGAGCGGTTTGTCATACAGGGCTCGCACCTCTGCAGGCAGGGTTGCGAAGTTCGGGTTGTTCACGGGCTTGAAATAGCCGGTGGCGTAGCTGGTGTAGAAGCTGCCGTCGCGGTGAAGCGAGGCGTCGAGGATCGGCGCCAGGCCGAACGGACCGAAGGAACCGGTCGGTCCGAAGACCTGGGGCGCATAGGCGAGCAGGGCCGTGAACTGGCCGTTGTCCTCGATCTTGTTGTAGTCGCCCGACAGGACCACCCGGGCGCGATCATCCTCATACTTGAGCTTGCCCCTGAAGAAGGTGCTGCTCTGATCCCAGACGTCCCGGCCGAGGGGGATGCTCTTGCCGTATCCGTCGCGCTCCCTGGTGCTGGCCACGAACCGTCCGGACAGGCGCTCGGTGATGGGAGTGTTGAGCACCAGGCTCGCGCCCATCTGGTCATAGCTGCCGGCTTCGACGCGGATCATTCCGCCGAACTCGCCCGTCGGATCGGCGCTGATGATGTTCAGCGCCCCCCCGACGGTGTTCCGGCCGAAGAGCGTTCCCTGGGGTCCGCGCAGAACCTCGACACGCTGCAGGTCGAGCAGGTCGGTCAGCCCCTGCGAAGGACGCGGGATATAGACCCCGTCCACATAGATGGCCACGGCCGGGTCGTTGGAGACGAGGGCCTGCAGATTGCCCTGCCCGCGAATGGCGACAAAGGCGAACCCGGAGGCGCTTGGAGCGCCGGTGGCCACGCTCAGGCTCGGCGCGGTGCGCTGCAGGTCGGTGACGTCTGCGACCTGGTTCCGCTCCAGCGCTTCCGCGCCGACGGCGGTGACCGCCACGGGGGTGGATTGCAGATTCTCTTCCGTGCGGCGCGCCGTGACCACGATTTCATCAAGCTGGGTGGCGCCGGATTGGGGCGCGGCGTCTTGCGCATAGGCAGGCGCGGTAAGGGCCGTACAGGCCAGCAGCCCCAGAGCGCTGCGGTGTAGAGATCTGGACACACGTCGGCCGTTGGTGATCGACATCTTTAACCTCCCCGGTGGGGTCTATCGCCCCGTGTTTCACGACTGCCTGAAGGCGTCGTGTTGAGGAAAAACTAAACAGAATTTAAAATCTGTCGCAAGAATAAATGTCTCAGATAAGAATGACGCCTTCACAATCCAGAACGGACCGGGGGGGTCGAGCGCAGAGCCGCAAAGCCTGAACCGGCGGAAGTAAACGCCACAGCTGTTTGACTTTAAATACTTATCGGGCGCCGCCCGCAGGAAGAGAACCATGGACGAGACCTCCACCCTGGCGAACAAGAAAATCATCGTCACCGGCGCTGCACGCGGCATAGGCGCCAGTGCAACCCGCGCCCTGGCGGCGGCCGGCGCCATGGTCACGGGCCTCGACCTCTCGGGGCCGTCGGCGGATACGGCCGAAAGCCCGCCCTCAAGCGTCTTCGCCTACGAGACCTGCGACGTGTCCTCGCGCGCATCGACGCGCGCGGCGGTCGATCGTGCGGTCGCGGCCATGGGCGGGCTGGACGTCCTGATCCACGCGGCGGGCGTGCAGCGCTACACCCCCGCAGAGGCGATCACCGACGAGGAATGGGAGCTGGTCGTCGGCGTCAACGCCCGGGGCACCATGATCGCCAACCAGGCGGTCTTTCCTCACCTGAAGGACCGGGGCGGCCGCATCGTCAACTTCGCCTCGGCCGCCGGCGCGCTCGGCCTTCGCGGCTGCGCCCACTACGCCGCCTCGAAGGGCGCTGTCCTGGCCTGGACCCGCACGATCGCCCAAGAGTGGGGCCCCTACGGAATCTCTGTCAATGCGATCGCCCCCGGTATGTGGACCCCCATGTACGACGCCACCCGGGCGGGAATGACGCCCGAACAGCTGGAGGCGCACGACCGGGGCATGGCGATGATGATCCCCCTTGGCGGTCGGCTGGGCGATCCGGACGCGGACATGGCGCCCGTCCTGGTCTTCCTCGCCAGCGACGCCTCGCGCTTCATCACCGGCCAGACCCTGGCGGTGGACGGCGGCCTGATGATGGTGCGCTAGAGCCTCACTTCGAGGTCGGTCCTGACCCTGGGGGCGTCCTCGATGGGATTGACCAGGGCGCCGACCCCCTCGATCTCGACCCTGACGACATCGCCGGGCGTCAGCCACTGCGGGTCCGGCGAGCCGGCGGCGCAGCCCGACGGCGTCCCGGTGGCGATCAGGTCGCCGGGATAGAGGGTGAAGATCGTCGACATCAGATGGATGAGGTGGGCCACGTCCCAGCGCATCTCGGCGATGTCGGCGCTCTGGCGCAGTTCGCCGTTGACGGAGGTGGACAGCCGCAGGCCCTTGCAGCCGGGCGGCAGTTCGTCCGCGGTGACGATCTCAGGCCCGAATCCGCCGGTCCTGAGGAAGTTCTTGCCGGCGGTTACGGCTGCGGGAATGTAGTTGTAGGCCCGGACGCTGCCGTCATTGTGACAGGCGTAGCCGGCGACATGCGACAGGGCTTCCTCGCGCGATATCATCCGCCCTCCCCGGCCGATGACGACCATCAGCTCTCCCTCGTAGTCGAGGGTGTCGGACGCCTCGGGCCGCCAGAGAGCCTGATTGTGGGCGACCAGGGAATCCGGCGTGCGAAGGAACATCCCGGGGAAGGTCGGGACATCCGCCCCCATCTCCTCGACATGCTTCATGTAGTTCTTGCCCAGGCCGATGATCTTGTCCGGGCGAGGGATCGGCGTCAGGTGGCGCAGGCCCTCGAGAGGGCGCCGCGCCGTCGCATTCGCCGACGCGGCCGCCGCCTCGGCGACGGCGAGCGCCTCGGGCCCGGCGGCCAGCAGCGAACGGATGTCCCGCGGCAGTTGCGGCGCGGCGATCGACAGATCCACCACCTCTTCGCCGACCCGCACGCCCACGGTCGCTGCGCCATTCAGTTCAAACGACAAGAGCCGCATCTCAGCCTCCTGAGGACCGGCGGCCGCCAGGGCGCGCCGGAGGTATGGAACGCACGCCCGCAGCCAGGACCGGAGCGCGCGCCGCATGGCGCGTCGCCATTCGCCGGCTGACTAGCGGGCCGGCTTGATGTCCGTCGTTTCGATATCCCAGGTCGTCGCGGTCGCGCCCTCGTCGCGAAGCTGGAACTTGAGCACCCGCCCCTGCGGGTTGACCGGCAGTTCCGGTCGGAACTCGATGTAGCGAGGAACCGCATAATAGGGCACTCGCTCGATCAACCAGCGACACAGCTCCGCTTCGGACAGCGCGGCGCCCGGCTTGAGCTTGGCCGTCACCTTGAGGTCGTCCTCCTGCAGATTCGACGGCACCGCGTGAACAGCGACCTGTTCGATCGCCGGATGGGTCAGGATCGAGCTCTCCATCTCGAAGCTGGAGATGTTTTCGCCCCGCCGGCGCAGGTAGTCCTTCTTGCGGTCGACGAAGTAGAAGAAGCCGTTCTCGTCGAACTTGCCGATATCGCCCGTGTGGAACCACAGGTTCCCCATGACCTTCAGGGTGTCCTCGGGGCGACGCCAGTACCCCTTGAAGATGATGTCCGGCATCAGCGGCCGGCACACGACCTCGCCGGCGACGCCGATGGGAACCTCGTTGTCCTGGTCGTCGAAGATGCGGACGTCGAGCTCGGGCGCCGCCTTGCCCGACGAGCCCTCGGCATAGGCGCCGTCGGCTGGCATGGAGGTCAGCAGGCCTTCGGTGAGGCCATAGACATTGGAGCCGATCTTCCTGGCGCCGAAGCGGGTTCGCCAGATCGCCTTGATCTCCTCGGGGAAGGGATTGCCCTTGACCGTGTGGACCTGGCCGAAGCAGCGGGCCATGGCTTCATGATCGTCAGCGCGCGCCAGCAGCGTGCCCAGCGAGCCCAGGATCGACACCACCGTGGCCCGGGATTTTTCAATCGCCGGCCAGAAGCCGGACACGGAGAACTTGGGCGCAAAGGAGATGGTCGCGCCGACCAGCATCACCGAGACGACGCCGGTGGCGATGGCGTTCATGTGGAAGAGCGGCAGGGGCGTCCAGTAGATGTCGTCCGGACCGAAGGGCGCAGACCGCGTCAGCATCCGCGCGAAATGGCACATCTGGTTGCCGGTGATCATGCAGCCCTTGGACGGACCCGTCGTGCCCGAGGTGTAGATCAGGGCGTTCAGGGCGCCCGGATCGGGCAGGACCTCGAAGGCGCTGTCGTCGGTTCCACGATAGGCGTCCAGAGGCTGGATGTTCAGGCCTGAATCCGGCGCAGCCTCCCAGGTCCCGCGGACCAGCACCGTCTTCAAGGTCGTGAGCTGGTTCTCGATCTCGAGGAGGCGGGGCAGATAGCGGGCTTCGCACACCATCAGACTGGCCCCGGCGTCCTCGATCTGGTGGCGCAGGAACTGGCCGATCAGGGCGGTGTTCAGCGGCACGCTGATCAGGGAGATCTTGTTGGCGGCGATCCAGGTCGTGACCGCATCGACATTGTTGTCGAGCATGGACACGATCGGCGTCCCCGCCGTCAGACCCAGGTCCTCAAGTACGTGAGCGAAGCGGTTGCTCGTGCGGTCGAACGCCGCATAGGTATGGGTCTCGCCGCTGAAGTCCAGGAAGACCTTGTCGGGGTGCGCGGCGACCGCCCGCCTCAGGGCCGCGATCGGGGTGTCGCGGAGGCCGGTTCGCCATCCCTGTTCCATCGTGCCGATCATCGCATTCATCCGTTCATCCTCGGTGCAGACGCGCTTGGCCGCCGCCTGCGGAGCCCTGCCTCTCGACGACAGTCAGGGGCCGCCTGTTCCATTCCAGCGGCCGCGCCGCCTCACAGAGGTCCTGACCAGGCATCGCCGGACCAGGACGGAAACTAGCCGCGCCGCTCGGCTCGGTCCAGAAGAATTCTGATATCAGGCCTTCATTCTATTTCCAGAACAAACCACCTCAACCACGATCTTCCCGCGCGCCTGACGCGACGCCAGGCGTGAAATCGCCCGACCACCCTCTTCGAGGGGATAGCGCTCCCAGACCTGCGGCCTGATCCTGCCAGCGACGTACAGATCCATCAATGCGCGCATGTCGGCCGCTCCGGCCTGGGGATCGCGCGCCATATAGGCCCCCCAGAAGACGCCGATGATCTGCGCGCCCTTCAGCAGGGTCAGGTTCAGGGGCATGGAGGGAATGCCGGCCGCAAAGCCGACCACCAGATAGCGGCCCTCCCATGCGATGGAGCGGAAGGCCGGCTCGGCGTAGGCGCCGCCGACCGGATCAACGACGACGTCAGGGCCGGTCCCGCCGCAAGCCGCCCGGATCGCCTCGGCGAAGGCCCGGGAGTCCGACGGGCCCATCTCGCGCGGATAGACAAGGCCGACGTCCGCCCCCAGGGCGGTCGCCGCCTCAAGCTTTTCCGCCGAGGACGCCGCCGCGACGACCCGCGCGCCCAGAGCCTTGCCCAGCTCGACCGCAGCAAGGCCAATGCCGCCGCCCGCGCCGAGAACGAGCAGGGTCTCCCCGGGACGCAGGGCCGCGCGACCGCGCAGGGCGTAATAGACGGTGCCGTAGGTGACCTGGAGCGCGGCCGCCTCGTCAAACGGCATGGTATCGGGAATGACGATGCAACGATCCGCCGACACCACCACCGTCTCGGCCATGGCGCCGAACGGCAGGGAGGCCGAGACCCTCTGGCCGATCGCCGGGGAGGTCACCCCCTCCCCCGTCGCGCTCACCACGCCCGCCAGCTCGCTGCCGGGCGAGAAGGGCCGCGTCGGCCGCAGCTGGTAGCAGTCCTCGATCACCAGGCTGTCGGGGAAGTTGACGCCGCAGGCGTGGACGGCGACCGCGACCTGGCCCGGCCCCGGAACCGGGGCTTCGACGTCGCGGATCTCCAGCGTGTCCGGACCGCCCGGCTTGAGGCTCTGAAGGGCTCGCACGACACGCTCCGGGAAAAATCCGCGAGCGCCAGCCGGCCCGCCATTCCCCCCTATGCAAACACCCCGTGGCTGACAATAAATAAATTCTGATACGAGAAATCTGTTCCGCTTGCCGAATTACAAACGCTGATCTAGCTTCGCCTAAAGAGACGCCGTTTCAGGCGCGCGGAGGATATCTGGTGCCCGTCATATTCAGCCTTTGGGCGACATCGCATTCCGCCCGCCAGGTCGGGGTCTGACCATGTCGAACGCCAAGCCCGCGCCACTCGCCAAGGGCGCCTGGTATACGCTTATCATCCTGACGCTGGTCTATGTGTCGAACTCCATCGACCGAACGGTGATGTCGATCCTGATCGAACCGGTCAAGGCCGAGTTCCAGCTCTCCGACAGCCAGCTCGGCGTGCTGACAGGACTGGCTTTCGGCCTGACCTACGCCCTGGCCGGCCTGCCCATGGGTTGGCTGATCGACAGGGTCAATCGGACCAAGCTGCTGGCCGCCGTCGTGGCGATCTGGAGCGTCTGCACCTCGATCTGCGGTTTCGCCCAGAGCTACCCGGCGCTCGTCATGGCGCGCCTGGCGGTCGGAGCCTCGGAGTCTGCAGCCGCGCCGACGGCCATGTCGATGATCGCCGACCTGTTTCCCAAGGAGCGTCGATCGACCGCCATGGGGATCTTCTGGACCAGCACGGCCTTCGGCACGGCCACGAGTCTCCTGCTCGGCGGCGTCATCGCCGCCAACTACGGCTGGAGGGCCGCCTTCTTCGTCGCCGGCGTGCCGGGCCTGATCCTGGCGGTGCTGATCTTCCTGACCGTGCGCGAGCCGGCCCGCGAGCGAGACCTCGGCGGACGGGCCGATGAGCCCGCCCCCACCCCCTTGCAGACCCTGCGCTTCGTCTGCGCCAATCCCACTGTGTTTCACGCCTTCATCGGCGTCGGCCTGGCCTCACTGGCCATGTCGGGCGTTCCGGTCTGGGCGGCGTCCTTCCTGGTGCGGACCCAGGGCTTCACCCTGCCGCAAGCGGGTCTGATGGCCGGCCTCGGCGTCGGCCTGTTCGGCGCACTGGGATCGCTCCTGGGCGGACCGATCGGCGACCGCGTCGTCAGGCGCTGGGGGGTCCAGACCCTGCCGGCCGTGCCGATGACGGCCTGCGTCCTTGCTTGCGCCTCCGGCCTGGTCTTCGCCCTGAGCGGCTCGCTGCTGGTCGTGGCCCTGGCCTTCATCGTGTTCGAAATCGTCTCGCGCGCCTTCACCGCCCCGGCCTACGCCATCCTTGTCACGGGCGTCGAACCCCGCATGCGCGGCGTGGTCGTCTCCTCGGTCCAGGCTGTGACCAATCTCATCGGCTACGGCGTCGGCCCCCTGGTCGTCGGCGTGGTCAGCGACCGGGTCGGCGGGCCCCATTCGCTCAAGTTCGGCATCGCCGCTGTGATGATCTTCAGCCTGTGGTCCGGCCTTCACTTCCTCGCCGCCTGGTTCGCCGCGCGGCGTTCGCAACGTTTCGCCGAGGGGGTCGCCGAATGATCGCCGCCGCCCGCGCCCCTCAAACCTTCGTCGGAGCATGACGACCATGGCAGACGAGGCCTTCGCCCCCGCCGTCCAGATCGAACACGTCAATCGTGTGGGCTGGATCATCCTCAATCGTCCGGGTCAGATCAACGCGATCAATCCCGCCCTGCGCCGCGAGGCCTCCGAGGCCCTCGTGCGCCTGGACGCCGACCCCGAAGTCGGCGCGATCGTCATCCGCGGGGCCGGCGAGCGCGGCTTCTGCGCCGGCGCCGACATCAAGTCCCAGAACGACGCCGCCTCTCTTCCGGCGCTTCGCGCAGACATGACGCCGGGCTGGATCGAGATCCTGGACCAGGTCCGCAAGCCGGTGATCGCCGCCGTCCACGGCTACTGTCTGGGCGGCGGCCTTGAGATCGCCATGGCCTGCGACATCCGGATGGCCGCGCCCAACGCCGTGTTCGGCCTGCCCGAGACCGGACTGGGGCTGATTCCTGGCGGCGGCGGCACGCAGCGCCTGCCGCGGATTGTCGGCCTGGGCCCCGCGCTGGATCTTCTGCTGTCCGGCGACCGGATCGATGCGGCCGAAGCCTTGCGCATCGGCCTGGTGTCGCGACTGTCCGCTTCCGGCGACAGCCTGATCGATGAGGCCCAGGCCCTGGCGGAACGTATCGCCGCCAGGCCGTCCGCGGCCAGCGCCTATGTCAAGGAGGCCGCGCGCGACGGGTTCGAGATGGATCTGCGCGCGGGCCTCAAGCTCGAAAAGGACCTCTTCGTCCTGCTGATGTCGACCGAGGATCGCCGGGAGGCCGCCGCCGCCTTCAGGGAAAAGCGCCCGCCCGCCTTCACGGGGCGCTAGATGGATTCTCATCACCCCGCTGCGGAGGCCCGTCTGTGAGAAAGCTCCCCCTGCTCAACGCGGAGACGCGACCGTTCTGGACCGGCGGAGAGGTCGGCGAGCTTCGCATGCATCGGTGCGACGATTGCCGGCGCTACTTCCATCCGCCCGCCCCGGTCTGCCGCGACTGCACCAGCCTGAAGGTCGGCCCAGTCCCCGTTTCCGGACGCGGCCGCGTACTGACCTTCACCATCAACCGCCAGGCCTGGACGCCCGAACTCGCGGATCCCTATGTCGTCGCCATCGTCGAACTGGAGGAGCAGGAAGGCCTGCGCTTCCTGTCCAACATCGTGAACTGCCCGGCCGAGGCCGTGGCGATGGGCATGCCCGTGAGCGTGGTCTTCGAAAGGGTCGAGGACGTCTGGATCCCTCTGTTCGAAAGGGCGACGTCATGACCGGAGCGCGGTTCCTCGAAAAGAACGTCGCCATCGTCGGCATAGGCCAGTCCGAGGTCGGCCGCCCCTCCTCCCGCTCGGCGATGCAACTCACCGTGGACGCGGCGCTGGAAGCCATCGCCGACGCCGGCCTTCAGCCCAAGGATATCGACGGCGTCTGCTCCTGGCCGGGAGACAATTCCAACGGAAGCAGCTTCTCGCCCGTCGGTCCCCTGGCGGTGCTGAGCATGTTCGGCCTCGACTGCAACTGGTTCAGCGGAGGCTATGAGGCGGCCGGGCCGCTGGCGGGCGTGATGAACGGGGCCATGGCCATCGCCTCGGGTATGGCGAACAACGTCCTGGTCTTCCGCACGATCACGGAATCCAGCAACCGCACGAGCGGCAGCAAGGATCAGAGCCTCGCCGCCAAGTCCGGTCCGCGCGACGGGAACTTCATGTGGCAGTGGTGCACCCCGTTCAATGTCCTGTCGGTGGTCAACATCACCGCCATGTACGCCGCCGCCCACATGGACAAGTACGGCACGACGCCGGAGCAGTTGGCGCAGATCGCGCTCAACGCGCGTCGCAACGCCCTGCTCAATCCCAAGGCCGTCATGCGCAAGCCCATGACGATGGACGACTATTTCAACTCGAAGATGATCTCGACGCCGCTGCGCATGTTCGACTGCGACGTCCATTGCGACGCCTCCACCGCCATCGTGCTGACCCGCCGGGACCGGGCTAGGGACCTGCGCAATCCGCCGGTCCGCATCGAAGCCATAGGCGCGGCGATGAACCAGCCCTATCTGTGGGACCAGGTCGACCTGACCGCCAACGCCACGGCGGACGCCGGCAACGCCATGTGGGCGCGCACCGACTTCAAGCCGTCCGATGTGGACACCGCCCAGTTGTACGACGGCTTCAGCATCCTGACGATGATGTGGCTCGAGGGCCTGGGTCTCTGCCCCAGGGGGGGCAGCGGCGCCTTCGTGGAGGGCGGGGGCCGCATCGCCCTGGACGGCGCACTGCCGCTCAACACCAACGGCGGCCAGCTGTCCGGCGGGCGGACCCATGGCATGGGCTATGTTCACGAGGCCTGCACCCAGCTCTGGGGACGCGGCGGCGACCGCCAGATTCGCGACCCTCGCGTCGCGGTCTGCGCCTCCGGCGGCGGCCCCCTCGCCGGCAGCCTGCTTCTCGTCAAAGACTGAAGATCACGATCCGCGAGCGCCCGCGCGCCGCCGACGCAAGGAGAACGACATGAGCCTGTACGACCTGCTGCTGAGCGGCGACCTGATGGTCCACGACGCTGACCACACCGCCGAACAGATTGTCAGCAAGCTGGACATTCACGGCCACGCCAACTGGCGCCAGGCCTTTCCGGGCCACCCCTATGTCGCCCACTTCCTGAGGGTGCACAAATCCCTCGCGGTCTCGCCGACCCGCGTCGAGCCCCAGGGCCACCTGGACTTCCCCAACCACGGCGACCCCATGTTCCCGGGCTTCCTCAAGAGCCTCGAGGACTTCCAGGGTCCGTTCCGCCCCATCAAGACCCACGCCACCGTCCTGGTGTCGGACAATATCGGCGGCGTCGTCGAGCACCTGCTCAGCAAGGGTCAGCCTTTCCGCCTGGCGCAGCTGACGCCTGAGATGCCGTTCGACCGGTTGTGGGTCGGCTGCACCCCGGAAAATCCGGTCTATGAGCCCTCGGTCGACGGGGGGCTGTGCATCGAGGTCATTCCCCTGGCCGCGATCCAGATGCCGGCCGAAGCCTTCACCACGCCCCCGCCCCGCCCGCGCGACCCCCAGCCCGGCGACATGGTCCGGGTGGTCGGCCGCGGCTTCCTCGTCCGTGATCTGGACGACGTCCTTCGCCGTCTCGACCACAACCTGGACCTCCGGCCCGCCGGCGCTGTCGAGCAGCTGAAGGGGGAAGGCTACAAGGTCGCCCGCATCGGCTTCAACCTGGGGACCAGCGCGACGCTGGACGTCATCCAGCCGACCCAGTGGGACAGCCCTTCGGGACGCTATCTGCACAACTGGGGGCCGGGCCCGCATTACATCCGCATCTCGGTCAACGGTCTGGACGCCAAGGCGGAGCGCCTGCGCGCCCTGGGCGTGAAGTTCGAACGGATCGAGCACAGCGAGGCGGTCGACGGCGCCCTGCTTCGCGTCGACCCCGCCGAGTTCGGCGGCGCGATCTTCGAGTTCTGCGAAGACAGGGGCTGACCGATGGCTCGCGTCGCCCCTCTGCCGCTCGACAGCCTGCCCGATCCCTTGCGCGCTGCGATCGCCCAGGGGACGGCGACGCGGATGCTGTCCAACACTCTGCCGGTCCAGATCTGGGCGAGACGACCGGCGGCGGCCACCGCCTGGTTGGGCGTGATGGCTGAAATCCACGAACGGGGGGTGCTGCCCGAACGGTTGCGCGAACTGGTGCGGCTCAAGATCGCCTCGATCACCACCTGCCCCGTGTGTCAGATCGCCCGCAAGTCAGACGACGTCAGCGAGGCTGACATCGTCGCCTGCAGCGACTGGTCGGATCCCCGGTTCAGCCCGCCCGAACAGGCCGCCCTGCGCTTTGCAGAACTGTTCGCCGGGGACTACTTCTCGCTCGGAGACGAGATCTACGAGCACCTGCGGGCGCATTTCACCGAAGAACAGATCGTCGAGCTTCATCTGTTCAGCGGCCTGATGCTGGCTGGCGGCCGCATGACCTATGTCCTCAAGGGCTATGAGGACGCTTCGGCTTGAAGACCCTGTTCTCGCGCCTGCCGCCCAACGCCCAGGGCGCGATCTGGGTGCTGCTGTCCGGCGTAACCTTTGTCACCATGACCGTCCTGGTGAAGCACCTTGCCGGCGACTATCCCTCCCACGTCCAGAACTTCTATCGCCAGACGGGATCCTTGATCGTCGCGGTCCCCTTCATGCTGCGCAGCCCGCGGCAGGTGCTGTTCGTGCCGCTGGCGACGATGCCGCCCTTGTTCGTACGCGCCTTGCTCGCAACCGTCGGCATGATCCTGCTGCTCTACACCTACGAGGCCGTGCCCATGGCCGAGGCCAACGCCCTGTCCTTCACGCGCCCGCTCTGGGTCGTGCTGCTGGCCGCGGTCTTCCTTCGTGAAACCATCGGCCCCAGCCGCATCGCAGCGGTGGCGGTCGGCTTTGTCGGCGTCCTGATCATCATGCGTCCCTGGGGCGCGGGGGTCACGCTTGGCTGGCCGCATGTCGCGGCCCTCGTCTCGGCCCTTTGCCTGGCCGGCACGATCACAGGCGTGAAGTCCCTTACAAAAGATCTGTCCGCGAGCTCCATCCTGGTCTGGTCGAGCATTATCGGGGAGATCCTGTGTCTGCCGTTCGCCCTGGCCGACTGGCGCTGGCCCAGTGTCGGCGACCTGATCCCCCTCTTCCTGATCGGCCTGCTCAGCGCCGCCAACCAGGTCTTGTTCATCAAGGGGATGGCGGTCGGCGAGGCGGCCGTCCTGGCCCCCATCGACTATGCGAGACTGGTCTTGTCGATCATCGCGGGATTGGTCGTGTTCGGCGAACTGCCGGACGCCTACACCTATCTGGGGGCGGGTGTGATCGTGGCCTCGACCCTCTACATCACGAACCGGGAGATCCAGATCAGGCGCGCCAGAATGCGCGCCGTCGAAGCGTCTCCGCCAGAAGCCGCCTAGCCGTCAGAGGTGAGAGCGGGGCGCGCACAGGCGCCCGGACGGCGAGGCGCTGAATCGCCTCAGGAGGCTGCGAGCGTGAGGCCTGCGCCGTTGACCGCCATGGCGGCGTCCGACAACAGGAAGGCGATGGTCTCGGCGGCATGCTCTGGCCGGACCCATCCGGCGGGATCGACGTCCGGCATGTCCCGACGGTTCGCCGGCGTATCCAGAATGGTCGGCAGGACCGCGTTGACGCGCACCCCTTGCCCGCGCAGTTCATTGGCGAGACTGCGCGTCAACGCCATCACGCCCGCCTTGGAGGCCGCATAGGGCGCCATGCCCGTCGCCGGATCGGCCGCCGCCGCCGCGCCGACGTTCACGATCGCGCCGCCCTGCTTCAACAGATGCGGCACCGCCGCCCGGCTGACGAGCGCGGCCGTGAGCAGGTTGGTGCGGTACATCCGGTCCCAGGTCTCCGCCTCGCTGCCGACCACGGGCTGCCAGACGAATCCCCCGGCGATATTGGCCAGCCCGTCGACCGCTCCGAAAGCGGCGACCACCGCCTCGATGGCCGCCTCCGCCGAGGCCGCATCGGCGAGATCGACGCCTGGCAGCACCAGATCCGCCTCGATCTCGAAAGACGGCGACGCGTCCACGGCGGCGACAAGGATATCGGCGGCCTTGAGCCGCGCCACGAGGGCGCGCCCCAGGGCGCCGGACGCTCCGGTGACGATAGCGGTGCGGCGCATGGCGGGTCTCCGGGGTCAGACAGGAAAAGGCGGGGTCTTCTCGCGCGCCATGGCGCGCTGAACGCCCGGTCGAGCGGCCATGCGGCGCGCCAGGGCGGAATAGTGCTTGAGCCCGGCGACCGGATGCTCTCCCGCGACGCCCCAGGCGTAGAAGACCAGGGCGTAGGCGTCAGCGACCGACATCCGGTCGCCGATCAGCCAGTCTCGATCGGCCAGGAGGGCGTCGATCTTGTGGAGATTGGCCTCGAACCGGATCCGGCCTTCGGTCTTCAGGGCCGGATAGGTCGTCTCGTCCGGCGTGAACCGGAAGGGGGCGCGCGCCATTCGCCCGGTGATGTGCACGGTGCTGGCGAACCAGGCGGTCAGGGACAGCATCCTCGCCTGATCAAAGGCGTCGTCCGGCGACAGGCCTGCGGCCGGCGCGGAACGCGCCACATAGTCCAGGATGGCGACATTTTCGGTCAGCAGTCGTCCGTCGGACATCAGGGCCGGAACGGAACCCGACGGGTTCGTCTGGCGCCAGGCGACGACGGAGTCCGCGTCATGCAGCCGGATGCGGCTCGCCTCGAAAGCCAGGCCGGACTCCTCGAGCGCGATATGAGAGGCCAGCGAACAGCTCGTCGGGGCATAGTAGAAGGTGAGCCGGGACATGGACGAGTCCTTCAGGTTCAGGCCGCCGGCCGGGGCATGAGGTTTTCGTAGAGGGTCGCCGTAGCCAGTCCGCCGGCGCAGCAGATCGCCTGAAGGCCGTAGGTCTCGCCGCGACGTCCCAGTTCATGGATCAGGCTCGTCGCGAGACGGGCGCCCGTGGCCCCGAGCGGATGGCCAAGGGCGATGGCGCCGCCGTTGACGTTCAGCCGGTCGGCCCCCACCCCGGTCGCCTGCATCCACATCATCGGCACGCTGGCGAAGGCCTCATTGACCTCGAACAGGGCGATATCGTCAAACGACAGCCCCGCGATGGCGGCCGCCTTGCGGCTGGCGGCGATCGGCCCTTCGAGCATCAGGGTCGGGTCAGCCCCCACCACGGCGGTCGCGCGGATACGCGCCAGCGGGGTCAGGTTGAAACGCCGCACCGCCGCTTCGGACGCGAGCAGGACCACAGCCGCGCCATCTGAAATCTGGGAGGCGTTTCCGGCGGTGATGCGGCCGTTCTCGCGAAAGCTGGTCTTCAGCGTCGAGAGCTTTTCACGACTGGTGTCGCGACGAATGGTCTGGTCGGCCTCAAGACTGTCGCGCAGCCCGTCCCAGTCCTTCTCGCAAAGATCGGCGACCGGGACGGCGACGGTCTCGGCGCGGAAATAGCCGGCGTCGCTGGCCGCGGCGGCGCGTCGGTGGCTCTCTGCGGCGAAGTCGTCGAGGGCGTCGCGGTCGAAGCCGTATTTGTCGGCGATGCGCTCGGCCGCCTCGCCCTGGGACGTCAGCTCATAGCGGTCCGAGACCTGCCAGCCGAAGGCTTCGCCGTGGATGGCCCGGTTGGAGCCCATGGGCACGCGCGACATGGCTTCCGCCCCGCCCGCCACCACGAGATCGCTCATTCCTGCTGCGATCTGGGCCGCCCCGATATGAATTGCGGCTTCCGACGACCCGCATTTACGATCCACCGTCATGGCCGGGATCGTCTCCGGCCAGCCAGCGCCCAGCAGTGAGGTGCGGGCGATATTGGCCGACTGCTCGCCGATCTGGGTCACGCAGCCAAAGATGACATCGTCGATCGCCTCGGGGCCGACGCCGGCGCGGACGACCAGTTCGTTCAGCGCGTGGGCGCCGAGCTGGTCCGCCCTCACGCCCGCCAGCGCGCCGCGAAACCGTCCGATGGGGGTGCGAATCGCCGCGACGACATAGACAGGATTCACAGCTGGCTCCCGCGCAGGCCGGATCCAGGCACGCGAAGGCCGTTTTCATACCGGTACACGCCCCAGCCGACCTTGCGGCCATAGCGCCCTGCCTTGACCATCTTGATGATCAGCGGACACGGCCGGAACTTGTCGCCCAGGGTGGAATGCAGATAGTGCAGGACCGACAGGCGCGTGTCCCAGCCGGTAAGGTCGCCCAGCTCGAGGGGCCCCATCGGGTGGTTGAAGCCCAGGCGCAGGGCCGTATCGATGTCTTCTGCGGTGGCCGCGCCTTCCTGGAGCATCCACATGGCCTCATTGCCGGCCATGGCCGACATGCGGCTCGTGGTCAGGCCGGGCGTCTCATTGACGACGATGGCCGTCTTGCCGAGTTGGGCCACATAGTCGCGGCACCGGGCGACGGCCGCATCCGTGGTGGCCAGGCCCCGCACCAGCTCGACCAGCTTCATCTTCTGGACCGGATTGAAGAAGTGCATGCCGATGACCCGCGACGGGTCCTGACAGGCGGCGGCGATCTCCGTCACGCTCAGGGCGGAGGTATTGGTGGCGATCAGGCCGGTCGGCGCCATGACGGCCTCGGCCTTGCGAACCACCTCCGTCTTGATCGTCAGGTTTTCCGACACGGTCTCAACCAGAAGGTCGGCGCCCATGGCGCTGTCGGTCAGGCTTTCCGACGTCGAAAACCGGGCCAGAGCCGCCGTCGCCGACGCTTCGTCCGCCTTCCCGAGCCGGACCCCGTCGGCGAGGATGCCGGCGACGGTCTTTTCAGCCTTGGCCAACTGTTCAGACGATACATCGACCAGCCGGACGTCGTGTCCCGCCGAAGCGAACGCATGGGCGATGCCGACGCCCATGAGGCCGGCCCCCACCACTGCAACCTTGGCCATCAATCTCTACCTTCTGTTCTGAACGGGCGCGTCGTCCAGACACCCGGGGAGCCGGCCTGGACGGGGCCCGCAAGGCTGGGCCGCCCCGTGCGCAACGGACAAGCCGTCGCCTCAATGCATCTCTTCTAGCGGAAAAGGATCGGCCCCAGCAAATGAAATTCTCTGTTGAGAACGCCATTCTGGAAATTTCAGAACACAAAGACCCATCGTCGTCGCCGGTCGCCCTGTCGAACGGCGACGAGCGTCATCCTCTGGCGCGCGGCTTCGCGATCGGAGGGGGACGCCCTGTCGTGTCGGTTCTAGAGCGGCTTGAGGATGCGGTTGCGCAGCACGCCGATACCCTCGACCTCAAGTTCGACTTCATCGCCCGACTTCAGGAAGCGCTGCGCCTCCAGACCGCAGCCGTTGCCGACGGTTCCCGACCCCAGAAACTCGCCTGGATGGAGGGTTTCGGAACGCGAGATGAAGGCGATCAGGTCTTCGAACTTCCAGTGCATGGCGCTTGAATGGCCCCGGCCCCATTCCTCGCCGTTGACGCGCGCGATCATGGTCAGGGCATAGGGATCGGGCATCTCGTCGGCGGTGACGATGCAGGGCCCCATGGCGTTGCCAGTGTCGAAGTCCTTGCCCTTGGCCGGACCCAGTTGGCCGATCATCTCGGTCGCCTGGGCGTCGCGGGCGCTGAAGTCATTGTAGATGGTGTAGCCGAAGATGTAGTCGCGAGCCTTGTCGACCGGCACGTCCTTGGCCGCCTTCTTGAGGTAGCAGCCGTATTCAAGCTCGAAGTCCATGGTCCGGGAGTAGGACGGCCAGATCACCGTCTCCTCGCTCCCGATCACCGAGAAGCGGTTGGCCTTGTAGTAGATGGGCTGGCGGGCGAAGAGATCGAGAATTCGCTGCTCCGCATCGGTCGGCCCCGTGTCCTCGACCACCTCGACCCCCTTGGCGCGGGCCCTCATGGCCCGCGCCGCCGAATAGCATTGGCGCAGGTGCAGTTCGAACGAGCTGCAGTCGCGCATCTGCGGCGGCGGATGAATCGGCGCTTTCAGGGTGACGGCGGACCGCGCGAAGACGGCATCGGCCGTCGCGCCTCTCACCGCCTCGGCCGCCTTGTCGAGCGCATTGTCGCCGCCCTCGATCAACGCCAGCATATCGGCCAGTTCGGGAGCATGCTCCCCGACCCTCTGCATGTGCGCCGCGGCGAGGTCGACGATGAGCGTGTCGCCCTCGATGAAGGCCCCGGCCCGCTTTCGGCCGGCCGCCTCGAATGTCACAAGCCGCATCTCGAGCCTCCCTTTCGCCGCGCGCCGTCAGAACGGCCTGAAGGTCACCTGGAGCATGATCTCACGCCCCCGGTTCACATTGCCGCTGAGGTCGGCGAGCCCGCCGGTCAGCGCCGTCCCTGTGCGGGCCGCCAGACCGGTCTGCGGCACGTTGGAGGCGACATCGACACGGAATTCTTCCGTGAGATTGCGGCCGATGAGGGCCACCTCCCAGGTCCGGTCCGCGCTGAAGACGCGCACCCCCGCATTGAGGAAGGCCACGTCGTTCTGCAAGGCGCCCGGATGCAGTTCCGGGTGGGGATTGTACTCGGACTTGTAGAGGGTATCGATGTTCATGCCCCAGTCGACGCCTTCGATCGCCGTCGGCCCGCTGTAGGCGGCGCCCAGGGAACCCGTCCATTCCGGCGCATTGACCAGACGCTCGCCGGCCAGCTGCTGACCGGTGTATCGGCCGGTCGATGGATTGAGCAACAGATTGCAGCCGTCGGCGATGGTCTGGCCGATATAGCAGGTGGCGAGGAAGTCGGTGTATTTCGCGTCGTTGTAGTTGGCCGCGCCCCGGATCGTGAGACCCCGAACCTGGGGCAGGCGGAGCGTGAAGTCGGCCTCCAGCCCCTTGACCGTCGCCGCGCCGGCGTTGTTGACCCGGATCACCGGCACGCCGCTCGAGTTGTCGAGGGAGTTCACCTGCAGGTTGGTGTAGTCGTAGTCGTAGGCCGCCAGGTTGAGCCGGAGCGCCCCGTCGAACAGCAGGGCCTTGACCCCGCCTTCGAAGCCCTGGGCTGATTCCGGCAGGTACATGGCGTTCAGGGGGCTGGCGAAGGCCGGACCCGTATTGGTCGCCGCCGCGAACCCGCCCGACTTGAAGCCTTCCTTGTAGGCGCCGTAGAGGGTCAGACGATCCGTCGGCCTCCAGGTCAGGGTCACTTCGGGCGAGGTGTTCTCGAAATCGGCCGAGGCCGGCGAAACCGGCTGGGGCACGCCCTCACGCGAGACGGCGAAGTCCTTGGATTCCTTGCTCCAGCGCAGGCCGCCCGCCAGCTCCACAGTGCTGGCGACATCCCACAGCACCTGGCCGAACACCGACTGGGTCTCGCCGTCGATATTGTGCAGGAACAGCGGCGAGCCCGCCGAGATGGCGCGCGTATAGGTCTCCAGCTCGGAGGATTCGTAGAAGGCGCCGGCCAGGAAGTTGAAGGCGCCCGGCAGGTCCGACGACACGCGAACCTCCTGGGTGAACTGGATGTAGCCCGTGTTGCCGCTGAAATCATTGGCGGCCACCGCGTCCGACGGCGCGACGGCATAGGTGTCGACCCGGAAGTCCTCGTTCTTCGCCCAGCCGGTCACCGACGTCAGCTTCAACCACTCGGACGGCCGGTAGTTCAGCTCGAGCGAATGGAGCTGCTGGCTGTAGTCCCCGGCTCCGGACGGATCGGTAAAGCCTTCCGGCGAATTCACCAGGAAGGCGGGATTGATATTGCCGTTGGCGTAGGTGGCGTCCGGACGGCAGTTGTCCACGGACAGGGCCTTGGCCAGGTCGGCGTTGGGCGTGCCGCCGTTCAGGACGGTCGACTGGGGCGCCAGCTGGGGCGCGCCGTTCGGGCAGTAGATTCTCTGGAAGCCGCCGGCCTGATTGTATCCGATGCCCTCATTCTTGGCGTAGCTCAGCTTCAGGCGGGCGTCGAACCGATCGGTCGGCTCCCATTTGAGCGTGCCACGGGTGAAGAAGAAGCTTTGCTGGGGTCCGCCGGAGGTCGCGCCGGTCACCGATCCGGGACGGATGGCATTGGCGGCTTCGGCCGCCTGCCCCGCGATATTTTCGCGCCACCCCTCCATGTCCGCGCCGTAGACGACCAGGCGGCCGCCGAGGGTTTCGGTGATCGGTCCCGAGACCACGGCCTCAAGCTGCCGCTCTTTGGCGTTGAACTCGTAGCCCGCCCGCGCCTCGACCTCGAAGGATCGGCCGGGATCGGCCGTCGTGATCGAGATGACGCCGGCAGGGCTGTTCTTGCCGAAGAAGAGGGCCTGGGGTCCGCGCAGGACCTCGATCTTCTCCATGTCGATCTGGCCGACGCGCACGGCGCCGCCTCGCGACAGCTGGACGCCGTCGATGTTGACGGCGACGGTCTGCTCGAAGGTGGGATTGGACCCGGCCGTCGTTCCGACCCCGCGCAAGGATACGGTGCCGCCTACGCCGCCCGACACCTCGCCGACTGAGATCCCCGGCGTGACGGCGCGAAGATCCTGCAGGCTGTCCACCGCCAGGGTGCGAAGCTGCTCGCTTCCGAGCACGGTGACCGCGACCGGCACGGAGATCGGTGCCTCGTCGCGACGACGCGCGGTGACCACGACCTCGTCAACGCCGGTGACGACCTCGGTTTCGGGTCCTGTCTGTGCTGCGGCCGGGTCCGCAAACGAAATCAACGCCCATGCGAGCGCGCCGCATGAAATGCCTGTCTTCACGTCCATCGTCTTCCCTCTCCCTCGCCTGCGGTCCCCGCGTCTTCGCGCAGGCGCCCTCAGGCCGGCTCCCGGTCCGCGCCAGGGCGCGACCGCGAGACGATGCTAGTCAGAGATATCCCGGGTCGCAATCCATAATCTGATACCGGAATAAAGTTCTATATAGCGAACTATATCCGGCAGACCCCGGACGCGGAACCCTAGGGGATTTCCGCCCCGGCCGGCGACACCATGCCCACGAGGGTCCGCACAAGATCGGCGAGCGTCTCGTCAGGTTGCCAGAAGGGATGGGCGGCGTTTGACGCCAGGGCGGCTTCCCGGGCGGTCATGACCGCCCGCAATCCGAGGCTGAGGAAGACCAGCCGTCGCTCGAGGACCTCGGCGGGAGCCTGCGAAAGGCGCCGGATGTGGTCAAGGCAGCGCTGATAGCCGCGGTTCCAGCCGTCGCCTACGATACGTTCGAAGTCCGCGCGGTTCTGCAGGCTGAAGGTGCTGATGAAGCGAAGATAGTCCCCCTCTCCACCCTCCCTGCCGAGCTCGGTCGACGGCAGGATGAGGACCTCCATCACCTCGTCGAGCGAACGCGGTCCCCCGACGGCCTCGAGGGCGTCCAGTCGGGCGTTGCGCCGTTCATCGATCAGCCGCGCGCCGTCGATCACCAGTTGGGCGACCAGGTCGTCCTTCGAGCCGAAATAATAGTGCAGCGACGCGCCGTTGCGCTGCCCCGCCGCCGCCAGGATGTCGCGAACGGACACGGCGTCTACGCCGCGCGCAGCGAACAGGCTCTGCGCGGCCCGCTTGATCGTCTCGCGAGCGATGTCTGCCTTCTCAGCTTTCATGGATTGACGACCTAGCGCACTCATGTGAAATAAAACAACTGTTTCATTCTTTCGCTTTAGGACCGCCGTGGATCTCGACTTCACCGACAAGACCGTCCTGATCATCGGCGGAACGAGCGGCATCGGCTTGGCCTGCGCCCAGGCCTTCTCCGCCAGGGGCGGCCGGGTCGCCGTCACAGGCACCCGCGCCGGCAGGGCCGACTACGGCGACGCCGCCGAAGCCTTCGCCCCCTTCGCCTTCTCGACGCTGGACGTCGCCAAGGCCGGAGCGGTCGAGGCCTGGACCCCGCCCTTCGAGGCCCTCGATGTGGTGATCCTGTCGCAGGGCGCGGTGGAGTACCGGCGCCGCGAATTCGAGGCCGAGACCTTCCGTCGGGTCGTGGAGGTGAACCTCAACAGCCTCATGGCCTGCGCCGAGAAGCTGGCCCCGGCGCTGGAGGCGCGACGCGGCAGCCTGATCCTGATCAGTTCCGTGGGCGGCCTGCGCGCCGCCCGGGGCAATCCCGCCTATTCGGCGTCCAAGGCGGGGGCCATCCATCTGACGCGCGCGCTCGGCGACGCCTGGGCGGGACGCGGCATTCGCGTGAACGGGATCGCGCCGGGCCTGATCGCGACCAAGATGACCGAAGTGACGACGGCGGATCCGAAGCGGCTCGAAGAGCGGCTCAGGGGCATTCCGCTGCAGCGGCTGGGACGACCCGAGGAGATCGCCGGCGCGGCGCTCTTCCTGGCCTCCCCGCTCGCGACCTACATCATCGGGGAGACCATCGTCGTCGACGGCGGCAGAACCCTGTCCTGACACCGAACAGACTGGAGACCGCCCATGGCCTGGGAATTCGAGACCGACCCCGACTTCGCCGAACAGCTCGCCTGGATCGACGCCTTTGTCCGCGAGGAGGTCGAACCGCTCGACCTGATCCTGCAGAGCCCCTTCGACGTCGACCATCCGCTCAACCGCCGTTTCGTCCGCCCGCTCCAGGCGCAGGTCAAGGCACGAGGCCTGTGGGCCTGCCACCTGGGTCCGGAGCTCGGAGGCCCGGGCTACGGACAGGTCAAGCTGGCCCTGATGAACGAGATCCTCGGCCGGTCCGTCTTCGCCCCGACCGTCTTCGGCTGCCAGGCGCCGGACTCGGGCAATGCCGAGATTCTGGCGGTCTACGGGACGCAGGCGCAGAAGGATCGCTATCTTCAGCCCCTGCTCGCCAACGACATCGTGTCCTGCTTTTCGATGACGGAACCCCAGGGCGGCGCCGACCCCACGACCTTCACCGCCCGCGCCGAGCGTCGTGACGACCACTGGGTCCTCAACGGCGAGAAATGGTTCGCCACCAACGCACGGTACGCCAGCTTCTTCCTGGTCATGGCGGTCACTGATCCCGAGGCCCCGCCGCATCGCCGCCTCTCCGTCTTCATCATTCCCAAGGACGCGCCCGGGCTCGAGATCGTCCGCAACGTCGGCTACGGTGATCGCGATCCGGCTCACGCCTATCTGCGGTTCACCGAGGTCGCCGTTCCTCTGGATCACATGCTGGGCGGCCAGGGCGACGGCTTCGTCGTGGCCCAGGTTCGTCTCGGCGGCGGACGCATCCATCACGCCATGCGCACGATCGGCAAGGCGCGGCAGGCTTTCGACATGCTCTGCGACCGCGCCCTGGCGCGTATCAGCCGGGGTGAACCGCTCGCCAGCAAGCAGATGGTGCAGGAGAAGATCGCCGACAGCTGGATCGAACTGGAGCAGTTCCGTCTCCTGGTCCTGCGCACCGCCTGGAAGATCGACCGCGAGAAGGATTACAACCGCGTCCGGGGCGACATCTCGGCCGTGAAGGCCGCCATGCCCAAGGTGCTGCACGACATCGCCGCGCGGGCCGTCTACATCCACGGCTGCCTGGGCCTGTCCAACGAGACCCCTCTGGCGGCCATGGTGCTCGACTCCTTCCAGGTCGGCCTCGCAGACGGCCCGACCGACGTCCACAAGGTGACCCTGGCCAAGCAGTTGCTGCGCGGCCGCAAGCATTCCCAGGGCCTCTTTCCCGACTATCACGTCCCGACGCGACGCGCCGCCGCCCTGGCCCGATACGGCCTGTCCGGCGACGAGGCGGGCCTGAAGGCGGCGATCGCATGACCATCGACCGTCCGCACGGACTGGAGCTCGTCGACCTTGAGGCCCTGGCCCGATGGATGGCCGATCAGGGCCTCGGCGCGGGTCCGATCACGGAGGTCGTCCAGCTGACCGGCGGCTCCCAGAACGTCCTGCTGCGCTTCCGGCGCGACGGACGCGAATACGTGCTGAGGCGCCCGCCGCTCAATCCGCGGCGCGACGGCAGCGACACCATGCGGCGCGAGGCGCGGGTCCTTCGCGCCCTGAAGGGATCAGACGTGCCCCACGCAGGCCTGATCGCCGACTGCCCTGACGCCTCGGTGCTCGGCGCCGCCTTCTATCTGATGGAGCCGCTGGACGGGTTCAACGCCGCCGTCGGCATGCCGGCGCTCCATGCGCAATCCCCCACGGCCCGTCGCGCCATGGGCCTGTCCGTGATCGAGGGCCTCTCGCGCATCGCGCTCATCGACTACGAAGCGGTCGGGCTCGGCGACTTCGGCAAGCCGGAAGGCTTTCTCGAACGCCAGTCGCGCCGCTGGATGAAGCAGTTGGAAAGCTACGACGAGTTTGCGGACTGGCCTGGCTCTGACGGCCTGCCTGACGTTCACGCCATTGGCGCCTGGCTGGACCAGCGCCGGCCGGAGACCTTCCGCCCCGGGCTGATGCACGGCGACTTTCATCTCAAGAACGTCCTGTTCCGCCAGGACGCCCCGGTGCTTGAGGCCGTGATCGACTGGGAACTGTCGACCATAGGCGATCCCCTGGTCGACCTCGGCTGGCTGCTGGCGACCTGGCCTGGCCCGGGCGGGGACATGAGCCAGACCACGATCGTCGTCGAGCCCTGGGAGGGCTTCCCCGAGGCGGAGGAATTGGTCGAGGTCTACGGCCGGCTGACCGGCGCCGACCTGTCGAACCTGCAATGGTACAAGGTCTTCGCCTGCTACAAGCTCGCCCTCATTCTCGAAGGCAGTTACGCGCGGGCTTGCGCCGGCAAGGCGCCGATGGAGATCGGCGAGCGCCTGCATGCCAATGCGGTGCGGCTGCTGGGCCGCGCCGGACGCTGGCTTAATGAGGCCCGGTCATGAAAAACGCCCGCCGGAGGGTT
>NZ_JACHLM010000009.1 GCF_014207965.1 Brevundimonas bullata
GCAGCGTAGAACATCGTCGTCTCCCTTCATCTCGGACTGAGCCGAGCACTCTATGGGAGCTTGCCCCTTCGCAGGACCGCCCGATTACGCATGCTACTGGCGCTTTGCCGACCTAGGTGGCGGGCGACGGACAAAGATCGTCCGAGTGACGGGATGGGGCCCGCGCGGTCGTGGGTTCAGGGAAGCCCGAGAATGGGTGAAGCTCGTGCGAGAATGAGTCGGAGACGGATGATGGCGAAGCGGACCGGGCGACTAGCAGGTTTCGAAGTCTATCGCGGCAAGGGCCGGCGCGCGCGTCGCGTGGGCGTCGCCAAGGGGGAGATTCTGTTCAATCTCTATATGACCTGGCTTCGTCGAGGCGAAGGCGTGGGGGCGAAGCCATCTGGCATGATCAAGCGGAGAGCGGCGCGGCCTCAAGGTCTTTGAAACACCATGGCGCCACCTGAACAGCCGTGAAAAGGTGGGATTCAGGCGTAGAGTTTTTGATGGGTGGTTTGATGGGTGAGGCCCCCGAGTGGGGAAAAGTTCAATGAAATCAAGGCCGGTGGCGGAGAGGGTGGGATTCGAACCCACGGTACGCTTCCACGTACGCCGCATTTCGAGTGCGGTACATTCGACCACTCTGCCACCTCTCCGCGGGGCCGATATTCGCTTGGTCGAGCGAGGGGCTTCTCTAGTCAAAGGCGCGGCGGGCCGCAAGCGATTCTAGACAAGAAATTCGATAAAAGTTTCAGCGCTGTCCGGGCAGGGTCAGGCCGGGGGCGGGACCGCCCAGGGGATCGACGCCGACGAAGCGGAAAAGCTCTGCCGGACGACCGCCGGTATCGCTGGAAAACACGCCTGTGGCCTGAACCAGGCCGGCGCGTTCGACGCCACGGCGGAAGTTCTGCTTGTGCAGGGACAGCCCCGCCACGGCCTCGGCGGCGGCCTGCAGGGCGGACAGGGTGAAGGTGTCGGGCGTCAGGTCGAACAGGACAGGCCGGTACTTCAGCTTGCTGCGCAGACGGCCCAGGGCTGTGGCGACGATGCGGCGGTGGTCGGAGGCCATCGGCATATCGCTCAGGGGCGGCGAGGCGGGGCGATCGTGGTCGCGGGCCGACTCGGCGACCAGCCCGGCCTCGTAGAGCAGCTCATAGCGTTCCAGCACCCGCTCCTCGTTCCAGCGGCGATCCGGCGTCAGGGCGAACAGGGTCTCGGCCCGACCCAGGCGGCGGGCGTCATCAGCAGCCCAAGCGCGCAGGGCGGGCGAGAGGGTCGTCATCACGGGGGGCGGGCCGTCGCGCCAGTCCTCCCACGGGAAGATGTCGAAGACGGGGGTCCAGGCGGCGTCCAGGCCGGGGGCCTCGGGCGCGTCAGCGGTCAGGGCCAGATAGCCGACCGAGACCTCGCGTGCGCGCTCAGGGCCCGGCGTGGCGCGTGGCGAGGCGCGGCCCGCGTCGCCGAAGGTGTAGAGTTGTTCGACAAAGCCGAGCGGAAAGCCGGTCTGCTGGGTCACGAAGGCGCGCAGGGCCAGTTCGAAGGTGCGATCGCGGGCCGGGTCGAAGGGGCCGAAGGGCAGGGCCGGGGCGCCGTCGGCGGCGTGGGTGGTCAGGACCACGGCCTGACCGGCGCGCAGGGCGATGACCACGGCCGACAGGCCGATCCGCACGCCTTGCTCGTTGCCCTGGGTCGCCGCCCCTTGCGTCATGCAGTCCCTATTCCGTGTGCCAGGCGTCGGCGCCGGGCAGGATGCCGACAGCTTCGGCCAGAACGCGGTAGCGGTCCAGATAGCGCTGCTGCGCCACCGAGGCGGGCAGGGGGTCGATGATCAGGTCGTAGCCGGCGGGCGGGGTGCCGAAGATCTGCAGCGACTCGCGGCGGTTGAAGCCCGCCAGCTGCGTCGCCTCATAGAAGGCGCAGGCGCGGTCGGCCTTCTTGATCAGGGTCTTGATGGTCTGTGGCGTCTTGGGCGGCAGCTGGAAGCGGACGTGGATGGCGGCTTCGAGACGGGCCTCGAAGTCCTTGTAGCCGGCGCCGAGCGCCGACTTGAACGGCGAGATCATGTCGCCGATCACGTATTCAGAGGCGTCGTGCAGCAGGGCGGCCAGCCGCCATTTCGGCTCCAGACCCGGACGGATGTGGGCGGCGATCTCTTCGACCACCAAGGAGTGCTGGGCGACCGAGAAGGCGTGCTCGCCGATGGTCTGGCCGTTCCAACGGGCAACGCGGGCCAGGCCGTGGGCGATGTCCTCGATCTCGATGTCGAACGGCGAGGGGTCGAGCAGGTCCAGGCGGCGGCCGGACAGCATCCGCTGCCAGGCGCGCGGGGGCTTGGGGGTTCTGGGCTTGGGCTTGGGCGCCAGGTCTTCGTGTTCTTCGGCCAAGTTCGGGGTCCTGCGCATGGGGCAGGTGAGGTGACCCATCCCGAACGCCCGATCAAGGGCAAGCGTTGCGATTCGTGGGGGTTAATCCCCGACGTTGAGGGTCACCAGGGCCTTGGCGGCGTCTACGATGCGGTTTTCATTGCGATCCTTGGTGCGGATGGCGGCGACGACGATCGGGCCGCCAACCGGACCGCGCGCCTCATAGCCGACCATGCGCCAGCCGGTTTCAGCCGATGGGGTGTTGGTGGTCATCAGGAAGGTGGCGCGCACCGCCTGGCCCGGCGCCTGGGTGCGGATGCGGGCGGCGCCGTCGTGAGCGTCGATGCTGACGACGTCGTCCTTGGAGCGGACGTTGACCTGGCTAGACTTGTCGTCGGCGCGAATGGTGATGCCGCCGATCTTGATGTTGGCGCGATCGCCGTCGGCCTCGATCCGCATGCCGGGCAGGCGAACCGTGGCCTTTTCGTCCTGGGCTTCGATATGGACGCCGGGCGCGCTGACGTGGGCAGTCGAGCGGGGGGCGGTCGAGCCCGGTCCGCCCTGCGCCTCAGCTCTGGCCGCATCGGCCTCGGCGCGGGCGGCGTCAGCATCGGCGCGCGCGGCCTCCGCATCGGCGCGTGCAGCTTCGGCCTGGCTGCGGGCGTCGTCGGCCCGAGCGTCGGCCAGGGCTTCGGGCAGGCTGGCGGACAGCCTGTCTTCGAAGGCCTTCAGCGCCTCCTGACTGGAACCGCCGTTCAACGCCACCAGATGCAGCGTCACCTCGGCGCCGCGCGGCCCGCTGTAAACACAGGTGGCGCCGTCGGCCCGGGCCGAGCCCTTGCGCGTCAGCACGCCCTGGGTCTGTGGGCATTGCAGGGTGTCGACGACCTTCAGCACGCCCTTGCCGTCGCTGTCGGACGAACTGGTGGTGATGCGCACCTTGCTGCTGACGCCGGCGTCGTCGCAAGCGGCGGTCATCAGGGCCAGGGCGCAAACGGGCCAAACGAGATGGTGCATGGTCGGCTCCTGTTCGAGGCCCGATAGTGCGCCTTGGGGACGCGTAATCCAGTGAAATCGCGGTAATCGTCGCGGCGGAAGTCAGCTTCCGGGACGGCCGCCTTCGCGCCGATTCAGAAAGGCCAGCCGTTCGAACAGGTGCACATCCTGCTCATTCTTGAGCAGGGCGCCATGCAGCGGCGGGATGAGCTTGCCCGGGGTCTTCTCACGCAAGGTCTCGGGCGAGACATCATCGACCAGGAGCAGTTTCAGCCAGTCGAGAAGCTCCGACGTCGAAGGTTTTTTCTTCAGGCCCGGCGTATCGCGGATTTCGTAGAAGGTCCGCAGGGCCTCGGCCACCAGGCGCGGCTTGATGCCGGGGAAGTGGACCTCGACGATGTCTTGCATGGTCTCAGCGTCGGGGAAGCGGATGTAGTGGAAGAAGCAGCGGCGCAGGAAGGCGTCCGGCAATTCCTTTTCATTGTTGGACGTGATGACGACGACGGGACGGATTTCGGCGCGGATCGTCTCGTCGATCTCCTGAACGTAGAACTCCATGCGGTCGAGTTCCTGCAGCAGGTCGTTGGGGAACTCGATGTCGGCCTTGTCGATCTCGTCGATCAGCAGGACGGGCCGGGTCGGGGCGGTGAAGGCCTCCCACAGCTTGCCCTTCTTCAGGTAGTTGCGGACGTCGTGGACCCGCGCGTCGCCCAGCTGGCTGTCGCGCAGACGGCTGACGGCGTCGTATTCATAGAGGCCGTTGTGGGCCTTGGTCGTCGACTTGACGTGCCAGGTGATCAGCGGCGCGTTCAGCGCCCGCGCCAGTTCATAGGCCAGAACCGTCTTGCCGGTGCCCGGCTCGCCCTTGATCAGCAGCGGGCGCTCCAGCGCCACGGCGGCGTTCACCGCGATCTTCAGATCATCGGTGGCGATATAGTCGGATGTGCCTTCGAACCGGCTCATGAAAGACCTGCTCCAATCGGGGGGACAGGAGCAGGTAGCTTATCAGGACGCGGCTGAACAGGCTGCGTGGCGAGGGTCAGGTGATGCGTTTGGCGGAGACGGGATCGCTGGCGGGGAAGGTTTCTTCGACGCCTTCGTCGAGCAGGGCTTCCTGGCGGTTCTCGGCCTCTTTTTCCTTGTCCTTCAGCTGGTCCGGCTTGCCTTCCTCGCGCGGGGCCTTCTTGGCGGGCGGGGTGTTGGGATCGGCGTCTTCGTGGGCCTTGGTGGGGTGATGCTCGCTCATGCTCTCTCCTCGGTGTCGGGGCCGTAGCCCAGGTCCTCAATGTCGTCGTCGGAGAGGCGCTTGGCCTCCCAGTGGGCGGCGCTGGCCTGGGCCCCGCGCTGGTTGCGCATCAGACCGGCGTAGACCAGTTCAACTTCGTCGGGCGCGGAGGCGACTTCGCCATTGGCGTCGGCCTCGCTGAGGCGGACCGAATCGACCCCCAGCAGGGCGTCGGCCTCGGCTTCGACGCCGTCCAGAGCCAGGTCACGATCCAGGTCCAGATCATCCTCGTCAAAGGTTTCGTCGTCCGCGTCGCCATCGGCCTGGGTGACATCCAGAACGTCGTCCGCCTCGTCCAGCGACAACTCGCCGTCGCCTTCATCGTCGATGTGGGTCTCGTCATAGACCTCGGCGTGATCCTGGGCGTCGAAATCGATCTCCGGTCTGCTCATCTGCGCCTCCTAGGTGAAGAGGTAACGGCGCAGGCTGGCGCGACGTTCCGTTCTTTCGCCAGGCGTCAATCCACGCGGCGTTTCCCGCAGTCGCGAGTGAAGAGATGGTTAACCACGCTGCTTTACAGTTCTTCAGCCGCCGACCGTTCAGGTTGGGGCGCGCCACGGAGATTCCCTTTTGCCGCTGAAACTATCGCTCAAGCCCGGCGAGAAATTCGTCCTGAACGGCGCCGTCGTCCAGAACGGCGACCGGCGCGGCGTGCTGGTCCTGCAGAACAAGGCCAGCGTTCTTCGCGAGAAGGACATCATGCAGCCCGAGGACGTCACCACGCCCGCGCGCCGCATCTATTTCCCCGTCATGATGATGTATCTGGACGAGGCGTCCGCCGCGAACTTCTATGACGAGTTCGCTCTGCGCCTGACCGAATTCATGGGCGCGGTCCGCAACCCGGACATTTTGACGGAATGCGTGGCCTGCTCCAAGCACGTACTGGCGCGACAGTACTACAAGGCCCTGATGGGCGCCCGTAAGATCGTGGATTACGAAGACCAAAGGCTCGGCAATGTCGCTTCAAGCGTACAAGACGGCGGCGACGCGGGCTGAATCACCGCGCGAAATGGAATACCGGCTGTTCGGCCAGGTGACGCGCGCCCTGATGCACGCGTCCACGGTCGACAAGTCGGACATCGCCACCCGGATCGACGCGATCGACTGGAACCGTCGATTGTGGTCGACCCTGTCCACGTCGTGCAGCGACTCGACCAACGCCATGCCGCAGGCTTTGCGGGCGCAGATCATTTCACTGGATCTGTTCATCGGTCGCCACAGCTCGGCGGTCATGCGCGGCGAGGGGGATTTCGAGACCCTGATCGACATCAATCGCATGGTCATGCAGGGCCTCGCGCCCTCGCCTCAACCGGCCTGATCACGATGGCGGGAGCGGCCTTTACGTCAGGCCGCGACCAGTCCTAGCCTGACCTTCCTGTTCAAGCAGCTGAAAGGAGGTGGCCAGTGTCTCATTGTCATCAATCGCGAGCGCCAGCCGCGATCTGGACCTCGCGGGAGGTCCGGGCCTGATCCTTCGGGGAGGCAGCGGTTAGACCGTTCGCGGTCAGACAATGAAGCGTCGCTGGGGCAACCCGGCGGCGCTTTTTGTATCTTGATATGTGCGCTATCGCGCTGCGCGCTGCTTGAGCGCTAGAACAGCGCGCCGAACCAGTGCGCGATGCCGTGAACAATGGCTACGACGGTGGTCCACACCAGGGCCAGATAGACAGTGCAGATGGCCGTCCCGGTCAGTCCTGCGACGATGAAGACGCCGTCTCTCTGAATGATGGCCAGGCCGAAGATGGCCAGCGTCAGGCCGGGCAGGGCGTCGCCGAACGGCACGGGCAAGGCCATCATCATGGCCAGAAGGATGCAGATGATCCCGATCACGACATCGGCGGCCTCGCCTGTCATTACGGGCCAGCGGGGTCGGGTCAGGCGTTCGGCGCGCCGCAGAAGCTCAATGGTCGTCGGGCTGTCGGGGCGCTTCCTGACCGCTTGCCGAACCCAGTCTGAAAAGCCGTAGCGGGCGGACCATCGACCGAAGCCGATCTGAACCTCGCACAGCAGAACCCAGCGACGAAGCCAGCGCGGGGCGGCGAAGTGAGAGGCCAGCAGCCGCCGGTAGGTCTCGCGGCCAAGCGTGACCTTCATCAGCCAGCGCGGCAGCCAGACCTTGTCGCGTTGCAGGGCCAGTTCGGCTGCGATCAGGATGATGGGGGCCGAGAATACCGCCTTTCCCCCTGGGGGCCAGGGCAGCAGGGCCATCAGCGACAGCATCAGGATGACGGCGCCGAAGCCCCGTTCGCCAAAGGCCTCGACCATTTCCTTCAAGGTCAGCTTGGGATCGTCGCCATGGCCCAGAGATTCCAGAACGTCCGAAAACGTCCGGCTCTCATCGGGCGGCGGCGGGGAAACAAGCGTCATCAGGCGAGACTCGGGGAGCGAATGTTCGCCAAGTTAGGGGCGGCGCGAACCCTGCGCCATCCCTCACGCATAGGGTGCGGCTTAATGTTTCGTCACGTGCTCGGGTTTGCCCTTGCGCGGAGTATGGGCGAATTCCTCAAGCTGCTTTTCGCTCATCGACTCCATCATGGATTTCGACGCGCCTTTCAGCTTGAATTTCGGCGTTTCGCCGCGTTTTGCGGACAGGGCGGCCCCGGCGGCCTTCTGTTGAGCGGCGGATTTGGCGGGCATGGCGGCTCTCCTGCGTGAGCAAAAGAAACCGTCCGCCCGCCGTGTCGTTCCGTCAGCCCAGAAGCTCGCGCCCGATCAGGAAGCGGCGGATTTCGTTGGTGCCGGCGCCGATGTCATAGAGCTTGGCGTCGCGGACCAGGCGCTCGACCGGCCATTCCTTGGTGTAGCCGGCGCCGCCCAGGGCCTGAACGGCCTCCAGCGACACCTTCACTGCGTTTTCCGAGGCCAGCAGGATCGCTCCGGCTGCATCGTAGCGGGTGGTCTTGCCCTGATCGCAGGCGCGGGCCACGGCATAGACATAGGCGCGGGCGCTGTTCAGGGCGACGTACATGTCGGCGACCTTGGCCTGCATCAGCTGGAAGCTGCCGATGGGCTTACCGAACTGCTTGCGATCCCGAACGTAGGGCAGGACGACGTCCAGCGCCGCCTGCATGATGCCCAGCGGTCCGCCCGACAGGACGGCACGCTCATAGTCCAGACCGCTCATCAGCACGCCGGCGCCGCCGCCTACGGGGCCCATGACGTTCTCTTCCGGGATCTCGCAGTCCTCGAACACCAGTTCGGCGGTGTCGGAGCCGCGCATGCCCATCTTGTCCAGCTTCTTGGAGACGCTGAAGCCCTTCATGCCGCGCTCGACGATGAAGGCGGTGCAGCCCTTGGAGCCGGCCTCGGGGTCGGACTTGGCGTAAACGACCAGGGTGTCGGCCGAGGGGGCGTTCGTGATCCAGAACTTGGTGCCGTTCAGGACGTAGCGGTCGCTCTTCTTGTCGGCCCGGGTGCGCATCGACATGACGTCCGAGCCCGAACCGGCTTCCGACATGGCCAGCGAGCCGACGTGCTCGCCGGAGATCAGCTTGGGCAGGTATTTCTGCTTCTGCTCCGGCGTGCCCCAGCGGCGGATCTGGTTGACGCACAGGTTGGAGTGGGCGCCGTAGCTGAGGCCGATCGAGGCCGAAGCGCGCGACACTTCCTCCATCGCCACCACGTGTTCGAGGTAGCCGAGGCCGAGGCCGCCGAACTCTTCCTCAACCGTGATGCCGTGCAGACCCAGCTCGCCCATCTCGGGCCAGAGTTCGCGTTTGAACTCGTTCTTCTCGTCGATTTCGGCGGCGAGGGGGGCCAGCCGGTCGGCGGCCCAGCGGGCGGTGGTTTCACGAATGGCGTCGGCGTTCTCGCCGAGGCCGAATTCCATGGATTGGGGCGCGAAGGGAATGCTCATGCCGCAAGGCGTAGCATCGCGCACGCGCTTCGCAAAGTGGCGTCAGGCGACGCTCTTATTGTTCCGCTTGCGCGTCAGGTTCCAGCCCGCGACGCTGATGAAAATCAGGCCGATGGCGGCCAGGACGCCGCCGATCAGGATGGTGCCGTCCGTGGCTTGATGGCCCGCCAGAACCCGGCGGAAGGCGGCGATGCCCGCGGCAAAGGCCAGCAGGCCGATGCCGCCGATGAAGACGACGGCGCCGGTGTCGTTCCAGGCAGGGCTCTGGGGCGGGCGCTTCTCGTGGCGCAGAATCTGAACCGTGGCGGGGGCTTCGTCCTCGGCGGACGCCTCGGCCTTGGCGGCTGGGCTTTGAACGGGGGCGGTCAGCAGCAGGTCCAGCGGCGCGGGACGGTCGGGCGCGGCGTCGAACAGGGCGCGTTCGGCGGAGCGGCGGCGATAGGGGGCGTCGACGGGCGGCTGGACTCGATCCGGCCAGCCGCTCAGGGCCTCGGCGGCGCGCGCGGGGGCGCCCGCGTTCAACTGCTCCAGTACGTCGGAGCTTTCAAAGCGCTGGACGCCGACCGAGAAGATGAAGCTGGCCAGGGCGTCGAACTGATGCTGGTTCAGGGGGATCGAGACGCGGCTGTTGATGGCCTCGACAATGGGCAGCAGGTCGTATTGCAGCAGCAGTTCCGCCTCGGCCTCGCTGATCGCGGCGCCGGGCCGGGCGGACTGGGTGTGGCCATAGCCGATGACCGGCACGCCGTCGCGACGACGTACGGTCCGGGGGCGGAAGCCCTCGAAGCTCTTGATCAGAAGCAGGCCCTCGCGGGACACCTTCAGTCGCTGGAACGGAGTTGCGGACACGGACTGACCCAATTCGGTACGGGCGCGCTCGCCCGAAAGGCGAAGCAGCAAACCGCGTTCCGAACCGCGTCGGCTCAGAGAAGGACGATGGTCGCCAGGCCGAGGAAGATCAGGAAGCCGAAGAAGTCTGTCGTGGCCGTCACGAAGACGGCCGACGATACGGCGGGGTCGAACTTCAGCTTGGACAGGGTCAGCGGCGTCAGCACGCCGACCGTGGCCGCGACCAGCAGGTTCAGGATCATGGCCGTGGCGATCACCGCGCCCAGGCGCCAGTCCTGGAACCAGACGCCCGCCGCCAGGCCGATCAGAGGCGAAAGCACCAGGCCGTTGACCAGGCCCACCATCATCTCGCGCCAGAAGGTGCGCACGGCGTTGGACGAGGTCAGCTCACGCGTGGCCAAGGCGCGGACCGTCACCGCCAGGGCCTGGGTGCCGGCGTTGCCGCCGATGGCCGAGACGATGGGCATCAGCACGGCCAGGGCGACGATCTGCTCGATCGTGCCCTCGAAGAAGGCGATGACCCCGGCGCCGAGGACGGCCGTGAACAGGTTGATGCCCAGCCAGGGCACGCGACCGCGCACAATTTCAAACACCCCCGACGCCCGGTCTTCGTCCGAGACGCCGGCCAGCCGCAGGATGTCCTCGCGGTTTTCTTCCTGAATGATGTGAACGATGTCATCGACCGTCAGCTGACCGACCAGCCGCCCGCCGGTGTCGACGACGGGGGCCGAGATCAGGTTGTACTTCTCGAAGATGTAGGCGACCTCTTCCTGGTCGACATCGACGTCGATGGCGTTGACCGGCTGCATCAGCTCGGACAGCGGCGTCTCCCGCGGCGCGCGCAGCAGGCGGCTGATGGCCACGCCGCCGACCGGGCGGTTCAACGGATCGACCACATAGATGTCGAAGAAGAGCTCGGGCAGGTCCTCGCCCTGGCGGCGGACATGGTCGATGGTGTCGCCGACGTTCCAGAACAGGGGCGCGGCCATGACCTCGCGCTGCATCAGACGGCCGGCGGAATCCTCGGGATAGCCCAGCGAGCTTTCGATCGCGGCGCGATCGCCCTCGGGCATGGCGGCCAGCACCTTCTCGCGCTGGTCGTCCTCCAGGTCCTCGACCACGGCGGCGGCGTCGTCGGAGTCCAGTTCCTGCAGGGCTTCGGCCAGCGTCAGGTGAGGCACCCGCTCCAGCACTTCCTCGCGGATGCCGTCGTCGAGCTCGGGCAGGGTGTCGGCCAAAAGTTCCGGCGGCAGCCACTGCACCACGACGGCGCGGTGCTCTGACGTCAGGAAGCCCATCAGGTCGGCGACGTCGGCGGGGTGCAGGTCTTCCAGCAGGCCGCGCAGGCGCATGCCGTCGCCGTCGTCGGCGGCGTCCACGACCTTTTCGACGAAGGACGCCGTCAGGGCATAGTCCTCGCCGAGGGCGACGTGATCTTCGGTTTCGATTTCGGCTGCAGGGGCCGGGGAGGCGGAATCCGTGTGGGTCACGTGTCTGCCTCCCCGAATGTTTTCAGCCTTGGTAGAAAGCCGAATGTCGCCCTGTCAGGTCGATGGTGCGGTCGAGAAGACTCGAACTTCCACGGGTTGCCCCACAGCGACCTCAACGCTGCGCGTCTACCAATTCCGCCACGACCGCTCGCATCGGAGGGCGGGCAATAGCGGAGAGGCGACGGAAAGAAAAGAGGCTTTTGCGGAAATAGGCGAAGGCGGCGATTTTCCTGCCGATTTGCTCTCCTGAGCCGCGTCGGGTCGAAAAGGCGGAGCCTTTTGACCGCGGCTCCACATCAAGCCGCCCCGGCCATGAAGTCGTAGATGTCGGCGGGGCGGGTGACAGTGATGGCGATGCGGTCGTCGCGAATCTCGATCTCGCCGCGCGCCACCGGGTGGTTGTTGGCCAGGATCCAGACCTCGTCGCGTTCCGAGGCGTCGAGCGGGATTACCGCGCCGCGACCCATGCGCAGCAGCTGTTGCATCGGCAGGACCGAACGGCCCAGCACGACCGAAATCTCGACTTCGACGGCTTCGATCTGGCTCAAGATGATACTCACTATGAACGGGAGGCCCTTGCGCCGCCGCGTCGAGAGACACATTGAAGCGTCATGCTTGCCGACCCGTTAAGTATCTCCGAACCTTCTTTGATCCGCATGGACGGTCGCCCCGTGCAATGGGCGGTCTCTACCGGCTATGTCGACTATGAACCTGCCGTTGCCGCCATGGAGGCCCGCGTTGCGGCCATTGCGGCGGGCGAGGCCGAGGAGGTGGTCTGGCTGTTGGAGCATCCGCCCCTTTATACGGCGGGTGTCTCGGCCAAGGATGACGACCTGCTGGCGCCCGACCGTTTCCCTGTCCACCGCACGGGGCGGGGCGGGCAGTTCACCTATCACGGACCGGGCCAGCGCGTGGCCTATGTCATGCTGGACCTGAACAAGCGCGGCAAGGACGTGCGCGCCTTCGTGCATGGTCTGGAAGACTGGATCATCGGCGCCCTGGACCAGTTCGGCGTCGATGCTGGCATGCGCGAGGGGCGCGTCGGCGTCTGGGTCGAGCGCAAGGGCGCGGGCTGGTCTCGCGAGGACAAGATCGCCGCCATCGGCGTCAAGGTGCGCAAATGGGTCAGTTTCCACGGCATCAGCCTGAACGTGGAGCCGGACCTGGATCATTTCGGCGGCATCGTGCCCTGCGGCATCACCGAGCATGGCGTCACCAGTCTGGTTGATCTGGGCGTTCTGGCGACCATGGACGAGGCGGACGGAGCCTTGAAGGCCTCGTTCCAGCGCGTGTTCGGCGCGGTCGAAACGGGCGAAGCTCCTCTTTAGGTCTGTGGCGGCGCGCCGTAGCGGTTGAACGCCTTCTGCCCGGGCAGCAGGATCAGGTCGACGGCGACCAGAACCAGCAGCCCCAGAGCGATCCAGTCGAACGGCGCCTGGGGGCGAGGCCAGGCCATGGCGAAGGCCAGCAGGATCGGCCCGCTCCACCAGCCCGAACGCCCCCGATCGTGAAGCCGCTGCGACAGCAGGCAGGCGCCGCTGTAGAGCAGGGCGGCCGCCACGAGCCATCCCGCGAGGTCGCGCGCCTTCAGGGGGGCCAAAAGGTCGAACGTCGCCCAGATCGCCAACACGAGACCTGCGCCCAGGATGAAGGCGATGCGGCCGATGCGGCCGCTGGACGTCAGGAACAGATCTGAGAAGCGGTGCATCCGACTGCGGCTCTGGCAAGGGTGAACCAATGTCGCTTAGGGCGCTGACCGACATGAGTAAACCGGCCGGGGCGAGGGCAAGCGTCGCGGTCAATTCGTCGCGGGGCTTTAACGCGGGCCTTTCTTGGGTTTAAACACGGCGAAACCGCGTTTCGACGGCCCTCTGGGAGTATCCTCCATGCAACGTCTGCTCACCGCCTCGGCGGCTGTTCTCGCTCTGGCCTTTGCGGCCGGCGGCGCTTCCGCCCAGAACTTCAGCGACCTCGCGCGTCAGGACCTTCAGGCGACGCACGACGCCCTGAAGGCCAACCACCCCGCCGCCGTGGTGCCGGGCGCCGCCAGCGAGGCCTTCCGCAGCTGGATCGACGCCGGCCTGCAGGACGCCCTGGGCAAGGCCGGTCAAGTCAACAGCGGCGAAAGCCACGCCTATCTGCTGCGCTACTACGCGACGGGTTTCCGCGATTCCAACATCGCAACGCGGCCGACGTTTGAAGGGGCCAGCCCCTTCTTCGCCACCAGCTGGCCCGGCGTGGCCACGGCCTGGCGCAACGGTCAGTATGTCGTTTCCTACGTTCAGCCCGGCGTGCGCGGCGCGCCGCCGCTCGGCGCCGTGGTCAAGAGCTGCAACATCCAGCCCATCGAAGAGGTCGCCAAGGCCAAGCTGGATCGTTTCGAAGGCGACCTGACGACCGAGGCCGGTCGCGTTCGCACCGCCCCCTATCTGCTGTGGAACCGTAACAACCCGATGGCCGGCGGCGTGCCGTCGACCTGCGAGTTCCAGGTCGGCCGCCGCACCCGCGACTATACCCTCAGCCCTCAACCCGCGACGCCGGCTAATCTGGAGGCCGCCTACCGGGCTTCGGTGTTCACGCCGGGCGCGACCAAGCTGTCGATCGAACAGGTCGATGGTCGCCCGTGGGTTCATGTGAACTCGATGGAAGACAACGCTGGCTGGGACGCCTTCTTCGCCCAGGTCGAGGCCCAGGTCGGCACGCTGCGCGGCGCGCAAGGCCTGGTCATCGACCTGCGGGCCGCCGACGGCGACTCGGCCAACGCCACGGCGCGCGGCTATGGCCTGGCCAACCGCATCTGGACGCCCGAGTTCACCGTCAGCCGCCAGCCGGAGGCCGGTCAGGTCACCTATCGCGCCACCCCGGCCAACCGCCAGTGGTTCGCCGATACGCTCGGCCGTATGCAGGCCGACCCGCGCTTTGTGCAGGAATCGGCTCCGGTCATCGAACAGACCCAGGCTATCGTCGCCGCCTTCGACTCGGCCATCGCCGCCGGTCAGCCGACCTTCGTCATGCCGGGCCGTCCGTCGGTCGCCGACACCGGCGCCGCCAACCCGGTGCAGGGCAAGGTCGTGGTTCTGGTCGACGGCGGCTGCACCAACGGCTGCCTCGACACCCTGGACCTGCTGACCCGACTGCCGAACGTGCAACTGGCGGGTTCGGCCACCGGCGTGGACTCGATCTTCATCGAGCCGACCGTGCAGCGTCTGCCGTCGAACTATTCGGACCTCAGCTACGGCCACAAGGCCTGGACCACGCGTCAGCGCGGCAACAACCAGGGCTATGTCCCCGCGCAAGGCCTCACCTACACCGGCAACCCGACCGACGAAGCCGCGGTGCGCGCCTGGGTCGGTGGCCTCTTCTAGTAGACCTACCGCCCTTCGGGCTACTTGAGGCCATGATCTAGGGCCTGCCGCGCTTCGCGCTACGTGAGGCCATGTTCTAGGGGCCTACCGCCCGCGGGCTACTTGAGGCCCGTTGAAGCGATTTGAACTAAAGGGGCCGGACGGTGGAAACATCGTCCGGCCCTTCCTATTTTGGGCATATGACCCAGACCGAATCCCCCACGCCGCTGCGTTCGCCCTCGGGCTTTGATCTGACCCCGCCGAGCGAGAGCCAGCGTGTGGCGCTGGAGGCTGATCTGTCGCCAGAGGAAAAGCGCGTCCTGCTGGCCCACGGCACCGAGGCGCCCTTCTGCGGGACCTTGCTGGGCGAGAAGCGGGCAGGCGTCTTCTGCTGCCGCGAATGCGGTCTGCCGCTGTTCCGTTCGGCGACCAAGTTCGAGAGCGGCACCGGCTGGCCCAGTTTCAGCGTCCCGGTGGACGAGGCCCATGTTCGGGCCGTTCGTGACGAGACCTATGGCATGGTCCGGGTCGAAACGCGTTGTGCCCGCTGCGACAGTCATCAGGGCCATGTCTTCCCCGACGGCCCGCCGCCGTCCGGCCTGCGCTACTGCATCAACTCGGTCGCCCTCAGCTTCGTGCCGGAAGGTGGGGCCTTGCCCGATCCCCTGGGGCGCGGCGACGGGACCGCCTGACCTTAGCCGCATTTACAGTTAGGGTGATGATGAACGGGAGTACGGGCGCATGATGATCGAACTGGCCGCCGCCGCGATGATGCTGGCGAACATGGACCCTGAGGGCGTGGTCACGACCGCGCCGCGCGGCGATCAATCCGTGCTGACGGCGACCGCCGCCGCCCTTGCCGCATCCACAACCGATGCTTCGCCCAGCACGACGGTGCAGAGCGCCGCCCCGCATGGGCTGTCCACTGACGAGCAGATCGCTCGCTGGATCGGCGAACGCACGGCGGAGACCGTCAGCAACGCGCCGGCTGATCCCTGGGCCGAAAGCGAGCCGCGCAAGATGCACGGCGAATTCAGCGTGGGCTTCGGCACCGGCGGCTATGAGGACTATGCGGCGGCGGTGTCGCTGCCGCTGGGCGAGACTGGAACACTGAACCTCAGCGTCAGCCAGACCAAGAACAGCCCCTGGGGCTATGGCTACGGCTCGCCTTGGGGCTATGGCGGTCCCTACGGCGGCTACGCCCGTCCGTTCGGCGTGATGGAGCCGCCGGGCTTTGAGGGGACCTATTTCCGTGGTCGGCCCTATGCGCCGCTGCGCGTTCGCCCCGACACAGCCCAGGGCACGTCCAGTTCCGCCGGCGTTTCGCTCGAAATCGGCCGCTAAAGACCTCTAGGCCTCGAATGGGACTGAGGCGTTCGCGCCACGGCGGGGACTGTTTCCGCCGAAGCGTCCCATCGCCGCATTCCCTTTCGGGGGCGATCTCCCATATGCCTCGGGAGATTAGAGGACCAGTATGGATAGTTTGCTTAGTTCGGCCGCCGATTTCATCGCCAGACACCATGTCTGGGCCGGGGTCGTTCTAGGGGCTGTCACCTTCTTCGAGTCGCTGGTGGTGATCGGCGCCTTTGTGCCGGCCACGGGTCTGCTGGTCGCCGCAGGCGGTCTGGTGGCCGCGGGCGTGCTCGACCCCCTGACCGTCATCGCCGGCTGCGTCATCGGCGCGGTCATGGGCGACGCCATCTCCTACTGGATCGGTCGCCGCCTGGGCACGGGCGTGCTGCGCCAGCCCCTGCTGTTGCCCCACCGTCGCAAGATCGCCTGGACGCGGCTCTATTGCCGTCGTTACGGCGTGGCCTCCATCTTTATCGGTCGCTTCTTCGGTCCGCTGCGCGCCTTCGTGCCGGTCATGGTCGGCGTGCTGCGGATGCGTCAGCGGGTGTTCCAGCTGGCCAACGTCACCTCGGCCTTTGTCTGGGTTCTGGCCATGCTGGCGCCGGGCTATCTGGCAGCCAAGGGTCTGGCGCAACTGGAGTTCATGAGCGAGGCTCACGGGCCCACTCTAATGCTGATCGCCTTTGGCGCTCTGGTCGTCGTCGCCGTCGTCGCCATGCGCTGGATGAAGGGCAGGGCGGCCAAGCGGTCGGCCTTGCTGGCTGCGGCGGTCAAGTAATTCCCCCATCCGCATTTAACGGCCGTCATCCTCGGGCTTGACCCGAGGATCGAGCGGAGGGGCGAACTCGCCCTTGCTAGCGTCGCGTAGGCGGACAATCCGATCCTCGGGTCAAGCCCGAGGATGACGGTGAGAGAGGGTGGGCCGCGCACGCCGCCCATGAAAGAAGGCCCGACCGGATGGTCGGGCCTTCTTCGTTTTCAGGACTGACGCGCGTCAGTCGTGACCGTGCGCGTGGCCGTGTGCATCGGCCTCGGCGGAGGCGGCGCCGGCGCTCCAGGCCTGGCCTTCGGCGCTCTGGTGCCAGAAGGGCTGACGCGGGGCCTGACCCACCTCGTTCATGTGGTTGTCGAAGATACGGCCGTTGATCATGGTGTAGCCGATCTTGACCGTGTTGCGCAGGTTCTCCAGCGGGTTGGCGTCCAGCACGACCATGTCGGCCAGCTTGCCGGTCTCCAGCGAGCCGATGTCCTTGTCCATGCCGAGCGCCGCAGCGCCGTTCAGCGTGCCGACGCGCAGGGCCTCGTGCGGGGTCATGCCGCCCTGTTCGAACATCCACAGCTCCCAGTGGGCGCCGAGGCCTTCGCGTTGGCCGTGGGCGCCGATCTGCACCGACACGCCTTCGTCCGACAGGCGCTTGGCCTCGCGGGCGATGGAGATGTGGTTCAGCTCGTCCGGCTGCACGTGGACCGGGCGACGGGCGCGGCTGTCCAGGATGCGGCGCGGCACATACTTCGTCAGGATCGGGTCGTTCCAGACGTCCGTGGCCTGATACCAGTAATTCTCGCCCCAGTTGCCGCCATAGGCCACGACCAGGGTCGGGGTGTAGGCCACCTTGGTCTGACGCCACAGCTGATGCACGTCGGCATAGAGACGGGCCAGCGGGATCGAGTGCTCGATCGTGGTGTGGCCGTCCACCACCATGCTCATGTTATGCTGATACAGGGACCCGCCCTCGGGCACGACCATCATGCCCAGTTCGCGCGCGGCCTCCAGGATCTGCTGACGCTGATCGCGGCGGGGCTGGTTGTAGCTCTTGACGCTCCAGGCGCCGACGGCCTGCATCCGGCGTAGGTTGGACAGGGCGTCGTCCAGATCATTGACCTGGGCCGTAAAGGGCGTCGCCGCCCCGTACAGGATGGTGCCGGTCGAGAATATGCGCGGACCAACCACCTTGCCGGCCTTGGCCAGTTCGCTGTGGGCGAAGATCTCGCTCGAATCATTGGACGGGTCGTGGATGGTGGTCACGCCGAAGGCGAGGGCGGCGTAGTTGACCCAGGACTGCTGCGGGATGATCTCGTCCGAGCCCATCGAGCCGTGCCAGTGAGCGTCCACCAGGCCGGGGATGATGGTCTTGCCCGCCATGTCCATGACGCGGGCGTCAGCGGGAACCGTGACGGAGCCGCGCGGGCCGATGGCCTCGATGCGGTTGCCGTTGATCACGACCACGCCGTCCTCGATGACCTCGTCGCCCTTCATGGTGATCAGGCGGGCGCCGCTCAGGACCACGCGGCCGGTCGGCTTGGCGTAGTCGGCGCTGAAGCCGATCTTGACGCCATGCTCGGCGGGCTTGGGCAGGTCGGCCGGTGCGCCCTCGGCGAAGGCGAAGCTTTCGCTCAGCGGGCGCGAGAACAGCTCCGGTCCCATCGACCATTGCAGGCGGCTGGAATCGCCGGACCAGTGCAGCCATTCGCCCGCGTCGCGGGTCACGCGGGTCTGGGGCAGGGCCTTGGTCTCCGCGCCGACCGTGACGGCGCGGCCCGTGGCGACGAAGGGCGTGACATAGGCGTTGAAACGCTCGGTCCAGGCCACCCAATGCTCATCCGGCGAGACCGAGAACTCGGCCGCCCATTCGCTGCTCAGGTGCTTGCGTTCGTCGTCGCCCGACAGGTTGACCGATTTCAGCACGCGCTTGTCGCCGTCGCGCGCGGTCAGGAAGATCCGGTCGTTGCGGGCGCCGAACTGCGGGTTGGAGCCGTTCTCGGTGATCAGGGTCGGCTCGCCGCCGCGCACCGAGGTGCGATAGACGCCCGGCTCGCGGCTCCACAGGGCGGTGCGCAGGAAGCCGTCGCTGGAGGTGCGATAGACGATCGTCTGGCCGTCCGGCGAGAACTGCGGCTCAAGGTAGTGACCGGGATGGGCGCTGATGACGCGGCCTTCGCCGCCGGCGGCGGGAATCACGCGCAGCGTGCCCAGGTCCTGATCATTCCAGGTCGTATAGACGATGGAGCGGCCGTCGCGGGACCAGGAGGGGTAGAGTTCGAAGTGGTCGCTCTGGCGCGTCAGGCGGCGCGGGGCGCCGGCGACGCCGTTCCGCAGGTCGCGAATCCACAGGTTGCCCAGGGCCTCGAACACCACCTTGGAGCCGTCCGGCGAGGTCTGGGCCCAGCGGACCATCTTCACGTCGAACTGGTCAGGCGCGACCTCGACGGGGAAGCGCACGGCCTCCTGCACGCGGCGGGTGTCGGCGACGTGGAAGGGGATTTCGCTGACGGCCTTGGAGGCCACGTCGATGCGATGGATCTTGCCGCCGGCCCAGAAGACGATCGAACGGTTGTCGGGCGTCCAGCTCATCGTCGGATAGACGCCGTGGATGGCCCAGGTTTCCTGCAGGTCGCGGTCCAGGCCGTCGTGGATCGGGGTCTCGCGGCCCGATTCGAGGTCCATGACGTAGAGGACGGACTTGTACCGGTCGCGCCGGATGAAGGCCAAGGACTTGCCGTCAGGCGAGGGGGTGGGACGAATCGAGCCGCCCGGGCCGGTGACGAAGGGCGTGATCTCGCCCGTTTCGCGATCCAGGCGCCGGATCACATAGATCTGGGTGTTCGGGTCCTTGGAATAGTCGAACACGCCGCCCGGCGTGGAATCATCGCTGAAGTAGAGATAGCGGCCGTCGGGCGAGAAGGCGGGCTCGCCCGTGTCCTTCTGCTGGGTGCGGCGCTCGGTCAGTTGCACGCCGCCGCCGCCCGCGCGGTGATACATCCACATCTCGCCTGCGCCCAGCGAGCGCGACGAGGTGAAGTGCTTGCGGCCGACGACGAACTGGCCGTCCGGCGACCAGTCGGGCTGGGTCAGCAGGCGGAAGGTCTCGTTCGACACCTGCTTGGCGTTGGAGCCGTCGCGGTCCATGACCCACAGGTTATCGCCGCCGCCCCGGTCGGAGGTGAAGGCGATGGAGCGACCGTCTGGCGAGAACTTGGGCTGCATGTCCCAGGCGACGCCCGAGGCGATGGCGCGGGCCTCGCCGCCGCTGATCGGCATGACATAGATGTCGCCCAGCAGGTCGAAGACGATCTCGCGGCCGTCAGGGCTGACGTCCAGCGACATCCAGGTGCCCTCGGTGACGTCGATGGTCGCGTCGTGCGACGCGCCGGGCGGGTTCTGGACGTCCCATTTAGGCTTGGCGGGCGTGGTCGCGGCGGTCGCTGTCGAATCGCTGGCCGGTGCGGTCTGAGCCGTGTTTTGCGCGAACGCCGGGAAGGCCACGGCCAGAGCCGCGACGGTGGTCAACAAACTACGCTTCATGGAAAGCCCCCATACCCCTCAAACCGAGGTCGGAAGGTCTAGCGGGAGCGGAGCGGTCTTGACCAGACGCCAGGCGTCGAAGGGACGCAATTCGACCGCGTCAAGATATCGCATCGGATTGTCGGGAAGATTGGACCGGACCCTTGCAAATCATTGATCTGCAAGGGTCCGGATGGTGCCGCCGGGGGGAATCGAACCCACGACCTCAGCCTTACCAAGGAAATTCCGAACATCGCTCTAAGCGGCTCCGTGCTTGGGTTTGATGGTTCCCGAGTGTCCCCGGTCCCCGGATTTTCCCCATATCTCGCCAATCGAACCGGCGAGGTGGGAAGTGTTGACGTGGGCGTAGCGCATGACCATTGCGGCGCTCTTCCAGCCGCCCAGCTCCATCAGAGCGGTCAGGTCGCGGTTGGCCTGATAGTGCCAAGTGGCCCAGGTGTGGCGGCAGTCGTGCGGCGAGAAGTCGTCGATCCCCGCTCGGCGAATCATACCGGCCCAGGCCGTCTTGATTTGCCCACCACCGCCCTCTCGGATCTCATAGGGATCGCCCAGCGGCGTGGTCCGACCGTTCGCCAGCGTGGTGGGGAGCGAGCGCCGGAAAACGGCTCCGTCACGATGGGGGAGGGTCGAGAGGGCCGCGACAGCGCGCGGGTGCAGCGGGACGCCTCTCGGCTCGTTATTCTTCGTTTTGGGGAACACGACGTGCGCCCGTTCGAGGTCCACGTCGCGCCAGTCCAGATACAGCGCCTCGGAGATGCGGGCGCCGGTCGAGAACAGGAAGACCACCAGAGGGCGCAGATGGGGCGCAGCGGCTTGTATCAACCGCTCAGCTTCTTCGTGCGTCACCCACCGGATACGGCCCTTCGGCTCTTTGGGGCGAGCGATCACCGGCTTTTCGCACCACCGCTTGCGGGCGGCGTGGTGCAGCACGGCGGCGACAGGCGTGTAGATGTGGCGGTTCAGCGTCGAGGGGGCGGCGCTAGGCTTCAGCTTCTTCGCCAAGGCGTCGATCTCGGCTTGGCCGATTGCCGCAAGCGGTTTCAGGCCGATGGCTTTTAGGATGGGGGCCAAGTGTGTGCCTTCCCCGCCAGTCTCCATGTAGCTCAGCGCGGCCTCCGCGAATGTGCGTGTAGCGGAATCACCGTGGACCGATCGCTTGAGGAGCTCGGCTTCGCGGATCGCACGGATTTCTTCCGCGGCTTTGCGGTCGCTAGTGCGAGTGCTTTCGTCAACGACGAGGCCCCGGATGGTCCCGCGGAGATACCAGTATGGCGAGCCGTGTCGTCGTTTGAGGGTGAGGGGCATGGCAGACGCTCCAGAAGGTTCTCGATGTCGCTCGGGGTGAAGACGTAGGTTCGGCCGTGCTTGCGCCCGACGCCATATGTGCGGGCCATCTTGACCAGCGCGGTTTCTGACCAAGGGACCAAGCCCTCGGAGACCAGACTCTTCGCCGTTTTGATGACCGGCCACCCCATCAGACGTCCCACCTCCGATAGCGGTTAGCGAGCGTGAGGGCGGCCGGGGGCTGCTCTTCGTTGTGGCGGCTATCGAACAGGCGAGCGACATGGATCAGCGCCGCCGTGCGGACGCTCTCGGGCACGTCGTCGCCGGGTTGCAGGCCGTCGGCGTGCGCCAGGGCGCTTTCCGAAGCCGTCGCGATCAGCTGCTCGATCAGGTCGTCCTCTTCGTTGTAATCGACGCGGAGGTAGGCCTTGGCCTCGTCCAGGGTGATGATCGGATCAGCCATTGGCGGCCTCCGGGGCAGAGCCCAGCGGCGTCCAGTTCGCCGGTTGATGGTAAACGTCACCGCCGGGGATGGGCGTCTCGTTCTCACGGCGGCGGATATCGTTCGGGCTGAACACCCCGATCTCGCGGCCGATGCGGTAAGCCTCGAAGCGGGCCTGCACGTCACCCTTCAGCAGCGCGGCAAGGTCGTGCTCGATGTAGAGCGACCGGCGGCTTTCATCCGTCAGCAGACAGCGCAGCATGGCCGCCTCAATCCGGCTGGCCAGCGGCCCCAGGCAGTTCGCCACCAGCGACCGGGCCTCTTGCTCGGTGTTGCTGTAGGTCGATTTGTCGGTGATGCCGACCGACGTAGGCGGAACCCCGAACAGGCGAGCCACATCCTCATTGGACAGCTTCTGACTGCCCAGGAACTCGGCGTCTTCGGCCGTCCACGACAGGGGCGTGTATTTTGCACCACCGTCCATAATCAGGAGCTGGCCCGCGTTGTTCGCGCCCTGAAGGCGGTCTGCGACGGCCTCCCTGATCTTCACCCGCGCGTCGCCGGTCAGGCGCTCGTCGTAGGACATGACGCCCGAGGGACGCAGGCCGTTCTCAATCAGGCTTTGGGCGGTTTCCGCCTGGGCGATGCGCAGGCCCATCGAGGCCCGGCCGAACTGAATGGCCGACACGCCCATCATGCCGTCGCGCGAGGGACCGCGAATGTGCAGCATCTCTTCTTGCAGCAGGATGGTGACGCCGCCAGAGGGCTCGCTGACGCGATAGCGCAGGCGACCGCTCGAAAGCTTCTCGACGGTGACGATGCCGGGCGCCAGCGGATACAGGGCCACCACCGCGCCCCTGTTGTCGCGCTCGATGCGGGCGAAGGCGTTGCCGTGCAGGTCCAGCGAGCGGATCAGGAACTCGCGGCCCTCATAGGCCGTCATTTGCGGGTTCATCAGGTCGTGCAGGACCGGATACAGGGGCAGGTCGTTCGCGCGCTCGCGGCCGCCGTCAGCGGTGCGCCGGAAGACGAACAGGCCAACGCTGGCCAGCATCTCCGAACGCAGGTTGACGCAGCGCACCGCAACGGCGCTGTTGGACATGAGGGTGTCAGGGTTCACGCCAGCGCCGCCCATGCCACGCAGACCAAACCATTCGGCCAGGTAGGGATCAGAGGCGGTGATGGTTTCAGCGGCGCGCGTCTCGCGCTTGTTGAAGGGCCAGATCATGCCAGCGCCTCCAGATATAGCCGCGCGTGAGCGATGCGCATGAGACGTTCGGCCTGTTTCGAGCGAGCCGTGACCACCGTGCCCTCATAGGCTGGCCACGCCTTCACGATGCTGATTTCGTGCAGGTTCACCCGTTCAAGCTGGCGCACCCCATTGGCGCGGCTCTCGCCGCCTGGGGGCACGTCAAAGCCGAAGCTCATGCCGCCGAGGTCGCCGCGCTCGGCCAAGGCCAGGATATCGCGCCCTTCCGTCGTGTCGGGCACGTCCAGGTCGAAGGCCAGGCCGGTCGAGTCCTGCGACAGCCGCAGCGTGCCGGAGCGGGTGCGGGCCAGCAGGCGGCTCGGGTCGTGATCCACCAGGGCCAGAATGTCCTGACGTGCGGTCAGGGAGCCCGCGAAGGCCCCCTGCCGGATTTCTTCATCGGTCGTGCCGATCCGGGCTCGCACCCCGAACAGGGCGGCGTAGCCCTCCAGCCGACGGCCGCGAGCGCGGACCTCGACCGGAGCGGACCGACGTTCAGGAGCGAGCCCAGCCATTAGGGGACCACCGGGGCGAAGCTGTTGGCCGCAACCAGAGCCTTCTTGAAGGCGTCCGGGGTGCGCACGGCCACGTCAGCGTCGAGGAAGGCGTGGATCAGGACGCCGCCCTTCGAGGCCACGTCGCTGTGATACGGGTTCACCAGGATATCGACGCCCGACCAGTAGCCGATGACCAGTTCAGACCAGATGCCGTAGATCAGCGCGTTCAGGTCTTCGTCGTCGCCCAGGTTGTTGGGCACCTGGGTCGTCTGTTCGACCCGCTGGCCGTGGAACAGTTCGGCCAGGCTGAAGGTGTGGCCGTCCGCGTCCTTCTGGCGACGCGCCAGGCGCATGACGCCGGGGTTCGTCAAGAAGGCCGTGGTGCCGGTCAGGTCGTCCAGCTCCAGCGCGGCGATCATCTCATTGGTCGTGTCCGCCAGGGAGCCTTCCAGCGGCACCGCCAGCACGCCCGGCGTGTTCAGGATGCCCACCGGCTCGTCACCACCGGCGCCAGCGATGGCGGCCTTATCGAGCGCCTGTTGCAGCAGTTGGCCCAGGTCGCGGCGCAGCAGGTCTTCGATGCTTTCGGCCGATTGCAGGATCATGCGGCGGCTGATCTCGTATTCGCCACCCACGGTTTTCGGACCCATCGCCTGCTTGGCGAACTTGGGATCAGAGCGGGTGACGGCCTCATGTTCACCGACCCACGACACTGAACCGCTATCCGACAGGCGGGGCAGTTCGATGTTGCCGGTCAGGTTGCGCAGGACCGTGGCGCCCATGCTCTCCACCAGCAGGCGGGGGCGCGGGTGATCGCGGACGGGATAGAGGGAGGTCGGGACCAGATTGCCGCCAGCGGCGCCCGCCGGGGTCGTCGTGGTCAGGGCGCGGGCTTCCATCAGGATCTCGGTAGGGACCATGACGCCGCGCGTCTCCCGGCCGCGAGCGAGGTCTTGGTGAACCTCAGCCTCCAGGCCGGTGATCTTGCCCGTCATCGAGCCTTGCAGGGCGCGGGCCAGGCTGTAGTTGCGCAGCTCACGGGGACGGCCAGAACCGTCCACCGGATCGGCGTCGGCGCGGCGCTCGTCCTCGGCCAAAAACTCGGCGCGCTGGATTTGCTGATCGAGGGATCGGATTTCGGCCTGGCCAGCATCGAAGGCTTGCGTCTCTTCGGCGGTCAGGTCGCGGTTGTCGTTTTCCGCCTTCGTCACGATCGCCTTGAGGGCGTCGCGCTTGGCGGCTCGCTTTTCGCGGAGGGCGGGCAGATTACGCATAGGTAGGTAGCTCCATCAGGCCCACGCAGGGCACGGGGAAAGGGCGTCTCACGACGGCGGGGGTTTCCATCAGGCCCAGGACGGGCGCGGGGAATTGGCGTCTCACGACGGCAAAGGGGGATGCGGCGCTCACTTGGCGCTTCCGATCAGTTGGCCAAGCGCCCTAATCGTGCGGCCGCTGAAACGATTGACGGTGGACAGGTCGCTGTCGTCGCCGGGCTGGGTTGTTTCCCAAGACTGAAGGGCGTCCAGATCAGTCGGCAGGGCGCTATAGTGACGCTCGGCGCGTCCATTAGAGCCGTAAACTCGGAAACCGGCCTGCGGGTAAGCGCCGTAGAGCGTCACTTCGATGCCGAAGTGACCGGGGACGCGGGGATCAGATTCAGGCTTGCGCACGATGGCGGCGCGATACTCTTCCAGGGTGCCATCGCCGGCCGCAGCTATCAGGCCCGCCAGCCCATCCACGAAGGTATCAGCGGAGGCGATCACTTCCGGCAGGTCTGGGCCTTCAACGCTGGAATCGCGCAGCGGCAGACCACCGTAACGGAGCGCCGAGGTCAGCACATCAGCAGCAGGCAACGGCCCGGCCACTGCGATCAGAAGGAAGGCGGCATCGTGAGGCGTTACCTTTGCTGCGCTTGCGCCGCGCCCGCCCTTGGTCACGAATCCCGCCTCGCGCAGCACTCGCCACGGGTAATCGACAGCGTTGGCCGGGAGCTTGAACAGCTCCGCGACCTTCGCTTTCAGTTGTCCAGGCGTGGCGCTCACAGGTCAATCTCCATCATGGGAGATTTGTCCCATGAGGCCGCGCGACTGTCAACGGAGTTTTCACCAATGGGTCAGTAATACCCCTCCCGTTCCCGTTCATCGATCCATTCCTGGTCGTGGCCGTCCTCCAGGTCCTCAGTCTCGGCATCTAGGGCGTCGAGCGCGGCGATGGCGGTTTCCACGGCGCGCTCCAGTCGCTGGCGCAGGCGGAAGGTGCGGGCGGGATCGAGGGCGACGACGGTCATTGCACGTAAGCGCCTTCCACGCCCAGATTGAACGCGGCCATCGCCCTGTGGTCTCCCGCCAGCCAGCGCGCGCGCAAATCTCCGGTGAGTTTGGCAAACTGCTTGGGAGTCAAAGTGCTGACTATCGCGCCCAACAGGATTGATGTTGCCGTGTAATCCCGCTGCACAACGTGCGGAGCCCGCAGCCAAGCGACGTTTGCCGGGAGGGGGTCGCCTGCATTAAGGCGGCCAGAATCAAGAGGGGGGCGACAGGCGCGTGGAAAAGTAACGATCTGCCCACTGGGCGCAGTTGTGCTATTGGCGTGTTCAGCCATGACCTGATCTCCTAAGGATCGGTTGCGGTTAGGGCCGGGCGAAGCGTTCCAGCGCTTGCTCGGTCCGTCTTTTATGTTATCACTTTAACCATGACGTCAAGCCGTGATAACAGAAAATCAAGAGGCCGCCCGGCGACGGGCAAGGGGACGCTCATAGGCGTCCGTTTACAGCCCGATCAGCTCCAGCGCCTTGACGACTGGATCGAGGAAGATGGCGGACGGTTCTCTCGGCCAGAGGCTATCCGCAAGCTGTTGGAACACGCGTGGGGTCGGACTGTCGCGTCTCGAGGCGTGAAGACCCTTCCTCCCTTGTTAGGTGAAGCCGGTGAATAGCGAACGCCGGGAAGAGATTCAGCGTTGGCGCGACGCTTGGCTGCTCAAGATGCACGGCGATGAGAACGCAGCGGCTCGCCTCGGCCCAGCGGGCGCAGTCGGCGCTCAGGTCGAGGCCGCGCTTTCCATTGAGCCTCCCACGGGCGACGAAAAGAGCGGATGCGATATTAAAGGCGAGCCGCTAGACCCGCTTCATCCGTGGTGGGGCTATCAGGGGCCGTCTGCCATCGAACAGCGCGCCCGGCGCGAGGGCCTGCCCTGGCCCCCTGATAGCGACCCGAACCCCTACGGCTAAGCCGCATCCACCCACGGTTCCCAGGCCTCTTCTCGCGGCTTCATCTCCATCGCGTGCAACGCCATCGCCAGGGCCACGGCGCCGTCGATGCGGCCTGTGGCCCTGCTCTTGTCCAGCTTGCGGTTGCCTGCCGGGTCTTTCGTCACCACCGCGTTGGACAAGCACCACGTCAGGACGGGGTTGTTCGCGTGGCGAAGCTTCCGCTCGGCCACCATGCGCTCCAGAATGTCCACTGCCGGGGCCATGTCCCGATAGCCCTGGCCGTGCTCGATCATCTCCAGATCGGTGACGCCCTCGTCGGCAAGCGCCATTTTGAACGTCTCGATCCGCCAGCGGTCATAGGCCAGCGCCTGCACATTGAACCGCGAACAGAGCTGCGCCACCGTCGCCGCGATGAAACGGGGATCAGTCGCCGCTCCCGGCGTCGCCGTCAGGAACCCCATGTCTCGCCAGACGGTATAGGGCACCCGGTCCCGCTCGCCGCGATCCGCCAGACCGTCGCCCGGCAGGTAGAACTGCGCCATAGCGTCAACGCCGCCGTCGTCGTCCGGGAAGACGGCCACCAGCGCCGTGAGGTCACGGGTCGCGGCCATGTCCAGCGCCAGCCAGCAAGGCTTGCCCTCCAGGTCGGGCCGCAGGTCAGCACCGCACGCCTTCCATTCGGACAGCGGCAGGAACTTCGTCTCAGCGGCCACCCTCATGTTGAGGATCAGGTTCTTGAACGCGGCCTCTTTCGACGGGATGCGCTGCGCCTGGGCGGCTTGCCGCGCTACGTCCTCCAGCGAGCGGAAGTCGCCAAGGGCAGGGTTGGCCAGCTTCCACGTCTCAGGGCACCACGGGTCCGCGTCCTCGGGCGCGGCGTAGTGCGTCAGGTGGAACGACGGGTCGTCAATGTCGCCGGCCGTCACCCGCTGGCCGTAGTCGATCAGCTCCGACATGGGCGCCAGATCATCCGCCGCCTGGGTCGAGATGACCAGCATCAGGGGTTCGGCGCGGGCGCCCATCGCCGTATCCAGCGCATCCAGCAGGTCGCGCTTAGGGGCCTGACCTAGCTCGTCATAGACCACGAACGACGGGCTCAGGCCGTGCTTGCCGGGCACGTCGGCCGACAGGGCCGCATAGACAGACCCGTTCTCAAAGTCCTCCATCTCCTTCGCGTGACGCCGCAGACTCACCCGCTCGTCCAGGAAGGGCACCTGGGCGATGATGGCCGCCATCTCGTTGTAGAGGATCGCCGCCTGCGCCCGGTCGTTCGCCGCCGAATAGACCTGACCGCGAGGCTCGGCCTCCGGGCCTGACAGGTGGCATAGGGCCAGGCCAGCCGCGATGCCGGTCTTGCCGTTCTTGCGCGCCATCGACAGCACCGCCGTCCGCACCGGCCGCGATCCGTCGCCGTCCACGCCATAGACAGCCTCCAGGAAGTCGCGCTGCCACGGCCGGACCTTCATCGTCGTTCCAGCAAGCGCGCCCGTCGTGACCGGCAGGAACTCCAGGAAGGCCACCACCCGCTCGACGCGGGACATCCCCTCAACCTCCCACGGAAGCGGCCCCACGGGCTCCTGAACGGCCTCCACGGCCTTCTTCTTCATCGGCTTGGCGCCGGGTCCACGCAGCCCCATCAGACGCCCCAATCCCGAACTAACTGCGAAGCCGTATGGGCGGCCGGTCTTTGAGCGACAGCTCCTCGTCCTTCGAGGGGGGTATCCCCTCCGGTCAGGAACGGATGGTCGGGGTCGAGCGGCAGGCCATCCACGCCGCAGCCCTTGATGGCGACGCCCTTGCCGCCAGCACGGTCGAGCGCATTGGTCTTGATCGAGTGACACGACGCGCACAGGGCACGCAGTCCATCCATCACCGGGAAGGCAGGCCCGCCCGCTGCGATGGCGACGATGTGGTCAACGTGCTGCGCTTCCACCTTCCGGCCGCGACGCTCGCACGTCTCGCACAATGGGCTCTCCGACAGCTTGGCCTTGCGCAGGCGCTGCCACCGGGCGGTTGAATACGGCCAGTCAGCCATTGCCCACCCTCCGGGCCAGACGGCGCAGGTCGCGCTCTATCTCGCTCTTGTCCTCATGGAAGCGTTCCGGGTTGCGGTGAGAGGGCGATAGGCGCCGCACCTTGTCCGCGATCAGGCGCAGGGTGTGGGGGGCGCTAACATCGCTAACACCCCTCACAATGACAGGGGGACCGTTCACGCTTCGTCCTCCCCAATGTTAGCGTTGTTAGCGATGTTAGGGGGGGTAGTATCAGGATGCAGGTATTTGCCTCGCCCGACCTTCTGGACCTCACCCGCCTTGGCCATCTTGTGCAGGAGATAGCGGACGTTGCCGTTGGCCAGCCCGCTAACATCAGCGATAACATTCGGCCCGACAGGCTCACATTCACCCGCCAGCGCCTCCAGGATCGCCTTGCGCTCGTCGGACACCCTGACCTCGCGGGCATCGCCCAGGACGCGCCAGCGGCAGGTGTCCTTGTCGAACTCCAGCGCCGTCTCGAACTCTTCAATGTCCCGCCCCCGGCCTGACAGGGTGACGCCTTCGCCATCGCGGTCGAGAATGATCGTCGTATCAGCAGCGCCGGGCAGGCCGTTCGTTCCGCTGACCTTCTCCAGCTTGTCGCTGGCCTCAGCTTTCCGGGTGTGGTGCACGACGACGATGGCGATGTTGAACTCGTCGGCCAGTTCCTTCAGCCCCTCCACGCTGCGGTAATCGTAGGCATAGGGCGCCTCTCCCTTCATCGGCGCGGCGCGCACCTTGTTCAGCACGTCGAGCACGATCAGGCGAGGGTTGTCCGCCTGTGCGATCCAGTCACGCAGGTCGTCCAGCCCGCCAGCGTCCAGCATCCGCATCTCAGTCCAGATGGTCAGGGCGTTCGTCGGCTTGTTGACGCATACGCGGCGCAGGCGGTCCTTCAGGCGGCGCGGCGGGTCTTCCAGGGCGGCATAGAGGGCCGATCCCTGGACGCAGTGCCGATCACCCAGCACGAACCCACCCTCGGCCACGGCGCGGGCGATATCGAGGGACAACCAGGACTTGCCCAGCTTCGGGGCTCCGACCAGCAGCGTCAGACCGGCGGCGATGTAGTCGGGCACGATCCACGACACGGGGGGAAAGTGCATGTCCCACAGTTCGGGGGCGCTAAACTTGGCCTGGCGCTTCGGCTTGGCCGGGCGGTCTAGTGGTTCGTCCAGAGGGTCGAGATAGCTTTCCATCTCGACATGATCGCCCCTCGCCACGACGCGCAACGCGCCCCGGCCGGTCTGCTTCGCCTGCACGGCAGCGGCAGCCTGCTCGAACTCGCGTTCGTAGTCTTCGGCGGTCTTCATGCCTGCACCGCCCGTTCCCACAGCTCGGAACCGTTGTCGTTGTCAGGTAGAAGCTCGGCCAGCACGCGGTAGGCGGCGACGATGCGCGCGTTGCGCTCAGTGAACTCGAAGAAGGAGTCGCAGGCGGCGGCCCATTCGGTCAGGTCGAAATCCATCATGACAGCGCCCCCATCGTCTGATAGGTTTGCTGCCGTTCTGGCCGCCAAGCTGAACGATTATCGACCCCGGTTTCGCCTGCACGCGAGCCGGGGTTTTTCGTTTCACCGGCAGGCGCGCGCGAACGAACGCGGAACAGCGTCCCCGCATTTTCCCCACATTGGGGGCGAGTGTTCGCGGAGCGTTCCGCTTTGACTGAATGGGGAAAGGGATGATGGCCGGAACCCAAACCCTTGTGGGGTCTGGGTTCCGATGGTGCCGCCGGGCAGGATTGAACTGCCGACCTCAGCCTTACCAAGGATGCGCTCTACCACTGAGCTACGGCGGCCCTCAACGAGGAGAGCGGCCGTATAGCCAACGACTTCGGGGCGGCACAAGCGGAAAATGCATGCTTGATCAAAAACTTTGCTCGGGCTCTGCTGCGCAACATGGATACCCCGCCCAAAGACGCCGTTCCCGCCGCCCAGGTCGTGGAGCCGACACGCGAACAGAAGGCCAAGGCCGAACGGGCCATTCGCCTGGCCGCTGCGCTTCGCACCAACCTGAAGCGTCGCAAGGCGCCGACCGTGGCGCCCCGGCCTGCTACCGAGCGCAACTGAAAGTCATCGTCCTTGCGCGCACACGGCTCTTTCGCGAGGGCGTAAGGGCTTGCTAGATAAGCGGCTCGCCGGGGCGCAGTGTTTCCGGCCGCGAAAGATTCCATGGACAGCATTGTCATCCACGGCGGCAACCGCCTGAACGGCCAGATCGAGGTCAGCGGCGCCAAGAATTCGGCCATCAAGCTGATGGCGGCCTCGATCCTGACGGATCAGCCCCTGCTGCTGACCAATATGCCGCGTCTGGCGGACACCCGATTCCTCGGCCAACTGCTGCAACAGTTCGGGGTCGAGGTGACCGAGCGGAACGGCGCGGACGGGCAGGAGACCCTGTTCCACGCACCGGAACTGACCTCGACCTTCGCCCCCTATGAGCTGGTTCGCCAGATGCGGGCCTCGTTCAACGTCCTGGGACCGCTGCTGGCGCGCACTGGCCACGCTAAGGTCTCCTTGCCCGGCGGCTGCACTATCGGCGCGCGTCCGGTTGATCTGCACCTGATGGCTCTGTCGGCCATGGGCGCTGCGATCGAGCTGGAAGAGGGCTATGTCTCCGCTCATGCGCCCAAGGGTTTGCGCGGGGCCGAGATCGAGTTTCCCTTTGTCTCGGTCGGCGCCACCGAACACGCCCTGCTGGCCGCCGTCCTGGCCAACGGGACCACGGTGCTGAAACGCGCCGCCCGCGAGCCCGAGATCGGCGACCTGGCCCGCTGCCTGATCGCCATGGGCGCCAAGATCGAGGGGCTGGACACCGACGTCCTGACCATCACCGGCGTCTCGTCGCTGAACGGCGCGACCTGGTCGGTAATTCCCGACCGCATCGAAATGGGCAGCTATGCGCTCGCCGCGGCGATGGCCGGGGGCGAGGTGCGCCTGACCAAGGGTCGTGCCGACCTGATCACCGCCCTGACCGACAAGATGATCGAGGCCGGGGTCGAGGTCGAGCCGACCGCTGACGGCGTCATCGTCCGTCGCGACCCGACGCAGCGGCTGAAGGCGGTCAATGTGACGACGGAAATCTATCCCGGCTTCGCCACTGACCTGCAGGCCCAGTTCATGGCCTTGATGACGACCGCCGAGGGCGAGAGCATCATCCACGAAAACATCTTCGAGAACCGCTTCATGCACGCGCCCGAGCTGGCGCGTCTGGGCGCCGACATCTCGGTCCATGCGGGTGAAGCCCATGTGCGCGGCGTCGAGAAGCTGACCGGCGCCCCCGTCATGGCCACCGATCTGCGGGCGTCCATCAGCCTGGTCATGGCCGGTCTGGTCGCCGAGGGCGAAACCACGGTCGGTCGTGTGTATCATCTGGATCGCGGCTTCGAGCGGATGGAAGAAAAGCTGGGAGCCTGCGGCGCCGATGTGCGGCGTGTGAAAGGCGAGGCGGATGAGCACTGAGGTCGAGGCGATCTCTGACAACGACGCGGCGGCGGAAGCCCTGGCCCCGATGGCGCCCCTGCGCCTGCTGGCCGAGGACGCCGTCGATCTTCAGATCATCTCGGCCGCGCTTCAGGACGCCATCATGCGTCCCGTCGACATCAGCTGGGAAAAGGAAGCGCGGCGCCTGACCATCGTCCTGTCGCGTTTCTGCTGGGAGTGCGGCGGCACGCGCGTCATGGCGGCCATGCAGTTCGGCGACGTCGAGGCGGTCAAGAGCCGCCGCCTGCCCCGCGCGCCCGAAGCGGCGCTGGAGTTGCTGGCGCTGGATTTCGAACCGACCGAGGCCCCCGGCGGCCGGGTCATCCTGATGTTCGCTGGCGGCGGGGATCTGCGCATCGACGTGGAATGCCTGGACGCCGTGCTGACGGACCTGTCCGACCGCTGGCCGGCCCGTATGGCGCCCACTCATCTGGACGACGCGCCTTCTGACGAGGTCAAGTCGTGAGCGCACCTCACAAGCTGTCATCCATCGAGATCGACGCCGCCACGCTGCCGGCGCCCACCGCCGAGATCGAGCATCAGCGACGCGTCGCCATCTTCGATCTAGTCGAGGCCAACAGCTTTACGCCCGAGGGAGCCGAGGGCGGGCCCTATACCCTGCGCCTGTCTTCGCAGGACAACCGCCTGGCCTTCGACATCGCCGGACCGGATTTCGCCCGCACCCACGTCCTGTCGCTGTCGCCGATGAAGACGGTGATCCGCGACTACGCCCTGATTTGCGAAAGCTATTACGAGGCCCTGCGCGGCTCCTCGCCCAGTCAGATCGAGTCGGTCGATATGGGCCGTCGTGGTCTGCACAACGAGGGCGCCGAACTGCTTAAAGGTCGCCTCGAAGGCAAGGTCGAGATGGACAAGGAAACCGCTCGTCGGCTGTTCACGCTGGTTTGCGCTGTCTATCGACGCGGCTGAACTCGACTATTTCGGCATTTTGGTGCATTAGGCGCCTCCTTCACGGCTCGCGTTCACACCCGACGCGAGCCTTAAGCTGTTTTTCGGGTGAGAGAGACCGCATGGCCAAGGAAGAGCTTCTCGAGTTCCCCGGCACCGTCAGCGAACTGCTGCCGAACGCCACTTTCCGCGTGACGCTGGAAAACGACCACGAGATCATCGCCCACACCGCCGGCAAGATGCGCAAGAACCGCATCCGCGTCCTGGCGGGCGACAAGGTGCTGGTTGAAATGACGCCCTACGACCTTACCAAGGGCCGCATCACCTATCGCTTCAAGTAAGGACGCGCGTGTCGCGTCCTGACCTTTCGGCTCCGAGACTGATTCTGGCCTCGTCGAGCCCGCGCCGGATCGAGCTTCTGGCGCAGATCGGGGTGGTTCCTGATCATGTTGATCCCGCCGACATCGACGAGACCCCGCTGAAGGGCGAGACGCCGACGCGTCTGGCCGAGCGCCTGGCGCGCGGCAAGGCCGAGGTCGTGGCCGCGCGTTCGCCCGACGCCATTGTCCTGGCCGCCGACACCGTCGTCGCCTTGGGCCGTCGCCTGCTGGAAAAGCCGGCGGACGAGGCTGAGGCCAAGCGCTTCCTCGAACTGCTGTCGGGCCGCAATCACCGCGTCTTCACCGGCGTCGTCGTGATCGCGGGCGGCCAGACGACCTGCCGCGTCGTCGACACCCGCGTCTCCTTCAAGACCCTGTCCCCTGAAGAGATCGCCACCTATGTCGCCTCGGGCGAATGGCGCGGCAAGGCGGGCGGATACGGCATCCAGGGGGCGGCCGCCGCCTTCGTGCGACGTATCGTCGGCAGTCACCCGGCGGTCATGGGTCTGCCCCTCTATGAGGCGGCCAATCTGCTTCGGGGCGCCGGCTGGCGGCCCCAGAGCGCCTGACATGGCTGATATCGAGGTCTTCCTCGATCAGACGCCGGGCGAGACCCGCGGCGTCATCGCCCGCAAGGGGCGCTACCACCATCTGATCATCCAGCGTGACAGCGACCGGCCGAGCGATCGGCTGGGCGCGCGTTGCGTCGGCCGTATCGCGCGGGTCGAGCCGGGCCTGCGCGGCGCCTTCGTCGATCTGGGCGCGGGGGAACCGTTCGGCTTCCTGCCGCTGGGTCAGAAGGAAAAGCTGGGAGAGGGGGCCAAGGTCGAGGTCGAGGTCACAGCCGAGCCGCGCGAGCGCAAGGGGCCGGTGTTGCGCCGCCTGGGCGAAGCGACCGGCGAGCCGCGTCTGCTGGCGCCTGGACCGGATGTCGTGGCGATTCTCGCCGCATTGGCGCCCGGCGTGGCGCCGCAAACGGGTGTGGTCGCAATCCGCGCTGCGCTGGAGGCCGAGGAGGATGCTTTGGCGTCCAGCCTTCTCGATCCCGCCAGCGGCCTTGACCTTATGGTCCAGCGCACGCGCGCCCTGATCGCTGTGGACATTGACCACGCTCCCGCGCCCGGTCGGGATTCCCGCAAAGGGCGCGAGGCGGCGAATCGCGAGGGCCTGCTCCATACCGCCCGCCTGCTGACCCTGAAGGGGTGGGGCGGCCTGGTGGTGATCGACCTGATCGGCGTCGGTCTGCACGGCGACACTATAATGAAGGGCGTACGCGCCGCCTTCGCCGCAGAGCCCCTGGCCGCCTTCGGCCCCCTGAGCCGGTTTGGCCTGATGCAGGTGTCCTTGCCGTGGCGGCGGACGCCGCTGGACGAGCGCCTGCTGGACGCAGACGGACGCCCCCGGCTCGAAACCCGAGCCATAGATATGGTGCGCCAGTTGCGACTGGCCTTGCTGACCGATTCCGCTGCGCCGCGCCTCGTCGCGCGCTGCACGCCCGAGGTCGCCGCCCTGGCCGCGCCGCTGATCGAGGCTCTGGGGCCGAGGGCAGGAGTCCTGGCCGATCCGTCGATGGCCGTCGGCGTCGTGAAAATAGAAGAGGCCTGATCATGTCGCTCTGTCCCATCTGCCGTCGTCAGAAGCCCGACCCGGCCTACAAGCCCTTCTGTTCCAAGCGCTGCGCCGACATTGATCTGCAGCGCTGGTTCACCGGCGGCTACGCCATTCCGACCGACGATGTGGTCGAAGATGAAAAAGATCGCTGAATTGAGTGAATTGGCGTCTGGACAGCCCCGCCAGCCTCGCCTATAGACCCGCCTCTCGCGACGACGTCGTGCGCCTGGATAGCTCAGCTGGTAGAGCAGTGGATTGAAAATCCACGTGTCGGTGGTTCGAACCCGCCTCCAGGCACCACTCCTCCCTACAATTTGGTCTTTCCCGTTCCGGGAAACCTTTGCCTTTAAATGGCCTAAATTTCGCCTTGGGAATTGCATTCCCGTAACATGGCGTGATGCGACGTTTTCATGTCGCCGTTATTGCAAAAATCGAAAATATTTTGCCGATCTTCCCGATTGCTGCACGTGCGAAGGGGAAAAGAAACTTTGCGGACTTGACGCTAAGATGGCCGTTCGCCAAAGGGTCTTAACCGCATTCCTGCTTGCAGGCCGAGGTCACCGGGATATTGTGTCCTAGACCTTGGCGGCGACGACCGTTTTCGAACGATCGTGGCAGGCGGCGGTTCCACTCGGCGGGCTCGATCTCGTTGGTGGTGAAATTTCATTATAGGGACGGCCGACTGACGCGGTCCGTGTCTTGGGTTCCACGTGTCAGACCAAAGCAGGAACTGGCGAACAATGCTCGATAGCAAGAAGACGAATATCCTCCTCGCACTGGCCGGCGCTGCCGTCCTGATGGCGAGCTCGCCGGTTCTGGCGCAAGACGCCGCAACCCCGGCCGCTGCTCCGGCAGCCGCTGCCTCGACCGCCGCTCCGGCTGCCGACGCTGCTGCTCCCGCCGCCGACGCCGCTCCCGCTGTTGACCCGACCACTGTTGCTGACTCGGTCAGCGGCGGCCACGGCAGCGGCGGCATCACCCCGGTCTCCATGTTCATGGAAGCCACCGCGGTCGTTAAGATCGTCATGATCGGCCTGCTGCTGGCCTCGGTCCTGTCGTGGACCATGCTGCTCATCAAGCTGCTCGAGTTCGGCGCTCTGAACAAAGCCACCGACCGCTTCCTGGAAGCCTTCCGCGGCGCTCGCACCATCGCCGACATGCGTCGCGTGTCGACTTCGGAAGAGTTTGACGGCAACCCGCTGGCCGACATGGCCGCTGCCGCCACCGAAGAAATCGAACTGTCGCGTCAAGCAGGTCTGCAAGTGACCGGCGATCACCGCGACTCGGCTCTGCTGCGTGCGCAAACCGCCGTCGCCGCCGTTCAATCGGGTCTGCCGAAGCGCCTCTCGGGCGGCCAGCAGTTCCTGGCTTCGACGGGTTCGACCGGTCCGTTCGTCGGTCTGTTCGGCACCGTTTACGGCATCATGAACTCCTTCATCGGCATCGCCGAGTCCAACACGACCAACCTGGCCGTCGTTGCTCCGGGTATTGCTGAAGCCCTGCTGGCTACCGGTATCGGCCTGTTCGCCGCTATCCCGGCCGTTATCTTCTACAACTACTTCAACACGCGCATCTCGAACTACGGCACTCGTTCGGACGGCTTCAACGCTGAACTGATCAACGCCATCTCGCGTCAGCTCGACAAGGGAGCGTAAGACGGATGGCCGCCAAACTTTCCGGTTCCGGCGGCGGCAAGTACACCGTCGAGGCTAATGCCGAGATCAATGTCACACCCTTCGTGGACATCATGCTCGTGCTCCTCATCATCTTCATGGTGGCGGCTCCGCTCGCCACCGTGTCGGTGCCGGTGAAACTGCCTCGCGCCGTTGCTCCTCCGGGCAAGAATCCGCCGACGCCGGTCTTCATCTCCATCCAGAACGATGGCGACGTGTGGATTGGCGACCTTAAGTCTTCTCCCGGTGCGCTGGGCGATGACCTTCGGGTGCAGATCGGACGCAGGAACCCTTCGGAAGAACGTATTTTCATTCGTGCAGACCAGCAGACCCGGTACGGCGATTTCATGCAGGTCATGAACGCCCTCCAGGACAATGGTTTCTACAGCGTCGCCCTGGTTGGCGAAGACAACTCGTAAGGGGGCGGGGCGCATAGCATGACAGCTGAACCTCACGTCCACCGTGATCCGATCCTGGATCCGCCGAAGAAGAAGAAGAAGCTTTCGACCGGCGCCATCGTGGGCATCACCGTTTCGGTGATCGTCCACGCCCTGGCGGGCCTGTACTTGTACAACAACAAGTTCGTGCTGAAGGAAATGACCTACGAGGACGAGGCCGTCGACGTCGAGCTGATGGAGGTTCCGCCTCCGCCGCCGCCGCCGCCGCCGCCGCCGCCCCCGCCGGACACCCCTCCGCCGCCGAAGCTTCAGGTGCGTGAACCGCAGATCAACACCCAGGCGCCTCCGCCTCCGGTGACTGTGGCGATCGAACCGACGAAGAAGGATGACCGCGTCGAATACTCGGGCCCGCCCGTGATCGTCCCCGGACCTCCGCCTCCGCCGGCTCCTCCCGCACCGCCGAAACCTTCGGTTATCACCAACCCGAGCTGGGCGCGTCCGCCGCGTCCGACCGAACGGGACTTCCCGCAACGCGCTATCGATCGCGGCGTGGGCGGCTCGGCCACGGTTGAATGCACGGTGACACCGAACGGTCGCCCCGAAGGCTGCCGTGTTGTTTCGGAAGAGCCGTCCGGGATGGGCTTCGGCGCAGCCGCAGTCCGTATCGTCCAGCGCGGGCAACTATCGCCTCGTACGGTCGATGGTGCTGCCACGAACGCCAAATTCGTCGTGCGAGTGCCCTTCAATCTGGGCGACTGACACGGTCGATAAGTCGATATGAAGAACGCTTCGGGGCTTTGCCTCGGAGCGTTTTTCTTTGTTTGATACGTGCTGGAACCGTCCTCTTCGTCGTGCCTATGTTGACGGTGACGGATCAAGGGGAGTGCTTATGACCAGAACTTGCGTTGCCGTGTTCGCGACAGGACTTCTTGCGCTCAGCCTCGGCGCCTGCGCCTACAATGAGAGCCTGGGTCGCAGCCAGTTCCTGATCGTGGATGACAGCGCCCTGATCCAGCAGTCGAATGCGGCCTGGGCCGAGACGCTGAAAACCCAGAAGGTGTCCGCCAACGTGGCCCAGAATGAGCGGGTGCGCCGTGTCGGCGGACGCGTGGTTCAGGCGGCCGGTCTGGCGGGCCGTAGCTGGGACTATGCGGTGTTCGAAGACGCCAGCCCCAACGCCTTCGTCCTGCCGTCGGGCCAGATCGGCGTCACGACGGGTCTGCTGAAGCTGGTGCAGAACGACGACCAACTGGCCGCCGTCCTGGGCCACGAGGTCGGCCACGTCGTCGCCCGCCACGCCGCCGAACGCTATTCGACCCAGACGACGACAGGCGTGTTCCTGGGGGCGGTGCAGAGCCGGGCAGGGGACTATGCGCAGGCCGTCGGCGCCCTGGGCGGCATGGGCGCGCAAGTGGGTCTGCTGCTGCCCTTCTCGCGCAGCCATGAGCTGGAAGCCGACCGACTGGGCGTGGATTACCTGGCCGCCGCCGGATACAAGCCCTCGGAATCCATCGCTCTCTGGCGGGTGATGGCGCAGCAGCGTCAGTCGGGGACCCCGGAATTCGCCTCGACCCACCCATCCGACCAGACCCGGATCACCGCCTTGCAGCAGTATATCGCCAGCCGAGGCTGGAACTGACGGGGGATAAAGTGAAATTCCTGAATAAGCGTATTGCTGACCGAGGCGAGGCCCGCTAGAGAACCGGCCTCGCGTTGATCGCGCCGCCTTAGCTCAGTTGGTTAGAGCGCCGGTTTGTGGAACCGGAGGTCCTCAGTTCAAGCCTGAGAGGCGGTACCATCACTCCCACGAATCGCTTTCAGCGACCTGGAGTGGTGACGATATGAGCGACGCTTCCCTCGTGTGGGATCCCCACCAGTACAATCGGTTCGAGGCTCAGCGCGATCGCGCCGCGCTTGATCTGCTGGTGCGTCTGCCCGAGGATTTTGCGCCCGCCGAGATCTGGGATCTGGGCTGCGGAACCGGTCAACACGCGGCCCTGCTGAAGCGCCGCCACCCCAACGCCCATGTGCATGGCATGGATGCCAGCGCGGCCATGCTGGAGCAGGCCCGCGCCCTTTCCGCCGATGTCGACTGGTCCGTCGGCGATATCGCGAGTTGGAGGCCGGAACAGTCGGCCGATCTGATTCTGGCCAACGCCTCGCTGCAATGGCTGCCCGATCACGCCGCTCTGTTCGCGCATCTGGCTGAAGCCCTGGCGCCCGGCGGCCTGCTGGCGGTGCAGATGCCCATGGCCTGGGAGACGCGCCACCATACGATCATGCGCGAGACGGCGGCTGAGGGGCCGTGGGCTTCGGTTCTGACCGGCGTGGACACGATCGCGCCCTTGCTGGCGGCCGAAGCCTATTACGAAGCCCTGGCGCCGTTGTGCGACGACATCGACATCTGGTCGACCACCTATCTGCACGTTCTGGCGGGCGACAAAGCCGTGCTGGAATGGATGAAGGGGACGGCGTTGCGACCCTATCTGACCGCGCTGGCGGGCGATCCTGCGATGCAGGAGGCTTTCCGGGGGGCGCTGGGCGCGCGGCTATCCTCAGCCTTCCCTAGACGGGCCGACGGGGCGACTCTTCTGCCATTTCCTCGTCTGTTTCTTGTCGCGCGGCGTCGTTGATGCGGTGGCGGTGCAGGTGCTCGACCGGGCATTTCAGCGTCGCCAGCGCGGCCTTGGTCGCCGCATAGCCTGAGGACACCGCCGGGGCGTAGGCCTTCCAGTCGCGGATATCGACGCCCTCGGGTCGAGGCAGGATCAGCAGGTCGGTATCGGCCCGCGCCTGCATCAGTTCGGCCTCGGTCGTCAGGGTGGCGGAGCGCATCAGCACCGACACGATCGGCGGTCCCTTCTTCCACGCGCCCGAGACGATCCAGCGCCACCAGGACGGCGGGTCCTCCAGCGCCTTGGGATCGACGCCGCGCGTCTGGGACACGTCCACCCCGACCACGGGGCCGCTGTTCAGGCGACGCATGACCTCGCTGGGGAAGTTGCGCAGTACGGCCCCGTCGACCAGCACCTGACCGTTCATCACCACCGGCGGCATGACGCCGGGAATAGAGATCGAGGCCCGTAGGGCGTGACGCAGCATGCCCTCGCGATGCACCTCGACCTTGCCTGACGTCAGATTGGTCGAGACGGCGAAGAAGGGCAGGGGCATGTCCTCGATGTTCACGTCGCCATAGGCGTCCTGCATCAGACGCGCGACCTTGCGGGCATGGGTCATGGCGATGATGGGGAAGGCGATGTCCGACAGGGGGTCGGATTCGACGAAGGCCTTGCGGATTCGTTCGTCCAGTTCATCGTCCGACCAGCCGAGACCGGGGCCGGCGGCGACGACGGCGCCCATGCTGGAGCCGCCGATGAAGTCGATCGGCATCCCCGCTTCGCGCAGGGCTTTCAACGCGCCGATGTGGGCGTAGGCGCGGGCGCCCCCGCCCGACAGCACCACCCCGACCGCCGAACCAGTGACGACCCGGGCGATCCGCGCAGTGTCGTCGAACAGCCCTTCGACCACATGGAACCAGCGACCGGGTTTGAAGGCGTCCAGCCAGGCGCGCGTTCGGGTGGGCCGGGCCATGTGCGGCGGACGCAGCAGGATCAGGTCGGTCAGCGGGTGGGCCTCGTCCTCGATCTCGGGCGGCAGGACGGGGGCGTGCGGCTTGTGATCGGCGTCGCCCACGACGAAGACGCGGTCGACCTGTCGGGCGCACAGCGAGGCCCAGCCAGGCTCGTCCGACTCAGCGACATAGAGGACGTAGTCGTGGGCGTCCTCGACGCTGGAGAACCATTCGGCGGCGGACGACAGGGCTGTGTGGTCGATGACGCGGCAACTGAAGCCCTGAGCCTCGACCGCGCGGGCCACGCGCTCCACGAAGCTGCGAATCGGCTGGGCGCGGGCCGAGACGAAGCCGAAGACGGTCGGGTCCGATCCGGTGGAGTTCCGATCGCGCGCCCGCATCAGCATGATCTGGCCCAGCTCGGCCATCAGGGCGGGCTCGTTGCGGGCGGCCTCGAAGAAGGCGTCGCGCGGCAGGGCGACCACATCGCTGTCGCGCAGGGCCACGACATTGGCCATGTGGGTGGTGCCCGCCAGCATGGCCATTTCGCCGACCGGATCGCCGGGCTTGATGACGCCGATGAACTGCTGGCCGCGTCCGTTGTCGTCCTTGAACACCCCCAGTCGCCCGGCGCGCAGCAGGTAGAGGGTGTCGGCGGGATCGCCGGCGGAAAACAGCCGCTCGCCCCGCGTCAGGGCGAACCAGCTGGCGCGGGTGTTCTTCGTGCCCTCGAAGACGCGCGCCAGGGCGGCCTCCAGCGAGTCGGGTGGCGTATGGGGACGTTCAGCAGCCATGTTTGGGGTTTAGGCCGGATTCCGGCGGACAGGAAACAGAACGACTTCCACCAGAGGCGGAAGCCTCCTAAACCTTGGGGCATGCCCAAGCTGATTTCTGCTGTCGATCGCAACAGTCCTGCTTTCAAATCGCTGGATGCGCACAATCGCGCCCTGCGGGATGAGCTCTACGAGAAGGTGGCCCAGGCCGCGCGCGGGGGCTCCGACGCCAGCCGCGACCGCCATGTGGCGCGGGGCAAGCTCTTGCCGCGCGACCGGGTCGAACGCCTGTTGGACCCCGGCTCGCCCTTCCTCGAGGTCGGCCAGTTGGCCGCCAACGGCATGTATCGGGATGAAGCCCCCGGCGCGGGCATGATCTGCGGCGTCGGCCGCGTCTCGGGCCGCGAGGTCATGATCGTCGCCAATGACCCGACGGTGAAGGGCGGCGCCTACTATCCCCTGACGGTAAAGAAGCACCTGCGGGCGCAGGAAATCGCCGAGCAGAACAATCTGCCCTGCGTCTACCTGGTCGATTCGGGCGGCGCCAACCTGCCGCACCAGGCCGAGGTCTTCCCGGACCGTGACCACTTCGGCCGCATCTTCTTCAACCAGGCGCGGATGTCGGCCAAGGCGATCCCGCAGATCGCCTGCGTCATGGGCTCCTGCACAGCGGGCGGCGCCTATGTCCCGGCCATGTCGGATGAGACGGTGATCGTGCGCAACCAGGGCACCATATTCCTGGCCGGTCCGCCTCTGGTGAAGGCCGCCACCGGCGAGGTCATCTCGGCCGAGGAACTGGGCGGCGCCGAGACCCACGGCCGCAGGTCCGGCGTGGTCGACCACGTGGCCGAGAACGATGAGCATGCGCTGGAGATCGTCCGCTCCATCGTCGCCAACCTGAACACGGTCAAGCCCCAGCCGCTGGACGTGCGCGAGCCGCGCGCCCCGGCCTATGACCCGTCTGAACTATACGGCATCATCCCCGACGACGTCCGCGCCCCCTATGACGTGCGCGAGGTCATCGCCCGCATCGTCGACGGTTCGGAGCTGGACGAGTTCAAGTCCCTGTACGGCACGTCGCTGGTCTGCGGCTTCGCCGGCATCTGGGGCCAACCGGTCGCCATTCTGGCCAACAACGGCGTCCTGTTCTCGGAAAGCGCCCAGAAGGGCGCGCACTTCATCGAACTGGCCTGCAAACGCAAGATTCCGCTGCTCTTCCTGCAGAACATCTCGGGCTTCATGGTCGGCGGCAAGTACGAGGCCGAGGGCATCGCCAAACACGGCGCCAAGCTGGTCACGGCGGTCGCCAGCGCAGAGGTGCCCAAGTTCACTGTCCTGATCGGCGGCAGCTTCGGCGCCGGCAACTACGGCATGTGCGGCCGGGCCTACAGCCCGCGCTTCCTCTTCACCTGGCCGAACAGCCGGATCAGCGTGATGGGCGGCGAGCAGGCGGCCTCGGTGCTGGCCACCGTTCACCGCGACGCCGACACCTGGACGTCGGAAGAAGCCGAGAGCTTCAAGGCGCCGATCCGTCAGAAGTACGAGGACGAGGGCAATCCCTATTACGCCACCGCCCGCCTGTGGGACGACGGCGTCATCGACCCGGCCCAGACCCGCGACGTCCTGGGCCTGGCCATCAGCGCCAGCCTGAACGCCCCCATCCCCGAGACGACGTTCGGCGTGTTCCGGATGTAATCGTCTGTCATCCCGGAAATCGCGCAGCGATTATCCGGGACCGTCACGGACGTCAGGCGTTAGAGTTTTGAGCGGTCCCGGATCACGCCTTCGCCGTGTCCGGGATGACCAGGAAAGAAGATCAGAATGACCGACCAGAAGCCGACCGAAGAAGACCTGAACGCCCTGGACGTCACCGACGCCGAGGCCGCCGAGATCAACGCCATCGCTCATCCCTTCGTCGCCGATCCGGCGCCGGACGCGGACAATGATCTGGTGCAGATCGACGCCCTGCCGTCGGGCGTGGTCTTCATCACCATCAACCGGCCCGAGAAGAAGAACGCCTTCGACGCCGCCACCATCGCGGCCCTCTATGAGGCCTTCGAGACCCTGCAGGGCGCCGACCGGGTGCGCGTGGTCTTCATCCGTGGCGCGGGCGGCACCTTCAGCGCCGGCGCCGACCTGAACTGGATGGCGGACGCCGCTGGCTGGTCGGAGAGCGACAACCGCGACGACGCCATGGGGCTGGCGAAAATGCTCAAGGCCCTGCACGACGTGCCGGCCCTGACGGTGGCTCTGGTCGAGGGCGCGGCCATGGGCGGCGGGGCGGGGATCGTCGCCGCCTGCGACATGGCCGTGGCGGTCGAGGGCGCGCGCTTCGCCTTCTCCGAGGTCAAGCTGGGCCTCATCCCGGCGACCATCGCCCCCTATGTCATCGAGGCCGTCGGCGCCCGTCGCGCCCGCCAGCTGTTCCTGACGGCCAACACCTTCGACGCCGATTACGCCGCGCACGCGGGCCTGATCGACATGGTGTTGCCTGAAGGTTCGATGGACGAGTTCATCTCCATGCTGACCGACAGCCTGACCACCTGCGCCCCCGGCGCCATGGGCGAGGCCAAGCGTCTGGTGAACGACCTGGCGGGCGAGTCCATCGACCATCGCCTGCTGGAAGAGACCGCCAAGCGCATCGCCCGCGCCCGCGTCTCGGAAGAAGGCCAGGAAGGCGTCCGCGCCTTCCTCGACAAGCGCGCCCCCAGCTGGGCGCAATAAGACTTCTTTCCTCCCCACGCAGTGGGGAGGGGGACCACGAAGTGGTGGAGGGGGCGACGTAAACGTCAGCCGTGGAGTCGCCCCCTCCGTCACGTCGCCTTCGGCGCCGCGCCACCTCCCCATTCGCTTTGCGAACAGGGAGGAGCAAGGTGGAGCAGGCCGCCCATTTGCAGAGGCAGAGTTCAAGACCGCCATGTTCAAGTCCGTCCTGGTCGCCAATCGCGGCGAGATCGCCTGCCGCGTCTTCCGCACCGCCCGCCGCATGGGCCTGCGCACCATCGCCGTCTATTCCGAGGCCGACGCGGCCGCCCTGCACGTGCGCGAGGCGGACGAGGCGGTGCTGATCGGCCCGGCGGCGGCGCGCGAATCCTATCTGGATGCGGCCAAGGTGCTGGCGGCGGCCAAGGCGACGGGGGCGGAGGCCATCCACCCCGGCTACGGCTTCCTGTCGGAGAACGCCGACTTCGCCGAGGCGGTCATGGCGGCCGGCATCGTCTGGATCGGCCCGCAGCCGTCCTCAATCCGCGCCATGGGTCTGAAGGACGCGGCCAAGAAGCTGATGATAGAGGCGGGCGTGCCCGTCACCCCCGGCTATCAGGGCGAGGACCAGTCAGTCGAGACCCTGACGGCCGAGGCGGCGCGCATTGGCTTCCCGGTCCTGATCAAGGCGGTCGCCGGCGGCGGTGGCAAGGGCATGAAGAAGGTCGACCGGGCCGAGGATTTCGCCGACGGTCTGGCTTCGGCGCAACGCGAGGGCCAGTCCTCCTTTGGCGACCCGCGCGTCCTGATCGAGAGCTACATCACCCGCCCGCGCCACATCGAGGTGCAGGTCTTCGGCGACAGTCACGGCAATGTCGTCCATCTGCATGAGCGCGACTGCTCGCTGCAGCGCCGACACCAGAAGGTGATCGAGGAGGCGCCCGCGCCGGGCATGGATCAGGCCACGCGCGACGCCGTCACCGCCGCCGCTGTCCGCGCCGCCAAGGCCGTGAACTATCAGGGCGCAGGCACCATCGAGTTCATCGCCGACGCTTCCGACGGGTTGAAGGCCGACCGCATCTGGTTCATGGAAATGAACACCCGGCTTCAGGTCGAGCACCCGGTCACGGAATCCATCACCGGCGTCGATCTGGTCGAATGGCAGTTGCGCGTCGCGGCGGGCGAGCCGATTCCGCTGGCCCAAGCCGACATCCCGATGAAGGGCTGGGCCATGGAGGCCCGCCTCTATGCCGAGGACCCGGCCCACGGCTTCCTGCCGTCCATCGGACGGCTGGATCACTTCGTCATGCCTGATGACATTCGCGTCGATACGGGCGTGGAGCAGGGCGGCGAGGTCAGCCAATTCTATGACCCGATGATCGCCAAGCTGATCGTCCACGCTGACAGCCGCGAAGCCGCAGCCGCCCGACTTGCCAACGCCTGCCGCGAGGTCGAGGTCTGGCCCGTCCGCACCAACGCCGGCTTCCTGGCCCGCTGCCTGGACCATCCGCGCTTCGTCGAGGGCGACGTGGACACCGGCTTTATCGCTGCCGAGGAGGGGGCGTTGATCGCCGCGCCCGTCTCGGCGCAGGCTCTGGCTGGCGCTGCTGGCCTGATCGGCCTTGAGGCGGACGCTGCCGCCTTTGACGTCGAGGACAAGGCGCTGGCTCCGTGGCGGGCGGGCCTGTTCGGCTTCCGCATGAATGGCGCGGCCCAGTCGCGCACGGCCCTGCACCACGGCGACCAGCAGCACGCCGTGACCCTGGCTGGCGAGCCGGGTTGGCACGGCCGTCAGTCGAGCTTTGACGTCGGCGTGGAGGGCGAAACCGCCCGCGTCTATGGTGAGACCGATCTGGTCGTGGTCGACGGCGATGTCGTCACCGCCTTCGCCCCGGACGCCGAGCGGATCGTGGTCTTCGACGACGGCGACGTCATCGAGTTCCGTCGCCGCAAGTCCAGCACCAGCGCTGGCGGCTCCGCCTCCGACGGCGGCCTGCGCGCCCCCATGCCGGGCAAGATCGTCGCCGCGCCCGCCAAGGCCGGCGATGTTGTAACCAAGGGCCAGCCCATCGTCGTTCTGGAAGCCATGAAGATGGAGCACGCCCTGACCGCGCCCTTCGATGGCGTTGTGGCTGAGTTCAACGTCGTCGTCGGCGATCAGGTCACGGACGGCGCGGTTCTGGCCGTGGTGAAGGCGGCGGACGCTACCTAAATCCGCTCATCCCGGCGGACGCCGGGATCCAGTTCTTTGGCCTCATCCACGAGGCCGGGAACGGGGCCGAGCAATTGTCGAGCGTCGCGTGCGGGGCTCTTACTGGGTCCCGGCGTCCGCCGGGATGAGCGGAAGTCGAGGCAGGGTTTCATGCCCCTTCACATGATCAAACTCTGCGTCGGCGTGTCCGAGGTCGAGACGCTGGAGGCGAACGCCGCGCGTTCGGACTGGCGCATCGTCCACACCCGCATGACGCCCAAGCGCGCCGCCGAGATCGAGGACGGCGGCTCGCTCTACTGGGTCATGAAGGGTTCGGTGACCTGCCGTCAGCGCATCCTCGACATCACGACCGTGGGCGAGGGCAAGGAAAGCCGCTGCGAGATCAAGCTGGACAGCCAGGTCATCCGCACCGCGCCCCTGGCCCGGCGACCGTTTCAAGGCTGGCGCTATTTCGAGCCCAAGGACGCGCCGCCGGACCTGTCCGTGGCCGAGGCGACGGACCTGCCCGACGACCTGGCGCGTGAACTACGCGAACTCGGCGCTTGGTGACCCTTTCGTGGCTTTAGGCCGCAAGTGTTGACCTTTGGTCGCCGTCGTGGCCTGTCCCGGCTCCCATGACCAACGCCCTGTTCAGCTTCAAAATCCGCGAAACCCTGTCCGAGCTGCTGAAGCTGGCCTGGCCGGTCGTGCTGGCGCGTCTGGGCATCATGACCATGGGGCTGACCGACGCCATCGTCGTCGGCCACTACGCCAGCCGCGAGCTGGCCTATCACTCCCTGGCCTGGGCGCCGTCGTCGGTCGTGCTGACCACGGCGGTCGGCCTGATGATGGGCGTGCAGGTCATGACCGCCCGCCTGCTGGGCGAGGGCCGCAAGGCCGAGGTTGGAGCCGTGCTGCGCCGCGGGACCGTCTATGCCTTGCAGATCGGCGTCGTCTCGATGATCGCCCTGATCCTGCTGGGGCCGTTGGGGCTGAAGCACATGGGCCTGGAAGATGGGCTGGGCGAGGGCGCGTCGCCTGTGCTGATCATCTTCGCCCTGTCCATGCCCGCCTATCTGATTTCGGTCGCGGCCCAGTTCTTCCTTGAGGGCCTGCATCGGCCCAAGGCCGGCATGGTCGCCATGTGGGTGGCCAATGCCGTCAACCTGGCTTTGAACCTGCTGCTGGTGCCCGACATTTTGGGCCTTGGTCTGGACGGCGCCATCGCCTCGGCCTGGGCGACCTTCGGCGCCCGCATGGCGTTGGCCGTCTTCCTGGTCATCTTCATCCTGCGCCTGCCTGAGGCCAGGGAATGGGGCCTGTTCAACAAGCCCAAGCGCGACAAGGTCGTCGAGCGCGAGCAGATCAAGGTCGGCGTCGGCGCCGGTTCGTCCAACTTCATCGAGGTCGGCGCATTCGCCGCCATGACCGTCTTCGCGGGTCAACTGGGCGCGGCCGAGACCGCCAGCTGGGCCGTCGTCATCAACGTCTCCGCCATCGTCTTCATGGTTCCCATGGGGCTGGGGTCCGCGACCGCCGTGCTGGTGGGCCGCAGCTACGGCAGCGGCGACCGGGCCGGCGTCATGCGCGGGGGTCTGGCCGGCATCGGCGTGGTGACGGTCCTGGCCTTCATCATCGCCATCGGCCTGTGGCTGACCGCGCCTCTGGTGGTCGGCGCCTACACGACCGATCCGGCCATCCTGGCCATCGCGGCCCCGGCCCTGGTGCTGGCGACCCTGTTCTTCGTCGCCGACGCCCAGCAGGTCGTCGCGGCCCAGGCCAACCGTGCGGCGGGCGACGTCGTCTGGCCGACCTTGATGCACCTGCTGTCCTACGGCGTCATCATGATCCCGCTGGGCTGGTGGCTGGCGCACCGGATCGGCGTGGACGGTCTGGTCTGGTCGGTCATCGTGGCCAGCCTGATCTCGGGCGCGCTACTGACCGGGCGCTTCGTGCGGATCGCGCGGCGGCTTCCGGCCTGAGGCGTGACGGCGGGGTGACGCGGGCGTAACGGGCCTCTATATCCGTCTGCTTCCTCCCGCAGACTGGACGACCATGGCCCGCATCCTCATCACCTCGGCGCTGCCCTACATCAACGGCATCAAGCACCTTGGGAATCTGGCCGGGTCCATGTTGCCCGCCGATGTCTGGGCGCGGTTCATGCGCGGGCGCGGCCACGACGTCCTCTATGTCTGCGCCACCGACGAGCACGGCACCCCGGCCGAGCTGGCCGCCGCCGCCGCCGGCCAGGACGTCCGCACCTATTGCGACGAGCAGCATCAGGTCCAGAAGAAGGCCGGCGAAGCCTTCAGCCTGTCCTTCGACGTCTTCGGCCGCAGCTCCAACGCCCCGAACACCCGCCTGACCCAGCACTTCGCCAAGGTGCTGGAAGAGCGCGGCCTGATCGAGGAGCGCGTGGACCGGATGATCTATTCGATCGACGACGCCCGCTTCCTGCCCGACCGCTATGTCGAAGGCACCTGCCCGCACTGCGCCTACGAAAAGGCGCGCGGCGACCAGTGCGACAACTGCGGCCGCCTGCTGGACCCGATGGATCTGATCAATCCCTATTCCTCGGTCTCGGGCAGCCGCAACCTGGAGGTCCGCGACACCCGCCACCTCTATCTGTTGCAAACCAAGGTGGCCGACGACGTGCGCGGGTGGGTCGATGCCCGCTCGCCCCAATGGCAGCCGCTGGCCCGCTCCATCGCCTACAAGCATCTGGACGAAGGCCTGATCGACCGCGGCATCACCCGCGACCTGAAATGGGGCGTGCCGGTCGTCGGTCCCGACGGCGGCCCGCGTCCGGGCATGGAGGGCAAGGTCTTCTACGTCTGGTTCGACGCCCCCATCGAATACATCGGCGCGACCGAGGAATGGGCGGAAGCGACCGGCGGTGACTGGCGCTCGTGGTGGCGTCTGGATGAAGGCGCCGACGATGTCCGCTACGTCCAGTTCATGGGCAAGGACAACGTGGCCTTCCACACCGTCAGCTTCCCCGCCACCATCCTGGGCTCGGGCGAGCCGTGGAAGACGGTCGATCAGCTCAAGGCCTTCAACTGGCTGAACTGGTACGGCGGCAAGTTCTCGACCAGCATGGGCCGGGGCGTCTTCATGGATCAGGCGCTGGAACTGCTGCCCGCCGACTACTGGCGCTGGCACCTGACGGCCTATGGCCCCGAGCACTCCGACGCCGCCTTCACCTGGGAGCAGTTCCAGGCGACGACGAACAAGGACCTGGCCGACGTGCTGGGCAACTTCGTCAACCGCATCGTCAAGTTCACGGAATCCAAGTTCGACGGCGTCGTGCCCGAGGGCGGTGAAGCCGGTCCGCTGGAAGCCAAGCTGGCGACGGACATCAAGGCCGGTCTGGAAACCCTGACCGCCGAGTTCGAGGCCATGGAGTTCCGCAAGGCCGCCCAGGCCGCGCGCGCCCTCTGGGTCATGGGCAACGAGTATCTTCAGGAAGCCGCTCCCTGGACGGCGCTGAAGACCGACCGCGATCGCGCCGCCGTGGTGGTCCGCACCGGCCTGTCCCTGGTGGCCCTGTTCGCGCGCATCACCGTGCCCTTCATGCCCGGCAGCGCCGAGCGCATCGGCGCCACGGTCGGCACCACCGACCTGTCGTGGCCGGACGCCGACGCCGACCTGCTGACCCTGGTCCCGGCGGGTCAGACGGTCGCCGCGCCCGCCGTCCTGTTCGCCAAGATCGAGGACGCCCAGGTCGCCGAATGGACCGAACGCTTCGGCGGCGCTGAATGAGGCCAGAGCTCGCTTCCTTGTCGGAGACCCAACGTCAGTCGATCCGGGATCGGCTGGCGCGCACCGGGCGCGCGCAGGTCATCGATCTGCTGAGCGGCGACTATGCCGGTCATCTGGCGAGCAGCGCAGCGAACGTGGCGTTCAACACGGTGACGCGCCGGGCCAGCGGTCATGTCGATCTGCCCGCAGCCTGGTTGGCCAGTCTGGAGCCCGCACAAAAGCAAGGGTTGGGCGAGCGCGTGCAAGCCTCGGCGACGGATACGTTTCAGTATCTCTATGACAATCACCCGATCTACGATCTGGATCAGGCGGGGCAGGCGGACGCCGTTTGGTCCGAACTGGTGGCCTTTCTCAATGGCGAGGCGTTTCTGGGCCTGATGCGCGATCTGACAGGCGAGGGGCGGATCACCCTGGCTGATGCCCAGCTGACGCGCTTTCGCCCCGCTCACTTCCTGACCGAGCATGACGACAGCGCGGACGGCAAGCAGCGCTACTTCGCCTATGTCTTGGGGCTTACGCCGCGCTGGCGGATCGACTGGGGCGGTCTTCTGGCTTTCCATGGCGACGACGGCAATGTGGCCGAGGCCTTCACCCCCCGCTTCAATGCGCTGAGTCTGCTGAAGGTGCCGTCGCCGCACTCCGTCACCCAGGTGGCGTTGTCGGCGGGGGCGCACCGCTACTCGGTGACCGGTTGGCTGCGCGGGCGTTGAACCTGATGCAGAATTGAAAAAGGCCCGGATCGCTCCGGGCCTTTCGTCGTTTCAGCTGGCGGGCGAGGGGGCCGTCTCGCCAGGCGGCGTCCGCTGCTCCCGCGCGCCGGGCAGGCCGGCTGGGGTGGCGTCCTTGCTGCCGGCGCTGGCGTGCTTCATGTGCTTGGCCTGCTCCTCGGGGCTGATGTCGAGGAAGGCGGGGGCCGAGGCGTTGAACTGATCCGCGTGGCCGGTCCGCACGATGACCGAACGTCCGCCGTCCCAGATCATGTGCAGGGCGACGTAGAGGACGATGATCAGACCGACGTAGGCGATCCAGCGATAGCGGTTCAGCAGCTTGGCGATAAAGCTGGCGGCCAGACCCATCAGGGCGATCGACAGGATCAGACCGAAGACCATGATCCAGGGATGGTCGTGGCTGGCGCCGGCGACGGCCAGCACATTGTCCAGGCTCATGGTCAGGTCGGCGATCATGATCTGGATCAGGGCGGCGCCGAAGGTCTTGCGCTTCAGGCCCAGTTCCTCAGGGCTGGGGCCGCCGCCGTGCTCGATGGCCAGGGCGCGTTCGATCTCGGCCTCGGCCTCGGCCTGATCGTGCGTCGCCTGCTCGCGCAGTTCGCGCCACATCTTCCAGCACACCCACAGCAGCAGGAAGCCGCCCGCCAGCAGCAGGCCGACGATGGCCAGCAGTTGGACGGTGATCAGGGCCAGGCCGATGCGCATGACGACGGCGGCGGCCAAGCCGATCAGGATGGCCTTGCGGCGCTGTTCCTGGGGCAGGGCGGCGGCGGCCAGGCCCACGGCCACTGCGTTGTCGCCGGCCAGGACCAGGTCGATCATCAGGACCTTGCCGAGGGCGGTGGCCTGACTGATGAGGTGGGGATCTGAGAGGAATTCCATCAGCGCTCTTTAAGCGCCGCTACAGGCTGCGCCAAGACGTCGCAGCTAAAGTCGTCCTCCCGCCGACAAATGCCGACGGGAGGGAGATCTATCAGGCCGACCGCTGGGCGCGGGCGACTTCATACAGGGCGATGGCCGCTGCGTTGGACACGTTCAGGCTTTCGAACCCGCCGGGCATGGGGATCTTGGCCATGACGTCGCAGTGTTCGGCTACCAGGCGGCGCACGCCGTCGCCTTCGGAGCCCATGACCAGAACGGTCGGGCGCGAATCAAGCGCCTGTTCCAGCGTCAGTTCTGCCGAGCCGTCCAGACCGACGGCGCGCCAGCCCAGATCGGCCAGTTTTTCCAGTGCGCGACTCAGATTCGTCACGCGGGCGCAGGGCAGGCGCTCGGTCGCGCCGGCCGCCGCCTTGGCCAGGGCGCCGGCCAGGGCGGGCGAATGCCGATCCTGCACGACGATTCCCTTGGCCCCGAAGGCCAGGGCCGAGCGGAAGATGGCGCCGACGTTCTGAGTGTCGGTCAGTTGGTCCAACAGGACGATGACGCCGCTGGGATCCTCGGCGATGTCTTCCAGCGAGACGCCTTCCAGTGGCTGAACCTTGAACACCATGCCCTGGTGAACGGCGCCGGCGGGCAGCATTCGGGCTAGAGCGGTCGAATCAATCACCTCGATTCGGTGGCCATTCGCCAGATTTTCCCGTTCTATTTCAGCGGCTCGGTCCTCTGTAACCATCAAACGACCCATCCCGCGGCGGGCTGGATTGGCCAAAGCCGCTAAAACGGGATGGCGGCCCCAGACAAAATTATCCGCATCGGCCTTGCCGCGCGTGCCTTTGGGGGCTGAATCGCCCCCGGAACGGCCTGTTGGCGCAGGCGACCAACCTTTCTCGGGCCGACTTTCCACGCGTTTGTGGAAAGACTGCTTTTTACCGGGTTTCCGGTCGTTGCGTTCTGAAAATGACGACACTATAAGACGGCCTCCGATTTGGGCCCTAGGGCTTCGGGTCAGGCGCTTCCTCTACTGCAGGCGTCGCCGGACACGAAGGCTTTCGCGACAAAATGATCGAAAGATCGTGGTGTTGCGTATCCAGACCGGTTTTGAAAATGCGCGCTGGGGGAATGTCCCGAGTGGCAAAGGGGGGGGACTGTAAATCCCCTGCGTAAGCTTCGAAGGTTCGAGTCCTTCTTCCCCCACCACGCGCATTTTTCGAGGCCGAGAGGTACGGGAACCCTGAAAAGGAATCGGGTGCGGAAACGCCGACCTCTCACCGGGTCGGGGCAACGCATTCTTCGCGCGGGTATAGCACAATGGTAGTGCAGCAGCCTTCCAAGCTGAGGATGTCGGTTCGATCCCGTCTACCCGCTCCAGATTTTTGAACTGAGCAGAAGCGCCCCTCCGCTTTGGACCCGGGCCACAGGAGTTTGGCCATGGCCAAGGAAAAGTTCGAACGCACTAAGCCGCACTGCAACATCGGCACGATCGGCCACGTTGACCACGGCAAGACGACGCTGACGGCTGCGATCACGATGACGCTGGCGAAGGCCGGCGGCGGCAAGGCGATGAACTACGCCGACATCGACGCCGCCCCGGAAGAAAAAGCCCGCGGCATCACGATCAACACCTCGCACGTGGAATATGA
>NZ_JACHLM010000010.1 GCF_014207965.1 Brevundimonas bullata
TCCCCGGACCCGAACAGTAGGCGTACCGGCCTCTCCTCGGAGACGCCGCAGTATCGAGTAACAGAGCGGCCCCCGGAGCAATCCGGGGGCCGTTTCTGCTTTCTAAAAAGTGCGTTTTACGCACAGCCGGAAGCGCCGGAGGGCAGATCAGTCCGGATCGTTTTGGCCTTGTGTTGGAAAATAGTTCCAAAAAATCAATGATATTAACGAATCTGTGCCGTGGAGGGGCGCATGACTTCCCGTTGCAAAGGGATTCTCATGATTGACATCGACTGGCCGCGCCGTGCGGGTCTGTCCGGAGCGCTGGACGAAGCGGCGATCGTGGCCATCACGGATCGCGCAGGGCAGATTCTTTACTGCAATCAAAAGTTTGCGGATGTCAGCGGCTACAGCTGCGCCGAGTTGATCGGGCAGAACCACAGGCTGGTGAATTCCGGACACCATCCGCGCGAGTTTTTCCAGACCCTGTATCGGACCATCGCCAGCGGCGGGGTCTGGCGCGGCACGATCCAGAACCGCAACAAGAACGGCGAGATGTACTGGGTCGACACGACCATCGTGCCGAACCTGGGCGAGGACGGACGGCCCGAGACCTATACGGCGATCCGCTTCGAGGTTTCGGATCACGTCCGGGCGCTGAAGGCGCTGGAGATCGCGCAGCAGGAGACGCGGCGCGCGGCCCAGGTCCGAGATCGATTCTTCGCCAACATCAGCCACGAAGTGCGCACGCCCCTCAACGCCGTCCTGGGTCTGGCCTCGGCCCTGGCTCACACGTCGCTGACCGATCGCCAGGCGCAGATGTTGTCGCTGATCACCGGCGCTGGCGACGCCCTGCGTCGGGTGCTGGACGACATGCTGGACCTGTCGAAAATGCAGGCGGGAGAGTTCCGTCTGGCCCCGGCGCCGTTCGACCTGCGCGCCGATATCGCAGCCGTGGTCGAGATGCGGGCGGCGACCGCCGAGGAGCGCGACGTGGCGCTGTCAGTGGCGTTTTCAGATGCGGCGACGGGGCGGCTTATGGGCGACGGCGTGCGCATCAGCCAGATCGTGTCCAACCTCGTCTCCAATGCGGTGAAGTTCACGCCGGTCGGCGCTGTGGACGTGAGGGTTGATCTCACCTCCGGCATCGATGGCGATTGCTTGCACATCGAGGTGCAGGACACGGGGATCGGCTTTGATTCCGAGGCGGCGGAACGCCTCTTCAATCCCTTTGTCCAGGCCGACGATACGATTTCGCGTGAGTTCGGGGGCACGGGGCTGGGGCTGTCGATCTGCCGGTCGCTGGCGGAGCTGATGGGGGGCGAGATTTCGGCGCGCTCGGCGCCGGGGGAGGGCAGTCTGTTCACCGTCATCCTGCCGGTTGAACGGCTTGAGGACGAGGCCGGCGGCGACCTGGATGTGGCTTGTGAGGGCGCGGGCCAGGCCCTGCGTATCCTGCTGGTGGAGGACAACGCCGCCAACCAGATGGTCGTTCGCTGCTTGCTGGAGCCGCTGGGTTTCGAGATCGTGGTCGCCGACAATGGCCGGGAAGGCGTGGAGCAGTTCGAGGCCGGCGCCTTCGACATGATCCTGATGGACATGCAGATGCCGGTCATGGACGGGCTGACCGCCATTGGCGTCATTCGCGCGCAGGAGGCGGAGCGGCGGCTGGCTCGGACACCGATCGTCATGCTGACGGCCAATACAACGGACGTGCACCATCAGCGCGCCATGACGGCGGGGGCGGACGCCTTGGTGGCCAAGCCGGTCACGCTGGAGATCCTTCTGAACGGGCTGGACCAGGGGGCGACCGCCGCCGAGGCCTGGACCTCTGAGGCTTGCGCCGCCTGAGGCCTGGACTTGCGGAACCGCGCGCCGTGCCTGACGTTGATTGCCGACGTTAAGGAACAGGTAACCATAAATGCGACGCGCGATCAGGCTAGGACTGTTCATAGGCACCATTATCGGAATGAGCGCCTGCGCGACCGTTCAGGACGGCGCGGGGCCGCCGACGTCGGGCGCCTATGGTTCGGTGGGCGTTGGCCGAACCTGGTGAACCTGTCGGCAGACGCATGAAATACTGGCGCAGCGGGTCGATCAGCCTTACTATTGCTGCGCGGACGCCGGTTGTCGCGCCGCGCCGCGGGTTTCTCCCCTTTCGATGTTGACCATCGCTATCGTCGTCGTGCTGCTGCTTGTGGTGCTGAACGGCCTTTTCGCCATGACCGAACTTGCGGTCGTTTCATCGCGTAAATCCAAGCTGCAGAGTCGTGCCGAGCGCGGAGACCGCGGAGCCCGGGCGGCCCTCAAGCTGTCCGAGGAACCGACGCAGTTCCTGTCGGCGGTTCAGGTCGGCATCACCCTGATCGGGATTCTGGCAGGCGCCTATGGTCAGGCGACCATCGCGGGCGAACTGGACCAAATCCTGGAAGTCGCCTTCCCGGCCTTCGCCGCCTATTCGCAGTTCTTCTCGACGGCCCTGGTGGTCGTGCTGATCACCTATGTCTCGCTGATCGTCGGCGAACTGGTGCCCAAGCGGCTGGCCCTGATCTTCCCTGAAGCCATCGCCTCCAAGATGGCCGCGCCGATCTCGACCATGGCGCTGCTGATGAAGCCCTTCGTCCTGCTGCTGACGGCGTCGACGTCGGGCATCCTCAAGATCATGGGCGTCAAGGACCGCGACGGTTCGGATGTCACCCAGGAGGAGGTCGAGAGCATTCTGGCCGAGGGCACGTCCGCTGGCCTGATCGAGCCTGAAGAGCAGGTGATGATCGAGGAAATCCTGCGTCTGGGCGATCGCCCGGTGCGCGTGGCCATGACCCCGCGCCACGATGTCTTCTGGATCGCCCTGGACGACACCGAGGAAGTGCTGCGCGACGAAATTCGCAGCTGCCCCTATTCTCGTATCGTCGTGGCGCGCGAAAGCGACGTCGATAATCCGTTGGGCGTGGTCCACAAGAAGGACCTGCTGGACGCCCTGCTGACCGACGGCAAGTTCGATATCGAAAAGCTGGTGGCCGAGCCGGCCTTCATCCCGCAGTCGACCTCGGTGCTGAAGGCGCTGGAGATCCTCAAGGGATCGCGAATCCACATGGCCTTCGTCGTCGATGAGTACGGCGCCTTTGAAGGCGTGGTGACGGCGACCGACATTCTGGAAATGATCGCCGGCGACTTCAACGAAAGCCACGACGAAGCCGATGTCTCGATCCGCAAGCGCGAAGACGGCTCATGGGCGGTGGACGGGCAGACGGATCTGGACGAACTGGGTGATGTGCTGGGCGAGGAGTTCGGCGAACACGAGGGCTTCCACACCGTGGCGGGCCTGGTTCTGCACCACCTGTCGCGTCTGCCGCACGAGGGAGAGATCCTGCAACTGGGCCGGTTCGAGGTCGAGGTGATCGACATGGACGACCGCAGGATCGACAAACTGCTGTTCCGGACCTTGATTCCGGGCCATCCACACGGACCGACCGACACTCACTGATCGACCTTTTCAGTCCTGTCCTGAAGCAAGCGCGCATCCGTTCGGCGGATGCGCGCTTTTTCATGGTCAGTTCTTGGGCTTGTCGCCCATGTTGCTCCACACGGCGGCGAAGCCGAGGCCGGCCATGAAGACGAGGAAAGCCGAAACGATAGCGGCGATGGCGGGGACGACGTCTGCGGGCATGGGGTATCTCCTTTGATCCCAGCAAAGCCCTTTGCAGGGGGCTTCGCCTTGATGGAGATCAAAGGCATGCGAGCGGATCAGGCCGCCGAGCGGGCCTTGTGCAGAGACATCAGAACGACGCCGGAGGCCGACAGTCCGGTGACCGTCAGGCGCTGATCGCACAGGGCCAGGGGGGCGGGGCGGTGACTGACCAGGATCAGCCCCTGGCCGGTGCGTTCGAGCCGCGCGGCCAACCGTTGCAACACGCGGGCCTCGGTGGCGGCGTCCAGACCCTCGGTCGGCTCGTCCAGCACCAGCCAGGGTGCAGGGCGAAGATAGGCGCGGGCCAGGCCCAAACGGCGACGCTCGCCGCCCGACAGCCGCGCGCCGTTCTCGCCCAGGGACGCGTTCAGGCCAGAGGGGGCGGTGCGGATGCGATCCGCCAGATCGGCGTCCTCCAGCGCGGCCCACAGGGCGGCGTCGTCAGCGGTCGGCAAGGCGAGTTTCAGGTTCTCGCGCACCGTTCCAGCCAGCAGCACGGCCTGTTGCGGGGCATAGGCGAACAGGGCGCGGGCGGCGTCGGGGGAAAGCCCGGCGACATCCACTTCGCCCATCGTGGTTTCGCCGGGCAGGGGCGAGCGCAGATGCATCAGCCGCTCGATCAGGGTGGTCTTGCCGGCACCGGACGGGCCGGTGACGGCCAGACGCTGAGGCGGGGTCAGGCTGAGGTCAGCGGCGGGCAGGCCGATGATGGGGGCGACGGTCTGGGCGGCGGCCTGGGGCGAGGCTTCCAGCAGATCGCCCAGTCGCTCGATCGCCGCCTTGACCGCGCCGTTGTGGCGGAAGGCGGTCAGCAGGGCGCCCGCGCTCTCGACCGTGGTGACGGCTGCCAGGATCGCCAAGGCGATCAGGGGCGGGGAGGCGGTGGCAGCTGTGGCCATCACGCCGACGATCGCCAGGGCGATCGCGCCCGACTGGGTCAGCATGATCCAGCCGCCCGCGGAGGCCAGGCTCTGGGTTGCACGTTCCAGAACTGCGCCGCGCTCGGTGAGACGATCGACGGCCCAGGGCTTGATGCCATAGGCCTGAAGCTCGGGCGCGGCGGCGGCCAGGGCGGCGAACTCGGTCTTGAGATCGCCGGATGCAGCCTGAACCGCGCGCCCGGCGGGTACAGCCAATCCCTGCGCGACGAGGGCGGCGGCCAACATGCCCAGGGCGCTCGCGGCGGCGATGGCCAATGCGGTCGTCCAGCCGGTCAGCAGGGCCAGGCCTATGCCGGCGACCATGCCGGCGGCGGCGCCCCAGGGCGCGGACAGGCGCACGAAGCGGTTCTGGATCGCGTCCACGTCCTGAACCATGCGCGACGAAGCCTCGCCGCCCGCCAGCGTCAGGGCGCGGGTCACGGGACCGCGCGCGACGCCTTCGAACAGCTGAGGACGGAGCGCGGCCAGGGCCTTGAGCGCGGCGTCGTGGCCGGTGATGCGCTCGCCGTAACGTCCGCCGGTCCGGGCGATGGCCAGAAAGCGGATCAGGGCGCTCGGCACCATGAAGTTGAAGCTGTGCGCCACCAATGGCCCCGCCAGACCGGCCAGGGCCGAGGCGGTGATGAACCAGCCGGACACGCCCAGCAGCAGGACGGCGGCCGCGTACACCAGGGCGGCGCAAACCGAGGCGGCCAGCAGGCGCATGCCCTGACGGCGTTCCTGGGCGCGGATCAGGGTCTTGAGGCGGGCGACGCCGGACGCGTTCAAAACGCTCACAGGCGCACCACGACGTCAGCCAGTTCGGCGACGGCCTCGGAATGGGTGGCGATCAGGGTGGTGCGTCCCTCGGCGGCGGCGCGGATGACGGGCAGCAGGGCGGCCTCGGACGCGGCGTCCAGATTGGCGGTGGGTTCGTCCAGCAGCAGGATCGGCGCGGGCTTGAGGAAGGCGCGAGCCAGGCCCAGCCGCCGCCGCTCGCCGCCCGACAAACCGCCGCCGCGTTCGTCGATGATGCGGTTCAGGTCGCCTGTGAACCCGGCGCGGGTCGCAGCCTCCATGATGCGGTGGGCCGGGGCGGCGCGCCAGGCCAGGGCGATGTTCTCGGCCAGGGTTCCGGGCACGACGACCGGCGCCTGACCGGCCCAGGCGATCCAGGCGGTCAGGTCGGGATGGTCGGACAGCCGAACGTCATGGACCTCGACCTCGCCGCCGCTCAGGGGCGACAGGCCCAGGAACAGGTGGAGCAGGCTGCTCTTGCCCGAACCGCTGGTCCCCAGCAGGGCCACGGTCGCGCCCGGCGCGATCTGCAGATTGAAACCGGTCAGGACAGGCGCGCCCGCCTCATAGGTGATTTCGACGTCGCGGAAGGCGATGACGGGAGCGGTCGTCGGAACCGGCGGTCGGACGGGGGCAGCCTCGGCGGCGTCACTGAGGCGGGCCAGGCTGGGCACGGCGGCCTCGGCGGCTTGCCGGTCGTGATAGGCGGCGGACAGGCGGCGCATCGGTACATAGACTTCCGGAGCGAGCGCCAGCAGGAAGAAGGCGCGCGTCAGGCTCAACTGGTCCGGGGCCGGGAAGGGCAGCAGCTTCAGCAGGTTAAAGCCGCAATAGACGGCGACCAGGGCCACGGCCAGGGCCGAGAAGAACTCCAGAATCGCCGAGGACAGGAAGGCGATCTTCAGCACCTTGCCAGTGCGGACCGCCAGGTTTTCAGAGGCGCGGGCAATGACCGCCGCCTGCTGCGTCTCGGCCTGAAAGGCGAGAATGGCGGGCAGGGCGCGGATGCGGTCGAGGAAGAGGCCGGACAATCGTTCGAGGGCCTGAAACTGACGCCGGCTTTCGGCCCCCGCCGCCATTCCAGTCAGGGCCATGCCGATGACGAAGGGCGCCAAGGTGAAGATCAGAATGCCGGCGGTGAAGGGACTGACCACGGCGGCGGCGGCGATCAGCAGCAGCGGCGTCACGCCCGCCGCCAGACGGGCGGGCAGGAAGCGCGAGACATGGCCGTCCAGCGCCTCGACCCCCTCGACGGTCGCGGTCATGGTTTCGGCGTCGGACAGACGGCCGGAGAAGGCGCCGTTCAGAACTTGACGACGCAGGTCGCCCTTGACTGCACGGGCCGCGCGCGCTCCGACCGCCGTGGCGCACTGGGCCAGGACGCCGCGCGCCAGCAGGGACCCGACCGCCAGCAGGGCGCCGGGGACGGCGTGACTGATTCCTTGCGGCAGGGCGCCCACCGCCAGAGCCAGACCCGCCGCAAATCCGACCGCCGGGATCGCGTCGGCGATGACCAGACCGCTGGCCAGCGCCATCAGGCGTCGCCGGGGCGCCAGCGCCGCCTTCAGCCACTGGGCCTGGGGGGCGGCTGCATCGATCGGCTGGGCCGTCATCGTCTCTCCTGCTCCATGCGCGCGACCAGACATATACGGGCGCGACGGGGGCAATGGGCAAATCGTCCTTGTGACGAAACAGCCTTGGGCGAAACGCCGTCTAGAGCGAGTCGTCCCGTTGGGGCTTTGATCAGGATCAAGGCGCGCCAAACAGCCTTGCTTTAGGTTATAGTAGAACGCCGGTCGACGGGGCTGGCGGTCAGGAGTCTCAGCCCATGATCGACCTGGCGGTCGTAGACCTATCACGCCTTCAGTTCGCACTGACGGCGCTATACCACTTTCTGTTCGTGCCCCTCACGCTGGGCCTCTCCTTCATGCTGGTCATCATGGAGAGCATCTATGTGATGACGCGCAGGCCCATCTGGCGCACCATCACCCGCTTCTGGGGCGTGCTGTTCGGCATCAACTTCGTCCTGGGCGTGGCCACCGGCCTGACCATGGAATTCCAGTTCGGCATGAACTGGTCCTACTACTCCCACTATGTCGGCGACATCTTCGGGGCCCCGCTGGCCATCGAAGGGCTGATGGCCTTCTTCCTGGAAGCGACCTTCGTCGGCCTGATGTTCTTCGGCTGGGACAAGCTGCCGCGCGTCGGGCACCTGTTCGTCACCTTCATGGTGGCGCTGGGCACCAACCTGTCGGCCCTGTGGATCCTGGTCGCCAACGGCTGGATGCAGAACCCGGTCGGCGCCGCCTTCAACCCCGACACCATGCGTATGGAAGTCGTGGACTTCATGGCGGTGATCTTCAATCCGGTGGCCCAGGCCAAGTTCGTCCATACCGTTTCGGCCGGTTACGTCTGCGCCGCCGTGGTCGTGCTGGGCATCTCGGCCTTCTATCTGCTGAAGGGCCAGCACGTCGGGTTCGCCAAGCGGTCGATGACCGTGGCCGCCGCCTTTGGTCTCTTGTCCTCGCTGTCGGTCGTCGTCCTGGGCGATGAGTCGGGCTATGCCCTGACCGACAACCAGAAGATGAAGCTGGCCGCGCTGGAGGCCATGTGGCGTACCGAACCGGCGCCCGCCGGTCTGACCGCCTTCGGCATTCCCAGCATGGAAGACCGCCACACCCACTTCGAGGTCAAGATTCCCTATGTTCTGGGCCTGATCTCGACGCGCAGCATCGACAAGCCGGTGATCGGCATCCTTGAGCTGGTCGCGGTCGCCGAGGACCGCATCGAACGCGGCGTCATCGCCGTCGACGCTCTGGAAAAGGTCAAGGCGGACCACACCGACATGGCCGCGCGCGCTCAGTTTGAAACCGTGCGCAACGACCTGGGCTACGGCCTGCTGCTGAAGCGCTATGTCGCCGATCCGCGTCAGGCCACGCCGGAGCAGATCAAGCAGGCGGCCTGGGATACGGTGCCGAACGTGCCGCTGATGTTCTGGGTCTTCCGCATCATGGCCGGCATCGGCTTCCTGATGATCGGCCTGTTCGCCACGGCCTTTGTCCTGTGCACCCTGCGCAAGCATGAGACGCGCTGGTTCCTGCGGCTGGCGGTGCTGGCCATCCCCCTGCCGTGGATCGCCATCGAATCCGGCTGGCTTCTGGCCGAAGTGGGCCGTCAGCCCTGGGCCGTGGAAGGCGTCCTGCCGACCTTCCTGGGCGCTTCCAGCCTGACCGTGCCGCAACTGTGGACCACCATCATCGGCTTCACCGTCCTGTACGGCGCCCTGGCGGTCATCGAGGTCGGCCTGATCCTTCGGGCGGTCAAGAAGGGTCCCTTCAACCAGCACGACATCGTCGATGAACCTCAGGCGGAAGGCGAACCGGCGGTCGCCTGACCCCGGTCGTTCAAGGAAACAAGAGAGATGGAACTTCCCCTCGACTACACCACGCTCCGCCTGATCTGGTGGGGACTGCTGGGCGTGCTGCTGATCGGCTTCGCCCTGACGGACGGGTTCGACATGGGCGTCGGCGCCCTGCTGCCCTTCGTCGCCAAGACGGATGAAGAGCGCCGCATGGTGATCAACACCGTCGGCGCGACCTGGGAAGGCAACCAGGTCTGGTTCATCGTCGGCGGCGCGGCGATCTTCGCGGCCTGGCCCTTTGTTTACGCCGTCAGCTTCTCCGGCTTCTACCTGGCCATGTTCCTGGTGCTGTCGGCGCTGATCCTGCGGCCGGTCTCGTTCAAGTATCGGTCCAAGCGCCCCGACAAACGCTGGCGCTCCATGTGGGACTGGGGCCTGTTCATCGGCAGCTTCGTCCCGGCCCTGGTGTTCGGCGTCGCCGTCGGCAACGTCATGCTGGGCGCGCCCTTCCGTCTGGATAGCGACCTGCGCTCCTTCTACGAGGGCACGCTGCTGGGCCTGTTCTCGCCCTTCACCCTGATTTGCGGCCTGCTGTCGGTCTGCATGTTGGTGCTGCATGGCGCGGCCTGGCTGTCGATCAAGGGCGAGCAGGGGCCGGTGCTGCACCGCGCCCGCGCCATCGGCACCGTCGCCGGTCTGCTCAGCCTGGTCCTGTTCGCGGTCGGCGGCCTGTTCATCGCCTTCGGCGACATCGGCTTCCGCATCACCGGCGCCCTGGACACGGCGGGCTTCTCCAACCCGCTGCGGACCACGGTCGAGGCCGCGCCCGGCGCCTGGATGGACAACTACGGTCTCTATCCGTGGATGATCATCGCCCCGGTCCTGGGCTTCCTCGGCGCTGCGGCGGGCCTGATCGGCATGTGGCGCCGGTCGCCGGCCCTGGCCTTTGGCGGTTCCTCGGCCTCGGCGGTGGGGATCATCTCGACCGTCGGCCTGTCGATGTTCCCCTTCATCCTGCCCAGCTCGATCAACCCGCAGTCCAGCCTGACGGTGTGGAACGCCTCGTCCAGCCATACGACCCTGTTCATCATGCTGATCGTGGTCGTGGTCTTCATGCCGATCGTGCTGCTCTACACGGCCTGGGTCTACAAGGTGCTGTGGGGCCGGACGAGCACCGCCGCCCTCAAGACCAACCCCGACCTCTACTGATCCCGCGAAAGGAGATCATCCCATGTGGTATTTCGCCTGGATTCTGGGCCTCGGCCTGGCGGTGGCGTTCGGCGTGCTGAACGGCGTCTGGCACGAGTTCCAACTGTTCGACGAAGGGGACGAGGGCCGCTCCGAACCCTGACCCTTCCCGTCGACGACATCAGCCTCTCCGACCTCGGTCGGGGAGGCTTTTTCGTGCGCATTTCCTGAGACTTGCGCTGGATCAAGGCGTCGGATCAGCCTCCGTGCGACGGTGTTTTCGACATCGAAGCCGGACCCTCCCTCGATCCGGCGATTGTCGGGAATGATACCGATGAAGACCGCCGCCGCCCTTCTGGCCGCCGCCAGCGTTCTGACCCTGGCGGGCGCCGCCTCGGCCCAAAACGCCGCCCCCGAGCCTGTAGGCAAAGGCACGCTGATCGTCACCGCCCGCATGACCGGCGTCCTGCCGCAAGCCGACGACGCCATCGTCACCGCCGCCGGCGCCGACAGCGGCCTGAAGGTCGACGTCAGCGACGACTGGATGCCGACCCTGGGCTTCACCTATTTCGTCGCCGACCACTGGGCCGTCGAAGCCATCCTCGGCGCCACCCAGCATGAGGTCCGCGCCAAGGGCGGGGCGACCGACGTGGCCGTTCACGAGACCTGGGTCCTGCCCCCTATCGTGACGCTGCAATACCGCCCGACCCCGAACGCGACGATCAGCCCCTATGTCGGCGCCGGCGTCAGCTACATGGCCTTCTTCGAGGGCAAGGATAAAAACGGTTTCGAGGTCGATCTGGACAACGGCTTCGGCATGGCCTTGCAGGCCGGCGCCGACTGGAACCTGTCGGGGCCATGGACCCTGAACCTCGACGCCAAGAAGGTCTGGTTCGACACGGACGCCAAGATCAACAACGGCGCGCTGAAGAGCAGCGTCAGCCTTGATCCCTGGGTCGTGTCGGTGGGCGTCGGCCGGAAGTTCTGAGGTCAGAGCTTTCGCGTCGATGCGGGGCGGGGGGTGCGGGACGTCAGCCCGCGCCCCCTTCGTCCGTCTGGGCCGCGCCTTCGATCATTTTTCGGCTCAGGCGGCGCCTTCGAGCATTCTTTTCGGTTCAGGCCGCGCCTTCACCCAGGGCCTTCAGCGCCTCGGGATCGGGCAGGGCCACGTCGTTGTTCGGCAGCAGCTGGATCAGGCCCGAGGTCTTGAACTGGGTGAAGACCCGGCTGACCGTCTCGATCGTCAGGCCCAGATAGTCGGCGATGTCGAGGCGGGTCATCGGCAGATGGACCCGGCCTTCCGCGCCGCCCAGCTGCACCTGGCGCGCCGACAGGCGGGTCAGGAAGCTGGCGATCCGCTCGCGCGCCGTCTTGCGGCCCAGCAGCACGATCTGTTCCTGCGCCGCCATCAGCTCGTCGCCGGCCATGGCCACCAGGCGGTGCTCCAGCGCCGGCAGGGCGTTCAGCAGTTGATCGAACTCGCCGCGCCGAAAGCGACAGGCGCTCATCGGCGTCAGGGCCTCGGCGGTGAAGCTGGAAGGCCCGCGCCCGCCCAGACCCAGGAAGTCGCCCTGGAACAGGAAGCCGGTGATCTGACGCCGCCCGTCGGGCAGCAGGCGATACAGCTTCACCGCCCCATCCACGACGTTGAAGACGAAGGGGTTGGGATCGCCCTCATGGAACAGGGCCTGTCCCGGCTGGGCCGTCACCGTTTCGCTGGCGCAGGCCATGCCCTGAAGCTCGTGGCCTTTAAGGTCGGCGCAGACCCCGAGCGGCCGCGCCCCGCAGGTCGAGCAGGGATGGACATCCTCCAGGCGAATTTCGTCAGCTTGGGCCGAAGCGGCGTTATGGGCGGGCATCATCGACTCCAGCGTTCAGCCGCAGTCTAGAGGAACCGGCGTCGCTTGCGAAATAGGGCAGGCTGTCCTAGCCGGCGTCTTCGGCGTAGCGTAGCTTGGCGCTCAGGCGATGCGCCAGCGCCGTTAGTTCGACCGCCAGGCTTTGGCGCACCAGGGGCCGCACGCCCATCTCGCGCACCACAAAGGGGCCGGCCCACAGGGTCTCGCCGTATTCCAGATCCGGCTGCCGCCACCAGCTGACGAAGCCCAACACCCCGCCGCGCTGATTACGGGCGCTGAGGATGCCGCGGCTGTCCGGCGCTGCGCGCCAGTCGCGCAGGAAGACGCGCCACCGATCAGCGTCCAGATCGGGCCGCCACAGCTGGGCGAGGGCGAACTCCGCCGGTGCTTCCGCCTCGGTCAGGGGAACGACGTCCAGACGCGGGGCGTCGGGCATGAGGCGAGGCTCGGTCATGGAACCATTCTGCGCCGCGTCGGCTGAATCGCCTTGATCTGTGTCAAGGTGAGAGCAGCGGTTTGCGCCGCATCTACGGCAGACGGAGAACCAGCCATGACCGATGCAACATCCCGTCCCTTGAACGTCACGCCGATCCACGGCGGCGCGGTGGCCGCCATCCTGAAGCTGCTCGACAGCCAACGGCTGATGACCTTGGCCTGCAATCGTGCGGACGGGCGGCCTCAGGCCAGCACGCTCGGCTATCTGAACGACGGTCTGAACCTCTACTTCGTCACCGCGCGCGACAGCGAGAAGCTGCGCAACATGATTGCTGACCCGCGCGTCGGCGTCGCCATTCGCGGCGAGGCCGGGGAGGGCGAGGCGGTGGGGGTCTCCATCGACGGTCGGGCCGAGGAGGTCACGGACGGCGACGAGGTCCAGCGCCTGAACGACCTGATCATCAAGCGTTCGCCCGACGTCAGCCCCTATGCCCCCGGCGGCGACTCGGTCGCGGTGGTGAAGGTGATTCCCGAACAGGTCGAGGCTGTGGCCGTGGTGGATGGCCGCAGCCGCGCCCAGACCTTCTCGATCGGCGATCCGGACCGCGTCGTGCACGGCCTCAGCTATGAGCCCAGCGCGGTGGCGCGGCTGTTTTGAACAAAGCTGCGCATCTATCGGTGGTTATCGCGAAACGCCCCTTGAAATGCCGTCGGGCGTCAGGCATATGCCCCCCTCTGGCGAGGTTAGCGCCGTCGAGCTTGCTCACGGCGCATTGATCTTTGTCCGGGACACTAGGAGTGTAGCTCAGCTGGTAGAGCATCGGTCTCCAAAACCGAGGGTCGTGGGTTCGAGTCCCTCCGCTCCTGCCATTCCCCCTGTCGCGGTCGCTTGGGAGTTCCCATGTGAGGCGACAGGTTCCAGAGGTAGAAGAGACGTCATATGGCCAAGGCGAAGACCCCCGGCGGTCGCCGCACCGTGGGAAACCAGACCGCAGCCGCCGCATCCGGCGCCGCAACGGTCGCCGTTGACGCGCCTGCACCCAAGAAAAAGACGTCTCCTGCCCAGTTCTTCAGCCAGGTTCGCGCTGAAGCTCGCAAGATCGTCTGGCCCAGCCGCAAGGAGACCTGGATCACCTCGGTGATGGTCTTCATCATGGTCCTGATCGCTTCGGCCTTCTTCTGGATCGTTGATACGGGTCTGGGCTTTGCGTCCCGCTTCATTCTCGGCCTCGGCCAATAAAGGAGACGCGCACATGACTGATGCAGCGCCCAAGCCTGCGGCCAATCCGCGGCACAAATGGTATATCATCAACGCCTATTCGAACTTCGAAAAGAAGGTCGCTGAGCAACTGCGCGAACAGGCGAAGCAGCAGGGCCTTGAAGACAGCTTCTCCGAAATCCTGGTTCCGACCGAGGACGTCGTCGAGATCCGTCGTGGCCGCAAGGTGAACTCGGAGCGCAAATTCTTCCCCGGCTACGTGCTGGTGAAGATGGAGATGACCGACAACACCTATCACCTGGTCAAGAACACGCCGAAGGTCACAGGCTTCCTGGGCGCCGCGGGCGGCACCAAGCCTCTGCCGGTCTCGGAACGTGAAGTTCAGAACATCATCGGTCAGGTGGAAGAGGGCGTCGAGCGTCCGAAGCCCACCATCCATTTCGACATCGGCGAGACCGTCAAGGTCATCGACGGTCCCTTCGCCAGCTTCGACGGTCAGGTCGAGAGCGTCGACGAGGACAACGCCCGCCTGCGCGTGGCCGTGTCCATCTTCGGCCGCCCGACCCCGGTGGATCTGGAATACAACCAGGTCGAAAAGACCGGCGGCTGATCGCTCGATCATCGCCAGAACGACGTGCAGCGGCGGCCTTCGGGTCGCCGTTTTGCGTTTGGGGCCTGATCTGCGCGCAGGTGCGACTGCGCCGATGCCCATGATTTACTGCGATTGGCGGCGACAACCGTCGTTTCGCCAGCCTGGGTCACGCTCCGTGCTAGGCTGGGCGATGGCTGGTCGCCTGATCGGTCGCTGGCGCGAGCCAGGCAGGATTTCAGACGAATTAGACTCTTTAGACTCTGTTTTTTCCGAACGAGGGTTTGAGGCGTCGCATTGGTCCGCCTTCATTTGCCTTCGTGGGGACGTCCTGCTACATGCGCGCCTCCGCCAGAGGGCTTTCGAGTCGTTTGGCGGCAAATCCGTGGGAGGCAGCCATGCCAGACCACGGCTCACCGGCCCCGTCAGTCTCTGTCAGGGTCATCATAGGAGAGACCAATGGCCAAGAAGATTCTCGGCTATATCAAACTGCAAGTTGCGGCCGGTTCGGCCACGCCTTCGCCCCCGATCGGCCCGGCACTGGGTCAGCGCGGCGTGAACATCATGGGCTTCTGCAAGGAGTTCAACGCTCGCACCGAGAAGGTGGCCAAGGGTACGCCCCTGCCGACCGTGATCACGGTCTATCAGGACAAGTCCTTCACCTTTATCACCAAGACCCCGCCGGCCACCTTCTACCTGAAGCAGGCCGCTGGCATTAAGTCGGGCTCCAAGCTGGTTGGTCGTGAGACCGCAGGCAAGGTGACGCAGGCGCAGATCCGCGAGATCGCCGAAGCGAAGATGAAAGACCTGAACGCGAACGACATGGATGCTGCCATGCGCATCATCGAAGGTTCGGCACGCGCCATCGGCATCGAAGTGGTGGAGGGCTAAATCATGGCTAAGCAAACCAAGGCCTTTAAAGCCCGCACCGGTGTCACGCAGGACCTCCTGCCGTTCGCCGACGCCATCAAGCTGGTCAAGGACAACGCCAAGGCCAAGTTCGACGAGTCGATCGAAATCGCCGTCAACCTGGGCGTTGACCCGCGTCACGCCGACCAACAGGTCCGCGGCGTTGTGAACCTGCCGTCGGGCACGGGCCGCGACGTTCGCGTCGCCGTCTTCGCCAAGGACGCCAAGGCTGCTGAAGCCACGGCTGCCGGCGCCGACATCGTGGGCGCAGAAGATCTGTACGAAAAGATCGCTGGCGGCTTCATGGACTTCGACCGCGTTATCGCGTCGCCGGACATGATGGCTCTGGTCGGTCGCCTCGGTAAGGTGCTGGGCCCGCGCGGCCTGATGCCGAACCCGAAGGTCGGCACCGTGACCCCGAACGTGGCGCAAGCCGTCAAGGACGCCAAGAGCGGCGCCGTTGAGTTCCGCGTCGAAAAAGCCGGTATCGCCCACGGCGGCATCGGCAAGGCCTCCTTCGATCAGGCCGCCCTGGAAGCCAACGTCAAGGCTTACGTGGACGCTCTGAACAAGGCCAAGCCGGCCGGCGCCAAGGGCACGTACGTCAAGCGTATCACCCTGTCGTCGACGATGGGCCCGGGCTTCAAGATCGATCCGGCTTCGCTGGCTTAATCTCGGACCTGGTCTGAACTTAGGAAGACCCCGGAGAGCAATCTCCGGGGTTTTTCTTTGCCGGGGGCCTGCCGCGCTGCATGAGGTCGTTAGGCGGGGGCTGGGGCAGGGCGGGCGCTCGAATACCTTGAGGACTAATCCCGGCCTGAAACGATTTCCGTGTTCGGACGACTTGACGGCAGGGGGTGAATTCCGGTCTTGGGGCGCAGCCGCCATGTGCGGCCCTTTCGGAGACGACTGATGCTGCACTGGTTCCAGGCGCTGCTGCCCAAGGAAGACAACTTCTTCCGCCTGTTCGACGCCCACGCCGCCACCCTGGTGAAGGGCGCAGAAGCCCTGCGCGGGATGATGGACGGCGGCGAGGCCACGCCTGGCTGGTGTCAGAAGATCGTTGATCATGAGCATGAGGCCGATGATGTCGCGCGCGAGGTCATGTTCGCGGTGCGCCGCAGCTTCATCACCCCGTTTGACCGCTCCGACATTCGCGGCCTGACCGACTCGCTGGACGACACGATCGACCAGATGCAGAAGACGGCCAAGGTCGTGACCCTGTACGAAATGCGCGAGTTCGCCCCCAAGATGCGCGAGCTGGCCGACATCGCGGTCCAGTGCGGCGCCCTGACGGTTGAGGCGATCTCGCTGCTGCCGGCCATGCGCAAGAATCACGAGCGTCTGAACGAACTGACCGAACAGATCGCCAAGCTCGAAAGCCAGAGCGATACCCTCTACGACGAGGGCATGAAGGCGCTCTATGAGCTGCACCGCCACGACATGACCGGCGGCAATACGCTGTGGTTCATCATCGGCGGCGAGATTTATGATCACCTCGAGAAGATCATCGACCGCTTCGAGGATGTGGCGAACCGCATCAATGGCGTCCTGGTCGAGCACCTGTAGGGTCCGATGGATCACGCCCTTCTGATTCTGATCTTCCTGATCGGCGTCGCCCTGCTGTTCGACTTCCTGAACGGCCTGCACGACGCGGCCAATTCCATCGCCACCATTGTCGCGACGCGCGTGCTGCCGCCGATCTATGCGGTCGGCTGGGCGGCCTTCTTCAACTTCATCGCCTTCCTCTTCTTCGGCCTGCATGTGGCCGATACGATCGGGCGGGGCATCATCTCGCCCGATGTGATTTCGGATCAGGTGATCTTCGGCGCCCTGATGGGCGCCATCCTGTGGAACATCATCACCTGGCTGGCGGGCATTCCGTCGTCCAGCTCGCACGCCCTGGTCGGCGGCCTGCTGGGGGCGGGCATCGCCAAGGCGGGCACGAGCGCGGTCGTCATCAGCGGCGTGCTGAAGACCGTCGGCGCCATCTTCATGTCGCCGGCCATCGGCTTCCTGCTGGCCCTGCTGCTGGTGCTGATCGTGTCCTGGCTGTTCGCCAAGGCCAATCCCAATTTCGCGGACCGGATTTTCCGCGGCCTGCAGTTTGTCTCCGCCTCGGCCTATTCGCTGGGTCACGGCGGCAATGACGCGCAGAAGACCATGGGGATCATCGCCATCCTGCTGTACTCGCGCGGCATGCTGGGCGGTGAGTTCCACGTGCCCTTCTGGGTGGTCATCACCTGTCAGGCCATGATCGCCCTGGGCACCCTGTTCGGCGGCTGGAAGATCGTCCACACCATGGGCTCGCGCATCACGCGGCTTAGCCCGCAGCAGGGCTTCTGCGCCGAGACGGGCGGGGCCATCACCCTGTTCGCCGCGACCAGCATGGGCATCCCGGTGTCGACCACCCACACCATCACCGGCGCCATCATCGGCGTGGGCGCGGCCAAGCGGGTCTCGGCCGTGCGCTGGAGCATCGCCCGCAGCATCGTCACCGCCTGGTTCATCACCATGCCGGCGGCGGCGGCCATCGGCGCGATCTTCTACTTCCTCGGCGGCCTGTTCCTGACCTGATGACGGGCCCGGCCAGAACAGAGACGTCCGAGACCCGTCAGGTCGCGGCTCTGCCCTGGCGTCAGGGCGAGAACGGCGTGGAGGTGATGATGATCACCTCGCGCGAGACTCGCCGCTGGGTCATCCCCAAGGGCGGCCGCATGGTTGGCAAGACCGACCCCCAGGCGGCGGCTCAGGAAGCCTATGAAGAGGCGGGCATCCAGGGTGAGACCCTGGAGGCGCCCATCGGCCATTTCCGCTATGGCAAGCGGCTAAAGTCGGGCGCGACCCAGGCCTGCGTCGTCGCCGTCTATCCGCTGGAAGTGCTGATCCAACTTGGGGCCTGGCCCGAGGATCTTCAGCGCGAGCGCCGCTGGATGACCCTGGCCGAAGCGGCCGAGGCGGTGCATGAGGACGACCTGGCGCAGCTGATCCGCGACTTTGCCCCGGCCTTGCACGCCTTTTGAACCAAATTGGACGACAGGGGCGCGCTTGAGCCGGCCCGCCGTTGCTTTCCCCGCCCAGCCGTGTATAGAGCGCGGCTTCTCGCTAAGGCTTCGGCCGAGGCGGATCCTGTCCGAGAACTTCGGGACGTGGGGGCCACCCGCGTCATAATCGTCCAGAGAGCCCTCTGGCGCCGTGGGGAGATGGGGATGCAAAGACCTTCGTCCAGCCGTTCTCGGCAGGACAGGCCACGCTTCCTTCGGACAATAAGACCGGCCTGAACGCTGTGCAGCAATGCGCGGCGCGATCGCCAAATCCGTCGTCGGGAATTAGCCCGGCGGCGAATACCAAAACTGGAGACCGCAATGGACCGCGCACAAAAAGCCGAGTCGATCGAATCGCTGAAGAGCGTGTTCGCCGACGCGGGCGCCGTGGTCGTGACCCACAACCTGGGTCTGACCGTTGCGGAGATGGAAGACCTGCGTGGTCGCCTTCGTAAAGAAGGCGGCGCGTTCAAGGTGGTGAAGAACCGTCTGGCGCTTAAGGCGCTGGGCGTCGAGGAAGGCAGCGAGTACCACGACCTGTTCAAGGGTCCCGTGGGCATCGCATATGCAGCCGACCCCGTCACCGCTGCGAAGGTCGCGGCTGAATTCGCCAAGGGCAACGACAAGTTCAAGCTCCTCGGCGGTTTCATGGGCGACAAGGTGCTGGACGCCGCGGGCGTCGACGCCCTGTCCAAGCTGCCGTCGCTGGACCAACTGCGTGGCAAGCTGATTGGCCTGCTGCAAGCCCCGGCGACCAAGGTCGCTGGCGTTCTGCAAGCACCCGCCGGCCAACTGGCTCGCGTCTTCAACGCGTACGCGACCAAAGACGCCGCCTAAGCCTCGTCATCTCTGCATATCTCTCTGAACCTCATCCTACCGAAGGAAGACTAAAATGGCTGACCTCGCCAAGATCGTTGAAGAACTGTCGGCTCTGACCGTCCTGGAAGCCGCTGAACTGTCGAAGCTGCTGGAAGACAAGTGGGGCGTTTCGGCTGCCGCACCGGTCGCCGTTGCTGCTGCCGGCGCTGCTGCTCCGGCTGAAGCTGCTGAAGAGCAAACCGAGTTCACCGTTGTCCTGATCGACGGCGGCGACAAGAAGATCAACGTGATCAAGGAAGTCCGCGGCGTCCGTTCGGACCTGGGTCTGAAGGAAGCTAAGGACCTGGTCGAAGGCGCTCCGCAGAACATCGTCGAGAACGTTTCGAAGCAAGTCGCTGAAGAAATGAAGAAGAAGCTGGAAGAAGCCGGCGCCAAGATCCAAATCAAGTAAGATTGGGTCCTGGCCCTCGGTTTCGACCGAAGGCGGATTTCAGGAACGGGTCGGAGGGAAACCTCCGGCCCGTTTTCTTTTGGGCGTGGCGGATCGTGCTGGGGATTCCCATCTGTGACCTCCACAATCGAAAGGACGCCCTCCCATGAAGATCCTGATGGTCCTGACTTCGCACGACCAACTTGGCGACACCGGCCAGAAGACCGGCTTCTGGCTGGAAGAGTTCGCCGCCCCCTATTACGCCCTGAAAGACGCCGGGGCCGAGATCGTCGTCGCCTCGCCCAGGGGCGGACAGCCGCCGCTGGACCCCAAGAGCGACGCCGAGGACGCCCAGACCGACGACACGCGCCGCTTCAAGGCCGACGCCGAGGCGCAGGCCGCGCTGGCGGCCACGCAGAAGCTGGCCGATGTGAAGGCCGAGGATTTCGATGCTGTCTTCTATCCCGGCGGTCACGGCCCGCTTTGGGATCTGGCCAATGATCCCGTCTCCATCGGCCTGATTCAGGCCTTCGCGGCTGCCGACAAGCCGACGGGCTTCGTCTGCCATGCGCCGGGCGTGCTGAAGGACGTGAAGGGCGCGGACGGCCAGCCGCTGGTCAAGGGGCGGGCGGTCACCGGCTTCACCAATAGCGAGGAAGAAGCCGTGGGCCTGACCCAGGTCGTGCCCTTCCTGGTCGAGGACATGCTGACCGCGAACGGCGGGCGCTACAGCAAGGGCGCCGACTGGGCCTCATACGTCGTGACGGACGGGGCGCTCGTCACCGGCCAGAATCCGGCTTCGTCGCGCGAGGCGGCCGAGGCGCTGCTGAAGCTGCTGAAAGCCTAAGCGACAGGCGCATACGAAAACGGCCCGGGAGCGATCCCGGGCCGTTTCTGTTTCTGAAGCGGCCTTAGCGACGACGCGGGCTGAGGATGTCGCCGAGGCGGTCCGGCGTGCCGGGGATGCGTTCCAGGCGCGGGTAGCGCAGGCCGTCGTGGTAATCGAAGGCCACGGTGCGGTAGCGGTCGCCGTTCTTGAGCAGGAGCGAGATCGGCTTGTCCGTGCCCTTGGCGGCGGTGACGGCGTCGCGCAGCACCTCGGCCGAGGCGGCGCGGTCGTTGACGGCGACCAGTTCCCAGCCCGGCCCGATGTCGGCCTCGAAGGCGCGGCCGCCCCAACGGATGCCGCTCAGCTTGTTCGACGAGGACAGGGTGAAGCCCAGGGAATACTGGAAGTCGGTCGCCCAGCCGGACTGGATGCGTTTCTCGGCCGCCGTCAGGCTGTCGGTATAGGTCAGGCGGTAGCCGCCGCGCGCCAGACCGTCCAGCGGGGCCTTGGCGCCCGGGCCGTTGGCGTCCAGGCGGGTGCGCAGGAAGCTGGCCCAGTCGTGCGGATGCACGGCGTTCAGCGCCGCGACCACGTCCTCGAAGGTGTAGCCGCGCGGGGCCCAGGAGCCGTCGTCGCCGCCAAAGAAGCCCTTGGCGAAGTCGTCCAGCGATTTCTTGCCGTTGGTGGCTTCACGAATGAGGGTGTCCGCGTCCAGCCAGATCAGCAGGGACTCCCGATAGTAGTCGCCCGTGCCGCGCATCCACGACGAATAGGGATTGCTGGTGCGGTAGCCGAGCAGGTTGTGGTTGTTGACGTCCTGCAGCGGGCGCCACTCGCGGCCGGGCTGGTTGTCGTAGAAGGCGGCGTTCTCGGCCACGGTGACCAGAATGTCGTCCTTGGAGGCCAGGCCCGAGCGGGCGGTCAGCACATCGCCCCAGTATTCCGTCTGGCCCTCATAGACCCACAGCAGGGTGTTCTGGGTCGGGATGTTGTGGTTGGCGGTCAGTTCGTCGGCGGGGCGCTGGCGCTTGCCGTTCCAGGCGTGGACGAACTCGTGCGGCAAGAGGCCGACCGCGCCCATGCTCTTGCCCCAGTTGGTGAAGAAGTCTGTCGGGACCGAGTTCTCGGACGAGCGGTGATGCTCCAGCCCAATGCCGCCCATCTTGGACGTGGCGGCGACCAGGAAGTCGTAGCGGTCATAGGGGCGGGCGCCGAACAGGCGGTCGGTCTGGGTCACCAGGTTCTCGAACCAGGCGATCTGCTCCGGCGTCGGGGCGATGTTCTTGGCTTCGTCGGCGACGATGTTCAGGTGAACCGCCTCGCCGCGCGGGTCGATCTCGATGCGCTGGAAGTGGGCGCCGCCGAACAGGGGGCTGTCGATAAGGGTGTAGAGGTCCGTGGGGCGGAAGGTCGCCACGCCGTTCTCATAGCGCTCGGTGTCCAGAGCCACGCCGTACTTCCAACCTTCCGGCAGGCGGATCGACGGGGCGAAGGTGATGCCGGTCGAGCGGTAGCCGGCGGGGTAGAGGAGCGCCTTCTCCCACTGCAGGTTGACCATTTCGGGGGTCATGACCACGCGCCAGGTCGCGTTGTCGGGCTGGGTCAGCCATTGGAACTCGACCACGATCTCGCTGACGCCCTGGGGCACGTCCACGTGGAAGGCGTTGGGGTCGATGGTGTCGCGCAGCCAGTCGATGCGAGCTCCGCCGCCCGTCACGGTCACGCCCGAAATCAGCTGGATCGGGCCGGTGGCGGCGTGGTTGCCGGGCAGGAACTTGGGATAGAGCAGGACCAGAGGCCCGGCCGTGACCGGGATGGTCTGGCGGACGCGGACGATCTTGCGCTCCACGTCGGTGGCGTCGACCTCATACTTGATGACGCCGGGGTAGGTCTCGGCGGTCGGGGCCGGGATCGGCGGCAGGGCGCGGGGCAGGCCCAGCGGCGTGTTCTGGGGCGTGGGCGAAGCCGGCGCCTGCGGGCCGGTCCAGGCCTGCGGGGCATGAGCCAGAGCGGTCGAAGCGACCGAGGTCAGCAACAGGGCGAGGGCGGCGGCAGGCAGGCGTCGGGTCATCGGGTATCCAGAACTCAGAGGTAATCAGGCGTAAGGCTTGGCAGGCGGCGTCAGCGACGGCGAGGCGACAGGATGTCGCCCAGGCGGTCGGGCGTCCCCTCGATCCGCTCCAGATGCGGGTAGCGCAGGCCGTCGTGGTAGTCGAAGCGGACGGTCTTGAAGACGTCGCCGTTCTTGAGGATCAGCTCGATCGGATCGGTCGAGCCCTTGGCGGCGGTAACGGCCTCCTTGAGCGCGTCGGCCGAGGCGGCGCGACCGGCGACGGCGACGACTTCCCAGCCCGAGGTCAGGCCCTGCTCGAAGGCCGGTCCGCCCCAGACGACCGAGGTGATCCGGTTGGCCTTGTTCATCATGAAGCCGAGCGAATAGGTGAAGTCGTTACGGCCCAGTTCCTTGTAAAGGGCGCCCATGTAGCCGGACGGCTCCTCCTTGAAGACCAGGCGGTAGCCGCCGCGCTCGATGCCGTCGAGCGGGCCGCGCGAGTTGGGGCCGACCGCGTCCAGACGCTCGCGCAGGAAGGCGGGCCAGTTGTTCGCCTGCACCCCGTTCAGGGTCGATGTCACGGTGTCGAAGGTGTAGGGAGCCGGGTTCCAGTCGCCGTCCTGGGCGCCGAAGAAGGCCTTGGCGAAGTCGTCCAGCGACTTCTTGCCGCCGGTCTGCTCGCGGATCAGGGTGTCGGCGTCCAGCCAGATCAGCGAGCCCTCGCGGTAATAGTCTTCGCTACGCTGATAGGAGCTCCAGGGCTGCGGGCGGCGCTGGCTGATGATGGGGTCGTTGGTGGTATCCTGCATGGCGCGCCACTGGCGGCCCGGGATGTTCTGGAAGCTGGCGGCGGTCATGGCCAGGACGTCCAGCGCCTGTTGCTTGCTCATCAGGCCCGCGCGGGCGGTCAGGACCAGGCCCCAATACTGCGTCTGGCCCTCATAGACCCAGAGCAGGGAGTTCTGCAGCGGCTCATTGAGGTTCGGCGTCATCTGGTCGGCGGGGCGGCGCCACTTGCCGTTCCAGCTGTGGGTGTACTCGTGGCCCAAGAGGTCGCGGTCGGCCAGCGTATCTTCGCGGTCGGTGAAGTACTTGGGATCGACGCTGTTCTCGGACGAGCGCTGGTGCTCCAGGCCGATGCCGCCCAGCTTGTCGGTCACGGCCACCAGGAAGTCGTAGTGGTCGAAGTGGCGGGCCCCGAACAGGCGGTCGGCCTGCTGGACCAGGTTGCGGTGCAGCTGGATATGCTCGTCGGTGGCCTCCAGCATCTTGGCCGTGTCGGCCACGACGTTCATGCGGACGGGCGAGCGACCGCCGGGATCGAGGTCGATCTGGCGGTAGTGCTGGCCGGCGAAGACGGGGCTGTCGGCCAGATGGTCGAGGGTGAGGGGGGCGAAGGTCGCCAGGCCGTTCTCGAAGCTGACGGTGTCGAGGCCCGCGCCGTAGTTCCAGCCGGCGGGCAGTCTCAGGGTCGGCTTGAAGGTGATCTGACGCGAGTAATAGCCGGCCGGATAGAGCAGGGCCTTTTCCCACTGGATGTTCAGCATCTCGGGTGTGACGACGACGCGGCCCTGATTGCCCTCGATCGGGGTGAGCCACTGGAAGGCGACCTCGACCTGGCTGACGCCGGCGGGGACGTCGATCTGATAGGCCCAGGGCTGGACCGTGTTGCGCACCCACTCCAGCCGCTGGCCGTTGGCGGTAAACGTCAGGCCGCCGACGTTGGCGACGGGGCCGGCGGGGCTGTGGTTGCCGGGCAGCCATTGGGGGTAGAGCAGGACCATCGGCCCGGCCTGGGTGACGGGAATGGTCTGGCGCACCTGGACCAGGCGGCGGTCGATGTCGGTGGCGTCCACGTCGATGGTGATGACGCCGGGGTAGGCCACATCCTTGGGGGCTGGGATCGCCGCGAGGGCGACGGGCAGGGCGGGCGTGCCGACCTGGGCCAGGGCGGGCGCGCCCACAGAAATCAGCAGGGCGGCGGCGCTGACGGCCAGGGCGAAACGCTTCATCACAAAACTATCCGGAAACGGCCGCCCCCTCGCGGCCCGATGCGGGGCGCAGACCACAATGTGTCGCACCCTGCGTCAAGGCCGCATGACGAAGCGGTGTCAGCTCGCCGGGTTCACTTCCAGAAGTTCGACGGTGAAGCGCAGGGCGGAGTTGGCCGGGATTTCCGTGCCCATCCACCGCGGGCCGTAGGCCAGGTCGGCGGGGATGACGAACTCATAGGTCTCGCCGGTCCGCATCAGGGCGACGCCCTCGGTCCAGCCCTTGATGACGCGGTTCAGGGGGAAGCTGGCCGGCTCGTTGCGAGAATAGGAGCTGTCGAACTCGCGACCGTCGATGAAGGTCCCGCGGTAGTGGACCTTGACCGTGTCGGTCGCGGTCGGCTGCACGCCATTCTTGTGGGCCTTGCCGACGCGGCGGTACTGCAGGCCCGACGGCGTCGTGGTCCAGCCGTGGCGCTGGCCGTTCCACATCAGGTAGGCGGCCTGGCCGACTTCCCAGTTCTCCTGGGTGGCGGGACCTTGCGGCACGACCTGCGTGGTCGTGGCGGGCGCTGAGGCGCAGGCGGAAAGGGTCAGGGCGAGGGCGGCGAGCGCGGGCAGAATGATGCGGTTCATAACCGCTAGGCTTATCACAAGGCTTGGCGGTGTCGATAAGTGCCTCAACACACCGTCATCCCGGTCGAAGCGGAGCGAAGAGCCGGGACCCAGGCGTTTGATTCTGGCTGGACGGCGCCTGTGTCCGCCATCTGGGTCCTGGGTTCGGCTGCGCCGCCCGGGGATGACGGCGTGCTTTAACTCTTCCGGCGGGCCTTTATTTCGCCGTCGAACGGCGTATATATGCCGCTCCGCAGATTCCATGAATCCCGCGCGAAAGCGCCCAAGCCCGGTTTGTCGCCCTCCGACCGGTGCGCAGGCGCCGTCCCTTTCCCAAGGGACGAGCATATCAGGCGCTCTGATCCTATGCGGATCGAGGGTGAGCGCCGCGAGAATTAATGGTCACGGATCGCCGGATTGGCGGGCCGTGGCTGCTGCATTGACGTCGGGCCTTTACCGGCTCGCGATTGGGAAAACAGAATGGCAAACTCCACTGACGGTCTCGCCCTGGGTAAGATCGCCTCCGCCACCTCGTTCACCGGCAAGAAGCGCATCCGTCACTCGTTCGGGCGCATCCCCGAAGCGGTGAAGATGCCGAACCTGATCGAGGTTCAGCGCGCTTCCTACGAGCAGTTCCTGCAGCGCGAAGTGCGCAGCGGGATCCGCAAGGAGCAGGGCATCGAGGCGGTCTTCAAGTCGGTCTTCCCGATCAAGGACTTCAACGAGCGCGCCGTCCTGGAGTACGTGTCCTACGAGTTCGAGGACCCCAAGTACGACGTCGAAGAATGCATCCAGCGCGACATGACCTATGCCGCGCCGCTGAAGGTCAAGCTGCGCCTGATCGTCTTTGAGACCGAGGAAGAAACGGGCGCCCGTTCGGTCAAGGACATCAAGGAGCAGGACGTCTACATGGGCGATATCCCGCTCATGACGGACAAGGGCACCTTTATCGTCAACGGCACCGAGCGCGTGATCGTCTCGCAGATGCACCGTTCGCCGGGCGTCTTCTTTGACCACGACAAGGGCAAGACCCACTCGTCGGGCAAGCTGCTGTTCGCCGCTCGCGTCATTCCCTACCGCGGTTCGTGGCTCGACTTTGAGTTCGACGCCAAGGACGTGGTCTTCGTCCGTATCGACCGTCGTCGCAAACTGCCGGCCACCAGCTTCCTGCTGGCCCTGGGAATGGACGGCGAGGAAATCCTCAAGACCTTCTACGAGACTGTGCCTTACGAGAAGCGCGGCGAAGGCTGGGTCACGCCCTACAAGCCGGAACGCTGGCGCGGTGTGAAGCCGGAGTTCGACCTGGTCGACGCCGACACCGGCGAAGTGGTCGCCCAGGCCGGTCAGAAGATCAGCGCCCGCGCCGCCAAGAAACTGGCTGACGGCGGTCTGACGTCGCTGTCGCTGGCCGCCGACGCCCTGCTGACCAAGTACCTGGCCGCCGACGCGGTCAACTATGAGACCGGCGAGATCTACGCCGAGGCCGGCGACGAGCTGGACGCCGAGTCGATCGCCCTGCTGGAAGAGCGCGGCTTCACCACCATCGACGTGCTGGACATCGACCATGTCACGGTCGGCGCCTACATGCGCAACACCCTGCGCGTGGACAAGAATACGGGTCGTGAAGACGCCCTGTTCGACATCTATCGCGTCATGCGTCCGGGCGAGCCGCCCACCCCGGAAGCCGCCGAAGCCATGTTCAACTCGCTGTTCTTCGACAGCGAACGCTACGACCTGTCGGCTGTGGGCCGGGTCAAGATGAACATGCGTCTGGAGACCCCCGAGGTTTCCGACGAAATCCGCGTCCTGCAAAAGGACGACGTGCTGAAGGTGCTGCAGATCCTGGTCGGCCTGAAGGACGGCCGCGGCGAGATCGACGACATCGACAACCTGGGCAACCGTCGCGTGCGTTCGGTCGGCGAGCTGCTGGAAAACCAGTACCGCGTCGGTCTGCTGCGGATGGAGCGCGCCATCAAGGAGCGCATGAGTTCGGTCGATATCGACACGGTCATGCCGCACGACCTGATCAACGCCAAACCGGCCGCGGCCGCGGTGCGTGAATTCTTCGGCTCGTCGCAGCTGTCGCAGTTCATGGACCAAACCAACCCGCTGTCGGAGATCACCCACAAGCGCCGCCTTTCGGCGCTTGGCCCGGGCGGTCTGACGCGTGAGCGCGCCGGCTTCGAAGTCCGCGACGTTCACCCGACCCACTATGGCCGCATCTGCCCGATTGAAACGCCGGAAGGCCCGAACATCGGTCTGATCAACTCGCTGGCCACCCACGCGCGCGTCAACAAGTACGGCTTCATTGAAAGCCCCTACCGTCGCGTGAAGGACGGCAAGGCCACGGACGAGGTGGTTTACATCTCGGCCATGGAGGAGGCGAAGCACGTTATCGCCCAGTCCAACATCGAACTGCGCAACGGCGAGATCGTCGAGGACCTGGTCCCCGGCCGGATCAACGGTGAATCCCAGCTGTTGACCAAGGCCGACGTCGACATGATGGACGTGTCGCCGAAACAGGTTGTTTCGGTCGCTGCGGCCCTGATCCCCTTCCTGGAAAACGATGACGCCAACCGCGCACTGATGGGCGCCAACATGCAACGTCAGGCCGTGCCTCTGGTGCAGTCGGATGCGCCGCTGGTCGGCACGGGCATGGAAGCGGTCGTGGCCGTGGACTCCGGCGCTGTCGTGGTCGCCCGCCGTGACGGCGTGGTCGAGCAGATCGACGGCACGCGTATCGTCGTCCGCGCCACGTCGGAATCCGACGCGGGCCGTTCGGGCGTCGACATCTACCGCCTGTCGAAGTTCCAGCGCTCCAACCAGTCGACCTGCATCAACCAGCGCCCGATCGTGCGCGTGGGCGATGAAGTGAAGGCCGGCGACGTCATCGCCGACGGCCCGTCGACGGACCTGGGCGAACTGGCCCTGGGCCGTAACGTCCTGGTCGCCTACATGCCCTGGAACGGCTACAACTTCGAAGACTCCATCCTGATCTCCGAGCGCATCGTGCGCGACGACATCTTCACCTCCATCCACCTCGAAGAGTTCGAAGTGATGGCGCGTGATACGAAGTTGGGCCCGGAAGAAATCACCCGCGACATCCCCAACGTCGGCGAGGAAGCCCTGCGCAACCTCGACGAAGCGGGCATCGTGGCCATCGGCGCCGAAGTCCAGCCGGGCGACATCCTGTGCGGCAAGGTCACGCCGAAGGGCGAAAGCCCCATGACGCCGGAAGAGAAGCTGCTGCGCGCCATCTTCGGCGAGAAGGCTTCGGACGTGCGTGACACCTCGCTGCGCCTGCCGCCCGGCGTCGCCGGCACGGTCGTCGACGTGCGCGTCTTCAACCGTCACGGCGTCGACAAGGACGAGCGCGCCATGGCGATCGAACGCGCCGAAATCGAACGCCTCGGCAAGGACCGCGACGATGAGCTCAAGATCCTTGAGCGCAACGTCTATGGCCGCCTGAAGCCGCTGCTGCTCGGCAAGTCCGCCGTGTCCGGTCCGAAGGGCATGGGCCGCGGCGACGTGACCGAAGAGAAGCTGGCCGAAGTGTCCAAGGGCCTGTGGTGGCAGGTCGCCCTCGACGACGAAAAGGCGATGGGCGAGTTGGAGGCCATGAAGAAGCAGTTCGAGGACGCTCGCAAAGCGCTCGACCGTCGCTTCGAAGACAAGGTCGAGAAGCTGCAGCGCGGCGACGAGCTGCCGCCGGGCGTGATGAAGATGGTCAAGGTCTTCGTGGCCGTGAAGCGCAAGCTTCAGCCGGGCGACAAGATGGCCGGCCGTCACGGCAACAAGGGCGTCATTTCCAAGATCCTGCCGGTCGAGGACATGCCGCACCTGGACGACGGCACCCACGTCGACATCGTTCTGAACCCGCTGGGCGTGCCGTCGCGCATGAACATCGGTCAGATCTTCGAAACCCACCTGGGTTGGGCCGCTGCCGGCCTCGGCAAGCAGATCAAGGGCCTGCTCGACCAGTGGATGGACGGCGGCATGCGTGACGCCCTGGTGTCGCGTCTGACCGAGATCTACGGCGCCGACACCCCGCTGCCGCAGAGCGACGAAGACCTGATCGAACTGGCTCAAAACCTGGCCAAGGGCGTGCCCTTCGCGACCCCGGTCTTCGACGGCGCGCACATCTCGGACATCGAGGACCTGCTGGAATCGGCCGGTCTGGATCGTTCGGGTCAGTCGATCCTGTTCGACGGTCAGACGGGCGAGCAGTTCAAGCGTCCGGTCACGGTCGGCTACGTCTACATGCTGAAGCTGCACCACCTGGTCGACGACAAGATCCACGCCCGCTCCATCGGCCCGTACTCGCTCGTCACCCAGCAGCCGCTGGGCGGTAAGGCGCAGTTCGGCGGACAGCGCTTCGGGGAAATGGAGGTTTGGGCTCTGGAAGCTTACGGCGCCGCCTACACCCTGCAGGAAATGCTGACGGTGAAGTCCGACGACGTGGCTGGTCGTACCAAGGTCTATGAAGCGATCGTCCGCGGCGACGACAGCTTCGAAGCCGGCATTCCCGAGAGCTTCAACGTGCTCATCAAGGAAATGCGCTCGCTGGGCCTGAACGTGGAGCTGGAGAACAGCTGATCGGAAACTGAAGCCCTCTCCCGCCTGGCGGGGGAGGGCGGTCCGACCGCCTCTCCTCTCTGAATGAATTTTCGCGGGGCATTCCCGCAGAAGGAAAAAAGATGAACCAGGAAGTCCTGAACATCTTCAACCCGGTCCCGGTCACGCCGACCTTCGACCAGATCAAGATCGCCCTGGCCTCGCCCGAGAAGATCCGTTCGTGGTCGTTCGGCGAGATCAAGAAGCCGGAAACCATCAACTACCGTACGTTCAAGCCCGAGCGTGACGGCCTGTTCTGCGCCCGTATCTTTGGCCCGACCAAGGACTACGAATGCCTGTGCGGCAAGTACAAGCGCATGAAGTACAAGGGCATCATCTGCGAGAAGTGCGGCGTTGAAGTCACGCTGGCTCGCGTTCGCCGCGAGCGCATGGGTCACATCGACCTGGCCGCCCCGGTCGCCCATATCTGGTTCCTGAAGTCGCTGCCGTCGCGCATCTCGCTGATGCTGGACATGGCGCTGAAGGACGTGGAACGCGTCCTCTACTTCGAAAACTACATCGTCACCGAGCCGGGCCTGACCCCGCTGAAGCAGAACCAGCTGCTGACGGAAGACGAGTTCTATCGCTACCAGGAAGAGTACGGCGACGACGGCTTCACGGCTGAAATCGGCGCCGAGGCCGTCCGCAACCTGCTGATGGGCATCGACCTGCACGCCGAAGCCGAACGCCACCGCGGCGAGCTGGCTGACAGCCCTTCGGAAATGAAGGCCAAGAAGGCGTCCAAGCGCCTGAAGCTGATCGAAGCCTTCCTCGAGTCGGGCAACAAGCCCGAGTGGATGATCCTGACGATCGTGCCGGTCATCCCGCCGGAACTGCGTCCGCTGGTGCCGCTGGACGGCGGCCGTTTCGCGACGTCGGACCTGAACGACCTGTATCGCCGGGTCATCAACCGTAACAACCGCCTGAAGCGCCTGATCGAGCTGCGCGCGCCCGACATCATCATCCGTAACGAAAAGCGGATGCTGCAGGAGTCGGTCGACGCCCTGTTCGACAACGGTCGTCGTGGTCGCGTCATTACGGGCGCCAACAAGCGTCCGCTGAAGTCGCTGGCCGACATGCTGAAGGGCAAGCAGGGCCGCTTCCGTCAGAACCTTCTGGGCAAGCGCGTCGACTACTCGGGCCGTTCGGTCATCACCGTGGGTCCGGAACTGAAGCTGCACGAGTGCGGCCTGCCGAAGAAGATGGCGCTCGAGCTGTTCAAGCCGTTCATCTATGCGCGTCTGGACGCCAAGGGCCTGTCGGGCACCGTCAAGCAGTCCAAGCGCATGGTCGAGCGTGAGCAGCCGCAGGTCTGGGACATCCTGGAAGAAGTGATCCGGGAACACCCGGTCATGCTGAACCGCGCGCCGACGCTTCACCGTCTGGGCATCCAGGCGTTCGAGCCCAAGCTGATCGAGGGCAAGGCCATCCGCCTGCACCCGCTGGTCTGCACCGCCTTCAACGCCGACTTCGACGGCGACCAGATGGCTGTTCACGTCCCGCTGTCGCTGGAGGCGCAACTCGAAGCGCGCGTCCTGATGATGTCGACGAACAACATCCTGTCGCCCGCCAACGGCAAGCCGATCATCGTGCCGTCGCAGGACATCGTCCTGGGCCTGTACTACCTGTCGTTGGTCAAGGAAAAGCAGCCCGGCGAAGGCAAGCTGTTCGCCAACATGGGTGAAATCGACGCGGCTCTGGACGCCAAGGTCGTCGGTCTGCACACCAAGATCAAGGCGCGCTGGACCGAGATGAACTCGGCCGGTGAAGTCGTCACCAAGGTCATCGACACCACGCCGGGCCGGATGAAGCTGGGCGCGCTGCTGCCGCACAACGCCAACATCGGCTACAGCCTGCTTGAGAAGAACCTGACCAAGAAGGAAATCGGCAACCTGATCGATCAGGTCTATCGCCACTGCGGTCAGAAGGCGACGGTCATCTTTGCCGACCAGATGATGCAGCTGGGCTTCCGTGAAGCCGCCAAGGCCGGCATTTCCGTGGGTAAGGACGACATCGTCATCCCCGCCAAGAAGGCGCAGATGGTCGCTGAAACCCGGACCCAGGTCGAGGAGTACGAGCAACAGTACGCCGACGGCCTGATCACCAAGGGTGAGAAGTACAACAAGGTCGTCGACGCCTGGTCCAAGGCTACGGACAAGATCGCTGACGAGATGATGGCGGAAATCGCCCAGCCTCGCGTCCTGATCAAGGGACAGGAGCCGGACATCAACTCCGTCTTCATGATGGCCAACTCCGGCGCCCGTGGTTCGCAGGCCCAGATGAAGCAGCTGGGCGGCATGCGCGGCCTGATGGCCAAGCCTTCCGGCGAGATCATCGAGACGCCGATTATCTCGAACTTCAAGGAAGGCCTGACCGTCCTTGAATACTTCAACTCCACCCACGGCGCCCGCAAGGGTCTGGCCGACACCGCGCTGAAGACCGCCAACTCGGGTTACCTGACCCGTCGTCTGGTGGACGTGGCGCAGGACTCGATCGTCACCGAAGAAGACTGCGGCTCGACGCGCGGCATCACGCTGCGCGCCGTGGTCGAAGGCGGCGACGTGCTGGTCTCGCTGGGCCAACGGGTCCTGGGTCGCTATGCGGCCGAGGACATCCGCGAGCCGGGCGGCGACAAGATCCTGTTCCCTGCCGACACCTACCTCGAAGAAGAAGAGGTTGAGGTCATCGACAAGGCCGGCGTTCAGTCGATCAAGGTCCGTTCGGGCCTGACCTGTGAAGCCGACGCGGGCATCTGCGGCATGTGCTATGGTCGTGACCTGGCGCGCGGCACCAACGTCAACATCGGTGAAGCCGTCGGCGTTATCGCGGCTCAGTCGATCGGCGAGCCGGGCACCCAGCTGACGATGCGTACCTTCCACATCGGCGGTACGGCCCAGGTGGCGGAAACCTCGTTCTACGAGGCGACCAACGCCGGTATCGCCAAGATCGTCGGCCCGACCGTCACCGCCGCGCACGGCGACCTGGTGGCCATGAGCCGCAACGTCGTCGTCACCATCGTCGTCGACGGCAAGGACCGCGAGACCCACAAGGTCCCGTACGGCGCCCGCCTGCGCGTCAAGGAAGGCGCGGAGATCAAGAAGAACCAGCGCCTGGCGGAGTGGGACCCCTACACCACCCCGATCCTGACGGAAGTCGGCGGCGTCGTTCGCTTCGAAGACCTGGTCGAGGGCCTGTCCGTCCGCGAAGAAACCGACGAAGCGACGGGCATCGCCCAGCGCGTGGTTTCCGACTGGCGCGCCAGCCCCCGCGGTTCGGACCTGCGTCCGGCCATGGGCGTCACCCTGGGCGACACCTACGCCAAGCTGGCTTCGGGCTCTGACGCCCGTTACCTGCTGCCCGTGGGCGCCGTTCTGTCCGTGTCCAACGGCGACGAGGTCAAGCCGGGCGAGATCATCGCTCGTGTTCCGACCGAGGGCGCCAAGACCCGCGACATCACCGGCGGTCTGCCGCGCGTCGCCGAACTGTTCGAAGCCCGTCGTCCGAAGGACTGCGCCGTCATCGCCGAGATGGATGGCCGCGTTGAGTTCGGTCGCGACTACAAGAACAAGCGCCGCATCAAGATCACGCCCGAGGTCAACGCCGACGGCGAGCAGGGCGAGGCGGTCGAGTTCCTGATCCCGAAGGGCAAGCACATCTCCGTCCACGACGGCGATCTGATCCAGAAGGGCGACTACATCATCGACGGCAACCCGGATCCGCACGACCTGCTGCGCATCCAGGGCGTCGAGGCGCTGGCCGAGTATCTGGTGAACGAAGTGCAGGAGGTTTACCGACTGCAAGGCGTGCCGATCAACGACAAGCACATCGAAGTCATCGTCCGTCAGATGCTGCAGAAGGTCGAAGTTCTGGATTCGGGTGAAACCACCCTGATCCGCGGCGACACCGTCGAAGTGGCCGAAGCCGTTCTGGAAAACGCCAAGGTCGAGAAGCGCGGCGGCCGTCAGGCCATCACGCAGCCCGTTCTGCTGGGCATCACCAAGGCGTCGCTGCAGACCCGCAGCTTCATCTCGGCGGCGTCCTTCCAGGAGACCACCCGCGTCCTCACCGACGCCTCGGTCCACGGCAAGAAGGACATGCTGGAAGGCCTGAAGGAAAACGTCATCGTCGGCCGCCTGATCCCGGCGGGCACGGGCGCTTATCTGCGCTCGCTGCAGAAGCTGGCTAACGAGCGCGACGCGCAGCTGACGCAGGCTCGCGAAGACGCCATCGAGCCGCTGCCGGCCGACCTGGCCCTGGAACTGGAAAAGTCGGACGACTAATCCGTTTCGGAACTGAAGACTGAAGAGGGCGGCGCTGGTGACAGCGCCGCTCTTTTCTTTTGGGCCTACCGCCCTTCGGGCTACTTGAGGCCCCGGTGGGCCTACCGCCGTCGGGGCGGGCGCGCTGACCCCAGCGAGGGCGACGGGCTTGCTGTCAGTCCCCGCCGACCCGCAGGCCGCCGATATTGGCGGAGAGGCCGCTGCTTCGGCGTTCGCCCTCGTTGACGGTGCTGCGGGCGCCCTGGCGCATGTCGACGCCTGTTACATCCTTGAGGTGAGCGCCGGCGCAGCCTGTGCCGAAGTTCGAGCCGGGGCAGTCGGCCGGGCCGACCACCCCGACGCCGCCGGATAGCGGGCGACGCTGTTGTTCATAGCGTTGCATCTCACGCGCGCCTTCGCGGGCGAAGCGGGCGTCGCGCTGGGCGTTGCCGCTGCCGGTGATGCGGCGCTCGGCGCCTTCGGCGGCGCGGGCGTTGAAGCGTTCGTCGCAAATGTCGCGCTCGCTCTGGGTCAGCATCCCGGTGGACGGGCAACCGGCAGGCGAGGTGCGCAGGGCGCGGGCGTTGCGGCCGGCCTGGCCTTCGGGCGCAACGCGCCAGGCGTCGGCGACGCCGCCGGCAGGCGGCGCTGCGGGGCCGCCTGGGGCCGGCATGGCCATGCGCGGGATCGGTGGGGAAGGGGGGCCGCTCGCGGCCTCGTCCTCATCCTTGTCCTTGGCGGGGCGACGCGCCGGCAGAGCCGGGGCCGGGACGCTGGGTGTGGTCGCGGCCACCGGCGGAGCAGGAGCGGGCGCTGGCGCAACAACCGGAGGCGCCGGCGGCGCGACGACGGGCGCGAGGGCAGGAGTCGTGATCGGGACGACCGCCGGAACGGGGGCAGGGGACAGGGTTTGGGCCGGCTTGGGGGCAGGCGACGGCGCGGGGACAGGGGCGACCTGAATGGAGGGGAGCGATGCCGGCGACGGCGGCGCGGGCGCGGGAACCGCCAGGGGCAAGGGCGGTTGGCTTTCAGGTTCGGGCCTGACGAGGGGCTCGGTCTGCGGCAGGGTTACCGGCTCGACCTGACGGAGCGGCTCGGGCGGCTGAGGCTGGGGGCGCCATTGCGGGGGGCGGGGCGGACGTTCAATCTCCAGCTGGATGATCGGCGGCAGGGGAGGTTCGGCCGGCGGACGGCCCTCGTCGGCGGCCAACAGGATCATCGATCCCAGCACGCCGACGTGCAGCGACAGCGAAGCGCCCATCATTAGCCCGCGTCGCAATCCAGGACGCGCCCGTCGCGCAGAGGGACGATCCGACGGGTTCAGCACAGCGACGGTCATGGCGACTCCTGCATCGAGGGGATGATGCAAAGACAAGCGTGGCGATATAGGGGCGTGTTTTCGGAGTTTCCGCAACGTTGTTCGTTTGGCCCGGCCGCCCGGATCGGGGTGAATCACTTGACGCGTTCACCCATCCCGCGTACATCGCGCGCACTTTCGAGACGTGGGCGGTTCGCTGTCCATTGAGATCGTGACAATTGAACGGACGGGCTGTGCCCGCCGGAACGCCCAAAGCGCGCGTTCCGGTTTTTTCGTTTGGCTGCTGCGGCTCGCTCGAGACCAACACCCGGGCGGCGTTAAGGCGGCGTCCAAAAGAAGGCTCATGAGGCGCCCCGGCCGAAAGGCACACGCCTCCACATCGAAAAGAGACAAATCGTATGCCTACGATCAACCAGCTGATCCGCAAGCCGCGCAAGCCCAAGCCCACCCGTAACAAGGTCCCGGCTCTGGAAGGTTCGCCCCAGCGCCGCGGCGTTTGCACCCGCGTCTATACGACGACCCCGAAGAAGCCTAACTCGGCTCTGCGTAAGGTCGCCAAGGTCCGTCTGGCCAAGAACGGCCACGAAGCCGTTTGCTACATCCCCGGCGAAGGTCACAACCTGCAAGAGCACTCGGTTGTTCTGATCCGCGGCGGCCGCGTGAAAGACCTTCCCGGCGTGCGTTACCACATCCTGCGCGGCGTGCTCGATACGCAAGGCGTCAAGGACCGCAAGCAGCGTCGTTCGCACTACGGCACCAAGCGTCCGAAGTAAGCGAACCGTTTTCAGGCCTGCTGGTCTGGACCCTCAGAGATTTTCCCGGCGTCTGTCGGGCACTGCAAGGAATAACCTATGTCGCGTCGTCACCGCGCCCAGAAGCGTGAAGTTCTGCCGGATCCCAAGTTCGGCGATCTGATCGTCACCAAGTTCATGAACTACGTCATGTACGAAGGTAAGAAGGCCGTCGCCGAGAACATCGTCTATGGCGCCTTTGATATCCTGGCCGAGAAGAAGAAAGACCACCCTGCGGTCGAAACCTTCCACACGGCTCTCGACAACGTCGCGCCGTCGGTCGAAGTCCGTTCGCGTCGCGTCGGCGGCGCCACCTACCAGGTGCCGGTCGAAGTTCGCCCCGAGCGCCGTCGCGCCCTGGCCATCCGTTGGCTCGTCAACGCTGCGCGCAAGCGCGGTGAAAACACCATGACGGAAAAGCTGGCTGCCGAGCTGCTGGACGCCTCGAACAACCGCGGCACCGCGGTCAAGAAGCGTGAAGACACCCACAAGATGGCCGAAGCCAACCGCGCCTTCAGCCACTACCGCTGGTAAGCGTCTTCAAAGCGCCATGTGGCGCGCTTATCTGAGACTATCCGGCGCGGGCGGTTTGAGCTAAATCGCCCGCGCTGTCTTATCCGATATCACCTTGGGCGCCCGTCGCGTCCGCGAAGCACCCCGAAGGCAACTCCAATGCCCCGCACGCATAAGATTGAAGACTACCGCAACTTCGGCATCATGGCCCACATCGACGCGGGCAAGACGACGACGACCGAGCGGATCCTGTTCTACACCGGCAAGAACCACAAAATGGGCGAGACGCACGATGGCGCGTCCACCATGGACTGGATGGACCAGGAACAAGAACGCGGCATCACCATCACGTCGGCCGCGACGACCGCCTTCTGGAAAGGCAAGCGCCTCAACATCATCGACACCCCCGGCCACGTGGACTTCACCATTGAAGTCGAGCGTTCGCTGCGCGTCCTCGACGGCGCCGTGACGGTTCTGGACGGCAACGCCGGCGTGGAGCCGCAGACGGAAACCGTCTGGCGTCAGGCTGACAAGTACAAGGTCCCGCGGATCGTCTTCGTCAACAAGATGGACAAGATCGGCGCCGACTTCGCCGCTTCGGTGCAGTCGATCCGCGACCGCCTGGGCGCCAAGGCTGTGCCGATTCAACTGCCGATCGGTTCGGAAAACCTGCTGAAGGGCGTGGTCGACCTGGTCGAGATGAAGGCCTACGTCTGGGAAACGGACACCGTCGGCGCCGACGCCGACATCCGTGAAATCCCGGCCGACATGGCTGAAGAGTGCGCCGCGGCCCGTCAGTACCTGATCGACAACGCTGTCGAGCTCGACGACGAAGCCATGGAAGCCTACCTGAGCGGTGAAGAGCCCTCGGTCGAAGTGCTGAAGAAGTGCATCCGTAAGGCTGTTCTGACCGGCGCCTTCTATCCGATCCTGGGCGGCTCGGCCTTCAAGAACAAGGGCGTTCAGCCTCTGCTCGACGCCGTCATCGACTACCTGCCGTCGCCGACCGACATTCCGGCGACCCCGGGCATCGACTTCAAGACGGAAGAGCCGGTCACCCGCAAGGCTTCGGACGACGAGCCCCTGTCGGTTCTGGCGTTCAAGATCATGGACGACCCCTTCGTTGGCTCGCTGACCTTCTGCCGCCTGTACTCGGGCAAGATGGAAACGGGCATGTCGCTGCTGAACTCGTCGCGCGACAAGCGTGAGCGCGTCGGCCGCATGCTGCAGATGCACTCCAACGACCGTCAGGACATCAAGGAAGCCTACGCTGGCGACATCGTCGCCCTGGCCGGCCTGAAGGAAACCCGCACGGGCGACACCCTGTGCGATCCCCTGAAGTCGCCCGTCATCCTTGAGAAGATGGAATTCCCGGCGCCCGTGATCGAGATCTCGGTCGAGCCCAAGACCAAGGCCGACCAAGAGAAGCTGGGCGTGGCTCTGGCCAAGCTGGCTTCGGAAGATCCGTCCTTCACCGTCTCGACCGACCACGAGTCGGGCCAGACGATCCTGAAGGGCATGGGTGAACTGCACCTGGACATCAAGATCGACATCCTGCGCCGTACCTACAAGGTCGACGCCACGATCGGCGCGCCGCAGGTGGCCTACCGTGAATCGCTGGGCCGCAAGGTCGACATCGACTACACGCACAAGAAGCAAACCGGCGGTACGGGCCAGTTCGCCCGCGTCATGATCACGTTCGAGCCGGGTGAACCGGGTTCGGGCTTCGTGTTCGAAAACGCCATCGTCGGCGGCGCAGTGCCCAAGGAGTTCATCCCGGGCGTTGAAAAGGGTCTGAACTCCATCAAGGACAACGGCCTGCTGGCTGGCTTCCCGCTGATCGACTTCAAGGCGACCCTGACGGACGGCAAGTACCACGACGTCGACTCCAGCGTGCTGGCGTTCGAAATCGCGGCGCGCGCCGCCTTCCGCGAACTGAAGGAAAAGGGTTCGCCCAAGCTGCTCGAGCCGATCATGGCGGTTGAGGTCGTGACCCCCGAGGAATACCTCGGCTCGGTCATCGGCGACCTGAACGGCCGTCGCGGCATGATCCAGGGTCAAGACATGCGCGGCAACGCCATCGTCATCAACGCCTTCGTCCCGCTGGCGAACATGTTCGGCTACGTGAACACCCTGCGCGGCATGTCGCAAGGCCGCGCCCAGTTCACCATGCAGTACGATCACTACGAGCCGGTGCCGCAACACGTCGCCGACGAAGTGATCAAGAAGTACGCCTAAACCCATTTGTGTCCCGTCGTTCGCGGCGGGCGCACTTGAAACCCGGGCGGTTTGCGCGCAGACCGCCCGCCTTCATCCCCAAACCAATCAGGACCCCCGGTTCGGGGACCCAGGAGCTAGAAAATGGCCAAGGAAAAGTTCGAACGCACTAAGCCGCACTGCAACATCGGCACGATCGGCCACGTTGACCACGGCAAGACGACGCTGACGGCTGCGAT
>NZ_JACHLM010000011.1 GCF_014207965.1 Brevundimonas bullata
ACCCCAGAAACTCAGTCCCGAAGCCCCGTGGGCCAGCCCGTCTCCGAGCGAGCCGCGTCTATACGGACCACCCCCAGAGTCCACAACCCCTGAATCTGAGAATGTTCAGATCACTGAGATCCGAACGGATCATCCAGGCTGGGCGACGGATCGGTGAACCAGGCCGGTCCCGCCTCGCCCATATAGAAGTGATCCTCAAGGCGGACGCCGAACCGGCCGGGGATCACCTGCATGGGCTCGTTGGAGAAACACATGCCCGGTTCCAGAATCGTGCGATCGCCGCGCACCAGGTTGGGCGCTTCGTGGATATCCAGACCGACGCCGTGGCCGGTGCGGTGCGGCAGGCCGGGCAGGCGATAGTCAGGGCCGTAGCCGAGGCCGGTGAGATAGTCGCGCGCAGCCGCATCAACGCTCTCGCAGGTCGTGCCCAGTTGCGCCGCCTCGAAGGCCAGGGCCTGGGCCTGCTTCTCATGCTCCCAGACCCGGCGGAACTCGGCGGTGGGTTCGCCAAACACGTAGGTGCGGGTGATGTCGGAATGATAGCCGTCGATCAGCTTGCCCGTGTCGATCAGCACCACGTCGTTCATTTGCAGGGCGCGGTCGCCGTCGCCCCCGTGCGGAAGGCAGGTGTCGTCGCCGAACGAGACGAGGCAGAAACACGAGCCGCCCTCCCCGCCCAGCGCGCGATGTTCGGCGTCGATGAAGCGCTTCACCTCGGACGTCAGAACCCCGACCTTGAGCCCGGGGTGAGTGCGGCGCTGCACCTCCAGCGTGATGGCCTTGGCGCGCGTGAGCAAGGCGATCTCGGCCGGCGACTTGATGCGGCGCAGAGAAACGGTCAGCGGGCCGCCATCTACCAGACGCTCCTGTCCCATGGCGCGAGCCAGCCCCAGCCAAACGAAGGTGGCGACCAGTTCATCGACAGCCAGCCGTGCGCCCGACGGAAGGCGACCCGCGATGAGGGCGTAGGGGCTCTCTTCTTCCTCCCAGGTCAGGATGTCGCCGGAAATCGCGCCGTCCGCTGCGGTCAGGCCGCCGACCTTGTCCAGCTCGAAGCGCGGGCAGACATACTCCAGCCGTCAGGGCCTTGCTGGCCGCCACCCCCAGGCCCGCCGACACGTCCACGCCCGCAACCAGAGCCGTCAGCAGGGACTCACCGCTGTCGGGTCCCGACCGTTCCGCCTCGGCGAACAGGGCGGCGACGATGGTGGCCAGAGGGTGCACCACCGCCGGCTCGTGGACGCAGTCGAACTCCTGGCTGTGGATCTGGAAGGCGTTGACGAAGGCCGCCTGAGAGGCTGGCAACCGCACATCGGGCCGCCCCAGCACCGAGGCGTCGCCGCCCTCGCCCCAGGCGCGAGCCGCCGTCAGGACCGCATCGGCAAACGGGGCGTTGCGCCCGGCCACCCCGACGCACAGGCTGTCGTGCAGGAAGGTTCGCGCGGCGGTCCGCGCCGTCTCCGGCACATCGCTCCAGCGCAGGGTCAGGGCGTGGTCGATCAGGGTCTCGGCGGGATTGGTCATGCGTCGTTTCCCGGCAGGGCGGCGGACAGATCCGAGACACGCGCGCCGCGCCCCAGATTGAGCGCAGCCTGGATCAGACGCTCGGCGGCCATGCCGTCCAGCCCGCCCCAGGCCATCAGGGCGCGAGCCTTGGCGACGAGCGCAGCCTGGTCCATCGGCCGCTCGGGATCGCCCAGAGCGTCGGCGGCTTCGATCTCCATGACGCGTCCATCGGCCAGCAGGGCGCGCGCCGTCGCGCCGAACCGCGCCGGATAGCGGGCGGTCAGTTCCGGGGCTTCGCGCACCGAAATCCGGGCGCGCGTCTGCCGCATAGCGGCCTCGGACAAAGCCTCGCCGGTGAAGCGCGCCAGACCGGCGTCGCCATGCAACCAGGCCGCCGCCGCCGCGTGTTGCAACGAGAACTTGCCCTCGGCGGGCGTGGTCGGCTCAGGCCGGTCACAGAAGACGACGGCGTCGCGATAGGCGGCGATGTCCAGCGCCTCCAGTTCGGCCCCACCCGCGCGAGCGCGCAGCGTCAGCACGGCGTCGATGGCGGCGTGGGCGTGGCGGCAGGCCGCGTGGGGTTTGAAGCTGACCTCGTGAATGGCCCAGGCGTCGCCGCCGTCGACCACCGCCTCCACGTCCCCATCGGAGCATAGACCGTGGAAGAAGCCTTGCGGCCCCTCGAAGATCGCCAGCGGCCCGGCGTAGCCCGCCCGCGCCAGGAAGGCCGCGCTCAAGCCGTTGGCCGCCGCTCGCCCGTCGTGCAGCGCCTTGGTGAAGACCGGCTCATGACGCACCTGCCACAGGCCGAACGCCTGCTGGCCGGCGTTGCCCAGAGCCCAGGCCATCGCCGTGGCATCCAACCCCAGGACCGAGGCCCCCGCCGCCGCCGCACCGAAGCCGCCGCAGGTTGCGGTGACGTGAAAGCGCGCCGCATGGTGCGGCCCGACCGCGCGACCAACGCGGATCATCGCCTCATAGCCCCGCACGACAGCGTCCAGCAGGGCCTCGCCGTCGTCCAGCCCTTCCACCTCGGCTGCGGCCAGGGCGGCTGGAATGACCACCGGCCCAGGGTGCAGCAGGCCGCGCCGATCCACGTCGTCCATTTCGAGCAGAGCGCCCGCCGGTCCGTTGGCGAGGGCGGCGGCGAGCGGCCCGGCGCGTCGCCCGCCAATGACGCGGCACGGCCCTGCGCCTTCCAACTGCGCCAAGGCTCGCGGCTCGGCGGCGCCCGGCTCGACGGCCCCGGCGACGGCGCAGGCGGCCCAGTCCAGCAGGTGCAGACGCGCCCGATCACGGTCGGCTGCGCCGGGCTGCCGCATCAACCTTTCAGCCAGCCGGAGCGCCAGCGGCCCTAAATGTTCGGACCTATGCGCTTTACGCTGGCCCACGTCGCTTTCCCCCGCCAAGGTGTCAGCCATGAGCCAACCTCGCTATCGCCAGCTTGCCGACACCCTGCGCGCCGACATCGCTTCGGGCCGCTATCCGATCGGCAGCCAACTGCCGCCCGAGTTCGAACTTTGCGACCTCTACAGCGTGTCGCGCCATACAGCGCGCGACGCCCTGCGACTTTTGTTCGAGGCCGGCCTGGTCGAGCGGCGCCGCGGCGTCGGCACGACGGTTATCCGCTCCAGCGCCGAGCCGACCTTCACCCAGCCGCTGGGCGGGGTGGACGAGCTGATGCAGTACGCGCGCGACGCGCGGCTGCAGATCCGCACCGCCGGCCTGCGCCTTCTCAGCGGCGCCGAACAGGCCCGGCTGCGGCTGGAATCCGATGAAGCCTGGCTGGTCGCCGTGGGCGTGCGCAGCAGCGACGGCAAACCCATGGCCCTGTCGCAAATCTATATCGCCCCGGCCTACGCCGACATCGGCCCCAGCCTTCATGACTGGGACGGCGCCATTCAGGAGCTGTTCGCGCGCGACTATGGCGTCGCCGTGTCCCGCATCGAACAGGAAATCGCCGCCGTGACCCTGGCCGCCGAACAGGCCCGCATCCTGCGTGCCGACAACAACGGACCGGCCTTGCAGACCCTGCGGCGCTACTACGACCGCGACGACCAGTTGATGCTGGCGTCGGAATCCACGCACCCGGCGTCGCGCTTCGTCTATTCGATGAGCTATCGGCGCGACGCCTGACCGCCTGGTCATCGCCAGCCCGCCGAGGCGTCAGCCGCGCCGCCTGCCGCCGGCAGGCTCGGGTCGATTTGGGCCGGCTCGCGCAGGAAGCGGATCGGCGTGCCGACAATCTCTGAGCCTTCGGCGTCACGCGCCATCATCCCGCGCGCCTCGGTGGCAGGATCGTCGAAGGCCTCCTTCAACGTCCGCACGGGCGCGAAGCAGACGTCCAGTCCCGCAAACCAGATCTCCCATTCCGCGCGCGGCTTCTGCCTGAAGGTCGCGGCTAGGAAGTCGCGCAGCGGCGCCTGCTTCGGTCCGGGCGCTTCCGCCGCCACCGCGATCAGGTCGGGACGCTCCAGCGCCGTCAGCAGATTGCGCGCGAACTTCAGCTCGGAGCCGCCCAGAGTGATCCACTGGCCGTCGGCGCACTCATAGAGATTATACATGGCCGCCCCGCCCCAGGAGCGCTCGTCCTTGGGAGAGTTGGCCTCGCCCGTGGCGAACACCTTGCCGGTGACATTGGGCGTCCAGGCCAGGGTGCTGTCGTACATCGACACATCCAGATAGTCGCCCTCGCCCGTCGTCTGTCGCCGCAGCAGGGCCATCAGCACGCCGGACAGGGCCGTCAGCGACGACAGGGCGTCGGCGACCGGCATGTGCGGCATGGCGGGCTTGCCGTCCTGTCCCTCGTTCAGGGAGACGACGCCAGCCAGGGCCTGCACCGACACGTCATGGGCCGGTCGGTCGCGATAGGGGCCGTCCTGACCAAAGGCGCTGACGGCGCAATAGACGACGCCGGGATTTATCGCCCGCACCGCCTGATAGCCGACACCCAGACGGTCCGCGACGCCGGGGCGGAAGGCCTCGACGATGACATCCGCCTCAGCCGCCAGACGCATGAAGAAGGCCAGACCCTCGGCCGACTTCATGTCCAGTTGCACCGCCCGCTTGCCGCGATGGGTGTTGCGGAACCAGACCGAGGCGCCGTTCTTGGCATAGCCGATATGGCGCGTCGGCTCGCCCTCGCCGGGCGGTTCGATCTTGATCACGTCGGCGCCGTGGTCCGCCATCATCAGCGTCAGCATGGGTCCCGGGAGAAACAGGGACAGGTCCAGAACCTTGACGCCTTCCAGCTTCATCAGGCCGCGCCTTCGCCCAACAGTTCGGCGTTGTGCTCGCCCATGGCCGGGGCGCGCACGCCCGGCGCACGCTAGCCGTTGATCTTCAGCGGCGAGGCCAGCATGTGCAGGCCGCCTGGGCGCGCCGGGTGATCGACCACGTCGCGCATGGCGATCTCGGCCACATAGGGATTGTCCAGCGCCTCCTTCAGGCCGCGCACCGGGGCGAACGGCACATGACCGCCCAGAAGCGCCAGCCAGTCGTCGGTCGTGCGCATTTCCATGACCTCATCCAGGGTCCGGGTCAGCGCCGCGATGTTCTCGCGACGCGTCGGAATGTCCTTGAAGCGGGCGTCGGCCGCCAGCTCGGGGCGCTCGGCGATGCGGCAGAAGGCGTCCCAGAACTTGGGCGTCTGGCACATCAGCATGGCCCAGCCGTCGGCGGTGCGGACCAGTTGCGAAGGCGCGATCGACGGGTGGGCCGCGCGCGCCATCCGCTCGATCTCATAGCCCTCGTTCATAGCCCAGGTCGCCGGGTAGGAGGTCTGGTGCAGGGCCACGTCGAACAGGGAGACGTCCACGTCGCAGCCCTCGCCCGTCGTCCGCGCGCTGAGGATGGCCGAGACCACGCCGAAGGCGAAGACCGAGCCGGTCATGAAGTCCACCATCGACAGACCGAAGCGGATCGGCGGGCCGTCAGGCTCTCCCGTCAGGCTCATGAACCCCGCCTCGGCCTGCATCAGATAGTCATAGCCCGGCCAGGACGTGCGCGAGTTGTCGCGGCCATAGGCCGACAGGTGGCCGCAGACGAGCGACGGCTTGATCGCCTTCAGGTCGTCGTGGGTCAGCTTCAGCTTGGCTGGTTGATCGCCGCGCAGATTGTTGACCACCGCATCGGCCGTGGCGACCAGACGCTCGAAGGCGGCGCGGCCCTCGGGCGTCTTCAGCTCCAGCGTCACCGACTTCTTGCCGCGCGAGAAGGTCTGGAAGAACTGGCTGTCGTTCTCGCCCAGGAAGAAGGGGCCGGTGACGCGGCTGACGTCGCCGCCCATGGACACCGCCTCGATCTTGATGACCTCGGCGCCCAGTTCGCTCATCAGCTGGGTGCCGTAGGGGCCGGCGCCATATTGCTCGACGGCGACGATGCGCACGCCTTCAAGGGGACGCTTCATCAGATCTTGTTCCGGGCGATCAATGGCTTGGCGATGATGATGCGCTGCATCTCGTTGGAGCCTTCGCCGATGCACATCAGCGGGGCGTCGCGGTACAGACGTTCGACCACATATTCCTTGGAATAGCCGTAGGCGCCGTGGATGCGCATGGCCTCGGTCGCCACTTCCAGCGCCGTTTCGGAGGCGAAGAACTTGGCCATGCCGGCTTCCATATCGACGCGTGCGCCGGCGTCGTAGAGACGCGCCGCGTCCTCGACCAGCAATTCGGAAGCCCGGACCTTGGTGGCCATCTCGCCCAGCTTGGTCTGGATCGCCTGGTGCTCGCAGATCGGCTTGCCCATGGTCTTACGTTCCTGGGAATAGCGGACCGCTTCACGCAGCCCCCGACGGGCCAGGCCGACGCCGCGCGCGGCGACGTTGATGCGGCCGATCTCCAGTCCGCCGGTGGCCATGAAGAAGCCCTGCCCCTCTTCGCCGCCGATCAGGCACAGTTCGGCGTCGCACTCATAATCGGCAAAGCTGATCTCGCCGGTGTCGATGCCCTTGTAGCCCAGCTTCGGCAGCTTGCGGCCTGTGGTCAGACCAGCCAAGGGCTGACGCGTCTCGGGGTCGATCTTGGGCGTGATCAGCATGCTCATCCCCTTGTAGCGGGGATTGGCCGAGGGGTCGGTCTTGACCATCAGGGCCAGGCAGTGGCCGTTGACCACATTGGTGATCCAGGTCTTCGAGCCGTTGACGACATACTTGTCGCCCACGCGCCTGGCCGTGGTGCGGATGCCCTGAAGATCGGTGCCGGCGTCCGGCTCGGTCAGACCCAGGCAGCCGCGCAACTCGCCTGCGGCGAACCGGGGCAGCCAGTAGTCCTTCTGCTTCTGCGTGCCGAACTTCTGAACCACGATGGCTCATCAGATGGGAGTTGAACACGCCGGTCAGGCTCATCCACTCTTCGCTGATGCGCGCCACGATGCGCGAATAGGTCAGGGCCGACAGGCCCAGGCCGCCGTAGTCCGGATGGATCAGGGCGCCGAACAGACCCATCTCGACCATGTCGTTGATCAGGTCTTCGGGATACTCATCGTCATGCTCCAGCTGCATGGCGACCGGAGCGACCTTCTGCTCCAGCCACTTGTCGATGGAGTCGAGGATGGCGCGTTCGTCTTCCTCGCTGATGTGGGAGTGGTCGGCCATCAGTAGTTGCCCACCTTGTCCTCGACCGCGTTGCCGCGCGCCGGGATCAGCAGATTGCGCTTGAAGGTGCAGACGACCTCGCCGCGCTGGTTCTTGCCGATGGTGTTGATGGTGACGATGCCCTGACCCGGACGCGACTTGCTCTCGCGTTTGGCCAGCACTTCGCTCTCGCCATAGATGGTGTCGCCGGCGAAGACGGGCGCGGTGAACTTGACCTCGTCCATCCCTAAGTTGGCGATGGCCTTCTGGCTGGTGTCGGTCACGCTCATGCCGATCAGCAGGGCCAGGGTATAGGGGCTGACCACCAGGTTCTTGCCGAACTCCGACGCCTTGGCGAACTCGGCGTCGAAATGCATCGGATGGGTGTTCAGCGTCAGCAGGGTGAACAGGTGGTTGTCGTATTCCGTGACGGTCTTGCCGGGGCGGTGCTCATAGACATCGCCCTCGTTGAAGTCCTCGAAATAGCGACCGAAGGTCTCGCGATAGCGCTGCGGACCGACTTCCTTGAAGGTCTGAACCATGATCAGTTTCTCCGATTTTCGAGAATGCGATTGGCCGCCCGCAGGATGGGCAGGTCGATGAGTTTGCCGTTCAGCAGCGCCGGCCCGCCCGCAGCGGCTTCGAAGGTCTCGATGACCTTGAGCGCGTGGGCCACCTGGGCTTCGCTAGGGGTGAAGGCGGCGTTGACGCCCGGCACCTGATCAGGGTGAATGCAGGCGCGGCCGGTGAAGCCCATGGCCCGTACGCGCAGGGTCGAGGCGCTGAGGCCCTCGGCGTCGCGGATGTCCAGATAGGGCACGTCCAGCAACTGCACCCCGGCCCGGGCGCAGGCCGCGACCAGGGCGCCGCGCGCAAAGGCCAGCGCGTCCCATTCCATGTCAGAGCCGATGTCGACCGAATAGTCCGCCCCGCCGAACAGGACCCCGGCGACGCCTTCGGCCGCAGCGATATCCCAGGCCTTATGCAGGCCTTCGGTCGTCTCAATCACCACCCATAGCGGGACATGATCGGCGCCCAGACGGTCACGAACCAGGGCGACCTGATCGGCGGACTCCACCTTGGGAACCATGATCAGGGCGCAGCCCTCGGCCCCACGGATCGCGGCGCAGTCGGCCTCGAACTCCGGCGTGTCGACGCCGTTGATCCGCACCCCGGCGCGGCCGTTCGAGCGGAAGGCAGCCGCGGCGGCGCGCGCCTCGTCCTTCTGATGCGGCGGGGTGCCGTCTTCCAGATCGATGCAGACGACATCGGCGCCGGCGCCCAGCGCCTTTTCAAAGCGATCCGGACGGGCGCCGGGAACGAACAGGAGGGATCGATAGGTCATGTGGCTCTGATCCAATTGTCCGGACAAACTAGGAAGCCGCATTTGTCCGGTCAATCGAGAAATGGCGTCGATCGCCTTTTCGGGGCGGATCTCAGACTTGAGGGGCGGGCGCCGCAGCGGCGAAGGCGCCCGCGATCTCTTCGCGCGAGGCGATCCAGACGTCGGGGCGGGTCTTCACATGCTCAAGGAAGGCCTTGAAGGCGCCGATCCGTCCGGGCCGACCGATGATCCGAAGATGGAGGCCCAGACTCATGTAGCGCGCGCCCTGCGACCCGGCCTCCTCGTACAGCTGTTCGAAGGTGTCGATGGCGTAGGTCAGCCAGTCCTTCGCCGTCATGGCTGGGGCCAGCCAGAACTTCATGTCATTGGAATCGATGGCGTAGGGCATGATGACGATGGGCTTTTTCGCCCCGTCCGCCGTCTCGACCACATCCCAGAAGGGGAAGTCGTCAGAGTAGTCGTCCATATGATAGGTAAAGCCCTCCTCGATCAGGAGGCGGCGCGTGATGTCGGTGTGCAGATAGCGCGACAGCCAGCCGGCCGGGCGCTTGCCCGTCATCTTCTCTATGGAGTCGCGGCCTTTGCGCACATAGTCGCGCTCCTGCTCCTCCTTCATCCAGAACTGGTGCGCCCAGCGATAGCCGTGGCAGCAGACCTCGTCGCCGCGTGCGACGATGGCCTCGGCCAGCCACGGCGCTCGCTCCAGCGCCAGACCGGCTGCCGTCCAGGTCGCCTTGATACCGGCCTCGTTCAGCACTCGCAGCACGCGCGGCGCGCCCGCCTTGATGCCGTACAGATAGTTGCTTTCGTTGCCGTGGACCCGCATCGGTCGCTTGGGCGAGGCGGATAGTTCATCGACCGGCTCCGGCCCCTTGTCGCCGTCCAGGATGTTCTGCTCGGCGCCTTCCTCGACGTTGACGACGACGGACAGGGCCAGACGCGCGCCGTTCGGCCAGACGAAATCGGCGGGGGCGGCCTGGGGGACAGTTTGCGGAGCGGACATCAATGCGGTTCCTCTCCACCGGAGACATTCAGGCTCTCGGCGGTGATGTAGGCGGCCTCCTGCGAACACAGGAAGGCGACGGCGTTGGCGGTGTCTTCGGGCAGGCCGGGGCGCTGCATGGGGATGCGGGCCGCCATCTTCTTCAGATAGTCGTCGACCGAATCCGCCCCGGTGACCTTGGCGAAATACTCGTTCTGCCAGGCCCCCAGCCCCGTGGTGACGTGGTTGGGGCAGACGTTGTTGACGGTGATCCCCAGCGGCCTCAGCTCAATGGCCGCCGAGCGCGCCAAGCCCACCAGACCGTGCTTGGACGAGGTATAGGCCTGGGCGTGGGGGAAGCCCGACTTGGCCGCCTGGCTGGCGATATTGATGATCCGCCCGCCGGTCCCCTGGCGCGCCATGACGCGCGCGGCGGCCTGCAGACCGAAGAAGGCGCCGGTCAGATTGACGCCGATGACGGCGTTCCAGTCCTCGGGCGACACCTCCAGCAGCGGCTTCATGATGTAGCCGATGCCGGCGTTGTTGACCCAGATGTCGAGCGAACCATGCATATTGACGGCATGGTTGGCCAGAGCCTGAACCTGGGCCGGATCGCGCACGTCGCAGGCGCAGGTCGAGGCGGCGACGCCCAGGGCGCGCAGGTCGGCGGCGATGGCCTCCATCTCGTCGGTGGCGCCGATCATGGCCTCGGGCGTGGCGGCGTCGCGCGTCGCGCCGATGTCGGAAATGACAATGGCCGCGCCCTCGCCGGCCAGCTTCAGGGCGATGGCTTCCCCCAGACCCTTGCGTCGTCCCGACCCGGTGATGACCGCCGTCTGGCCGCTGAAGCGCCCCATCAGGCGACCTGCTCGGTGATGTTGAAGGTCACCTCGGCCATGCCCGCGAAATCGCCGGCGATCTTCTGCATCAGGGGGGTGGCGACGTCCTGGCCGAACTGGTCCATGTCGGCCACGTCGATGATCTCGAAATAGGCGTAGGGCGGCGGGGCGTCGGAGCCGAGAACCGCCGTGGCGCGGAACACCTCGAACTTGCTGATCGACGGCAAACCGTTGACGGTGGGAAGATCCACCGCGCGCGCCCAGGCTTCATAGTCAGCCACGGCGACGCCGGGCTTGAGGTTGAAGAAGGCGATTATGCGGGTGTCGGCCATTTGTGATCGTCCTTGTCTCGACGGCCGTCATCTGCCGTGTCAGGATATGATATAAACATAGACCATTTCCTTCGGGAACCCCCTTCGCGCAGAGGTTCTGGATGACCGCTTCCGCCAATCTCAAGAACGCCGGTCCGGCGCAGGCCTATGACGGTCCGCCCGACTATCAGGCCGTTGGAAGACACGCGGTATTTCCGCAAACGGATCACGACGAGATCGCGCGGCTGAATTTCCTCGCTCACATGAACCGCCACCTGTCGACGCGGGTCATGCCCTTCGTGAAGACGGCCTGGGAGAATCGCGCCGAACCGGAACTGGTCAAAACGTCCGGACAGCCGCCGCGTACCCGCCACGACGTGCGCAAGGCCCTGGTAAACGATCCCATGTTCGCCACCTGGTCGGCTCTGCGGCGCATGACGATGGAACAGCGCCAGCAGGCGGGCCGCTGGACCGCCGTGCGTCAGGCCGAAACCCTGGCCGCCCATACGCGCGCCCTGACCGATGGCGACCCGCGCCTGCAACTGGACCCCAGCCTGCCGATCCCGCGCTATGTCGCGGCGGTGGATCACCACTGCATGCCCTTCCCCGGCGACGTCTCTGGGGCCGTCAGCTACGACCACGGCATCTTCGCCACCACCGGGGGGATGCTGGGCCGCTACTCGGACGGCGGGGGCCAGGCCGTCGCCGCCTGGGTGAAGAAGACCCATCCCGACTTTAAGCCCAGGCGCATCCTCGAGATCGGCGCCACCCTGGGCCACAACCTCGTCCCCATCGCCCAGGCGTTTCCGGACGCCGAGGTCGTCGCCGTGGACGTCGGCGCGCCGATGCTGCGCTATGGACTGGCGCGGGCCAAGTCGATGGGGGTGAACAACATCACCTTCGTCCAGGCCGACGGTTCGGACCTGTCGCGCTATGCCGACGCCAGCTTCGACTGGATCCAGACGACCATGTTCCTGCACGAGCTGTCGTATGCGTCGATGAAGGCCATCTTCGCCGAAACCCATCGCCTGCTGAAGCCCGACGGCTTCGTCCTGCACGTCGAACAGCCGCAGTATACGCCGGAGATGCCCCTGTTCGAACAGGCGATGCGGGACTGGGATTCCTTCTACAACAACGAGCCCTTCTGGAGCACGCTGCACGAGATCGACATCGACGGCTGGCTGGTCGAAGCCGGGTTCGAGCGATCCAAGCTGATGCACGTCGGGGTGACCGCCGTGGTGGACCGGGATCTCTTCCCCGACGCCGCCGACGACGACAGCGAAGACTATGGCCGCAAGGCCGCCTGGCACATTCTCGGAGCTCGCAAATGAGCATCAACCTCGCGCTGGAGACCGCCTCCGCCAAGCCCGCCGGCAAACGCCCCTACTTCCTCGACCGCGAGGTGGAACGGGTCCTCGCCATCACCATGGCCACGGTTCAGGAACTGGCCGTCGCCCGCCAGCGCGTCGACACGCTGGAACGTCTGCTGGAAGCCAAGGGCGTGCTGACGCGCGACGAGATCGACGCCTTCCGCCCCGACGCCGATCAGGCCGCCGAGCGTGGTTTGTGGATGCAGGAATACCTCGCCCGCGTGCTGCGCATCGTCCAGCAGGAGGGCGAAGCCATCGCCGCCGACGCCCGGGGCGATGTCCGCTCCGAGGATGTCGCCGTTGAAATTACTGCCGGCGCCTGACCGCCCAATCTGACCAAGGATACTCCATGCGGCTGTTGCGTGCGGCGACCCTGACCACCCCCGACCCCGAGGCCACGGCGGCGCGCTACGCCGGCTGGCTGGACTATTCCGTCGTCGAGCGCGGCGTGATCAGCGCCGATCTGGCCGCCAGCTGGGCCGCGCCCGCCGCCGAAGGCCGCGTCTATGTGGTCTGCCGCCCGGCCTCGGGCGCGGCCGTCTTCATTCGCTTCGTCGCGGGCGAGCCCCATCCCGACTATGCGCCGCTGCGCACCTTCGGGTGGGCCGCGATCGAGATCTGTGTGGAGGACACCCTGGCGACCTATGCCCGGATGAGCGCGCCCGACTGTCCGTTCGAGGTCATCGGCCCGCCGCGCGAACTGGACGGGATGCCGATGATCTTTCCCATGCAGGTCAAGGGGCCGGACGGCGAGATCGTCTATCTGACCCAGATCCGCAGCGACTCGCCCGGCATGGCCCTGCCCCGCGCCGAGAGCGCCATAGACCGTTTGTTCATCCTGGTGCTGGCCTGTTCGGATCTGGCGGCCTCCGCCCGCTGGCTGCAAGGCGCGCTGGGCGTCGATGTCGGCCCGGTGATGGCCATCACCTACACCATGCTGGCCCAGGCCTTTGACCTGCCCCTCGCGGTCAAGCACCCCATCGCCACGGCGACGCATCAGGGCGACTGCTTCCTGGAACTGGATCAGTATCCGGCCGCCGCCGTCGAGCGGCCAGCCCATGGTGGGGCGCTGAAGCCCGGCGTGGCGCTGGCGACCTTCCTGCATCCCGACCTGTCGTCGGTCAGCGGCTGGATCGCCCCGCCCTCGGTGCGCGAGGGCGTCGTCTATGAAGGTCGTCTCGTCGGAACCCTGTCAGGCCCCGACGAGACATTGATCGAGCTGGTTCAGGCCTAAGCCACAGCCGGCGACGCTTCAAACTTCCGATACCGCCCCAGCGTCAGCAGCATGGCCGCCGCCACGAGCAGCATCACTGCCGAGACATGCAGCGGCTGGACGTAAGAGCCGGTCTTGTCGAAGGCCGCGCCAAACACCACCGGCCCCAGACCCGCGCCCAGAGCAAAGAAGCCATAGAGGGCGCCGTAGGCCCCGCCATAGGCCTTCATGCCGAAGTAGCGCGCGACCAGAAACGCCATCAGGTCGTACTCCAGGCCCGCCGCAAAGCCGATCACCAGGATCGAAATGGCGGTGACCGTCACATCGGTCCCGCCGCCGGCCAGATGCCAATAGGCCAGGGCCGGAATGGCCAGGAAGATGAAGGCCACGCCCGGCGCCCAGAAGCGGTCGATCAGCCAGCCGCCCGCGATCCGCCCGACGATGACCGACAGGCCGATCAGCGAGGCCAACCAGACGATGTCGTCCGCGCCGAACCCGGCGTGCTTGAGGATGTTCTCCATGTTGGGGATCGAACCGCCGACGGCGAAGCTGATCAGCACGAAGGCCACGCCCAGCACCCAGAACTTCCACTGCCTGAACACCTGGCCCAGCGTCAGGCCCGGCGTCGCGGCCTGCTGCGCCGCCTGACGTACGCGTCGCTCGCTGACGGTTTCCTTGCCCTCGCCGATGTCCTTGAAGAAGAACCAGCCGACCGGCAGGGCCAGCAGCAGCGGCAGGGCGCCGATGGCGACATAGGCCCCACGCCAGCCGAACTCGACCACCAGCCAGGCCGTCAGCGGCTTGACCATATAGCCGAACAGGCCCGTGCCGAGCAGGGCCAGACCCAGGGCCAGACCCTTGCGGACCTCGAAGCGATTATTGACCGCCCGCGTCCAGGTGACCGGCAGCGTCCCCGCCCCCGCCACAGCCATGACAGCCCAGGTCGCGTAATAGAGCGGCAGCGAGCCGTTCGAGAAGGCGAAGCCCATGAAGCTGAGGCCGAACAGGACCACCGACGACAGGGCCACCGGCCGCACGCCATACCGGTCCGCCAGCAGCCCGACCACCGGACTGGCGATCAAGACGGTGAAGGTCATTACCGTCAATCCGGCCATGATCTCGCCAAAGCCCCAGCCGAAGGCCTGGGCCAGATGCGGCGCCAGGGCGCCGGTCGTATAGATGGGCACCGGCGACAGCCCCAGGCCGATGCCCAGCATGGCCGCCAGCACGACCGGCCAGCCCTGCTTGAACTCCCCGTACCCCTTGGTCCCTGTACTCATTTCGTTTCGCCCCTCGTTTATGGTTTCGCCCGATCCCCGCCGGGCTGATAGATTTGTTTCGCTAGATCACGCCCTTGTCGGCCAGACCTTCGATCACCCGGCGTTGGCGCTCGGCGTACCAGGGCGCGGAGGGGGTGACCGTCTCGCCCGCCTGGTCGATCAGGCTGTTGCGCGGCTGGATCTCGATGTCGGCATAGGCCTCGGCCCACAGGGCCATAGGCTGGCGCGACAGGATGTTGGCCATGCCCGGACGGCGGCGATAGCGACGCAGGCCGGCGATATCGATCTCGGCATAGCCTGTCATGCTCTCGCCATAGCCGGCCTCGGCCAGGATCAGGCCGCGATAGTCGATGACCTTGGAGCTGCCGTCGGTCGAGGCGCGCGGAATGGAGATGCCGTCGATGCCGGCGCTGTTGGCGGACACGACATAGACCAGGTTCTCGATGGCCCGCGCCTGCTTGGCGATGTTCTTCGGGCTAGGCAGGGCGCTGGCCGCTTCGCTGGTCGGATGAACGATCAGTTCGGCGCCGCGAACCGCCAAGGCGCGGCCGATCTCGGGATAGAGGATTTCCTCCGACGAGATGGCGCTGATCCGGCCGATCTCGGTGTCCGCCACCGGGAAAAGCGCGTCCTTGCCGTAGATGGAGACATAGCGGTCATAGACGTCATAGGGGCTGGGCGCGAACATCGACACCAGGCGCCGGTTCCTCAGCACCACCTCGCCCGAGGGCGCGATCAGGAAGGAGGTCTGGAAATAGAGGCCGGGGAAGTGCGGATCGCGCTCATAGGCGTTTCCGCCCAGGAAGACATCAGCGACGCGCGCGATCTCCCCTAGCGCCTGATATTCAGGCCCGTCGATGTCCAGCGCCGCCTTCTCCGCCCAGACGCCGGCCGGCTCGCCCATCGGAAACCCGGTCAGAAAATACTCGGGCAGCACCACCAGGCGCACGTCCTGACCGATGAAGCGCTTGGAGCCGATCACCTGATTGCGGATGCGCGCAATCGCCGCCGCCATCCGGACCCGCGCCGCCTCGGTCGTCTGGTCCGCGTTGACCGCGTCACAGGTCGTCTGCAGGGCCAGGGCGATATAGGGATCAGGAGTTGACATATCTATGTTAGACCATTTCTGTCATAATGTTATACTTTAGAGCCGATATCGAGACCGCAGCAGAACGGCCGCACGGGAGCGCAGCATGACCGATCAAGAGACCTGGCCTTTTCCGGCGGCGACGCAGCTGGACGAAAGCCTGCCGACGCCCCTCTATCATCAGATCTATCTGGTCCTGCGCGAGCAGATCCGCTCGGGCGCCATTGCGCCGGACGCCATGCTGCCCGGCGAACAGCATCTGGCGCGGCTGTTCAACGTGTCGCGCATCACGGTGAAGCGGGCTCTGAACGAACTGGCCGCCGACGGCCTGCTGCACCGTCATCGCGGGCGCGGCACCATCGTCAGCTCGGCCCCGGCCATTCCCGTGGTCAAGGGATCGTTCGACAACCTGCTCGAGAGCCTGCGCATCATGGGGCTGGAAACCGAGATCGAGGTGATCGACGTGGCCAATGTCCAGGCCGACGCCGCTACCGCCAAGCTTCTCGAGATCGAGGTCGGCGCCCCGGTCCAGCGCGCCGTTCGGCGCCGGATGCTGCAGGGCGAGCCCTTTTCGCATCTGGTGACCTTCATTCCCGGCGACATCGCCGAGAAGTTCTCGATCAAGGAGATGGCGACCACCTCTCTGCTGACTCTTCTGGAACGCGCCGGCGCTGCGGTGTTCGATGCGGAGCAGTGGATCACGGCCGTCGGCGCAGAGCCTCTGGTGGCCGCCGCCCTCGGGGTCTCCGGCGGAGCGCCCTTGCTCAAGGTCGAGCGGGTCATGCGCGATGCTCACGGACGCCCGGTCCAACTGATCCATTCGCACTATCGTTCGGACCGGTTCCAGTACCACGTCAAAACTCATCGCAGAAAGCCGGCGAGCGGCGGTCGAGGTGAAGCCTGAACGACGAAACCGCCATCTGCCCCTTGCAATACTGGCACAGATAAAATGATATACAAATAGACCATTTGAGGAGCGTCCCATGACGTCTGCCGCCACGGACGCGCCCCGCGCCACCCCACGTTCGATCCCGGTTCGCGATCCCCGCACCGGCTTGTACGACGCCGCCATCCTCGCGCCGACCGCCTCAGCCCTGAACAACATCGCCGAACGGGCCCGCCGGGCGCAGCCCGCCTGGGCGGGCTTGGGCTTCGAGGGGCGCATCGCCGTGCTGCGCCGCTTCACCCAGGCCCTGGAAGCACGACGCGGAGAGATCGCCGCCGCGTTGGAGATCGACACTGGCCGACGCCGCGTCGCCGGAATCGAGATAGACAGCATCCACGGCGCCTTGGCCGGCGCCGCCGCCGTTGCCGAGCCGTTCCAGGACGCAGACTGGCGGCCTGGCCGAGCTTCGCCCCATATCCAGCACGCGCCGCAATGGCTGCCCTACCCGCTCGTCGGCGTCATAAGCCCTTGGAATTTCCCGCTTCTGCTGTCGATGATCGACGCCATGCCGGCCCTGGTCGCGGGCTGCGCCGTCATTGTGAAGCCGTCAGAAGTGACGCCGCGCTTCGCCGCGCCGGTCATGGCGGCGATCGCCGACATTCCTGAACTGGAGGATGTCCTGATTTTTGCGCCCGGAGACGGCGCCACAGGCCAGACCCTGGTCGACCTGGTCGACTGCATCTGCTTCACGGGCTCCGTCGCCACCGGACGCCGCGTGGCGATCCAGGCTGCGGGGCGGTTGATCCCCGCCTTTCTGGAACTGGGCGGCAAGGATCCGTTGATCGTGCTGGAAGGCGCCGACCTGGACGCCGCAGCGACGGCGGCCCTGCGCGGCTGCGCCCTGTCCACCGGCCAGGCTTGCCAGTCCATCGAACGCATCTATGTCGCCCGCCCCGTCCATGACGATTTCCTCGCGCGTCTGGTGACGCTCGCCAGCGCCGTCAGGCTGAATTGGCCGGACATTACCAAGGGCGATATCGGCCCTATCATCTTCGAGCGTCAGGCCGACATCTTGCGCGATCAGATCGACGACGCACGCTCTCGCGGGGCGCGCATTCTGACCGGCGGCGAGATCGAATCCCACGGCGGCGGCTGCTGGCTGCGCCCCACCGTCATCGCTGACGTCGACCACGACATGGCGGTGATGCGCGACGAGACCTTTGGCCCCCTCCTGCCGATCATGGCCTTCGACACCGAAGAAGAGGCGGTCCGCCTGGCCAATGATGGCGAGTACGGCCTGTCGGGCGCGGTATTCGCCGCGGACATCGAGCACGCCGCCCGTGTCGGCCGTCAAGTCGAAGCCGGTGCGATCAGCTTGAACGACGCCGCCCTCACAACCCTCTTCTACGAAGCCGGTAAGCAAAGCTTCAAGGCCTCGGGCCTGGGCCCCTCCCGTATGGGCGCCGACGGGCTGGGCCGGTTTCTTCGCCGCAAGGCCCTGATCGCCAACACTAGCGCCCCCCTGCCCCTTCAGGCGTTTTCGGAAGATGCGCGGTGAGGCGATCCGCCTACAGGTTGTCATCCTGCGACGCCCCTCGCAGCATGGGGTGAGCAGCAGGTTGGGCCGCGGCGTTCTTCCAGCACAGCGATCAGCAGCGGTCAGCAGCGGTCAGACGGGCGGCTTCCCGCCCGACCACACGACCATGCCGCTCCGCCCTACGGCCGCAGCAGGACCTTGCCGGTCTTGCCGGGCGTCAGCGAAGCGCGCACGGCGTCGGCGACCTGATCCAGGCCAAAGACCCCCTCGACAGGCAGAGCCAATTGCCCCTTCGCAACCAGGGTCATCAGTTCGCCGATCAATCGGCGACGCTGGTCCGATGGCATGGCGGAGGAGACCTTGCTGCCCCAGAAGCCCTTCAGCGTCAGTTGTTTGAAAATCACCGCCCCCGAAGGAATCTGCATCGGCTCACCCTTCATGGAGCCGAACGACACCAGAAGACCGTCATCACCCAACAGGTCCGCCAGATCGCCAGAGGCTGTTCCTCCGATGGAATCCACGGCCGCGCGGATGGACGCCCCGCCGGTGATGGCGCGCACCCTGGCCTTCCAGTCCGGCTTGGCGGTCGAGACCGCATTGTCGATGCCCTGAGCCGCAAGTTCGGCCACGCCGGCGTCACGACGGACCAGATTCACCGTCCGGACGCCCCTCGAGCCCGCCAGCATGGCCAGGGTCTTGCCCACCGCGCCGTTGGCCGTGTTCTGGATGATCCAGTCGCCCTCGGTCACGCCGAGGAACTCCAGCAGCGAGATGGCGCTGAAGGGCATGGCGATCAGTTGGGCCGCCGCCTCGTCGCTGATGGCGTCCGGCACGGGGACTAGCGCGCCCGTTGGCGCGATGAAGGCCTCGGCCCAGGTTCCGTGCACCCCGGCCACGGCGACGCGACGGCCGATCAAGCCGGCATCGGCCCCCTCTCCCACAGTCTCGACGATGCCGACCGCCTCGCTGCCGCCGACGGCGGGCAAATCGGGCTTGTAGCCATACTCGCCCCGCACGGTCCAAAGGTCGTGATTATGGATCGGCGACAGCAGGGTGCGAACGCGCACCTGGCCTGGACCGGGCTCAGGCAAAAGCGTTTGGTCGAGATGGAGCACTTCGGCAGGGTCGCCGAAGGCGGTGTGAACGGCGCTACGCATTCTGATCTCCTTGATCGACCGTCACATGCAGACGGACGTCGATGTTGCCTTGGGTGGCGTTGGAATAGGGGCAGACCCGGTGGGTCGCCTCAACCAAGGTCATGCCCTCGGCCTCGCCCAGGCCCTGGATCTCGATCCACAGGTCGATATCCAGCGCATAGCCGCCCGCCGGGGTCTGACCGATGCCGACCTCGGCCGAGGTGCGGCTACCGGTGATCGGCAGGTCCATCTGCTTGGCCACGCCAGCCAGGGCGTTATCAAAGCAGGCCGCATAGCCCAGGGCGAACAATTGCTCGGGATTGGCACCCGGCTTACCCGAACCGGGGACCGCCAAGTCCAGGGCCAGGCCGCCGTCGTCGAGGGCCGTGCGGCCGGCCCGACCGCCGGTCGCGGTGGCGCGGGTCTTGTAGAAGATCTTCATTGGTCGCTTCCTTGTGATGGCTGGATGATCGCGGCGCCAAGAGGGTCAATCCGCCGTCGGGTCCGACAGCAGGCGTTCGGTCGCCAACAAGGCGTCGCGCATCGGCGCCTGGTCCTTGCCCAGCTTTGAGAGAATGGCCGCGCCCAGCCACAGGCCGTACAGGGCCCGGGCGACGGCTTGAGGGTCGCGCGGCGTCAGGATGGAGCCGTCAGCGCAACCATCGGCGATCACCTGCACGATCCGATCAATCAGCCGTTCGACACCATCCTGCAGGATGACCCGCATGTCCTCCGACAGATCGGGGATTTCAGCCGCCAGCTTGACCACCAGGCAACGGTCGGCAAGGCCTCCGGCGCGCCCCTCGTCGAGCCAGGCCGTCCAGTAGCACATCAACCGTTCACGGCCGCTTCCGGCTTGGGCGAACAGGGCGTCCAGCCGACCGAGATAGTCAGCGCAGTAGTCTTCCAGCAGGGCGCAGCCGAATGCCTCCTTGGAGGCGAAATAGTAGTAGAATGACCCTTTCGGCACGGCGCTCTGATCCAGAAGCTCCTTCAGCCCCACCCCGCCGAAGCCCCGGCGGAGCACCAGACCCCGCCCCATGGTCAGGATGTGCTCGCGGGTCAGCTCGGACTTTTTGCGGTCGGTCATGAAGGGCATGTAGGAAGTAATAGACCGGTCGTCTACAAGATCGATACGAATTTCGTCCGGACGGCGTTCATTCTCCCGGAACAGCATCTCCCCATGCGCAAGGCCGGGCTGTTCGGAGGCATGAGCCTTGATGGCTCGCCCCTCTATCGTCGCAAGATCAACCCACCGTTCAGGCGCGCATCCGGGCAGGCCGATCTTCAAGGCAGAACCTTGACGCCTAGTCCGCCAGGCGCGGCACCGCGACATTCAGTCGGCCTCTTTGCAGATCTGGGCCCGCGCCCTTCATGGGCGCGTCTTGGCGGTCAGTCGCCAGACCTGACTGAAGGACTGCGGCGCGGGCGCTCGCAATGCGCGCAAGGGCGATAGCGCCTTGGGTTGTCGCCGCTCGCAGCGTGGGGGCCAGGGCAGCGGGTCTGTTGCGGTCAGGCGGGCGGCAGAACTTCGGGCGCGTGGCGGCTGATCGATGCGTGCGGCTGCGGCCCCGGCGAACCAGGGCGCCGTCATCGCCAGTGGCGAGGGTCGATCTCGCTTCGGAAAGCAGAAAACCCCGCAGCCTGGAGCTGCGGGGTTATCTTGAATGCTTGGGTGCGGGAGCAGGATTTGAACCTGCGACCTTCAGGTTATGAGCCTGACGAGCTACCGGGCTGCTCCATCCCGCGGCAAGGC
>NZ_JACHLM010000012.1 GCF_014207965.1 Brevundimonas bullata
CTGCGCAGGCCGCCCTATTGCCAACCCAACCAATCTCTACCCAGATCAACCTCGGACTCTTGTTGTGGCTGGATGAGAAACGGGGGTCACGTCAGTGGAAAGGAGCCGTGGGGGTATCGATTGGGGGTATTACACTGCCCATCGGATGAATACCACAGTGTTGTCAACCGGTTACCCTCGAGACTTGGATCCCTCCTCCGCTACCAGGTTCGAGTCCCACTTTTGTGCGCTTGCATCTGTATGCGTCCGGACTTTGGATGCAAATCACTGACGACAATAACAGAGGTGCCATCGCGCGAGTCCGCTTGATGCCGTATGCGTCCGCATGGGTTCGCCTGAAGCGGGGAGCCTCCTGTGGGTAGCAGTGGGCGCATTTTTCGGCAGCATTTGAAACTGGCGATACCCCCAGCTGCAAGCTCGGGGCGAGCAGCAATTTTCCATCAAAACACAAGGGCTTTGCGAAGACGATCCAAGCCCGGATTCTCCGCAAGGTTCCTGGAATTCGAGACCCGCGTGACGAGTCGACCAAAGGCATAAATGCTCGAGCAGGGAGGCCATAGCCTGCGCAACCGAATTGACTGCTTTGCGCCGTAAATTCGGTCGTTCGGCCTTGTAGCCGACGATCCCGAAAGCCGCCATTCGTTCAGCCAGCGCTCAATTGGTTCAGACCAAACATTGCGCTCACGGCCCAATAGGCGTCGCCACAATTATATTCGGAGTGCAGCAATCAGGGCGTCCCGAGCCGTGGCCACCCGCGGGTGTCGCGGCGATGAGCGTGCCCAGACGAGGTAGTAAGCGTTGCGCGGCACCGTGACCGGGGCGGGTATCTCGATCAGCGTGCAGGCAGCGCGTTCGCTGCGGGTGAGATAGCCGGGCAGCACCGTCCAGCCGATGCCCGCGCACAATCCCGACCGTAGCACCCTCAAATCGGGCGCGGTCAAGGCGGGCTGGCTCGTCAGTTCGATCTGGTTTGCCTCGAGCCAGGTGCGCAGCAGCGGCCGGTCGAGATCGTAGGCGAGGTGAGCCGTCCGGTCGAGCCCGTCGGCCAGCGGCAATTCGGCAATACGGCTCGCCACAGCGGGAGAAGCTACGGCGCGCAGGTGTTCCTCGCCCAGCGCATGAAAGGCCAGGCGCGAATCTTCGGGTTGCGAGGCGGTGACGGCCAGGTGCACCTTGTCCTCCAGGAGCAAGGCATAGAGCGCCTCGCGCCCGCCGATATGCAAGCGCAGGTCCAGCCCTGCCTCCAGCAGCGGAGCCAGCCGGGGCGTGATCATTTCGCCCAGCAGGTCCGACGGCGCGGCGATGTGGACCGTGCCCGAGATGCGCGACGATCGGGCCCGCGCGCTGGCCAGTGCCGATTCCGCCGTGTCGAGGCTGCTTCCGATCGAAGCCGCCAGATCGTCGGCAATCGCTGTTGGTCGAACACCCCGCGAATGGCGATCAAACAAGGGACGGCCCAATTGCGCTTCGAGTGAGGCAATGTGCTGCGACGCCGCCGGTTGGGTGATGCCGATTGCCCGGGCCGCCTCGCTCAGTGAAAGACGGCGGTAGACTTCGACGAAGGTGCGCAACTGCAGGAGGGACATTCCGGTTCCATAAGCGGATTTATGGCCGTCCGCCATTCCCGCTGGATTTCATGATGCCGTTCCCTGCGTATCTAAGCCGCCGAAAGGAACGATCGAATGCAAAATCGCCGCCAGCTGCTGAAAGCTTTGTGGCGGGTGAGGCTGCGCCGGTTGCGTTTGCTCGTGTCCCCGACATCAATGGAAAAGGACAATTGACGATGACCCGCATTCTCATGGTGGCCACCTCCGCCGACCGCATGACTCCCGGCACCGAACCGACGGGTGTCTGGCTCGAGGAACTTACCACCCCGTACTACGCGTTCCGCGATGCGGGCGCCGAGGTGACGCTGGCCTCGATCAAGGGCGGCGCCATCCCCGTCGACCAGCGCAGCGTCAACGCCGATGGCGAGAACGACGCTTCGGTCGAGCGCTATCTGAAGGACAACGCCCTGAAGGCCGAGGTTGCCGGTACGCCGGTGTTCACCAGCATCGATCCCGCCGGCTACGACGCGCTGTTCCTGCCGGGCGGCCACGGCACCATGTTTGATTACCCCGGTAGCGAAGAGTTGGCGCGCCTGGTCGAACGCTTCGATCGCGAAGGCAAGATCGTCGCCGCCGTCTGCCATGGACCGGCTGGGCTGGTCTCGGCGACGAAGGCCGATGGCACGCCCTTCGTCGCAGGCCGCCGTGTCGCGGGCTTCACCGACAGCGAGGAACGCGCGGTCGGCCTCGATCAGGCGGTGCCGTTCCTGCTCGAAACGCGTCTCAAGGAACTTGGGGGCAAGCACGAGGGCGGCACCGATTTTGCCCCCTTCGCCCTGCGCGACGGCAATCTGGTGACCGGCCAGAACCCCGCCAGCGCTACCCGCACCGCGGAGCTCGTGGTGGAAGCCCTCAAGGACAAGGTCGCCTGATCATGCGCTATCTCCATACCATGCTGCGCGTCGCCGATCCCGAGGCGGCGATCCGTTTCTTCACGCTGCTGGGTCTCAAGGAGACCCGGCGCATGGAGAACCAGGCCGCACGTTACACGCTGATCTACCTTGCCGCCGACGAGGATTTTCGCGGCGACGGCGAGCAGGGCGATGCCGAGGTCGAGCTGACGTACAACTGGCCGCCCGAGGACGGCAGCGCTGCCGAGACTTATACCGGGGGGCGCAACTTCGGCCACCTCGCCTACGGGGTCGACGACATCTACGAGACGTGCGCGCGGCTGCAGGCGGGCGGTGTGACGATCAATCGCCCCCCGCGCGACGGACACATGGCGTTCGTCCGCTCGCCGGACGGGATCTCGACCGAACTGCTGCAGAAGGGCGAACACAAGGCTCCGGCCGAACCCTGGGCCTCCATGTCCAACACGGGCGAATGGTGATGGCGAAATTGTTCGAACCGATTGAGGTTGGCGGGCTGCGGCTTGCCAACCGCATCGTTATCGCGCCGATGTGCCAGTATTCGGCAGTCGACGGCGCGATGACCGACTGGCACCAGATGCATCTCGGCCAGTTGGCGCTATCGGGCGCCGGCGCGCTAACGATCGAGGCGACTGCTGTGAGCCCGGAAGGGCGCATCACCTACGGTGACGTCGGCCTCTACGACGACCGTACTGAAGCGGCGATGCAAAGCGTGCTCGAAAGCGTGCGCCGGTGGTCGGACATGCCGCTGATCATCCAGCTGGCGCATGCCGGCCGCAAGGCGAGCTGCGCCAAGCCGTGGCACGGCGGAACGCAAATCGCCCCCGATACGGAGAATGGCTGGCAGACCGTGGCACCCAGCGCCATTCCCTTCGCTCCGGACGACCATCCCCCTGTCGAACTGGACAAGCCGGCTCTTGCCCGCATCCGGGAGGCGTTCGCGGATGCCGCCCGGCGAGCCGGCAGGCTCGGCATCGAAGCCATCCAGATCCACGTCGCGCATGGCTATCTGCTCCACGAGTTTCTTTCGCCGATCTCCAACCGGCGCGGCGATGAATACGGCGGCAGTCTCGACAACCGGATGCGGTTCCCGCTCGAAGTGTTCGCTGCCGTGCGCGAAGCGTTTCCGGCCGACCGCCCGGTGACCGTCCGCGTTTCCGGGGCCGACTGGGTTGAAGGCGGCTGGACAGCGGAAGAAACCGCACGGTTTGCGCAGGAACTGGAGCGGCGCGGTTGTTCGGCGATCCACGTGTCCAGCGGCGGCCTCGACCCGCGCCAGCAGATCCCTGTCGGCCCCGGCTATCAGGTGCCGCTGGCGCGGACGGTCAAGGACGCGGTTGCCATGCCTGTCGTGGCGGTCGGAATGATCACCGATCCACACCAGGCAGAGCGCATCCTCGAAGACGGGCATGCCGACGCCATAGCCATTGCCCGCGCTGCGCTGTGGGATCCGCGCTGGCCTTGGCACGCCGCCGCCGCGCTCGGCGCATCGGTCAAGGCGCCGCCGCAATACCTCCGGTCCGAGCCCCACGAAGCGGGCCGCATCCTCAAAGAAATGACACCATGAAAACCTCGGTCAAAATGCTTCTGGCCGCTGGCGCTGCCCTCTCGCTCGCCGCCTGCGCGATGACCCGCGAGGGTGCATCCGCGCCCCAGATCGAACAGGTCGCGACCTTCGATGGCGCGATGCCGACTGGCGTGACCGTCGCCCCCAACGGGCGCATTTTCGTCAACTTCCCGCAATGGGGCGACAACGCGCCGTTCACGGTTGCCGAGCTGGTCGACGGCAAGGCGGTGCCTTATCCCGACGCCGCGACCAACCGGCCCGATCCGGCCGACCCGGCGGGGCATTTCATCTCGGTGCAGAGCGTGGTGGCAGACGGCGCCAATCGCCTGTGGGTGCTCGACACGGCGGCGCCCAAATTCTCTCAACCGCAGGCCGGCGGTGCAAAGCTGGTGGCAATCGACCTTGCGACCGACCGGGTGGTGAAGACGATCGTCCTGCCGCCCAGCGTGGTGCTGCCCACGACCTACCTCAACGACGTGCGCTTCGATCTGCGTCAGGGCGCCGAGGGCGTCGCCTACATCACCGACAGCAGCAACGCCGGTGTCGGCGGCATCATCGTCGTCGATATCGCCAGCGGGCGTGCAATCCGGCGCCTGTCGAACCATGCGACGACCAACCCCGAGCCCGGCTTCACCCCGGTCGTCGACGGCGCGGTGCTCATGAACCGTCCCGCCGATGGACCCGCGACGCCGGTAGCAATCGCGAGCGACGCGATTGCGCTCAGCGCCGACGGCAGCCTGCTGTATTATGGTCCGCTGTCGGGCCGCACGCTTCACGCGGTGCCCACGGCGTTGTTGCGCGATCCCGCGGTGTCCGAGGAGGAGCTGGGCCGCGCAATCCGCAGCCTGGGGCGCAAAGGCGCCTCGGACGGGATAGCCGAAGACGACAAGGGCCGCGTGTTCGCCGGCGATTACGAGAACAACGCAATCCGCGTGCTCGACCAGGGCCGCTGGACGACGGTGGTCAGCAACCCGCGCATCAGCTGGCCCGACACGCTGTCGATCGGCACCGACGGATATCTCTACTTCACCGCCAACCAGCTCCACCGCCAGCCCGGCTTCCACGGCGGCCGAGACCTGCGCCGCAAGCCCTACGAGCTGCTCCGCATCAAGGTGGGCGCCGCTCCCGTCCTGTTGCGCTCGCGGTGACCCCATCAGGCCGGGCGGGCTCCCGCGGGGCCGCGATCCGGCGAAAAATCAACAACTGACTTGAAGGAATATAATCATGACAAAGGGTATCGAAGGCAAGATCGTTCTCATTACCGGCGGCAGCACCGGCATCGGCGCGGAAACCGCGCGTCTTCTCGCGGAACGCGGCGCCAAGGTGGCCATCGCCGCGCGGCGCAAGGACAGGCTCGACGAGGTCGTCGCGGACATCGCCGCAACTGGCGGCACGGCACGTAGCTACGCGCTGGATGTGACCGACAAATCAGCGGTCCAGTCCGTCGTCGCCGCAATCATTGCCGACTTCGGCCGCCTCGACGTGCTGATCAACAACGCCGGGCTGATGCCGATCCGTCCGATGGCCGAGGTCAACACCGACGAGTGGGACCAGATGATCGACGTCAATCTGAAGGGTACGCTCTACGGCATCGCGGCGGCCCTTCCCGGTTTTCTCGAGCAGGGCAGCGGTCACATCATCAACTTGAGCTCGGTTGCGGGCATCAAGGTCTTCGCACCGGGCGGCACGGTCTACTCCGGCACCAAGTTCGCCGTCAGCGCGATCAGCGAGGGCTTGCGCCACGAGGTGGGGGAAAAGGTCCGGGTCACGTCAATCGAGCCTGGAGCTGTCGAAAGCGATCTGAAGTTCACGACCTCTGGCGCGGCCGCCGAGACGGTGCTGGACTTCTACAAGCAGGCCATCCCGGCGGCATCGGTGGCGCGTGCTATCGCGTTCGCTGTCGAACAACCTGATGACGTCGACGTCAACGCGATCGTCATCCGGCCGACCGCACAGCAGTTCTGATTTCGACGAGGAGGCGGGGCCGCGTGTGCTCCGCCTCATGGGGAACGTACCGGCCCGCTCGTCCGTTACTTTGCCGAATAATATCTGTCCGTTTCACTTGAGGAGTCATTTATGTCCAAACTTGCCCTGTATGTACCACTGAAGGCCAAGCCCGGAAAAGAGCGCGATGTCGCCAATTTCCTGACCTCGGCATTGCCGCTCGTTCAAGCTGAGGCGGGCACTCTGACCTGGTATGCGATCGAGGAAGGTCCCGGTGCGTACGCGATCTTCGATACGTTCGACACAGAGGAGGATCGGCAGGCCCATCTTGACGGCAAGGTTGCCGCCGCACTGATGGACAAGGCAGAAGAACTGTTTTCTGAACCGCCGCAGATTCACAAGTTCACCCTGCTGGCCGCGAAATAGCGGAGCGGTCGGCACCCTAAGCTGCCGTCTGACTGCAGGGTAAGGCTCGTGTCTCCATCCGGAATGGATGGCCCGGTCGGATCGGGAAATGAATAAATGAATACGACAGGTCATCCGCGAAAGTGGATGGCCTTGTCTTTTGCGCTTATCACACTTCTGAATTTACTGAGAAGGTGCCGTTGATGTGTCCCGACGTAAGGGCACCATTGGTTCGCGGGAGATTCTTAAGCACATCAATTCGGCGCGTTATTCGGCCGTTCTAGCCCAGTCATTCAGAAAACCGCCGTGAATCGATCCCAGGACGGCCCTACGGGAAGGAACCTCTCAGGTAACAGAAGGTTCAGGAAACTGAGATCACTTGGAAGGGGGCGATGTCGTCCGCCGTTGCGATGGACCGGATCATCACCAAGCTCTCGATTTGATGACGCGTTGAGAAGAGCTGTGAAAGGAAAGATCCGTGAAAGCTGTCGTGTACAACGGGCCCAAAGATGTTTCTGTCAACACCATCGATGATCCCAAGATCGAAAAGCATACCGATGTTATCATCCGGCTGACCACGACCAATATCTGCGGGTCGGACCTTCACATGTATGAGGGCCGCACCAGCTTTGAGAAGGGCAAGGTCTTCGGTCACGAAAACCTTGGCGAGGTCGTCGAAGTCGGCGCTGCCGTAGATCGTATCAAGAAGGGCGATCGCGTGTGCATGCCGTTCAACGTCGGTTGCGGTTTCTGCGAAAATTGCGAACGCGGTTTGACGGGTTTTTGTCTCACGACCAACCCTGGAACCGCCGGCGCAGCGTATGGCTTTGCCGAGATGGGTCCGTGGCAAGGTGGTCAGGCCGAGTTCATGCGCGTTCCTTATGCGGACTTCAATTGCCTGAAACTGCCTGAGGACGCTGAGGAGAAGGAGGATGACTATGTCATGCTCTCCGACATCTTCCCGACGGGTTGGCATGGCGTCGAACTGTCAGGGTTCCTGCCTGGCGAAAGCATCGCGATCTACGGCGCCGGTCCGGTCGGTTTAATGGCCGCGCACTCAGCCGAAATCCGCGGTGCCGCTCAGATTTTCGTGGTCGATTCTCACGATGACCGCCTGAAACTGGCCGAGGCGATGGGCGCTATTCCGATCGACATGCGTAAGGGCGATCCCGCCCAGCAGATCCTTGACGCGACCGGCGGCCTCGGGACCGACCGGGGGGTCGAGGCGGTCGGGTATCAGTGTTGCGATCGCCACGGCAAGGAGCGCAGCAATTACACGATGAACTGCCTCGTCAAAAGCACGAAGGCCACCGGTGGAATCGGCGTCGTCGGCGTGTTCATCCCGGAAGACCCGAACGCGCCCGACGATCTCCAGAAGGAAGGCAAGATGGCGTTCGACTTCGGCAGCTTCTGGTTCAAGGGCCAGAAGATCGGCACCGGCCAGTGCAATGTAAAGCACTACAACCGGCGACTGATGAAGCTTATCGAGCAAGACCGGGCCAATCCTGCCCAAATCATCTCGCACCGACTGCCGCTTGATCAGGCGCCAGACGCCTACAAGCATTTCGACGAGCGCGATGCTGGTTGGACGAAGGTCGTGCTCAAGCCGGGCGCCTGACCTTAGTTTTCGACGGAATAGGAAATAAATTATGACTTTGGAAGGCAAATCAGTTGCCATTCTGATCGCACCCCGCGGGACGGAAGAATCAGAATTCTCGAAGCCCAAGCAAGCTGTCGAGGACGCTGGTGGCAAAGTGACCGTGGTCAGTTTTGAGCCGGGCAAGGCTCGCACAGTCAATAGCGATCTTGACGAGGGCGGCAGCTATACTATCGACAAGACGTTTTCCGAGGTCAAAGCCGACGATTTCGACGGACTTGTTGTGCCCGGAGGGACTGTCGGCGCCGACAAGCTGCGCGGCAGCGTCGAGGCAATTGGTTTCATCCGGGCTTTCTTCGATCAGAAAAAACCTGTTGCGGCTATATGCCATGCACCCTGGACATTGATCGAGGCGGGCGTGCTTAAGGGTCGCACCTTGACGTCCTACCCGACGCTGAAGGTCGATATCGAGAACGCCGGCGGTGCATGGACCAATGAGGAAGTCGTGGTCGACAACGGCCTTGTTACCAGCCGCGATCCCAATGATTTGCCCGCCTTCTGTGCCAAACTCGTTGAGGAGATCGCAGAAGGTGTGGGCGCGGCGCTCGCAGCAGGGAATTAAGACGGGGCGTTTCGACGAACCATGTGAGGGCCCTCTCCTTGGAGAAGGTCCGCACAAAGCAAGCGTGGCGGATGGCCAGCGATGGCCGTCCGCCACGCCGCGTATCACACGAACACGGCGCACCTGACGGGCACTCAAACCCTAAGCCGCGTCAACCGCGGTGACACATCGCCGGCTCCCGCTTCCAGATTCGACCCATTCCAACGTGTGGTTGAGATGCACCTGATCGAACGTGCATTCGGCCAGATTTACGACTACAGCGCCGCCTTGAGATAGGGGGCGGTGAGACTGCCTTCCGCTTCCGCAACGACGCCAGGGACGCCGCTGGCAACGATACGGCCACCATCTTCCCCGGCCCCCGGTCCCAGATCGATGATCCAGTCCGCCTGTGTGATGGCGCGCATGTCATGTTCTACGACTACGACGGTATTGCCGGCGTCTACGAGGCCCTGCAGGTGTTGCATGAGCCGGTCGCCATCGGAGGGGTGAAGCCCCGAAGTTGGCTCGTCGAGGATGTAGATCGTGTTGCCGCGTTGAGCGCGTTGCAGTTCAGTCGCCAGCTTGATGCGCTGCGCCTCCCCGCCAGACAGCTCGGTCGCCGGCTGACCGAGTCTCAGATAGCCAAGACCGATCTCCCGCAACACGTCGAGGGAGCGCATCACAGATGCCTCGCCAGCGAAGAAATCGCACGCATCGTCGACCGTCAGTTCGAGCACCTGGGCGATATTGCGCCCGTTCCATTCGACTTCGAGCGTTTGCGGGTTGTAGCGAGAGCCATGACAGGTCGAGCAGGGGGCAAAAACGCTCGGCAGGAACAGCAGCTCCACCATGACGTATCCCTCGCCCTCGCACACAGGGCAGCGGCCTTGCGCGACGTTGAACGAGAACCTTCCGGGGCTGTAGTGCCGCCGGCGGGCGAGCGGCGTATCAGCGAAGATCCGTCGCACATGGTCGAACATGCCGCTGTAGGTGGATAGGTTCGAGCGCGGCGTGCGGCCGATCGGTTTCTGATCGACCCGCACCAGCCTGCGAACATGCTCCATGCCTGCGACAATGCGTCCTTCAGTGTCGTTCTGTGCAACACCGAGCAGCGGATCGATATCCTCCTCCTCGGCCACGGGGGAGCCGCCGAGGTGTTCCGTGACGAGCTCGGGCAGCGCCTGACTGACAAGACTGGATTTGCCCGATCCCGAAACGCCGGTGACAGCGGTGAAGCAGCCGATGGGAAACTCGACGTCGAGACCATGGAGATTGTTCCGCCTGATCCCTTCCAGGCGTAGCCATGCCTTGGGATCGCGCGGTGTGCGCTCACTGCGGAGCGGCTCTGCGAACAGGTAGCGGCGGGTGATCGAAGTCTCGACGTCGGCAAGCCCCTCTATCGGCCCGCTGTAGAGGACTTCACCGCCCTTTTCCCCGGCTCCTGGCCCGACATCGACGAGCCATTCCGCGCGGCGGATCACGTCGAGATCATGTTCGACGACGAACAGGGAGTTGCCCGCCGCCTTGAGACGCTCGAGAATGGTGAGCAAGGCTTCGCCATCTGCCGGGTGCAACCCTGCCGAAGGCTCGTCAAGCACATAGACCACGCCGAAAAGCTGTGACGACAATTGCGTGGCAAGCCGCAAGCGCTGCATCTCTCCGGAGGAGAGCGTCGGCGTGCTGCGGTCGAGCGAAATGTAGCCAAGGCCAAGATCGATCAGCGGCTCTAGCCGCTCGATCAATTCGCAGGCAAGGCGTTGGGCGGCGATCCGCTTCTCTTCGGAGAGATTGGGCGTGCGGCGTACGTCGGGCGCGCTCTTGTGCGCAGAGCCGCCCGCCGCAACCCGTTGTTCGACCGCTGCATCGCGGGCCGCTTTTTCCAGAACATGGCCCTTTGAGGGGGCGGAGACCGCCCCATACGCGCCATGCGCGACGGGCATCAGCAAGTCCTTCAGCTTGAGCACCGTCAGGTCGCCGAACTCGGCAATGTCGAGGCCGGCGAATTTGACCGACAGGGCTTCGCGCTTCAGGCGCTTGCCGTCGCAGGTCGGGCAATCGCGGCCGATGATATATTGCGAGACGCGCTTCTTCATCAGCGCGCTTTTAGTGTTGGCGAAGGTTTCCAGCACATAGCGGCGCGCGCCGGTGAAGGTGCCCTGGTAGCTCGGCTCCATGCGGCGTTTGAGCGCCGTCCGGGTCTGTTCGGGCGTCAGGCCCGCATAGACCGGCACCGTTGGCGCCTCTTCAGTGAAGAGGATCCAGTCGCGATCCTTTTTCCGCAGGTCGCGCCACGGCGTATCGACGTCATAGCCGAGCGAAACGAGGATATCGCGCAGGTTCTGGCCATGCCAGGCGGCCGGCCAGGCGGCGATCGCTCGATCGCGAATGGTGAGGCTGTCGTCAGGAACCATCGTCTCTTCGGTCGCGTCATATACGCGGCCGATGCCGTGGCAGGTCGCGCAGGCTCCCGCGACCGTGTTGGGGGAGAAATCCTCCGCATAGAGCATGGGTTGATGGCGCGGATATTCGCCGACGCGCGAATAGAGCATCCGCACCAGGCTGGAGAGCGTCGTCACGCTGCCGACCGAGGATCGCGCGTTGGCCGAGCCGCGCTGCTGCTGCAACGCGACTGCAGGCGGCAAGCCGTCGATCGCGTCGACCTCCGGCACGCCGGCCTGGTCGATCAGGCGACGGGCATAGGGCGCAACCGATTCCAGATAACGCCGCTGGGCTTCGGCATAAAGGGTGCCGAACGCGAGCGATGACTTGCCCGAGCCCGATATGCCAGTGAACACCACGAAGGCGTCGCGAGGTACATCGACGTCAACATTTTTGAGGTTATTCTGGCGCGCGCCGCGAACCTGCACGCAAGCGGGCGGCCCCGTATGCCCATGATCGGTGGCCGGCGTCGTCGCGTGAAGATCCCTGCTCTTCAATTCAGTCTTCCTGCCCTATACGCCCGTGCGGCCCGTGGTTCATCACAGTCGGGTAACAGATGAATGCATTTCCGACTCACTACATCCAACGGCCAGGCTGGCCCGATGTTCGGTACCTTTGAAATATTTTTCCAGCATTAGACCAAAACCATTTTCCCGTTGGGTCGCGCGACGAGGCCAGACACACTCCGCTGGTAAGCGCCTGGGCCAGGCGGCCCTGGTCCGTGCCGCTATCGGCATGTAACGACCGCACTTCGGCGCTTGTTACCGCATCGCGACGCGTTGCCCATTTGCCAGAGCGCGCTTCATCATGGCCGGGGTCGGGCCATGATGACGGCCGAGTTGTCGATCCGAGCGCCTCGCGCCGCTTCGGATCGGCGGGTCAGTAGTGAATGACCTGATGAGCCCGAGCAGCAGCGCCGATTGCACGAAATTGAGCAGGCGGTGGCTGGCGGAGGTATTGGTCAGCGCGTCTCGTGGCCTCCGAGTTCGCGTCGGTCCTGATCGCGCACCAGCCAGTGGACAGCGCCGAGCGCAAGCGCCGCGCCCGCGAGTGCTGCAATCTTGGATGATTCCGTCTCGCTGAGGTCCAGGATGATGAATTTGCGCGCGATGGCGAGGAGCGCGATCAGCACGATCGTGCGGACTTGGAGGATCCCCAAGCTGCGCTCGGTCGCAACAAGAAGGGAGCGCTTGAACTCGAGCGCGATCACCACGGTGAAGATCATGCCGAACACCACTTGGAAAGTGGCGTAGTCGAGCGTGTCGAATGCCCCCAGAAGCAAGCGGTTCACGACTTCGAGCATCAGCGCCCAGACCGACGCCACGATGATCGCCGCAATGATGACGCTGAGGACGAAGATGACAACTTGCTCGAACTTCTCGTAGAGCGTCATCGCCGACCATTGTTCACGGGTCAGCCCGGATCGTTGCGAGTCTTTCATGATTGCCTCTCGAAAGCCGCCCCGGAGAGACAGGCTCCCCGGGGCTTTGCCAGACGGTGCGATATCGCACGGAGCGGAGGGGACGCCGCAAACCGGCGACCCCCATGTGGCAAATCAGCCGTTCTTGACCTCGATGCGCTTGACCTTGGCCTGCGCCTCGGGAGTCTGGGGCAGCTTGATCGTCAGAACCCCGTTCTTGAACGATGCTTGCGCCTTTTCGCCATCCACACCGGGGGGGAGCGGAATTGTCCGGTAGATCGCGCCGTAGCTGCGCTCGGAGAGATAGTATCCCTTCTTCTCCTCTTGGCGCTCGATCTTCTTCTCCCCCTTCACAGTCAACATGTCATCGTTGACCGTCACCTCGAGGTCCTTCATCTCCATGCCGGGCAGCTCGATCGACACTTCGATCGCCTTGTCGGTCTCAACCATGTCAGATTTGGCTTCGCCGCTGCCCCAGGGCCATTCGAACTGACCGACCCGGTTCCAGAAGTTCTCGAACACATGGTTCATTTCGCGCTGGAGCGTCGCGATCGGGTTGTCTTCGCTGCTCTTGGCGTCTGGCGCGCCGTCCTTGCGCGCCCAGGGGATCAGGTCCTTGATCTGCATGATGGTGTCTCCTTCGATTTTCAGGCGCCTTTGACGGCGGTCCTTTTTGGCTGCGCTTCAGGGGCTCGGGGGAGCGTCAAAGTGAGGACGCCTCCGCGCATCTCGGCCTCGATCCTGTCGGGGTCGAAATCCTCGGAAAGCGTGAAGCCCTCTCGAAATCACCCTCGCCATATTCGGCATAGGCAAGTTCCAGGTTTTCTGGCCGCATCGGCTCAACCTTGCCGCGAATCGTCAGCACGCGGTTTTCGAGTGTGATTTCGACCGCATCGGCGGCGACCCCAGGCATTTCGAGCATCATGGAGACACCCTGATCGGTCTCGACAATATCGGTCAGCGGGCGGTAGATGCCGCCGCCGCCGCCGCCGCCGCCGGCGGTCTCGGGCGCGTCGGTCGGCGTCTTTTCGGTGGCTTGCGTGATGTCGGTGCTCATCGTTCCAGCTCCTATCAGGCTGCCTTGATCTCGATTTTCTTTGGCTTTTCTGCCTCGGGACGGGAGATGGCGATCCGCAATACGCCTTTCGTCATCTTCGCCTCCACCTTGTCATCCGAAGCCGTGAATGGCAGGCGGATAGCGCGGGAAAACTTGCCATAACCGCGTTCGTTGCGGTGCCAGCGCGCACCTTCGGGAACCTCGGGCAGCTTGCGTTCGCCCGACAGCGTCAGGACGTTGTCCTTGGCCGAAATTTCAATGTCGCCCGGTTCGATGCCGGGAAGTTCACCAGTGACGGCGACGGCCTCGGAGCCTTGCCACACATTCACCGCCGGGAACGCCGCGCGGGACGGGGGCCAGAAGCCGCGGTCGAGATCGCGCATCATTGGGGGCATCAGCGCGAAGGGATCGCTGCGGCACAGATATGTCGGATAGAGCATTGCTGGCCTCCTGTTGCTGATCGATGCCCCCGAACCGGCGGCATGGTCCGACCGGGCAACGGTGCCGGCTGGATGTCGGTTCGGAGACCGCCCATTAAGATAGGCGGGCCCATTTATTATGCAAGCATATATGGTGCTTGCATTGCACTTTGGGTGGACGGCAGTCTATCCTGTTTCTCATGCAGACGGAGGAAAGATACCCTTGATCACTTCTGATCTCGCCCTGATCGGGACGACGATCCACCGGGTCGCGCAGCTCATCCAGCAGCGGATTGACAACGAGATTGGCGACAGCGGCCTGACCCGCCTGTCCTGGATGGGGGCGGCACATGTCGAGGATTCGCCCGGGCTGACCATCGGCGATCTGGCCGGGCGGCTGGAGGTGGGCCGGGCCACTGCGGGCCAGCTCGTCGATCGCATGGTACGGGGCGGTTGGGTAGAGCGGTGGGCGTCACCCGACGACCGACGGGCGCAGATCGTCACGGCAACGCCAAAGGCCAGGGCGATGCTGGAGGAGCTCGAGCCGCGGCAATCGGCGCTCGAAGATGAGATCCTGCAGGATCTGTCGGCGGACGAGAGGCGCATTCTGCTGGCGCTGCTCGAGCGGATCAGGGCGCGGCTCGGGCGCTAGGGAAAAGGAAAAACCGTTTGGAAAAGAAGACCGAATACAGCATCTGGTACTGGGTGATGCTTTCATAGCCGTGATCTTCATCCAGGATCTGATCGCCGGCTGGCAATCCGTGGCTCCCATCAGCTACAGCCAATTCGAAACCTATCTCGAGGACGGCAGGGTCGCGTCGGTCGCGGTCGGGTCAGACACCATCACCGGCGCCTTCACCGAACTCGTCGACGGCAAGAGCCAGTTCGTGACGACGGTCGTGGATCCCGGGATCCTGCAGCGGATCGACCGCTCCGGCGTCGAGATCACGGGCGTTCCTCAGAATACTTTTTTCGGCACACTGATTTCCTGGGTGGCGCCAGCGCTTGTCTTCTTCGGAATCTGGATGCTGCTGTTCCGCAAGTTCGCCGACAAGCAGGGTTTTGGCGGCTTCATATCCCCAAAGGCATATTGCTCGTCGGGCCGCCGGGCACCGGCAAGACGCTTCTGGCGCGCGCGGTGGCAGGCGAGGCCGGCGTGACCTTCTTTTCGATCTCGGGATCAGAGTTCGTCGAGATGTTCGTGGGCGTCGGTGCCGCACGGGTGCGCGACCTGTTCGAGCAGGCCCGGAAATCGGCCCCGGCAATCATCTTCATCGACGAACTCGACGCTCTTGGGAGGGCGCGCTCCTCCGGCCAGATCGCCGGTGGCCATGATGAGCGTGAGCAGACGCTGAACCAGCTTCTGACCGAGCTCGACGGCTTCGACCCTTCAGTGGGCATCGTGCTCCTGGCCGCCACCAACCGACCCGAGATTCTCGACCCCGCGCTGCTGCGTGCGGGACGCTTCGACCGTCAGGTCCTGGTGGACCGGCCCGACAAGACGGGGCGTGTGCAGATCTTGAACGTGCACATGAAGAAAGTGACGCTCGCCCCAGACGTCGATGCCGAGAAGGTCGCAGCTCTTACTCCCGGCTCTTCCGGCGCGGATCTTGCCAATCTCGTCAACGAGGCAGCATTGCTCGCCACGCGCCGCAAGGCTGATGCGGTGACGATGGACGACTTCAACAATGCGGTGGAACGCATCATCGCCGGGTTGGAAAAGAAGAACCGCGTGCTCAATCCGCGCGAACGCGAGATCGTGGCGCACCACGAGATGGGGCACGCGCTGGTGGCGATGGCTCTGCCGGGGGTGGACCCGGTGCACAAGTCTCGATCATACCGCGCGGGATTGGCGCGCTCGGCTACACCATCCAGCGCCGACCGAGGACCGCTTCCTGATGACGCGGGAGGAACTCGAAACCAAGATCGCAGTCCTGCTTGGCGGGCGCGCAGCAGAGAAGATCATCTACGATCATGTCTCGACCGGGGCGGCGGACGATCTGGTCAAGGCGACCGACATCGCCCGCGCCATGGTCGCGCGGTACGGGATGGACGAAGACCTCGGGCATGTCAGCTACGACACCGATCGGCCCGGCTTTCTCGGCACCGGCGACCAGTGTTCCTGGCTAACCGCCGCTACAGCGACGCCACTGCTGAGCGGATGGACGCGAAGGTGCGCGACATCGTGGATGGCGTGTTTAAGCGCACCCTCACCTTTCTTGAAACCAATCTGGATCTTCTCGAGCAATCGGCGCAGGATCTCCTGCAACGAGAGACAGGTCGCTGCGTGACACTGTCACTGGCGCAGATGATCGGCGAACAACCCTGACTGGATAATGAAAACGGAGAAGACGAATGGCAAACGGAGCTTGCGATATTTGCGGTCGCCCGGCGACGGCGCGTGTGCGCGCCTCGGTGAACGGCAGGGTTCAGAACATGGAGCTTTGCGACCAGCATTACAGCGAAATGGCGCGCCGGTCGGGGCGCAGCGCCTCGCCACTGGAGTCCCTGTTCGGACGGCGTTCCCTTCTTGACGAATTCTTCGGCGAGAGCGGTTTCGGCAGCCTCTTTGGTGACAGTCCGCTGCGAGGCGGCACGCTCGGCTCTATGGGTGATGGCGATGACGCTGTCGTCGACGCCACTTTCGGCGAGGGCGCGCCGCGGCGTGGATCGCGGCGCGGCGGCGGACGCACCATCGCCGACCGGCTGAGCGAACAGGGTAACAAGCTGCTGCAGGATGCAGCACAGAAGGCCGGGGAATTCGGGCGCAGCGAGGTCGATACCGAACATCTGCTTCTCTAATCGGGCATAGGGGTCAAGCTGGTTTGTGATCCTTGTCGGCCTGATCGATCACGCGGGTCACGCTTCTCTTCGCAGTCTGGATGGC
>NZ_JACHLM010000013.1 GCF_014207965.1 Brevundimonas bullata
GCAGCGTAGAACATCGTCGTCTCCCTTCATCTCGGACTGAGCCGAGCACTCTATGGGAGCTTGCCCCTTCGCAGGACCGCCCGATTACGCATGCTTCTGGCATTGACCTCGTCTGACGTCGTCAAGACGATCCTGGAAGAGTTCAAGGTCGATGTGGACGATCTGCGCCGCCAGATCGAGAAGGAAGCGAAGCGTGGAGACGCCAAGACGGAAGGCGAAATCGGTGTCAGCCCGCGTCTCAAGGACGCGCTGAACCGGGCCTTCATCGCCTCGAACGAGCTTGGCCATTCCTATGTCGGGCCGGAACATCTGCTGATCGGGCTCGCCGAAGAGGGCGAAGGCCTCGCGGCCGCGATGCTGCGCAAGCTGGGGTTGACGCCGCAGGCGCTGCGTCAGCAGGTGACGAAGGTGGTCGGCAAGGGAGCCGAGGAAGGCCGCGTCGAGACTCCGTCGAACACCCCCGATCTCGACCAGTTCAGCCGTGACCTGACGAAGCTCGCCCGCGAGGGCAAGCTCGATCCCGTCATCGGCCGCGCCCGCGAGATCGAGACGACGATCGAAGTGCTGGCCCGCCGGAAAAAGAACAACCCGGTGCTGATCGGCGAGCCCGGCGTGGGCAAGACCGCCATCGTCGAGGGACTTGCACAACGGATCGTCGCGGGCGAAGTGCCCGAGGCGCTGCGCGACAAGCGGCTGGTCGAGCTCAACATCAACTCGATGGTGGCCGGGTCGAAGTATCGCGGCGAGTTCGAGGAGCGAGTGCAGAAGATCCTCAAGGAGATCACCGAGGAGAAGGACAGCCTGGTCCTGTTCATCGACGAGATCCACACCATCGTCGGCGCCGGCCAGGGCGGCGGCGAAGGTGGTCTCGACATCGCCAACACCTTCAAGCCGGCGCTGGCGCGGGGGGAGCTGAACCTGATCGGTGCGACGACGCTCAACGAGTACCAGAAGTACATCGAGAAGGACGCGGCGCTCGAGCGACGGTTCCAACCGGTTTATGTCGAGGAACCCACGATAGCTCAGGTCATCATGATCCTGCGCGGCCTGCGCGACACGCTGGAGGCGCACCACAAGGTGACGATCACCGACGAGGCCATCGTCGCGGCGGCCGAGCTTTCTGATCGCTACATCACTGGCCGCTTCATGCCCGACAAGGCGATCGACCTGATCGATCAGGCAGCCGCACGGGTGAAGATCAGCGCCACAGCGCGCCCCGTGGACGTCCAGGAGCTGGAGGCCGAAGCCGCGCAGATCAGGCGCGAGCAGGACTATGCCGCAGCCCGCAAGCAATTCGACCGGGCAGCGGAACTGAAGAAGGAGCTGGAGCAGAAGCAGAAGGAGCTGGACGAGCTTCTGGAGATCTGGAAGCGCGATCAGGCTTCGGCGACCGCCGAGGTGCGCGCCGATCACGTCGCGCAGATCGTCTCCAAGATCACCGGCGTTCCGGTCACGGACCTGACCACCGAGGAGAAGGACAAGCTCCTCAAGCTCGAGGAGAAGCTGCACGAGCGCGTCATCGGCCAGGAAGAAGCGATCCGCGCCGTGGCCGATGCGGTGCGCCTGGCGCGTGCGGGTCTGCGCGAAGGTTCCGGTCCGACCGCGACCTTCCTGTTCCTCGGGCCGACCGGGGTTGGCAAGACGGAACTGGCCAAGACGCTCGCGGAGGTGATCTTCGGCGACCAGGATGCGCTGATCCGTATCGACATGTCGGAGTATGGCGAGCGCCACTCGGTTGCCCGGCTGGTTGGCGCACCTCCGGGCTACGTCGGGTACGACGAAGGCGGGCAGCTGACGGAGAAGGTGCGCCGTCGGCCCTACTCGGTCGTGCTCCTCGACGAGATCGAAAAGGCGCATCCCGATGTCTACAACATCCTGCTTCAGGTGTTCGACGATGGCCGCCTGACAGATGGCAAGGGCCGCGTGGTGGACTTCACTAACACCATCATCATCGCCACCTCGAACCTCGGTTCGGACATCATCCAGCGCAACCTCACGAAACGCGGCAGCAGGGAGTTCGACGAGGCCAAGCAGAAATCCGAACTGATGGAGGTGTTGCGCGGTCATTTCCGGCCAGAGTTCATCAACCGGATCGACGAGATCATCGTCTTCCATTCGCTGAATCAGTCGGAGATCCGCCAGATCGTCGAGTTGCAGCTCAACCGGGTGAAGCGGACCGCCCTTACCCAGGGCGTCGAACTCGAACTCGATGTGAGCGTCGTGGATCACTTCGGCGCGGTCGGCTTCCGTCCCGAATTCGGTGCCCGCGAGCTACGCCGGCTGATCCGGTCGGAGCTGGAGACCGAGTTGGCTCGCGAATTGCTCTCGGGGCGGATCGAGGATGGCGACAAGGTCCGCGTCGCCTGGTCAGCGGACGAACAGAAGGTCGTGTTCGAAAAGATCGCAAGGGACACCGGTGAAGACAGCCCGGACGATCCGGCCCAAGCCGGGATCGGCGAGTCCAGCGCAGTTGCCGAAAACAAGGCGGACGCTCCGACGCCCGATGTCCCAGTCGACGCCAATGATAAGGAGCAGTCCAAGGGCGATAAGTCTACCGGATGACGTCGTGAAGGACTGGCCGGCGCGATGACGGTCGCGCCGGCTCATTTCGTCAAAAAAGCGACAAGCAAGGTCATACGGCATGGAAGTCATCAGAGCATTTCGCAATCTCGACCGGCACGGCCAACAGTGCGCGCCTGAGGTCATCGAGGAAGAGGTGCGGCAACTTGAACCGCATCTTGTACGCTTCCGCGAGGATCTCGTCCGGCTCGAAGTCGTCGCCACCCAGACGAGCGGCAAGACGCGCATCGAGGTCAGCCTGCGCCTGCAACTGCCCTCGGGCGTGATCGCGGCACAGGAAGAGGGGTTCAAGATCGAGCCTGTCCTGCGCAAGGCCTTTGCCGACCTGCGCCAGCGGGTTGACCGGCATGTGGCGCGCCTCAAGCACGAGCCTGAATACAAGCGTCCCGCCCGCCGGCGCCGGATCGGCGCCCCGCTGCCGTCCGCGCGGGATGCGGCGGAAGCGGACCGGCGCCAACTCTTCTTCGACCTGATCGAGGATCATCTCGATACGGTCTACGATACCGTCAGGCGCGAGTTGACCTATCTCGAGTGTAGCGGGTCTGTGCCGGCTGGCTACCTGAGCGTTGGCGATATCGTCGATGCGACGATCCTCAACGGGCTCAACCGCTTCGAGCGGCGGCCGACCGAATTCTCCGTCCGGGACTGGCTGACGCAGCTGGCCTTCGAGACCGTCGAGGCCGAGGCGCAGGCTGCGCGCCGCGCGGTGCCCGAGGATGCCGCCTCGATCTACGTAGCGCCCGAGGCGCCTGCCGGGGAGCCTACCGAGTCTGATGAGGAGATGTTCGAGTTCTACCAGCCCGACGACGTGCTGCTGCTCGAGGAACTCGTCGCCGACGACGGCGGCACGGATCCTGAGACCGAAATGAGCCGTGACGCTGCACCGGGCAATCGCCGATCTTCCGTCGGTCGAACGCCGCGTTCTCTATCGGCTCCACCTAGACGACGCCACGCTTGCGGAGACGGCGGACCTCCTCGGCCTTTCCGAAGCAGAGGTCGAAGAAATCGCCGAGAAGGCGGGCGAGACACTGCGCAGAAAGCTTGTCGAAGCGGGGTTGATCAGCGAGGCATCGGGGCGCGCGCCCATCGAACGGGAAATTGCCCTGACGCAGCGCCTGCCCCAGCCAGTCGAGTACCGGCGCCGCGTGGCTGCCGCGCTCGCCGGCGCGGAGACAAACGCAGAAAACTGAGTTGAAACAGGAACAGGAGATGGACCAATGAGAACAGCCTATGAAAACCCGACCGACAAGATGCCAGACATGCTGTGCAGCCTGTCCCGGAATTGGTGGGCATTCGTGTTGCGCGGCGTGCTCGCATTGATCATCGCGGTGCTGGCCTTCGTCATGCCTGCGGAATCGCTTCTGGCGCTCACGCTGGTCTTCGGCGCGTTCGCCTTTGCCGACGGCGTGTTCGGCCTCGTCGCCGCGATACGTAACATCCGCAAGGGCAAACGCTGGGGCTGGCTGATGTTCAGCGGCCTCCTGGGGATCGCCACCGGCGTCGTCGTGGTTGTCTCGCCCTTTGTCGCGACGCTCGTGCTTGCGACATTCCTCTGGGCCAGCATCGCATTCTGGTCCGTGTTCTCCGGCGTCCTGGAAATCGTGGCAGCGATTCGCCTGCGCAAGGAAATCAACGGCGAAATCTGGCTGATCCTGAGCGGCCTTCTCTCGGTCGTTCTCGGTGTCGTCGTGACCTGGATGCTGCTGACGCGCCCGGTCGAAAGCTTCCTCGCGCTCGGCTGGCTGATCGGCTTCTACGCCGCGGTCTTCGGGGTGATGATGATCCTCCTCGGGCTACGGCTTCGCAAGGCGGATCGTTCGGACGGTGCGGCCTTCGATGACGCTCCCCCATCGGCAAAGGCGTGAGGTGCCCTGTGGTGGATGACGGGCGACTTGCCGGCGAGGAGCACGATTTCACCCGATGGGACGAAACGATCTTCGACCGTTGCCTGAGTACCGGCTTCAATCCGTTCGGCAGCGGTCCGACGCCAATCTTCCCGCGGCACCGGGACGCAGAGGCGCCGGACGCCGATGCAAAGCCGTGCATGCCAACTGACACCGAAAATGCGGGGTGCTGATGTCGAACCGCCTGCCTGACTTGGCATTTGCTGCTGCGGCCGCTGCCTTGGGCATCGGAATCGTTTTCGTTTTTCGTTCGATGTATCTTGCCGAAGACATACTGCCTTTCGCGCAGGAGATGACGCTCATCTTCCTCGGCGCTGTCGTGACGATCATTCTGACCGCGGCGCTTCTCAATCGCCAGACCGATCTCGAGCTTCGCAAGGAAGGAAGGGTCATCATCCTCCAGCAGCAATGCGACATTTACATGGCCTGTATCGAGAAGGTCGCAGAGATCGTGGAAACCGCAAGGCACGATGCGAAGCTGATCGATGAACTGCGTGTTCTCAGCCACAAGCTGGCTGTGGTCGCGAGTGCAGGGGTCGTGTCCAGCTTCGAGCAGGTACTGGAGAGCTTGCAGTCCGGTTTTGCTGACGGCACGCTCTCGGACGGGGACGGAGAGGGCGTGATGAATGCCGTCGCCGATCTCACGATAGCGATGCGGTCGGACGTCCTGCACGCTGCTGCCTTTCCTTCGCAGAACACCGAACGCGCCGTTCGCCTGAATTCGAGGCGAATGGAAAAACTCGACGATCTCGAACGTCACCTTCTCGTATCCACCGACACCCGGGAGAACTGATATGCGCGGCCATAATCGCCCACCATTCCCGCCGAAAATTCCCGGAACCGATCAGCCATCCTGGGACGTGCCGACGGCAATCATCTACCGTCCTGCCCGTTCCGCGATGACATCGGCGCCTCGGCCCAACTACTGGGTTCTCGAGTTCGAGCCGTCCCGGCCGCCGCAGATCGAGCCGCTGATGGGATACACGTCCAGCGGCGATCCCTATCGTCCGATTCGGCTGAAGTTTCCGGATCGCGACAGCGCCGTGGACTTCGCAGAGCGGCAGGACTGGCATTATGTCGTGCGCGAGGACGCTGGGGGAGCCCGGATGGCGAACCCTTGGGCGGGTGAGACGCGCCACCGGCTGCACAGGGGCGTCGATGCCCCGGGAGCCTTCCGGGCCCCCTTCCGCCCCGATCGCGGCCTCTCAAGAGGCGTCCAGCATGAGAGCACGGCCAACCCGTCTACCAGCGACACGGAGATTTTCGATCCGGTCCTCGAAGCCTCGCTCGAATCCTTCCCCGCCTCTGATCCTCCGGCGTGGACGGTGACGTGACCCCCTGAAACTCCTCCAGGAATAGCTAGAGTCCGCCCTAACGAAGGACGGACAGAATGAAGCGATCAAGGTTCACGGACGAGCAGATCATCGGGATTCTGCGGGAGCAGGAGGCCGGTGTGACGACGGCGGAGGTGTGTCGGCGTCACGGGGTCAGCTCGGCGACCTTTTACAA
>NZ_JACHLM010000014.1:2324-4998 GCF_014207965.1 Brevundimonas bullata
CCTTCCCTCGGGAGGGTAAGGATTGGCAGGTTGTTTAAAGGTATAATGAGCTGAATACATAGGCTTCATTAAGCGAACCCGGTGAACTGAAACATCTCAGTAACCGGAGGAAAGGACATCAACCGAGACTCCCGTAGTAGTGGCGAGCGAACCGGGACCAGGCCAGTGCTCTTGTGACATAAAGGCGAACGATCTGGAAAGATCGGCCATAGCGGGTGACAGCCCCGTAGCCGTCAAACAGCAAGAGACTCGAGTAGGGCGGGACACGTGAAATCCTGTCTGAACATGGGGGGACCACCCTCCAAGCCTAAGTACTCCTCTACGACCGATAGTGAACAAGTACCGTGAGGGAAAGGTGAAAAGCACCCCGACAAGGGGAGTGAAACAGATCCTGAAATCGGAAGCCTACAAGCAGTCGGAGCCCCCAAGCGGGGTGACGGCGTACCTTTTGTATAATGGGTCAGCGACTTCATGTGTCGAGCAAGCTTAAGCCGTTAGGTGTAGGCGTAGCGAAAGCGAGTCTGAATAGGGCGCTAAGTTCGACGTATGACGACCCGAAACTAGGTGATCTATCCATGAGCAGGTTGAAGGTTAGGTAACACTAACTGGAGGACCGAACCCGTGAATGTTGAAAAATTCTGGGATGACTTGTGGATAGGGGTGAAAGGCCAATCAAACCTAGACATAGCTGGTTCTCCGCGAAATCTATTTAGGTAGAGCGTCCGACGAATTCCTTGGGGGGTAGAGCACTGGATGGTTGCGGGCTGCGCGAGCGGTACCAATACTAACCAAACTCCGAATACCCAAGAGAACTATCGGGCAGACACACGGCGGGTGCTAACGTCCGTCGTGAAAAGGGAAACAACCCTAACCATCATCTAAGGTCCCCAAGTCATGGCTAAGTGGGAAACGATGTGGGATTGCTTTGACAATCAGGAGGTTGGCTTAGAAGCAGCCATCCTTTAAAGAAAGCGTAACAGCTCACTGATCAAGCGATCCTGCGCGGAAAATGTAACGGGGCTAAAGCCATGCACCGAAGATATGGGTTTGCAGTTTACTGCAAGCGGTAGCGGAGCGTTCCGTAAGCCTGTGAAGGTCAACTGTGAGGTTGGCTGGAGGTATCGGAAGTGAGAATGCTGACATGAGTAACGATAAACAGTGTGAGAAACACTGTCGCCGAAAGACCAAGGGTTCCTGCGTAAAGCTAATCTGCGCAGGGTTAGTCGGCCCCTAAGGCGAGGCTGAAAAGCGTAGTCGATGGGAAGCAGGTAAATATTCCTGCACCAGCTGGAAGTGACGGATGGCATAACTTGTAAGGGCTTATTGGATTGTCCTTGCAGGGGCGTTGTCCCAGGAAATAACTCCAGCAGAGACCGTACCCGAAACCGACACAGGTGGTCAGGTAGAGCATACCAAGGCGCTTGAGAGAACTGTGCTGAAGGAACTCGGCAAATTGCACGCGTAACTTCGGAATAAGCGTGACTCACCCTGCGCAAGCAGGAATGAGTGGCACAAGCCAGGGGGTAGCGACTGTTTAGCAAAAACACAGGGCTCTGCGAAGCAGCAATGCGACGTATAGGGTCTGACGCCTGCCCGGTGCCTGAAGGTTAAAGGGAGGAGTGAAAGCTCCGAACTGAAGCCCAGGTAAACGGCGGCCGTAACTATAACGGTCCTAAGGTAGCGAAATTCCTTGTCGGGTAAGTTCCGACCTGCACGAATGGCGTAACGACTTCCCCACTGTCTCCAGCACAGGCTCAGTGAAATTGAATTCCCCGTGAAGATGCGGGGTTCCCGCGGTCAGACGGAAAGACCCTATGAACCTTTACTATAGCTTCGCCTTGGCGTTAGCGACCGTATGTGTAGGATAGGTGGGAGGCTATGAAACCGGGGCGCCAGCTCTGGTGGAGCCATCCTTGAAATACCACCCTTACTGTCGTTGACGTCTAACCGAGATCCGTTATCCGGATCCGGGACATGGCGTGGTGGGTAGTTTGACTGGGGCGGTCGCCTCCTAAAGTGTAACGGAGGCGCGCGATGGTGGGCTCAGACCGGTCGGAAATCGGTCGTCGAGTGCAATGGCATAAGCCCGCCTGACTGCGAGACTGACAAGTCGAGCAGAGACGAAAGTCGGCCATAGTGATCCGGTGGTCCCGAGTGGAAGGGCCATCGCTCAACGGATAAAAGGTACTCTAGGGATAACAGGCTGATTTTGCCCAAGAGTCCATATCGACGGCAAAGTTTGGCACCTCGATGTCGGCTCATCACATCCTGGGGCTGGAGCAGGTCCCAAGGGTATGGCTGTTCGCCATTTAAAGTGGTACGTGAGCTGGGTTCAGAACGTCGTGAGACAGTTTGGTCCCTATCTGCCGTGGGTGTTCGAAGCTTGAGAGGATCTGTCCCTAGTACGAGAGGACCGGGATGGACATACCTCTGGTGGACCTGTCGTGGCGCCAGCCGCGCAGCAGGGTAGCTAAGTATGGAATAGATAACCGCTGAAAGCATCTAAGCGGGAAACTAACCTCAAAACAAGGCTTCGCTGAGGATCGTGGAAGACTACCACGTTGATAGGCCAGGTGTGGAAGCGCGGTGACGTGTGAAGCTTACTGGTACTAATAATCCGATCGGCTTGATCGTTTCTCAGCAAAACTCATTCGGTTTTACTTGCCGATATACA
>NZ_JACHLM010000015.1 GCF_014207965.1 Brevundimonas bullata
AGCATGCGTAATCGGGCGGTCCTGCGAAGGGGCAAGCTCCCATAGAGTGCTCGGCTCAGTCCGAGATGAAGGGAGACGACGATGTTCTACGCTGCGTTGGATGTGTCGCTGCGCTCAGTGGCGGTCTGCATCATTGATGACAATGGCAAGGTCCGCCTCGAGCGATCAGTGCCGTCGGATGTGCCAGACCTGGTTCGCTGCCTGAAGGAGTTCGGCGAACCGGTCCACCAAGTCGGGCTGGAGGCCGGCACGCTCACTCAGCACCTGACCTATGGTCTTCGGGAGGCCGGCTTCGACGTCGTGTGCATGGAGGCGCGGCAGGTTGCTGCAGCCCTCTCCGCCATGCGTAACAAGACCGACAAGCACGACGCCCGCGGCATCGCCCAGATCCTCCGCTCCGGTTGGTACAGCCGGGTTCATGTGAAGAGCGTCGAGAGCCATCATCTGCGGGCCCTGCTGACCAGCCGTAAGGTGATGCAGCGCAAGTGCATCGACCTGGAGAACGAGATCCGCGGCCTGCTGAAGATCTTCGGCGTCAAGCTGCCGATGCGCCTGTCGCGCGGCGCCTTCGACGTTGCCGTGCGCGATTCTATCGAAAGTGATCCGGCCCTGAGCCACGCCCTCCTGCCAATGCTCCAAGCGCGGCAGATGCTGTTCGAAACCTTCATGGAGCTCGACCGCAGGGTGCGGAAGGCGGCCCACGAAGACGAGGTCTGCGTTCGGTTCATGGGCATTCCGGGCGTCGGCGAGATCACGGCGCTAAGCTTCAAGGCCGCCGTAGACGACCCCGCCCGCTTCAAGAGCTCGCGCACCGTCGGCGCGCACTTCGGCCTGACGCCGCGACGCTTCCAGTCAGGCGAGAAGGACAACCCTGGACGCATCTCCCACGCCGGCGACTCCGACGTGCGCGCCACCCTCTACGCTGCCGCCAACGCCATGCTCATGCGCTCGATTAAGTGGTCGAGCCTGAAGGCCTGGGGCATGCGGTTGATGAAAACCAAGGGCCGCCGACGCGCCATCGTCGCCGTGGCCCGCAAGATCGCTGTCGTCCTGCACCGTATGTGGGTCGACGGCACTGAGTTCCGGCTCGGATCGGAGGCGGCGGCATGACCTGACAGCTCCCCCTCCAATCCGATCCTGGCCGGATCGTCCCACGCGGACGACGGGATGGATGAAGCCGAAAATGTCTGCTGCGCTTCGAGCGCGACCAAAAGCGAGGCTCTCCAGACCCTGATCCCATGCATGCGTGCAGCGGCTCCGCTCGCAAGGAGCCATCCAGACTGCGAAGAGAAGCGTGACCCGCGTGATCGATCAGGCCGACAAGGATCACAAACCAGCTTGACCCCTATGCCCGATTAGAGAAGC